>CAMKRZ010000008.1 GCA_946415315.1 uncultured Lachnoclostridium sp. | reverse complement strand
CGAAGCAGCAGGAGGAGCCGAAGCAGCAGGAAGAGCCGAAGCAGCAGGAAGAGCCGAAGCAGCAGGAAGAGCCTGAGCAGCAGGAAGAGCCTAAGCAGCAGGAAGAGCCTGAGCAGCAGGAAGAGCCCGAGCAGCAGGAAGAGCCTGAGCAGCAGGAGGAACCTGAGCAGCAGGAAGAGCCTGAGCAGCAGGAAGAGCCGAAGCAGCAGGAAGAGCCCGAGCAGCAGGAAGAGCCCGAGCAGCAGGAAGAGCCAAAGCAGCAGGAAGAGCCCGAGCAGCAGGAGGAGCCTGAGCAGCAGGAAGAGCCTGAGCAGCAGGAAGAGCCCGAGCAGCAGGAGGAACCTGAGCAGCAGGAGGAACCTGAGCAGCAGGAGGAGCAGGTGAATCCGGCGGAGCCCGAGAAGAAGGAAGAAACCGGAAAATCGGAGCAGAAGGGGGAAACGAATCCTGCAAACGAGAATGCTGAGAATAACAACGAGTCAACGCCGAAGACCGGAGACACCATGAATCCGATCTATATCGCAGGCCTTCTCGGCGCGGCGTTTGTCATGTTTGTGGCAGCGCGCAGAAGACGTAAGGAAACCGACGAGGAATTGAACTGATTAACGTCTTGACCAAACCATAGAAGAACGCCCTGATCCCATAGGATTTGATCTCTTAGTACCGGTTGTCCGGTTGAGAGGGATGTGACCAAAGGAATCGGGGCGTTTTTGAATTTGTGCATAGAGGAACAAAAGTGAGGAAGCTGTCGGAAGGACAGCTTTTCGAGACAGGTTGCAGGCGCTCCGGGAAGGGCGGCTTTCGAAACCGGTTGCAAGGAATCCCGGGTGCAGGTATAATGAGAGTGTGCTTTCGCGAGGTGCGAAAGCGGAAACGAATTTGGAGGGCGCATGGAACCGGTCATTCAAATGCCCGCGGATGCGGTGCGGATCATTGAGAAACTGGAACAGGCGGGGTACGAAGCGTACGCCGTCGGTGGTTGCGTGCGCGATTCGGTGCTCGGCCGAGAGCCGGAGGACTGGGATATCACGACGTCGGCTTCGCCTGAGCAGGTGAAAGCCATTTTCCCGAGAACGATTGACACGGGGATTGAGCACGGCACGGTGACCGTGATGGAACACCACGTCGGGTACGAGGTCACAACGTACCGTGTGGATGGCCGATATGAGGACGGACGTCACCCGAGTAGCGTGACGTTCACGAGAAATCTTGATGAGGATCTGTTGCGCAGAGATTTTACGATCAATGCGATGGCGTACAATCCGCATACCGGTCTTGTCGACCGTTACGACGGTATGGGGGACCTGGCGCGAAAATGTATCCGCTGCGTGGGCGTGCCCGAGGAGCGGTTCGCGGAGGATGCGCTTCGGATCCTGCGCGCGCTCAGGTTTGCGTCGCAGCTTGGTTTTGAGATTGAGGAACATACGCTGGCGGCCATGAAGAAACTGGCACCGCGACTTGAGGCGGTCAGCGCGGAGCGCGTGCGTGTCGAGCTTGTAAAACTTCTTGCCGGCGAGCATCCGGAACTGATGATCACGGCGTACGAGACAGGCGCGACGAGCATCGTCCTGCCGGAGTGGGATGTCATGATGGAGACGGAGCAGAAGAATCCTCATCATCTCTATGGAGTGGGCGTGCATACGGTCAAAACGTTACTCGCCATGCATGAGGAACCGGCCTACCTGGCGGCGGATGAACATGAGCGCATGGTGTATGATATGACAATGCTTCTGCACGATGCCGGCAAGCCGGAGTCCAGGACAACGGACAAACACGGCAAGCAGCATTTTAAGGGGCACCCGAAGGCTTCGGCGGAGATTGCAAGAAAAGTACTGCGCCGCCTGAAGTTCGACAATGAGACCACGGATCTGGTGACGGCGCTTGTGCTGTATCACGATTGCCGGTTTGATCTTGTGAAGGCGGTTGATTATCCGAAGGCGGTGCGCCACCTTGTGAGCAAGATCGGCAAGGATCGCATGAAGTACCTGTTTACGATACAGAGGGCGGACATCCGAGGCCAGCATCCGGATTACTTTGAGGTAAGCATGCGCGAAGTCGACAGGTTCGAGCGTGAGTTCGAGCGGATCCTGGAGAAGGAACAGTGCGTTTCCATCCGGGACCTGGCCGTCGACGGAAAAGTGCTGATCAGCCTCGGCTATCAGACCGGGCCGGAACTCGGGGAGGCATTGAAGCGGCTTCTCGAGGTCGTATTGGATAATCCGGAAGCCAACACCAGGGAGACGCTGATGAGGTACGCGACAGAGTGGCTTGCCGCGGAGTGAACCGCCGTGATGACACGGAAGTTCGGTGATCGGACGTTTTTAAAGATAATAGTCGAGCGCTGTAGAATGATTTGCGCTTCAAAGCCATGTAATAAAATAGAAAAGCGATAAAATAACAATTCTACTGCGGTAGAACACAACTGCCGAACAGCCAAGCAAAGGGCCGTTTTTTCACTGACAGGAGGTTCGTGCAGCGGCAAATACGGTCGAGGAACGCGGAATTTCGTGTCTTGCATTTTTCTCTTCTTTAGGGTAAACTAGTATATTATAGCAAGGCACTTCATTACGGTAACGTGTTGAAGATTTTAAAACAAAGCGAGGGTCTGCGTTATGAACTGGGAAGTCATTGCGTTTGTCGTGTACTTTGTGTTAGTGATCGGTATCGGCGTCTACTTCTTTATCAAGTCGAAAACCGGCGGCGAGAAGGATTATTTCCTCGGCGGCCGCGGCATGAGCGGTCCCGTGGCAGCGCTGAGTGCCGGTGCGTCGGACATGAGCGCCTGGGTACTGATGGGATTGCCGGGTGCGATCTATTTCGCCGGCATGAGCAAGATCTGGATCAGCGTCGGTCTGCTCATCGGAACGATACTGGCTTGGCTCTTCGTAGCGCCGAGGCTTCGTACATTTTCCATCGCCTCGAAGGATTCCATCACGATCCCGCAGTATCTGAACAACCGTTTCCTGAGCAAGAACGTTGCTCTTCAGGCGGTCTGCGCGATCGTGTTCATTATCGTATACTGCATTTATTCCGCATCGAGCATTTCTGCGTGCGGTGATCTTTTCAAGACCGTGTTCAACCTTACGGATGACGGACGCAAGACGGCTATGGCCGCTGCGGCCATCATCATCGTAGCGTACACGTTCCTCGGCGGATTTAACGCCGTGTGCTGGACGGACTTCTTCCAGGGCCTTCTGATGCTTGCGGCATTGATGGCAGCGCCGATCGTGGCGGTCATCGTGATGAAGGGCGCAGGCTTTATCGAGCCCACGCATGTGCTCGGCGATAACTATTACAATTTCCTGAGCTCCGGCAAACTGGACGGCCCTGCGATCATCACCATCCTGAGCGGTCTCGGCTGGGGTCTCGGCTACTTCGGCATGCCGCACATCCTTGTGCGCTACATGTCCATCCGCTCGAAGAAGGAGATGAAGCGCTCCCAGATCATCGGTATCCTCTGGACCTTCCTGATCCTTGCGATGGCAACGGTTGTGGGTCTTGTAGCGCGCCGGTATCTCGGCGACATTCTGAACGACGATACGAAGGGACTTGTGTTCATTCGCCTTGTCCGTGACGTGTTCCCGGCTGTCCTCGCGGGTGTGCTGCTCTCGGCTATCCTTGCAGCGTCCATGAGCACGGCGGATTCGCAGCTGCTCACCTCGTCGTCCGCATTTTCCAGCGACCTTTACAAGCCGCTGCGCAGACATGCGAGTGACAAGGAAGTCATGTGGGCCGGTCGTTTCGTGGTGGCGTTCATCTGTGTGGCAGCATTTTTCATCGCCTATATCGGCAACAAGAGCATCATGGATCTCGTGGAAAATGCATGGGGCGCGTTCGGCGCGGCATTCGGACCTGCGATCCTTCTCTCGCTGTACTGGAAGCGGTTTAACTATGCCGGCGCGATCAGCGGTATCATCAGCGGTTTCGTAGTGGATATTACATGGGCTACAACCGCCGGCAGAATGATCCTATCCGAAGAAGACGCGATCTTCACGGGCACGCTCAGCGGCCTGTACGAGATCATCCCCGGCTTCATCGTGAGCCTGATCGTCTGTGTTATCGTGACGCTCTGCACCTCGAAGCCTTCGAAGGAAGTGGAGGAGCTCTTCGATAAGGCGGTCGCGATGGTTGAGCAGGAGGACGAGGCCTGATCGATTCGGAAAATGAGAGCCCTCCCGGGTTTCGTTGTTCGGCTGTGCCGGATGAGGATTCCGGCGGACTCTTTGAAAACAAAGGTTTGGACTGGTAACTATGAGTGATTTGCGGAACAATTCTTTTCGCGCTTTCCACGCGCGCCACGCGGCTCTGATCCTGTTGATCCTCGGCGCACTGCTTCTGTGCATCGATGTGCGTGTGAAGACAGACGTGCAGTACCCGGATTACGAATTCGCGGAGAATTACGGGGACGTGACGCAGCGGATGATCCTGGAGGATGTTGTGGGAGCACGTTTGACGCTGGATGTTGCTTCGGAGTTTCTGGGATATCTGTTTCTCCTGATCTCCCTGCTGATCGTGTGGTCGTACGCGAGACCCGAGGTCTCGAAGAAGAGCGAACTTAAGAAGCTCGCCTCCAAATTCGGGTGGCTGATGCCTCGCGTGAAGTTGAAATATGTCGCGCTTCCCGCGGCCGGGGCGGCACTGTATGCGCTGGCGCGACTGCTCCCGTTTTACACCAACGGGATTCAGCTGTACGGTCCGGAGTACTTCATCAATTTCGGACTTGCGATCATTTCCGGCGCCGCGCTCATGTTTTCCACGCTGTGTTTTCTTCGCGAGTGCGACCGGTTCCAGAACCACAAAGAGACACAGCTGATCTACCTGTTTCTGTTTCTGACGGTGTTCACGGGTGTCGTGAAGGATCTCGCTGCATTTTACGGACTGAACGGCGTACGGCTTGTGTATATGGTTTTTAACTACGCATTTGTCGTTGTGATGTGCGCCCTGCTGATCCACTATGTGCACATTGAGGATGTGGTAGCGCGGCAGGCTGCCGAGGAGACAGCGGAAGAGGCCGGTGAAAAGGTTGACGAAAAAAACAGTGAGGCTTCGGAGCCGAACTCGCACATTTACTTCAAATCGTGATGAGAACGGATTTTGCGTTTTCACATAGATCCCGTTTGTTCCGCTGAGGGCGGAGCAAAACAGCGAAATTCACAAGGAGGTATCGACATGGTAACAAAAAGCAAGATGTTTTCCCGCGCAGCGGCGGGGTGGATACTGTTCTTCCTGTTGTCTGAGCTGTACTCGTTTTTCATGCCGTTGTGGCAGGAATGCAAAGACAGTGATCTGAAATTCTGGAAAGTTTTTAAGTTGTTGTTCGAGGAGAAAGCGACCCGTGAAGGCATGTGGGTCTGGGTTGCGGGGATCGCTGCGATGTTTGTGCTTGTGATCGCTCTGTTCCTGAATAACCGGGGCGTGTTCTTCGTAGGCGCGCTTATCAATTGCGGAGCAGTCGGATATCGACTTTACAAGCTCATCGAAAATCTGAACAAGCAGAAAAATGTCAAGTGGACCGCTGATTTCACAATCAAGTTTATCGCCAGTTATGTGCTGATCGCACTGGTCTCGTTGCTTGTTCTGCTGATGGCAATCTTCGTTCTCAGCGGGTCTTCGGCCGCGAAGGGATTCGGCTTCCTGACGGCGTTTTTTGCGGCCGCCGGTCTCATTTTGGTTGTTCTGCTCGACATTTTGCCGTACACGTCGGACAGCTGGAAGAAGGGGAACGTCGGCATCTCGGTTTCGTACCTTGACACGGGACTGTATCTGACCGGCCTGATCTTCATACTGCTTGTTGTCAGATGGGCCTGCGCATGGGTTGACGAGTATGCTGCGAAGGTGAAGAACGGTGCAGGAATGAACGGTGCGCAGCCGGTCAATCCGTACAGTGTAACAAGAGCCAATCCGTATATGGCTGCACCGGCTGCGGGTTATGCGAACCCGACGGCAGCTCTGTACGGTAATCCTGCGACAGCTAACCAGGCACCTCAGCAGCCGGTTTACCAGGCACCTCAGGCACCGCAGCAACCTGCATATCAGGCGCCGCAACAGCCGGCTTACCAGGCACCTCAGGCGCCTCAGACACCGCAGCAGCCCGCATATCAGGCTCCCAGCGCGCCTGCGGCACCGCAGCAGCCTGCATACCAGGCGCCTCAGACGCCTCAGCAGCCGCAGCAGTCCGCATACCAGGCACCGCAGCAGTCGCAGCAGCCTGCATATCAGGCGCCTCAGGCTCCTGAGAAACCTGTTTACCAGGCACCGGAGCAGCCCGCTTACCAGGCTCCTGAGAAACCTGTTTACCAGGCACCGGAGCAGCCTGCTTACCAGGCTCCCGCACAGGCAGTCAATGAGTATGCGGCGAACGCAAATGCTGTCGCGGATCGCGTGGAAGAGACCGCAGATGATGCGGCGAGTGATTTCTCCGCATGGACCGGCGGCGTCATCCCCGGTGCCGTAAATGAAGCAGCAGCGGCGGTGAACGATACCGTTGCCGAAGCGGAAACTCCGGATGATGCCACGGTGAGACTTCCGCAGCAGTAACCAAGTGCACAGTGACGGTTTCGCAAAAGGAAACGGTACACTGTGAGAGTTGTGCGAAAGCAATCAATACACAACAGAATGCTAAACGCCGATCGGAGAAAACACAGCGGAGAAGCCGCATTTTCCGAAGAAGCATAAGAACGATAAGAACACCCCGCATGGTCAACCATGCGGGGCAGTTTTGTTGTGAGGTCAGAAACTCTTGGCGGATGCGGTCTCACGGACTGCAGGTTCAGGCATCGCAGGTTCCGGCGATGCGGACGAACTGCTACCGTGGCGTCGGATGCGCAAACCGCGCCGCTGATGGTACGCCTTGAACTCGGACGGCGTGCACGATTTCAGTGCGCGGAATGTCCGGTTGAAGGTGGAGAGCGAGGAGAAACCGCTCTGCAGCGCGACGTCGGTGACCGACAGGCGCGGGTTCAGCAGGAGAGTCTCCGCAGCGCTGATGCGGCGCTGGTTCAGATATTCACAGAATGTCTGCTCGGTAAACTGCTTAAACAGTCTCGAAAAATGAAACTTGCTGAAGCCGGCGGCCCGCGCGGCATCCTCTACGGAAATATCGTTCATATAGTTTGAGTTGATGAAGTTCAGCGAGGCGTTGAGACGCTCGTAGCAGTCTGACTGCCGGCGCGTTTTGGAGTCCGGCGTCAGCATGTCACGGCGGATCCTGTGCCGCCCGAGACACACGAAAAACTGGATCAGGTAGGAGTAGATCATCGGGACGCGCAGCGGTTCGCTGCGGTCCGGGTAAATGTCGATGATCCGCTGCAACAACCGCTCGATCTCCGCATGGAGATCTACGTCCTTCACAGAGGGATTCGCGAATCCGTTGCCGTGCTGGACGGCAGCTTTGGAATCTTCCCGATCCGGGAAACGGTGGGTACCGTCTTCCGCGCGCATGCCCGCCTGAAGATCGTACAGCGCGTCGGCAAACCGGCTGCCGGATCCGGCAGTGCGGAGACCGGACTTCGCGTCACCGAGCGTACCGGAAACGTTGCTCTCATTGTGTGGGATCAGCATAGGCTGGGCGAGCACCGGCAGGAGAGAGGAGAAATCCCGCAATGAACAGATCGGCGTGAAGTTGAACAGAAAGACCATGCGCTTACCGCCGGGAGGAGCCTGCAGGGAATGAAGCTCTCCGGGCGGGATGAACAGGATATCGCGTTCTTTCAGGCGGTAGACCTGGCGCCCGATCGTCACCTGATAACCGTTCTCAATCGGCATGATGAGTTCGGCGGCAGGGTGCCAGTGCGTGTCAAAATCCGCATTTTCCGTGTTGATGTACATGAGAAGGGATTCGTTTTCATGAAACGGAACCGATTCGAATGCCCCCTTGAGATTTTTGGCCATGTTATTCTCCCGAGACTTTGCATTTCTTGCTATTTGATGTGATGCAACTGCACAAAAACAGAGCGGTTTTCGCTGCTTTTGCTCCGATACCGACCGGAATTTGGTGAAAAACACCAAAAAGAAGCGATGGTTTTGTCTGAAATAATCGATTTTGTAAACATTTTCAACAAAGGCACCTATAAAGAAATAGCACAAATTCGCAAGTTTTGACTTAAATATAGCAAAAATTGATATGCAATTGCAAGTGGTTTTTAGTACAATTACCTTAAATTATTCCCGATTAAGCCCCCGTTTTGTCAAAAAATGGCGAAATTGCGGGCTTATGCTCTGTAAAGGCAGGAACGGAGGAAGCAATGCGCAGATTTTTCAAAAGCAAAACCTTTTGGGTTGTGGCGATTTGTATTCTCGCCGTTGCCGCGATTCTGATCTACGGAAAGCTTAGTGGAGCCAAGACGTATAAGGATAAGTATGCCGACCTTGATATCAACACACTGATCAGTGAAGGCCGCAGCGATACCTACAGCGCCTATCTGCTCCGCCACAGCGGCGCGGCAAAACCCCAGCAGACGATCGAGGTTCCTTTGGATGCGATCGTTGCAGCGAACAGCTCGAACTACAAGTATGCTTCAATCGGCGGAGTGGACAATGCGCTCGTCTCGTACGAGGGCGGTGCCGTCGAGTTGAGAGCGAATGTTCCGGAGGCGGGTTTCTACTATATTAACCTCAGCTACTATCCGGATCAGGACAAGGAGACGTCCCGCGGCATCGAGATCGAGCGCGTGCTGAAGATCAACGATATAATGCCGTTCAGCGGTGCGGATGCGATCATGCTGCCTCGCGTATGGACAGATGAGAAGGAGCCCAAGAAGGACAACCAGGGCAACGAGATCCGTCCGGCTCAGGTTGAACTTCCCAGATGGGAGGACGTAAGCCTTTGCGATGAGCTCGGTTACGTCGATACCCCGTATTGCTTTTATTTCGACCAGGGAGAGAACAGGATCCGTTTCGAAGCTAAGCAGGAAACGTTGATCCTCCGCTCGCTGGTCCTCAGTCCTGTTAAGGACTATCCGACGTATGCAGAATACATCGCCGGCGCAGACACTTCGTCTGCGGCGACGGACTTCGGCACGAAAGTCCAGGGAGAGAAGTCGAGGGCAAGATCTTCGCAGTCCCTGTATTCCACCTACGACCGCAGTTCTGCAGGAACCGAGCCTTACGATGTCAAGCACCAGGTGATCAACATGGGCGGCGGCCAGAACTGGAAGTATGCCGGTCAGTGGATCGAGTGGGAAGTGGAAGTTCCGAGTGACGGTTACTATCGTCTGACGATGAAGACCCGTCAGAACTACAACCGTGGTTACGTATCCTGCCGCTCCATGTATATCAACGGCGAGATTCCGTTCAAGGAAGTATCCGCGATCAAATTTGACTTTGACAATGACTGGCAGATGCTTACGCTTTCGGACGACGACGGCAATCCGTATCTGTTCCGTCTCAACGCGGGCGTTAACCGGATCCGTCTGCAGGTTACGCTCGGAGCGATCGGTGACATCCTCAATGAGATGACCGACAGCGTGTACCGTATGAACCAGGTTTATCGTCGTATTCTCGTGTACACCGGCACGGAGCCGGATCCGGACCGCGACTATAACATCGATAAGGAATATCCTGATGTTATTTCCACGATGAGGACGGAAGTCAAGGTTCTCTACAAGATCATCGATGAGCTTGTCGAGTACACCGGTGAATCCGGACAACAGGTCAGCTCCCTGCTTACGCTGGCTACGCAGCTGGAACGTTTCGTTGAAGACCCGGACAAGATTCCGGGCGGCCTCAGTACATTCAAGCTCAATGTAAGTTCACTTGGTACTTCCATCCTGAACCTGAGAGAATCCAATCTGGATATCGACTACATGATCGTATCCGGAACCAAGTATGATATCCCGGATGACTCCGTGAGCTGGCTCGACAAGGCTGCACACGAGATCCGTTCCTTCCTCGCTTCGTTCGTTATCGACTACAACGCGATCGGTAACGTTTACGAGGACAGCGATGACATGAAAGTTATCACGGTCTGGATCTTCGCCGGCCGTGACCAGTGTACGATCCTGAAGGACATGATCGACGATGACTTCGTAGGCACATACAACATCGGTGTCAACGTCGACCTGATGACCGCAGCGGTTCTGCTTCCGGCAACGGTCGCGAAGACCGGTCCGGATGTGGCACTCAACGTTGCCTCCGGAGAACCGGTCAACTACGCTCTGCGAGGCGCGTCCATTGACCTGACACAGTTTAAGGGCGATGCATCCAAGGGAATCAAGAGCTTTGAGGAGTGCTTCAGCGAGTTCATGCCGTCTTCGTATGTTCCTTATAAATATACGTACAAAGACGAGAACAACCAGGAACACGAAGGCGTGTTCGGACTTCCCGAGACGCAGTATTACAACCTGATGTTCTACCGCACGGATATCCTTGAGGAACTCAAACTTGAGATCCCGGATACCTGGGAAGACCTGATCGCA
Source organism: uncultured Lachnoclostridium sp. (assembly GCA_946415315.1). Lineage (GTDB taxonomy): Bacteria > Bacillota > Clostridia > Lachnospirales > Lachnospiraceae > ISDg. The sequence goes on along the minus strand of CAMKRZ010000008.1, from coordinate 83,375 downwards.
ATGCTTTCGGTTATCCAGAATGCCAACATGAACGTCGGCGTACCTTCCACCGAGCGTAAGATCAACGGTGTGACGAACCCGGATATGAACGGTTTCTTCGCACAGCTGTATCAGAGAAACGGCAAGCTGTATAACGACAACGGTTCCCGCGTACTCCTCGACGGTGATATCGCGGTTGAGGCGTTCGAGTATTACACGATGTTCTTCACGCACTATAAGACACCGACCGATTACAACTTTGTCGACCGTTTCCGTACCGGTGAGATGCCGATCGGTTTCGTAGATTTCAACAACTTCAACACGCTGGTTGTCTCCGCGCCGGAGATCCGCGGTCTGTGGGATATGGCAGTTCTGCCCGGCACACCTGTTGTCGATGAGAACGGCGATCCGGTGGATGCCGACGGCGACGGCAAGCAGGATATCAACAGAAGCTGCGGTTGCTGGGGAACCTGTGCAATGATCCTCGGCACAACAGAATATCCGGAAGAGTCCTGGACGTTCCTGCAGTGGTGGGGAAGTTCGAAGGTACAGGCCCGTTACGGCAAGGAACTTGAGGCTGTCATGGGTGAGTCCGCAAGATACGCATCCGCGAACATTGAGGCATTCAACCAGCTCGCATGGAGCACCGCACAGCGCGAGATGCTTCTTGAGCAGTGGAACTGGGTTGTCGGTACTCCTGAAGTTCCCGGCGGATACTACACCAACCGTCACATCATCAACGCGATCCGTAAAGTTATGAACCAGAACATGGATCCTCGTGAGACGCTTCTGGATTACACGCGCGATATCAATGACGAGTTGATCAAGAAGAGAAAAGAATTCGGTCTTCCGACAGAATAGAAAGGAGAGCCTAGACAATGAGTATAGCCAATTGGAAAGCAAGTAAAAAGCGTCAGGCTCACTTCCTCTGGAAGGACATCAAGGACCACAGTACCTGTTACCTGTTCCTTCTGCCTTACGCAATCGTTTTTACCCTGTTCTTTATCGCGCCCGTTATCGTTTCAATCTGCTACAGTTTCACGTATTTCAACGTGCTGCAGCCGGCGAGATTCATCGGGTTCCAGAACTACATCAACCTGATCCTCGCGGATGACATTTTCCTGACCGCTGTCAAGAACACGTTCCTGATCGCGGCTATCACAGGTCCGATCGGTTACATCATGGCATTCATCTTCGCATGGCTGATCCATGAGCTGCCGAGAAGCATCCGCGCGATCGCGGTGCTCGTATTCTACGCGCCGACGATCTCCGGTCAGGTATATCTGATCTGGAGCATCATCTTCAGTGGTGACGCTTACGGTTACTTCAACTCTTATATGGTAGAGTGGGGATTCCTGGACAACCCTGTCCTGTGGCTGACTGACCCCCGCTACATGCTGGTCATCGTTATTGTCGTACAGTTGTGGCTGTCGCTTGGTGCCGGTTTCCTGTCCTTCATCGCAGGTCTCAACACCATCCCGGCAGACCAGTACGAAGCCGGTTATGTGGACGGTATCCGCAACCGCTGGCAGGAACTGTGGTACATTACCCTTCCGAACATGAAGTCCATGTTGATGTTCGGTGCCGTCATGGCAATCTCCCAGTCCTTCAACACCGCGGATGTCTCGATGAACCTCTGTGGTTTCCCGAGCACCGACTATGCGGCGCATACCGTTGTTACGCACCTGATCGACTACGGTTCCTACCGATTCGAGATGGGATATGCTTCCGCCGTCGCAACCGTGCTGTTTGCAGTTATGTACCTGTGTAATAAATTTATCCAGCGTTTCCTGATGCGCCTGGGAACCTGATAGGAGGAACGAGCAATGAAAAAGATTAAATCCGGCAGACAACCGAATCGTTCCCGCGCAGGTGACGTCGGTGTTGCGATCGTACTTTGCATTTTCGGCGCGTTCTTCGCTTTCCCGCTGGTATATGCGATCAATGCGGCATTCAAACCGCTGAACGAGCTCTTTATCTACCCGCCGAAGCTGTTCGTTCGTCAGCCTACAACGGACAACTTCAGCGACCTGTTCCTGCTCCTGAATAAGCAGGGTGTCGTCACCTTCACGAGATACATGTTCAACTCCATCTTCGTGACGACAGTCGGAACGGTCGGTCATATCATGATCGCTTCCGCAGCAGCTTATGTGCTTGCCAAGTATCGCTTCCCCGGAAGCAGAACATTTTTCGCAGCAGTTACCGTAGCCCTCATGTTCACGGGTTACGTAACACAGATCCCGGGCTACCTGATCATGGCAAAGCTCGGATTGACGAACACGTACCTCTCCCTGATCATCCCGGCATTCGCAATGCCGATGGGACTCTTCCTTATGAAGCAGTTCATTGAGTCCAGTATCCCGGATGTACTGATCGAGGCTGCCAAGATTGACGGCGCCAAGGAACTTAAGGTTTACATTTCCATCGTCTTGCCGCTTGTAAAGCCGGCTATCCTCACCCTGATGATCTTCTCAATCCAGGCACTGTGGAACAACGCCGGTACCACCTACATCTATCGTGACGAGTTGAAGATGCTCCCGTTTGCACTGCAGACGATCGGCGCAGGCGGTGTTGCCCGTACCGGTGCAGCATCCGCAGCAACCCTGTTCATGATGATCCTGCCGCTGCTTTGCTTCATCCTCGCACAGAGCAACATCGTCGAGACCATGGCAAGCTCCGGTATCAAAGAGTAAAGGAGGAAAATGATGAAGACGAGTACTAAACGTTTTATCGTACTGCTGATGCTTCTGTGCATGCTGCTTTCCTCCCTCTCCAACGCGATCGCTGATGATGACGACTGGTACACCTACTCGTACAGTTACTGGGGCGAGGAAATGGCATCACCGAACGCATTTGCGGTGACCAATGTTGTTTTCCCTGCCACGCTGGATGAAGAACTCGGAAGATTCTCCGGTGCAACCAGCCTGTTCTGTATCGATGATCTGGTATTCGTATGCGATACCAAGAACAACCGCATCGTGGAGTTGAGAAAAGTGGAAGGTGTTTACGAACTTGTTCGTATCATCTATACGGTCCAGCTTGCCCAGAAGTTTGCAGAGGCTATGACCTACGACGGCGCGGTGGACAACACACTGTTCAACCCGACCGATATCTTCGTTAAGAAGGTAACACTTGAAGATCGCCTGACAAACTACGGCGAATACCGCGGAGATCCCTACGTCTTCCCGGACGAAGCCAAGACTGAAGAAACGCCTGCCGACGGAGAAGAGAAGAAAGATGAAACCGCCGGTGAGGAAGAGCAGAAGGAAGCGGAGGAGACTCCGACCCCGACTCCCGAGGGAGGAGACGGCGGAGAAGCAACTCCGACTCCCACGGAAGCACCGAAAGCTCCGAAGGAGCGCAAGGCCAATGTTGTGCGCCAGGATCTGGACCGCGAGTACGACCTGTACATCGCCGACTGCCAGCACTGCCGCGTTATCCATTGCGATTATGACCTCAACGTGGTCAGCGTGATCCGCGACCCGCAGGATGACACGCTCGGAAAGGATTTCATTTTCCATCCGGAGCATCTTGTTACGGATATGGCGTACCGCACCTATGTTCAGGCACAGGGTGTATTGAACGGTTTTATGGAGTTCAACAAAGACGGTTCGTTCAAGGGTTATATGGGCGCTGCCAAAGTTGTGATCAGTCTTATTCAGAAACTGTGGAGAAAGCTGAAGACGCAGGAGCAGAGAGACCGAAGCGCACAGTTCGTTCCGACCGAGTACAACAACCTGAGTGTTGACTCCCGCGGATTCATCTACGCGACGATCAGTTCCCTCGAGGACCAGGATATCTGGGACGGAACCGCAACGCCGGTGCGTAAGTTGAACGCAATGGGAACCGACATCCTGATCCGAAACGGTACCGCTTTCCCGATGGGCGACCTGAGCTGGGGCAATACCAAGGGAACCGCACCTTCCGGCGCATCCAAGTTTGTTGATGTGATCGCATTTAACAATGACACCTACTGCTGTCTGGATAAGACCAGAGGCAAGCTGTTCATGTACGACTTCCAGGGAAATCTCCTGTATGCATTCGGCAACACGGGTTATTCCCGCGGCCGTTTCCAGAAGTACATGGCAATCTCGATGGACAACCTCGACGAGGAGACCATTCTGGTTCTCGACAGTCTGGCGGGAAGCATCACCGAGTTTACCATGACGGATTACGGCAGGATGATCAATGAGGCACTTCGCCTCTATAAGCTCGGTTACTATGACGAGTCCGCAGAGGTATGGAAGAGAATCCTCCAGTATAACGGCAACCTCGAACTGGCTTACATCGGTATCGGACGTGCTCTTCTTCGTACCGACAACTATGAGGAAGCCATGAGATATTTCGAGAATGCGCATGATTCCGAGAACTACTCGAAAGCTTACCAGCATTACCGTGAACAGGTTGTGGAGAAGTACATCATTTACTTCGTGGTGGCGATTGCACTGCTGGTCATTATTCCGAAGATTGTCCGTAAGGTAAGAAAACTGCGAAAGGAGATTAGAGAGGCATGAGTAAAGTATTCTCCGGTATCGCATCGTTTTTCAAAGGGGAAGGCTGGGCACACTATCGCAAGACGCTGCGGTATGCACTCTATGTAATCCTTCACCCATTCGACGGCTTCTGGGATCTCACGCATGAGAAGCGCGGTTCCATGGCAGCCGCTCATACAATCGTCATCCTGACCGTGCTGACGCACCTTTGGGATCGTCGATTCAGTAGTTTCCTTGTAAATAACACCCGGTGGAGTGAGTTCAGTATCTGGCTCAATACGCTCGGTATTCTTGTTCCGTTGATCATCTGGGTGACGGCCAACTGGTGTGTCACGACACTCCTGAACGGTAAAGGACACTATTACGAGATCTACATGGGAACCGCATACGCGCTTACACCGTATCCGCTGATCGGTATTCCGATGATCTTTCTCAGTAATATCACAACGAAAGAGGAAGGCGTCTTCTACACCTACTTCAACACGTTTGCACTGATCTGGGCAGGTTTCCTAATCCTCTGTGCGGTGCTGATGATTCATGACTACTCCCTCGGCTGGGGTCTGGTGGCTATTCTCATCTCCCTCCTGGGCATGGCAGTCATCATGTTCATCGCGCTGCTGTTCTTCAGTTTGATCAGTGATGCGGTGGTATTCTTCATTTCCATATATAAGGAAATATTGTTCCGATTATGACAATGCGAAAGGAGGTAGTTAAATGAAATCAGTGAAAAGAGCACTTAAAGAATTTGCAAAGAACAACAAATCAAAACTGATCGGATACCCCATCGCAATTGTGGTGATCGGTGTTCTGGTATTCCTCGCGTGGCATTTCGGAACGAAAACGACAGCTGCCAATATCGAGGAGATCATTCCTTACCAGCATGATCCGGAAGTGAAGCTTGGAGTCAAAACTCTCTCCAACGGAAGTCTTACATTGGTGTTTGACCAAGACACGACACAGTTTACGCTGACGGACAAAGACGGCAATCGCTGGTATTCTTCCGCTCAGGTGGCCAACAAGAGTCACAAGGAGCTGGAAGCGCTCATGATCGTCAAGTATAAAAACTCCGCCGGCAACGAGCAGACGCTGGATTCGTTTGTTCAGTGTATTGAGCGAAACAACTTCACTTCGGAAGTTGATGAGGCTAACAATACTGTTACCATCAAGTACACGATCGGTAAGATTTCCCATACATATCTCGTTCCGGAAGTTATCACCAAGGAACGCTACGAGGAGATTATAGGTGGATTCCAGTCGGAGAAGGCAGAGGAAAATCTGAAGACATTCAAGGACTGCTATATCGAAATGACTTGGAAGCGCGCACAGGGTAAGAACTATAAGTCCTATCTCGAAAAATACCCGAAGATCAAGACTCCTCTTGAGAAGGGTGAGGTGGAGACACTCTATGTACGCCGTGACGGTTATCAGGGCTGGAAACTGGAAATCCTGGAAGAGATCCTGAAGACGGAAATCGATTATACCAAGGAAGAGTGGATCGAGGATCAGCGTGAGTATGTCGATGAGTCCGCAGGCGTTACGCAGCCGGCTTACAACGTTACCATGATCCTGAAACTCGAAGGTGACGATCTGGTTGTTGAGGTTCCTTACGACCAGATGCAGTTCCGTTCGGATTATCCGATGACGGAGCTCATCGTTCTTCCGTATATGATGTCGGAACCCGCAACGTCGGACGGTTACATGTTTGTTCCGGACGGAAGCGGTGCGATCATCAACTTTAACGGCAAGAAAAGCCAGCAGACGTACACCGCCAAAATCTACGGTACCGACTACTGCATGACCAGAGTCGAGTATGTCTCCGATCCCCTGGTGAACTATCCGGTTTACGGCATTGCCGTTACCGGAAGAGGCGCCGGCGAACAGAAGGAGACGCTGAACCAGTCGATGCTGGCGATGATCGAGAAGGGTGAAAGCTACGGCATCATCAAGTCCAACGTCGTAGGCAGCCTTAACGTAAACTATGTATATACCACGTTCAGCATTATCCACAACGAGGAAGTGAACGTCGGTAAACGTTCCACCGGTAACATTTACGGTTTCGAACAGGAACTTGCAAAGGATGAGAGCATTGTTATCCGGTATCGCTCGCTGAGCAGTTCAAATTATGTTGATATGGCTAAGGCGTACCGCGATTACTATCTCGAAAGAAATCCCGAGTTTAAGAATTCGACGGTGTCCGGCGATCTGCCTGTAGCAGTTGAACTGGTGGGCGCGATCGACAAGGTACAGCACGTTCTCGGATTCCCGAAGGTTCGTCCGTTCGCACTGACCACATACGAGCAGATGGCAGACATCGTGAAGGATCTCAATGATTCCGGCTTTACCAATATGTCTGTCGTGCTGGAAGGCTGGTTCAATGACGGAGTCAGACATGATCCTGCGGATGACGTAAGCCTGATCCGCGTGCTCGGCGGAAAGAGCGCGTTTAATAAAGCAGTCAGCAGCATACAGGATGCCGGCAACAAGCTGTATCTCAAGGCGGGCTTCACGTATGTATATGACAACGGTCTGTTTGACAGTTTCCAGTATCGTCGTGATACTGCAAAATCCCTGTCCCGCGAGTTCATGAAAATGCAGGACTTCAGCAAGGTCTGGTACGGAGTGAACGAGGGCAGCGAGTATTACTATCTGGCAAATCCGGGTTATGTTGAGAAGACGATGCGCGGATATGTCGAAGAGATCAAGGATCTCGGACTTTCCAATATTGCATTTACCGATATCGGAAATAGTCTGTCCTCCGATTTTAACCGCAAGAAGACGGTAACCCGCGAGAAGGCCAGAGACGGACAGGTCTCCGTGCTGGACGAGATCGTGAACGGCGGATCGAAGATCGTTATGTATGATCCGTTCGACTATGCGGTCGCAAAGGCAGATCTGATCCTCGACATGGATGTGGATTCCGACCATCACAGCCTTTTGGATGAATCGATCCCGTTCTTCCCGATCGTTCTTCACGGATTGGTGGAGTACACCGGCGACGCACTCAATGTCACTGCAGACTTCACAAACAATCTTCTGAACTGTGCGGAAACAGGCGCAGGATTGTACTTCACGTTCATGCATAACGAAGGCATGGATCTGGCAGAGTCGGATTATACGTATCTTTTCGGCGCGAACTACGACAGCTGGAAGAATGATGCGATCAAGTGGTATCAGAGATTCAAAACGGATTTCGCAGGCACCTATGGCGCAGAGATCGAGGATCATCAGATTATTGCCAGCGGCATCCGCATGACGAAGTTCTCAAACGGAACGACGGTCTATGTCAACTACCGTACGGCGGATTACAAGCTGGAAAACGGCGATGTCATTCCCGCTCAGGATTGGATTATAAGGTGAAAGGAGGCAACGGATAATGAGTCAAGATATCAACAAGTTGACCGAAGATCAGCTTGACGAGACTGTGCGGATCAATGTGAATGCAGCAGTCGATGATGCGGAAGCAGAACTGTCCGGGGTTGCCTCCGAAGCAGCCGAAGTTGCAGATCAGGCGGAGGATTCTTTTGAGGCAGCGGCTGAGAAGGCTGCTGCGGCGGTTGAACAGGCATCCGAGGAGGATGATCCGTTCACTGCTGCGAAGAAGTCCGCTTTCGCATCTGCAAGAAAGAATCCCGCGTCGGACAAGCCGAAGAGGAAGCGCACCAAGAACCTCGAGCGCGGAAACGCGATCGCCGGAATTCTGTTCTGCCTGCCGTTTATCATCGGATTCCTTCTGTTCCTGTGTTATCCGCTCGGAATGTCTTTGTACATGACACTGAACAGAGTTTCCGCGACACCCGGCCAGGGCCTGAAATTCGAGTGGCTCGGCCTTTGGAACTCAAGTTCCAACTTCTACTGGATTTTCAAGATTGACACCGACTATTATGAAGCTCTCGGAAATGAGTTGGAGCGTATGCTTCTGTTCGTTCCCGGTATCCTGGTGTTCAGTTTCTTTATGGCATCCCTGCTGAACCAGGAGTTCCGCGGCCGTACCGTGGTTCGTGCCATTTACTTCCTGCCGGTTATTCTTTCGGCCGGCGTGTTCCTCGGACTGGAGTCCAATAACCAGTTGCTGAGCAGCATTTCCGACGCAATGAAGGAAGAGAACAGTGCGGCGGTCATAACCAAGACATTGGAGGATATACTCCTATCAGGTGAGACCGGCAACAAATTCTTCCAATACGTCATCGATATCGTGGGGCAGGTGTACGACATAGCCATGTCGTCCGGTATCCAGATCATCATTTTCCTGTCCGGACTCCAGACTATCCCGCCGAGCATGTACGAGGCGGCCAAGATGGAGGGTTGTACCGGATGGGAGAGTTTCTGGAAGATTACGTTCCCGATGATCAGCTCCATGATCCTCGTGAATGTCGTTTACACCGTGATTGACTTCTTTACAAGAACCGACAGTGGGTTGATGAAAGTTATCAACGACACGCTGCTGATCCGTTTCGAGTACGGAAAGATGGCTGCCGAATCCTGGGTTTTCTTCCTGATAATCGCTGCATTCCTGGGAATTGTGTTCCTGATCTTCTCAAGGAGGGTATACTACCATGACTAGAGCCGAAAAAAGAAAGGCGTTCTGGGAACGCAACCGGAAGTCCGGCGGTTATCTTCTGAAGAAAAAGATCGGCGCTGCACTGTACAGTTTGGGGCGTGGAATCCTGATCTTCGGACTGTGTTTCCTGATCCTCCAGCCGTTGATTCAGAAACTTGCCCTGAGTCTGATGAGCGAATCCGATCTGTTCGACCGGTCGATCGTTCTGATCCCGAAACATTTTTCGGTTCAGTCGTTCCAGAATGCATGGAGACAGTTCTCCACCAAGGACTATTCAGCCCTGAGAACCTTCCGCACTTCGTTCCTTCTGTCAGTTGCGGTCGGTCTGTTGCAGATGCTGTCGTGCACATTGGTAGGTTATGGCTTTGCACGGTATAAATTCCCGTTCAAGAAAGCTTTGTTCGTCTGCGTCATCGTCATGTTGATCGTGCCGCCGACGACTATCATCACTCCGCTGTATCTGTACTTCCAGAATTTTGATATCTTCGGAATCATCGGTCTGTTCAATCACGGGAAGGGGCTGAACCTTCTCGGATCGGCGACCCCGTATCTGATGATGTGCGCTACCTGTGCCGGATACAAAGCCGGACTGTACATTTACATGATGCGCCAGCATTTCCGTAACGAGCCGAAGGAGCTCGAGGAGGCGGCGTATGTGGACGGCTGCGGAAGACTGCGTACGTTCTTCCAGATCCTGCTTCCGGGCGCACGTCCTATGATGGTTTCCTGTTTCCTGTTTGCGTTTGTGTGGAACTGGGCGGATCAGGTGTATATGAAGGTATTCTTCCCGGTAACCAAGTGGGCGCTTGTTTCCAACAAGCTGCTCGGTGCGGCAGATGCATTCAACGGTGAGAACATTATTAAATACGGAGAATCCTACCATACTCCGGAGGCTTCGCTGAGTCAGCTGAACGCTTCTGCAGTGCTGATTGCCCTGGCTCCGCTGCTGGTCATCTACGTTATTGCGCAGAAGAGCTTCGTGGAGAGCATTTCCGCGAGCGGCATCAAGGGATGATGATCATCATCCCGAAAAACACAGTTGTATTCATTGTTGAAAACTGTTGAAAAAAATAGTGGAAATTATGAAAAAACTGTGATATAATCCAAATTAAGATGTTTTCGGTATGTGACTGGAAGCATTTTAAGATACTTATTTTTTCTTTCAAGGAGGAGCTTATAATGAGCACAATCAAGAAACTGCTGCTCGTAGCGATGGCTTGCGTACTCTGCTTCGTACTTGTTGCTTGTGGTGATGATAACAAGACTGAGAACAACACCACTGATAACAAGAAGAACGAGACTGTAAAAGCTACCGATACGCCCACCCCTACCCAGGGTGAAAAGCAGCCCGAGGCTACTGCTACCCCTACACTTACGCCGATTCCCGATCGTGATCTTAAGGGTCTCGCTGTTGTAGTCGGTGACTGGTGGTCCGGCGACAGCTGGGAATTCCCTCGCAACAATGCTGCCGAGGAGAAGACCGCTGACTGGCAGGAAGAGATGATGGAGAAGTATCACTACACCATCAAGCGCGCTACCATTTGCGGATGGGGAGATCAGGCTGAGACCTGCCTTCTTTCCATCACGTCCAATGAGCCTCTTGCTCAGGTCATGACGTTCGACTATCGTTTCATCGGTTCGTTCATGGCTCAGGAAGAGCCTCTCTTCGCTGATGTTTCGAAGCTCGGCATTTTCGACTTCAACGATTCCAAGTGGAACAAGTATGTTGTTGAGAGTATGACGGTTGGTTCCGCGATCTACGGCTTTGCTAACGGCAAGGAGCCCAGAACCGGTATCTACTTCAACAAGGATCTCATCGAGAAGGCTCTCGGCGCTGAGTGGAGAGAGAAGCCTTACGATCTGCAGGCAAGCGGTGACTGGACTTGGGCTACCTTCGACAAGCTTTGCGAGGATCTCCTTGTTAAGATCGGTGACTCGGATGGCGACGGTGCTACCGATGTTTACCCGCTTCTTATCCAGAACTCCGTATTCGCAGAGATGGCAATGGTTTCCAATGGTTGCCACGCAATCGTTACGAGAAATGCTGACGGCAAGTACGTCAACAACTGCTCGAACCAGGAAGTTATCGACGATCTGAACTGGGCTTACAGCTACTACACCAAGGGTTATGCACGTGCAGCTCTTGAAGGCGAGCAGTCTTGGGACTTCTTCGAGACTCGTTGGCAGGAGCAGAAGTGCGTCATGATCGCTCATGACGAGTACAGAGCTTCAGCTTTCATCGCTAAGAATGATGACGGTTCCCGTCAGTTCGATTTCGACTGGGGCTTCGTATGCTTCCCTAAGGGACCTAAGGCTTCCGATTATCAGCCTGTTGCACGTGAGAACGTAAACGCTATCGCTAACTGCCCGGCTACACAGCCTGTTCTTGCAGATATTGCTTTCGCTTACGATATCTTCACCAGCAAGGCTCCGGAAGTAAAGGACGATCCGTCTGCATGGGCAGGTGCTTATGAGAACCTGTTCGCTGATCAGAGATCCGTTCATGAGACCCTCGACAGAATGATCAATGGCAAGACCGAGCCTTTCGCTAACCCTTCCTACATCGTTCCTGGTCTCTATGACAACAACAACGGTCTTATCCAGGCTAAGATTTACTATTCGTTTGATAGTAACGCTCAGACTCCTGCCGAGTTGTTGGCAACCTATTCGTCCGAAATCGACAACGCTATTAACGATTTCAACACGAACAGAGTTAAGTAATCTCATTTGGGATTATCTGAAAGGCTGTCCTTCGGGACAGCCTTTCTTCGTATTGTCACATAATGAAAAGAGGAAAACTATGAATACTGCGCAATGGCTCGACGAGAGCAAATCATATGAAGAACGGGCGAAGGCCCTTGTGGGAGAGATGACACTTGAGGAGAAGGTATTTCAGACGCTGTTCAGCGCACCGGCGATCGAACGACTCGGTGTTCCGGCATACAATTACTGGAACGAGGCGCTGCACGGGGTAGCACGCGCCGGCGTGGCCACGGTTTTTCCACAGGCAATCGGACTTGCAGCTTCATTTGACGAGGAGTTGATTGCGCAGGTAGCAGACACGATCTCCACAGAGGCGCGCGCGAAGTTCAACATGCAGCAGAAGTACGGGGATCGCGACATTTACAAGGGACTTACCTTCTGGTCTCCGAATGTGAACATTTTCCGTGATCCGAGATGGGGCAGAGGCCATGAGACGTTCGGCGAGGATCCTTTCCTGAGCGGACGCCTCGGGGTTCGCTTCATCCGCGGCATGCAGGGAAACGGCCGGTACATGAAGGTCGCCGCATGTGCGAAACATTTTGCGGTTCACAGCGGACCGGAGGACCAGAGACACAGCTTTAATGCGGTTGTGTCCGAGCAGGATCTGCGGGAGACATATCTGCCTGCATTCCGCGCCTGCGTAACGGAAGGCGGAGTGGAGGCCGTGATGGGCGCCTACAACCGCACGAACGGTGAGGCTTGCTGCGGAAGCAGGAAGCTTCTGGTTGACATCCTGCGCGGCGAGTGGAAATTCGGCGGTCATGTGACCTCGGATTGCTGGGCACTCAAGGATTTTCATGAGTTCCACATGGTCACAAAGAATCAGGAGGAGACGGTTGCGCTTGCGATGAACTCCGGCTGCGACTTAAACTGCGGCAATCTCTACGTCCATCTGCTGCAGGCTGTTCGCGACGGGCTTGTGGAGGAGAGCGCAATCGACCGCGCTGTGACAAGGCTGTTCACGACGCGCATGAAGCTCGGCCTGTTCGATCAAAAGGATGAAGTTCCGTACAACGAGATCGGTTACGAGCAGGTTGATACACAGGAAAACCGCGAGCTCAACCGCGAAGCAAGCCGCCGCACCATTTGCCTTTTGAAAAATGAAAACAACCTTCTGCCGCTCAACCTTTCGGAAATCAAGACCATCGGCGTCATCGGGCCGAACGCGGACAACCGCAAGGCGCTGGTAGGAAATTATGAAGGTACGGCATCGGAGTATGTCACGGTGCTTGAAGGAATCCGTGAGCTTGCGGGTGATAAGGCGCGCATCATGTATTCGGAAGGATGTCATCTGTTCCGCGACCGTGTCCAGGGGCTGGGTCAGCCGAACGACCGTATGGCAGAGGCGAAGGCAGTCGCACAGATGAGCGATGTCGTTATTGCAGTGCTCGGCCTTGATCCCGGTTTGGAAGGCGAGGAAGGCGATCAGGGCAATGAATTTGCCTCCGGTGATAAGCCGAATCTGGAACTGCCCGGACTTCAGGAGCAGCTTCTGAAAGCGCTTGCGGAATGCGGCAAACCGGTTGTTCTCGTGCTTCTCGGCGGAAGCGCCATCGCGGTTCCGTGGGCCGATGAACACATCCCTGCGATTGTGGACGCATGGTATCCCGGAGCGCAGGGTGGACGTGCTGTAGCGGATGTTCTGTTCGGACAGGCATGCCCGGAAGGAAAACTGCCGGTGACATTCTACCGCACGACGGAGGAACTGCCCGCATTTACTGACTATGCGATGAAGAACCGCACGTACCGTTATATGAAACAACCCGCACTGTATCCGTTTGGATACGGTCTGTCATATACTACATGGGAGATATCCGATGCTCGCGTGGAGGCGGCGGAAGGAGAGAAACTCGGTGCCGCCGCAAGCGCTTCCGCGAAGGTTTCTCCGGACGACGGTGTCGTGTGTCGCGCCGTGCTGACCAACACCGGAAATACGGCGGGAGCGCAGACCGTACAGGTCTATGTAAAGACTCCGCTTGAAAGCGGCCCGAACGCACAGCTCAAGGGGCTTCGGAAGATACGTTTGCTGCCCGGGGAATCCGCGGAAGTTACGATTTCTCTTGCGAAGGAAGCCTTCGGCGTATATAATGAAAGAGGTGTGCGGGTGCTTCTTCCCGGGGAGTATCGAATCTACATCGGCATGTCCCAGCCGGACGCGCGAAGCGTGGAATTGTTGGGCGTTGCGCCGTCGGAGATCACGATCGTGAGAGAAGGCGCGGAGACTGTAATAGACTGATATGAGGCACCGGCTTCGGGGCGGAGGTTGCGATGAATCTTGACGACATCATGAATGAAAATATAGAGGATGTGGTGAGTGTTTCCGTGGTGGAGCGGGCGAAACTCCCGAATCAGGAACGGAAAACCGGCGACGAGACGATTCGCAGCGAAAGGCCATCGAGGAAAGCGACACCTGCTGCATCCTCTGAAGAAGCCGTCGGCATGAAACGGAGAAAAGCGGAAGCTGTTCCGGCGGCATCCGAGGAAGAGACCGTCAGGCTTAAGCGGAGAAGAGCGGAGGAGGTTTCCTCTGCAGTTGCCGAGGAAACGGTCCGTCCGAAACGGAAGAGAACGGAGGAATCGGCAGAATCCGGCATGGATGACGCTTTGAAGCAGACGAAGACGAGAAGAAGCACAGAGTCTGAGCCTGCCAGGACACCGGAACGAATCGCAAAGCCGGAACCGGTCAAGAGTACAGAAAAAGCCGCGCGGAAGCAGACAATCGAGGAGGATGCTGCGCCTGCGTACGGATTTCCTGCATACGACGACGATGACGATGACGATGACGATGACGACGAAGTCGTCTACGGCGCGTTCGGTGATGACGCCGATGTCGAGCCGGCGTTGCACGAGGATGACGGTGAGGAAGATCAGGAGTTCCCGGAGGATGACGACGAGGAGCCCAAAGGATTCCTTCGGACGTTGATCTCGGACTATCTTTTCCTGCCGATCGCCTTTGTTGTCGCGATGCTGATATTTTACGTATTTCCGCCGTACATCGTAGACGGACCGTCCATGCAGAAGACGCTGGATGACAAAGCGTTCGGGTTCGGCTTCCGTTACGCGAATCCGGAGCGCGGAGATATCGTGATCGTCAATACAGGCGAGGACGGAGGAACCGGCGGAGCTTCCTTCATCAAGCGTGTGATCGGAGTTCCCGGCGACACCATTTTCTGTACTTACGAAAAATACGAATACGACGTCACGCTCTCCGACGGCAAGATCGTGAAAGCGGGGGATCCGGTCTATCGGGTTTACCTGAACGGGGAACTGCTGTATGAACCGTACGTCTGGTTCGGAGACAAGAACATCGCGCGGGAGACCGAGAAACCGGTGACGCTCGGCGAGGATGAATACTTCATCATGGGCGACAACCGCTACAACTCGAACGACAGCCGCGCTTTCGGACCGATCAAGAGATCAGACATCAAGTGTACGATGATGTTTTTCCTGTTCGGCAAACACAATCCGGAATAAGACGGAGACACAGAGTTGTCGCATCGCCAGGCGGTGTTGAACGGGCGTTGAGTTTGTTGCTTTACTTTCGGTCGGGCCTCTGCTATAATGTGTGAGGTGTCGCGGATCCGTTTCGGACACACAGGAGGAAGAGCAAAACGGCAGGGCATTTTCCGACAGGGTTTTGTGTCTTGGAAAATGCAGTGCTTTTGCGATATAAACGTAACAAGAAAGGAAGATACAGTTATGGCATTAGTCACAACAAAAGAAATGTTTGCCAAGGCATATGACGGCGGTTATGCGATCGGTGCCTTCAACGTAAACAACATGGAGATCGTTCAGGGTATCACCGAGGCAGCAGGCGAGCTGAACAGCCCGGTTATCCTTCAGGTTTCCAAGGGCGCACGCGCGTATGCGAACCACACGTATCTCGTAAAGCTGGTTGAGGCTGCGGTTATCGAGAATCCTCAGATTCCGATCGCTCTTCATCTGGATCATGGCGATACCTTTGAACTTTGCAAGTCCTGCATCGACGGTGGTTTCACCTCCGTCATGATCGACGCTTCCTCGAAGTCCTTCGAGGATAACATCGCACTCACGAAGCAGGTTGTTGAGTACGCTCATGACCACGGCGTAGTGGTTGAGGCTGAGCTCGGTACCCTTGCCGGCATCGAGGATGAGGTTGTTGTAGAGTCCGGTAAGGAAAGCTACACCCGTCCCGAGGAGGTTGAGGAGTTCGTCGGAAGAACCGGCTGCGACTCGCTTGCGATCGCGATCGGAACGTCCCACGGCGCATACAAGTTTACGGCTGCTCAGTGCACGAGAAATGAAGAAGGCATCCTTGTTCCGCCGCCTTTGCGTTTCGACGTACTTGAGGAGTGCATCAAGAGACTTCCGGGCTTCCCGATCGTTCTTCACGGCTCGTCCTCTGTTCCGCAGGAGTTCGTTAAGATGGTTAACGAGTTCGGCGGCAACATGCCCGATGCCGTAGGTATTCCGGAAGAGCAGCTTCGTCATGCTGCAGAGCTTGCTGTCTGCAAGATCAATATCGACTCCGATATCCGTCTTGCCATGACCGGCAACATCCGCAAGTATTTTGCGGAGCATCCGGATCATTTCGATCCTCGCCAGTACCTGAAGCCCGCTCGTCAGGCTGTTAAGGACATGGTTGCTCACAAGATTAAGTACGTTCTCGGTTCGGACAACAAGATCTGAGAAACCTGATTATCCGAAGTGATCACCGACCCCCGACGATGCGCGTGCCGCGCGTCATCGGGGGTTTTTAGGAAAAGGGGAAGTTCGCAATGAGAAGAAGTTGGATTTGCCTGTTGATTCTGTTCGTGTTCGCAGCGGTGCTGACCGGCTGTGACGACGACAAGATGACTCCGCAGAGCGAGAACAAGAAGGGCCTTATGTACTATGAGGCGGGCGATTACGTCAAGGCCGCGGAGTATTTTGAGAGAGCTCTCGAGCTGGATGACACCGATCTGGAGGTGCATAACAACTACGGGATGACGCTTCTGCAGATGAAGCTGTATGACGATGCGCTCGCGCAGTTCGAGATCGTGATCGCCAACAGCGCGCAGGTGTCGAAAAATGCGGATAAACTGAACAAGTTTGCCATCCGCGGCAAGGGGCTTGTCTTCATTCAGAAGCAGAGTTACACCGATGCCCTCACATGTTTCAACAACGCGCTTGACATCAAGGCAGAGAGCGGCTGGGACATCGACATTTTACATTACAAGGCCAACACGCTTGAGTGTATGGGATACCGCACTTCGGCAATCGACATTTACACGGAGATCCTCTCGAGGAGCAAGGAAAATGTCGCTGCCTACCTAAGCCGCGCGAACCTCTATCGCCTCGAGGAGCGAAACGAGGAGGCGATCGCGGATTACGAGAAGGCACTGTCCCTCTCGGAGGGGAATTACCGCTCCTACATCGGGCTTTACACCTGCTACATGGCCATGGAGCGCGAGGATGACGCGAACAGTGTGCTGGACACGGCATCGAAGCTTCCGGTGAAGACCAACGAGGACAAATACTACCTTGGGCAGGTTCACTACTATCAGAAAAATTATAAGTCCGCGAAGATTGAGATGGAGTACGCGTACGACATGGGCTACAACGAGGCGGACTATTTCCTCGGAGAGATCGCGCTCGCGGATAAGCAGTACGAGGAAGCACTGACGCACTTCGAGCGCTACCGCGCGAACAGCACCGTGGAGTCGCCGTCCGTGTGCAACCAGGAGGCTGTCTGCTATCTGGCGCTTTTCGAGTACGACAAGGCGCAGCAGATGCTGAACATCGGTCTCGGCGTGCCGGGTTCGTCCGCAAGGCGCCAGCTCCTGCGCAACCAGGTTGTGCTCTACGAGGAGCAGAATGAGCTGATGAAAGCATACGAGACGCTGCAGGAGTACATTGTGAATTATCCCGAGGACACGGAGGCGACGACCGAGTACAAGTTCCTAAAGAAACGGTTAGGGTTGGCCCAGTGATCGACGCGCCGGCGCGCGGATGGTCTGCCTGCCGGAGCGGCGGATGTGTTGTCGGGGGAGAAGGAGTGATCGGAAAATGTACGAAACAGGGGAAGATATTGAGAAGGTTCTGCTCGTCGCCGTGGAGGACGGCTCGGACAGTCTGACCGGGGCGGAGGAGTCACTGGATGAGCTCGCCGAGCTGGTGAAGACTGCCGGCGCTGTTGTCGTGGGAAGACTTATACAGAATCGGGAGTCCATTCACCCGGGGACATACCTCGGCAAGGGAAAACTTGCGGAGCTTGCGGAACTGCTGGAGGAGACGGGAGCGAGCGGGATCGTCACGGATGACGAGCTTGCGCCCGTGCAGATGAAAAACCTGGAGGATGCGCTGTCTTGCAACGTGATGGACCGCACGATGGTGATCCTTGACATTTTCGCGCAGCATGCGATGACCGGCGAGGGCAAACTGCAGGTGGAGCTGGCACAGCTTCGGTACCGCTCGTCCCGGCTGGTCGGAATGGGCCGCGCGATGTCGCGTCTCGGTGGCGGCATCGGTACGAGAGGTCCCGGTGAGAAGAAACTGGAAGTTGACCGGCGTACGATCCGAAACCGCATCGGACAGCTCAACCGGGAGCTTGCGGAAGTGAAGAAGAACCGCGACGTGCGGCGCGAGCAGCGCCTGCGCTCCGCCATCCCTGTGGTGGCGATCGTCGGCTACACGAACGCCGGCAAATCGACGCTTCTGAACCGGCTTACCGATGCCGGTGTGCTTTCGAAGGATGCGTTGTTCGCGACGCTCGATCCGACGACGCGCAACTGCCGTCTGCCGAACGGACAGGAGGTATTGTTCACGGACACGGTCGGTTTTATCCGGAAACTGCCGCATCATTTGATCGACGCGTTCCGCTCGACGCTTGAGGAGGCAAAATACTCCGATCTGATCCTGCATGTTGTGGATGCGTCGAACAGCAGTGCGGACGTGCAGATGGCGGTCGTCTATGATACGCTGCAGAAACTGGAAATCGGTGACCGCAAAGTTGTGACGGCGATGAACAAGCAGGATCTTGTGACGGAGTCCGGCTGGAAGGATCTCAGGGCAGAGCGTACGGTGCGCATCTCGGCGAAGACCGGGGACGGGATCCCTGAGCTACTGGACGCGATCTCCGAGGTGTTGCTGGAGGGCAAGGTGTATATCGAGCGCGTGTACGCGTACGATGAGATCACCAAGCTGCAGGGCATCCGCAAGTACGGACAGCTCCTCTCGGAGGAGTATGTCGCGGACGGGATCGCCGTGAAGGCGTACGTGCCGAGAGACCGGAGGGACCTGCTGTAAGCATTCGATACGGCACAAACTCAAGGCATGAAAAAGCGCCGACGGACCGGCGAGATCATTTGCGCAAAACACAACAACTTGTGTTCATTTTTATCTTTTTTTACGGAAAATTCTCCGAAACCGAACCGTAAAACACGGAAATTCGGCAAACTGCCGAAATTTGTTAACAATGAGACCGGACGAGAAATAGGAGTCGAAAGCCCGAAAGCCTTTGCGGACGGGCTTTTTTGCTGTTTTCAAGTACATTTTACGAAGAAATGAAAATTTGTGCAAAAGCGACAAACCACAATATATAGTGGTGACTTCACAGAAAGTTCAATATTTTGTTGACATGCTCGGGTGGCCTGTGCTATCATGAAGACAATCGCCCGCAAGGCAGAAACCCGCGGTAAAATGTAAAAAAGGAGAGTGGAAAGAAAATGATTCAGGTAGCAAAACGGAACGGGGAACTGAAAGAATTTGACCTGCACAAGATCGATGCGGCTATCGAGAAGGCATTCAAGGCGACGAACAAGGAATATACGTCCGACATCATCAGCCTTCTGTCGCTTCGCGTCACTGCGCAGTTTCAGCATAAAGTAGAGAACGGTGTGATCGGGGTGGAGGACATTCAGGACAGCGTGGAGCATGTCCTGGAGCAGACCGGATACACCGACGTCGCGAAGGCATACATCCTCTATCGCAAGCAGCGCGAGAAGCTGCGTGAGATGAAGTCGACGATCCTCGATTACAAGAAGATCGTGAACAGCTACGTCCATGAGGAGGACTGGCGCGTGAAGGAGAACTCGACCGTTACGTATTCCGTCGGTGGTCTGATCCTGCACAACTCCGGCTCCATCACGGCGAACTACTGGCTCTCCGAGATCTACGATCAGGAGATCCGCGACGCGCACAAGAACGCCGACATTCACATCCATGACCTCTCCATGCTGACCGGATACTGCGCAGGCTGGTCCCTGAAGCAGCTCATCATGGAAGGCCTGGGCGGAATTCCCGGCAAGATCACCTCGTCCCCGGCAAAGCATCTCTCGACCCTCATGAACCAGATGGTCAACTTCCTCGGTATCATGCAGAACGAGTGGGCCGGCGCGCAGGCATTTTCCTCGTTTGACACGTATCTTGCGCCGTTCGTCAAGATCGACAACCTTTCCTACAAGGAAGTCAAGCAGTGCATCCAGAGTTTCGTATACGGCGTGAACACGCCGAGCCGCTGGGGCACGCAGGCGCCTTTCTCGAACATCACGCTCGACTGGACCGTGCCGGCCGATATGGCTGAGCTTCCGTGCCTTGTCGGCGGCGAGGAGCTCGACTTCTGCTACAAGGACTGCAAGAAAGAGATGGACATGGTCAACAAGGCATTTATCGAGACCATGGTCGAGGGTGACGCGAACGGCCGCGGCTTCCAGTATCCGATCCCGACATACTCCATCACGAAGGATTTCGACTGGTCCGACACGGAAAATAACCGTCTTCTCTTTGAGATGACCGCGAAGTACGGCACGCCTTACTTCAGCAACTATATCAACAGCGACATGCAGCCGAGCGACGTTCGTTCGATGTGCTGCCGTCTGCGCCTTGACCTGCGTGAGCTTCGCAAGAAGACCGGCGGATTCTTCGGTTCGGGCGAGAGCACCGGTAGTATCGGTGTCGTGACGATCAACATGCCGCGCATCGCGTACCAGGCAACGGACGAGGCTGATTTCTACAAGAGACTCGACCGTCTGATGGATGTTGCCGCACGTTCCCTGAAGGTAAAGCGTACCGTCATCACGAAGCTTCTTAACGAGGGTCTGTATCCTTACACGAAGCGTTACCTCGGCACGTTTGACAATCATTTTTCGACGATCGGTCTTGTCGGTATGAACGAAGCGGGTCTGAACGCAAAGTGGATCGGCAAGGATATGACGACTCCGGAGACGCAGGAGTTCACAAAGCAGGTGCTCAATCACATGCGTGAGCGTCTGAGCGACTACCAGGAGATGTACGGCGATCTGTACAACCTCGAGGCAACTCCGGCAGAATCCACCTCGTACCGTCTTGCGAAGCATGACCGCGAGCAGTTCCCGGACATCCTCACGGCAGGCGCGCCCGGCGAGACTCCGTACTACACCAACAGCTCACATCTTCCGGTCGGCTATACCGACGACGTATTCTCGGCGCTGGATATCCAGGACAAGCTGCAGACGCTCTACACGTCCGGCACGGTGTTCCACTGCTTCCTCGGCGAGAAGCTGCCTGACTGGCAGGCGGCCGCGAAGCTGGTTCGCACGATCGCGGAAAATTATGAGCTTCCGTACTACACGATGTCCCCGACGTACTCCGTTTGCGCGGAGCACGGCTATCTGACCGGCGAGGTGAAGGTATGTCCTCACTGCGGCAAGGCGACGGAAGTTTACAGCCGTATCACCGGTTACTATCGTCCGGTTCAGAACTGGAACGAGGGTAAGTCGCAGGAGTACAAGGATCGTCTGACGTACAATCTCGGCGATTTCAACGCTGGCAGATGCTGCACGGGCGGTGGCGTGACGATTAGCCAGGATGTATATTCTACTTTAGTAGAATCCGATGATAACAAGGCATTCGCGGATGTCAAAGAGGAAGTTGCAGACAAGGCTGTTTCGGCTGTGGAAGCAGCGGATCAGTTTGTTGCGGCAGAAACCGCTGAGGCAGCGGCGGAAGCTACTGCTGTGATCGAGGAGGCTGCTTTCACGGAGGCGGCTGCATCGGCAGCGGGAACCATCGCTGATGACGCGAAGGAGATTGCTGCGGACATCGCTTCTGCGGCAGAGGCAGTAGATGCGGCGGACAGCAAGAACCAGCTTCTTCTGTTCACAACCCAGAAGTGCCCGAACTGCAAACTTGCGAAGGAATTCCTGAACGGTGTTGACTACACGGTGATCGATGCCGAGGAGAACAGCGACCTCGCGATGAAGTACGGCATCATGCAGGCACCGACGCTGGTCGTTCTCGGAAACGAGAAGGTGGAGAAGTATGCAAATGCTTCGAACATCCGCCGGTATGTGAACGAGCACAGCGGACAGTAAGGCCAACAGAACAAACAAAGTAAAAACAAACAACGACTGTTGCGGGCGGCGTCTTGGCGCCGCCCGTAGTGGATACAGGGGAGGCAGAGACCGGATGAGTTACGCAGATGATGTATTTATCAAAATGTGCCGCGATATCATTGACAACGGCACGGACACGCGGGGTGAGAAGGTTCGCCCGCACTGGGAGGACGGTGAGCTGGCATACACCGTGAAGAAGTTCGGTGTTGTGAACCGCTACGATCTCTCCAAAGAATTTCCCGCACAGACGATCCGCAGAACGCCGATCAAGTCAGCGACGGAGGAACTCCTGTGGATCTGGCAGAAGAAGAGCAACAACATTAATGATTTCGGACAGCACATCTGGGATTCCTGGGCGGATGAGAACGGTTCCATCGGCAAGGCATACGGCTACCAGATGAGCGTGAAACATCAATATAAAGAGGGCATGTTCGATCAGGTGGACCGCGTGATCTACGACCTGAAGAACACGCCGTTCAGCAGGCGGATCCTCACGAACATTTATGTTCATCAGGATTTGCACGAGATGAATCTGTACCCGTGCGCATACAGCATGACGTTCAATGTGACGATGCCGCGCGACGGCGGCAAACTCGTGCTCAACACCATTCTCAACCAGCGCTCGAACGACGTGTTGGCGGCAAATGAATGGAATGTCTGCCAGTATGCTGTTCTTACGCATATGATCGCGCAGGTCTGCGACATGCAGGTCGGAGAGTTCGTCCACGTGATCGCGGATGCACACATTTACGACCGTCATATCGAGCTTGTCGAGGATCTGATCAAGCAGCCGACGCACCCGGCGCCGAAGTTCTGGCTGAATCCGGAAATCAAGGATTTCTACGCATTCACAAAGGACGATGTGCAACTCCTGGATTACGAATACAACGACTGGAAAGCAAAGATACCGGTAGCGATATGATTCTTGACATACGAAAGAGAGGAAGAGGATAAAAATGAAAAGACATGTATTGGGCCGGCTTACGGCAGTTCTCCTGGCTGTGGTCATGGTGGTATCGCTGTTGAATTCTGTCGGTTTTATCGGTAGGGCACAGGCGGCATCGGCAACATGGACTAAGACTGTTGCGGGTCTTGGCACGTCCGTAATCAAGGCACCGTCAGCTCCTGCGGATGCGAGCACACCGTGGACAGGCAGTTACGTATGGTACGGCAAATACGAAGGCAACCCGGTGAAGTACCGCGTGCTCGCACCAAAGACTACCACGTATGGTGGAACAACGATGTTGCTGGATTGCGACATTATTCTGTATAATGCGTATTTTGACGAGGATGAAGAACCGAACGAGGGGGCACAGAATTCCAATGAATGGCGATACAGTGATGTGAAGAACGGCCTTAACGGAAGTGCGTTCCTGACAAAGGCAAATGGATTCACCGCGCTTGAGAAAACTGCAATCGCGGCGAGTAAAGTGTCCGGTCATAAACTGAACACGGGAAACGTTACGGATGAATGGTATGTCAATTACATCGGCCTCACAGGTGAAAAGGTGTTCCTTTTGGATTATGAGGACGTGGTGAACGAGAAGTACGGATATGTGTTGGATTCCGGTTGGGATCGTTGCGAGGACGGGGACGGATATTATTACTATGAGGATCACGTTACAATAAACCGGACTAAGATGGACAGCGAAGACGACCGCACCGGTTGGTGGCTACGATCTGCCCTTATTGGTAATTACGACTACGGCGACTACTTCGTCGGTTACATCGAATCCTCCGGTTATGTCTACGACGACTATGTGGACACAACCTTTGGTGTAAGCCCTGCTTTCAACGTCAAGTTGTCATCCATCATCTTCACATCTGTTGTTAAGGGCACCGCCGGTAAGGACAATGCCGAGTACAAGCTGACTCTTGCTGACAGCAACCTGACGGTCGGACTTCAGTCCGGCAAGACAGTGACCGCGTCAGGCAGCAAGGTCACCGTACCGTACACCATTTCGGGAAGTGATGCTTCGAAAGCAACTCAGGTATCCGTTCTGATCCTTGACAAGGCTTACACGGCAGGCAATACTAACAGCGCAAAGATTAAGTATTACGGTAAGTTGGATACCGGTGCTGCCACAGGATTTTCGACCACCGGAACAGGAACGTTCACGCTTCCTTCCGGCCTTTCCTTAAGCGGATGGGACAGCAGTTATTATGTTTATCTTCTGGCAGAGGACGTGAACGGCATTCGCGAAACCGACTATGCAAGCACTCCTAAGAAACTTGCAGCACCGACTTCAGCGCTGAAGATCACTACACAGCCGGTGAACAAGAGTCTGCTAGTCGGATCAAAGGCGAAGTTTACAGTGGCAGCGACCGGAAGCGGAACGTTACAGTACCAGTGGCAGTTCCGCAAGAATTCCTCGAGCGCCTGGGCAGATTCCGCACAGAGCGGTAACAAGACCGCCACGCTCCTGGTTTCTACAACAGCAGGTATGCACGGCTACCAGTTCCGCTGTGTCGTCACTGACAGCACGGGAGGGAAGGCATACTCCAATGCCGCAACCCTGACTCTGAAACCGAGGATTACAACGCAACCTGCGGATAAGAGCCTTCTGGTAGGATCTACAGCGAAGTTTATTGTGGCAGTTACAGGCAAGTCAACATTGAAGTATCAGTGGCAGTATAGGAAGAACTCTTCGAGTGAATGGGCGAACTCCGGACAGCAGGGCGCGAAGACGGATACGCTTCTTGTTTCCACCACAGCAGGCCTTCATGGCTATCAGTTCCGCTGTGTTGTGACGGACGGGAACGGACAGAAATCGTATACACGTGCGGCAACATTGACCCTGAAACCGAGGATCACCACACAGCCGTTGGACAAAGACCTTCTGGTTGGTTCCACTGCGAAATTCACGATCGCAGCGACCGGCAAGGGAACGCTGAAATACCAGTGGCAGTACCGGAAGAACGAATCCGCAGAATGGGCAGACTCGGGGCAGCAGGGAGCGAAGACCGATACGCTTCTTGTTTCCACCACAGCAGCCCTTCACGGATATCAGTTCCGCTGCATCGTGACGGATGGGAACGGACAGATAACGTATTCAAAGACTGTTACCCTGACTCTGAAGCCGAGGATCACAATGCAGCCGGCGAAAGCTACGACTGTATCCGCAGGTTCCACGGCGCAGATCAAGGTGGAGGCAACCGGCAAGAGCACTCTCACGTACCAGTGGCAGTATCGGAAGAACTCATCGTGTGCATGGGCGGATTCAGCACAGAGCGGCAACAAGACCGCAACGCTCTCTGTGGCGGCCACGAAGGGACTGGACGGTTATGAGTTCCGTTGTATTGTGACGGATGGAAACGGCCGGAAGACAATCTCCTCCATGGCGACGCTTATTGTGGAATGACAGAAATTGAAGTAAGCAAAGACGACAAAGGTTGTCTCATAAGTTGAGCAGTACAGTCTTTGCAAAAGTGATAAGGAAAAAACTGCCGCTCTTCCCGCATAGCATAAACTTGCGGAAGGGCGGCAGTGTCAATTCGAAAGGTTTTTATTCCCCGTCGGCAGGCGCTTCGGGCGTTTCCGCTGTGCGTCGGTACTCGGTAAATGTGTACGTGAGGTCGTAGTATGTCTGCTCATCGCTCTCATCGGTCAAAGCCCACTCGGGATCGGCATCCAAATTCGGAAAATACGTGTCCGCATCGTAAGCGTAGTCAATCTTCGTGATGTACGCAGTGTCACACAGGGGCAGGAACTGGCGGTAAATGCTGGCCCCGCCGATCACGTAGACATCGTCCGCGGGGTACGCGGCAGCGGCCTCGGCGGCCTCCTTCACGCTGTGCACGATGATCGCGTCGGGAACGTAGAATTTCGGATCGCGGGTGACCACGATGTTGATGCGGTTCTTCAGGGGCTTTGCGCCCGGGAAACTCTGCAGCGTCGCGCGGCCCATGATGACGACCTTGCCCACGGTATGGTCGCGGAAGAAGCGCATGTCCGCGGGAATGCTGACCAGAAGTTTGTTGTTCTTGCCGATCGCCCAGTTGCGATCGACGGCGGCGATACATTTCATGTGAAGACACCTCCTCAGATGACAGGAACTCTCCGATGGAACGGAAGCCGGCAGGCGGCATGGCAATCCGTGCCGTTTCTACCGCTTGCGATTGTATCACACATAGCGGCAAAGAACAACTTTTTGACGAAAAATGGCTCATTTTCGGCGAAAACCGACGCATTTTTATTGCATTTTACGGCAAATGGGACTATATTAGTAGACAGTTTTTAAGCCGCAAACACGCGGCAGACAGGAGAGTGAGACTATGTTGAATATCAGGTATGAGCTTACGAAGAACCCGAAGGCAAAGCCGGCAGCGGATGACCCGCTTCGTTTCGGTACCATTTTCACGGATCATATGTTCGTCATGAACTATGAGACCGGCAAGGGCTGGTTCGATGCGCGCATCGTTCCTTACGGCGAGATCAGCCTCGATCCTTCCGCAATGGTGTTCCATTACGGACAGGAGATGTTCGAGGGAATGAAGGCGTATCGCACCGAGGACAACAGAGTCCTTCTGTTCCGCCCTTACAAGAATGCGGAGCGTGCGAACAACTCCAACAAGAGACTGTGCATGCCGCAGATTCCTGAGGAGGATTTTGTTGAGGCCTGCAAGGCTGTCGTCAAGGTTGATCAGGATTGGATCCCGACGAAGCCCGGCACCTCCCTTTACATTCGTCCGTTCATGATCGCGACCGATCCGTTCCTCGGCGTTCGCGTTTCGGATACGTATCTTTTCATCGTCATCCTCTCGCCGGTTGGCCCGTACTATGCAGAAGGCCTGAACCCGGTTAAGATCTGGATCGAGGATGAGTATGTCCGTGCCGTCAAGGGCGGTATCGGCGAGGCGAAGACCGGCGGCAACTATGTCGCATCGCTCGCAGCGCAGGTGAAGGCTCATGACGAGGGATATTCGCAGGTGTTGTGGCTTGACGGCCGTGAGAGAAAGTACATCGAGGAAGTCGGCGCGATGAACATTTTCTTCAAGATCAACGGCACGATCGTCACACCTATGCTCAACGGTTCCATCCTTCCGGGTGTAACGAGAAACTCGGTTATCGAGGTTTGCAAGAGCTGGGGTCTTCCGGTTGAGGAGCGCCGCATCTCGGTAGACGAGCTGGTTGAGGCAGGCCGCACGGGAGCGCTCGAGGAGTGCTTCGGTTCGGGTACCGCAGCTGTCATCAGCCCGGTCAGCCATCTCCGCTTCGAGAACGAAGTGTTCAAGATCGGCGACGGCGGCATCGGCCCTGTCAGCCAGAAGCTTTACGATACGATCACCGGCATTCAGCTCGGCAAGATCGCAGACGATCGCAACTGGACGGTAGAAGTTAAGTAAGGACGCAGTATGAAGCAATATACAGGATTTGACGGGCAATCCGTCCTAATCTGGGGTTATGGTCGCGAGGGGCGCTCGATGGAGCGCTTTCTCGCGACATATTGCCATCCGAGGGAGGTTGCCGTATTCGAGGGGAAGCGCGAGGACATCGACGAGTCGAAGTACGACGTCATCCTCAAGAGTCCCGGCATTGTCATGGATGAGGATCACCCCAAATACTCCTCAATGACCGACGTGTTCATGGAGGAATTCCGGGATCAGGTGATCGGCGTGACCGGCACGAAGGGCAAGAGCACAACGTCCGCGATGCTTGCGCATGTGCTCGGGGAGTGCCTGCCGCAGAAGGTTATTTTGCTCGGCAATATCGGTCTTCCGTGCCTTGATTACTACGGGGAGATTGACCCGGATACGGTTATCGTGTTTGAATTATCCTGCCACCAGCTTGCGCATCTTCGGACATCGCCGCATGTGGCGGTTTTTTTGAATTTATACGAAGAGCACCTCGATTACTATCGCACGTTAGACCGGTATTTTGCGGCGAAGAGGCACATCACGGAGTATCAGTCGGAAAACGACCGTTTCTTCGTGGGAACGCAGGTTCCGCCGATCGAGACGAAGGCTGCGACGACGGCGATCGATTTTGCGACGGCGCCGGACTATCATTTGCAGGTGCTCGGCGAACACAACAACTACAACGCGGAGTTTGTGTACCGCATCGCGACAGAGGTCTACGGCGCGGAGCCGGAGCGCGTGAGAGAAGCGTTGCGGACGTTTACGGGGCTGCCGCACCGCCTGCAGCGGATCGGGGAGAAGGACGGCGTCACGTACTACGATGACTCCATCTCGACAATCCCGAACGCGACGATCGAGGCGCTTCTGGCGATCCCGAACGCGTACTCGGTCATCATCGGCGGCATGGACCGCGGCATCAACTACGATGCGCTGATCGAGTTCATCCGCAGGAATCCGCAGTACCGGTATATTCTCGCATACGAGACCGGACGGCGGATCTATGAGCAGGTAAATGACTGCGACAGCTGTGTCTATGTGGAAGATCTGGCAGCGGCTGTGGAGACCGCGCGCGCGATCACGCCCGCGGGACGCGCATGCGTACTATCGCCCGCGGCCGCATCGTACGGATACTTCAAGAATTTTGAGGAGCGCGGCGAGAAGTTTAAGGAGCTTGTGGGAGTGTGACGGGAGCAGAGCATGAAGAGAGCCACCACAATCGCCTTCACCGGCGACATCGGATTTGACAAATACATGCATCGCCGCTGGAACGACGAGAAGCTCGTTGCGGACGACGCGCTTGCATTCCTGCGCTCTGCCGACCATCTGGTCATCAACGTGGAAGGCCCTCTCACGAGACGGCGCAAGGTCGCCGGCGTGGCGGGATCGGCCGCAAACTTAAAGCACCGCATCCACCCGAACGCAACGAAGTTCTTTCAGCGTATCGGCGCGGATGTCTGGAATATCTGCAACAACCACATCATGGATGCGGGGCCGGTCGGCATGGCTGACACGCTCGCGGAGGCGAAGCGGTGCAGCGTGCAAACGCTCGGCGCGGGGAGTAATCTCGCGGAGGCTTCGGCACCCGTGGTGTTTAAGGAGGCGGGCGGCATCGGCATGATCGGTGTCGGCTACCAGAGAGCCTGCCGCAAGGCGGGCGAGGACATGGCCGGATGCTTCTCGTGGAGTGACTTGGACCTGATCCGGGAACGGATCGCCGAGGTGAAGAAACGTTGCCGCTGGTGCATCGTCGTTGCCCATGCGGGCGAAGAATTCACGGCTTTGCCTTCGCCCTACACGAGAGACCGTTATCATCTCTATCTGGAGATGGGCGCGGACGTTGTCGTGGCACATCATCCGCACGTGCCGATGAACTATGAGACCGTGGGGGATAAGGCGATCTTTTATTCCCTCGGCAATTTCATTTTCGACACGGACTATCAGAGAGCGCAGTTCAACACGGAATACGGGCTGTTCGTGAAGCTTCATTTTACGGAAAATGAGTGGTCGTTCGAGCCGTACGGGATCCGGATCGACCGGAAGCATGAGCGTATCGTGAGCGCGGAACTGCCGCGGATCTTCACCGATGTGCAGCCCCGTGAGTACGAGCTGCTCGCGCCGCTCGCGGCGAAGGTGTTCATCGCCAACACGAAGCGGCAGCTGACCTTCCTCTATCCGGAGAAGTTTAGAAACGCGACGGAGGAAGACTGGGTCGCGGATTTTTACACGCCGCTACGGAGCGGCCGCGTGCCGGGGGAGACCCTGGACATGCAGATCATATACCCCCTGGCGCAGCGGGAGGCGGAGAGAGCCTGGGAGCGCAGCAGCCTGGAGGGCGTGAAGCAGTTTATGCTGGAACAGCTGTAGAGGGGCTTGTTTCCAAAGTATGAAAGAAAGGAGGTACCGTTATGGCGGACGAGGACAAAAATCTGACTGAGGCAGCAGCCGAGGCGACAGGAACAGGCATCGGCAAGACGGCGGATTTTACGGAACCCGAGCGGCTGTATGAGAAGCTGATCGAGACGATCCGGAAGTATCGCCCCACGACGGACCTCAGCATCATAGAGCGCGCGTACCGGCTTGCGTTGGACGCGCACGGTAATCAGAAGCGAAAGAGCGGCGAGCCCTACATCATCCATCCCCTGTCGGTGGCCATCATCCTGGCGGAGCTCGAGATGGACAAGGAGACGATCGTGGCCGGCATCCTGCACGATGTCGTCGAGGATACGACGATCACGGAGGCGGAGCTGTCGAGACTGTTCGGACAGGAAGTCACGTTGCTCGTGGACGGCGTCACAAAGCTGACGCAGCTGAATTATTCACAGGACAAGATCGAGGTACAGGCGGAGAATCTTCGGAAAATGTTCATCGCCATGGCCAAGGATATCCGCGTCGTCGTGATCAAGCTGGCGGACCGCCTGCACAACATGCGCACGATGCAGTACCAGTCGCCGGAGAAGCAGGTTGAGAAGTCGAAGGAGACGATGGAGATCTACTCCCCGATCGCTCACCGGCTCGGTATCAGCCGCATCAAGAAGGAGCTGGACGACCTGTCCTTAAAGTACCTCAAGCCCGACGTTTACAAGAAACTCTCGGAGGATATCAAGGCGACGCGCGCGGACCGCGAGGCGTTTGTGCAGAAGATTTCTGACGAGGTCGGACAGAAGATGGAGGAGGCGGGCATCCACGCGGAGATCGACGGACGTGCCAAGCACTTCTTCAGCATTTACCGGAAAATGGTCAACCAGAACAAGTCGATCGAGCAGATCTACGACTTGTTTGCCGTGCGTATCATCGTCGACAGCGTCAAGGACTGCTACGCGGCGCTCGGCATTTTACACGATATGTACACGCCCGTTCCGGGGCGTTTCAAGGATTACATTGCCATGCCCAAGGCCAACAACTATCAGTCGCTGCACACGACGCTGATCGGCCCGGGCGGCACGCCGGTGGAGATCCAGATAAGGACGAAGGAAATGCACCGCATCGCCGAGTACGGTATCGCGGCGCATTGGAAATATAAGGAGTCCCAGAGCGGAAAGCGCGTGGACAACGCCGAGGATGAGAAGCTCGCATGGCTTCGTCAGATCCTCGAGTGGCAGCGCGACATGTCCGACAACAAGGAGTTCCTGAACAGCTTAAAGAGTGACTTTGACCTCTTCAACGACAGCGTGTACTGTTTCACGCCTACAGGCGAGGTGAAGACGCTGCCGGTCGGCTCGAACACGGTGGATTTTGCGTACAGCATCCACAGTGCGGTGGGCAACAAGATGATCGGGGCGCGCGTCAACGACCGCCTCGTGAACATCGAGTACGAGATCCAGAACGGCGACCGCGTGGAGATCATCACCTCCGCGAACGCGAAGGGACCGAGCCGCGACTGGCTCAAGATCGTCAAGAGCGCGCAGGCGAGAAACAAGATCAACCAGTGGTTCAAGGCCGAGCTCAAGGACGACAACATTGCGCGCGGCAAGAACGCCATTTTGAACTATGCGAAGACGAAGGGCATCAACCTGCCGGATATCAACAAGCCGGAGTACCAGGAAGCCTGCCTTGTCAAATACGGTTTCCGCGACTGGGATTCGCTGATGGCGGCGATCGGCCACGGCACGATCAAGGAGGGCCAGGTCGTCAACAAACTGTTCGAGGAGTGGAACAAGGCTCGCGCGAAGAGCATGACCGCCGAGGAGCAGGTTGAGGCGCTGCTCACCGAGGAGCGTGCGAAGCCGGCTCGCACCAAGCAGGGCGGCGGCATCATCGTGCAGGGCGCCAACGACATCTCGGTTCATTTTTCGAAGTGTTGCGCACCGGTGCCTGGCGACACGATCGTCGGGTTCGTCACGCGCGGGCGCGGAGTGTCGATCCACCGTGCGGACTGCGTGAACATGCAGCATCTGCCGGAGGAGGACAAGCAGCGTCTGATCGAGGCCAAATGGGAAATGACGGAGGACGAGGAGGCCGCGGCGCCTGAGCGCACGTACAATGCGGAGGTGCGGATCTTCGCGAACAACTCGCACAAGACGGAGACGCTTCTCGAGGTCATCCGCATCCTGAATGAAAATAATCTGAATATCAATTCCACGACCGTACGGCCGGGCAAGAACGAGATCAGCACGATCGTCGTTTCGTTTGAAGTGCACAGCACCGCCCAGCTGAATGCGATGATGAACCGCATCCGCCAGGTGGAGTTCGTCGTGGACGTGGAGAGAACAGCGGGGTAACAAACAGTAAGTTCTACTCCTGTAGAACGACACAGCGCACGGTTTGGGGAAGCATATGAGAAAGATCAAAACCATCCATGTCGGTCCGGTCGACACGAACTGCTACTTAGTCGGCAATCCGGAGACGGAACAGTTGCTCATCATCGATCCCGGCGCGGAGCCGGACGCGATCCGCGAGGAGATCCGCAACATGAACATGATGCCGGTGGCAATCCTGCTCACGCACGGACATTTCGATCACATCGGAGCCGTGCGGGAACTTGTTGATGTCTACGACATCCCGGTGGTGGCAGGGCGCGCCGCGGAGAGTTTTCTGAGTGATTACGCCAAGATCGCGCCGAAGGGAGCGGAGGAGTATTTTCCGGAGTCGCTGATGCATTTTCCGGTGAAGAAGTATGTGGAGGACGAGGAGCTGGTCGAGTACGCCGGTTTCCCGATCACCTGCCTTGCGACACCGGGTCACACGGAGGACGGCGTGTGCTATTTCTTCCCGACGGAGACGATCCTCTTCAGCGGGGATTCGCTGTTCATGGAGAGCATCGGTCGTACCGACCTGCCGACCGGAAACATGGAGCAGCTGGTGGCGTCGATCCGCAAGCAGCTGTATCAGTTGCCGAACGGCACGCTGGTGTTCCCGGGACATGGGCCGGCGACCAATATTGAGTACGAGAAGCGGTACAACATGTACACCTGGGAGAAGGGGCAGACGAAGGCGATGATGCCCGAGCGGAAGAAGTCCGGGAAGGACGAGCCTCTGCAGGTGAAAGACTGAAAGGCAGAGCCGGGGAAGCATTAGCGCCGGTGACCGCCTGAGATTGAAAATGATTGCTGACAACGGCGGAAAGGAGCATGATGGACATCCTGATCGAACTGAACCTATACGGGCGTGATTACGAGCAGGAACTGCGTCCTCTGATCCGTGCTTTTCTGCCGCACAGCGAGTTTGAAGTGAACCATTACGAGGCCGAGGAGGAGCCCATGAGGGAACTCTGCCACGAGGAGCCGACGTTCCTGCTGGCGGCTAACCCGGCCTACGAATATACATTTTCCTGTATTTTGATGAACGACTGGTACCGCATCCGCGTGTACCGGAGCGGCGTGTGTGTCGGCAGGGCCGATGCGGACGCAGTGGACCCGGAGAGGAAGGCGTACCGCAACAGCGTTGCGCGGGAGATATACCGTGTGCTGGCATCGGAGACGGGCACGGAGCTGCCGTGGGGAATTCTCACCGGCGTACGCCCGACGAAGCTTGTTTACGAGGCGCTTGAGGCGGGCGAGGATGCGGCGCAGATCGAGTCGTGGCTGCGCGAGGAGTATCTCGTGAGCGAGGAGAAGATCGCGACGAGCCTGCAGGTAGCGCGGCGCGAGAGGGAAATTCTCACGGGTATGAACTACCGCGACGGCTACAGCATTTACATTGGCATTCCGTTCTGCCCGACGACATGCCATTACTGTTCGTTTACATCGTACCCTCTGGAGCGGTTCGGGAAGTTGACGGACGCGTACCTGGACGCGCTCACGAAGGAGATCGAATACCTCGGCACATGCATGCCGGGCAGGAAACTGCAGACTGTATACATCGGCGGCGGCACGCCCACGGCGCTCTCGGCGGAGCAGCTGGAGAGGCTTCTCACGGCCGTATGGCAGTTCCTTCCGATGGAGAACTGCATCGAGTTTACGGTGGAGGCCGGCAGACCGGACAGCATCACGGAGCGGAAACTCCGGATCCTCAAGGAGCAGGGCGTCACGCGAATCAGCATCAACCCGCAGACGATGCAGCAGCGCACGCTCGATCTGATCGGGCGGCGGCACACGGTGCAGCAGATCATCGACGCGATGCACATGGCCCGCGAGCTCGGGCACGACAACATCAACATGGACATCATTATCGGCCTGACGGGCGAGAACCCCGACGATGTGCGTGGGACTCTTGCGGAGATCGCGAAGCTCGATCCCGACTCGCTCACGGTGCACACGCTTGCGCGAAAGCGCGCGGCGCGACTGACGACGCAGCGCGAGGACTACGAGGGCATGGAGGCGCAGGGCGTGACGGAGATGCTTGCGGAGAGCATCCGTTTCTGCCGCGAGCACAACTATCTGCCGTACTACCTCTACCGCCAGAAGAACATGGCCGAAAACCTGGAAAATGTCGGCTACGCGAAGCACGGCAGGGAAGGCATTTACAACATCCTCATCATGGAGGAGAAGCAGACGATCCTGGCGGCCGGTGCAGGAGCGATGTCGAAGTTCGTATTTTACGACGAAGACCGCATCGAGCGCGTGGAAAATGTGAAGAGTCTGACGGACTACATCGACCGCATCGATGAGATGATCGGTCGGAAGCAGGCGTTTCTGGCGGCAAATGAACTGCCCGGCGGAAACGAGTGATAGATAAAAGAGTGACAGAGCAGGAGAACCTGGGGGTACCGCGAACGGAGCTGTCGCGGATAAAACTATCGGAGACTATCATGAATCTGGAACGTGAGCGACAACTGATCGAACGCATGGGTGCGCGACTGACCGTCGAGCAGGATCTGCGGGATTTCTATGCCCACGGCGAGATCGTGAGCAGGCTCGCAGTACTGGTGGCCAGAGCGCTCGGCGAGGACGAGGCATTTTGCGAGGAGATCGGCGTGGCAGGCATGCTGCACGATATCGGCAAGCTGGAGCTCGCGGACGTCATCTACGGCCATCGCGATGACATCCTGGCGGTCGAGCGTTCCAAATATGTGCGCATGCATCCGACGCTCGGCATCGACGTTCTTCGCAAAGAGGGCGGGTACTCCGAGGAGATCATTTCATTCATCGCAAACCATCACGAGAACTGCGACGGAACGGGCTATCCGAACCATCTCGAGGAGGATGAGATCCCGTACGGTGCGCGGATCCTGCGCGTGTGCGACGTGTTCTCCGCGCTGGTGAGTAACCGCACGTACCGGGCTGCATTTTCCGTGGACACCGCGATCGTCGAGATGATTGAGGATGTGCGCGAGTATGACATGCGGATCTTTCTCGCCTTCCTGAAGGTTGTGTACGGACCGGAGTTCGCGTCAGTGAAAGAGCTGATCGACCGGGCGCTCACGATCGAGGTGGATGAGACGGCTCTCGTGGAGGCCAGCGCAGCATCGGCTTCACAGGCAGCGCATGCGGACAGCACCGGGGAAAAGATCCATGCGGACAATGCTGAGTCGGATGAAAGGACGCACGCGGGTGACCGCGGATAACAACTGAACGACCCAAGCCCGGCGCGGGGTGAAACGCGCGTTGCCGGTGACGGGACATTGCCCCGGACCGGTGTCTGAAAATGCAACGAAGAACCGTGGGAGACTGCGGTATGGAGGATATATGAGTAAGAACAAAGTACAACCGAAGATCATGCCGGGATTCATGGAACTGCTCCCGGAGGATCAGATCGCATTTAACAAAATGTATGACACGATCCGCAGCGTGTACGAGCGCTACGGTTTCCTGCCGCTTGACACGGCGACGATCGAGCTTTCGGAGGTGCTGCTGGCGAAGGCGGGCGGCGAGACCGAGAAGCAGATTTACCGCTTTATGAAGGGCGACAACGACGTCGCTCTGCGCTTTGACCTGACGGTGCCGCTGGCTCGCTATGTGGCGCAGCACGCAGGGGAGCTGACATTCCCGTTCAAGCGCTACCAGATGAGCAAGGTGTTCCGCGGCGAGCGTCCGCAGAAGGGGCGTTTCCGCGAGTTTTACCAGTGCGACATCGACGTGATCGGACAGGACTCGCTGGATATCGTGTACGACGCGGAGATGCCGGCGGTCATTTACAACGTGTTTAAGGAGCTTGCGTTCGGCGCGTTCACGATCCGCATGAACAACCGCAAAGTGCTGAACGGGTATTTTTCGGCACTGGGGTATGCGGAGATCATCGGGGACATTTTGCGCACGATCGACAAATTGGAGAAGATCGGCCGCGACGCGGTCACGGAGGAACTCGAGAAGTTCGGCGTGAAGACCGAGGATGCGGACAGGATCCTTACGTTCCTTGCGTTCCGCGGCACGAACGATGAAGTTATCGAAGCGCTCCGCGCGCAGGAGATCGACAACGAACTGTACCGCCAGGGCGTGGAGGAACTGGCGACGGTGGTTTCGTACCTTCGCCTGTTCGGCGTTGAGGAGAGCGCGTTCATCATCGACCTCACGATCGCGAGAGGCCTCGATTACTATACCGGAACGGTGTTTGAGACGATGCTCAACGACTATCCGAGCATGGGCAGCGTGTGCTCCGGCGGGCGCTATGACAACCTAGCCGAGTACTACACGGACCAGAAGCTTCCGGGCATCGGCATCAGTATCGGTCTGACGAGACTGTTCTACCAGCTTAAGGAGAACAGACTGATCCCGGCAGGGAACGGATGCCTGGCACGGTGCCTTGTGATCCCGATGGGACCGGAACAGCTCAGCCCGGCCCTCACGGCCGCTTCGGCGATCCGCGGGGCGGGCATCAACGCGGACGTGTACTGCCAGAGCAAGGGCATGAAGCAGAAAATGAAGTATGCCGCGAAGATCGGTGTCCCGTACGCGGCCATCATCGGCGAGGATGAGGCGGCACAGGGAACCGTGATGCTCAAGGACATGGCGACCGGCGAGCAGCGCGCGGTTGCGGTCGCGGAGCTTGCGGATGCCGTGAGATAAGAGGAATCGTTTTGACGGAATATCCGCAGTGAAAGACGAGTTTTTCAGAGAAGCATCGGAGAAGAAATCATTTTCCGATGCTTTTTTCTGTTTCGGATGATTCTTTCGTGACAAACCGTTGCGAATTTGCTATGATGTAAAATGTCAGAGAAGGGGCGCAACGGAAATCGAGTGCGCGTTGACAAAAGAGTAAAACCAATGCGGAGACGCGAAGAGTCGCGAGGGAGTACCGGGCGGCTCAGAAATACAAAAAGGAGAATATCAGAATGGGTATCAGCAAATCTAGTTTCGGAAAGACCAAGGATGGAAAAGAAGCCACCCTGTATACGCTGGAGAACAAGAACGGCATGAAGGTGACGGTGTCGGACTTCGGCGCCGTGATCGTCAACATTATCGTTCCGGACCGGAACGGCAATTTCGAGGATGTGGCGCTTGGCTACGACAACGTGACGGGCTATGAGACCAACGGCCCCGGATACGGCTCGTTCATCGGCCGCCATGCAAACCGCATCGGCGGAGCACAGTTCACGATCGACGGCAAGACCTACGAGCTTGCGAAAAATGATAACGGCGTGAACAACCTTCACAGTGGCCCTCTCGGCTACAACAAGGTGTTCTACGAGGCAGAGACATACGAGGATGACGAGTGCGTGAGCGTCGAGCTTTCGCGTCTGTCGCCGGACGGCGAGCAGGGATTCCCCGGCAACCTCAATGTCACCGTGACCTACACGCTCACGAACGACAATGACCTCGCGATCGAGTATTTTGCAGACTGCGACAAGGCTACGGTCATCAACCTGACCAACCACACGTATTTCAACCTTGCCGGCCAGGCGAGCGGTTCCGTGCTTGACCAGGAAGTCTGGATCAACAGCCACCAGATCACGCCTACCGACAAGCTTCTGATCCCGACCGGCGAGATCATGGACATCACCGGAACGGCGATGGATTTCCAGGAGCCGAAGCCGATCGGCCGCGACATCAACGCGGACATGGAGTGCCTCAAGATTGCCGGCGGTTACGACCACAACTATGTGCTCGACCTCGACATCGATGAGGAGGACGAGATGGACCTTGTGGCAATCCTCTACGATCCGAAGAGCGGCCGCAAGATGGAAGTCTACACCGATCTTCCCGGCATGCAGCTCTACAGCGGCAACTTTATCGACGGCTCGAAGGATCCGAACCCCGGCAAGGGCGGCGTGATCTACAAGAAGCGCGACGGTGTCTGCTTCGAGACGCAGTTCTATCCGAACTCCTGCAACATTCCGACCTTCCCGACCTGCATTTTCCGTGAGGATGAAGCTTTCGATTATTGCACGGTGTACTCGTTCTCCGTGGAGGAAGAGGAGGAGCAGTAAGCAGGCTGGCGCAAGAGGCAACAACAGGTCCGTTCGGACAAGACATTTTGAAATGATCAGTATTAAAACAGACCTTCGGGAAAACGCCCGGAGGTCTGTTTTTTGTGTCGCATTTACGGTTATATTCGAGCTAAAGCCCTGTTTGTGTAGGATTCATCCTTGGTAACCTCTTTGATTACCTTAAGCTGTTCGGGAAAACGGATCTCTTCGTTTTCGTCGTTCAGTTCGATCTCAACGATAGCTTTATCGGTCCAGAACGGGTAAATATCGATCTCAAAATACTGATTGTCAAACGTCAGGCAATAGCGGTCTTTCCGAATCTGGCGATAATTCGTATCGGCATCCATAAGAAGATGCAGGTATTCCTGCTCCGATAGCCGGCGTTCGATCTCCACGCGTTTTACATCGCTGATCCGACGTTTGGTTGTCTGAAAGTAAATGTAGTGGCCGTCCATACCGCGCTGGCGTACACGCACTTCCTCGTCCGGACCGGATTTCAGGTATGTCTGTATGATTTCAATCCGCTGACAGTTCGGAATCGAGCAAAGCCAACGGACATCCGGATACTCGACCAGGAATTTGCGTTCGATCTCGTACGGTTCCGGTTCTCCGAGGAAGGACGAAATCTCGGAAATCAGTCGCCTCATCTTATCCTCGAAGTTGGTAGAATTATCGATTACTCTGAGGTGCGGATGGCCTGTCCAAGCGCTGATCAGCTTATCATCGAGTGCGGCTGCTTCCTCGATGGTCTCTGTTCTGGCGGAGTTGTTGGCAGTTGTATAAAATCCTTCGGCGCCTTTTGCCGCTGTGACAAGATGAAACACTGCATCGTAGTTGTCCCGAAGCGTAACTTCATTGCTGTTCAGATACTCCAGCACCTGTGAAAACTCAAAATCGTTCATGTATGCCTTGTTATCAAGCAGTCCACGGTCGCAGACGATCAATACTTTAGAAGCATTCATGGTTTTCGCAGCCTGCGTAAAGACATCTTCTTTGTCAAGTTGCAGACGAAGCTGACACTTTTGGAAATCCAGGTTGCTCCCGCATGTCCACGGCGCGACACCGCCGGAAATCAGTTCCGTTGCTGTTTCCGGGATGAAAAGCACGGTATAGCCCATCTGTGTAAAGGCATTCTGCACCCAGCTCATGGCGGTGGATTTTCCGGCACACGGGCCGCCTGTAATTACAATCTTGGTAGTTTTCATCGTTTTACCTCCCGATCGCGTCCGTGTTTGATTTTTCGTTTAAGTAATCCGATATCCGATTGATCTCGGTACAACACAGTTATTATGATATGTGCACAGCAGAAAAAAAGCAAGATAAAGGTGACAATCGACGAATGTAATTGCAAACTTTTATATTTGTTGAGGATGTGTTTGAGAAGATCAACAGATGAAGCATTAAGGGAATAAGTATTTGTATAAAGCGGGCACCGACGAGAACGGAATTGCCAAGAAACATTACAATAATGCAAAAAAAGACATAATAAACGGAATAACCTTTAGAATACTGTATATGTATAGATATATTATGTTTGACATAGCAAATTGTTTTAGATAAAATTTAGATATGTGAAGAAAATGTGAAAAATCGCATTATTCGAACAGCATCTGAACCCGTGACAAGGGCAACTTTCCGGTTGAATAGTCCTGCTTAAGAAGACGAGAGGGGAACGGCATCATGAGAGTGAACACGACGGTGTATAAGAATTCCAGTACAGCGACGTTGTTGAGCGTGTTGGGGTCAGTTTCGATGGTAATCGGTGTTACACTTATTGTGAACTGCATTTTCGGTAACAGTGACGATAAATTAGCGGAGGTTCTGTTCGGTGTAGGGTGTCTTGTGTTTGCTTTTCTTTTTTCTATGTTTGCACAAAAAGTAAGCAAGGGAGAGAATGACAGGAGTTGGAAGGCGTTTCTGGTCGAAAACGGTTATTGGGACAGGATTGCTCGCGATCCTGAACTGGCTGTCCGCCTGTATCGCGAATATCCTGATAAGGACATGCTGGAGCACATTCGCAAGACGAATCCGGTCATCGCAGAGAAGATCGAAAAAGCTTCCGGATCGAAGGAACAATTTGATTACATATATCAATCTGTCAGCATGTATAATACATCCATGGACGGATTTCTGAACGGGATGACAGATGAAGAAGTGAACGCCGGACTGAACGTGATCCGTGAGCAGACAGAGCAGTTGGTTACGAGTGATCTCACGGGGCTCCGGCAATACATGAAGATCGTACAGGTCTTTGACGACCGTTTGAGAACGTCGTACGAAGATACCGAAAAACGCACGAATGCGAGAATGACATTGTGCACGATGGTAAGAAACGCTGTTGTCAATCTGCATAATGCAAAAGGACAAGCAGCAAATGCCGCTTACATGGCAAAGATTCTGATGATTGAGTTCGGAGACCTGCCGACTGTCGGAGCACAGTTGAAAAGCGAGTGGATTCAGCTGGAACTGAAAGCACCGGCCACTCAGAATTTTCAGAATGTTCAGAACAGTCAGAACAATCAATCCGGAACGCTCAGAAAAGGTTGTCTGTTCACCATATTGGGCGTATTGGTTTTCTTTGTGATTGTTTCCGTCTTGTCTACTATTTCGAAGGATCGCAGGAATTCCCAAAAGTCCTCGACGAAATCAACGCCTACGACTGCGCCGACAGCGACAAACACACCTACGCCGAAACCGGAGGTGGAGTATGCGATCGGCATGACGGCAGGGGAACCGGTGTATCTTGACGTGACTTCAATCGTGCCGGAATACGGCATTTACCAGAATATTTCACGTACCTACACGTACTATGCCTGCAGTTGCGAGACAGCTTCCGGCGGAAAAGTCTGGGTCCTTGTCTCTGCCGAGTATTACAGGAATACGTTCGATTCCTCGGTACCTGCTACAGAGTTAACGCTGTCCTTTTCAAACGTGAAGAAAGTCACATTTTCTCCATCGAAGAGAATCCACGGAGAAACAGTAAAAGCAGATGACTATGCGGAAGGATTAAAGGGCAATACCTCGTATGTGGTGATCTTGCTGAAGTCGGTGGAATAAGACTGGTTTTCAACTGTTGTTTTGATCAGAATATGATTGGTATTGGGGATAACGGATGGGAACAAAGATAGCTTATGCATGTGTCTGTCATGTCGGCAGAATACGGAAAATGAATCAGGACAATTACACCTGTGAGCGTATGTATCGCTATAACGGAAAGGACACGAAGGTGTATCCTTTGACGGGCGAAGTTTCCGCAAGGAAGTGCAGCGTGTTCGGGGTTTTTGATGGTCTTGGCGGAGAGCAGCGCGGCGAGGAGTCATCGTTTCTTGCTGCCAAACGTGCATCGCATACGGAGTGGAAGGGAAATCTGAAGACCCAGTTGTATGATTTCTGCATTGCGGCTAATGAGGAAATCTGCGATTTTGCGAAGAAGGAGCAACTCCAGTCCACGGGAACAACGGTTGCGATGTTAGCGTTTCAGGGGGACCGGCTGTATGTATGCAACCTGGGCGACAGCAGAATTTTCCGAATAAGCGGACAGTCCATTGAACAGATTTCCAAGGATCATGTCGCGCCCTGTGCGCATGGACGGAAGCCGCCGCTGTCACAATGCCTCGGAATTCCCAAAGAAGAATTTGTGATAGAGCCGTACATAGTAAAGCTTCGCTGTAAGGTCGGAGAGCGCTATCTGATCTGTTCAGACGGAGTCACTGACATGCTGAGCGAACCGGAGATTCAGGCGATCGCAGTCGAGAAAAGCGTGAAGAAGGCGTCTCGGAAAATGTTGAAACAGGCGCTTGCCAAGGGAGGCAGGGACAATACCACATTGATTTTGCTGGAGATAAAGAAGGATAAACCGAGATTCCTGTTCTTCTGATGAGGGATGAAAGTGTTTTGATAGAGTGTTGAGGAGGTATCAACGATGAAATGTACGAATTGCGGAAAAGAAATCAGTGATGAGCGCTCAGTGAACTGCCCGTTTTGCGGCTATTCCCTGGGAACTGTACGGATGTTGTCCGAATCATTTCAAGGAGCAGATAACGTGGAGAAGTTATTGAATGATACTTCCGCTCATTCTACGACTGCAGATCCGGTTTCCCTGTCTCCGGAATTGTTGGATTCCGTCTGGCCGGAGTGGAAATTGGAGAGGAAGCCGATCGGACGTGGTTCGTATGGAACGGTTTATCGTGCGGTGCGAGAGGATTTCGGGATCAGGACATTTTCCGCAATCAAGGTGATCTCAATCCCTGCTAATGAAACAGAACTGGATTCTGTTCGTGCGGAAGGACTCAGTGAAGAAGGCACGCGCTCGTATTTTGAGAACATCGTGCAGGATTTCGCAGGAGAGATCCGTATCCTGCAAACCCTGAAAAGTGCGAAGAACATTGTCGGGATTGAGGATTACAAGATTGTCGAACGAACCGACCGGATCGGTTGGGACATCTATATCCGAATGGAACTCCTTACCCCGCTGAATACCTATCTTTGCGATCGCAAAATGACGGAGGCGGAGACTGTCAAACTTGGCTGCGATATCTGCGAAGCGTTGGAAGTCTGCGAGAAGAAGAACATTATTCACAGGGACATCAAACCGGAGAACATTTTCATCAATGAGTTCGGCGATTTCAAGTTGGGGGACTTCGGTGTGGCTCGTAAACTCGAACATACCGTGGCAGCGTCATATAAGGGGTCACCGAACTATATGGCGCCGGAAGTCTTCAACGGTGAGGCATACGATGCCCGTGTGGACATCTATTCCCTCGGTGTTATGCTGTATCGCTTCCTGAATAATAACCGCCTGCCTTTCCTGGATCCATATAAGGCAATTTTGACGCCAAGCGATCGGGAAAATTCCTGGAAGTTGAGAATGCAGGGAGAACCGTTCCCGAAGCCGTGCAATGCTTCGGACGGCGTCGCACAGGCAGTGTTGAAAGCATGCGCATTTAAACGGGAAGACCGTTATGCGACGGCAAGTGAGATGCGCGCGGCGCTTCTTGCGAGCAATAACAAAGTTGCAGCCGGTGTTGTTGCAACACCTCCCGCACCGCTTAAGGAAGGGAAGAGCAGGAAAAAACTGTGGCTGATCCTGGCAGGAATTGCGCTGTTAATCGCAGCGATAGTTGTGTGCATCATATTGTTCGGAAAGTCATCGGAAGATAGCGATTCCAATTCGGAAACAAAGGCGACAAGCACGCCGGTACCGACGGATACGCCGGCTCATAAGCCGACGAACACGCCGATGCCGACGAACACGCCGATGCCAACGAACACGCCAAAACCGACGAA
The DNA here is from genome assembly GCA_946415315.1 of uncultured Lachnoclostridium sp. Lineage (GTDB taxonomy): Bacteria > Bacillota > Clostridia > Lachnospirales > Lachnospiraceae > ISDg. Next base: position 39,866 of record CAMKRZ010000008.1, on the reverse strand, counting down.
CACACCGAAACCGACGCCGACGAATGCGCCGACGAATGCGCCGACGAAAGCACCGAACACGCCGACGCCGACGAACACACCGACACCGACGAACACACCGACACCGACGAACACACCGACACCGACAGCGAAGTCGTTGGTTATTACACAACAGCCCAAGAGTGTTTCAGGTCCGAAATATACAGAGGTAACTTTTACAATTAAAGTTGATGGTGAAGGTCCGTTTACTTATCAGTGGCAATACCAAAAACCGGGAGAAAGTGCATGGATTAATGTCGAAGCGCCAAGTGCAACAACATCAGTGCTGGAAACAAAGATACGGACTGAGCGAAGCTCATATAAGTGGCGCTGCGTTGTGAAGGATGCTCACGGGAACAAGGTGGTTTCAAACACAGTAACAATGACTATAAAGTAAAGAACTCTTGTGAATTTGTTTCGTGGGAAGTAATTCAGTAATCCCCGGAGAATTATGATTTGTCGGAAACCAAAAAATTTTTGATTGTGCATTTGTGTTATTAGTACACGATTCTGTTGGGTGAAGTTTTTTTGCGCAAATTTAGATGTTGGTTTGCGGTTTTCTCTTGAAAGATTTATAGCGGGGAGGTGCCTTTATGATATGTCCGAGTTGCGGTAGGGAAAGTAACAATGAAGACGTTTCCGTATGCCCTTTTTGCGGAGATCAGATGGGTACAGTTCGCTTGGTTTATGAATCGAAAAAAGGTTCCTGTGATAATGAGAAAACAATTGAAAACACAACTTCTGATTCGGACGTTTTAATAGCTTGTGATTCTGGTTCGTAAAGCAAAAAGGTTGAGGCTTCTGACTCGGATAGTTTAATGTCTGAGAATTCTTCAAAATCGACTGAAAAAACTGACGCTGATGTTTCGGAACTGCGCGATTCCGTTTGGCCGGAATGGAAACTTGAGAAGAAGCCAATCGGACGTGGTTCATATGGGACGGTTTATCGCGCCGTGCGAGAGGATTTTGGGATCAAGACATATTCCGCAATTAAAGTAATCTCAATCCCTGCAAACGAGACGGAATTGGATTCCATACGCGCGGAAGGATTTACCGAAGAAAGGACACGTTCGTATTTTGAGAACATCGTGCAGGATTTTGTCGGAGAGATCCGTATCCTGCAGTCTTTGAAAAGTGCGAAAAATGTTGTCGGTATTGAGGATTACAAGATCGTTGAACGGACTGACCGGATCGGCTGGGACATTTATATCCGAATGGAATTGTTGACTCCGCTGAACAGCTATCTCTGTGACCACAACATGACGGAGAAAGAGATTGTAAAACTTGGCTGCGATATCTGCGAAGCGTTGGAAGTATGCGAGAAGAAAAAAATCATCCATCGAGATATCAAACCGGAGAACATTTTCCTTAATGAGTTTGGTGATTTCAAACTGGGTGATTTCGGTGTGGCTCGTAAACTCGAACATACCATAGTTGCGTCATATAAGGGGTCACCGAATTATATGGCACCGGAAGTCTATAATGGTGAGGCATACGATGCCCGCGTGGATATCTACTCCCTTGGCGTGATGTTGTATCGATTCCTGAACAATAACCGACTTCCTTTTTTGGATCCGTATAAGGAATTGTTGACTCCGAGTGATCGTGAGAATTCTTGGAAGTTACGAATGCACGGAAAACCGTTCCCGAAACCTTGCGACGCATCAGAAGAAGTCGCGCAGGCTGTATTGAAAGCGTGTGCGTTTATGCCGGAAGACCGTTATGAGACGGCCGGGGAGATGCGTGAAGCGTTGATAGCAGGAATGCACATTGCGGCGACAACTCTGGAACAAGTAAAAAATCAGAAAACTGACGCAAACGAGTATAAGAAAGAAATTGAGAAAACCAGAAGGTGGGAGTTCTACAAGAAAATAATGCTCATTTTCGGAGGGATAATAGCTGCTGCGATATGTGCTTTGTTATGTGTAGTATTATCTGCCCCGCTACTTTTCTTTATTCTGTCGGATGTCATGGTTTGTGTTCTGTTATGCATCTTTTGGCCGAAACAGACAATGACTAAAACAGACCTTGATCCCGACATAACGGAAACGGAACGAATGTAAATATTTCAGGAGAACTCGCATGAAATTATGCCCTTTTTGTGAAAACGAAATCCCGGATGATAGCACCGAAATATGCCCTGTTTGCGGGTCTGTGATGGGGACGGTTCGGCTTATTCGTAATTTTCCGAAAAGCAATGAGAAGGAAGATGGTTGCGAAAAAGCGGAATCAAACGGTCACGAAACAGATGGGCATGTAAAAGGGACGGAAGACATAAAAGCACACGAAGAAGCGAACAAGATGTCGGAAGAAGTTTCTTCGGAAGCCGTAGTTCCGGCAGAAGAACTCCTGAATGAAGCGTCTGTCGTAGAAGAAGGATCGGAAACGGTAACTTCCTACAAAGAGAGTACGAACTTTGCTGATACGGTGAGAACCTTTGAGACAAACCCTGCGGTTGTAGATCAAAACAGTGAGACAAATTCAGAGAATACAGCAGAAAACATCGAGGTGAATCTCGATGAAGCGGTGGTAGATGAGTTACCTGAGTTCATAGATTCTGTTTGGTCAGAGTGGAAACTTGAGAAGAAGCCAATCGGACGAGGATCCTATGGAACGGTATACCGTGCAGTGCGTGAAGATTTCGATATCCGGACATACTCCGCAATCAAGGTGATTTCAATTCCTGCAAACGAGGCGGAGTGGGAATCCGTTCGTGCAGAAGGATATGACGACGAAGGAACGAGAACATATTTTTATAATATTGTGAAGGATTTTGCGGATGAAATCCGAATCCTTCAATCGTTGAAAAGTGCGAAGAATGTTGTAGGAATCGAGGACTACAGGATCATTGAGAGAACAGACCGACAGGGGTGGGATATCAACATTCGAATGGAATTGCTGACTCCGCTGAACATGTACCTCGGAGACCGGAAAATGACGGAGCAGGAGGTAATCAGGCTCGGTTGCGACATCTGTGAGGCACTTGAGGTTTGCGAGAAGAAAAAAATTATTCATCGCGATGTCAAGCCGGAGAACATTTTTGTCAATGAATTCGGCGATTTCAAACTGGGCGACTTCGGCGTGGCGCGTAAGCTTGAACACACAGTCGTAGCGTCGTACAAAGGATCTCCGAATTATATGGCACCGGAGGTATTCAAAGGAGAGGAATACGACTCGCGTGTTGATATTTATTCGCTTGGTGTGATGCTGTACCGGTTTCTGAATAACAAGCGACTTCCGTTCGTTGATACACAGAAATCATCGACTTCTCCGAGTGAGCGCGAGAAGGCGTGGAAGCGGAGAGTATCAGGAGATCCTTTTCCAAAGCCATGTGAAGCGTCTGCCGAAGCAGCACGGGTTATCTTGAAAGCTTGCGCGTTCAAGAGGGAAGACCGGTACGGAACAGCGCGTGAAATGTTAGAAGCGTTGCGGGGAATTGATGATAATGAGGAAAAAGCGGTAAAAAAGAGCCGAGAGAAGAGGAAAGAAACAAAGAAGAAAATAAAAGGGGAAACCCCAAATGACATAAAGCAGGAAATAAACCCGAAAGCGGAGCCGGAAGCACAGCCAGAAGCGAAGCAGGAAACACAGTCAGAAACAGAGCATGAGACAAAGTCTAAAGTAAATGCCTTGCGTAAACGGATGAGAAGCTTGAAACAGGCAATCGCGGCGTCAGGTATTGTTACAACAATAAGAAAGAGACTTCCGCGAAAACGGATTTGGATCGTAATCGGGGCAGCATTTTTGATCGGGATGATTATATTACTATACCATCTAACTGCCAAGGATAGAAACAGTTCAAATATGAACTTAAGCGATCTGAAGTCGGAAGGGTATGTAACTTCTCCGGTGATTGCAATAGACGCAGCTGGAAGAAAACACGAAAAAGCAATAGTGATTCCTACGGGGAAAAAAGTTAGCTATATGCTGGATGGAGAATATAAACATTTTTCTTGTGTAATTAATCCGAGAACAGCTTTTGACGGTTCATCATATGTTACGTTTTTAATCGATGGGGTCAAGGTTGTGGGAGAGTATGTATTCACTAATACCCGGGACAGAGTAGTTGAATTTGATGTGGATGGTGTGGAAGTTTTGACTATTAATGTTCAATACGGTAAAACGGCGGTATTGATTACAGATGATCTACTTACAAAGGATTAGAACTGACTTTTTTCATGAGATTATGAGCCGTATTCTGAGATAAGTGAAAGGAAACAACTATGATTTGCCCATTTTGCGATAATGAAATTGAAGATGATCGGATTGAGATATGCCCGATATGCGGATCCAGAATGGGAACAGTCAGGATGTTTCCCGGCCGTCATACAGATAAGGATGAGGCTGATGATGCGACGGATGGTTCCGTAACTCACTCGAAGCAGGTTGCTTCGTACGCGAGACATTTTACGAGAAGCAATGAGGAAAACGGGGCGGATAATCCGGAATCTGGAGATGCCGATCCGGTTGACGGAAAGAAAACCGTTCGGTATCGGGGAAAGACGAAGCGCGGAAAGAAGCGATTGCTTGTGGCAGGCATATGCCTGCTGGCAGCGCTGGTACTGGGATTGGTGCTCTATCTGTGCGGTGTCTTCAAAAAGGGATCATCGTATCTCCGCGTGGATTCCAAAACCGGTTTCTTTCAGATGGATACAAGCCTGTTCGGAAAGACCTATGATGAGCTGAAGAAACTGTTCGGCAGTTCTGCGGTAACTCCGCTGGCAGAATCGGAAGACGATCATTCTATGCAGAGTTGCACGATTCGCACCGGTGAGAACGAATTCCAGTGCGTGCTGCAGAATCAGCTGCTGATTGAGGTATATTATTGTTACAATGTTGATTCCGCGAAAGTTCCGGATAACACATTTTCCGCAGCGAAGGCAAAGTACGGGGACACATATGAAACGTACACTGTGGAAGGTCGTTCGGACGAGCGATACATATGGAAACAGTGCGATTCGAAAGCAAATTATATACAATACGTGAAGGAAAAGTATAAGAGCTATTCGTTCCGCCAGGCATACTATTCCAAGATGTACGATTACAGTAAACGATAGGACAGTTGGAATACGATGGTATGGGACTGTCGGCTTGCACAAAGGAAAATACAGATTACAGACATAATACAGATGAGAGTTATCATAATGGCACAAAAGGAGGTGTGCCATGGGCGTGAAAATTTACTACAGTTGCACTTGTGACACCGGACGATTAAGAAGCATCAACCAGGACAATTTCACTTGCGCGGGTGAATGCCGGGATGTCAATCTGAATGAGTCTGTAAGCCGCTGTAACGGGATGATTGAGGAAGAATCGCAGGCAGTTTTCGGAGTGTTTGACGGGCTTGGGGGAGAAGAGCACGGCGAACTGGCATCCTGGATCGCTGCCCGGACTGCCGGACAGTGGGATATATCCGATGACGTTGAGAAATCGTTGGCGGAATACTGTGATATTGTGAATAAAATGATCTGCCGGTACGCAGATGATCATTTTATTGATGCGATGGGAACAACAGCGGCAATGCTGGTGTTTCGCAAGGGAAAATACTACGTGTGCAATATCGGTGACAGCAGGGTTTATCGCGTGGAAGAAGATAAATTGCAACAGATTTCGCTCGACCATATTTTCACGGGAACGAAGTATCGGAAGGCTCCGTTGTCTCAGAAACTGGGTCAGAAAGAAGGAGAGGGGATAATCGAACCCTATGAAGCCAGTGGACGGTGCGGGGCGGAAGACTGCTTCTTGATCTGCTCTGACGGATTGACGGACATGCTGCCTGAGGATGAGATTGCGGAAGTATTGTGCACGTTCGATATTGAGACAGTAGCAGATGAACTGGTTCGGAGAGCTTTGGAAGCCGGAGGAAGGGATAACGTGACGGCACTGGTTCTTCTGGTAAGGCGCAGTGGATTATCAAGATTACGTGAAATATTCTGATTGTTCCCGGGGGTGACATATGGACATGGATGCGAAATCAAGAACAATTGATTTTACGATAGCTGCATGGGAATCTTTCTATGATACTGTAGATGACAGCAAATTCGAAGAGTATGATGCGGAACTGATCTATCGTACTCTCAAGCGTACGCTGCGAATGATCCCGTTTTGCGATTATCTGAAGCGATACATATATGTGAAAGCGGAAATGCAGGAGAGGTTTCGGGATATTCCTCTGTCAGATTTTCAGGAAATACTTGTACTGGCATTTCGGGACAACCATACGCCGGCATCATTTTCCTCAAGCACGGTGAAACTTCGAGCGCAGGCAAAAAACTGGCTGACGCAGCTCACGGTACGCCGCAGAGTTGTTTTCCTGCTTGGCTTCGGACTTAAAATGACTCCGGAGGAGGTCAACCAGTTCCTGACAAAAGCGCTTGGAGAGGAAAGCATTAATTCGCAGGATCCTTTTGAACTGGCATGCTGGTATTGCTATGAGCACGGTTTCAGTTATGACAAGTTCAGCCAGCTCTGGGAACAATACAACAAGCTTACGAAGGATGATCTGAGAGCACTGGAAAGTTTTGGAAACAGCAGTATTCATGCCGGCGGGGGAAACAACACGGCAGTAAGTGATATGGCTCTTCTGATCCGGATGGTCAAACTGAAGAATGCGGATAATGCATCGCTGATGAGCGTGTCTGCCAGGGAGCAGTTCGATGTATTGTACAGCAAGGCTAAAGAAATCGTGGCGAACTGGTTTAACGAGAGTTCGGAAGAGGAGATGAAACAGCAGGTTGCAGAATACAAGAGCAAGCTGGAAGACAGCGGTCGGTTGTATGACTATGAAATTGCCGAGAGACTGCAGACCATGAAGGATCGTCGCAAACAGTTTACAGCGGAAGATGTCACGGAGAGTGATATTGAGCATGTGATCTGTTCGGCGATTCCACTTGATCGCCATGGCAATCTTTCTCCGGAGAAGAAATCAAAACTGAACGCGCAGTTCTCCGGAAAACGGTTCAGCAGACAGCATATCGGGCGGATTCTTGCGGGAAGCGATGAAGTGAACCGCTATGACCTGATTACATTGAACTTCTTCATCTTCTCTCAAATGATGGATCGGTATCCGGATCGAAAACAACGGTTCCTGTCATTTTGCGATGGGACCAACGAGATCCTGGATCGCTGTCATATGGGAAAAATGTATGTGACGAACCCGTACGAATGTTTCGTAATGATGTGTATGGTTTCGGAGGATCCAATGGGAACCTACGCAGATGTTTGGGAAATGTCCTATCGATGAATTGCTATAGGAAAAAGATTCGGGAAAAATCGTTTGTAGAAATCCGCGAAGGAGGTAGCACTGTTTCAGTGCGATAGTGTTATGAGGCGTAAGTGTTTAAATCCGGAGTGTAATTTTGAAACTGAGGATCCGTATCTTGGAGTATGTCCGGCTTGCGGTACTGAGTTGCCAACAGTAGCTAAAATTCCGGAAGGACCGAATTCCCCGGGTAATTACGGGAAAAAACACTCTGTCTGGCCGGAATGGAAGATGGACGAGAAGCCAATCGGGAAGGGCTCGTTCGGTACGGTTTATCGTGCTGTCCGTGAGGAAGGCGGTATAGAGAGTTATGCGGCTATCAAGATCATTTCCATTCCCAGGGATGATTCTGAGAGGGAGTCGCTGCAGTCGGAAGGATTGGATGACGATGCAACCAAGTCTTACTATACCAGTGTCGTTGAGGATCTGAAGAATGAGATTCAGATTTTGCAGAACCTCAAGGGCGCTAACAATATCGTACTGATAGAGGATTATAAGATTGTTGAACATACGGAAGGCTTCGGCTGGGATGTTTACATCCGTATGGAGTTGCTTACGCCGCTTATTACATATATGTCAGACAAAAAGCTGAGCGAGAAAGAGATTGTAAAACTCGGCTGTGATATGTGTAATGCCCTCATGATGTGTGAGGAAAAGCAGATCATTCATCGGGATATCAAGCCGGAAAACATTTTCATCAACAGTTTCGGCGACTACAAACTCGGTGACTTTGGAATTTCCCGAAAGCTGGAACAGACAGTTACAGCGTCATACAAAGGTTCACCGAATTATATGGCACCGGAAGTAGTAAAGGGCGAAAAATACGACTCACGAGTTGATGTCTATTCTCTCGGTATTGTTTTGTATCGCATGCTGAACAACAATCGCCTTCCGCTTGTAAATGCGGAGAAGAAACTGGTGACGCCGGTGGAGCGCGAGGAGGCCTGGAAGAAACGGATCAACGGGGAACGTCTTCCGGCACCGTGTGAGGCTTCGTATGCGATTGGCAGCGCGATTTTGAAGGCTTGTGAATATAAGCCGGAGGATCGGTATGCAACTGCTAAGGAATTCAAGGATGCGTTACTCGACGCTACGAACAAGGGTGTGATCGTACCGCTGAAGAAGACGAAGTTATGGAAGAGAAAGGCTTTTTGGGCGGCGTTGATCATTTTACTTTGCTTGCTGATTGGGGGAGGAATTCTCTGGGCAAGCAAGAATCGTGAATCAGAGGAGAACAAACCGACGCCAACGATTGCTCCAACCGCCACGTTGACCCCTACGCCGACAAGCACGCCGACTTCTACGCTGAGTCCGACTCCCACAATTGAGATGATCGCGGTTCCGAGGATAGATCCGGGGACTAATGTAGAAGATGCCAAGTCGTTGATTGAAGCTGCGGGATTGACATTTGATTTTGTTTTTCAACACGATAACACAATAGAGTTTAACTGTGTGATCAGGACCGATCCGAAATTCGGGACGGAGCTTGCCAAGGGCGAAAAGGTAACCTTGATAGTTTCAGCCGGGAACGATTATGTAGATGTTCCTGATGTTGTTGGGATGGAAAAGTCCAAGGCGGAACAGGCACTTCTCAAGAACGGCTTTGATGTTCAATATGAGGATCCGATTTCCAACGAAACCATTCCGAAAGATTGCGTTGTCAAACAGTCTCCGGGTAGCGAAGGAATGCAGAAGAAAGGAAGTACCGTTACCCTTACGTTGAGTACCGGCAAGAAAGAGTATAAGGTAACGCTGAATGCCAACGGCGGAAACGAACTCGAGGATGCTAAACGGACAATCCTCGTTCATTACAACGAGCCGTATGGAGCGATAGTCGGAACGCTGCCGAAACCGGAGCGGGAAGGACACAACTTTATCGGATGGGCAACAAAAGCATCGAACGGAACGCCGGTTAACGAGGAAACGAAAGTCACGATCCAGAAGGATCACGACCTGTACGCACAATGGGAGGCGAAGACTTATACCGTTTATCTTGATCCTGCAGGAGGTTCAATCTCCACGGTAAGAATAACGGTGACTTACGGTCAGACATATGGAACGGAACTTGTGGATCCCGTAAAAGAAGGCTTCAGATTCGCCGGGTGGTTCCTTGATAATGCTTCGGATCCGACAACGAAGAATAGTAAAGTTACAGCACCGGATGACGGGGGTGATGTGTTGTATTTGTATGCGCGCTGGGTAGAAGTCCAAGCGACACCTACGCCTTCGCCTACACCTTCACCGACACCTTCACCGACACCTTCGCCTACACCTTCGCCTAAGCCGACGAACACGCCGACACCTTCGCCTACACCTTCGCCTAAGCCGACGAGTACGCCTACGCCAAGACCGACGAGTACACCGACACCGAAGCCGACGAAGACACCGACACCGAAGCCGACGAAGACACCGACACCGACGCCGACGAAGACACCAACGCCTACGGTGACGCCGCTTCCGACTTACAAAGTAACGTATGAAGCAAATGGCGGAACAGGTGCGCCGTCGCCACAGAAAAAGACTTACGGGCAGAAACTGCAGTTGAGTAAAGATAAACCCAAGAAGACGGGGTATACCTTCCAGGGTTGGGCTGTAAAGGGAAAAGAGGGTGTAGTCAAATACAACCCGGGAGATACATATAAAGATAATGCAAAACTCGAGTTGGTAGCTGTCTGGAAACCGTTGACGTACGAGGTGACTTACAATGCTAACGGCGGAACAAATCCGCCATCTGCCCAGACGAAAACATATGGTAAAAATCTTCTTTTACGTACAGACAAGCCCACGAAGACCGGATATATCTTCCGCGGTTGGGCTGAAAGGGACAAGAATGGAGTCGCGATTCGATTCTTTAGCCCGGGAGATACATACAAAGATAATGCAAAACTCGAGCTGGTTGCCGTTTGGGAGGCGAAGACGTACGAAGTGACCTATGATGCCAATGGTGGAACAAATCCGCCATCGGCCCAGACGAAGACACATGACAAAAACCTTACGTTGAGTACAAGTAAACCCAGTAGGGAATGCTTTACGTTTTTAGGATGGGCACTTAAAAATGGTGATGGGACTGTAAAATATCAACCGGGCGACACATATACAGGAAATGCAAAACTCGAGTTGATAGCTGTTTGGAGAGAGAATGCTGTCTCCGGATGGGTGCTGGAGAGTTCAATGCCAAGTAATGCCGTAGCTGTCAATAGAAAATGGACATACGATTTCAAGGAAACTACGGAATCCACGAATTCTTCGCTATCCGGTTGGACAAAAACGGATAGTTACTGGAAAGAAACCGGATCCGGAAGCAGACAGTATGCAAGTTTTCCGGGAACATTTGACCAAAATAACAGTATATATAAGCAGTTGAGTCAAGGTGCTTATGAAGCTTATGAAAATGATAGTAAAAAACGAACGGTAGAAAACAAAGAGACAGGTTTCGTTTACTGGCATTGGATGTATAACGTTTCTTATTCAGATACTACGCAACGAGCAATTTCTGACAGATCCGGCAATTTTGATGCGAGCGGAAACAGCGGCGGGTATTACTACGGTTATTTCAGTGCGTTCCTTTCAACTGTTGATTGCCCGTACCTGGATAACTTATACTGCTGTAGCAGGAATCAGGCCAGTTATAATTGCGTCAACGTAATGCCTGACAAGAGTTCTCTTGGAACCGGAACACCGAGGTATTTCCGCTTCAAATATTATACTTCGTCATATAAGGAATACGAGAAAGTCTATAAGTATTCCAAAACGACAAGCATGGAATCCAACAGTGCGGTAACGGCCGGTGGCAACATCTCCAATGTTCAAGTATGGGTTCAGTACAAATTAAAATAGTATAGTAGTGGTATTGGGATCAATAAGCAACAAAGTGCTACAATTATTTCGTAAATTGGGAGGTCCTACAGATGAAAAGAGGTTTTGGGTTTTTATTTATTTTGGTATTTATATTTGTTTTTTCAGTAGGTTGTTCGAACAAGAAGGAAGTAGACAAACCAAATGAAATTCCAACAGCAACAGATATTCCGGCGAAAAATGATTCACCGACTCCTACAACAGAAGAGACAGTAAGCCCCACTGTTGAACCGAGTCCTACTGAGGTGCCGACCGATACACCGACGCCGACGACTCCATTGACCGATACACCGACGCCGACGACTCCATTGGCCGATACACCAACACCGACGATTCCGCTGGTTGAGACACCGACACCGATGCAGGAAGAAACTTCGGGATGGGTACTGGAGAGTGAAGTTCCGAGCGGAGCGAAAATCGTTGATAGAAAGTGGACATATGACTCAACGGAAACTACCGAGTCCACAGATTCCGCATTGTCCGGTTGGACACAGACGGACAGTTACTGGAAAGAAACCGGTTCTGAAAGCATGAAGTATGCAAGTTTTCCGGAAACCTTTAATCAGAATAGTGAAGTATACAAACAGCTTAACAATAGTCCTTATGAAGCGAATGAGAACGAAAACAGTAAGCGTGTAGTAGAGAATAAAGAAGCGGGATTCGTATACTGGCACTGGATGTACAACGTTGTTTACTCTGACAATACACAGAGAACGATTTCCGACAGGCAGGGTAGTTTTGATGCGAGCGGAAACAGCGGCGGTTATGCTTATCAGTACTTCGATGCGTTTCTTTCGGATGTGGATTGCCCGTATCTGGATAACTTATACTGCTGTAATAGGAATCAGCCCAGTTATAATTGCGTCAACGTAATGCCTGACAAGAGTTCTGTGGGAACCGGTACGCCAAGATACTTCCGTTTTAAGTACTATGTTTCAACATACACAGATTACGAGAAGGTTTACAAGTATTCCAGAACGACAACCAAGGAGTCTTCAAACGAAATACCTGAGGAAGGTGTTTTTGACAATGTGCAGGTTTGGGTCAAATATGTGATGGAGACTCCGACACCGACGATGATGCCGTTGGTTATAACAGAGCAGCCCAAGAGTGTTTCTGGTCCGAAATATACAGAGGTAGCGTTTACGATTAAAGTTGATGGTGAAGGTCCGTTTACGTATCAGTGGCAATACCAAAAACCGGGAGAAAGTGCATGGATTAATGTCGAGGCACCAAGTGCAACAACATCGGTGCTGGAAACAAAGATACGGACTGAGCGAAGTTCATATATGTGGCGTTGCGTTGTGAAGGATGTTCACGGGAACAATGTGGTTTCAAACACAGTAACGATGACTATTGAGTAAGAAGGGCATGAATACTGGGTTATATGTGAAGAGGTTATTATGAGACAGTGTTTAGTTTGCGGTTTGCAAATTGATGATCCGTGGCTTGCGGAATGTCCGAATTGTGGGGCTGACTTACCTACGGTTGTCCAGTTCAAGATCGGTAAGGAAATTTCAGAAGATAAGATGCCGGACAATAAGGATTCTTCAGTTGGCAAGAAACCCTCGGTTGACAAGAAAGTCTCAGTTGGCAAGGAATCTCCGGACGGATTAATTGAATCTGTATGGCCGGAATGGCGGTTGGAGCCCAAGCCAATCGGGCGAGGATCTTTTGGCACCGTCTATCGGGCAGTACGCAGGGACGGAGGATTCGAGAGTTATTCCGCCATCAAAGTGATCACGATTCCTAGGGATGATTCGGAGAGAGAATCACTTCAGTCCGAGGGAATGGACGAAGAGGCGACTCGGTCGTATTATGCCGGTATTGTTCAGGAACTGAAAAATGAAATTCAGATTCTGCAATCACTCAAAGGCGCACATAATATCGTCATCATCGAGGATTATAAGATCGTAGAGCATGAGGATAGTTTCGGATGGGATATACACATTCGAATGGAGCTGCTAACGCCGCTTGTATCATATATTGCAAATAAGAAGTTGAGCGAGAGCGAAACAGTAAAACTCGGCTGTGACATCTGCAGCGCACTTATGATCTGCGAGGAGAAGCAGATTATTCACCGGGACATCAAGCCGGAGAATATTTTCATTAGCAATTTTGGTGATTTTAAACTGGGTGATTTTGGGGTTGCCCGCAAACTGGAGCAGACAGTGGCAACATCCTACAAGGGTGCTCCAAACTATATGGCGCCCGAAGTAGTCAATGGCAGGAATTATGATTCGCGGGTGGATATTTACTCGCTGGGCATTGTTCTGTATCGATTGTTAAACAATAACCGTCTTCCGTTTGTTGATCCGGAGAAAAAGTTACTGACTCCGGCGGATCGCGATGCAGCGTGGAAGAAACGCATGAACGGCGAAAAACTTCCGGCACCGTGTGAAGCTTCCGAGGCGGTAGGCAATGCAATCCTGAAGGCATGCGAGTTTAAGCCTGATAAGCGCTATGCAACGGCAGAAGAATTCCGTGATGCGTTAACGGAAGCATCAAGAAAAGGTTCTCTTGTTCCCGTGAAAAAAGAGTCTCGGATGAAGAAGGGAGTCCTTTGGGCGGTTGGAGCAGTGCTGTTGTGTGCGTTAATCGTCGGAGGAATTCTATTAGCCAAGGGACTAAAAAGTAGTACAGGAAACTCGAAGGTACCTGTTTTGACACCAACAAATACGCCAACAGTTATGCCTGTCTCAGTTGCGACAGACGCACCGACACCCACATCAGCGGACACACCGACGCCAACATCAACGGATACACCTACACCGATACCGGATACGCCGACACCTACGCCGATACCGGATACGCCGACACCTACGCCGATACCGGATACGCCGACACCTACATCGATACCGGATACGCCGACACCTACGCCGATACCGACTTATAAAGTAAAATATGATGCTAATGGGGGGACGGGCGAGCCATCTGCACAGACAAAAAAACAAGGAAAAAAGCTTACGTTAAGTAAAGACGAACCAAAGAGAACAGGATATATATTCCAGGGTTGGGCTGTAATGGGTACAGATGTTGTTAAGTATAGCGCCGGTGCTACTTATAACGAGAATGCTGACCTTACGTTGGTTGCCGTATGGAAACCGGAAGAGTATTCTGTCACATATGATGCCAATGGAGGGACTGGCGAGCCGTCTGAACAGAAAAAGAAATACGACCAGAAGCTTACGTTAAGTAAAGACAAACCTACAAGACCAGGATACACATTCCAGGGTTGGGCGGTAAAGGGAAAGGATACCGTACAGTACAATCCGGGCGATACTTATAATGGGAATGCTAAACTTGTGTTGGTTGCCATATGGAGCCAAAATAGGATTTTGGGTTGGGATTATTTGAGTGCAGTCCCGACTGAGGCGATAATTGTTGAAACGAAATGGCAGTATGATTATACAGAGATCATAGAGTCCACGGATTCTTCTCTTTCCGGATGGACGCTGGTAGACAGTTATTGGAAGGAAACAGGTTCTGACAGCAAAAAGTATGCAACTTTCCCATATGGGTTTAATGTGAATAATCCGATTTACTATAGTGAGGTTGATCAAAATCCATATGAAGCATACGAGAATGAAAAAAGTAAGCGAGTAGTGGAGAACAAAGAGGCGGGATTTGTATATTGGCACTGGATGTACAACGTTGCTTACTCTGATAATACGCAGAGAGCGATTTCCGACAGGCAGGGTAGTTTTGATGCGAGCGGAAAAAGCGGTGGCTATTCTTACCAGTATTTCAATGCGTTTCTTTCTGATGTGGATTGTCCGTTCCTGGATAACTTATACTGCTGTAGCAGGAATCAGGCCAGTTATAATTGCGTCAACGTAATGCCTGACAAGAGTTCTCTTGGAACCGGAACACCAAGGTATTTCCGCTTTAGATACTATACTTCGACATATACAGATTACGAGAAGGTTTACAAGTATTCCAGAACGACTACCAAGGAGTCTTCAAGTGAGGTTTCCGAGGGAGGTAATATCTCAAATGTACAAGTTTTGGTAAAGTGGCAAATGCCATAATCCGCATCAGATCAGTAATTAATTCCGCGTAACGGAACTGTAACAGAATGCATACAGGAAGAATAATCCCAATGGAGGTTATATCCATGCTAATCACGTTAATTGATGGATTTGGATTTCGTGATCTTTCCCTTCCGGAGAAAGTCAGTGGTCAGTACTGGCTTTACGGTGCTAACGGAGATATGCCGGAGCGCCTGGTGAGTATTGAAGGAATCGGGGATTCCTGGTTTATCAAATCGAACCGGCGTGTTCAGGTGATCGATAACAAAGGCACTGTAGTAAAGCGTGCCAGGATAGAACCCAAGCAGCAGTATTCTCTTCGCAAGGATAACACGGAAGAGTTTCTTGTGTTGGCGGAACCTGCAACGGAAGACAGAGTAACCTTCCGTAAGTTTGCGGTTCCTCCGGGGAGCGTTTTATCAATCGGTAGAGTCAGTGTCCGAGATATCTGCTATAACGAGGCTACGGTTTCGTCGCTTCACGCCACTTTGCGGTATGAAAATGGATCGTGGTCTTTGAGCGACGAGCTCAGCACGAATGGTACGTTTGTCAACGCGAAGAGAACGACCGGTGTTAAACTGGTTTTCGGGGATGTCGTGTACGTAATGGGTATGCGTATTATTATCGGAGACGGCTTCCTTGCGATCAATAATCCTGACGGGAAAGTGTTCACTTCGGGAAAACTCACTCTCATGCAGGAGCAACAGACGTTTTCCGAAGCTGAGGAAGAATACGAACTGGATGAGCCGGATTATTTCTATCGCTCTCCCAGATTCAAACGCACTGTTAAAACTGCGGAGTTCAAGATTGATGCACCGCCGACAAGTCCGATTGCCAATGAAATGCCATGGCCGCTGGTTATGGGATCATCCTTTGCAATGGGTATGATGTCGACAACCATGCTTGTATCCGCGATCATAACGAAGAATACGATGTCCATCGTTATGGGCGGCAGTATGATGGTCGGTACGCTGTTGCTTCCGATCATCACGAAAATCTACGAGCGAAGACGAAACAGAAAGAAGGAACAACTTCGGCAGACTCGATATAAAGAGTATCTTGAGGAAGTCGGAAAGAAAATTGAGGCAGAATGCGCGCTGCAGAAGGCCATTCGACGTGAAAATGATATCACGGTTTACGAATGTGTTCAGCGGATCGACAAGGTTCAGCGAACTCTCTGGGAAAGAGCTACATGGCATGATGATTTCCTGCGGGTTCGCGTGGGAACCGGGAACGGAAAGCTGGATGCGGAAATTCATTTTCCGGAAAAACACTTCACGATTGAAGAGGATAATCTGGTTGATGAGCTCTATAATCTTGCGGAGAGAGAGAATGTGCTTCAGGACATTCCTATCGGTTACTCGCTGCAGCAGAATTTCGCATCCGGCGTAATCGGAAATCGCAGCAATGTTGTGCAGTTTGCGAAGGGAATGCTTGTTCAGCTCTCTGCGTTGTACAGTTATGATGATGTTAAGTTTGTTTTCCTCTATGACTCGACGGAGGAAAAGGATTTAGGATTCGTCAAATGGCTGCCTCATGTCTGGAACGACGAGAAGAGCTTCCGCTATATCGCCACGGATATCAACGAGGCCAAAGAAGTATCGGCACAGCTTAACGGAGAGTTTGAGACCAGACTGGAGATGTCACCGCAGGATCTGGAGGATGTGCATCCGTATTACCTTTTCTTTGCATTCAGCAAGAAACTTGCGGATCGTTGTGAGATCATAACGAAAGTGTTGACAGAGAAGGAAAACCGCGGCATGAGCGTGATAACCTTCTATGATGAGCTGAAGAATCTGCCGAAAGAATGTTCTTTGGTTGTTGAATTGAACGGAGATAAAGGTAAACTGTACGATAAGGACAACATTTCCGGCGAGTACATTGAGTTTAAACCGGATATTATCTGGTCGGATCAATTCGGTGTATCGCCCAGAGAATTAAGTGTCACGCTGGCAAATGTACGACTTGATTCGTCGGTCTTCGGTTCGGCTTTGCCGAAAACCGTCACGTTCCTGGAGATGTTCGGTGTCGGAAAAGTTGAACATCTGAATGCTCCTACACGATGGAAGGAAAATGATCCAAGCAAATCGCTGAGCGCAGAAGTCGGTATCGATACTCTCGGTGAACTATTTAAACTGGATCTGCACGAAAAATTCCACGGTCCGCATGGCCTTGTGGCTGGTATGACCGGTTCCGGAAAGTCGGAATTCATTATCAGTTACATTCTGTCCCTAGCGCTGAACTATCATCCTTATGAAGTTGCATTTGTGTTGATTGACTATAAGGGCGGCGGGATGGCCAAATCCTTTGAGAAACTTCCGCACACGGCCGGCATTATTACGAACCTGGATGGCGCGGCAATCAAGCGTTCACTCGTATCGATCGAGAGTGAATTGAAGAGAAGACAGGCGATTTTTGCGGAGACCGGAAAAGCGGTCGGTGTGAGCAATATCGACATTTACCGATACCAGCGCCTGTATCGTGAAGGAAAGGTTAAAGAACCGTTACAGCATTTGTTTATCATCTCCGATGA
The DNA here is from genome assembly GCA_946415315.1 of uncultured Lachnoclostridium sp. Taxonomy (GTDB): domain Bacteria; phylum Bacillota; class Clostridia; order Lachnospirales; family Lachnospiraceae; genus ISDg. Next base: position 22,168 of record CAMKRZ010000008.1, on the reverse strand, counting down.
GTTCGCCGAATTGAAGACTCAGCAGCCGGAGTTCATGACGCAGTTGGTAAGCGCGGCGAGAATCGGTCGAAGCCTGGGTGTTCATCTGATTCTGGCGACGCAGAAACCGAGCGGTGTTGTGGATGATCAGATCTGGAGTAACAGCAGATTCCGTGTATGCCTGAAAGTTCAGGAACGTACGGATAGTATGGATATGCTGAAGCGTCCGGATGCTGCTGAACTCAAGGAAACCGGACGATTCTATCTGCAGGTCGGTTACAACGAAATGTTCGAGTTGGGACAGTCTGCATGGTCCGGAGCACCGTATTATCCTTCGGAGACAGTTCTTAAGGAGAAAGATAACAGCGTTGTCGTGATCGACAGAAACGGTCATCCGATTCGTGAGGTGCGGGTAGACAAGCGCAAAGCGCTGTTCAAAAATGCACCGAAACAGCTGGATGTAATTACAGAGTATCTCCGAAAAACAGCGGAAGATGAGAACATTCACATTCGTCCGCTGTGGCTTGAACCGATTCCCGGCATTATTTTGCTGGACGAGGTAAAAACAAAATACAAAGCGAAGTCCGAACAGTTTATACTGAACCCAGTGATAGGAGAGTACGACGATCCGGCAAGGCAGAGGCAATGTCTGTTGAGACTGCCTATTTCCGAGGAAGGCAATGTGGTTGTCTTCGGTGCAGCCGGTTGCGGAAAGACATCGTTTTTGAATGCGATGATATATTCCCTGATTCACGAGCATACGCCGGATGAAGTCAATCTGTATATTTTGGATTTTGCAGCGGAAACTCTTCGGGTATTTTCACAGGCGCCGCATGTCGGGGAAGTGATTCTTTCTCATGAAGCAGAGAAACTCGGAAATCTTCTGAAAATGCTGCGCGCAGAGGTGGAGAACCGAAGAAAGCTGTTCTCTGATTATGGTGGTGATTACCGGTCTTACATCAAGAACTCCGGAAAGACGGTTCCGTCCATCGTAATCGTGATCAACAATTACAAAGCGTTGGTTGAATTGTACGAGGAGAAGGATGAAGCGATATCTTACCTCAGTAGAGAAGGCGTTAAATACGGCATTTACTTCGTTCTGACAGTACTCGGCAGTAGCGGCGTTCGGTTCCAGATGCTCCAGAATTTCAAACTTCAGTTTGTCCTTCAGCTGAATGACGAGACCGATTACGCAACGATCGTCGGTAAGACGGAAGGAATGGTTCCCTCGAAGTTTAAGGGACGCGGACTTGTCAGAAAAGACGAGCTGTATGAGTTCCAGATTGCAAGCCTCACCGGTGGGGAACAGACATACTCCTTTATTCAGAAGGCGTGCAAAAAACTTCGGGAGGAATGGAATGGCGAAACGGCCAGACGAATACCGATTCTGCCTAAGAATGTGGATGTTGGATTCCTTATGGACCATCAAATCGACAAATCGCTTCGGAGCATTCCGATCGGTGTCGAGAAATCCTCACTCAAGGTGCATTATTATCCGTTTGGTGATAATTATGTTAACATCGTCACTTCATCCGGAACGGAAAGCAGGTCGTTTATCGATGACTTCTGCGACCTGGTGGGCCAGACGGACGGACAGCATGTGGTTATCTTTGATGCAGGAGGAATGCTGAACGAAACGCCGCAAGTGCAGAAAGTGTGTGTAACAGCGAAAGAGTGCGAGGAGATGGTACAGACCATTTTCCAGCAGGCGGTATATCGCAACAATACGTACAAGGATGCATTTGAAAAGGGTGTAGAGTGCGAAGAGTTTGAAGACCTGATGATCGTAATAACCTCGCTGTCGGATCTGCGAAACAGCCTCAGTTCGGACGGAGATGAGCGGTTGTCACTGATCCTTGAGAAAGGTAAGACGCAGTACAGGATGTGGGTTGTCATAGCAGATCCAGTGAGCACTTTCAACGGGGTATCATACAGCAAGTGGTATAAAGCGTCTGTAACCGGCAAGAACGTAATCTGGATTGGATCCGGATTCGGGGATCAGTATCTGTTTAAGGGCAATAAGTCCAACCGGGAATTGCGAGAAGACATTTCCGATGGTTTCGGATACTCCCTGATTAACGGACAGATGGTCAAGGTTAAGATGCTGAGCAGTGTTTCGGAGGACGAGGAAGATGAGCAATAAGGTTCTGGTGGAAATACTGGTTCCGGCAGCCGGACGAAGTTATGACGTCTGGATCCCGCTGGAGAGCCGGATGGGCGAAGTAACCCGAATGGTTATTCAGGCCCTGAGTGAATTGACTGCAGGTGAGTATAAAGCATCTGCGGACGCCGTTTTGTGTGATAGTCAGAGCGGCAGCATGTATGATGTTAACACTGAGATAGCGGAACTCGGAATCAAGAATGGTTCGCGTCTCATGTTAATATAAGAAAATGAAAGGAGACACTTTTATGGGAAAGCAGATTTATGTAGGTTCGTTTGAGGCGATGGCAAAGGCCTCTCAGAAGCTGAAGGAGCTCTCGGATACTTACACGGAGATTTACAACCAGCTTCTGCAAAAGGCTGATACGATGGGATCCGCATGGGAAGGCGCGGACAACCTTGCTTTCGTCGAGCAGATCAATGGTTTCACGGAAGAGTTGAAGATGATGGCGACCAAACTCTCCACCGCAAGTGAGGCAATTGAGCAGCAGCGCGCGAACTACGTAGCACGCCAGGATAATAACATCACTGAAGTGAAAAAGCTTACGAACTAACAAACCAAGAGTTGAAGAAAGGAGAACAACATGGCTGGTAATAGTATTCGGGTTAATACCGATCAGGTGGAACAGATCGCGGCGGAATTGGAGTCTCTTAACACGAAGTTGAAGGAGACACTGGAGGAGAGTAAGGCGACGATCGTAGGGTTGGAGTCGAATTGGGAAGGCGAGGCTGCACAGGAAACCATGAAGGCTTACAATGAGTTTGCAGCAAAGTATTTCCAGAGCTATGAGGATATCATTAAAGAGTACGTAGCGTTCCTGCGCAGAAATGTAGCGGAAGGATATTTTGAGACTGAAACGACGAACATCGGGCTTGCTGATGCATTTCGTTGATAATTGAAGGAACAGTGTTCCCGATTTCTTCATAGAGTCGGGAACACTGTTAACGGTATTGAGGGAATTGGAGGAGGAGACATGTCTGATTTACTGGAGTATGTTGCGTATCAGAACAATACTTGCGAAGACGTTCCGTTCAATGAGGTGGATGGGTTGGTTTTATCCGAGCTTTCCTATGTGAGATGGGAAAACGGCGGATTGAATGTAAATGGCGGTAATTCACTTAGCCTGCAGGAGGCAATAGAAAACCTCGAGACAAGCGATTATTGGGATAATCTTGGTAAAAGCAATCCGAACATGCAGAATATGTTGTTGGAGATCAAGGACAATCCGCGTTATTCGAATATGGTTTTGAGCGATTATGCTGAGGTGAGTCATACATATGCGGAAACCGGGAATTATGATACGGTAGAACAGTTTGCGGCAGTAACAATAACTTATGAAGATTACGGTAAGGATCAAGCACAACATTTTATTTCTTATAGAGGAACTGATGGTACGCTTGAAGGATGGCATGAAAACACTAATATGTTTTACACCTATGGAACACCGGCACAGATTGATGCGAAAGATTACATGAATATGATTGCGGAGAAGTATCCGGGGGATTTGATACCGGGAGGACATTCAAAAGGCGGCAATCTTTCGATGTATTCGTTCCTTGAAAGCGATCCTAAGTATAAGTCAAGAATTAAAGGTATATATGCATATGATTCTCCTGGATTTATAGATGATGCAAAGAAAAATGCATATTACAAAGATATGTTGAAATTAATGGAGGACAAGTCTTTTGCTCCATATGATGCGGTTGTTGGGGAATTATTAAATGAAGCAGATTATTCTTTCGTTGCTACTTCGGGAAAACCGATGGTTCTGGACCATGATGGATTTTGTTGGGTAATTGATGTTTCAACAGGGCAATTTGTTCGAAAAGAGCAAGATATGTTTGCAAAGGCCCTGGACGATATGTTGGATACAACACTTGATGATTTTCTGGGGTTGCCTGAAAACGTACGAAAAGTGATTGTATGCGAGTTTTGGGATATTATTCTAAATGGTGACTATGAGAACTTTGACGAGGTTCTATCAGACATAAAGAACATAGGATGGGAACTTGCAAAGCGAATAGTTTTTTCCGATGTATTGGACTTTTTCGAAAAAAAGCAAATTCTTGATACACTACTATATTCTGTTCCAATCGGAATGTGGACATTGATAAAAGAACAAACGAAACAAGATTTTGAAGATTTAATGCAATATGCTAAAGACTTTTATGACTATATTTGTCAGAAAGGAAAGGATTTCGCGGATTGGACAAAAGAGAAGTATGAGTCGTTTAAATCCTTTGTTGGTGATGCATATAACAATGCAAAGAAAAAGCTTTCCGATTGGTACAACCGGAACTTCAGTAAATCCTATCAGTATGCATCCAGCCATCCGCAGATCATTGTCGGCTCCGACGCTATGAGACAATACGCAGCTTCCACGGAAAGGCTGCAGCGGAAAATAGCTCAGTTGGAATCGAGAATTCGATCACTGAAGCAGGATGACTGGATCCTCATGGGAGCAACAATCGGTTCGATTCCTTTCTGGGGAACCGGTAAGCGTTGGTCGGGAATTCAGAATTATCTGTACGATACGGCCACCTCATTTGAAAAACTGGAAGCAAAACTAATCAATGAACAGCCTTGATGATCAGACGGAAAGGAGAACAGCATGGCAAGAGATCTGAACGCCGAATTATCGGATGTCAAACGGGAACTCAGAAACGCGGTGCGTGAGCTGTATGATATCGCATCTGGAGTTGAGAGAAGTTTTAAAGGAATCGGAAACGATAAATGCGCGAAGAACATTCGCAATATTGCGTATCATTACGAGAGTGAAGTACTTCCGAGGCTTAACCGAATGCATTTTAACAAGGCGAGTACGGACGACACTCACGGGGGTGGCGGACGCAGTCATTAAGAGTTAAAAAACGTCAGAGAAGATTGGCGTTTCAATAATACTATTGAAGTTGGATTAGGAAATCCCGGAAAGGTGTTGCAATGTCTGAAGTTTCGATTGATTTAAGCGGCCTTGGGTCATATGCCCAAAGGATAAAGAGTGCTGAAAAGAAAATAAAGAATATCGAATCCAGAATATTTGCGATTGAAGCCAGCAGCAGGCTGCCGAGTTCGTTTGGCTCTTTTGAGGGTTGGAATGCCGTCGCGAGTGTGCTTGGGAAGAAGAATTCCGTTTTGCAGAGATGCTCCGGGTTTCTTGAGAATACCAGAATCGATTATTCCAAACTTGAAGAAAAGCTGGCTAAAATGGATGCCTCGACGTATCGCAAGCCGCAGAAGAAATCGGTGTTCGGCACTATATATGATGGCGCGAAGGCGGTATACAAGGGGACCAAAAAAGTAGTCAAGAAAACGGTTCAAAGTCTGAAGGATAGTTATAATTCACACGGATGGCTTTACTATGGAGTTCAGATTGGCAAGGCGGTTTTCAAAGGCGGTATTGCAGTTGCAAAGATAGGAGCAGGCATAGCAACTTTTGCAACTACATTGTCACCGGTTGCCGTATTGTCGGTTATCAGTGGTTTTAATGATCTGGTCAATGTTGGCGCCGACATGAAGAATCTCTATGATAAGAACTACGATGAAATCGGAAAAACGAACTATCTTAAGTCGGAACTGGAAAAAGGCGGAGCGGCCATCGGAGGTCTGTTCGGCAATGAAGAGTTGGGCAGGAAGATAGGCGGAGCGACGTATTTCGGAATGGATCTGATAACTTCTCTGGATGCCCTTGATAAGAGTTATGAGAAGTTAAAGAAACTGAGACCGACTGATTTGGGAAAGCTTCGAACGCAACTGTTCGACGGAAACAAGGACGGGCTTTTCCGTACGGGTGTCAAACTGATGAATACCAATATGGACGGGATAAAGTATCAGGCCAAACTGTTCAGTTATACGGAAAGCGCAAATCTGTTGAAGAACGCCAAAAGTCTGTACAATGTCGGTGAAAAAGCGTACAAGGTCGGCAAGGCAGTTGATAAAGAGTATTCCTTATTTGCTTCACCCGGATATGAAAACAAAGTACTGAAAAAAATGGGTGAGGTGAAGGGTGCAATAGATAAGGCAAAAAAACCGTTCGATATAACCGGAAAAATCGTTGATTACGGAGACAAGTTTGAACGGTTTGAGTTCGATATTCTCAAGGTCGGGGATGCAGTTAAGAAAAACAACGAAGTAGTAAAGATTATGCATCCGCTCACTGTTGAAGGATGACCGTTTATGGTTTACAATATTTAGGAACATACATTTTCCGAATAGAGCGCAGAATAATTGATACACTGAAAGGAGTAAGGTGCTATGAAAGAGTTGTTTCCGCTTGGAACCGTAGTATTGCTGAAGGAGGCCACCAAATCCCTGATGATCGTCGGGACCACGCAGATGGACGAAGACGGCAATGAATTTGATTACATTTCTGTTGTGTTCCCAGAGGGATATATCGATGAGGAGACGTTTTTCCTGTTCAATCATGAGGATATTGACAGCGTGCTGTTTGTCGGATGCATTAATGCGGAAAGCCAGGTATATGCGCAAATGCTGAAGAACGCAGAGATGAGTGAGGAACAGGATCAGGATCAGGAAGAACAGTGATACGCACTTAGCATCTGACCGTGTGATGTCCGCAATAGTTGAAATGAGGTGAAAAGGTATGGGTGATAGTTTAGTCAGTGCTGTTTCGGGAAAATTAGCACAAAGCATGAAGGCAGTGTCCGGGAATCTGTCCGTGGATATAACCCGGGTTTTGGAAATTGCCACGGAGCTCCAGAATTTGAACCAGCAGATTAATGACGGGCTTACAAAACTCTGTGAAGAGGTAAATGATCTGGGACGCACGTGGCAAGGTAATGCCTCCCAGCAGACGATATCGCAGTTTATGGCGAAGACCAAGCAGTATAATGAAGACAGAAATAATGTGGTCGAAAATGTAGCAAATTTCCTGAAAGTATGCGTAGGCGAAGGATACGAACAAACGGAAAAGGTTAATACCTCACTTGCAGATGAGTTTAGATAACGGAGGCATCATATGGGAGTCAATATCAAGGTAGATCACAGCAGGTTTGAGAAGACTGCGAAGGCTATTGAAGAATATAAGAAGCTGGTTCGCGACAAAACGATGCAGATGGATACCACCATTAAGCAGGTGGGACCGGCATTTGGCGGTAAAGACGGCATTGAGTTTATGAAGCAGTGGAACCAGTTGCTTGCAAAGGATTCGGCATATGATAAGATGCTTAAACTTCTTCAGTCGTATGCAGATTTTCTCCGTTATGCAGCGCAGGAGTATAAAGCTGCGCAGAAGAGAGCACTTGATCGGATTTAATTCGAGGTGACTTTTAAAGAATATATGGTCTTGAGGAGGTTGTCTTATGAGAACAGAGCGACTGTATGAAAAGATACGAATAGCAATGCTGGTTCTTGTTGCCTTTTGTGTAGTGGTTGTAATGACGACACAGACTGCCAGCGCTGCTGTCATCACGGAACAGACCGGAGACAGGATGGTGGTAGCCGGATCTACGGCAACATTTACGGTGACGGCATCGGGCAAGGGAACACTGACATATCAGTGGCAGTATCGGAAGGATGCGAGCTCAAGCTGGGCAAATTCCGGGCAGACCGGTGCGAAGACCGCAACTCTGAAGGTTGCAGCGACCGGTGCGCTAAGTGGCTACCAATTCCGCTGCATCGTGACGGACGGGGACGGAAAGAAAGTTATCTCCTCCGTAGTGACCCTGACGGTAACGCCCAAGATCACTACCCAGCCTTCGAGCAAGACCGTGACAGCAGAATCTACGGCGACATTTGCGGTCGTTGCGGATGGCAAGGCAACGCTGAAATATCAGTGGCAGTACCGGAAAGACTCGAGCGCGAGCTGGGCGGATTCCGGACAGACCGGAGCGAAGACGGCAACCATGAAAGTGGCCGCGACCGGTGGCCTGAGCGGTTATCAGTTCCGCTGTATCGTGACGGATGCGAACGGAAGAAGAGTGACGTCGAGCACGGTAACCCTGACGGTAACCCCTAAGATCACCACGCAGCCTTCGAGCAAAACCGTGACGGCCGGATCCACGGCAACGTTCTCAGTTGTAGCGGCGGGTAAGGCGACACTGAAGTACCAATGGCAGTACCGGAAGAATTCGAGCGCAAGCTGGGCAAATTCCGGGCAGAGCGGTGCAACTACGGCAACCCTGAAGGTGGCAACGACCGGCAGCCTGAGTGGCTACCAGTTCCGCTGCATCGTAACAGATGGTAACGGGAAGAAGGTAACGTCGAGCACGGTGACGCTGACGGTAACCCCGAAGATCACGACTCAGCCTTCGAGCAAGAGCGTGACGGCCGGGTCCACGGCGACATTCTCGGTTGTGGCAACAGGCAAGGCGACACTGACGTACCAGTGGCAGTACCGGAAGAACTCGAGCGCGAGCTGGGCGGATTCCGGTCAGACCGGCGCAAAGACGGCAACCCTGAAGGTTGCAACGACCAGCGCTTTGAACGGTTATCAGTTCCGCTGCATCGTGACAGACGGGAATGGGAAAAAAGTGACGTCGAGTGCGGTGACGCTGACGGTAACACAGGCGGCCTCTCCCTCAATTACTACCCAGCCTTCAAGCAAGATGGTTGTGGCCGGGTCTACAGCGACATTTACGATCGCGGCAACAGGCAAGGCGACGCTGAAGTACCAGTGGCAGTATCGGAAAAACTCGAGTGCGAGCTGGGCGAATTCCGGGCAGACCGGCGCAACTACGGCAACCCTGAAGGTTGCAACGACCGGCAGCCTGAGTGGATACCAGTTCCGTTGCATCGTGACAGACGGCAACGGGAAGAAGGTAACGTCGAGCACGGTGACGCTGACGGTAACCCCGAAGATCACGACCCAGCCTTCGAGCAAGAGCGTGACAGCCGGATCCACGGCAACGTTTTCAGTCGTGGCTACGGGAAAAGCAACACTGACGTACCAGTGGCAGTACCGGAAGAACTCGAGCGCAAGCTGGGCGAACTCCGGACAGACCGGCGCAAAGACAGCAACCCTGAAGGTTGCAACGACCAGTGCTCTGAACGGTTACCAGTTCCGCTGCATCGTGACAGACGGTAACGGAAAGAAAGTGACGTCGAGCACAGTGACGCTGACGGTAACACAGGCATCACCTACAATCACGACCCAGCCTTCAAGCAAAACTGTAACAGCCGGGTCCACTGCGACGTTCACGATCGCGGCAACAGGCAAGGCGACGCTGAAGTACCAGTGGCAGTATCGGAAGAATTCGAGCGCGAGTTGGGCGAATTCCGGGCAGAGCGGCGCAACTACGGCAACCCTGAAGGTGGCAACGACCGGCGCTCTGAGTGGCTACCAGTTCCGCTGCATCGTAACAGATGGTAACGGGAAGAAGGTAACATCGAGCACGGTGACGCTGACGGTGACCCCGAAGATCACAACTCAGCCTTCGAGCAAGAGCGTGACAGCCGGGTCCACGGCGACATTCTCGGTTGTGGCAACAGGCAAGGCGACGCTGACGTATCAGTGGCAGTACCGAAAGAACTCGAGCGCAAGCTGGGCGAATTCCGGGCAGACCGGCGCAAAGACGGCAACCCTGAAGGTCGCAACAACCAGTTCTCTGAACGGTTACCAGTTCCGCTGCATCGTGACAGACGGTAACGGAAAGAAAGTGACGTCGAGCACGGTGACGCTGACGGTGAAGGCATCAGATGGAATAGCGATCAATTCCACAAATTTCCCGGATAGTGTGTTCCGTCAGTATATTTCTACAAATATCGATAAAGATAAAAACGGAGTGTTAAGCAGTACAGAGAGAGATGCTGTTAAGAATCTCGAAGTATCGGGAATAGGGATTGAGACACTGAAAGGAATCGAATTCTTCACAAACTTGGAAGAACTGAGTTGCGGTAGTTACCGGGGAGAAGATGAGTACTGGCGCGAAAACTATATCAGATCGTTGGATTTAAGTAAAAACTCCAATTTAGTAGTGGTGGATTGTGGCTATGGTGGTGGTTTTGAGAGCATCAATGTAAGCGGATGTTCGAAATTGGAAGAACTTTGGCTTTATGCCTGCGAGATTTCTTCGCTGAACATCAGCAGTTGTACGAATCTGAAAGAATTAAATGTTGAAAAATGTTGGGATTTAGCGACGCTTGACATTCGAAATAATAAGAAGTTGACAGAACTTCATTATGAACATCAATATACGCGTCTGATTCGCGATGGAGATGGCATCAAGGAGACGGGAGACAATCATTACGGCAGATTAAATGAGTATCTCGGACTAACCGCAACGAGTGTAGATAAAAAAGTATTCAATGGATACGGTTCATATGAGTATTATTATCGTGGATACAGTTATCATGATGGAACGACCGGGTGTATATTTTTCGACGATGATGTGTCCTTCTGCTTTTCAGACAGCAAAGAAACCTTAGATCCTAACTGTAAGATTTACATGATATATGTTCATAACACTGCTACGAATAAGAATCTGGGTAACGGTTTGAGTTCCGCCATGACACATTCCCAATTGAAATCCAAGTACAGTAATTTCGGCGATTATTGGATGTCTGAATTGGATGGCGATTGGTGGGCAACTGGTACAATCAATGGGGTGTTCTACGCATTTATTTGGTCTTCCAATAAGAACCCCAAAACAGATATCCCGTCATATATCACAGTTTCAATACAGTGACAATGCTTACACGTCATATTTGCATTTGGATGAAAAACAGATGTCGATGATTCATTCTTAGAATGAGATTTTCAACAAACAGTTTGACAAAAACAGTGCCGAGTCCTCATAAGGGCCTCGGCACTGTTCTTTTAAAATATGGATTCTACTCACGTAGAACGCCGCGGTTTTGTTCTCCTCAAAATCGCCACTGATCCGTTCCCTCGCCTCAGTTCTTCTTCAGCGGGACCCAGATGTAGCAGACATATTCTTTGTCGGTCTCGCTCGGCTCGAGATAGACTTCCAGGGAGTAATCTCCGGCGAGGCTGTACTCCTTCAGCGAGGGTAGCCATTCGGACCAGATTTGCGTGTTGGTGCTCTGAAGTGTTTTCAGCGTGCAGCGGAACTGGGCCCAGAGGCCGCCGGGGATCACCCGCGCCTCGCAGCCTTCCGGAATCTCTTCCCACGGAAAATAAACATCCGCGATCCAGTAGTCGAAATCCTTTCCATTGCAGTCGATGCAGGCGCCGAAGGTGCCCATGATGGGGCGATCCTTGCCCTGCGCGAGCCATTCGTCCCAGAATTTCGGAACTTCCTCGTAGCTGGTGTCGGAATTGAATCTGCGCTTGATGCCTACGATCGTAAACGGTGCTTTTTCGCTGATACGGTAATCTAACATGTTTCCACCCTCCAATGATAGTTTGATGTGCAACGGTGCAAAGGACTTGAGCGGTGTGCCCGGCTCCTTCGCGGCGGACGGGGAAATCCCGTGGAAGCGCTGGAATGCCCGGGCGAAACTGTCCGGGGAATCGTAGCCGTACTTCAGGGCCGTGTCGATGACTTTGGCGTCTGTCCCTGCCAACTCCCGCGCGGCGAGCGTCATCCGGCGCGCCCGGATGTAGTCCCCGACCGTGATCCCGCACAATGCGCCGAAGATCCGCTGATAGTAAAATGGAGACAGCCCTGCAATTCCCGCGATCTTCGTGATATCCAGCGGTTCGGTCAAGTGTTCCTCCATGAAGTCGATGGACGATTGTATTCCTTCAATCCAGCCTTGCATCCCGGTGCCCTCCTTTCGTTGCAACTATACCATATCATTTTCCGGGCGATCATGCCCGACGTTTCATGCTCTCTTTTGTCGGTTCATCGTCTCCGTGATAAGTTCACTGTTTCAATCAGTGTAACACGGCGGAACAAGCACGGTCAATCGATTATCATCAAAAAAGCGGGCAACCCGGAAAATGGGCTTCCCGCTTCGTATCTGTTCTGAGTTTATTCCCACTCAATCACGGTCCATCCTTCTTCAAGCTTTTTGTTAACATCCTTGTCGCGGTCGATGTTCCGGCGGATCTTTGCGTCCCAGTATGATTGACCGATACTGGCCATAAAGGAAACTGGACGAATACACTACACGGAAACAAAAAAGAGCTGCCTCCCGAAGGGGCAGCTCTTGATGTAGTTTGCGACTTCAACGGCTTTCTTCCGAGTCCCAGCCCTGAAAAGGGGGCAACCCGAGGCTCCAGCGGCCTTACCCACCGCATAAGCGGTTTGCGAACTTAACGGCCTTCTTCGACTCCTACCCTGAAAAGGGAGCAAGTCGTGGCTCCGGCGGCCACACCTACTACATCTGCAAGTATTATAGCAAGTCGGAAGCGCAGAGTCAAGGGATGCAATACTTTACATCCCCGTCGTCTTTCGGAGACGCTTTTCAAGGTCTGCAAATCTCGAATCTTTTCGCACAAAATCAAAACAATCGTCTTTCATGATTTCAAGAAGGAATGCTGTAGGTTTGTTTTGGCCTTTTATGCGAATGCCTCCGTATTCCTGCCCTCGCAGGAACAGGGACGTGTGTGTTCTTTTCTTTTCGTTTTTCAGAAACGCCTCCCCGTGATTGGCTGCCTCCTCTAAGTGCGTCAGTGTCTTCTCACAATCTTTTTCATCGCATGCTGTGAAGTGGGCAATGTGATAATGCGCAAGGATCAGAGTATCATGGAAGAGACCGAAATCTCCGTCCTCAAACAGAACGTGCAACAAATCGATGACCTTTTGTGCCAAAGCCGCCCGCTCCGCCCGGGTATATGCGAAACTGCCGTCCTCAAATCTTACATTGCAATCCAGCATTGTACAGAGCGACTTTACGTGCAAAACCATTTCACTTTGTATGCTTTTATATCTGTCGCGGTCCCTACCGAAAGTGGATAACAATGCTTCCCTGCAGACCGTCATGCCGGGCATATCCTGTGCGATTGCAATGGCTTTTTCCGCTTCCCCTAACAGAGAATAGGAGTAACAGAGCATCAGTCTTGCGTAGTCAACACTTGATGAATCCCTGCACTCGTTTATAATTGTTTGTGCAAGATCAATGCACTTGTGAAGATACTTCTCATTGACGGATGCATTTGCCGAATGCTCTTTCCCGGACTCTTGATCGGCCATTTGAGGATTGGACGTAGCCATGCAGTGACAGAGAGTCATCATTGTTGTCATAAGGTCGTAACTTCCCGGGAATCGCACAAGTGCATTCGTGAGCAATTCCTCTGCCTCGGCATAGTGCACCCGTTGCATCAAATGCGTTGCTTCGACATCTATCCTCTTAATTTCCGCATCGTCCTGCTCGCGATTGATTTCAAGCAATTCATCGGAAGAGACCTTCAGTATGTGGCAGAGAATGGGTATTGTGCAGAGATCGGGCATGGTTCTTCCGTTCTCCCATTGTGAGACGGCGGACACGGAAACACCAAGCTGGTCCGCCAGACGTTCCTGCGTAATGCCTGCTGCCTTACGAAGCTTTGCAATCGTGCTACCCAGGTTTTTTATGGTTTTCATGATTTACCTTCTCCCCCTTTTCTCGTTTTGAGTTACAGCGACTATCCTTACTATAAGACGTTTGAATGAAAATGAAAAGAGAGCATTTTTTCAGAGAACTTAAGCGCTGCTTAACAAATTCTCTCCGGCTTCTTTGCCGGACCATCTGAGATTTCGGCACAATTCGGCGAGGTGAAAAATGGCGGGCCTTGAATCTTCAAGGCTCGCCACTGTTTTTGTCTTACTCCCACTCAATCGTTCCCGTAGGCTTAGGAGTCAGGTCGTAGAGAACACGGTTGACGCCCGGTACCTCGGTGATGATGCGCTTCACGATGGTGTTGAGTACGGGGTAAGGAATCTCCTCGATGGTTGCACTCATCGCGTCGCGGGTGTTGACCGCGCGGATGACGACGAAGTTCTCAACGGTGCGAAGATTGTCCTTCACGCCGACGCTCTTGCAATCCGGAACGATCGTAAAATACTGCCATACCTTGCCGGCGAGGCCTGCCTTGTCGAACTCCTCGCGGAGGATGGCATCGGACTCACGGACGAGCTCAAGACGGTCGCGGGTGATAGCGCCGGTGCAGCGAACGCCGAGTCCGGGACCCGGGAACGGCTGGCGATATACCATGTTGTCCGGAAGACCGAGTTCCTTGCCGACTACTCGGACCTCATCTTTGAAGAGAAGCTTGATGGGCTCTACGAGACCTTCAAAATGGATGTCCTCAGGGAGACCTCCGACGTTGTGATGCGCCTTGACCGGGCCGCTCTCGAGAATGTCGGGATAAATCGTTCCCTGTGCAAGGAAATCAACGCCGGAAAGCTTGCGGGCTTCCTCCTCGAAGACACGGATGAACTCCTCGCCGATGATCTTTCTCTTACGCTCAGGCTCGGCAACTCCTGCGAGTTTGTCGAGGAAGCGGTCAACCGCGTCGACATAGATCAGGTTGGCATCCATCTGGTTGCGGAACACCTCGATCACCTGCTCGGGCTCGCCCTTGCGAAGCAGTCCGTGGTTAACGTGTACGCACACGAGATTCTTGCCGATCGCCTTGATGAGAAGCGCTGCGACAACCGAGCTGTCAACGCCGCCCGAGAGAGCAAGCAATACTTTCTTATCGCCTACCTGGGCCTTTACCGCGGCAATCTGCTCGTCGATAAATGCCTTTGCAAGTTCGGGAGTGGTGATTCGTTCCATGGTATCCGGTCTTCTGTTTGCATCCATTCTTGTATCCTCCGTTTATTGCGGAAAATGTATTTTCCGAGATAGTATTAGAATAAATCCCGGCACCCTTTTTGTCAATAAGCGAAACCCCTGAATGAGGGCTTCAATTTCTTTTGACACGGTTTCCTGCGGATGATAGAATTAGTGAAAACTACCGGGGGGTTGATCATGGGGAAGAATGTTGAGTGGATTCAGGGAGAACCAACCGTTTCATATGAATGGGATATGAACGGCCGTTTGATCCGATATTCGGAAAAATGGGAGGAAGAGAATCCAACGTACGGACGACTATATCTTCCGTCGGAATATCATCTGTTCCCGAACAAAGGGTTCCTGGATCCGTTCAGGTTCGTTGTTATCGAGATACCGGGAAAGTTATGATAAGAATACGAGGTGAATAACAGATGGAAGTTCGGGAAAAAGAACTGTCTGACCGACTGATCGCAGAACACCGTCTCAGCACAGAGGAGTACGAGGAACTGCTGACAAACCGCGATGAGGAGACGGCAGCGTATATGGCGGCAGCGGCGGATGCCGTGCGAAGACAGTACTACGGAACGAAGGTGTTTGTTCGAGGGCTAATCGAGATCAGTAACATTTGCAAAAATGATTGTCTGTACTGCGGGATCCGCAGAAGCAACCGGAGCTGCGAGCGGTATCGCCTGTCGGCAGAAGATATCCTGGCTTGTGCGGAGGAAGGACAGAGGCTCGGGATCCGGACTGTCGTGCTGCAGGGAGGCGAGGATCCCTATTACACGGACGATGTCATGTGCGGGATCGTACGCGGGATCAAGGAGAGATATCCTGACTGTGCGGTGACGCTGTCGCTCGGGGAGCGCAGCAGGGAGAGTTACCGGAAGCTTCGCGAGGCCGGCGCGGATCGGTACCTACTGCGCCATGAGACAGCCGATCCGGAGCATTACGGCAGGCTCCATCCGCCGGAGATGAGTTATGACAATCGCATGCGGTGCCTGCGCGATCTGCGGGAACTCGGTTATCAGACCGGCTGCGGCTTTATGGTCGGTTCGCCTTACCAGACAGTGAGGAATCTTGCGGAGGATCTCACATTTGTCGAGACCTTCCGACCGGAAATGTGCGGCATCGGACCGTTTGTTCCGCACCACGAGACGCCGTTTGCGGCGGAGCCGGCGGGCAGTGTGGAACTCACATGCTTTCTGCTGAGCGTGATCCGGCTGATCCACCCGAAGGTGCTGCTGCCGGCGACAACGGCGCTCGGCACGATGCATCCGCAGGGGCGGGAGCTCGGGATCAAAGCGGGGGCTAACGTGGTGATGCCGAACTTAAGCCCAACGGACGTTCGCAGGCAGTATGAGCTGTACGACAACAAGATCTGCACGGGCGAGGAGTCCGCACAGTGTATCGCGTGTCTTGCGAGCCGCATCAAAGCCGCCGGCTACGAGATTGCGCTCGGGCGAGGTGATTTTCCGAAGGAGGAGTGACCGTCGGCTGCACCGTAAATGCGCTGCGACGAGACGTCAATCCTGCCTCGTAAAATGCGGTCTTACCGGTGTGCGAACCAGTTGAAGTTCGCCGCCGCTCGTGATACAATGAGCACACAAATATCTGACGGGGAAGAATGATCTGACCCGCAAGAAAGGACAATCTAACAATGGCTAAGTACGACCCCAAATCTCTGGTCGCGGAGGAGTTCATCAACGATGAGGAAATCCGCGAAACTCTGAAGTATGCGGAGGAGCACAAGCGCGATCTTCCGCTGATCGAAAGCATTCTGGAGAAGGCGAGACCGCAGAAGACAGCTCACGGCTGCACCTGCGCGGGACTTACGCACCGTGAGGCATCGGTGCTGCTCGCCTGTGACCTTCCGGAAATCACGGAGCGGATCTACGAAATTGCGGAGGAGATCAAACTCGCATTTTACGGAAACCGCATCGTCATTTTTGCACCGCTGTATCTCTCAAACTATTGCGTGAACAGCTGCGTCTACTGCCCTTACCACATCAAGAACAAGCACATACCGCGCAAGAAACTGACGCAGGAGGAAGTGCGTCAGGAGGTTATTGCGCTCCAGGATCTCGGGCACAAGCGTCTTGCGATCGAGTCCGGGGAGGATCCGGTGAACAATCCGATCGAGTACATCCTCGAGTGCATCAAGACGATCTACAGCGTGCACCACAAAAACGGCGACATCCGCCGCGTGAACGTCAATATCGCTGCGACAACTGTGGAAAATTACCGCAAACTCAAGGAGGCCGGCATCGGCACCTACATCCTGTTCCAGGAGACGTACCACAAGGAGAGCTACGAGAGGCTTCATCCGGCGGGACCGAAGCACAACTACGCGTACCATACCGAGGCGATGGACCGTGCGATGGAGGGCGGTATCGACGACGTCGGACTCGGCGTTTTGTTCGGGCTTGAACTGTACAAGTACGAGTTCGCGGGACTGATCATGCACGCGGAGCACCTGGAGGCCGTTCACGGCGTCGGGCCGCACACGATCAGCGTGCCGCGCGTGAAGCGCGCCGACGACATCGATCCCGATGTGTTTGACAACGGCATCGACGATGAGACATTTGCGAAGATCACGGCCTGCATCCGCCTGGCTGTTCCGTACACCGGCATGATCATCTCGACCCGCGAGACCGAGCAGGTGCGCTCGAAACTTCTGCGGCTCGGCGTGTCGCAGGTGAGCGGCGGCTCGAGGACTTCGGTCGGCGGTTACGCGGGATATACGCCAGAGGAGCGACCGCACGACACGGAACAGTTCGACGTATCGGACCAGCGCTCCCTCGACGAAGTCGTAAAGTGGTTGATGGAGAGCGGCCACATTCCGTCGTTCTGTACCGCATGCTACCGCGAAGGACGCACGGGCGACCGTTTCATGAGCCTGTGTAAGACCGGTCAGATTCTCAATTGCTGCCATCCGAACGCTCTGATGACGCTTGCGGAGTACTTGGTGGACTACGCTTCGCCGGAGACGGCGGCGGTCGGGTTTCGCATGATCGAGGAGGAGCTTGCGAAAATCCCGAACGAGAAGGTGCGCGGGATCGCGGCGCAGAACATCGAGGACATCAAGAACTCTAACCGGAGAGATTTCCGGTTCTGATGACAGTCCGGTTCCTAAACAGGTAAACCGGGAGACTGATACATAACGGACAGAAGACCACGGGGAGTTCCCTCGGCTGAGAGGACTCCCCGTTGACGATCATATGATGGAGGAACGAACCATGAGTTTACAGGAGACTGTCTCGGCGGAGCGCGTTCACATCGCCTGGTTCGGCCTGCGCAACGCCGGCAAATCATCGCTGGTCAACGCGGCGACAGGGCAGGACGTGAGCATCGTCTCGGAGGTGCGCGGCACGACCACGGACCCGGTCCGCAAAGCGATGGAGTTGCTTCCACTCGGGCCTGTCGTTATCATCGACACGCCGGGCCTTGACGATGAGGGCGAGCTCGGCAGGCTGCGCGTGGAGCGCACGAACCGGATCCTCGCACAGACCGATATCGCTGTGCTCGCGGTGGACGCCGCAATCGGGCTTTCGGAACTTGACTGGGAGATCCTCGCGGAGATCATTTCGCGGAAAATACCCTTCGCCGTCGCGTACACGAAAGCCGACCTTGTGAGCGGTGAGGAGCGCGCGAAATGCGCTGCCGAGGTGGAACAGTACGGGAAATCGGCAGTAGAGGCGGAGAAGACCACGGTCGGGGAGCCGTCTCAGGACAATGTCCCGGAGGGTGATCGATTTCCTTACGTATTCACAAGCGCTGTCACCGGCGAGGGCATCCGGGAATTGAAGGAGCTGCTCGGCTCGTTCGCTCCGAAGGTAGCGAAGGAGAAGCGCATCCTCACGGATCTGATCGAGCCTGGGAGCACGGTGGTGCTCGTGACTCCGATCGATTCGTCCGCGCCCAAGGGACGGCTGATCCTCCCGCAGCAGCTGACGCTCCGGGAACTCCTGGATGCGCACTGCACGGCGATTGTCTGCCAGCCGGAGGAACTGGCGGACACGCTCGCATCGCTTCGCAGGCCGCCGGCGCTCGTCGTCACCGACTCGCAGGCGTTTGCCAAGGTGAATGCGATTGTTCCCGCAGACGTGAAACTGACTTCATTTTCCATATTGTTTGCGAGATACAAGGGAAACCTGAGGACACTGGTGGACGGGGCGAGGACGCTCGACCGGCTCACACGAAACGACCGCGTGCTCATCTCGGAGGGATGCACGCACCATCGGCAGTGCGAGGACATCGGAACGGTCAAACTGCCGGCGTGGATTGAGAAACATGTGGGCTTCCGGCCGCAGTTTGAGTTCACGTCAGGCGGGGATTTTCCGAGTGACCTGAGCGGGTACCGGATGGTTATACACTGCGGCGGATGCACGCTTCCCGAGCGGGAGATGCAGCGTCGGCTTGACACCGCGACGGCGGAGGGCGTGCCGATCGTCAACTACGGGATCGCGATCGCGCACATGAACGGAATACTGACACGGAGTCTGTCGGTGTTTGAGAAAGAGAAGATGGAGGAGTGATCCGGAGACTCCGGACAATACGTGAGCGACAGGAGTCCCGGTCGCGTAGCCGGACAGGTCCGGTGCATCAGAATTCTCTGTTCTTCATGACAAGGATGCCCAAACGGATGAATATCGCGGTCAACACAACGGTTGCCGGAAACGATACCGCAGCAAGGACGACGGGTGAGGAATCCGACAGCTTTTCGAAAAGATCGAGTACCTTCCCGAATCCCAACCCTCCGTTCATGATGACGAAGAACAGGAACGCGGTTGTACACAACACGATCATGGAAAGAACAAGGATCAGACTGTTCGGCCCGAACTTCAGCATGAGAGGAAGAAACACGCTTGTTGCGACCGCCGCGACGAGGAAGCTGATGTAGCCGGAGGAGAGTATTTCGGTAAAACGGTAGGCTCCGTCGGCGGTAATGATCGCGGACAGGATCAGCAGAACCCGCGAGATCAGCCAGAGCACGGCCAGGGCAATCCAGGTGAAGACATTTTTCTCGACCACATACGTTTTCGCGTCGACCGGCATCGTCATAAGAAATGAGAACCCGTTCCGGTCATCGGACAGAACCAGCGTCAGAGAATAAACACATGCGATCACGGCGCATTCGACGGAGATCAGGATCGGCTCCCCAATCACGAATGCGTAGGCGAGAAGCACGACGGCGACGATGACTGTGGGCCCCTGCCCGAGGCAGAAGCGGCGGTCTTTTTCCAATAATCCTTTCATGATCATTCCCTCCCCAGCATCAATATGATCACACTGTCCAGACTGCCGTTCTCGACGACAATATCCGGATAGTTTTCCAGAAAATACTGCTTTTCTTTCGTCAGACAGATATACCCGAACGCTTCCTTGCGGGATGCGAGCAGGTACTCTTTTTCAATTCTGTCGTACTGTTCGCTGCTGACCTTCAGAACCCCGTACTGATGAAGGATCGTGTCCGTGTCCTCATGCAGCACGAGTTTCCCGTCATCGATCAGGTACACGTCGTCGCAAAACCCTTCCAGGTCAGTCGAGATGTGCGAACTGATCAGCACGGAGCGCTCCTCGTCCTCCACCAGGTAGTACCGCAGCAGATCGAGGATCTCGCTGCGTGCGATGACATCGAGGCCTGCTGTGGGTTCGTCGAGCACCAGCAGTCTTGCGTTGTGCGTTATCGCGATGATCACCTTCAACTTTGCTTTCATGCCCGTGGAAAATGATCTGACCGGCTTTTTGAGCGGGATCTGCTGCAGCTCACAGAACCGGAGGAAGGAAGCCTTGTTGAACTGCGGATACATTTTCTGAAGGATCTCGATGATCGAGAGGACATTGAATTCCTCGTTGAGGCCGGAGTAGGAAAGTGCGACGCCAAGAGACTCCTTGTCCGACGCGACAAATTCGCGCGGGTTCTTCCCGAGGACACGAACCTCACCTCCGTCCGGTTTGATCAGGCCGAGGATGGCCTTGATCGTCGTGCTCTTGCCGGCACCGTTGCGACCGATGAGACCGGTGACTCTGCCGGAGGGGATCTCCAGGGAGAGATCGAGCGAGAAGTCTTTATAGTTCTTTTGACAGTTGTGCAATGTTATCATAATTGTATTCCTTTAATGAGACGCAATATGCGTGAGATGTGATACGGTTGGTATACGATACAGCGGAAAATGCGGGCGGTCAGCCTTCCGACAGGAAGATCTCGACGATCTCGCGGATCTCCGCGTCCTCGAGCCCGACGGCCTTTGCCCTCTGCACGGCTGCGGCGAAGTCCTCCTCCACGGCTTTGCGTCTTGCTTCGACGGCAAGCTGCCGGTCGGTTGCGGCGACGTAGGTGCCTTTGCCGTGAACCGTGACAACGAAGCCTTCCTCCTCGAGCCTGTCGTATGCCTTTTTGACGGTCAGCGCGCTGATCCGAAGCTCGGCGGACAGGTTGCGCACGGACGGCAGCCCCGCGCCCTCCGCGAGATCGCCGCCGATGATCGCCTGCTTGATCTGAGCCATCAGCTGCTCATACACCGGGATCATGGATGAATTGTTCAGAATGATCTTCATGATGGATTCCTCCCTTCTGTCGACAGTAAACAGTATATAACAGTTTGAAACAGTTGTCAACTGTTATATGGTGTTTATTTCTAATTTTTTTGTGCGAGATATTTTTCAACCGCGCCAGTGCTGGATATCATGATGCCGAAAATGGACGGCATCACGGTTCTTCGGAAAGTGCGCGAGGCGGGAAGCCAGATGCCGATCCTGATGCTGACGGCCAAGTCGGAGGTGGAGGATAAGGTGCTCGGCCTGGACACCGGGGCCAACGATTACCTCGCGAAACCGTTCCACACGCTCGCACAGTCGCAGAAGAAGGAGCTGGACTGCAGGGTGCAGCCGTTGCTCACGCTGTGCGGCAACGACAAGGCGATCTCCCGGCTGGTTTCCATCCTCCTGGACAACGCGATCAAGTATTCGCCTGAGGATAGCACGGTCTCTCTGGTTCTCGAGAAGCAGGGAAGGCATTGTCCCTGACCGTGAGCAACCTCTGTGCGACACCGGTCAACGCAGCCGATCTGCGCCACGTGTTCGACCGGTTCTACCGGATGGACGCCTCGCGCAACTCGGAGACGGGCGGACACGGCATCGGGCTCTCGATGGCCCAGGCGATCGTGAACGACCACGGCGGGAAGATCGGAGCGACATCGCCCGACGGAAATTCCTTCATCGTGACGGTGAGTTTTCCGGGCTGAAGCATATCAACAACAATGAAGAGTCTGCGAACGATGCAGGCTCTTCAGTCTGGGGCGGCATTGTTTCCTACAATGTCGCCCTGTTTTCATACTTTGTAAAAATTTACTTAATTGTTTTTTGAAATTCTGGTTTTAGTGTTCAATCCATAAGTTAGTCAT
>CAMKRZ010000007.1 GCA_946415315.1 uncultured Lachnoclostridium sp. | reverse complement strand
ATCTGTAACTATTATTTAATTATTTGACCTGTCTACTTGACAGAGGGCTGATCATCGCAGCTCCTTTTTTGTGCTTGTGCAAAATCTGAAATCATGGTAAAATAAAGCGACTATGGGCAGGAAAAATGGTCATGATTAAATCTGCTTTACAACCATATTGCAACAAGAATCGAATGTGACGATAGTTGAATTTACTTGGGGGATGAACTATGGCGAAAAACTTTTCGTGTCCGTGCTGCGGTGTGGCAATGGTGTTTAATCCGCAGACGCAGGAGTTGCACTGTGAATACTGCAATTCCTCGTATACCGTTCAGCAGATTACAGAGCCGAAAGATGATCTGAAGGAACTGCTACGGAAATTGAATGAGAAAGATGATTCCGGGGAGGGCGAAGCGAAAGAGCCCGGAACGATCTCCATGAAGATCGTTCGATGCAGTTCCTGCGGCGCAGAACTTGCATTGCATGATGGAGAAACTTCCACGTATTGTGCGTATTGCGGACAGCCGACGATTGCTACGGAGCGACTGCAGGATTGCCGTCGTCCGGATTTTATCATACCGTTCAAGGTATCCAGGGAGCGCGCGGAACAGCTTATAAGGGAGCAGATTACAGGCGGCACGTTTATTCCGAAGGAAATCCGTGATTTTGAACCGGAACGGATATGCGGGATCTATATCCCGTACTGGATTTTTGATGTTTATGCTTCCGATATGCAGTTTTGGAAGTATTCGGATGATGACTCGGTCTACTATACATTCCATGCCGCAGACAGTGTGTTTCATCGCGTGACATCTGAGGCTTCACGGAGGTTTAACGATTTTTTTTCGGAGAAGCTGGAACCCTATCGAATGGAGTATGCGGTAAGGTTCGATGAGACATATCTTTCCGGATTCTATTCCGACCGGTTTGATGTCGACAGTTCGATCGCCGGGCATAAGGTGCTTGAACGAACGGAACGAATGTTTCTGGAGAAATTCACGGAGATGCGAAAAGCGCGATATGAGACGAAAGTCTCCTCAAACCCGCGTACAGAGATCATTCGGGCAAGATACGCACTGCTGCCGGTCTGGTTCATGACCATGAGATACCGCAATAAACCGTATACGGTTCTGGTAAACGGGCAGACGGGAAAGACGGTATGCTCCATGCCGGTGAACAAGATGAAGGCCTACGGTTTGTTTGCATCCGTTATGGTAGGCCTCAGCGCATTGTTATTGTTGCTGTTTACGTTTATCAACAACAAAATCTTCAATAACGGGCTGGATAAACAAGGTCAGACATTCATATTTTACATGGTATATGTACCGGTCGCAATTATTGCTGTCGGATTGCTGCTGTCAGGGATTCCTGCGATAAGGAGACTGTTCCGGATCAGAAGCGGTGTACGAGTTGCCTCATCGGAAAGCAATGAGCACTTACTTAAGGGAAGGCAGGGGTGACGCGATATGGGTGAAACATATTGGATAATTACGGTTGTTTTGGCCGTACTGATCGGTATCGGTGCAGCGCTTCGTATCACGGAACACTATCTTACAAAATCAAACAATGTCGGGGATTATGTCGGGAAATTCTATGATTTTTCCCGCGAGTTCGAGGTTGTCGGAGGGGTGTCCTATCTGAAGTCCAAAGAGACAACACCGGAGATACAGCGAATACAAGAGAAAATGAGACGCAGACGCGAGGAAGCAAAGAAAGACCGGAAGGTCAACGGTCGTATATTTAATTGACAGAAGACAGTCGGGAGACAGACGAATGGCAGAGGACAAAACCAATGACGCAGGTGTGCGGATCAACAAATATCTAAGCGAAGCAGGAATCTGCTCCAGGCGTGAAGCGGACAGACTGGTTGAAGCCGGTCAGGTTTTGATTGACGGTGTAACAGCTAAGGCCGGAGATCGCGTGTTTCCGGGACAGAAGGTCGTCGTGGCCGGTACGGAGGCGAAGAAGGAAGAGGAGGACATCCTGCTTGCGTGTTACAAGCCCAAGGGGATTGAGTGCACTTCCGACAGAAGCAATCCGGACAACATCATCGATTTTCTGCATTACGGGAAACGCATCTACACTGTAGGAAGACTCGACAAGAATTCAAGCGGACTGATCCTTCTTACGAACAACGGAGACCTCGCCTACCGCATCGCGAAGGCCGGGGACCGACATGAGAAGGAATATGTCGTTGCGGTCGATAAGCCGATCACCGACGAGTTTCTTGTCGGCATGACCAAGGGAGTGCCGATCCTCGGGAAGGTTACGGCACCGGCGAAGATCCGGCGAACCGGAGAGAAGACATTTTCCATCGTGCTCATACAGGGCATGAACCGCCAGATCCGCCGCATGTGCGAGTATTTCGGCTTTCGCGTGACGTACTTAAAGCGCATCCGCGTGATGAACATTTCACTTGGGACTCTTGAGAAGGGTCAGTACCGCGAGGTGTCCGCTGAGGAGCGGAAGGAGCTGTACCGGTTGCTGTAAGTGTAACAACAGGAGAAGATTGATCATATGGGATCGAATTCCGATAAAATCGAACGAATTCAGGAGCTGGTCGGCATTCTGGACAAGGCAGCGCGCGTGTATGAGCAGGAAGACCGCGAGATTATGAGCAACTTTGAGTACGATGCGCTCTATGACGAGCTTGTCGCGCTCGAGAAGGAAACCGGTTTTGTGATGGCGAACAGCCCTACGCAGCGTGCCGGTTATGAAATCCTTTCGGAACTGCCGAAGGAACGCCATGAGTCGCCGATGCTCTCTCTTGACAAGACGAAGGAAGTGAGTGCGCTTGCTGGTTTTCTCGGTGAGCATGAGGGCATGCTTTCGTGGAAAATGGACGGTCTTACGATCGTTCTCACGTACCGCGGCGGCGAGCTTGTCAAAGCGGTTACGCGCGGAAACGGCGAGATCGGCGAGGTCATTACAAACAACGCAAAAGTGTTCAAGAATATTCCGCTTCGGATCGCGTATGAAGGGGAGCTTGTTCTCCGCGGTGAGGCAGTGATCCGGTACAGCGATTTTGAGGAGATCAACGCGCGCATCGAGCGCGATGAGGACAGGTATAAGAACCCGCGCAACCTGTGCAGCGGAACCGTGCGTCAACTGAACAACGAGATCACGGCTCAGAGAAGCGTCTATTGTTTTCCTTTTACCCTGATCTCGATGGACGGTGAACCCGGCTTTGCCACACGACACGAGCAGATGGAATATCTGCGGCAGCTCGGTTTCATGCCGGTTGAGTACCGCATGGTGACGGCTTCCGATATCGAAGAGACAGTTCACTGGTTCTCCGAACAGATTGAGAAAAATGATTTTCCGTCAGACGGACTTGTGCTGTGCTACGATGACATTGCATACGGCAACAGTCTCGGACGCACCGCCAAATTCCCGCGAGACGCGATTGCGTTCAAGTGGCGCGATGAGGTGAGAGAGACAACGCTCCTTTCAATCGAATGGAGTCCTTCCCGTACGGGCCTTCTCAACCCGGTGGCGATCTTCGCGCCTGTGGAACTTGAAGGGACGACCGTACGGCGCGCGAGCGTCCACAATGTGAGTATTGTGGAAGAGCTGGCGCTTGGGATCGGCGATACGATTGAGGTATATAAAGCGAATATGATAATCCCGCAGATTGCGGTTAATCACACTCGAAGCGGTAATGCTGCGGATCCTTCGGCAGCAAGCGTCAATGTCAATGTGCCCGAAGTCTGTCCGGTTTGCGGCGAGCCGACGCAGGTGCGTATGCTCAACGAGGCGAAGGCGTTGTACTGCGCGAATCCGCAGTGTACGGCGAAGAAAGTCGGCATGTTCGAGCATATGGTACAACGCGATGCGCTCAACATCGAGGGACTCTCCGAGGCGACGCTTGAGAAGCTGATCGGGCTCGGCCTGATCCATAAGCCTGCTGACATTTTTCGACTCGCGGGTCATCGCGATGTGCTCACGCAAACCGATGGGTTCGGTGACAAGTCGTTCGACAACCTGCTGGCGGCCTGTGACAGGGCGCGTACGGTTTCCATGCCGAAGTTTCTGTACAGCCTCGGAATTCCGGGAATCGGACTCGCGAACGCCAAACTGATCTGCAGGGAGTATGCGTACGACTGGGAGAAGATCATGGACGCGACCTTCGACGATCTGTGCGCGATCCAGAGACTCGGAGACGTTCTGGCAGGGAATTTTACATCGTACATGGCGGACGAAAGCAACCGTGAGATGATCAAGGACCTGCTTAGCGAGATCACGTTCGAGGCGGTGGAGCAGACGAAAGATTCGCCGATCAACGGGAAGACGTTTGTGATCACCGGGAGCGTCAGTCATTTTCCGAATCGCGATGCGGTGAAAGATTTCATTGAGGCTCGCGGAGGCAAGGTTGCTTCGGCGGTTTCGGCGAAGACGGACTACCTCATCAACAATGATACGACGAGCAATTCGACGAAGAATAAGAAAGCAAAAGAACTCGGAATACCAATACTTTCCGAGGAAGATTTCCTGGCGCTTGCCGGGGACGATACACAGTAACTACTGATCGCATATGATGCGGTCGGACCAGGAGGATACGGAAATGCCGATCAAAGTGGCAAATGATCTGCCGGCACGGCAGGTGTTGATCGATGAAAATATATTTGTGATGGATGAGAACCGGGCAACGACGCAGGATATACGGCCGTTGTCCATCGCAATCCTCAATTTGATGCCCCTCAAGGAGGACACGGAAGTCCAGCTGATGAGGAGCCTTTCCAACACGCCGCTTCAGATCGATCTGACTTTTTTGACAACGGCTTCCTACACCGGTAAGAATACCGCGAAGAACCACCTGGATCAGTTTTATCTGACCTATGAGGAAGTGAAAAACCGCCGCTTCGACGGCCTGATCATTACGGGAGCTCCGGTTGAGCAGATGGAGTTTGAGGATGTCGCCTACTGGGATGAGCTCGTCGACATCATGGAGTGGAGCAAGACGAATGTGACGAGCACGCTTCACATCTGCTGGGGCGCGCAGGCAGCGTTGTATCATCATTACGGGATCAAAAAGATTCCTCTTGATCGGAAAATGTTCGGTCTCTTCCGGCATCGCGTGATGAACCGCAGATTGCCGATCGTGCGAGGATTTGACGACGAATTCTGGATGCCGCACTCGAGACACACAACGGTGTCACCGGAGGATATCCGCAATCATCCGGAACTCACGATCATGGCGGAATCCGAGGAAGCGGGCGTATTTCTTGTGATGGCAAAGGAGGGACGCCAGATCTTTGTGATGGGACATCCCGAGTACGACAGAGTGACGCTCGACAAGGAGTACAAGAGAGATCTTGCCAAGAACCTGCCGATCGACCTGCCGAAGAACTATTATCCGAACGATGACTGCAATGAAAGACCGCTTCTGCTGTGGCGCGGCCATGCCAATACACTGTACACAAACTGGTTGAACTATTATTGCTATCAGCTGACTCCGTACGACTGGACATTCTGATGTAATAAGACCGGAAACAGGAGAGTTTCATAAGTAATTTCCGAAATCAAACGATGGTGTTTGAAATCTTCGGAGAGTAACACAGGTGAGGTAACGGGATGAAGTATCCATTGATAGTCATTCAAATGCTGGGTGGTCTTGCGCTTTTCCTATACGGTATGCGCCTGATGAGCAGCAGTCTGAAGGAGAGCTCTTCCGGCAAACTGAAAACGATGATGGAGAAGGTCACGGGCAATCCGTTCAAGGCTTTTCTCCTCGGTCTCGGCGTGACAGCCGTCATTCAGTCGTCGACCGCAACCATCGTCATCACTTCCGGTCTTGTGGCGGGCGGTATTATCTCGCTGAATCAGTCACTCGGTATCATCATCGGCGCGAACGTCGGTACGACAGTCACCGGACAGATCGTACGACTGATGGACCTGAACGACGGTTCAACGTCATGGCTTGCGTTCCTGAAACCTTCCACTCTTGCACCGGTCGCGCTGGTCGCGGGAATCTTACTTCTGATGTTTATCCGTGTCAAACGGTCCGATGCGATCGGAAACGTAGCTATGGGCTTTGGTATTCTGTTCACCGGACTGATGAACATGTCCAACTCGGTGAGTGTGCTGACCGAGACCGGTATCATTGACAAGATTTTCGGCAGCATCGGTCGCAATCCGTTCCTCGGATATCTGTGCGGCGCTGGTGTTGCGTTTGCATTGCAGAGCTCGTCATCGACCATCGCCATTTTACAGACAATGGCGACCAATACCGTTGTCACGTTCGGCGTGGCGTACATCATCATTGTCGGTATTTATCTCGGCGACTGCCTCACAACCGGTATCGTATGTTCCATCGGCGCGAAAGCGGATGCGAAGCGCGTCGGTGTTGTCAATATTCTGTTCAATTTGAGCGAGACCGTCCTGGTTCTCGTCGTCGTCAATCTGCTCAATGCCTTCGGTGTTCTGGACAAACTTTGGGATCATTCCATGACTGCCGGCGGCATCGCCAACACGAACACGATCTTTAACCTCGGATGCGCGATCGTGCTTCTTCCGATGGTTGGCGTCTATGCGAAGCTTTCACGCCGTATCGTGAAGGATGACAAGGAGACGAAGGTCGAGATTCCCGAGTTCGCAGCGCTCAATCCGATTTTTTATGCGACGCCCGCACTTGCGTTCGGAAGCTGCTACAATGCTCTGAAACTGATGCTCAACAAGTCCGTTGAGAACATAGACCGTGCATTCAGCCTTCTGAACACGTACGATCGCAATGTCAAGGCTGCAATCGATGAGGATGAGGATATCATCGATGCGCTGGCGGACGGCGTCAGTAACTATCTTGTTCAGCTTTCCCCTCATATCAGTGAGGAACTGCATATCCGGATCCTGGACCAGTATTATAAGCTTGTCGGTGAGTTCGAGCACATGGGAGACCATGCGTACAATATCTCCGAGACGGCAGTTCGTCTTCACGGGGAAAATGTGCATTTTTCGGAGGCTGCGCAGGCTGAACTCGCGGTCTCGCGCGAGGTGTTGGACCGTATCCTGAGTGCGACGAAACAGGCGTTTGAGAAACGTGATGTCAAGAGAGCGCAGGAGATCGAGCCGCTCGAGGAGGTCATGGATGATATGATCAACGCCCTCAGCGATAACCATATGGCTCGCTTGCGCGAAGGAAAATGCTCGGTTGTCGCGGGAACGGGACTGCTCGATGTGCTCACTCATTTTTCGAGAATTGCAGACACGTGCTCGAACGTCGGCGTTTCGGTTCTCACGCGTGTCAATCCGGAGATCGCAAACCGTGCTCACAACTATGTGACAGAGCTTCATATGGGACATGACCGTGAGTACAATAAGACGTACCACAAGGCACACGACCAGTATTTTGACTTGCTTTCCAAAGCACAGGCGGGAGCGCAGGTCGAGGCGAGCGGCGCAAGCGAGGGACAGCTGCAGATGCCGCTTTCGGAGATGAAACCGAACGAATAACGAAAGAACGGAAAAACATGATCAGTGCGTATTGAGGATGACAAGGAGAGGTAACATGGGTATGGTTTCCGAGAAAAAGAGTACGATATCCTACGTCAAGTGGGACCGCGGCGCGAACCGCGAATTTTCCGAGGAAGTACGTGTTCTTCGGATGGACAACGGAATGATCACGTATGCGATGGGCATCACGGAGGAGGGATACCTTCTTCATTGCTATTACGGCAGGGCAATCGGCGAGGACGACATCAGCTATCTGATGCGGCTTTCGGATCACCCGTTCACGCCTAACGGCAACAACCGTGACCGCCTTATTTTTATGGACTCGAGACCGTTTGAGTTTCCGTGCCACGGCACGGGAGATTACCGTGAACCCTGCATGATGGTGCTCGATGAGGACGGCATGTCCACGTGTGATCTCCGGTTTATGGAATACCGGATCGAGAAGGGCAAGCCTCAGCTGAAGCAGAAGGGCGTGAGCTGTATCCCTGCGACATACGCAAAACCTTCAGAGGCGGAGACGCTTGTCGTGACGATGGAGGATGCTCATTGCGACTTGCTCGTTGAGCTCTCGTACACAATGTTCCGCGATATGTCCGTCGTGACGAGAAGCGCAAGAGTCATCAACCGCGGGTATAACGACATTCGCATCCAGCAGTTTATGTCCGGATGCGTGGAGTGGGATCACAGCAATTTCGAGATGATCACATTGAACGGCAACTGGGCCCGCGAGCGCGCGATTGAGCGTGTCGCGCTTCACAGCGGCAAACAGTCCGTAGACAGCAGACGAGGAATCTCTTCCCATCAGCACAACCCGTTTATCGCATTGGTGGATCCTCATACGACCGAGGAATCCGGCGAGGCGTATGGTTTCAACCTGGTTTACAGCGGAAATTTCCTCGCGCAGGCGGAGGTTTCGACGAGCGGTTGTACACGCGTAGTCATGGGCATCAATCCGTTTGACTTTTCCTGGCTTCTTCGTCCGGAGGAGGATTTCACGGCTCCGGAGCTTGTGATGGTTTACTCCGACAGCGGCATCGGAGCGATGTCGCGCACGTTCCACGATCTGTACCGCGGGCACCTGATCCGCGGCCAGTGGAAGGACAAGATGCGGCCTGTGTTGATCAACAACTGGGAAGGCACGTATTTTAATTTTGACGAGGAAAAGATTTACTCGATCGCAAAGACGGCTTCCGAGATGGGCATCGAGATGCTCGTCCTGGACGACGGATGGTTCGGTAAGAGAAATTATGACGATTGCTCGCTCGGCGACTGGTATGTCAACGAGGAGAAACTGAAGGGCGGTCTCAAGCCTTTGGTGGATCGCATCAACGCGCTCGGCATGAAGTTCGGTCTGTGGTTTGAGCCGGAGATGGTGAGCCCTGACAGCGACCTGTTCCGCGCTCATCCTGATTGGGCAATCCAGATCATAGGGCGCGACATGACGCAGGCAAGAGAACAGTACGTTCTTGATTACTCGAATCCTGAGGTGCGCGAATGCGTTTACGGTCAGATCAAAGCGATCCTCGACAATGCTAACGTTGAATATATCAAATGGGACATGAACCGTGCGCTTTCCGAGGTCGGCTCCACGACGCTTCCGAGAAAGCGCCAGCGTGAGCTGTGGCACCGTTATGTGCTCGGTGTGTATGAAGTGATGGATCGCCTTACAACGGACTATCCGTATCTGCTTCTTGAAGGATGTTCGAGCGGCGGAGCGAGATTTGACCCCGGCATGCTGTATTTTGCGCCGCAGATCTGGGCTTCGGATGACACCGATGCGATCGAGAGACTGAAGATCCAGCACGGTACGAGCATCTGCTACCCGGCGTCCACGATGGGCGCGCACGTGTCCGACTGCCCGAACCATGCGATCGGCCGCACGACGCCGTTTGCGACCAGAGGCGATGTCGCCATGGTCGGCACCTTCGGTTATGAGCTCGATGTGACGCGCATTCCCGAGGCGGACCGCGAGGCCATCCCGGGACAGATCGAGAAGTTCAAGAAGTTCAATCCGCTTGTCCGCACCGGCGATCAGTACCGTCTCGGCAATCTCTTTGAGGATGATTCGTACGACGCGTGGATGTTCGTCGCGAAGGACAAGTCCGAAGCGGTGTTTACCTTCGTGCAGATACTGAACCGTCCTTCGACACCGTCCCGCAGGATCCTCCTGCGCGGCCTTGATCCGAAGCGCTCCTACCGAAACGTTGACACCGGCGAGGTGCGACTCGGTGCCACCTGGATGACCGGAGGCGTGATTGTCGGGGCGTTCGGCGATTTTGCAAGCAGAACGATGCATTTTACAGCAGTGAACTAATTCATTTTTTTACAGCATAGTGTTTATTTGCGAATAATGGAGTAGGCAATATGGCTGCATTTGTTAAAGGGGAAAATGATTTAACCACCTGGTGCCAAAATAAAGGTCGTCTTGACATCATAGAGGAATTTGATTACGAGAAAAATCAAATAGCACCTGATGATTTGATGTTCGGAAGTAATACCAAGGTTTGGTGGAAGTGTAAAAATGGTCATTCCTATAATGCGCCTGTTTGTGATCGAACCAAAAGAGGAAGGGTATGCCTATATTGTAATGGCAGACGAGTTCTTAAAGGTTACAACGATATAGCCACTCTGTATCCTAAATTGATTGACGAATGGGATTTTTCTAAGAACAAAGGTATTGTCAGTCCGGATTCTGTGACAAAAATCAGTAATCTTGTTGTATGGTGGAAGTGTCCGAAGGGACATTCCTTTGAAGCGAGAATCAGCCACCGTACGGAGAGGAATCTCGGTTGCCCTTATTGTAGTGGACATAGAGCGCTAAAAGGATTTAACGATCTTATGACTGTTGTGCCGGAAGTGGCTAAGCAGTGGGACTATGAGAAAAATGAAGCACAGCCATATGAGTTTACTAAAGGGAGTGGCGAATACGCATGGTGGATTTGTAGCCAATGCGGTGAATCCTATCGAAGAAGTATTGTAAATCAGGTAAAAAAAGCAGCTATCTGCCCTAAATGTGCACTCAGCAGAAGAACAATTAATCGACGTATCAGTATTGTGCAAAACAGAGGAAGCATTACACCCTTAGAGAGTCTGCTTGAGGAGTGGGACTATCAGGCTAATGATAAAAACGGAACTCGTCCGGAAGACATCACTCGAGGAAGTAACAAAAGGATATGGTGGAAGTGTGCCGTGTGTGGACATCGGTGGTTGACATCGGTGTCAAGTCGAACCAGGGATAACGCAACTGGTTGCCCAGAATGTGGCAAAGAGAAAGCAAGTCGTGTACGGTATTCTAATATGCTGGTAAATCGTAAACGATTGAGCGAAACTGAATCAAAGGTACTTCAAGAATGGGATTATGAAAAAAACGGTGATTTGACGCCCAATGATATTCTTGAAACTTCCGGGAAATCCTGTTGGTGGATTTGTAAGGAATGCGGTCATAGTTGGAAAACGCGTGTATATAATCGCAGCATAAGAGGCATTGGGTGTCCCAATTGTGCGAAAGAACGTCAGTCTTCATTTCCGGAACAGGCCATTTTCTTTTATCTTCAACAGATGTTTCCAGACGCAATTAATTCAGATAAACATATTGGTAAAGAACTTGACATTTATATTCCGTCAAAGGACTGTGCAATAGAATATGACGGAATGGCTTTTCACGGAAACTCCGACAGAGATGAAGGGAAAAATCGTCTTTGTCTGAAGAACGGGATCTTGTTGTACCGTGTAAGAGAAATTGGATGCCCACCAATAAAAGAAGTTGATGGAATAATAGTATTCTGGTACAAATATGGGGATTGGAAAGCTTTAGGGAGAATAATCGCCGACATAGCAGATATGCTTGGAGTAAGTGTCGATGCTGATATTGAAAGAGATCAAACAAAAATCTATGAATTGTTCCTGAAGAAGAAAAAAGATAACAACCTGCAAAAACTGTTCCCCGAAATTGCACAAGAGTGGAATTATAGTAAAAACGGCAAAGTACTCCCATCGATGGTCTTTAGTGGAAGTGAAAAGCGTTTTTGGTGGGTTTGTCCAAAAGGACATGAATGGGAATCTTCAGTTGCAGCACGAACAAGTTCAGAACGGGGATGTCCGTACTGTGCAAGACAGCGGTTATTAGTCGGCTTCAACGATCTTGCGACCTGTTTTCCAGAAATCGCTAAGGAGTGGGATTACGAGAAGAACAATGGATTACGACCGAAAGATGTAATTGGTGGCGCGAAGAAAATATGGTGGAAATGTCCCAATAATCACTCATATCAAACTACAATAAATAGTCGTACTTCAAATGGAACCGGTTGCCCTTATTGTTCGGGACATATGGCAATTGAAGGTGTTTCGGATTTATTTACTGAAAGACCTGAATTAAGGGATGAATGGGATTTTGAGAAAAACAAGAGTATAGATCTGAAAAAGCTAAAACGAGGCAGTGGTAAAAAAGTTTGGTGGATTTGTCCCAAAGGTCATTCGTATGATGCAACTATAGTGCAAAGACTGAAATCAAATTGTCCGATATGTGTCGGTAAGCGTGTTATTGCAGGTGTTAATGATTTGGCGACGCTTGAGCCGGAACTCGTTAAGGAATGGGACTATGAGAAAAATGACTTTTCACCGAAAAGTGTAACAAGAATGTCCAGCAAAAGAGCATGGTGGAGATGTCCATTGGGACATTCATATCAGGCTGGAATTTCTGATAGAGTACGTACTTACTCGGGATGCCCGGTGTGTTGCAAT
Source organism: uncultured Lachnoclostridium sp. (assembly GCA_946415315.1). Taxonomy (GTDB): domain Bacteria; phylum Bacillota; class Clostridia; order Lachnospirales; family Lachnospiraceae; genus ISDg. The sequence continues at coordinate 104,433 of CAMKRZ010000007.1, read as the reverse complement.
AAATCAATCATCCAAGGGCTTAATGATTTGCAAACCACTAATCCTCAAGTTGCAAAAGAGTGGAACCAACATAAAAATGGTGATTTATTACCGAACATGGTAGTTGCGGGAACAGCACGTAAAGTATGGTGGCTGTGTGCTATCTGCGGTCACGAATGGAACGCATCTGTTGCCAGTCGAACAAAGTTAGGACATGGATGTCCTCGATGCGGTGTTGAAAGGTCTGCGAGGGCAAAACTGCGCAAAATTATTAACCTGGATACAGGTGAAGTGTTTGATGGTATAAGGAACGCGAAAGATAAGTATCCAAACGGCAACATTGGTAAGTGTCTTAATGGTGGAAGCAAAACTGCTTGTGGCTTTCGTTGGGCTTTTTATAACGAAAATGATTTTGATGGAGCAGTGGATTGTAGTAATGGAGAATAAAAATGGATGTTATTAAGCCTTATAAAAGAGGATGCGGCTATTCTTACGCATTGGGCGCGTTTCCGACTTTCGAGATGCTTCGAAAGCGCCCGGAGTGCGCGATCGGTGTGTTTGTGCACAGCTCTTTCCCGGAGCGAGAGAAGGTTGCGGCTTTATGCGAGGAACATAACATTCCGGTCTGGGACAACGACAAGGCCATCGCGCGCCTGAGTGATAAGGAAAATGTCTTCGTCATCGGCGTGTTCCGCACCTACGAGGACAAACTTGACGCAGAAGTGCCGCACCTGATGCTGGTGAATCCCTCGAACATGGGCAACATCGGAACAATTCTGAGGACGTGCCTGGCGTTCGGTATCCACGATGTAGCAATAATCGCACCCGGAGTTGACTGGTTAAATCCGAAGGTTGTAAGAGCGTCGATGGGCGCGATTTTCTCAATGCGAATCACGATGTACAACTCGTTTGAGGAGTATGTGTGCTTCGCGTCCGGCGTCGGCAGAGAGTATTTTCCGTTTATGCTGAACGGCGGAACGGAGCTTTCGCTTGAGAATTGCCCGAAGCCGAAGCTGTACACGCTTGTGTTCGGAAATGAAGCAACGGGGTTGCCCGCGGAGTACGCGAAAATCGGAACGGCGATCAAGATTCCGCAGTCAGATGAGGTGGATTCCCTGAATCTGACGATCGCGGTCGGCATCGGATTGTTCGCGTTTCGCAGGTAGAAGGGATTTGACATTGTTTTTCAACTCGATCTGTGAGTAGATAGAGATACAAAACAATTGCTCCGATCAGGAGCGGAACAGGAGAGGGTATGAACGATACATTGAAAGTGTTGGAGACGCGCAGAAGCTGCAGAAGTTTTCTTCCGGACATGATCAAGGAGGAAGAACTTCAGGCAATCCTGAGAGCCGGCACGTACGCCGCTACAGGAATGGGAAAGCAGAGTCCCATCATTCTTGCGATCACGGACAAGGCAACCCGCGATGCGATCTCTGAACAGAACAAGCAGATCGCAAACTGGCCGGGAGCAGGAGATCCGTTCTACGGAGCGCCCGTGATCCTCGCGGTTCTCGCGAAGAAAGACGTAGTGACGCATGTCTATGACGGCGCCCTGGTAATCGGCAATCTCATGAATGCTGCTGAAAGCCTCGGTGTTGCAAGCATTTGGATCCATCGCGCCAAGGAGGAGTTTGAGTCCGGATATGGACGTGAACTTCTCGTGAAACTCGGGATCGATCCGGACGAGTATGAAGGAATCGGACACTGTGCACTCGGGTATGCTGCGGCACCTCCGAAGGAAGCCGTTCCGAGAAAAGAGAACTACGTTTACTACATTTAAGAGTTGAAAATGCATGAGGAAACGTCTGTAACGGGCGTTTCCTCAATGTTTTTTGCAGATTCTTGTAATTCATGTATTGACAAAAGGCTTTTCCGCGATTATACTTGCGAAGGTGTTAAGAAAAATACTTTACACCTGTCGCGTTGCATGTTGCGGAGGTTCGCGGTATGAGTACGGGTAAGGACGGAAAAATCTGCTCGAAGAAAGCGGATGCGAAGGATTGGCTGCAGGAAGCAGCTCACCTTTCGGTTTATTTTTCGTTTTACGGTGAGCTTCTGGGGGAGAAAACGAAACGGATCTTCGAGGATTATGTCGCCAATGACATGTCGCTTGCGGAGATCGCGCGCGAGTACGGATTGAGCCGACAGGGCGTGTATGACGTGGTGAAGCGCTGCGGCGCGAAACTGTATGAATATGAGGAGAGCCTTCATCTTGCGGAACGGTTCAGCAAGGTTGAGGAGCAGGCGGAGCGGATCCGCAGTGAGGCTGCAGAACTTGCCGGAGCGCTCGGAGACAGCCCTGAGGGTGAGTCTGCGACACGGATCGCAAGGTCGGCGGAGGAGCTGATCAGCAGCCTGCAGTAAGGAGTTTACAGTGGCATTCGAGAGTTTATCGGATAAATTGCAAAATGTTTTTAAGCGACTGCGTGGCAAAGGACGCCTGACGGAGAGCGATGTCAAGGACGCCATGCGCGAGGTTAAACTTGCGCTTCTGGAAGCCGACGTCAACTTCAAGGTGGTCAAGCAGTTCATCGCATCCGTTACGGATCGTGCAGTCGGCCAGGATGTTCTCAACAGCCTGACGCCGGGACAGATGGTCATCAAGATCGTCAACGAAGAAATGATCGCTCTGATGGGCGACACGACAACCGAGATCACGTTTGTTTCCGGCGGTCCGACGGTCATCATGATGTGCGGTCTGCAGGGTGCCGGCAAGACGACGATGTCGGCAAAACTCGCGAACAAGTTCAAGAGTCAGGGCAAGAAGCCGCTTCTTGTTGCCTGCGACATTTATCGTCCCGCAGCCATTGACCAGTTGAAGGTCAACGGTGAGAAAGTCGGTGTGCCGGTATTTTCCATGGGCACGAACAACAGTGCCGTGAACATCGCGAAAGCAGCGATGGAACATGCGAAGAAGGAAGGCAACAACGTCATCATCATCGATACCGCAGGTCGTCTGCACATCGATGAGCAGCTGATGCAGGAGCTTGCGGATATCAAGGAAGCGGTCGGCGTACACCATACGGTATTGACGGTCGATGCGATGACCGGACAGGATGTTCTGAACGTTGCGACGACATTTGAGGAGAAACTCGGCATCACGGGTGTGATCCTCACAAAGCTCGACGGCGATACCCGAGGCGGTGCGGCTTTGTCTCTCCGCGCAGTGACAGGCAAGCCGATCCTGTATGTAGGTACCGGCGAGAAACTGACGGATGTCGAACAGTTCTATCCGGATCGTATGGCTTCCCGAATCCTCGGCATGGGCGATGTGCTTTCGCTGATCGACAAGGTGCAGGCTGAGGTTACGGAGGAACAGGCGCGTGAGATGGAGAAGAAACTCCGTCGCGCTGAGTTCAACTTCGAGGATTTCTACGATCAGATCCAGAACATGAAGAAGATGGGCGGCATCAAGAGCCTGCTCGGAATGCTTCCCGGTATGGGGCAGCTCAAGGATATTGAGATTGATGACGATGCGTTTAAGCAGACCGAAGCGATGATCAACTCCATGACGAAGAAGGAACGCCTCAATCCGGAGATCATTACACCTCCGCGTAAGCGAAGGATCGCAGCCGGTGCCGGTGTTGACATTTCGGACGTCAACAAGCTGATGAAGCAGTACGAACAGTCGAAGAAAATGATGAAGCAGATGTCCGGTATGATGGGTAAGAAAGGCAAAGGCGGATTCAAGCTTCCGTTCGGTTTTTAATTTGCTATATATGGCATAAGCCATTCATATAGAAGGCGAAAGCCTGTGTTATACGGAATATATTAAGGAGGTGAATATACCATGGCAGTAAAGATTCGTTTGAGAAGAATGGGTCAGAAGCACGCTCCGTTCTACAGAGTGATCGTAGCGGACGAGAGATCTCCGAGAGACGGAAGATTTATCGATGAGATCGGTACCTACGACCCTACGAAGGAGCCGATGGCTTTCCGCGTTGATGAGGAAGCTGCTAAGAAGTGGCTTGCTAACGGCGCACAGCCTACGGAGACCGTTGCCAGATTGTTCAAGCAGGCCGGGATTCAGAAGTAATCGGAGGGGAGAGCAATGAAAGAGTTAGTGGAAGTCATCGCTAAGTCCTTGGTTACCTGCCCCGACCAGGTTGAAGTAACGGAAGTCGTCAACGGAAACAGCGTAGTGATCTCACTCAAGGTCGCACCTGAGGATATGGGCAAGGTGATCGGCAAGCAGGGACGCATTGCGAAGGCAATCCGTACTGTTGTGAAGGTTGCGGCGATCAAAGAGGACAAAAAGGTAGTTGTAGATATTCTTCAGTAATGATCTGCAATAACGACCCGGGCTGTTGTGACTTTTTGCAACAGCCCTGTTTATTATGTGGAGGAAGCTATGGATTGGCGTGACAACATGTTTCGCGTCGGCATTTTCGTGAATACGCACGGTGTCCGGGGAGAGATCAAACTTCTGCCGACGACGGACGATGTGAACCGGTTTCACAAGGACCTTCCGCTGGTGATCGACACGGGTAAGGAACCGATCCCTGTAACCGTTTCCTCGGTGAAGTTTTTCAAAAACAAGGTCATCCTCGGCTTTCGTGAGTTTACGGATATCAATGCCATTGAAAAGTACAAGGGCTGCGATTTGCTCGTCTCGAGGGAAAATGCAATTCCTCTCGAGGATGGCGAGTACTATGTGAGCGATCTGATCGGCTGCAGCGTTGTCGAGGAGAACGGAACTCCCGTGGGAACGCTTATCGACGTGCTCACGACAGGTGCCAATGATGTGTACATCGTGAAAACTGCAGGCGGTCGCGAAGTGTTGTTGCCGGTGATCCCGGATTGCATCAAAAATGTCGATATCGCGAACAAGACGGTTACGGTATTTCTGATGCCCGGGCTTGTTTGACGGAGTGCCAGAGGGAAGAAAGAGGTCGGTATGAAGTTTCATGTTATGACATTGTTCCCGGAGATGGTGGAACAGGGATTGCACACGAGCATTCTCGGGCGTGCCATGGATGCGGGTATCATCAGCGTCAATACCGTAAATATCCGCGATTACTCGGAGGACAAGCATCGCCACGTCGACGATTATCCGTACGGTGGCGGCGCAGGTATGGTCATGGCTGCGGAGCCGATCGCGAAATGTTATGATGCGATCATCGGCGGATCATTTTCTTCGGGAAATGCCTTGTCAGGCAGCGAAGTTCCTGCGTCGGGAAGTGACTCGGCGACTGCGAAACGCAGAACCCGTGTGATCTACATGACGCCATGGGGGCGTGTATTTGACCAGAATATGGCCAAGGAACTTGCTATGGAGGAGGAACTCATTTTCCTTTGCGGTCACTATGAAGGTGTCGATGAGCGAGTTCTCACGGAGATTGTCACGGATTATGTTTCGATCGGGGATTACGTGCTTTCCGGCGGCGAGCTTCCTGCGATGGTCATGATCGATGCGATCGCACGCATGGTACCCGGAGTACTTACCAACGAGGAGAGCGGTGTGACGGAGAGTTTCATGAACGGCCTTCTCGAGTATCCGCAGTACACGCGTCCCGAAGTCTGGAGAGGTCAGAAAGTGCCGGATATCCTTCTGAGCGGGCACCACGCAAAGGTCGCTGAATGGCGAATGCAGCGCTCGATCGACCGGACGGTACAGTATCGGCCGGAGTTGATGGACGATGTTACACTTGACAAAAAGAGCGCGAAGTATTACAGGGAACTTTGTGCGTCCCGGAACAAAAATGAATAAATGTTAATAACAATTCCTATATAGGCGGTAGTTCAACGAACTGCCGCCTGTTTTTGCTGTAATTGATTATTGACACTGACTTTGATTTCATCTATAATTTTGTCAATGACACATTGTCAATTGTTGACATTGACATTTTCTCGTGAAAAATCAGGATTTAACACCTATCAAAACATCGATTCAACCGAAGCAGCGAAAAGGAGGTCCCGGATGAAGCATCCCAGTTTACGACTCGTTTTCCTTTCCTATCTGTTCATGTTCCTCATCGTAATCACAGGTTTATACGGAACTGCACTCGTCGCCAGAGGAGGAGATTTCAGCGGTCTGATGATCGCCGGGATCTTCTTGATACTTTCTGCATGGATTATCTGGATTTTCCGCTTGCGAAGATGGTTCCGATTGCGGAAGAGTGATCCGGAAGCGAAGATCCATCCTCTTGCCATATTCTTTATTGTGCTGTTTTTGGTCGGCGGCTTGGCGACCACATTCGCAAGCATGCCGCAGATTTATCAAAGCACCCGTCTGGAAACAGGGCTGAGACAGTATGTTAAAGATGAGATTTCAGAAAAAACAGTTCCAATGCCGGAGAACCCGCACTACGTGTTTTATGATCTCGATACGAAAAAATTTGCAGTGCCAGGCAAATACTTTTACAGACGAACAAAAAATCCGAGTGAAGCCAATGTGATCGTGGCATACCGAAGTGAGATCGCAAGAAACGGTACATGGGTGAAAGCGAACGGCGGCGCCAGAGTCGGAGATGCTTATGTACAAAGGGTTACGCTGTACGTTCTGCGAACATCCGACTGGAGCCTTATTGCGACCAACACAGTCGAAGAACAGATGGGTTACGGTAAGACTTCCAAGTTTGACATGAAATCAATCAACGGGATCAACGGCGTAAGCTCATATCTTCGCGGATTGTTTGAGGATTAGAATTAAAATAATTCATTGTTACGGAGACCGGAAAATGGCAGAAAATATCAATCTTAAGACAGTGATCACGAAATTTGAACTTTCCAACCTGGACCTAGCCAGGGCAACCGGACTTGATCCTTCGTTGATCAGCCGGTATATATCCGGCAACCGAAAGCTCAAGAAGAACAGTCGTCAGGCAGGAGACATCGCAGAACATCTTATGACGCTCGCAGACACGACTGAACGGATTGACTGGCTGAAGGAGCAGTTCGAACAATCCAGACTGTCGACGGACATCACATCCGTCATGGGTATGAAAAACAATCTGATCCAATGGATATCACAGGACGGCGAAGTTGCTGTAGACAACACAAATGAGCTGCCGGATGCGGATGAAGCTGTTGAGGAATACCGGGGGACGGACAAGCAGAAGAAGCTTGAGTTCGGAACTCTCCCGATCGTCAGCGCGCTCGAGGAGGAATTCCGCAACCTCACATTCGAGGACACTGTGGACTTCTTCCTCACCAGCGATCGCCTCTGCATATTCACGAACGAGGTGTTCGCCGAGATGCTTCACAAGGCTGTTGCCGAACGGAACATCAGCATCAACGTAGTGATCTGCGTCTCCGGCGACACAAAATTCTTCACGAAGATCATCCAGACATATATGGGTGAAATGGTTTCCGGGAAAATGCGCTTCTATACTTTTTTCGGTGCGACCAGAAATGTCGCAGAGCAGATGTTCTGCATTTTCCGTAACAATAAAGTCGTGATCATCACGGAAACATCCGGCGGATCGGCGTATCCGGCCGGAACATTCATCGAGGATACTGATTTTGTGCGTGAGATGGGTCAGAGTTTTGACGCTACATACCGGTATTCGCAGCCGCTGTTCAACATCTACAGCGATGATTACCTCCGCGCCATGATTGAAGTATTGTACACGGAGTACTGCCTTCCCGGCGCGCTCTGTGTCATCAAGGATAGTGTTAACCCGATGTATATGTCCTTTGAGTCATACTGCAGAGTTCTACGGCTGAACAACAGCGACGACGTGGAATACACTTGGAAATGCAATGAATACCGCAGATTTAACGATGGTTTCGAGAGCATGCTCGCAAATGGCATGCCCTGCCGAGAAATCATCTCCCTGAAACGGTTGAACGCCATTATAGCAGAGAAGAAGTGCACAATGGCGGGGTTGTGCTTTATAACCACGGGTTTTTTCGAACTGGATCTTCAGGGATGCAGGGACATTCTCGTCGGATATATCGAGTATCTGAACCGATATCCGAATTTCTCGCTGTTGATCCTCGATGATCTTCCGGAACTTCACAGCAGCAGTTGCTGGCATGTCAAGGAAAATCAGAGCGTTGAGATCAACTACTGGAACGGACCGGCGCCTGTAATGTGTCAATCCGGACACGTCGCACTTGCGCAGGAGTTTCAGAAACACTACGAGACAATCTGGAAGCGCGGTGCGGGAAGCCTCGGTAACCGAGCGTACGTGATCTCGATTTTGAAGAGCATTATACGGAAAATGGAGGATGTTTTAGGAGTATAGAGGAACTGTTTTGTTTCACGAAGAAGAGAGGTGAACAAAATGAGACGGGGAACGAAGAAACTTTTGGTAGTGATTACGGCAGTGCTTCTGGTTGGGTTGATGTGCAGCTGCGGCAATGACAAAGGCGACAATACCGGACGTAAAAAGAGTACAACCAAAGCTACGTCGACGCCGAAAGCTACAGTATCAGAAGCACCGAAAGCCACCCCGACACCGGGGACAGCAAAGAAACCTGCTGCGATGAACAAACAGGACATTGTACATGCGACCGGAGTGATGGATTCGTATTTCGATCCTGAGTCCGGTAAATATTTCGAGGTCATTGAGGATGCCGGTGAGGATGGTAGCTCAAGGACGATGAACTGCTTCGATGACGAGGGAAAGCTCGTCTGGTGGGAGTCGTATGCGTACGACAGCGACTATCGCGTGTCGGAGATCATTCGCAGGGAACCGGTCAACAACAATCTGATCTGCAGAAAGGTGCTGTATTACAACGGTGACGATATTGAACGCATGAACCTGTACGAAGCCGGTCCCGTGAAGTCGGGAAAGCAGGAGGAGTACAAGGTTCTCGAGGAGACATATTATCTCGGGGGAGCACTGCACACGAAAGTCACCTACTATCCGTATCCTGAGATAAAGCGTTACACCCCGAAGGAACGGTTTGAGTACGCGGAGGACAAAAGTGAAACCTACCATGCGCTGTATCTGCAGAACGGTGACGTCGATGAAGAATACATCAACGGTGAAAAAGTGTTCCGAGTACCGGACACTGTAACGGAGATGTTCACGGTGTTGAACGAAGCTACCGACGAGGATTTTGAGAATATCTGGCGATCCTGCGAGAAGAAGATTGAGCAAAACTCACTGAAGGAAGACTGGGAATCTCTCTGTATCGTGTTCAGCGGCTACCACGACAGTTACGGAACCGCAGTCACACGTCTTCGCGATGAATACGGTCTGAAGTTGTTTGCAACGAAATCGTCAGGCGCCTCATTTTACAAAGACGACACGGTTTCGTACAAAAGCATACTGAAATATATCGTGGACGAAAAAGTCAATCCGCTCCTGTTCAAGAAGGTTTACCGCGAGGGATGCTATCCGGAACTTGGCGGTACACTGTGGCTTCCTGCGGAATACAAGGAGGCAACAAAATCCGGCAAAAAAGCGGAACGGAGCAATGACGGTCTGATCCGGATCCTTGTCGTCGATCACAGCAAAACGATCTGGTCGGATACCATCAGCAGGGATCTGTTGCTGGAAGATACCAAGTATTCCGAGCGCATGATCGAGCGCGCGGAGACGATACTGAAAGGTCTGTTCACCTCCGTGTCCGGCAAAATATGTTTCACAAGCTATCCGGAACTTGCCGATGTCGTGTTTGAAATCCGTTCGGAATATCCGTTCGCGGGTCAATACAAGTACACAAACGGTACGATCGCCAATGTGTATAACCACTCCATGAGTGTAACGGCGATCAACCAAAGAGGTAAAGGAGAAGCGAGCGCAAAGTTTGAAAATATTGCGGGCAGCAAAGTTTCCGCGAAAGGCGGCACAAACATTTTCATGAGAGTACCCGACGTGACCAAGGAAGAATACCGCAGCCAGGCCGAGAAGTTTACGGCAACCGTAATGTCATGGTTTGAATAGAATGGAGAAGAGGATGATGGAAGGACATGTTTGCATTCGATGCGGGAAGCAAAACCCGCAACACACACTTCGGTATTTTGCAGTGAATCAGGAATCCAGTTCTACGACCCAGTACTCCGGCAGAAAAAAGATCACTACGACTTTGACCGAACAGTTAATAGAGAGGTGAGCATTGTGAGAGAAATGAAGTGTTTGTTACTGATCGTATTGATAGCTGTTCTTTTAACAGGCTGCGGTGAGGATGCGAATGATCGGGAGAGTCAGTCATCCGACAAAAAGCCTTCCGTTACCGGTGCATTCGACGAAGGTGCCGGATCGCAGGCAGTGCAGCCGAAGGCAACTTCGACACCGACACCCACTCCGACACCAATCCCTCATCCGAAAACCGCGGAGACTCCTGCAGCATTGGACAGGAAAGATGTTTCCCATGCGTCAGGAGTAACCGAAGAATGGACGAATCCCGAAACCGGCGAAAAATGCACGGTTGTTGAGGACATCGGGGAAGACGGCTACACAAAAACTATGAACTGTTACGACGGTGCCGGAAAACTCGTCTGGTGGGAAAACTATGAGTATGATGTTAACGACATGGAGTGCATGATCTGCCGCATGTCTGCGGATGATAACCGGGTAATTCTCAAAAAGATGTTCATTCGCGACGACAACGGAAAGGTCATACGTGTCAATCATATTGAGCCACTGCCGCAGGAAGTCGGAGACGGAGAATATACTTTTTGCGTGGAAGAATTTTATCCGGACGGAGTATTGAAGACGAAGACGACATATTATCCGACGCGGACGAACAGTAAGGCGCTGGAAGAGTATGTCTTTGAGTACAACAGCGACGGGACCGAAGCTTATCGCTCTCACAGCGATAAAGACGGAAATCTTCTCGAAGAGTATGTGGACGGCATTAAGATTTATATCGCACCCAACACGCCTTTTGAAATGTTGCAGGCGTTGAACGATGCAAGCGATGAAGATTTCGAAGGCCTCTGGGAGGCGTGCCGAAAGAAGGTCCAGGAGAAGAAACTTGAAGAAACATGGGATGAACTGTGCGAAGCATGCAGCTGTATAGCCGACGGATATTTTAAATCGGATCTGTTCAAACTTCGTCATGACTACGGTCTGATCCTGTTTGACTCTACAGCAAGGTACGATGAATGGAGCAATATTGATTTTGACCTGCTTGCGCTGTACCTGGATGAGCAACCCCTTTCGGAAACATTGAAGGAACGGATTTACAAGCAGGGCAGTCATATTGTCATGGGCGGAACGATCTGGCTTCCGGATGAATACAAGACTGCCAAAGGAAAGATGAAACAGAAGGACAGGAACGCGGATGACCTGATCCGGATCCTTGTCGTTGACTACAGTAAGACAATCTGGAATGAAACGATCAATCACAGCATGCTTCTCGATGACCCGGACAATGCCGAACGAATGGTTGAGCGTGCGGAAACGATGATCGAAGGCCTGTTCGAGGATTGCACTGACAGAATATGTCTGACAAGTTATCCCGACCTTGCCGATGTTGTTTTGGAGATCCGCACAGAATATCCTTACGCCGGGACGTATTATTATTCTGACGGAACTCCCGCCAAGGTATGGAACACTTCGATCACTCTCAAGGCGATCAACCAGCGTGGAAAGGGTGAGACCAGTGCAACCTTCAAACATTCTGCCGGAGACACGGTATCGGTCACAGGAGGAACCGAGATCTACATGACAGAGCCTGATCTCACGGAGGACGAGCACGTTTCAAAGGCTGAAAAATTTACGAATACCGTTCTTTCCTGGTTTGAATGAAGAAAGTGAGGTAACGCAATGGAAAATAATGTCTGCTGTAAGTGCGGTCGGAAAAATCCCGAAAACATATACCGTTTCCTTGCGGTCGATGTGAAGACAAGCTCCTCGACACAGTATCAGGGCGGTCAGCAGGTCACTACTACAGTGACGAACGAGAAACTTGCCGGAGCAGATAAGATATACGTATGCGATAAATGCATTCAAAAGCAACGCATCATCGACGCATTTTTCTTCGGGTTTTGCGTATTGTTCATCTGTTTCATTATTGTATCCATTCTTTACCTATGGTTGGCAGGAAACGATAACGATCATATCGGAACCGGGCTGCTTGTTGTTCTGATCCTCTCAACTGTCGCGGGAGTTTTCATGTTTATACACAGCATGAAAGAGGATAAAGAATTTCTTGCCGCTTCAATACTGAAGAAGATCAAAGGAAAGGATGCGGCAACGACCACTTATGTTCCCGTGAATGCCGATCTGTATCGCAAGCAGGACGGAACCGGAGCCGATCTTGATCGGTTTAAAAGAAGAACAGGGTTGAAGACCAACCTCGCCGATTCGCTGTTAACTTCCTGTATATCACTCGGCATCGGAAACGCTCTTGTAGATCAACTTTCAGGTGTTAAACAACCTTCGACAATTGATGCCAACACTACCGAACTGCTCTCAATTTATCTTGATATCGACAAACTCGGCGACGGAGCGTACGGTCTGGCAGCCGGACAGGAGGTTGCAAAAGCATTGCCGGTCTCCATGGTGGAGGGAATGTCGTTCTTAAGCGGAGACTCAAATGCCACGCTGAGAGGAAATGCCAATGAATATGTTGTCGGCATCAGGGGAAATTCCGCAATGATCGGTGAGATCGAGTCGAAGCTGCGCTCTGATGAAAGGCTGAAAGGTTTTCTGTCAGCTTCGGGGATTCGCAGAGGTTCATACGGAGAACCGCTTGTCGACGACGGTGTGATCAAAGGCGGAACGATCGTGAATCCTCCGGGGCACGGAACGAGTTTCTGCGCTCACGGATTGCGCACGGAATGGGCCAAGGCAACAAAACAGTGATTCTTTCAATCTTATAATCTGGTGAAAACTTACGTTTATTCGATACAGGAGGGTATTATGAAGAAATTCCGATTGTTTATTCTTTACACAGTTGCAGTAATGTCTGTCGTATTGCTTACGGCGTGCGGCAACAAAGAATTCAAGATCACTTCCTTTGAGGCAAATACCGAGAAAAACTATTTAAGCGCCGAGTATACAACCGGAGAGGAAATTGCAGAAGGAGATTTTAAGTATATCATCACTATCACGCAGAACACTGAACAGATCAAAGGCACGTTATACCGCGAATACACGGTATCGGACAAAAGGGAAAAGAGCACAAATTATAATCAGCTCATCATGTTGAACGGAACATCAAAGTGGACTACCGATGGTGAGTTCACATACGACGGAGAGACCGGAACAGGTGAAGTTATGGTCGTTGATATTTTGAGTGAGTTCGGCTCCGGCACTGTCATAAAGATCATATTTTACAACAAGGATGAGGAGATTGCTTCTGAATCGCTCACTCTGAAATGATGAGAGCAAATAATTGAAAAGTTGCTGAAAAATGTCTTGCATTTTCCGAACTGTTATGTTAAAGTATAAACCCGTGAGACGCGATGTTCCGCTGTGCCGATGAGCGGCAGTATGAAGACCGCAAGATTTTGAAGGAGGTCATACACATGACAGATAAGGAGTACATGGAATCTCTTGCAAAAGAGAACATGAAGGAGTCGGTGGATTCCTTTGCAGTCGGTGACACGGTTCGCGTGCTGTCGAAGGTTAAGGAAGGAAACCGCGAGCGTACACAGGCCTTTGAGGGCGTTGTGATCAAGAGACAGAACGGCGGTGTTCATGAGACATTTACCGTTCGCAAGAACTCGAACGGCTGCGGCGTTGAGAAGACCTGGCCCCTGCATTCTCCGATCCTGGAGAGCATCACCGTGATCCGTCGCGGTAAGGTTCGCCGCGCAAGACTTACGTACCTGCGTGAGAGAACCGGTAAGGCAGCTAAGGTTAAGGAAGTTCTGAGATAATCGAACAAGGTATGCCTGAGTAGGAGGAATCTTCCTCCTACTCATTTTTTATGCGTTTTTGTTCATGCATGGTAAAGTGATAAGACACATCAAATTCACAATGCCGTGCGTGTTTTTTCGTGTTGTTTCCTTGAATAATCGGGTGCTTTTTGTTATACTTTACATAAGTATGAGCATACGTTCGTAATGGCGAAAGGAGAGGATCAGTGGCGGAACGGTACGATTTTACGCACGCGGAGCGCAAAGAGAAAATCATACGGATCTGCATCAGCATCGGGCTGTGGGTTTTGTCCGTGGCTGTCGTGATCGCGCTGGCCTGGCTGATCGTATTTCTTTCGATTGAAAAGACCACGATGGTCGATGCCTCCATGGATCCGACTTTAATGCAGGATGACCGCATTGTGATCGACAAAATGACCTATCGGATCCGCGATCCGAAGCGCAACGAGATCATCGTTTTCCTGCAGGGGGACAGTGAACACAGCTTTTACAACATCAAACGCATCATCGGTTTGCCGGGCGAGAAAGTCCGTATCGCTGAGGGCATCGTCTATATCAACGGCGAAGTGCTTGAGGAGTACGCCAATGTGGAAAATATGCTACTCCCCGGGCTTGCCAACTACGAGATCACCCTCGGCGAGGATGAATATTTTGTGCTCGGCGATGCGAGAAACAACTCGGAGGACAGCCGTTACGCGACGGTCGGCAATGTGAAGCGATCGGAGATTATCGGTAAGGCATGGATCCGCACGAACAAATTCGGCTTCGTGAACAGTCTGAACAAAAAACAATAATGCCGCATTTTCCTGCGATTACGCAGGAGAACGGTCACGGAAAGAACGATACAATGAGTGATGGTAAGGAAACAATCATAAACTGGTATCCCGGGCACATGGCGAAAGCCAGAAGGCAGATGCAGGAGGATATGAAGGTAATCGATGTCGTCGTGGAACTGGTCGATGCCAGGATACCGTACAGCAGCAAAAACCCGGATATTGATAAGCTCGCGGCTGGCAAGTCCCGCGTAATTCTTCTCAACAAGGCTGACATGGCCGATCCTTCTGTGACGGCGCTTTGGAAGACACATTATGAAAGCAAGGGATTTGTCGTGGCGGCGATCGATGCAAGAGTCAGCAACGGGCTTAAGACGGTAAATGACTGCATCATGGCGGCGTGCAAGGAGAAACTTGAGAGGGATCGTCGCAGAGGTATTTTGAACAGACCGCTGCGAGCTATGATCGTCGGCATTCCGAATGTCGGCAAATCCACCTTCATCAACAGTTTTGCGGGCAAAGCGGTTGCCAAGACCGGCAACAAGCCCGGTGTCACGAAGGGAAGACAGTGGATCCGGCTGAACAAGCAGGTGGAACTTCTGGACACACCGGGAATTTTGTGGCCGAAGTTTGAGAGCGCCGAAGTCGGGCGCAGGATCGCGTGGATCGGCTCGGTGAATGATCAGATTCTCGTGAGCACGGAGATGGCGGAACAGTTGCTCGTTTTCCTGATGAGCGAATATCCGGGAACGGTCGGTGCGTACTACGGGATCGATGAAGTCGATGATACGGTCAAGGAGCGCGGAGCGGAGATGCTGTCGAGGATCGCAGTGCGGCGCGGATGCCTCCGAAAGGGCGGCGAGGCCGATCTCGAGCGTGCTGCCAATATGGTGACGGACGACTTCCGGAATGTACGGATCGGACGCATTTCGCTGGAGAAGCCTTGATTTGTTCGAAAGTGTCAAACTGACGAGGGAGGAAAGTTCGGAAAATGGAGTCCATTGCCAATATCAGGGAAGCGATCCGCGAATGCCCGGATGACCAACTGGAGACGCTGCTTGCGACATTTGCCGATGATCCGCGAGCCGGTGTGCAGAGCCTTGTCTCTTCGGGAAGACGGCGCGCAGAAGCATACCGTAAAGAACTTGCGCGTACAGAGGAAATGTGGCATTATGAGCGACTGTATCCGGATCGCGAGTACGTCGGCGGGATCGATGAAGTCGGAAGAGGACCGTTAGCGGGTCCTGTCGTTGCAGCATGTGTCATTTTGCCGAAGGATTGCAGATTGCTGTATATCAACGATTCCAAGCAGCTCACGGAGAAAAAACGTGATGAGTTGTATGACAGAATTCTCGAAGAGGCAGTCTCCGTTGGGATTGGTGTTGTTTCCCATGAGGTGATTGACGAGATCAACATTTTACAGGCAACCTATCGAGCCATGCGCGAAGCGATCGACATGATGGAGATCAAACCGGACCAGATCCTTGTTGATGCCGTACACATTCCGGGAATTACGATCCCGCAGCGTGGCATCATCAAGGGAGACGCCAAGTCCATCAGTATTGCTGCGGCAAGCATTGTCGCCAAAGTTACCAGGGACCGTATGATGACGGAGATGGATGCTCGATATCCCGGATACGGATTCGCAGGCAACAAAGGGTATGGTTCTGCGGAGCATATTCAGGCAATCCGTGAGAAAGGACCGTGCGAGATTCACAGAAGGTCATTTATCCACTCGTTCGTCGAGCCTCAGGATTGACGGATCGGAGCGGACGAGCGGAAGTAAGCCTCTGCACGGTCGGATTGCGAAGATCGGAACGTGGGGGGATAGCTATGAATAAACGAACAGTCGGCGCAGCGAACGAGGAGCGTGCGGCGAAATACCTGCAGGAGCGCGGGTATGCGCTTGTTTTGCAGAATTACCGCTGTTTCTGCGGTGAGATCGATATTGTTGCGGAGGAGAGCGGAGCGCTTGTCTTTCTGGAGGTTAAGTACCGCAGGACAACGGACTACGGTTTGCCGGAGCAGGCGGTTGATGCCCGAAAAATGAAGCGGATCCGCAACGCTGCCATGTGTTTTTTGAAGGAACACAGGCTCTCACCGGACACAACGATCCGGTTTGATGTGGTTGCGATGGATGAGCGGGAGATCCGCTTGTATCAAAATGCATTTTGAGGTAGTCATGGACGGATATACGATCACAGAACCGTTGAACAACGGAGTAGCGGTTGTTCAGTTTCCTGCTTTTTCCGGATTTCCGGAACTGAAGCACGCATTTTCCACGAGAATGGGAGGCGTGAGTGAGGGAATCTATTCGACGATGAACTTCCGCTTCGGAATCGGCGATACGGATGAAAACGTATTGGAAAACTATCGCAGGATCTTCGAGGCTCTCGAAATTCCGTGGGGATCCGAGGTGTTTACACAGCAGACGCACTCGGTCAATGTGCGCGTGGCGACTACGGAAGACCGAGGGATCGGGATCGGCAGGGAAGTGCCGTACAAAGACATCGACGGCCTTGTTACGGACGTTCCAGGACTTGCACTGACGATATTTACCTCGGACTGTGTCCCGGTGTATCTCTACGATCCCGTGAGGAAAGCCATCGGTGTATGCCATGCGGGATGGCGCGGAACGGTCGGCGGGATATCGGCGAAGACTGCTGAGTTGATGATAGAGACGTACGGCTGTAACGCATCTAATATTCTGGCGGTGATCGGACCGTCTATCGGACCGGAGTGCTTCGAAGTAGGGGAAGAGGTCGCCGATGAGTTCCGTAAGGCCTTCGGGGAGAGTGTGATCATTCGCAGAAGTAAGGCGAAGCCATCCGACTGCGAGTGTGACAAAGCGGAGAAATACAGAAAGCCTCATGTGGATCTCTGGCGCGCGAATGTGCTTTCTCTGATGAGCGCAGGGCTTACGGAGAAACACATTTCGGTCAGCGGTCTTTGCACCATGTGTCATCCTGACATAGTATTTTCTCATCGTGCGACAGCAGGAAAACGCGGCAGCAATGCCGGATTTCTTATGATTTCGGAGAGTTGATGAATGAATCATGAGCACACCATCGTGGATGTTCTCGATGGAAGCCCTGCGTGGAAAGCAGGACTTCGCAAAGGGGACCGTCTCGTCTCGCTGAACGGAAGAGAGATCATCGACGTGCTCGATTTCCGTTTTGAGGAGGAAGAAACAAGGCTTACGATCGGCTTTGTACGGGATGGTGAAAACCACGAGGTCACGGTTAAGAAAGGTGAATATGACGAACTCGGACTGGTATTTGCCGAGTCGCTGATGGATGATTACCGTTCCTGCCGAAATGACTGCGTGTTCTGTTTTATCAGTCAGATGCCGCCGGGTATGCGTGAGACATTGTATTTCAAAGACGATGACACGCGACTTTCCTTCCTACAGGGCAATTATGTAACATTGACAAACGTTTCGGACGAGGAGCTTGAGCGCATCTGTTTCTACAAACTTTCACCGATGAACATCTCGGTACATACGACGAACCCGGAACTTCGGTGCAGGATGCTTCACAACCGATTCGCGGGATCGATCATTGAGAAAATGAGACGCCTGAAACAGGCTGATATCACGATGAACGGGCAGATCGTGCTCGTGCCGGAATACAATGACGGCGAGGAACTGGAACGCACAATTCATGACCTTACGGAGTTTCTGCCGAATCTGCAGAGTTTAAGCGTCGTTCCGGTCGGACTTACGAAATACCGTGACAATCTTCCGAAGATCCGTACCTTCGACGCAGAGGAAGCTCGTGAGGTGATCGGTATCATCGGAAAATGGCAGCAGATCTGCCTGCAGTATTTCGGAACGCGGTTTGTGTATGCCTCAGACGAGTGGTTCCTGACAGCAGGGATGCCGTTGCCTTCGGAGGAAGAGTACGAGGGATATCCGCAGATTGAGAACGGTGTCGGTATGATCCGTTCACTTACGCAGGAAGTGGAGGATGAGCTCTCCTATAGAGAGGGCGATGATCGCGTACATGAGGCGACGATCGCAACCGGCACACTGGCGGCTCCTGTCATTAAGGATCTGTGTGAACAGGTGCGGAAAGTATATCCGAACCTGACAGTTGAAGTGTTTCCGATCATCAATCACTTTTTCGGGGAGACCATCACTGTGTCCGGGCTGCTTACCGGAAAGGATATCATAGAGCAGATGAAGGATTGCGAGATTCGAGGGAATCTGATCCTTCCGGAAAATCTTCTTCGAAGCGGAGAGAATGTTCTGCTCGATGATCTGACTGTCTCGGACATCGAAAATGCTTTACAAACACGGGTGCGTATAGTAAAATCAGAGGGATATGATTTTGTGGAATCACTCGTTGAAGAAGGGAATGAAAGCGAATTATGAGCAAGCCGATTGTGGCGATCGTCGGTCGCCCGAATGTGGGCAAATCCACGCTTTTTAACGCGATTGCGGGGGAGCAGATCAGCATAGTGCAGGACAACCCCGGTGTTACCAGGGACCGCATCTATGCGGACGCTGTCTGGTTAAATTACGCGTTCACCATGGTAGATACCGGCGGTATCGAGCCGGATACTAAAGATGACATGTTAAAACATATGCGAGAGCAGGCGGAAATCGCCATCGCTGCTGCAGATGTGATCATTTTTGTCACGGATGTGCGGGAAGGTCTCGTCGATTCGGACAATAAAGTTGCCGATATGCTAAGAAGATCCGGCAAACCGATCGTACTTTGCGTGAACAAGGTGGACAGCTTCGCCAAATTTGAAGCGGACGTATATGAGTTTTATAACCTCGGCCTCGGCGATCCGATCCCGGTTTCCGCATCGTCGAGACTCGGCTTCGGAGAGCTTCTCGATGAGGTCGTGAAACATTTTCCGATGAGTTCGGGGACGGAAGAGGAAGACACGAGACCTAAGGTTGCCATTGTAGGAAAGCCCAACGTCGGCAAATCCTCCATCGTCAATAAACTGCTCGGTGAGAACCGGGTGATCGTCTCGGACATCGCAGGTACAACACGCGATGCCATTGACACAACAGTAACGTACAACCACAAGGAATACGTGTTCATTGATACGGCAGGCCTGCGCCGCAAAGCGAAGATTTCCGAGGAGATCGAGCGTTACAGCGTGATCCGCACGGTCGCGGCCGTAGAGCGATGCGATGTGGCTGTCGTGGTAATCGATGCGCAGGAAGGTGTGACGGAGCAGGATGCGAAGATCGCCGGTATCGCGCATGAGCGCGGCAAGGGCATCATTATAGCTGTCAACAAGTGGGATGCGATCGAGAAGGACGACAAGACGATCTACGAACACAGAAACCGCATCCGCGAGATCCTTTCCTTTATTCCGTATGCGGATATTGTGTTTATCTCGGCTCTGACCGGACAGCGACTTCCGAAGCTGTTCGACGAGATCGAGAAGGTTATTGATAACCAGAATAAACGGATCGGAACCGGTGTCCTGAACGAGATCATGATGGAGGCTACCGTTCTGCAGCAGCCCCCGTCGGACAAGGGACGCCGTCTGAAGCTGTTCTATGTCACACAGGTTGCGGTTAAGCCACCGACTTTTGTGATCTTCGTGAACGACAAGGAACTGATGCATTTTTCGTACACGAGATATATTGAGAATAAGTTCCGCGAGGCGTTCGGGTTTGAGGGTACTTCCCTGAAGTTCCTGATCCGCGAGCGAAATGAGGACAAGAACTGACGTGATTCGGGAGGTAATCGGCTATGCCGGTTAAGATTATTGTGTGTTTTATTGTCGGATATCTGTTTGGCAATATTCAGACTGCATTTTTCATAGGAAAAGCGCACGGGATTGACATTCGCCGCTACGGAAGCGGCAATGCCGGAACCACGAACGCGATGCGGACGCTGGGGCGAAAGAGCGGAAGCCTTGTGTTCATTGGAGATCTTCTCAAAGTGTTAGTTCCGGGCATGATCCTGCGGTACGCGATCTACCCTGACGAACCGTACGTGATCCTGTTATGTGAGATACTCGGATTCGGCGCCGTTCTGGGACATTGCTTCCCGTTCTGGATGCAGTTTAAGGGCGGTAAGGGAATCGCCGTCACGTCGGCAGCTATGCTTTGCGTGGATTATCGCCTGATCGTATTTGTGCTGGTATTTGCGTTGATCCTTTATGTGACACGGTATGTCTCGGTCGGTTCGCTTTTCGTAGTTGTACTGTTTCCAACCTATATGGCGATCATGTATAGGGGACACGAGTATTGGCTGTGGATGTTTCTCGTTGCGCTGTTATACACGATATCCGGTGTCTATATGCACCGCGCAAACATTGCCAGACTATTGAGCGGTACGGAAAATAAGATCGGCCAGCATGTGAAGGTGGATGTTCCGGTTGCAAACGAACCGGAAGAATCTGTAAAAGCCGATCAGAACAGCAATGTGGATGCCAATCAGAACGAATAAATCGATCAATCATATTACAGCCGCGTATGCGGCAAACAAGCCTAAAGGCTTATGAAGGAGGAGAGCTGACATGTCGAAAATCAGTGTGCTCGGCGCGGGTACGTGGGGAACGGCACTCGCGATCGAGCTTGCAAACAAAGGCCAGGAGGTAACGCTCTGGTCTGCCGTGGAACGTGAGATCACGGCGCTTCGGAATGACAGGAAGAATATTCCGAATCTTCCCGGAGCTTCGTTGCCGGATTCCGTTTATCTGACGACCGATCTGGCTGAGGCATGTGACGATGAGGAGATCCTGGTGTGTGCCGTTGCTTCTCCGTATGTTCGCAGCACCGCGAAGAAGATCAAGCAGTATTGCCGGAAGGGACAGATCATCGTCAATGTGAGCAAGGGTATCGAGGAAAAGACGCTTCGCACAATGACGCAGATCATCTCGGATGAGATTCCGGACGCGAAAGTCGCGGTACTGTCAGGTCCGAGTCATGCAGAGGAAGTTAGCCGCGGAATTCCGACGGCGGTAGTTGTAGGAGCGGACAACAAGAGGGTTGCCAAGACGGTGCAGGAGGCATTTTTCTCGGAGATGTTCCGCGTTTACACCTGTGATGATGTGCTCGGTATCGAGATCGGCGGATCGCTCAAGAACGTGATCGCGCTTGCAGCAGGAATTGCAGACGGCCTCGGTTTCGGGGACAACACAAAGGCAGCTCTCATGACACGCGGAATCGCGGAAATCAGCCGTCTCGGTGTCAAGATGGGCGCAAAGCAGGAGACATTTGCAGGTTTGTCGGGCGTGGGCGATCTGATCGTCACATGCGCTAGCAATCACAGCCGCAACCACAATGCCGGTTTCCTCATCGGGCAGGGCAAGACCTGCGAGGAGGCCATGAAGGAAGTCAACCAGGTTGTGGAGGGTGTCAACAGCGCGAAGGCTGCGCTGAAACTCGGTCGGAAGTACCGTGTAAGCCTTCCGATCGTGCAGGAAGTCAACGATGTACTGTTTAACGGTGAGTCGGTACGGGAATCTCTGATGGATCTGCTACGGAGAAATCCTACGGAAGAGTACCGCAGAAAATAGGTTACCATGACAAAGAATCAGATGCTGACAATCGAGCTCGTTGTGATCGCGTTACTCGTTCTGCTTCTGGCTCTTAAGCTTCAACACAAGACGGAGCGAAACGAGTTGCTCGAGGAGGGTGAGCACGGTGTTGCCGTTGTTTCGGACGACGGCAAGACGATCCGTACGCCTGACGGAAAGATCATTCTGGTCGACGGCGGTCCGGACGCGGAGTTGACTCCTTCCGCGACACCGTCCGTTACGCCGGGCGGATCATACATGACGGATGATGAACGCAAGGTTGCCGCGTTGTCCGCGGAAAACCTTGCCCGTTATCGTGCTGCGACGAACTATTCCGTTCCGGAAAATATCGCGTTTGCGAAGGTAACTGACTCTCTGAGTGTCCGCGCGAAAGCGGACGGGGAGTCCAAGCAGGTTGGCATTTTGTACCCGTACAATTACTGTATCGTTGAGTCGGTAGACGGTGAGTGGGCGAAGATCACGTCAGGAAGTATCAGCGGATACTGCAGAGTCAGCTATCTGATCACCGGCGAGGAAGCAGTGATGTATGCGCGCGAGATCGTACAGTGTACGGCGAAGGCTACGTCGTCTGCCAACATTCGGTCTGCTCCGACGACGAAAGAAGACAACAAGGTAGGGACTTCCAAGAAGGGAAATACCTATAAAGTATCGAAGGCGGCTGTATTGAGTGACGATCCGGACGCGCCTCTTTTCGTTGAGATTGAGTATGACAAATCCACCGCCTATATTGCCATGGGCATGGTTGAGATCAGTTACGGCTGGACTGCCGGAAAAGCCGTGAAATGAGGAACAATATGAGTTACGAACCGATTTGGTTAAAGAAAGCAACACTGCCGGGGAGACCCGGCTTTTCGTCGTATATACCCGGTGAAGGAATTGAGGGATCGATCGAACGGGAACTGTCGGTATTGCATGATCTCAGGGAGGATTTTGTGTGGTCCGTTATGGTGACGGAAGCGCTTCCCGAAGAGGGATATGAGATCCTTGTCGGCGACGGTAAGGTTGATATTCTGGGAGGTTCGAAAGCCGGTGTTCTGTACGGCATTTTTGATGCGATGCGCCAGCTGATCCTGACGGACACGGTAGTGCCCGTATCGGAGAGACCGGCGTGTCCTTTGCGTATGCTGAATCATTGGGACAATGCGGACGGTTCGATCGAACGCGGCTATTCGGGCAACTCCTTTTTCTTTCGAAACAGAGAGTTGATCGTGGATGACCGCACTTTATTTTACGCGCGCCTGTGCGCGAGCGTGGGAATCAACGCGACGGTGATCAACAACGTGAACGTGCATGAGGACGCCACAAAACTGATCACGGATGAGTTCCTTCCGAAACTGCGCGAGATGGCGGAATGCCTCGCTTCGTACGGAGTCAAACTGTACATCTGCATCAATTTTGCGGCTTCCATGCAGCTCGGCGGATGCAAGGTTTCCGATCCGCTTGACCCCGATGTCATTGCGTACTGGGAGAAAGCGGTCGCGCATGTGTATAAAGCGGTTCCGATGCTCGGCGGTTTCCTCGTAAAAGCAGACTCCGAGGGACGTCCAGGTCCGCACACTTACGGACGTACGCAGGCCGACGGCGCGAACATGCTCGCGAGAGCGTTAGCCCCTTACGGCGGAAAACTGATCTGGCGCTGTTTTGTCTATAACTGCGCGCAGGACTGGCGTGACACAACGCTCGACCGTGCCTGCGCGGCATATAATTACTTCCATCCTCTGGACGGTCAGTTTGATGACAACGTGATTCTCCAGGTCAAGAACGGTCCGGTTGACTTTCAGGTGCGTGAGCCTGTATCGCCTCTGTTTTGCGGCATGACGCAGACCAATCTGATGCTCGAAGTGCAGGCTGCTCAGGAATACACCGGCCAGCAGAAGCATGTCTGCTTCCTTGTGCCGATGTGGAAGGATGTTCTGCGGTTCCATACGTATGCCTATTCGGAAAATGACCGTGTCCGCGACATCATCTGCGGGGCTCATCGAAAAAGTGAAAACTGCGGAATCGCGGCGGTTGCCAACACAGGAGATGATGAAAACTGGACCGGATCGGATTTCGCGGCGGCCAACTGGTACGGCTTCGGTCGCCTTGCATGGAATCCTTCACTGTCCGCAGAACAGATCGCAGAAGAGTGGGCAGGACTCACGTTCGGTGATGATAAGGAAGTGTCCGCTGTGATCGTGAAGGTTTTGCTTGCCTCCTACAGCATTTACGAACGCTACACGGTGCCGTTGGGAATCGGCTGGATGTGCCAGCCGAACAACCATTACGGCCCTAATGTCGAAGGATATGAGTATGATCGCTGGGGCACATACCACCGCGCGTCACACAGCGCGATCGGCGTAGATCGTTCCTCAAGGGGGACCGGATACGCAGTGCAGTACAAGGAACCGCTTGCAAAGCTGTACGACGATC
Source organism: uncultured Lachnoclostridium sp. (assembly GCA_946415315.1). Taxonomy (GTDB): domain Bacteria; phylum Bacillota; class Clostridia; order Lachnospirales; family Lachnospiraceae; genus ISDg. Next base: position 80,019 of record CAMKRZ010000007.1, on the reverse strand, counting down.
CTGCGACTACACCGACGGAACTGTTGCTGTTCTTCCACAGGTTGCCGTACAATTATGTGTTGCCAAACGGAAGCACGCTCATCCAGCATATTTACGATACGCACTTTGAAGCAGTCGATGAGCTTCGCTCGCTGATCGCTTCGGTTGTGACGGTGCAGGGCTTGATCCCCGAGAAAGAGTACACGCGCATCATGGAGCGTTTTGCGATGCAGCTTGCCTCTGCGAAAGAATGGCGCGACAGGATTAATACCTATTTCTGCCGCATCAGCGGAATCGGAGATGCAAAACGACGCAAGATTTATGCGGTTTCCGAGGAGGATATCACCTATCCTTCCGATGCGGATCCGGAGTATACTTCGTAATATCGGCCCTATTCAGGACCTGAATTTACTGCGAGGCTGTTGTGAACATTGCCCCGCAAATATACACGCAGACAGGAGAATACAAACATGGATATGACATTGCGCTGGTACGGCAAGGATATGGACAGCGTAACACTGAAGCAGATCCGCCAGATCCCGGGTGTGAAGGGCGTGATCTCGTCGCTTCACAAAGTTCCCGCGGGAGAGGCATGGACCTATGAGCAGGTGAAGGAGCTCAAGGATGAGATCGAGGCAGAAGGACTTCAGCTCATCGGCATTGAGAGCATCAATGTGCACGAAGATATCAAACTCGGAGCACCGACCAGAGATATGTACATTGAGAATTACTGCAAGTCTCTTGAGGCGGTAGGAAAGAACGACATTCATCTCGTTTGTTACAACTTCATGCCGATCTTCGACTGGACGAGAACCGATCTTGCGCAGCCACTGCCGGACGGATCGACTGCTCTTGCTTACGACTCGAACCTGATCGACGGAATCGATCCGAACACGATGTTTGAGCGCATGGAGAAGGCAAGCGGCGGCTACATTCTTCCGGGATGGGAGCCGAACCGCAAAGATGAGATCAAGGAACTGTTCGAGCGGTATAAGGGAGTGACCGCTGACGATCTTATGGCAAACTTCAAGTACTTCCTCGACGGAATTATGCCGACATGCGAAAAATATCAGATCAAGATGGCGGTACATCCGGATGATCCGGCATGGAGCGTATTCGGACTTCCGCGTATTGTCACGAGTGAGAAGGCTCTTGAGACCATCGCGTCCCTGAATCCTTCGATCTACAACGGTTTCACACTTTGCACGGGTTCGCTTGGTTCCAATCTGGAAAATGACCTTCCCCACGTGATCCGCAATGAGAAGATCGCGCCGAGAATTCATTTTGCGCATCTGAGAAATATCAAGTTTGAGGCGCCCGGCGTGTTCCACGAGAGCAGCCACCTGTCCTCGGACGGACAGTTCGACATGTACGAGATCGTGAAGGCTCTGCAGGAAGTCGGTTTTGACGGCGTGATCCGTCCCGACCACGGACGCATGATCTGGGACGAAGTTGCAAGACCGGGATACGGCCTGTACGACCGCGCGCTCGGTGTCGCTTACCTGAACGGTCTTTGGGAAGCGATCGACAAGAGCGGCGCGGCACGCAAATAAGTACGCGAAATCATTTTATTGGTTACAGGAGTATAGAAACATGAGACTGACTGACATCATTAAGTCGGAAAATAAGGCGGAATGGGAGTCGAAAGGATATACGCTGCCGTTGTATGACAGAGAGGCGATGATCGCCCGTACGAAGGAAAACCCGACCTGGATCCACTTCGGGGCAGGCAACATTTTCCGTGCGTTTCCGGCGGCTGTGCTCGAGGGAATGCTGAACCGCGGCGAGACGGACACCGGTGTGATCGTTGCGGAAGGATTCGATTATGACATCATTGACATGGCGTATCGGCCGTATGACGACTTAAGCCTTCTTGTCGTTCTGAAGGCGGACGGAAGTATTGAGAAGCGTGTTGTCGGAAGTGTGGCGGAGAGCCTGAAAGCTGACACGGCGTCGGAGGATTTCGACAGGCTTTGCGAGATTTTCCGAAAGCCTTCTCTTCAGATGGTGACGTTCACGATCACGGAGAAAGGATATTCCCTGTGGCAGGCGGACGGCTCGTACAACCGCGCTGCCGCTGAGGATTTCACAAAGAACGGACTGAAACCGCAGACAGCGATGGGAAAGGTGACAGCGCTTCTTTGGGAGCGCTTTAAGGCAGGAGCATTCCCGATCACGATGTCGAGCATGGACAACTGTTCGCACAACGGCGACAAACTTTCCAAGGCTGTGTTTACGTATGCGCGTGAGTGGTGCCGGCAGGGGCTTGTGAGCGGTGACTTTGTAGCATGGCTTGAGCGAAGCGGCAAGGTTGCATTCCCGTGGAGCATGATCGACAAGATCACGCCTCGTCCGGATGCCAAGGTGCAGAAGATGCTCGCGGCGGACGGTTTTGAGGATACCAATATCATTGTCACGGGCTTCCGCACGTACACGGCGCCGTTCGTAAACGCGGAGGAGACGGAGTATCTCGTTGTGGAGGATACGTTCCCGAACGGTCGTCCCGCACTCGAGAAGGGCGGAGTGCTTTACACTGACCGTGAGACCGTCGATAAGGTGGAGAAGATGAAGGTGTGTACCTGCCTGAATCCTCTGCACACGGCGCTTGCAATCTACGGATGCATGCTCGGTTACACGCTGATCTCCGAGGAGATGAAGGATCCGGAGCTTTCGAAACTCGTCACGCGAATGGGCTATGAGGAGGCGATGCCGGTAGTCGTTAATCCGGGAATCCTGAAACCGGAGGAATTTATCGGCGCGGTGCTCACCAAGCGGCTCCCGAACCCGTTTATGCCGGATGCGCCGCAGCGTATCGCGACGGACACATCCCAGAAACTGCCGATCCGCTTCGGGGAGACGCTGAAAGCATACGTTGCCGGAGGGCTTGATCTTTCCGGATTGCGGTTGATCCCGCTCGTTCTTGCCGGTTATGCTCGTTACCTGCGTGGACTCGATGATAACGGCGTTGCGTTTGAGCAGAGCCCGGACCCGCTTCTTGCGGAGCTTTCGGAGATCGTGTCGGGACTTACGCTCGGCGGAGACAACGACTGGTCCTGCCTGAGGAAGTTGTATTCCCGCAGTGACGTGTTCGGTGTGAATCTCTACGACATCGGCATCGGTGAGCGTGTTGAGGAGATGGTGAAGGAACTGTATGCCGGCAACGGTGCCGTGCGCGCAACGTTGCGGAAATACGTATAATTTGTAAATTGGGGAGAAATCATTGAAAACAACTCTGTTAATCATCGGGATCATACTTGCTGTCATGGCGTTCGGCATTTACGATCATTTTCGTCGTCTGCGAGAGATCCGAAAACGTCTGATCGCCGATTTCGGAAGCAGCGAGGTGAACTCCGTTTCTCAAAAACGGATGGAATCGCTCGGTGCATTTCGCGATTCATTGATCCCGCGCACTTACGATATCGATGAGATCACATGGAACGACCTGGAACTCGACCGCGTATTCAAGGCTCTCAACCGCACGTGTTGTTCGGTCGGTGAGGAATATCTGTACGCTGCCATGTTCCGGCCGGAGTTTTGCGAGAACGAGCTGAAGCGTCGCGAAGAATTGATTCAATATTTTTCGGAAAATGAATCGGCGCGGCTGAAGACGCAGATCGCGCTCTCCGGAATGGGGCGCATCCGAAACGTGTCGCTCTATCGGTATCTGACCAGCTTCGACGGCGTGAAGGAAGATTCCAATCTTTTGCATTGTCTTCCGGTATTCGGCTTCCTTGCTGCCAGCATTTTAGGATTCCTGGGATTCGGGGGCATCTGTGTCGGGTTACTGATCGTGACTGCCGGGTACAGCATCGTTACGTACTACCGCAGAAAAGGCGAGATCGAACCGTATTTGCAGGCGCTTGCGTTTGTGAGCAGCTGGGTCGGAAACATCGGCAAGATGAGACGCGAGATCTCGGAGAAGAATACTGTTCTGGATCGAGAGCTGGAAAGCCTTGCGGAGCAGGCGAAGGCATTTTCCTCTTTCCGAAGAGGATCCTGGGTTCTCGTGTCAAACGATGTCACAGGCGGAGATCCTGCGCAGATGTTGCTCGACTACTTCCGGATGCTGACGCATGTCGATCTGATCAAATTCAACTATATGCACCGCGGACTTGTCAGTCGAACGGGACAGATCCGTCAGCTGTTCGAGGATACAGGGCGCATCGATATGGCGATTGCCATTGCTTCCTACCGAAAGTATCGAGGGGAAGGCGGATGGTGTCTGCCGGAGCTGACGCAGGAGAAAGCGCCGCTTGTCTTTGAGGATCTGTGCCATCCGATGATCGCTAAGCCCGTTCCGAATTCGCTTGCGGCGGACGGTTGCGTTCTTCTCACCGGAAGCAATGCCTCCGGCAAGTCAACATTCCTCAAGACGGTAGCTATCAATGCTTTGCTGGCGCAGACCGTTCACACTGTGATCGGCAAGTCCTACAAGAGCATGTATTACCGGATTTTCTCGTCCATGGCGCTCCGCGATGATCTTGCAGCCAAGGAGAGCTATTACATTGTGGAAATCCGTTCTCTGAAACGCATCCTCGATGCCGCTGAGGAGGAAGAGCCGGTGCTCTGTTTTGTTGACGAAGTACTTCGCGGCACAAACACGGCGGAGCGTATCGCAGCTTCCAGCCGGATCCTTCGCTATCTCTCCGACAAAGGCGCGCAATGCTTTGCTGCGACGCATGACCTTGAGCTCACGGACCTTCTGAAGGACTGCTTTGATATGTATCATTTCAGTGAGACCGTGACGGAGGAGACGCTGTCGTTTGACTATACGATCAAAGAAGGCAAGGCAACTTCGAGAAATGCCATTATGCTTCTGAAAATGTTCGGTTATCCGCAGGAGATCGTGGACGGCGCGAACGAGGCGGCAGAAGCATTTTTGCACAGAAATGGTTAAAACACGGACTTTGTTTTCCGTGAAAGTATGATTTTTCCGAAAATGAGGTGAAGAGATGCCGGATGTCACAATCTTTACGGACGGCGCCGCGCGAGGGAATCCGAACGGCCCCGGAGGTTACGGAGCGATCGTTCGCTATACGGACGCGGGCGGCAAGGTCTATGAGCGCGAGTATTCCGCGGGTTTTGCCGTTACGACGAACAACCGGATGGAGCTGATGGCGGCGATCGTCGCCCTGGAAAACCTGAAGGTTGCCTGTAACGTGACGCTGTATTCCGATTCCAAATATCTGGTTGACGCCTACAATGAGGGCTGGGTATGGTACTGGCGGGAGCACGGATACCGCAACAAGCAGGGCGATACAGTCAAGAACGCGGAACTTTGGAAGCGCCTTCTGGAGCAGACGGACCGTCACGAGGTTGTGTTTGAGTGGGTGAAAGGACACAACGGTCATCCGGAAAATGAGCGTTGCGACGAGTTGGCTACCTCTGCCGCGGACGGTGAGAAGCTGTACACCGATGACGGCGGAGATTTACGTGATCCGGAGCTCTATGTTGAAAAGCCCAAAACCGTACCCGGCTTAGGTGACGGTTCTGCTGACGGAGAGAACGGAAACAGTCTCTTAACAGCTTACAAGCCCGGGACCATGTCTCGAGAAGAACTCTTCTCGATGATCGAGGCACTCCGCGCAAGGATTGACGCGGAGATGGAGATTCTCGAACAGATGGAAGAGGAGTACTACTCCGGCGAGGAATAAGCGTTCCGTTTCACGAATAAAAGTACAATAAGACGCGTAGGCGTCACAGTAAGGAAGTCTGACGAAGATGAAAGAAACCCTGTCACCGATGATGCAGCATTACATGGAGATCAAGCAGAAGTACAGCGATTGTCTCGTGTTTTACCGGCTCGGCGATTTTTATGAAATGTTTTTTACGGACGCGGAGATCGCATCGCGTGAACTGGAGCTGACGCTCACGGGACGCGATTGCGGTCTTGCGGAGCGTGCGCCGATGTGCGGCGTTCCGTTTCATGCCGCGGACACGTATATTTCCAGGCTTGTTGACAAGGGATACCGTGTGGCGATCTGCGAACAGCTCGAGGATCCGCGTGAAGCGAAGGGAATGGTGAAACGTGATGTCACGCGTATCGTAACTCCCGGCACGAATGTCCTGGCTCAGGGAATTGATGAGACGAAAAATACATATCTGATGGGCATCCTGTGGATGGACGGGATCTTCGGAATTTCAACCGTAGACGTCTCCACGGGTGATTATTTTGTTACGGAAGTGACAAGCGCCCGCAAGGTGTTTGATGAGATCACCAAATTCAGCCCTTCGGAGATTGTCTGTAATCCTGCATTTCTGATTTCCGGAGTCGATACGGAGGACCTTAAAAACCGTCTCAACATCGCCGTGACGACGCTTCCGGACAAACTCTATGACGCGGCGATCAACAACCGGCTTCTTCTGGAACATTTTCATGTGAGCAATCTGTATACTTTGGGCCTTGGAAGCATGGAGACCGGAGCGGAAGCTGCAGGCGCCGTGCTTGCGTATCTGTACGAGACGCAGAAGACTTCCCTTTCGCACATCACGAAATTGCAGCCGTATTCCGCGGAGAGATTCATGGTGATCGATGCCGCTACCAGAAGAAATCTTGAGCTCACGGAGACGCTTCGGGAAAAGCTTAAGAGAGGATCCCTCCTGTGGGTCATCGACAAGACAAAGACCGCGATGGGAGCGCGTCTGCTTCGGTTGTTCTTAGAGCAGCCGCTTCTGAAGAAGGAGGACATCACGGCTCGTCAGGGCGCGATCGCGGAGTTCAACGACGATGTGATGGCGCGCGATGAAATACGAGAGTATCTCGGTGAAATATACGACCTGGAACGGTTGATCTGCCGTGTAAGCTATCAGAGCGCATCACCTCGCGACATGCTTGCGTTTGCCTCTTCGCTGGCTATGCTTCCGCATATCAAACTCCGTCTGACAGATTTTAAAAGCAAACTTCTTCGAAGCGAGCTTGATGATATGGACACTCTGGAAGATCTGCAGTCGCTGATCTCGAATGCAATCCATCCGGATGCGCCGCTTACGGTCAAGGAAGGCGGCATGATCCGCGACGGTTATAACGAGGAAGTCGACAGGCTTCGTCAGGCTAAAACGCAGGGCAAGACCTGGCTTGCGGAACTCGAAGCAAGAGAGCGCGACGCCACCGGAATCCGCAATCTGAAAATTAAATATAACAATGTGTTCGGTTATTTTCTGGAAGTGACGAACTCCTTCCGGGAACTGGTTCCGGAATCCTGGAAGCGCAAACAGACACTGTCCGGATCGGAGCGCTACACTACGCCGGAACTGAAGGAACTCGAGGACACGATCATGAACGCCGAGGACCGGCTCAATGCCCTGGAATATCGACTGTTTACGGAAGTGCGGGACAGAGTTTCCTCGGAGATCGTCCGGATTCAGAAGACGGCAAAATCCGTAGCCATGATCGACGCGCTTGCTTCGCTTGCGTATGTCGCGGAACGCAACCATTTTGTATGTCCGCAGATCAACAAGCAGGGTCGGATCCATATTGTTGACGGAAGACACCCCGTGGTGGAGCAGATGCTTCCGGGCGGGACATTTGTCGCCAACAACACGGAACTCGACAATGACAAAAACCGTGTTGCCATTATCACCGGTCCGAATATGGCCGGAAAATCCACGTACATGCGTCAGACTGCGCTGATCGTGCTGCTCGCGCAGATCGGTAGCTTTGTTCCGGCAAGGGAGGCCGATATCGGTATTGTCGACCGTATTTTCACGCGTGTCGGCGCGTCCGATGACCTTGCGAGCGGACAATCGACGTTCATGGTGGAGATGACGGAAGTCGCGAATATTCTTCGGAATGCGACGAAGAACAGTCTGTTGATCCTCGATGAGATCGGTCGCGGAACGTCTACTTTCGACGGTCTGTCCATTGCCTGGTCGGTCATTGAGCACGTGGCTGACAAGCGTCTGATCGGTGCAAAGACGTTGTTTGCGACGCATTATCATGAACTGACCGAACTGGAAGGCAAACTTGACGGTGTCTGCAACTACTGTATCGCCGTAAAGGAACAGGGCGACACGATCGTTTTCCTTCGTAAGATCATTCGGGGTGGAGCGGACAAGAGCTACGGTATCCAGGTTGCGCGTCTGGCTGGAGTGCCGGAGAGCGTGCTGCATCGCGCAGAGGAACTGGTTGAACAGCTGATGCAGAATGATATCGCGGAGCGTGCAAGGGAAGTGTTCCGGCAGGCAGCGCCTCCGTCTGAGGATGCCGTGAGCTGGATCCCGAAGCACAAGGACGCTGCGCCGAACCAGATGTCAATGTTCGGGAACAGCGCTTATGCGGATATTGCGGAGCAGATCCGTGAGCTGAATCTGCAGGGAATGACGCCGCTTGACGCTTTGAATTTCCTGTTCCGGATTCAGAATGAGATCAATCGGATCAACGAATAAGCGGCGATCGTAACAGTTTTCTGTTGTTTTATTACAGCGTTTTCGAACGATCACAGATACTATTTTGAGTGAAAACCGGCATAGCCGGCTGGGGGAAAAATTCATGCTTGAAGTAAAACATTTGTGTAAGACGTACCGTTCAAGAGACGGAGTCAGCGTCGAGGCGACGAAAGACATCAGTCTGAAGTTTCCGGAGCGCGGTATGGTGTTTCTGCTCGGACGTTCGGGAAGCGGAAAATCCACGCTTCTCCACCTGTTGGGAGGTCTGGACCGCTATGATTCCGGAGAAATCCTGATCAACGGAACATCCACAAAAGAATTCACGGACGCGATGATGGACTCGTACCGAAACACGTACGTCGGATTCATTTTCCAGGATTATAACATTCTGCCGGAGTTCTCGGTAGGCGGAAATATCGCGCTCGCTCTTGAGATGCAGGGCATTCACGCGACAAACGAGCGCATCAACGAGATCTTGGAAATGGTTGATCTGGCGGATTTCGGAAAACGCAAGCCGAACGAGCTGTCCGGAGGCCAGTTGCAGCGCGTGGCGATCGCGCGTGCCATCATCAAGAATCCGGATATCATCCTCGCGGATGAACCGACAGGCGCGCTGGACAGTGAGACCGGGCGGGCTGTGTTTGAGACGCTCAAGAAGCTGTCGAAAACAAAACTGGTGATCATTGTTTCGCACGACCGTGATTACTCGGAGCAGTTTGCGGACCGCATCATAGAGCTTTCGGACGGACGCGTGATCTCCGACACAGAGCTCAAGTCCGTTGAGGAGTTACAGAGCGTGCGGGAGGTGCATTTTCCGAAGGAGAGCGGCGCTCATCCCGGAAAACGCGGCGTTCATGTCGACGGTGGCTATCAGCTGACGGAAGAGGACATTGAGCGGATCAACTTTTATCTCTCCCTCCAGAGCGATGGCAATGTGCTTGTAACGGACGGGAATCTTGTTTCGCCCAAGCGGGACCGTTTCCAGGCCACCGATGAAAATGCGATCAAACCGGAAAAGACTAAGTTTGAACTGATCAAATCCAAACTTCCGTGGAAGAGAAGTTTCGGGATCGGTGTCAATTCCATGCGCCATCGCAAGATTGCCCTGTTCTTTACGGTAATCCTTTCTGTAGTAGCGTTTACGCTGTTCGGTACTTCGGACGTATTTGTCGCCTATGACCGGGACACCTGTGTCGTCGATACGCTGACTGAATCGGAAACGCCGTATCTGAAATTCCAAAAGGAACCGGACTACCGGAATTACCGTGACGATATTGTCACGAACTTTACGGATGAGGATATTACAAAACTGCAGGAACTCGTCGGCACGAAGCCTCTCCTGGTCAAGTCCATGAGCATCATTAGTTATGGCTTCTTCTTTTACAACACGCAGGAAGCAGAAGAGGATACCTACAGTTATGCTGTGTTCCCTCGCTTTTCTTCGGCTATCCTGGAGGCGGATCCCGATTCTCTCGATGCAATCGGCGCGAAGATCCGATGCGGACGGCTTCCTGAGCCTGGCACCTCGGAAGTATGCATTACGCAGATTGCGGCAATCGGAATCACGCGGTACGGCGATCTGAAATATCGGGACAAGAATGTGGAAGACCTGCTCGGAATGCGTCTCAAGAAGCTCAATGACAACAAGAACGAGAGTGACAGTGTGGTCGTTGGAATTCTGGATGTTCCTGTGGACTACGAGCGGTATATCCGACTGCTTTCCGATGATGAATCCCGTCTTTCGGAATCCGAGTTGATCATGCGGCAAATGTATCAGCGCATCGCAATGAGTGACAGCGCCTACGGAATTCCTTCAATCGTGTTCTGCGGCGTCGGCTCGCGGGATCTGTTTACAACTGATGCCTTGTCGTCGTTCAGCCTTGCAAACGGAGATTTCTGGAGGTGGGAAATCGACGAAAATGACTTCGGAAATATCTATCAATTCTGCGCCTTTTCCGAGATGAACGGGGTGAAAGCAGTCCGTCTGGATCAGAAGGGAGATGTCGCTCCGGCAGATGATGAAGTGTACCTGTCCGGTGAATTGCTGACGGAAATGCTCTATCGGCTGCTGTACGATGAACTTCAGCTGCAGGCCGATCCCGGCAATATCAATTTGAATGAAACGTATGTTTATCTTCTCAACAAGTATGCCGATCGGATCGTGATCACAGATGAGAAGAGCGGGAAACAGTATCGAGTCGCAGGCTATGTCACGATCGATGATGCCGGCAAGGCGCCTGAGTACGGCGTTTGTGTGGTAAATGACAGTGTTGCCGCTTCCTTTGAGAGAGAAATTCTGACCGAGACGGTCAATACGATCTATTTCCGTATGCCTGAGGATCGTGCGCTGCTCCGTAAAGTCGTGGAAAACACCGCGGATCCCGTGGATGGTTCCTACATCCGCGTGAATAACGAACTCACGTATATGATCGAGGAACTGGATGAAGTTGCAACCTATGTTTATCCGGTGCTTTACTGGATCGGCGTCGTATTTGCCGTATTTTCCGCAGTGTTGTTCGCCGTGTTCGTTGCGAACAGTATTGTTCAGAAGAAAAATGAGATCGGTGTCCTTCGTGCGATCGGTGCAAGAGGACTTGACGTCTACCGTATTTTCCTGTGCGAGACCGGAGTGATCGCTCTTGTGAACGCACTGCTTGCCATTGTTTTCACGAAGATCGTCGTCGGACTCATCAACACTTCCGTCAAGGGAGACCTGTTTTATCAGATCTCGTTGCTTCATTTCGGCATCCGTCAGATCCTACTGATCCTGGCGATCGCCGCAGTTGTCGCATTGGTAGCGACATTTATCCCGATCTGGCGCATTGCGAGACGCAAGCCGATTGACGTGATCCGGGATCGATAGGGGGAGAGAATAATGCTGGAAACCATAGGCTTAACGAAAGTATATAAGCCGAAGAAGGGGAACCCTGTTACGGCTCTTCAGGATATTTCCATTCGTTTTCCGGACAGAGGAATGGTCTTTCTGCTCGGAAAATCGGGAAGCGGTAAATCGACGCTTCTAAACCTTCTCGGCGGGTTAGATAAATATGATGCCGGAGATATCGTCCTGGACGAAGTCTCTACGAAAAAGTTTTCACAGTCGGACTTTGATTCCTACCGTAACGCCTGCATGGGCTTTATCTTCCAGGAATACAATGTTCTTTATGATTTTACGGTAGGCGTAAACATCGCGCTTGCGATCGAACTTCAGGGGCGTCGCGCGAGCAATGAGGAGATCGACCGGATCCTTCAGGAGGTTGATCTGTCCGGGTACGGACGCAGACGACCGAATGAACTATCCGGCGGACAGCTTCAGCGTGTGGCGATCGCGCGAGCGCTTGTGAAGAACCCGAAGATCATCCTTGCGGACGAGCCTACCGGCGCTTTGGACAGCATGACCGGACGACAGATCTTCGAACTGCTGAAGAAACTGTCTCAGGACAAACTCGTTATTATCGTCTCACACGACCGCGAGTATTCGGAGCAGTATGCCGACCGCATCATTGAACTGGCTGACGGAAAGATCATCTCCGATGTTACAAAACAGCCGGCGGAGCAGAGCGAGACACATATCAAGCCGGTGTTTGAGGACGCTGTATGTAAGGTGACAGCCGGGTACGGTCTCACGGATGAAGATCGTGAGGAGATCAACCGGTATCTTCAGGAGCATCCGCAAGAGTCCCTTTGTATCCGTGTCGACGATAACCTTACACGCGGTTTTGTCTTCGCGAACACGAAGGAACAGCCGAAGGAAAGCGGGACGAGTCTGTTTGAGAAGATTCGCTCCAAACTCCCGATGAGCCGTGCCGCGCGCATCGGTATTAAGAGTCTCGGGTGCAAGAAGCTGAAACTATTCTTCACGATCCTGATCTCGGTGATCGCATTCGGTCTGTTCGGTATGGCTGCGACGCTTGCCGATTATGATTACACGCGTTCCGTGAGCAAGGTTTTCCGGGAAAATGAAATGAAATCCGTGTATGTACAGAAACAGCGGTATTATCATTACCCGAATTTCCGGACAGGGGAGGACGAAGGAGACTGGAGTGACGAGTTCTCTCCTGCGAATAAAGAAGAGTATGCGAAACTGGTTGGTCAGACCGGAGTCACGGTTTACCCTGTGTATAGTCTTCCGGATATGACCACTTGTCTGGTTGATGAAGATAACAGTGATATCATCGCCGCAATGTATTCGGATCTGCGAGATCTGAGTGATTATATTGAAGTCGATGAGGATGTGTTAAAACAGTTCGGAGCGACAGTTCTGGTCGGAGAACTTCCCGACGGAAGTAAGAACGAGATCGCAATCTCCAAAGTTACCTACGATATGATCCTAAACGGCAGTCTTCTGAACGGCAAGAAAGTGCCGAAGATGTCCGATATGATCGGAACTACGGTCACGGCTCAGAACGGACGCGAGTTGACGATTACCGCCATCATCGAAACCGGCCTCAATTACATGGATTATTTTACGAAGATCACAGAGCTGGCCGGTGATCTGCTCTCGGAGGGCGGGCGTGCGACCATCAGCATGGAAATGGTCAAGGCGCTAGTGCTTATGCAGGACCTGGAGTACGACCTGAAGTGTAATCTTGCTTCCAAAAACATGGTCGGAAAGGGATTTGTTGAAAGACAGCCCGAGAATGTTCTGACTTATACGAATCTCTCTATGTTCAAGGTCGATCCGGAACAGAAGAAAATGACCGACACGATGAGTAACCTGTATGGGTTTTACTACGGAGATATCAAGGATATCGACCGGTTTGACCATGTTACATTCCGTGAGAATGCAAAAGATCTGCCGACCGCTTCCGAATCGGATAACAGTCCGACACGGTTGTCCTGCTTTATCACGAGGTCACATGCAGAAAATATACTGTATTCGGTCATGTCGGTGAACAACCGAAAGTATTTCGGCATCGATGAAACGGTGATCGCATGCTATCGTGCATCAATCGGGGCTTCCGAGACCAAAGAAGAACCGGATAACGGACCTGTAGTTAACAACACTGACAATTCTGATGACGACAGCGAGGAAAAAGGAGATTTCAGCAAAAACGAAGGTGAAGGAGAAACCTTCATTCTTCCGGATAAGCTCTCAAGACAGGAGCGGATTGAGCTCTCGGCGTATCTGGAGTTCCTGAACGACAAAGCATTTGCCGAGTTGTTTGAGAAAGTCTGTGAAGAGACGACGTTCACGTATCAGATCATCAACAATGACAGTGGCTACTATACTTATGAAGATGATGTTCGAAACGTCCGAAATTATTACACTCTGGATGTGAGAGGGCTTGTGTTTCCTACCCATTCCCTGAAGAACCGCTACAGCAAGGAAGACGTATTGTTTGCGGACAGTTTGCTGCTTGAGAAAACCGGGGTAACTTCCATCGGCAGAGTCGGTGCAGCCATGGTATTCCTTCCGGAGGCACGCAGTGATCTGGAAGACTTTATCAGATTCTCACATGAAGGTGAGAACGACGTCCGATTCCACATGTACACAAAGTATAATGTTGAGCTTGACGCGGCAGACGTCGCGATGAAGTATATCAAAGCCGGACTGATCGCCGTAGGCGTTTTCTTCGCCGTGTTCGCTGCGTTGCTTCTTACCAGCTTTATCGTGAGCAGTATCACGTACAAGAAACATGACATCGGCATTTTGCGTGCAATCGGCTCCCGCGGAAGTGATGTCTATCGGATCTTCGGTTCGGAGAGTATGGTGATCGCTCTGATCTGTTTTGTGATCACGTCGATCCTGACAGGAGTGCTGACCGGTCTTGCCAACCGATATATTATGATGACGCTCCACGTAAGCATACTGGAATTCGGTGTCAGACAAATTCTTCTGATCGCCGCAGTATCCTTCGGAACAGCATTGATCGCAAGTTTCCTTCCTGTCGTACGGTTTGCCCATAAGAGACCGATCAATGCGATCAGGGGGCGTTAATATCTGTGCTCATCCGGATAATCAATTCTTGCAATTGCGGACGAAATTATGCGTAATACGGGACCATTCCCGAAACAAGAGGATAAAGAGAGGTATATCTATGCGTAAACCGTTTAAGGTTCAATTCGGTCCGGCTATTTGTGCCGTTGACCTGTGTGACGGAAGCGAGCGCGGCGAATATGTCAATCAGGACTATATTCTGACAAAGCTTCGCAGGCCGCACCGTGCCATCAATCTGATGTACTGTTACTACCCGAACGATGAAGGATGGCCGCTTCGCGCAAGCGTTGCTCACGCACATGACGCTGCATTTGCGTGGGACTATCCGTACGATGATTATTTTCCGTATACCGGAGGACTCAATGGTAACACGGAAGGTCCTGTGTTTGAGCAGATGCGTGACATCCGCAGGCATGGGCAGGACGTGTGCCTGACGCTCACGATGGATCCGTTTCTTTCGGATGAACATATCGCTTCGGTTGCGCGGGATCTTCGTTCGTTCGGACGGATCACGGTGCGCATCAACCATGAGGCGACCGGAAGCTGGTTCTCGTTCAACAAACGCGCATCGTACGAGGAGGTTGCTGCGTTCTTCGTTCGAGCCTGCGGCGTGTTCCACAGGGAGGCGCCGAATGCAAAGGTCGTGCTTTGCCTTGACGGATGCAAGGAGCTTTCCGAGCGGAAAATGGTGATGGAAGACATCTTCACGGATGCTGCGAAAGCAGCGGATATCGTGTCGGTTGACCGGTATCTTGCTCTTCACTGGGGCTGGCCCGGAAATGTCTGCGAGGATGCAAGATCAGCTGCTGACTATGATACGGATGACATTTATCAGCTTGCCAAAAAGAGCTATAAGCGTTACATCGTGATGAATGACGGTGTGAAAAAACCGATGGTGATGTCCGAGCTGAACGCGGACGGCGATGTGACCGGTCCGTATTATCAAGCGGAGAAGATGAAGCATTTCTGCGATCGTCTGAAAGCAGATCGTGAGCACTGGCTTTCCGGCTTTACAATGTACCAGTTCCGCGATCGCGGACGCCTTGGCCTTGAGATTGAGGACCCGAACAATCCTGACAACGGTGTTGAGCAGCCGGTTCTTTCGGTTTACCGGGATATCATTCAGGATCCGTTCTTCCGGCCGTCACGTAAACGTACAAGTGCGGCGAAATGCCCGGTGACACTGCGGTTCGGCGGGGCAGAGGACTTCGAGGGATTGTGTGTACCTGTGAAGATCGAAAGCAGACCGGTGTTCTTCGAAGCATACTTTGATGGTGAACTTGTCGAGGAGAACCTCATGCTTGAGGTAAACGGTACCTGGTTCTACAAGAAGCCCGGGGTACGCTGTATAGACATGAGCAGCGCCTGGTTTAACGGTTCGAATGATAGCTGTAACAGTGTGGAAAAAAAGAACAACAAGCCTGATTCAGAAGAGTCAGAGGTCGTTGTGACGATCATCGCTCCTCCGGCTTCCGGTGAGAACGATCTGTCGCTTCCGGACGGTGACATCAATTACTACCGTACGCTGACAGCATTACCTCGGTTCCGTGTGCGGTACGCTCCCATACTGGACGCAAGAAAACAGACGGATTTCAGAGGAAAATGCTGATATTTTCCGTGTAGGGATGCGAATTTTGTGCTATACTGTCGGCAGAGAAGCCGTTCGGCTGCGCTCCGGCATAGGTTAATACAAGGAGGATGTACGAGATGGAGTTTATGGATGAATATCGTTTCTGGTGCGAGAATCCGTATTTTGACGAGGCTACCAAGGCAGAACTGAAAGCGATCGAAGGCGATGAGAATGAGATTCGCGAGAGGTTTTACAGAAGCCTCGAGTTCGGTACCGGCGGACTCCGCGGTATCATCGGCGCCGGTACGAACCGCATGAACGTTTACACGGTTCGCAAGGCAACACAGGGTCTTGCAAACTTCATTCTGAAGGAAGGCGGTGCAGAGAAGGGCGTTGCGATCGCGTATGATTCCCGTCGTATGTCTGTCGAGTTCAGTGAGGAGGCTGCACTTTGCCTTGCCGCGAACGGGATCAAGGCATACCGTTTTGAATCTCTTCGTCCGACGCCGGAACTTTCCTTTGCCGTGAGAGAACTCGGATGCATCGCAGGTATCGTCGTGACGGCGAGCCACAACCCCGCAGAGTACAACGGATATAAGGTTTACTGGGACGACGGAGCGCAGGTTACGCCTCCGAAGGACGCGGAGATCATCGATGAGGTGAATGCCGTGAGCGATTGGGCTCAGGTTCACACGATGTCGCGCGTGGAAGCGATCCGCGCAGGACGTTATTTTGTGATCGGCAGTGAGATCGACGACCGCTATATGGAGGAGCTGAAGAAGCAGGTCATCCGCGGGGATCTTTGCCGTGAGATCGGAAAGGAAATGAAGGTTGTTTATACGCCTTTGCACGGAACCGGAAATCTGCCGGTTCGCCGCATCCTCAAGGAGATTGGTTTTGAACAGGTCTATGTAGTTCCGGAACAGGAGCTCCCCGACGGGAATTTTCCGACCGTGAAGAGTCCGAACCCGGAAAATAAAGCTGCTTTCGAACTGGCGCTTGCCCTTGCAGAGAAAGTCGGCGCTGAGCTAGTGCTCGCGACAGACCCCGATGCCGACCGGCTCGGTGTATTTGCCAAGGATTCCGTGAGCGGAGAGTACAAGTCGTTCACCGGCAACATGTCCGGAATGCTGATCTGCGAATATCTGTTGAGCCAGCGCAGGGAACTCGGTAAGATCCACGACGACGGATTCCTTGTGAAGACGATCGTTTCAACCAACATGGCGGATCTGATCGCAAAGGAGTATAATATCGAGCTTAAGGAATGCCTTACCGGCTTCAAGTTCATCGGCGAGTTGATCCGGCTGTCCGAGGAGACCGGAAAGGGTCATTACGAGTTCGGTTTTGAGGAGAGCTACGGTTGCCTTGTCGGAACCCACGCGCGTGACAAGGATGCCGTTGTCGCTGTCATGATGCTCTGCGAGGCTGCGGCTTACTATCGCACGAAGGGGCTTACGCTCTGGGATCAGATGATGAACATTTACCGCAAATACGGTTTCTTCCGCGAAGGTATCGAGACGCTTGAACTGAAGGGCTTTGAGGGTGCAGCGAAGATCGCACAGATGATGGATGCGATCCGCGAGAATCCGCCGAAACAGCTCGGCGATTACAAAGTTACGGAGTTCCGCGACTACGAGAAGGATGTGATCACCGACATTGCAACCGGCGAGAAGAGACCTACCGGTCTTCGTCACTCCAACGTTCTCTATTTTGATCTAACTGACAACGCGTGGGCATGTGTTCGTCCGTCCGGAACAGAGCCGAAGATCAAGTTCTACATGGGCGTAAAGGGCACTTCTTTCGAAGATGCGGACGCGAAACTTTCGAAACTGGATGCTGCCATGATGGAACTTTCCAAATAGTTGTAGAATTAACAACGACTAACCGGTGCCTTCGTTGAATTGCTCGAATGAGCAACGGAATGTCCGCTTCGAGGGAGTGTATTTCGTGTTGGATTAAGCGAATGCGTCAATCGAATTCATACAATAATCAGTGTTTTCTAATTGATTTGTGTGGAAATGTACAATTTATTTCAGCGGCGTTATGGTACGATGATGCCAACGTGTGAATTGCACATGCCATGAAAGGAATTTGCACGGTCGCGCTGTCTGACAGCACGACCGTGTTGGATTATTATGAAACAGATCATTTTTCTGAAACCGGTTTTGAAAGAGAGTCTTTGGGGCGGAACAAGGTTGTCCGAGTACGGCTATTCCCTGCCATCCGATCATGTCGGAGAGTGCTGGGGTGTCAGTGCATATGCTTCCAGCTGCTGTACCGTGAGCGGAGGAAAGTATCAGGGACGCAGGCTTGACGACCTGTGGATCAACGAGCCGGAGCTGTTCGGTGTGGACAAAGAGAAAGGTCCGAAGGATTTTCCGCTGCTGATCAAGATTATCGATGCACAGGATGATTTGAGCATTCAGGTTCACCCGGATGATGAGTATGCCCGTGTACACGAGAACGGCGCCTGCGGCAAGACAGAATGCTGGTATGTTCTGGATGCAAAACCTGGCGCATCCATCGTGATCGGACATCACGCAAAGACGAAGGAAGAACTTGCTCAGATGATCAATGAAGGACGGTTTCGCGAGCTGATCCGTGAGATTCCGGTCAAAGCCGGGGACTTCTTCCAGATTGAGCCCGGCACCGTACATGCGATCAAAGCCGGGACGATGATCCTGGAGACGCAGGAGAGCAGTGACATTACGTATCGTCTGTACGATTACGACCGTCTGCAGAACGGTAAGAAACGGCCGTTACACACGCAGCAGAGCATTGACGTGATCCGAACTCCGTTCGAACCGAAGGAGATCCGCCCTGTCACGTGCTCCATGCCTTCCGCAAAGCTTACGAAGTACTTTGACTGCCGTTTCTATACGGTGTACAAACTTGAAGTTGAAGGTTCTGCTGACGTTCCATTGTCAGGAATGTTCCACACGATGAGTGTCATCGAAGGTTCCGGTTATCTGGACGGAAGCCGCGTGGAAAAAGGAAACCATATGGTGTTGACGGCCGGCTACGGAACCATGCACGCAGTCGGAAAATTTACTGCGATCGTAACGAGAGTGTGACAATATCATTTTGCTCTATAGGAGGAATGAAGCAGAAGCGGCATTCCTCCGTTTTATTGTCACGGATAACTATAATTTCGAAATACTGAAAACACTGGAAAGGAACTCCGCAGTGACATTTCCAAATTCACTGAAATTACACATTTTTCGAGTAGGAACAAGGTTGGAAAACAGCAGGGAATTTGCTATAATACATAAGGTTTGTGTTTTCTGCATTTCGCACGATCGCAAACTGCGTAACAGCAGGTAAAAAGAACGCAAAAAAGATTGGCTGACAATGGAAAATAAAACCATAAAACATAACAAAACGGAGGATGCAGCATGAAGACCGATATTCAAATCGCACAGGAAGCAACTTTGCAACCCATCTGGGAAGTAGCGAAAAAACTTGACATCGTCATGGATGATCTGGAACTGTACGGCAAGTACAAGGCGAAGCTTTCGGATGATTTTCTGAAGACGCTTGAAGGAAAGCCGCAGGGCAAGCTGGTCCTTGTGACTGCCATCAATCCGACTCCCGCAGGGGAAGGAAAGACTACTACGACTGTCGGCCTCGGCGAGGCACTTGGTAAGCTCGGCAAGAAGGCCGTGATCGCTCTCCGCGAGCCGTCCCTCGGACCGTGCTTCGGAATCAAGGGCGGTGCTGCCGGCGGCGGTTATGCGCAGGTTGTTCCGATGGAAGATCTGAACCTTCATTTTACGGGTGATTTTCATGCGATCACTTCCGCGAACAACCTTCTTGCAGCAATGCTTGACAATCATATCATGCAGGGCAATGCGCTCGGCATTGACCCGAAACAGGTTGTCTGGAAGCGCTGCCTCGACATGAACGACAGGGCCCTTCGAAACATTGTCATCGGTCTCGGAAAAAAATCTGACGGTGTCGTGAGAGAGGATCATTTTATCATTACGGTTGCTTCAGAGATCATGGCAATTCTCTGCCTTGCTGACGATATTGCAGACCTCAAGAAGCGTCTCGGACGCATCATTGTCGCGTACCGCTATGACGGAACACCGGTGACTGCAGCCGACCTCAAGGCTGTCGGCTCCATGGCGGCGCTTCTCAAGGATGCCATCCGTCCGAACCTGATCCAGACGATTGAAAATACTCCCGCTCTTGTTCACGGTGGTCCGTTTGCCAACATCGCGCACGGCTGCAACAGCGTGCGTGCAACTAAAGCGGCACTTTCGCTCGCTGATTACGTGATCACGGAAGCCGGCTTCGGTGCAGATCTCGGTGCTGAGAAGTTCCTTGACATCAAATGTCGTATGGCAGGACTTAAGCCCGATGCGATCGTGCTTGTGGCAACGGTTCGCGCGCTCAAGTACAACGGCGGTGTTCCGAAGACAGATCTCGGTTCGGAAAATCTGGAAGCACTTAAGGCAGGTATTGTCAACCTGGAGAAGCATATTGAGAATCTGAAAGAGTACGATGTGCCTGTAGTCGTGACACTGAACCGTTTCACGGAGGATACGGAAGCCGAGCTTTCCTACGTTGAGAACTTCTGCCGCGAGAGAGGCTGCGATTTCGCTCTTTCCGAGGTATGGGGCAAGGGCGGTGACGGCGGCATTGAGCTTGCCGAGCATCTTCTGAACACGCTTGAGACGAAACCGAGCAATTTCCATACCCTCTATCCGGACGAGATGCCTCTCAAGGAGAAGATTGAGACGGTTGCAAAGAAGATTTACGGCGCCGACGGCGTATCGTTTGATCCGGCTGCATTGACGACTCTCGATCGTCTGACCGAACTTGGCTTCGGCAATATGCCGGTTTGCATGGCGAAGACGCAGTATTCTTTGTCCGACGATCCGAAGAAACTCGGCCGTCCGACGAACTTTACGGTAAATGTTCGTGAGGTATATGTCTCGGCAGGTGCCGGCTTCGTTGTTGCGATCACCGGCACGATCATGACGATGCCCGGTCTTCCGAAGTCCCCGGCCGCAGAACGCATCGATGTGAACGATGAGGGAAAGATCGACGGACTGTTCTGATCCAGGGACTGATTCGAAAGAGTTTCCTGTCAGACGAATACATTTTTCGTATATACGCCGTTAACCGGCAACAACAAAATTGTTAACCGATCATGAGCGCCTGTGCGCTCATGATGCATGTCGGGGCTTTCCGACACAAACAACACAGGAACCTGACAAAGTCAGGTACCTTACGGAGGTTTTTATGAAAAAGGCGGTAGGACTGTTTCTTGCTGCTGCACTGCTTCTATCCGGCTGCGGGATCCTTCCCGCGGAGGAGGAGATGAAGAAAGCGCCTGTGGTCCAGACAGTCGATGACGAGTATTTTACGACGGCGGAGGTAAAGACCGGCAATATCCGGGATTATGTTTCCGTAAAATGCACGTACCAATACCAGATGACACAGAGTTTAAGCTTCAGTATAGGCGGTGAGTCGATTAAGGAAACGTACGTGACGGTCGGACAGAAGGTGCATGCCGGAGATGTTTTGGCAGAGCTTTCAACCGACAACATCGAGGAAGAACTGGCGTCCTGCCGTGAATTGTGTGCACAGCTTGAGGAAGAGACGGAGTATTATGAAGGTCTTCTCAACATCGAGAAGGAACGCGCCGAGTTAGCCAAGAAGTACGGCAAGAAATACGACGAATCCGCACTCAAAAGAGCGACTAACAACTACGAGGAATGCGCGGGACGGAAGTACGTTGCCGACATTCGGCTCGGTGAGCTTGAGACAGATTTGAACGGACGCAAACTGGTCGCGGGTATCGACGGTGTGGTGGATTACATTAAAGACATACCGCAGTGGCTCAACGGCCGTATCAATGCCGGCGAAAAATACATTACAATCCGTTCCGAGAAGACGGGCTTCACGTTCGCGACAACGGATGATTCCCTGTATCATTTCGGTGATATCTTTACCATCACGACCAACAACGGCTCGTATGAGTGCGAGGTTGTCAAGATCAAGCGAAACACCGGAGGAAGTTCCGCCACATTTTTCCTGGAACCGCTGAAGCCGGACGACGCGCTTACCATCGGCATGAACGGAAACATCATTTTAGAGACCGGTTACCGAACCAATGTTGTTTACATTCCGACGGATGCGCTTCGTAAGATCGATGACCGCGATGCCGTCTATGTGACAGACGAGGACGGGATGCGTTCAATCCGGTTTGTTGAAATCGGACTTTCCGTAAAGAGCAAGCCGGATTACGAGGAAAACCGTACCGAGATTATTTCCGGCCTGGTTCCGGGCGAAACCGTGATTCTTAAGTAGAGGTTGATCATGAAAAGAATTCTAGCAATACTTCTTACGGCTGTTTTGTTGCTGTCGCTCTCCGGATGCGGAAAACCGGAGCCGGAGACACCGGAGCTTCTGCACCCGATTGAGACGGCAAACGCAGTCTGCATAGTTTCCAAACAATATCTGACTTCCGTGCAGTGCACCGGTGGCTATGTCGTTCCGGAATGTGTCAATCTGTCATTTTCCTATGACACGAGCGCATATCAGGTAGCCGTTGTTTTGGGCGATCATGTTACGAAGGGTCAACTCCTGATGGAGTTTAATCCGGAACTTGAGGATACCATCAAGAGAATGGAAATTGCCCTTGAGAGAGAAAAAACCGAGTACGATTATGATATCGAACAGTTTAATAAGCGGATCAAAGAACTGAAAAATACTGCGAAACAGCTCGGAAGTTCGTACGAGTCCAAGATGATCAAACTGCAGATTCAGGAAATGCAGTTGAATTTTGACCGGAGTCATGCCGAGCAGGCGAAACTGATCGAGAAGGATGTAGAGGAACTCGAGAAGAAGAAGCAGGAACTTCAGGAGTCCAAACTGTACAGCCCCTGCGACGGTGTCGTTGTGTACCAGAGCGTCTATGAAGACGGAGACCCGATCCGCAAGGATGCAACGTTCCTTTCGATTGCAAAAGACGATACGAAGCAACTCGCGTGCAGCTTTATTTCCCGCGCGGATTATGATGAGTTCACGGATGTAAAAGCGTACATCGGGGAGAAGTCCTATGACGTAAAATACATCCCTTACACGGACGAAGAACTGTATAAGCTTGAGAGAACAGGCAATGAATACGATACGTATTTTACGGCTGACCTGGACGATTCGGTAGCGATCGGCGATTATGTTCAGTTTGTTTTCAGCAAGAAATCAAAGGAGCCCGTATACACGGTTCCGACAGCTGCAATTGTCAAGAACGGAAAACTTGACACGGTCATGTTGGTTCGGGACGGTTTCATGGAGTCCCGCGAAGTGACGGTCGGAGATTCCGGTCTGAATGACACCGAGATCGTTTCCGGACTTTCCGAGGGGGATGTTGTATATATCGCGAAAGATCTCGCACGTTTCGGAGCTAAGTATGAGACACTGAAGCCGGAACGAGTTGTTTATACGGAACATATCGGTTGCTCCGGCGCACAGAAGGTTGCGCGCGAAGTAGAGCCGTTCGAGAATATTGTTCCCGGTGAAATTACGGAAATCCATATCAAAGGTATTATCAATATCGTCGTGAAGGAAGGCGATCCGATTTTTACCGTTAAGGCGAATGTCGGACGCGCGGATCTCGAACAGGCGAAGGTTGATCTACGGAAATATACGGACACCTATGAGGAACAGAGAGAACTGTTCCTCGATCAGATCGAGGAACTCGAGAAGAAGATGAAGAAAATGAAATCTTCCTCGCTTGAGTATGCGATCGCAGAAATGGACCTCTCCGATCTCAAGGAAAAACTTCAGAATCTCGATGATGAAGCGAACGAAGAGATCACAAAACTTAACGAACGCATTCAGAATTTTACGGAATGGGACGGACAGGAAGTCGTGATCAGAGCGAAGAAGGACTGCGTTCTGAGCGACGTTTCCCGTTACCGCGTCGGCACGGCGCTGAACGAAGGTGAAATCCTGTTCAACACGTATGATCTGGATTCATACAGTTTCCAGCTCACTTCGATCAAGCAGGGATATCGTCTCAGGTATGGTCAGAAGGTTACGGTTAACTCGATGGTGGACGGACAGGAACACAACTTCGACGCGCATGTCATTTCCGCGCCGAATGTTCGCCCGGCGGACGCATCTGATAAAGCCGTTGTGTATGTTGTGCTGGACAATCCCGACCAGTATGCGGAAGCCGGAGCGACCGGTATCCTCTACTATGATGAGTACGGCGTGATCGACAGCCTTATTATTGACAAGAAGCTTGTCTATCACGACGAAAAGAAAGAAACCGAGACCAGACAGACCGGTAATCAGCAGCAAGGCGGCTGGCAGGGCGGCAATTTCGGCGACTGGGGCGGTTGGGGACAGCCTCAGCAGGAAGAGTACAAGGATGCGGAATCGTTTAAATTTGACAGCGAAGCCTATGAGATCAACAAAGGCAAGCCGTATGTCTGGGTGTACGATGCACAGGGATGTGTTGTGAAGCGATACATCTGCGTGATGCGCAACGTTGACGAGACCTGCTGGGTTGTTGACGGACTCAGGGAAGACGATACCATTCTGGTTCATTAGGAGGATCCATGTTTCGCTTTATTTTCCAAAAATTATTAAACAAAAAGTGGCTGATCCTCAGTATCCTGATCGGTAACATTCTTCTTGTGGGCATCGCGTGCTGCAGCCCGATGTATTCACATGCGGCACTGCAGAAAATGCTGACCAAGAGAATGAACGCATACCTTGAGAAGAACAACAGTTATCCCGGCATGCTGACTCTGGATACCACGTTGAGCAACACGACTCTCGAGAAAAATCATTCCAATTATTTTGACGATTATCTTACCGTTGCGGATAAGACAGAGGAAATGTTCGGACAGAAGGCGGACGAAAAGGTTACTTTCCTTTCCATGGCCTTTGTGCAGAATGCGAAATTCGAAGTGAGCCGCTCCGGCAATTCCGGTCTTAAACTCAAGCTCGCGTCTCTTTCGAATCTCGAGGACCATGTTGATATCGTTGCAGGACGCATGTATTCCGATACGCCTGAAGAAGACGGTATTATCGAGTGCGTGATCAATGAGAAAGTGTACCTTACTTCCAATATCATTCTCGACGACGTGATCGAAATTTACAGCTATAAAACACTGGACGGAGCGGATATCCGGATCCGTGTCGTAGGCGTGTTCCGCGCGAGTGAGCAGGAGGACATCTACTGGGTAAACGATCCACTGTCGTATCAGCAGGAATTCTTTATCCCTCAGAACCTGTTCGTATCAAGTTTTCTCGACGGAGAACGCGTTTCCGGCAGTATCCGTGCGAACTATCATATTCTCTATAACTATGAGGATATTGAGACGGAGCAGGTTGAGAAGATGCTTTCCGTGTATCGTGACCTGAAGGAAGATTACGATAACCCTAATTGCCTGTACACGCCGTATTGTAATTATAATGAAATCTTTGAACAGTTCCTCAAGGATTCATCCAAAGTTAAATCCACCATTTGGATCCTGCAGGTTCCTGTTCTTGTCCTTCTTGCTGTGTTTATCTTCATGGTTTCCAACCAGGTGATCGACATTGAACAGGGCGAGATTGCGATGATGAAGAGCCGTGGCGTAAGCCGGCTTCAGCTGTTATTGATGTATCTTCTGCAATCCACGATACTCGGTGCCATAGCAATCATAGTCGGTATTCCGTTCGGATACCTGCTGTGTCACGTATTCGGATCTACGAACGCATTCCTGGAATTTGTGGGACGCAGGTCCATGAATGTGCGGATCACCTCCGAGGCGATCAAATATGCGCTGGTAAGCTGTGCAAGCGGCATTCTGATCATGACTCTTCCGGTACTGAAGTATGCCAGATTCAGTATCGTTGAGCAGAAGGCCAGAAAGAGAAAGAAGACGCAGCCTTTGTGGCAGCGTATGTTCCTGGATTTTGCGCTGCTTGGTCTTGCGCTGTACGGATATTATGATTTCAACAACCAGAAAGAGAAACTGATGCAGTCCATCGCAAAGGGCGAGGCAGTCAATCCGATGCTGTTCTTCTCGGCGTCACTGTTCATCCTGAGCTGCGCGATCGTGTTCCTGCGAGTGATCCCGCTTCTGTCAAGGCTCATTTTCCGTATCGGAAGAAAGTTCTGGAAACCGGCCTCATATGCATCGTTCCTGCAGATCACGAGAGATGCGCACAAGCAAAGCTTCATTACGGTTTTCCTCGTGCTGACGATCGCACTCGGTATTTTCAATGCCAATATCGCGAGAACGGTGAACCAGAACGAAGAAGAGCGGATCGGTTATACGGACGGTGCGGATATTGTCGTGAAGGAAAACTGGCAGAGCAATGCCAACAATATCAAACTCGGATATGCATCCAAACTGCAGTACAAAGAAGCGGACTATACACGCTTTGAACGTATGGCAGAGCAGTATAAAGATGATGTCGTGACGATGACACGCGTGATCCACGACTGGAATGCGCATGTAGTCATCGGAAGCGAACCGATCGAAAACCTCGAGCTGATGGCTGTCAATACGTACGAGTTCGGACACGCCGCATGGATGCCGCAGGGCGTTTCGGAGCATCACTGGTATGAGGATCTGAACGCGCTTGCCGGAAATCCGGAAGGTGTGATCATCTCCAGAAATCTTGCGGAATACAGCACGCTGAATGTCGGTGACACGATGGTCATCGAACGGTTTGACGACATGAAAAAGTCCCTGGGGCGCAAGAGCCTGACGGTCGTTGCCATTATTGACTACTGGCCGGGTTACGAAAAATGGGGCGAGCAGAAAGCCAAGAACGGTGAGATCGAGACAATCCCTCATTATCTGGCTGTCTGCAACTACGATAACATTTTGCTCGACTATCCGGTCCTGCCGTATGAGATCTGGATCAAGACGAACGGGAATACCGATTTCTTCTACGACTGGTCGACGGAAAATAAGATCTCGTACAAGACCTTTACGGACCGCACCCAGGATATGGTTGAGCTGAAGAACGATCCGTATTTCCAGGTGACGAACGGTATGTTGACGATCACGTTCATCGTTGTGCTCGTTCTGTGCGCGATCGGATTCCTGATCTTCTGGATCACGTCCATCCGGGCAAGAGAGCTGATCTTCGGTATTTATCGTGCTATGGGTATGTCAATGAACGAACTGATCCGTATGCTGGTCAACGAGCATTTCTTCGGTTCC
This sequence comes from uncultured Lachnoclostridium sp., assembly GCA_946415315.1. Taxonomy (GTDB): domain Bacteria; phylum Bacillota; class Clostridia; order Lachnospirales; family Lachnospiraceae; genus ISDg. The sequence continues at coordinate 52,955 of CAMKRZ010000007.1, read as the reverse complement.
GTTCTTCCGATCCTGTTCGGCGCGGGTGTCGGTGTGCTGGCTTCAAAACTGTTTATTCCGCTGATCCAGATCGCATATTCTCCGAAGTTGCAGACGCTTCCGTCGAAGACGATCATGCAGCCCGGCGATCTGATCCAGATCGGTGTCGTGGTGGCAGTCATGCTGTCCCTGTGCATCACGGTGATTTCCGTACTGCTTTCGAAGATCAAGATCAACCAGGCGCTCAAGCTTGGCGAAGACTGATAGGAGGCTGCCATGAAAGAAATTTTAAAAACCGAACAGGTCACGCGCAGCTTTCCTGTGGCGGGAGGTAATTTCCTCGCGCTCAAGGGGATCAGTGTAGTTGTTCCGGAAAATACGCTCACCATTCTGAAAGGTCGTTCCGGTTCCGGCAAGACGACGCTTCTTAATATCATCGGTGCGCTTGATGCGCCGACTTCGGGAACAGTCATCTTTGACGGGAAGGACATTTCCAAGGCGGGCGACAAGGAGCGTGAGGTGATCCGCCGCCACGAGATTGGTTATATTTTCCAGTCCGTTGCGCTCATTCCGGTGATGAATGCGTATGAGAACATCGAATATGCGCTTCGTCTGGCAAATTATAAAGGAAATTACCGTGACCGCGTGATGGAGTGCCTGAAGCTGGTTGGACTTTCCAAGCGTGCGACCCATATGCCGCAGGAGCTTTCCGGCGGTGAGCAGCAGCGTGTCGCCATCGCGAGAGCGATCGCGCATAAGCCGAAGATCATTTTCGCGGATGAACCGACGGGCGAGCTTGATTCCGCGACGAGCCTTCAGGTTATCGCGATCTTCAAGGAATTGATCGAGAAGGAAGGCATCACGTTCGTCATGACGACGCACGACCCGAAACTGATGGGCTACGGTGACGTTGTATACGAGATCCAGGACGGTGAGATCATCAACACCGAATATCACGGCAAAGGAGAGCAGCTGCGATGAGTGAAGAAAACAAAACCGTAGATAAAGCCTCCCTGGACGCCTCTGATATCCGGGAGTCCGTGATCTCGCAGGAACTTCGCGATTCCTTTATGCAGGCTTACGCGAAGAGCACACAGGGTGAGCTGGAGGATCAGCTCGGCGACAATGTCATGATCCTCTGCGAGAACCTTGTCAAGATCTACAAGACAAAAGAGACCGAGGTGCTCGCACTGCAGGGCCTTGAGCTCAAGGTTGAGAAGGGCGAGTTTGTCGCCATCATCGGTAGCTCGGGTAGCGGTAAATCCACGTTCCTCAATATGATCGGCGGCCTTGACCGTCCGAGCGCAGGCAAACTGTATGTCGATGGTAAGGACCTCTTCAAGATGACCGAGAGTCAGCTGGTCGATTATAAAAAGAATACCGTCGGTTTTGTGTGGCAGAACAACGCGCGAAACCTCTTCCCGTACCTTACGGCACTGCAGAACGTGGAGCTCCCGATCCGCTTCGGTGACAATAAAAATGTAGAGAAGCGGGCCATGGACCTTCTCAATCTCGTCGGTATGGCGCACAAGAAGGACAGCAAACTGAACCAGATGTCCGGTGGTGAGCAGCAGCGTATCGCAATTGCGATCGCGCTTGCGAACCGGCCGAAACTGTTGCTGGCTGACGAGCCGACCGGTTCCGTAGACCAGAGGACGTCGGACGCGCTGCTTGATGTATTCCGCAAGCTCAATACGGAACTCGGCATCACGATCGTGATCGTTACGCACGACATTAACCTTGCCAAAAAGGTCAAGCGTGTTGTCATGATGCGCGACGGTAAGACGAGCAGTGAGCGAATTATCAAGCAGGAGTATGCGGACGCATCGCTTCTCAAAGGATTTTCCGAGGAGGAGACGCACGACGAGTTCGCGATCCTCGACCGTGCAGGCCGTGTGCAGATCCCGCGTGAGATGCTGGATGCGATCGGCGTGAAGGGCAACCGGATCCGCATGACCGTGGAGGACGGTAAGATTGTCATTGTGAACGGCGAGGAAGAATCGGAGAATTCTGATAAGGGAGAAACCGTGAAAGAGGGAAAACTCCGCAGAAAAGACCGTAAATAATTAAGAACAATTATGAACAGTCGGTTTCGGACAATCGGAAATCCCGAGCCGGCTGTTCTTTCTTTGACTTTCTTTTTCCGGACAAGTGAAAAAAGTAGGAATATTTACTTGACTTTTCATTTGTCACGATGTAAAATCAAGTAAATAAGGTTTACCAATACGAAAGGGGGTTGCATATGTATACGTGGTATTGGCTGGCTGTGCTTGTTATACTGATCAGCGTTGAACTGTGCACACTTGCACTGACTACAATATGGTTTGCAGGTGGCGCGCTGGCGGCTTTGATCACAAGCTGTTTTACCGACAGTTTAGTTATTCAGTGTATTGCGTTCGGCGTTATCTCGCTGGTGCTTTTGCTGTTTCTGCGTCCTTCCGTCGTGCGAAGGTTTAACCGCAAACGTGCGAAGACAAATGTTGACACTGCAGCAGGGAAAACTGTCCGTGTTATTGAAGCAGTTGACAATATTTCGGACACCGGTCGTGTATTGCTGGACGGGCTGGACTGGACAGCGCGGAGCAGCGAGGATGGAATAACATTCAACGAGGGTGAAACAGCAACTGTCGTTAGAGTGGAAGGTGTAAAACTGATTATTGCTAAGGAGGGGTAAGTATGTTAAGTTTTTTGGAATCTGACGGAAGCAGTATTGCCAACAGCACCGGATTTTGGGTTGCGCTTGTTCTGATCGTGCTCGTAGCTTTGTTTGTAACATGCCTTCGGGTCGTACCGCAGGCACATGCGTATATCCTGGAACGCTTCGGCGGTTATGAGGAGACATGGGGTGTCGGTATTCACATCAAATGGCCGTTTATCGACCGTGTTGCTCTCGATGTTCTTCTGAAGGAGCAGGTTGTGGATTTTCCTCCGCAGCCCGTTATTACGAAAGATAACGTTACCATGCAGATTGATACGGTCGTGTATTTCCAGATCACGGATCCGAAGTTATATGCGTACGGTGTACAGAATCCGCTGATGGCAATCGAGAATCTGACCGCAACAACGCTTCGTAACATCATCGGTGATCTCGAACTCGACGAGACGCTCACTTCGCGTGAGATCATCAACGGGAAAATGCGTGTCTCCCTCGACGAGGCTACCGATCCCTGGGGTATCAAGGTCAACCGTGTTGAGCTGAAGAACATTATGCCGCCGGCTGCGATCCGCGATGCGATGGAGAAGCAGATGAAAGCTGAGCGTGAGCGCCGTGAGTCGATCCTCATTGCAGAAGGTGAGAAGAAGTCCACGATCCTCGTAGCAGAAGGTAAGAAAGCATCCGCGATTCTCGAAGCGGAAGCAGAGAAGGCTGCAGCAATCCTTCGCGCAGAAGCGAAAAAGGAAGCAACCATCCGCGAAGCAGAAGGTCAGGCGGAAGCGATCATGCGCGTTCAGAAGGCTAATGCGGACGGTATTCGCTATCTGAACGAGGCGTCACCGACGGATCCCGTTCTTCGTCTGAAGAGCCTGGAAGCGTTTGCGAAGGCTGCTGACGGCAAATCCACGAAGATCATCATTCCTTCCGAGATTCAGGGCCTTGCCGGCCTTGCAAGCGGCGTTGTCGAGGCTGCAAAGAAGAATGATGTGAGCGCTGATACCGAGGCGTAAACTTACAAAAAGCGTGTAATACAGGGAGACGATTATGTGGAACTACGGTGACAACGATACGAAGGATGATGCGTTTGACGATCTGAAGGACCTTGAAGTTGTGGAGATCAAGAGCGCAGAAATCCCCAGAACTCCGCAAAATGCAGCGCTGCTGTCTCAGTTTGAGAACGCAAGCTTCTGGAACGGAAGGGCGACTTACTGGAAGGAATGCTATCTGACACTTACCGTGTGCGGCATCAACGTTCTGGTTTTCATTTTAGAGCTCCTGACCGGTTCGGAAGGAATGCTTAACGGAGGAAGTATGTCATGGCCGTCTGTTTTCGAGGACGGACAGGTTTATCGGTTGATCACCGGACAGTATCTGCATGCCGGTATCGGACATCTCGTCGGCAATATGCTCTTCCTGCTTTTGTGCGGTATCATGCTGGAAAAACGCCTTTCGAGGAAACGCTGGCTGATCCTGTACGGAGTGGGCGGACTCGGCGCTTCGCTGAGTTCTGTGATCATCGGGCATTATTTTCCGACGCTGATGAGTCGATATGTCATGATCGGCGGCATCATATATTATGCCGGAGAGGATAAAATCTATGATGTTCCTTCCGTAGGCGCTTCCGGTGCGATCGCGTCTCTGATCGCCGCGATCATCCTGTATAAGCTGCTTCTTTCAAGTCCTTTGGATGGTTTTTCCGAAAACGGTTGGGCGCCGATCCTGGAGCTTGCTGTCGCGTATCTTTTGTACAGCGCGGTGAGCGGTATGTTTGAAACGACAGCCGGAGTGGACAACAAGGCTCATATCGGAGGCCTGATCACCGGTATCGTTGTAATGCTTATATACATGTTGATCGAGTATCGTAAGCAATCGCAACCGACCTGGGATTAGCATGTCAACAATTGAGAAGAGAGAATGAGAAAGCGGTCTGCTTATCGGCAGGCCGCTTTCTATTCATTGATCTGATATCGTTTTTACATTGGAAAATGATCAGACATTGGTTTCCTTGTATTTCTGTTCGCAGTACACGCACCGGTAAATGCGCTTCTCCTTGTTCGTCAGGCGGAAACGATGGGGCAGTTCCTGCTCGATCGAGGTGATGCAGCGCGGATTTTTGCATCGTAAAATGTTCGTAACTTCCTCCGGAAGGCGCACGCGACGCTTCTCGACGATCACGTCATTTTCGATGATATTGAGCGTGATGTCGGGGTCGAGTACGGCAAGCGCGTCAAGATCCGGCATCATGGGTCCCTCAATCTTGATGATATCCTTGCGTCCCATTTTGTTGGAAGAAGCATTCTTGATGATGGCGACACAGCAGTCCAGTTTTCCGAGTTCCAGATACTCGTAGATCTGCATTCCCTGTCCGGCTTTGATATGGTCGATCACGACGCCCTGATGAAGTCCTCCAATATTTAACATGTCAATCCCTCCTTTACGCTTGCGGGATGCGGTCCTTAAGACCGAGCATCAAGATGATGAGTGCCATGCGCGCGAAGACGCCGAAGCCGGCCTGTCGGAAGTAGGCAGCGCGCGGATCGTTATCGACTTCCACAGAGATCTCATTCACACGCGGAAGCGGATGCAGAACAAACATATCCTCCTTCGCGAGTTTCATTTTCTCGGGAGTAAGGATGAAAGAGTTTTTCAGGCGGATGTAATCTTCCTCATTGAAGAAACGCTCGCGCTGAACACGTGTCATGTAGAGGATGTCAAGTTCCGGCATGACTTCGTCGAGAGAACGCACCTCAGTGTATGAGATACCGTTTGCATCCAGCACTTCCTCCTTCAGGTACGCGGGGATGCACAGTTCCTCGGGGCTGATGAGGATGAACTTGATTCCCGGATACCGAACCATCGCGTTGATCAGGGAGTGTACGGTTCGTCCGAACTTCAGGTCGCCGCACAGTCCGATCGTCATATTATCCAACCTTCCTTTGAGTTCCAGAATGGTAAGAAGGTCGGTGAGCGTCTGTGTCGGATGATTGTGTCCGCCGTCGCCTGCATTGATCACCGGGATGCGGGAATGCTTGGAAGCCACGTAAGGTGCACCTTCCTTCGGATGACGCATCGCGCAGATGTCCGCGTAGTAGGAGATGATCTGGATCGTATCCGAGACGCTTTCTCCCTTAGCGGCGGAACTGGAATCCGCTGTCTGGAAACCGAGTACGGAGCCACCGAGGTTGAGCATGGCCGCTTCGAAGCTCAGACGTGTTCTTGTGCTGGGCTCGTAGAAGCACGTAGCGAGCTTCTTACCGTCACATACCTTACGGTATCGCTCCGGGTCCTTCATGATGTCCTGTGCAAGCGTCAGAAGTTCGTTGAGTTCCTCCTGCGTCAGGTCCATCGGGCTGATGAGATGTTTCATGGCAGTCCTTTCCGGTCGTATTGATGACCAAAGCGTGAGATTGCATGTTTCGATGAGCTCATTTTCAAAATGACCGTCATTTGCATGCATGCGCATATGCGCGTAGTTGTGACACCGTTACGGTATAGAGAAAACGGAAAACGGTGTCATAGAAAAGCCTTACGGAATTACACCGTAAGGCCGAAATCAAAGTAACGATTGCAATTGTGAAATGAAATGTCACTCACGAGACCGCCGAGGGCCGTGAGATCACAGGGATACTCGCCGTTCGTAACCCAGGTGCCGATCAGGTTGCAGAGAATACGGCGGAAATATTCGTGGCGTGTGTAGGAGAGAAAACTGCGCGAATCGGTGAGCATTCCGACAAAATTGCCAAGCACACCGAGGTTTGCAAGTGATGTAAGTTGCTCCTCCATGCCTTTCTTGTTGTCATTGAACCACCATGCAGAGCCCTGCTGCACTTTGCCTGCGCAGGAACTGTCCGCAAAGCAACCGATCACGGTTCCGATTGCCGCATTGTCGATCGGATTCAGCGAATACAGGATCGTCTTCGGCAATGCATCCACCTTGCAGAGTGAATTCAAAAAATCTGCAAGTTCTGAGGACGGAGTGTAATCGTCAATACAGTCACAGCCGTTGTTGGCTCCGGACTGAAGAAACAGTTTGGTGTTGTTATCGCGCTTCACGCCGTAATGCAGCTGCATAACCCAGCCTCTCTTGGCGTATTCAGCAGCGAGGAACGAGAGCAGAGCGGTCTTGAACTGTAACTGTTCGTACAGGTCAACCGGCTCGCTGTTCAACGCTTTTCGGAAAATGACTTCCGCCCGCTCCTCGGTGCAAGGCGCATACATGACATAAGGAAGGCTTTGATCTGCAGTGCGGCAACCATTTTCATCAAAGAACGCGATCCGCTCGCGCAGAACGTCCTTCAGTTCCGTGTACAATGTGATGGTTCGATTTGCCGCGCGTCCGAGCTCGCCGCGGATGTAGGAGGCGAAATCCTTCTTCTCGATGGAGAGGACACGATCGGGACGGAATGCCGGTAAAACCTTCACGGGGAAGGTGACGTCCATCGCAAGAAGACGATGCCAGCGAAGGTCATCAGCAGGGTCGTCGGTCGTACAGAGAAGCCGTACGTTGGAACGACGTATGAGACCGCGGGCTGACATGCCGTTATCCTGTAAGATCCGGTTGCACTCATCGTATATGCTGCGTGCATTTTCCTTTGTGAGCGGTTCTTTGATCCCGAAATACCGCTGCAGTTCCAGATGGCTCCAGTGGTAGAGAGGGTTTCCGATCGCGCGTTCAAGAGTGCCAGCAAAAGCAGCAAAACGGTCAAACGGATCAGCCTGACCGGTGATCAGTGCTTCATCAACACCGTTCAAACGCATGGCGCGCCATTTGTAATGGTCTGCGCCGAGCCAGAGATCCGTGATGGAATCAAATCGGACATCCTTTGCGATCTCCTCGGCAGGGATGTGGCAATGGTAATCGATGATCGGCATCTCAGACGCGTACTGATGATACAAAACGCGCGCCGTCTCATTGTTCAAGAGAAAATTATCATCCATAAAGACCATGCCGTTGTCCTCCTTGAAGCTTTTCCACGGAACTATACCACATCACAGAAATCGTGTCAAGGCATTTGGGCTCTCTTTTCGCGGAAAATGAAGCTGAAAACACAATGTATGGTGCATACCGTAGTGTATGCATACAAAATGTAAGAAAAAGCATTGAAGAGAGGCGCAAACTATGGTATATTGAGAATGATGTTGTGATAATCTATGCATTTTTGCTGAATTTATTCCTTTGGAGGTCATTTTTCGATGGCGCAGATCGTTACGCTCGGTGAGATTATGCTTCGGCTTTCAACACCGGGATATCAGAGATTTTTTCAGGCGGATTCGTTTGATGTATGCTACGGCGGAGGCGAAGCCAACGTTGCCGTTTCCCTTGCCGGGTTCGGATATGATGTATCGTACGTGACGAAACTTCCGGACAATGAGATCGGCGACAGCGCTCTTATGGCGCTGCGCAGGGAAGGCGTTGACTGCTCGCAAATTGTGCGAGGCGGAGAGCGCCTCGGCATTTACTATCTTGAAACCGGCGCATCGGTACGGCCCTCGAAAGTCGTCTATGACCGTGCTCACTCCGCGATCGCGGAGGCTAAGCCCGAGGATTTTGATTTTGATTCGATCTTTCAGGACGCAAAATGGTTCCATTTTACGGGGATCACACCTGCGCTGAGTGATTCTGCTGCCGCTGTTACGAAAGCGGCACTGATCGCAGCCAAGAAGCATGGCGTGACCGTTTCCTGCGACCTGAACTATCGCAAGAAATTGTGGACAAGTGAGAAGGCGCAGGCTGTCATGACCGATCTCATGCAGTATGTGGATGTGTGCATCGGCAATGAGGAGGATGCGCAGAAGGTTCTCGGTTTTGTTCCCGGCAATACGGACGTGACCAAGGGAAATCTCGAGCTGGCCGGTTATGAATCGATGTTCCGTCAGATGAAGGATCGTTTCGGGTTCCGCTATGTCGTGAGTTCGCTCCGCGAGAGTTTTTCCGCGACGGACAACGCTTGGTCAGCAGCAATCTTCGACGGAGAGACATTCTACCATTCAAAAACGTATAAGCTTCACATTGTCGACCGCGTAGGCGGAGGAGATTCGTTTGCGGCAGGACTGATCTGCGGCCTGATGGACGGAAAGAGCGCATCTGAAGCCCTGGAATTCGCGGTTGCGGCAAGTGCATTAAAACACACGATCCCGGGCGATTTCAACCATGTTAAACGCGCGGAAGTCGAGACACTCGCCGGCGGTGACGGATGCGGGCGTGTACAAAGATAAAACTCGACAGAAGAAAGAATAACAACGTAAACTTCGGGCAGTTCTGCCCGCAGCTGATAAAAAATCCAGGAGGGAAAGGGTATTATGAAAATTCAAAACGTAAACGATGCCGCATTTGAGGCATACGGAAGAGTTGTAACGGGGTATGACACGGACGATCTTCTTAAGGTTCTCACGGAGACGACACCCGCACCGGTTGATTCGGTTGTGTATGTTCCTTCGGATGCAGGGCTTGAGGCAACTCCTGCAATGGCTGATTTCACGCTCAACTGCTACGGCGGCATGCCGATCCAGATCGGATACTGCAACGGAACGAACACGAAGCTCAACTGCCTTGAGTACCATCGTGACAGCGAGATCGATATCGCGGCAACCGACTGCATTTTACTGCTTGCAAAGCAGCAGGATTGCATGGGGAAAATGCTTGACACCTCAAAGGTGGAGGCGTTCTTCTGTCCGGCGGGAACCGGCGTTGAACTGTATGCAACTACGCTTCATTATGCTCCTTGCAGCGCAAAGCTCGGGGATCAGTTCCGCGTTGTGATCGTGCTTCCGAAGGGAACGAACTACGACAAGCCGCAGATCACCGTGAAGAACGCGGATGATGCAAGACTGTTCGCTTCCAATAAGTGGCTGATCGCGCATCCGGAAGCATCGGAAGCAAAGCAGGGTGCCGTGATCGGTCTTACCGGTGTCAACATCGATATCGCGGGAGATATCAAGTAAATCACGAATCATTTTGGGATGAGGTGACAAAATATGAAGTGTCCATATTGCGGAACTGAGAACACGAGAGTAATCGACTCGAGACCGGTGGAGGAATCGAATTCCATCCGACGTCGCAGACAGTGCGACGAGTGCGACAAACGATTCACAACGTATGAGAAGGTTGAGACAATACCGCTTGTCGTGATCAAGAAGGGAAATGTTCGCCAGACGTATGATCGTGCCAAAATTGAAGCCGGCGTCTATGCATCGTGCCATAAGCGCCCGATCAGCGTGGAGCAGATCCGACAGCTTGTTGATGAAGTCGAGACAGAGATTTTCTCCATGGAGGAGAAAGAAATCCCCAGTTATAAGATCGGTGAGCTTGTGATGGACAAGCTGAAGAAGCTGGATGAGGTTGCATACGTCCGTTTTGCTTCAGTTTATCGCGAGTTCAAGGACGTCAATACTTTCATGGACGAGCTCAAAACTCTGCTTGACCATGAGGACACTTCTGCAAAGTAACAAAAAACAAGCCGGTTTTTCGGCAATATGACAATTGACTTTTTCAATCCGTCGATTTGAGCGGCCTTTTGTGAAAACAGTAGGCCGCTTTTTCATGTATCCTGCGAATGGATTTTCCCCGGAAAATGACGTATGATTCAGCCATCGCAGTTCCGGCGCACAGTTTAGGAGGAAGGTATGATATGTTCGGTCTACAGTTTTTCTGTCACAGGTATTGAGGCTTCTGTAATCAAGGTGGAAACCGATGTCTCCGGAGGACTTCCGGGGATTGATCTTGTCGGTTATCTTGCGGGAGAGGTGCGCGAGGCGCGCGATCGGGTACGCGTGGCTGTAAAGAATTCCGGATTTCACATTCCCGCAAAACGCATCACGGTCAATCTTTCACCAGCGGATGAACGAAAAGGAGGCACCGGCTATGACCTCCCGATCGCAATGGGAATCCTGTGCGCACTGGAGATTCTGCCGGTTGAGTTGACGTCCGGGTATGGGTTTGTGGGGGAACTCGGCCTGGATGGAAATGTACGGGGAATTCCCGGTATACTGTCCTGTGTTTACGAAGCAAAAAGCAAAGGGTTTCACTCGATCATGATTCCTTCCTCGAACCTGCAGGAAGGAGCAATGGTGGAAGGAATCCGCGTGTATGGAGTGGATTCCCTTGCGGAAGCGGTGCGTCATTTTACCGGGGAGGGTGGCGAACTTGCAGCATCCGTACCGTGGGAAGAGGAAGAGCAATCAGAACATGACGAAGATTTTTTGCAGATTAAAGGGCAGTTTATGGCAAAGCGCGCCGCCGAAATTGCCGTAGCCGGTATGCATAACCTTCTTCTCACCGGCCCTCCCGGATCCGGAAAAACAATGCTCGCGAGCAGGATACCGGGGATCATGCCGAGATTATCGTTTGAGGAGAGTCTCGAATTGACGAAGATATACAGTGTAGCAGGTCTGCTCCCGGAAGACGGAGGCATGATGAGGAAACGTCCGTTTCGCGCTCCGCATCATACCGCTACGATCCCGGCACTGGCAGGTGGAGGCAGAACACCTGTGCCGGGTGAAGTAACACTTGCAACACACGGCGTGTTGTTCCTCGACGAATTTCCGGAGTTTCAGCGGGGAAGCATTGAAGTTCTGCGTCAGCCTCTGGAAGAGAAGAAGATTCATGTCGCACGACTCAACGGCAGTGTGGAATTCCCTGCAAGATTCATGCTAGTCGCAGCAATGAATCCTTGTCCGTGCGGCTATTATCCCGACCGGAACCGTTGCTCCTGCACGCCGGATATGATCCGAAGGTACCAGGGAAGGATCAGTCGTCCGATCATGGACAGGATTGACCTTTGTGCAGACATGCCCGGGATACGCATTCAGGAATTAACAAGAGAAGGTGGCGATTCCGGGGACTCCAGCGCTGTGATCCGAAGAAGGGTAGAGAGCGCTATCGATATGCAACGAAAGCGTTACCATGATGCACCTTTCCGATTTAACTCCGAAGTCCCGGGAAGTCTAACCGACCGATTCTTTCAGATTGAAGATCGTGCTTCGGAGATCCTTCGTACATTTGCCGAAAACTCCGGATGCTCTGCCAGAAGTTTCTATCGCATCAAGCGTGTTGCAAGAACGGTTGCGGATCTCGAAGGCAGCGATACCGTTGAAAGCCGTCATATGACAGAGGCGATCGGCTTTCGCATTGAGGAGGACTGTTATGTGTCCTGAGGAATACCATGCTGTCTGGCTTTGCAGTACGATTACGGACAATTCGATCAAACATCGCCTTCTGAAAGAATTCGGAAATCCTTCTGATATTTATGTTTCATCGAAGGATGATTTGATGTCAGCAAGCATCCTGAATGAGAAAGCGATAGATAAACTGTTGAAGACTCGTACCGCCAAGTATTGTGAAACACTCCTTAGCCGCCTGGATAAAGACGCGATCCGATTCTTTTGGCATACGGATGATTCATTTCCCGAACGTCTCCGCACGATTCCGGATGCTCCTCTTGGTTTGTTCATACAAGGTTCCCTTAAGATTATTGCTGCAAACGTCATGGTCGCCGTTGTCGGAACAAGACAATCCACTCCGTACGGTGAGTTCGTCGCAAGACAGTTTGGGCAGGGACTGGCCGATGCCGAAATCCCGGTAGTCAGTGGTCTTGCGATGGGGATCGATGCGGCAGCGCACAAGGGATGCCTCGCCGGAAACGGAGTTCCGGTCGCAGTTCTCGGTTCCGGGATCGGTTCTCCGTATCCGAGAGAAAACGCCCTTCTGTATCGGGAAGTAGTAGACAGAGGCTGTGTTATCTCGGAGTACGGCCCGGGAGTTCCGGCGCTGCCACATCATTTTCCGCATCGAAACAGACTGATCTCCGGACTGAGCGACGGAATTGTTGTAGTGGAGGCACAGCAGAAAAGCGGTACTTTGATCACAGTTGACAGAGCGCTGGAGCAGGGAAAGAACGTTTATGTAGTTCCGGGTCGAGTCACAGATCGGAACAGTATCGGTTGCAATCAACTGATCCGGGAAGGTGCTCAGCTTGTCACAAACCCGGGTGAAGTAATCGTGGATCTGGCACGTCAATCCGGAGTTCCGCTGCTTCAGGAGGAGTCAGACGGGCAGTTGCGACTGATCCGTGACAATATAAATGCCGAACATAACGGGAAAACATATTGCAAAAAAATAGAGAAAATGCCACTTGCAAGCAATGAAAAAATAGTGTATGCTTTTTTGCGTTTAAGTCCGAAACACTTTGATCAGCTGATCTGGGAATCCGGAATGACGCCCTCTGAGCTTACCAATATCTTGTATTCTCTTGAGAGAGGCGGCTGGATTGAGAAGATATCCCACGGCTGTTACAGTGCGAAGGATACAAGGTCCCGGGACCTTTAGCACGAATGTGAAGGAATATCCTCGCATTGCGTAAGACGGAGGAAAGCATGGCAAAATACCTTGTGATCGTGGAGTCGCCTGCCAAGGCGAAGACCATACAGAAATTCCTTGGCAAGGACTATAAAGTGATCGCGTCCGGCGGGCACGTAAGAGATCTTCCCAAAAGCACTCTCGGCGTCGATACGGATCACGATTTCGATCCGCACTATATTACGATACGCGGCAAAGGAGAACTTCTTGCAGAACTGCGCAAGGAAGTCAAGAAAGCAAAAAAAGTATATCTGGCAACTGACCCTGACCGTGAGGGAGAGGCAATCTCCTGGCACTTGATGCAGGTTCTGAAGCTGAATCCCAAGGATACAAAGCGTATTACTTTCAATGAGATTACAAAGAATGCCGTGACATCGTCGCTTGCCGGCGCACGCGGCGTGAATATGGACCTTGTCGATGCGCAACAGGCGAGACGTGTGCTGGACCGCATGGTTGGTTATGAGATCAGTCCGATTCTCTGGTCCAAGGTCAAGAGAGGCTTAAGCGCAGGACGCGTGCAGTCGGTCACGCTTCGCATTATCAGCGATCGCGAGACCGAGATCGCATCATTTACCACCAGAGAGTTCTGGACGATCGAAGGAAAGTTTTATGACGGAACTCACAAGGAACCGATCACTGCCGTGTACAGCAAGGACGGACATCGCGCGGAGCTTTCGTCCGGAGCAGAGGCGGAGCAGGTGATTGAGGCCGTGAATCATTCCACGTTCCGTGTTTCTGAACGCAAGGAGAGCGAACGCAGACAGAAAGCGCCTCTTCCTTATACTACAAGTACGATGCAGCAGGATGCTTCCAGAAAGCTGAATTTCAGCACACAGAAGACCATGCGCGTTGCACAGCAGCTGTATGAAGGTGTCGAGATCAAGGGCCACGGAAGCATCGGTCTGATCACGTATCTGCGTACCGATTCCACACGTGTCAGTGAGGAGGCAGCAAACGCTGCCGCACAGTTTATCCGCGGAAAATACGGCGAGGCTTTTCTCGGAGCCGAACATTCCGATACCGCGTCCGGCAAAAAAATCCAGGACGCACACGAGGCGATTCGCCCTACTTATATTGACATTACTCCCGCATCGGTTAAGGATCAGCTTTCGAACGAGCAGTTCCGTCTGTACCAGCTGATCTGGAAACGCTTTATCGCAAGTCGTATGTCGGACTGTATCTCTTCGGTTACTTCCTTTACCATCAACGACGGTGTTCATGCGTTTAACGCGAGCGCAACGAAATGTACGTTCGAAGGATACCGGAGTGTTTATTCCGACACGGAGGAAGAGAAGGAAACCGAGAAGAATGCCCGTTATGTCCCGGAAACAGGGTTCGCGTTTGAGCGTGCCGAATTAGCGGGTGAACAGCATTTCACACAGCCTCCGGCACATTACACCGAAGCAAGTCTTGTCCGCACGATGGAGGAACTCGGCATCGGTCGTCCGAGTACTTATGCGCCTACGATCACGACGTTGCTGACAAGGCATTATATTGCCAAGGATGGAAAGAGTCTTTTCGTCACAGAGCTCGGCGAAGCCGTCAACGAGATGATGAAGAAGGCGTTTGCTTCGATCGTTGCTGTCGATTTCACGGCAAACATGGAGCTTCTCCTTGACGGAGTTGAGGAGGGAAGCGTAAACTGGAAGAGTATCGTTAAGAATTTCTATCCCGACCTTACCGCTGCAGTTGCGGATGCAGAGAAGGAACTCGAGTCGGTCAAGATATCCGACGAAGTCTCCGATCAGCCTTGTGATGAGTGCGGGCGCATGATGGTCATCAAGTACGGACCTCACGGCAAATTCCTGGCATGCCCGGGATTCCCGGAGTGTCGCTTTACCAAGCCGTATGTTGAGAAAACCACGGTTCCATGCCCGGTTTGCGGTAAGGAACTCATCATTCGTCGCACGAAGCGCGGCAAGAGATATTACAGTTGTTCCGGTTATCCCGAGTGTGAATACATGTCCTGGCAGGCACCGAAGAACACGTGAGGAAACACTCCTGAGAAATGGGGCGTAGCATATGGATCAGATTCAGGTAAACGCCAGTCGACCCTATGAAATCCTGTTCGGACCCGGTTCTTTTGAGCAGCTTTCCGTAAAGCTGTCCGAAGTATGTCGGTCCGTTCGGTCGGCTTGTATCGTATGTGATCATACAGTGGCAGCGTTATATGTGGCCCGCGCAGAGCATTTGCTCCGCGGGCTCGGATATGCGGTGTCACGCTTTTCGTTTTCGGACACGGAGAGAGCAAACACAACCGATATCTATGAACGTCTTGTCGGACATCTTCATGAAACGCAATTTGATGCGAACGGACTTCTGATCGCCATGGGCGGCACAGGAGTCGTCCAGCTTGTCGGCTTTACTGCCGGAACATTTGCCGGCACGATACAGTGGATCTCATTACCGACCACGCTCTCTGCCATGCTGGAACCGATAAGCGAACGATACGGTCTGTTTATGGCCGGAAGGATGAACGCAGTGAGCATTGTTTATCCGCCGGTCCTTTCCGTATGCGATCCCGTTTTTTTACACACGCTTCCCGACACCCATGTAAGGAGCGGATATGCTTACATTGTGAAATATTCAGTTTCCGGTTTCGATGCAGTCACAAAGAGCCTTCCCAAATTACGGGATCTTCGTGTACCGGAATCCGGAAGCGCAATCGAACTTCCCTCAGAGGAAACACTCAGGGAATCAATTCGTGCTGCAGCGCAAAGCATCCGTCGGACTAACGACCTTGGAAGTGACCTCGCGGAGTCAATCCGCTCTGCTTCCTCGTTTGCAATGTCAGGAGGGTACGCGACTGCGTCCGCGTTGGGTGTGATCGCACAGTTGTCCGTTCAGTCCGGATACTGTGACCGGAAGCGATATCGCTATCTTACGACACGTTTGATGCAGTTCGGATTGCCCACGGGAACCTCTTTTTCCGGTGAGGAACTGCGAAGACATCTTGAGGTGTTTTCCGGAGAACACAGCGCGGACAAAACGATCGAGGTCTGTGTTTTGAAGGATATCGGGTGTGCAGTCGAATCCATGACGGCACAGGAATATGAAGAAAAACTGCGCAATGCTTTAGCCTCGTGTAAAACGATCTGCGCAGGTACCGTCCGCACCGAGGATATCTATCTTCCCTATTCGAAAGAACTGGTGCTTCGGATGGCATTTGCATGGTTTCTGGATGGCTTTTCGCTTCTTGATCTCTCGGAGATGCCGGGCGATGACATCCGCGCAATGGACCGTTGTCTGCATGCGCTTCTCGGAGGCGCTGAGATTCCGCTGGATTGCGGTGAGAGCGCAACCGTGCTTCGTCTGTTACTGCCTTTGATCGGTGTTCTGGACATTGAAAATGTACGATTCTCGCTCGGAGCAGGTCTTTCAATGAGACCTCACGAGAGTTTTCTTCGTCTGTTGCGGACTCACGGAATGACTGTCTCGGTGAGCAAGGACAAGCGTGAGTTCACGGTCGGCGGAAGACTGAACCCCGGAGAATTCACGGTTACGGACAGGAACGCCGCAGAGCAGGTATGCGGACTGCTTTTTATACTTCCGTTGTTGCACGGCGATAGTACGGTTTATGTACCGGACGACATCTATCGCAGAAATCTGATCCATCTCACGATCAATGTTCTGAAAGCTACCGGAGTGACGGTCGAAATAATCGACGGAGGCTATCGTGTTCCGGGTGAGCAGAAGTATGATCGGTTCGGTCTTCGCGGGATTTCCCCGGAGCGCGACTGGTCGCTGGCTGCCGTATTTAAAACGCTCTCCTATATCACGGGAGAGGACGTTTCACTTGCAGAAATGCCGCAGGTTTCCTTACAGGGAGAGCAGACCGTCATGGTGTATTTGGATCGGTTGCGCGATGCTGTCGCTGACGGGGAGCCGGAAGTCCGGATCGAATTAGGGGATTTCCCGAACCTGATCCCGTGTGTCGCATTGGCGGCATCGCTGACCGACGGCGTTACGGTGACGATCTCAGGTCTGGATGTGCTTTCAGACCGCGAAGGAAACCGCATACAAAGCATTGCGTTAGTGCTCGCAACACTGGGCGCGGACATTTCCGTTGTGCAGGTTCCTGCCGAAAATTCGACAAGTCCGAAGGATTCTGATGTTAAAGAATCAATGTCGGCAGAGCAGGATAACGCAGAACCGGTGAAGGAAACCGCAGGAGGTGCGGTTCTTCCGGCGCGGGATTTGTTCTCGACGGAGTATGTTATCCATGGTAAGGGTTGTTTGAACGGCGGCATTGTTGATTCGATGGGGGACCACAGAATAGCCATGATGGAGGCGATCGCCGCATGGGGATGCGAACAGCCGGTCACGGTTACGGATGCTGACGTTGTCGAGCGTTCCTTACCCGGATTTTTCGATGAATTATATAAACTGATCTGATAGTTCGGATACACGGAGGATATCCATGAGCGTTGTTTTGCTAGACAAGATCCGCAGGATCAACAATCTCCTGCATGACAAATCCAATGCGGAGAAGGTAGTTTTTTCCGACATTTGTAAAATTCTCGGTGAGATCCTGGGAGCCGATGTGTATGTCCTCAGCAAACGAGGCAAAATCCTCGGCGTCGCCCTTCGTTCGGACGTTCCGACGCTTCCGAGTCTGTTGCGCAGTGAAGTGGGAGAGTTTGCGGACAATGCGCTTAACGAGCGCCTGCTCAATATTCTTTCCACGAAGGAAAATATGAGCATGCCGATGTTGGGATTCGAGGAGGAGCACGCTGCCTCTCTGTTCGGGATCGCATCCCCGATCGATATTGCAGGCGAACGCCACGGAACTCTGCTTCTGTACCGAAATAAGGACGCATTTACCATCGACGATATCATCATCAGCGAGTATGCGACGACGGTTGTCGGCCTGGAGATCATGCGCTCCGTAAACGAAGAATCGGCGGCAGAAGTACGCAGCCGTCAGAACGTGAGAAGCGCGATCAACACGCTCTCGTTCAGTGAACTCAGCGCCGTGAGGGAAGTTGTGAGCCAGATCAAGGGAATCGAAGGTGTACTGGTTGCAAGCCGGATCGCAGACGAGATCAAGATCACTCGCTCGATCATCGTGAACGCTCTGCGTAAACTTGCCAGCGCAGGCATCATCGAATCGCGTTCATCCGGAATGAAGGGAACGTATGTAAAGATCGTAAACCCGTATTTTATCGATATTCTGGAGAGCAGCGCAGCAGAGAGAAGAGAGTAAACGGTAAGTAAATGTGTGCTTTCAAAACATCAGAATTATTACGTGTCCGACACCGAAAACAGTGATGAAAACGGTGTCGGATCTGTTTTTACCGGAAGAAACGTGCTTTTTTCTCCGCAAACACCTTATTTTCCTTAAAAACAAGGCTTTCAGCGCGAAAAAATGCTTGCATACTTGAAAGTGCTGTGCTATACTGCCAAAGTCACAAATCACGCGTTGCCGACGGAGGGACGGTTCCCTGTTGGGTTTGCCCTTTAGTGGCAGCGCGGAAGAAACAAACCAAATGGAGGTACTGACATGAGTGTAATCTCAATGAAGCAGCTTCTGGAGGCCGGTGTACATTTCGGTCACCAGACCAGAAGATGGAACCCTAAGATGGCTCCGTACATTTATACCGAGAGAAACGGTATCTATATCATCGACCTGCAGAAGTCTGTAGGAAAGGTTGATGAGGCTTATGCAGCAGTGAAGAACATTGTTGCAGAAGGCGGCAAGATTCTCTTCGTAGGAACGAAGAAGCAGGCTCAGGATTCGATTAAGAGCGAGTCCGAGCGTTGCGGTATGTACTATGTAAACGAGCGTTGGCTCGGCGGTATGCTCACGAACTTCAAGACCATCCGTTCACGTATCGGTCGTCTGAAGGAGATTGAGAAGATGGCTTCCGACGGAACGTTTGATGTTCTTCCGAAGAAGGAAGTTATCGGAATCAAGAAGGAGTGGGAGAAGCTTGAGAAGAACCTCGGCGGCATCAAGGAGATGACGCAGGTCCCGGATGCGATCTTCGTAGTTGACCCGAAGAAGGAGCGCATCTGTGTTCAGGAAGCTCATTCCCTCGGCATCACGCTGATCGGTATTGCTGATACGAACTGCGATCCTGACGAGCTTGATTATGTAATCCCCGGCAACGATGACGCGATCCGTGCGGTCAAGTTGATCGTCGGCAAGATGGCTGATGCTGTCATCGAGGCTAACCAGGGCGAGGAGCTTGTAGACAATACGGCTTCCGAGGCTGTTGAGGATGCTGCAGAGGAAGTTGCAGAACAGTAATTACAGATAACCAAAGTGTCCGATTCCACGAATCGGACACAATCAATTGAATACAGGGAAAAATTCCCGGATAGGAGAATATACTATGGCTAACATTACTGCGAGCATGGTAAAGGAACTCCGTGAGTCGACCGGCGCCGGCATGATGGATTGCAAGAAGGCGCTGACCGAGACGGACGGCGATATGGAGAAGGCAGTTGTATGGCTTCGTGAGAACGGACTTGCCAAGGCTGCAAAGAAGGAGAGCAGAATCGCTGCAGAAGGTATCTGCGCAGCGTTTGTTACCGATGATTACAAGACCGCAGCGGTTGTTGAGGTGAACTCCGAGACCGACTTTGTTGCGAAGAATGAGAAGTTCCAGGAGTTTGTTGCAAAGGTTGCCAAGCAGGCTGCTTCCACGGATGCTGCTTGCATCGATTGCTTCCTTGCTGAGCCCTGGTGCGAGGATCCTTCCATCAGCGTGAAGGAAGCACAGGCAAACCTTGTTGCCGTAATCGGTGAGAAGCTTTCCATCCGTCGTTTCGAGAAGATCAATGCGGCTGACGGCTTTGTAGTAAGCTACATCCACAACGGCGGCAAGCTCGGTATCCTTGTTCAGATGAAGGGCGAGGCGAACGACGCTACGATCGAGTGCGCGAAGAACATTGCAATGCAGGTTTGCGCTATGAAGCCGGCATACGTTCGCAAGGAGGAAATCTCCGCTGACTTTATCGCAAGCGAGACCGAGATCATCACGAAGGAAGCGCTCAAGGAAAATGCTGAGAGCGCTAAGCCAAAGCCTGAGAACATCGTAATCGAGCGTATCGTTCCCGGCCGTCTTGACAAAGAGCTCAAGGAGATCTGCCTTGTTGATCAGATCTATGTCAAGGATCAGGAGAAGAAGGTTGCTGCATATGTTGCAAGCGTATCCAAGGATCTTGATATCGTGAAGTTCGTTCGTTTCGAGACCGGTGAGGGCCTTGAGAAGCGTGAAGAGAACTTCGCTGAGGAAGTTGCTAAGCAGATGGGTATGTAATCCCGGGTTGCAAAGGCATAAAAGTAAAAATAATGCTATTTCACACGAGGCTTCCACAATGCTGGAAGCCTTGTTTTTTATGTGTTTAATAAGCGCTGCACTTCATATAATGCATTTCCGGATAATGGGGGCATCACGTCATGTATGACAAAGCAAAACTGTGAGAGTTGCATTTTCGATGTAAGATATGACATTTTTCACGTAGAATTTGGCTGTTTCTTTTGTCTTTTATTAACAGAATTTGTGTTCAAGTACAGAATAAAACATGTATTTTTTGTGAAATCCTACTTGTACGCCCCTTGATTGTATGTTAAGATGCTGACGATGGCCGTGCGCGTAATTCGTAACGGACCGGATGCCTTGACAATACCGCCAAGGTAAAAAAAGTGAAGGAGTGTTCATCTATGAAAAAAGCAGCAAAAGTACTTTCGCTTGTGCTCGTCCTCGCAATGGTCGTAGGTTGCTTTGCAGCATGCGGTTCCAAAGATGCTGAGGGTGGCAAGCAGGGTAAGGTCCTGAACATCTACTGCTGGAACGAAGAGTTCAAGCAGAGACTCGAAGCTCTCTATCCCGGTTACACCAAGGATGAGAAAGATGCGAACAAGGGCAAGATCGGTGATGTAACGGTTGTTTGGAACATTACCGCAAACGAGGGTATGGCATACCAGAACAAACTCGACGAAGCTCTTAAGAACCAGAAGGATGCTAAGGCTGACGACAAGGTTGACCTGTTCCTGATCGAGGCTGACTACGCGCTCAAGTATGTTGAGCCCAACGTATCCATGAGCCTTAAGGATCTCGGCATCAATGTTTCGAAGGATCTTGCTAACCAGTACAAGTATACGCAGGATATCGTAACGGACTCCAAGGGCAACCTTAAGGGTGCTTCCTGGCAGGGATGCCCGGCAGGCTTGATCTACAGAACCGATATCGCTGAGGAAGTTCTCGGAACCTCCGATGTTGACAAGGTTCAGGAAGCTGTTAAGGACTGGGCTTCGTTCGAAGCTACCGCAGCTAAGATGCAGGAAAAAGGCTATGCAATGGTTGCAGGTTTTGATGATTCCTACCGTGTATTCTCCAACAACGTAACGTCCGCATGGGTTGATGCAGACAAGAATGTCGTTGTTGACAAGAGAATCTGGGATTGGGTTGACCAGACCAAGAAGTTTACCGACAACAATTACAACCTCAAGGATTCCCTTTGGGGTGAGGGTCCCTGGAAGGAAGGTTTCTTCCTTACCGGTAAGACGTTCTGCTACTTTGGACCTGCATGGTTCATCGACTTCTGCATGAACTGCACTGAGCCCGGTTCGGTTGGTGAAGCTGGCAAGTGGCACATCACGGTTGGTCCGGAAGGTTTCTTCTGGGGCGGCACCTGGGTTTGTGCAGCAACTGGAACGGACAACTCCGAGCTTGTTAAGGACATCATCCTGAAGATGACGGCTGACACCGATACCCTTGTTAAGCTTGCTGAGAAATTCTCCGATTTCGTTAACGACAAGCCTGCTATGGAGAAGCTTGCAGCAGATAGCAAAATCGGCAACAAGTACCTCGGCGGACAGAACCTTTACGGTGTTCTTGCTGAGGGTGCGAACAAGATCAGCATCAAGTACGCAAGCGCTTACGATCAGGGTTGCAACGAGAACTTCCAGGCATGCATGAAGGAGTACTTCCTCGGCAATGCAACGTTCGAAGAGGCTCTTGAGGCATTCAAGCAGAAGATTAAGACTGCATATCCGGATGTCAAAGTAGACAAGATCGCTCGCTGATCATTCGAAGAGTTCTTCTGAACCATTCTGCACTGCAGAAAATCAAAGTTTACCGGATGCCCCGCGGGGCATCCGGTATTACAATGAACACTTCTCACACCTGCATTGAAATTCGTCCTCAGAGGAAAATGATACATGAACGAAACAGTTAAGAAACATTCGAAACTGGGAAGAGACAAATGGGGTTACATTTTTTTGATTCCTTTTTTTGTCGTTTTCCTGGTTTTTTCATTTTATCCGCTGATCCAGACCATCTACTTCAGTTTCTTTGATCATTATTTTTCGCAGACTGACTTTGATTATGTCAACGAATATGTCGGCCTGAAGAACTACAAAGAACTGTTTTCAGCGGGAACAGCACGTCTGTTCTTCAACACGATGATCCTTTGGGTCATGGGCTTTGTTCCGCAGATCCTGGTTTCCCTTTTGCTGGCATCGTGGTTTGCAAACAACCGGCTTCGCATTCGTGCTGCAGGCTTTTTTAAGGCGGTCATCTACCTGCCGAACCTGATCATGGCTATCGCTTTCGGTATGATGTTCTTTACGATGTTCTCCAGAAGCGGCCCTGTTCACCAGATTTTCGAATACTTCGGAATGAGTAAGGATTATGACCTGTTCTTCCATATCGCTCCGACGCGTTCCCTGATCGCGTTCATCAACTTCATCATGTGGTTCGGTAACACGACCATACTGCTGATGGCCGGCATCATGGGAATCAACGAATCGCTCTTTGAAGCAGCGGAAGTGGACGGTGCGAGCCAGTTCCAGGTCTTCCGGAAAATAACACTTCCAATCCTGAAACCGATCCTGGTGTATGTTCTCATCACCTCCCTGATCGGCGGTATCCAGATGTACGACGTTCCTGAGGTTGTAACAAAAGGTTCCGGAATGCCGATGAACAAGGATATCTTTTCCACGAACGTTCCTGCTGCGGAGACAGTTATCATGCGTCTTGCACAATATATCAGTAAGAGTAAGAACTACGGTGCTGCAGGTGCACTGTCCGTCATGCTTTTGTTCATAACCGGTATACTCAGTTTTGTCGTATACAAGTTTATGGCAAAAGACGAAGAGTAACGGAGGTGCGATATGACAGAATTAAACAAAACACAGCCGGAATTCAAAGTCAAAAAATCCATGGGCATGCGTACGATCCGCGTGATCGCCTATATTGTGCTTGTCTTTCTGAGCCTGCTTTGCCTGATATGGTTCTACCTGCTGTTTATCAATGCGACAAGGTCCCATGCGGAGATTTCCTCCCGCGTTTCGTTTGTTCCCGGCAAGCATCTGCTTGACAACTGGAAGAAGCTTCAGAACAGTACGCTTGACTTTGTCAGAGGTATCATCAACAGCGCGATCATCGCATTTTCCTCGTCTTTCCTGTCCGTGTATTTTTCGATGATGACTGCATTTGCGATCCACGCGTACCGGTTCAAGGGGAGAAAAGCGGTCCATGTGTTTATCCTTGCGATCATGATGATCCCGACACAGGTTACGTCGCTCGGTTTCTATCGTCTGGTAGTCGATACACTGGGCATGAAAGATAATTTCCTTCCGCTGATCGTTCCGTCGATCGCGGCACCTGTGACATATTTCTATATTTTGCAGTACATGAAGAGCAACCTGCCGATGTCGTTGATCGAAGCAGCGAGAATTGACGGATGTATGGAAATCCGCATTCTGAACAGGATTGTCCTTCCGCTTATGAAACCGGCATTGGCTGTACAGCTGATCTTTGCGTTTGTATCAAGCTGGAACAACTACTACATGCCTGCCATGATCCTCTCTTCGGGTAACAAGCGAACATTGCCGATTTTGATTTATACCCTGCGCGCGGCTACGGAAAAAGATAAAGACCTTGGATTCCAGTATGTTGCAATGTCGCTTTCGGTTTTACCTGTAATCGTTGTATATGTTTTCTTCGCAAAGAGCATCGTAGGCGGTGTATCCGTCGGAGGTGTGAAGGAATAATCGCTGATTTTCGTCGAAAAATGACGTTCTCAAAAGGGTTCCGCATTCTTATGCGGGACCTTTTTTGTTCGGAACAGCCATGACGGAAAAGACGTCTGTTGCAGAAAGTCGTCGGTGAAGTGACGGGGATTTGACTATTGATTTGACTTCGTCGGTATGGTAAAATAGTGAGCGGAGCAAACGAACCGATTTTGTTTGCCATGGAGGTAACTTTGAGCACATACAACAGAATACTATTGAAATTGAGCGGTGAGGCTCTCGCCGGGGAGAAAAAGACCGGTTTTGATGAGGCGACCTGCATGGAAGTCGCGAAACAGATCGCAAAACTTGTGGACGGCGGTACGCAGGTAGCCATCGTGATCGGAGGAGGCAATTTCTGGCGCGGCAGAAGCAGCGAGACGATTGACCGTACGAAAGCGGATTCGATCGGAATGCTTGCGACTGTTATGAACTGTATCTACATGTCGGAGATCTGTCGTTGCTGCGGTATGACAACGGAGATCTACACACCGTTTGCCTGCGGAACTGTCAGCGAACTGTTTTCAAAAGACAAGGCGGTTGCCGCAATGAAGAAGGGAAGCGTCGTGTTCCTCGCAGGAGGAACGGGACATCCTTATTTTTCGACGGATACCGCGACAGCGCTTCGGGCCATTCAGCTTGACTGCGATGCGATCGTAATGGCAAGAGCAGTGGACGGCGTGTACGATTCGGATCCGAAGACCAATCCGAATGCAAAGAAATTTGACACGATCCCGTATCAGGAAGTGCTCGATCGAAAGTTGAAAGTTCTCGACCTGACTGCAACCGTGATGTGCATGGAGAATCGTATTCCGACGCTTGTATTCTCGCTGAATGAAGTAGACAGCATCGTGAACAACGTATCCGGCAACATCACCGGCACCGTAGTTACGGTCGATTAAGAGACAGACAGGAGGGTTTACACATGAATGAAGTATTGAAACCGTTTGAAGCAACCATGATCAAAACTCTGGATTATCTCAAGGAAGAGTTTGCCAACATTCGTGCCGGTCGCGCGAATCCGCATCTTCTGGATAAGATCCGTGTCGATTATTACGGAACGCCCACGAACCTTCAGGGCGTTGCGAACGTTTCGGTTCCCGAGGCTCGTGTGATCGCGATCCAGCCGTGGGAGTCGAAGATGATCAAGGAGATTGAGAAGCAGATCATGGCTTCCGACATCGGCATTACGCCGAGCAACGACGGCAAGATCATCCGTCTGACGTTCCCGGAACTTACGGAGGATCGTCGTAAGGAGCTTGCCAAGGATATCAAGAAGAAGGGTGAAGCTGCCAAGGTTGCCATCCGTAACATCCGCAGGGATGCAAACGATGCGATCAAGAAAGCAGGCAAGGAGATCTCCGAGGATGAGACGAAGAAGATGGAGACGGATGCTCAGAAGATGACCGACCGCTTCATTGAGGATATCGACAAGACTGTCGAGGATAAGACGAAGGAGATCATGACTGTCTGATTTCGTTGCGACCCGGATTATTACTGACAGCGAAGGGCGTCACAGACGCCCTTTTCGTATGAAACTTACAGGAAGCAGGAAAACGAATCATTATGGCATTTTCCAAACAAGACGAAAAACCGGTTTCCGCAGTTCCGCGCCATGTAGCCATCATCATGGACGGCAACGGACGATGGGCGAAGAAGCGGTTTCTGCCGCGCAATGCAGGACACGCACAGGGAAGCCGAGTCGCAGAGCAGATCTGCGAGGACGCGTATAATCTCGGAATTGAATACCTGACGGTCTACGCATTTTCCACGGAAAACTGGGCACGTCCGAAGGATGAAGTGGACGCGCTCATGAAACTTCTGCGAAAGTACATGAAGGACAGTATCGCGAGAAGCAGCAAAAACAACATGAGAGTTCACGTGATCGGAGACATCTCAGCACTCGATGAGGATCTGCAGAACAGCATACGGGAACTCGAACGAGTGTCCGCTTCCAATACGGGACTGAAGTTCCAGGTGGCGATCAACTACGGCGGGCGCGATGAGATCCTTCGCGCGGCAAGAGCATTTGCAAAGGAGTGCGCAGAAGGGACCAAGCAGCCGGAGCAGCTGGATGAAGCTCTGTTTTACTCGTATTTTGACACGGCCGGCATCCCGTATCCCGATCTGATGATCCGCACGAGCGGAGAGATGCGCACCTCAAATTTCCTGCCCTGGCAACTGGCCTATACCGAGTATTATTTCACGGATGTGCTGTGGCCGGATTTCAGCAAGAAAGAACTCAAGAAAGCAATCGATTATTACGCCGGAAGAGACCGCCGTTACGGCGGAGTGACCGAATAACAGGAGGAAACTATGTTTAAGGAACGATTGATCAGCGGAATCCTGTTGGTTCTGGTTGCTATCGTAGCGATTTATTTCGGAGGCTGGGTACTTTGGGGCGTGCTCCTGCTGATCTCCCTGATCGGTATGTTTGAGCTTGCGCGCGTGTTTGAAGCACAGAAAACCGTGCCGTTGTATATATGTTTTCTCGCAGCAGCCGGGTACTATCTGCTGATCCGGTTTGATCAGGAAACCTATATTATACCTTCCATCATGGTATTGGTTATTCTGCTGTTGATCAGTTTTGTCATCGCATTTCCGAAGATTGCGTTCACACAGGTGCTCGCATGCTTCTTCAGCATTTTCTATGTTGCCGTGACGATGTGCTGTATCTACCGGATCCGCGAGCTTGACGGCGGTGTTTACCTGGTGTGGCTTGTGTTCCTCGGTGCGTGGGGCTCCGATACATGTGCATACTGCGTAGGACGTCTGATCGGCAAGCATAAGGCATTTCCCGTACTGAGCCCGAAGAAATCCTGGGAAGGGTGCATCGGCGGCGTGCTCGGTGCAGCGCTCCTGGGACTTGCTTATGCGCTCATTTTCGAGAGTAAGATTGTAGCTGTCGGAAATCCTGTTCTGGCATTTCCTGTCATCTGTGCCTGCGCATCGATCCTTTCGCAGTTCGGTGATCTCGCAGCTTCGGGAATCAAGCGGCAACATGAGATCAAGGACTACGGAAAACTGATCCCCGGTCACGGCGGTATTCTCGACCGTTTTGACAGCGTGATCTTCACGGCACCTGCGACATACCTGTTGCTGACGCTTGTCTTCAGCGCGTGATCCGGTTTGCGAAGACATTTTTTATGAAACAATATTGTCCGGGAACGCATGTATTTCAACGTTCCGGATTGCCTCAAGGAGTGTACGGATGAAGAGATTATCCATTCTCGGTTCAACCGGTTCAATCGGAAAACAGACGCTGGAATTGGTGCGGAACTATCCGGAAGAACTCTCCGTGACAGCTCTGGCAGCCAATGCAAGCGTAGATCTGCTTGAGGCGCAGGTGAGAGAGTTTCGTCCTGGCCTCGTCTGTGTGTACGATCTGAAAGCATCCGAAGAGCTGAGAGTCAGGATTCGGGATCTCAGTGAAATTACGGTGACGGACGGCATGGACGGCCTCCTTTCGGTCGCTGCCACGGAAAATGCCGATATGACGGTAGTGTCCGTTGTCGGCATGATCGGCATTCGACCGACCATCGCCGCAATCAAAGCTGGCAAGACGATTGCTCTCGCAAACAAGGAAACACTTGTCACTGCAGGACATATTATCATCCCGTTGCTTCATCAGTACGGCGTCTCTCTCTATCCGATCGACAGTGAACACTCTGCGATCTTTCAGTCGCTTCAGACTTTGCCGGGTGAGAGGGATTCGTTTTTTGCAGGGCATCCTTCGGTCAAACGTATACTGCTGACTGCTTCCGGCGGTCCGTTTTTCGGAAAAACGAAGGATGAAATGGAGCATTTTACGGTTGCGGATGCGCTGAAGCACCCGAACTGGTCAATGGGACGAAAGATCACCGTAGATTCCGCTACCATGGTGAACAAAGGTCTGGAAATGATGGAGGCAAGATGGCTGTTCGGTCTTAAGCCGGAACAGATCCAGGTGGTGATCCATCCGCAGAGCATTCTGCATTCCGCCGTAGAATTTACGGACGGAGCGGTGATCGGTCAGATGGGAACGCCAGACATGAGACTTCCCATCGAATATGCGATCTGTTATCCGGAACGCAAGGAGCGCATTGCGAACGCTCTGGATCTGTTTACTGTGGGGAAACTTGATTTTCTTCGTCCGGACGAGGAAAATTTCCCTGCTTTCGCACTGGCGAGAGAGGTCCTGGAGAAGGATTGTCAGCATGGAAACGCCGGAACGACGCTGCCGGTTGTGTACAACGCGGCAAACGAATACGCCGTAGCGAGGTTCCTTGCCGGAAAATGCGGTTTTATGGACATCCCGAGGATGATCCGAAGCGCGGTCGATGCGCACACGATCAAGGTGGCGCCGACGCTTACGCAGATTCTCGATGCGGAGCAGTGGACGTATGAGGAATTGAAGAGGAGATAAACAATGAGAAGTACGATTGTCAGCGCGATAATCATGATCGCGGTTATCTTGGCGCTGATCCTGACAGGACATTTAAACATTTTGTTGGCCATATTCATGATCGGAGTCATCATTTGCTTCCATGAATTCGGCCATTTCCTGATCGCCCGAATGAACGGAGTGACCGTCAAGGAGTTTTCCATCGGCATGGGCCCGCGCATTTTCTCAAGGAAGATACGCGGAACAAGATGGTCCCTGAAACTGTTTCTGTTCGGTGGCTCCTGCCTGATGCTCGGGGATGATGATTCCCTCATGGCGAATCAGGTGGACGAGGATGAGTATGATAAAGAGGACACTCCGGAGCAGACGAAATCCGAAGAAGAGTCCTCAGATAATCCGGACGGAACCGAAGCGAAATCTGCAAAAACTGAAGCGGAGGAAGGAGTTTCCTTCGCGAGCAAAAATGTATGGCAGCGCATCAGCATTATTTTCGCCGGACCGTTCTTCAACTTTATCCTTGCATTCCTGCTTGCCTGCATCATACTCGGCTCGATCGGATACGATCCTGCGGAAGTGACTGCTGTGAGCACTGAAGTGGCAGAAAAGACCGGCCTTGCCGCCGGCGACACGATCACTGAGTACGACGGTCATACGATCATGATCGGCCGCGATATTTCGCTCTATGAGGCCCTCGACGGGGTTCCTGCCAATATTTCGATCACGTACACTCACGACGGTACGAAGCACACGGTTAACTATGACACCGTCTACAGCAGACGTTACATGTGCGGCATCAGCTACACGGAGTACCGCGACGGAACCGTTGCACCGATGGTACTCACGGAGATCTCCGGAGCTGCCGCGGAGGCGGGACTGCGCAAGGACGACGTCGTCGTCAAGTTTAACGGTGTGGTGATTAACACTGCCACGGATTTCCGCAACTACGTGAACGAGCACCCGATCGGAGCAGACCCAGTCGAGTTCGTCATCAAGCGCGACGACCGTGAGATGACGTACACCGTGACGCCGAAGCTCTCCGAAGAATATCAGCTCGGGTTCAGTTACAATGTGGACTACCGTGAGAAGGTCGGTATCTTTAAAGTGATCCGCTACGGGGCTCACGAGGTCAGTTACTGGATCAAGGCAACGGTCAAGAGTCTCGGTTACATACTGAAGGGTAAAGCTTCGCGCAAGGACGTCGGCGGAGCCGTACGAGTCGTCAGCGAAGTCAGCAACGTTGTCGAGGAGAGCTACGAGACCGACGGAACATTTTACGCGTTTCTGAATCTGATCAACTGGGCGATTCTGCTGAGTGCAAACCTCGGCGTGATGAATCTGCTTCCGATCCCTGCGCTGGACGGAGGACGATTACTGTTCCTGTTTGTCGAGGCGATCCGCGGAAAGAGGGCCAATCCGAAGGTGGAGGCCGCGGTCACACTGACCGGATTTGTCTTGCTGATGCTGTTGATGGTGCTCATCATTTTCAACGACATATCCAACATATTCGGAATGATTTTGCC
Organism: uncultured Lachnoclostridium sp.; assembly: GCA_946415315.1. Classification (GTDB taxonomy): domain Bacteria; phylum Bacillota; class Clostridia; order Lachnospirales; family Lachnospiraceae; genus ISDg. The sequence continues at coordinate 23,036 of CAMKRZ010000007.1, read as the reverse complement.
GTTGTGATCAGGAGAGTATAGTTTATGCGAGCAGGAACGAAAGCGATACAGATCGGGAACCGAGTGATCGGTGGAGGAAACCCGGTTCTCATCCAGTCGATGTGCAATACAAAAACGGAAAATGTCACAGAAACGGTTGAGCAGATCCGCAAGCTGACCGACCTCGGCTGTGATATCATTCGTGTTGCGGTGCCTACGATGGAAGCCGCAGCGGCAATCCGCGAGATCCGCAGGCAGATCAGCATACCGCTCGTGGCGGATATTCATTTTGATTACCGCCTTGCGCTCGCTTCGATCGCAGCCGGAGCGGACAAGATCCGCATCAACCCCGGCAATATCGGAGGTGAGAACAATGTTCGCGCAGTCGCAGAGGCAGCAAAAGCAGCCGGCATTCCAATCCGTGTCGGAGTCAACAGCGGTTCTTTGGAGAAGGAGCTTGTCGCGAAGTACGGCGGAGTGACGCCGGAAGGATTGACGGAAAGTGCGCTTGATAAAGTCCGTATGCTGGAAGAGGCAGATTTTCACAATATTGTCATCAGTATCAAATCCTCTGATGTGATGCTTTCCGTAAAGGCTCACGAAATGATCGCCGACCGCACGGATTATCCGCTCCATGTCGGGATCACGGAGGCCGGTACGGTCATGATGGGAAGCATTAAGTCTTCCGTAGGGATCGGAATTCTTTTACATGAGGGGATCGGCGACACGATCCGTGTCTCCCTGACAGGTGATCCTGCCGATGAGGTGCGGGCTGCGAAACTGATCCTGCGTTCCCTCGGGCTTCGGAAAGGCGGCATCGAAATGGTGTCCTGCCCGACGTGCGGGCGCACACAGATTGATCTGATCGGGCTGGCTCAGAAGACGGAGAAACTGCTCGCAGATTACGATGACCTGAACATCAAAGTTGCCGTTATGGGATGTGTCGTCAACGGGCCCGGCGAGGCACGGGAAGCGGATCTCGGAATAGCAGGCGGGATCGGAGAGGGGTTATTGTTCCGCAAGGGAGAGATTGTCTGTAAACTTCCCGAGGAAAACCTGCTTGACGCGCTGCGAGAGGAACTTGACCGTATCCGGAATTCCCGCTGACCTGCAGCTGACCTGCAACAACAATATCGGAGATTACCATGCAGATAGAACAGGCGATCCGCGGGCTGCATTTACCGCAGGATCTTCGAAACGCAACTGCTAAGCTCGATGTGCGCAAGCTTACCGCGAGCCGCAGCGATAACTCGATTACCATTCACGCCGTATCGGACGAACGAATTCCATACGGCGTGCTTCGTATGCTTTCGGCAGAGATCCGGAACCAGGCATTCGCCGACATTGCTACAAATGTGCGGATATCCTTGCGTTCCGACTGTATTGAAAACAACGACGATGAGCAGGAGGCTCTGCGACTTCTGCTCGATACGATCCGTGAGGAAAACGCAGAGACGTTCCGCCAGATGTACAATGCAGTCATGCAGTCTGCTTCCTTTTTCGCAGAGGCCGGGATCGTCAAGATGACGCTTCCCGGAGATACGTTTTTCGCGACTGCGGAAGACGGATTCCGCAAGGATTTTACGGAACAAATGAAGTTCTGGAGCGATCGTTTCCGCGGTCTGGAAATCGTATATACCGAGCCGGAAAATCTCTCCGAGACGTACCATTCGGAGCGTGTGTACGACGCGGACGAATATATCGCGAAGCTCATCCGAAGCCGTGAAAACTCCGCGGAGAAGACCGGCGCTGTGAGAAAGCCGAAGGATCTCACCGTGAGACCGAAGCAGGAGAAAACGGAGGTCGAGGCACCGAAGAACGGATTCCAGAGACGCCGTAAACTGCCGGACGATCCGAATGTCTTCTACGGAAAGTCGTTTGACTACTCCAATACCACACCGATTTCCCTGATCAACGATCCGTATCAGGCAGTCGTTGTGCACGGACAGGTGTTCAAGGTGGAATCCCGCGAGCTGATGCGTCGCGATCCCGCAAGGGAGGATTCCGACAAGCCGCAGGCAACGAAGTCCATCGTCACGTTTAACATCACGGATTTTGAGGATTCGATCTCCGTGAAAGTGTATCTGCCGACTCCGGAACTTTCGGATTTTCTGGATAATCTGAAGGAAGGCAGTTTCGTCTGTCTGTCCGGCGAGACGGAGGATGACAAATACACGAAGGAACTCGGTATCGGCCGTATCAACGGAATCCGCAAGTCAGAGGACACACGCATCAAGCGGAAGGACAATTCTCCCGAAAAGCGTGTGGAACTGCATTGCCATACGCAGATGAGCGATATGGACGCCGTTGTGGATACCGCAACGATCGTCAAGAGAGCGTTTGAATGGGGACATCCTGCGATCGCGATCACGGACCACGGTGTCGTACAGTCGTTTGTCGACGCAGCTCATGCGATCGATCCGAAGAAGTTCGGAGACGATGAGGAGAAGAAGGCAGCCTATAAGAAGTTCAAGATCATCTACGGTATGGAAGGCTATATCGTGGATGACGAGTGCGTCACGAAGCCCGACGGAACGCCCTATGACCTCGAGCTCGACAAGGACGAGATCAGGAAAATGCACGCCTATCATATAATTTTGCTGTGCAAAAACGACGTAGGACGGAACAATCTGTACCGGCTGGTGTCGAAATCGCACATCGATTATTTTCACAGGGTGCCGAAGATACCGAAAAGTCTTCTTCGTCAGTACCGCGAAGGGTTGATCATCGGATCCGCCTGTGAAGCGGGAGAATTGTTCCGGGCGATCCTCGAGAACAAACCCGAGGAGGAGATCAGGCGGATCAGCGACTTCTACGACTACTATGAGATTCAGCCTCTCGGGAACAATGGGTTCATGATCGATTCGGAGAAGATCCCGCAGGTGACGGGCTGGAACGATCTTGCGGAGCTTAACCGGCGCGTCGTGGAGCTCGCAGATGCGCACGGGAAGATGTGCGTTGCAACGTGTGATGTGCATTTCTTAAATCCAGAGGATGAGATTTATCGTCGCATCATCATGGCCGGAAAACAATATGAAGACGCCGACCGCCAACCGCCGCTTTATTTCCGTACGACTGCCGAGATGCTCGATGAGTTCACCTACCTTCCTGAAAAGAAGGCCTATGAGATCGTCGTAACGAACCCGAACCGCATCAACGACATGATTGAGAAGATCGAACCTGTCCGTCCCGACAAGTGTCCGCCTGTCATTGAGAATTCCGACAATGAACTGCGCAACATCTGCTATGAAACCGCGCACAAATGGTACGGGGAAGAGCTTCCTGCGATCGTTTCCGAGCGTCTCGAGAAGGAGCTGCACTCCATCATCTCGAACGGTTTCGCGGTCATGTACATCATCGCACAGAGACTTGTAAAGCATTCCAATGACGACGGATATCTGGTCGGTTCGAGAGGTAGCGTCGGTTCCTCCTTCGTAGCGACCATGGCCGGGATCACGGAGGTCAATCCGCTACCGGCACATTATTTCTGCAAGCATTGCCATTATACGGACTTTGATTCGGAGGAAGTGCAGGCGTACGCTCTGAAATCCGGATTTGACCTTCCGGCTAAGGATTGTCCAAATTGCGGGCGGCCGCTCACGAGAGACGGGCAGAATATTCCGTTCGAAACATTCCTCGGTTTTTACGGGGACAAAGAACCGGATATCGACCTGAATTTTTCGAGTGAATACCAGAGCAAAGCACACGCCTACACGGAGGTGCTGTTCGGCAAGGGGCACACGTTCCGCGCCGGCACCGTCGGTACTCTTGCGGATAAGACGGCATTCGGTTTCATCAAGAAATACTACGAGAAACATGGCATTGAGAAGCGCACTGCGGAGATTGACCGCATCGTGCAGGGATGCGTCGGCGTGCGCAGAACGACAGGCCAGCATCCGGGCGGTATCATCGTGCTTCCGCACGGTGAGGAGATCGATACATTCACGCCCGTTCAGCGTCCCGCGAACGACATGACGACCGATACGATCACGACACACTTCGATTACCATAAGATTGACCATAACCTGTTGAAGCTCGACATTCTCGGACATGAAGACCCGACCATGATCCGCATGCTGGAGGACCTTTCCGGTATCGATGTCAAGACGCTTCCGATGGACGACCCGAAGGTTGTATCTCTCATGAGCAGCACCGAAGCGCTCGGCATCACACCGGATCAGATCGACGGATGCGAGACCGGCAGTCTCGGTCTTCCGGAGCTCGGCACGAACTTCGTCATCAAGATGCTTTTGGAGACGCAGCCGAAGAGTTTTTCAGACATGATCCGTATCTCGGGACTATCCCACGGCACGGATGTCTGGACAAACAACACGCAGGATCTGATCCGCGACGGAAAATGTACCCTCTCAACGGCAATCTGCACGCGCGATGATATCATGACGTACCTGATCGCGATGGGACTTCCGAACAAGGATGCTTTCGGCATCATGGAAAAGGTCCGCAAGGGCAAGGGGCTTACGCCGGAAGCGGAACAACTGATGAAGGAACATGAAGTTCCTGACTGGTATATCTGGTCCTGCAAGCAGATCAAGTATATGTTCCCGAAAGCGCACGCCTGCGCCTACGTTATGATGGCATTCCGCGTGGCATACTTCAAGCTTTACATGCCGTTAATGTACTATACGGCGTATTTCACGATCCGCGCGAACAACTTCAACTATGACCTGATGGCGCGCGGCAAAGTGCGGCTTGAAAAAGTAATGAGAGAGTACATCAGGCGCAGCAACATCAAGAATAACAAGGACCTTGTACTTTCCGACAAGGAACAGGGAGAGCTTAAGGATATGCGCCTCGTGCAGGAAATGTACGCACGCGGCTTTGAATTTGCGCCGATCGATATTTACAAAGCGAAAGCTACAAAATTCCAGATCGTTGACGGAAAGATCATGCCTGCTCTGACGTCAATCGACAAACTCGGCGAGGTTGCAGCGCAGTCGATTGAGGAAAATGCGGACATCAACGATCCGTTCCTTTCCCGTGAGGATTTCCGAAACCGCTGCCACGTCGGCAAGAGTGTCACGGATATTCTGCAGGATGTCGGCCTTCTCACGGACCTTCAGGAGTCGAACCAGATGACGCTGGAGGATTTCCTCGGCGGCTCGGCATTTGCGTAACCAATCACAGTGGGGGATAGTATGTTTGCTGTTGTTTTCCTGTTGATGTGCTTCGTGACAGGGTTTGCGCTGGTCCTCGGACTGGTGCCTCGCGTCATGCAGCGGAAAATTCTTACCGTGGCAGGAGAGAAGACGCGCAATCCGTTCTTTGCGCTTTTTCCCGCGTGCTTTCTTTCGGGAACGGCATTGCTCACCTGGATGGTTTATATCACAGGCTGCATTTTGCGAAATACTTCGCATCCGCTCATATATGCCGACATGATCGTAATGCCGGTTGCGGCGATCGTCTCGCTGATCGTGATCATTCGGGCACGAAACAGGGTGCGTTTCCGCGAACTGCTTCGTGCCCTGCGTCCTTCGACAAGCGAGATGGTGTATTTTGCGCTGTCCCTGTCCGTCTCCGTCGTGCTGATGATCGCCGGGTTTCGTGTCATGCACGGGCAGATCTGCATTGCAGCGCCGGTAATTGAGGATTTTTCACTCCATGTCAATCTGATCCGTTCCTTCTCCGTGTGGGAAAAGGTTCCGGCACAGTTTCCGTATTTTACCGACGCCGGGATCAACTATCATTTTATGATGGATCTTCTGGCCGGAAATCTCGAACTTCTCGGTCTGCGGATCGATTTTGCGTACAATGTGCCTAGCATCCTTGCAATGACAGCGTTCTTCTGCGGCGTGTACGAGTGTTTCTTCCGCCTGTGCGGAAAGAAAAATTTCTGTCACGTCGTATGGCTTCTCGTCATGTTCCGGTCTTCGCTCGGGGTGTTTTCGTTCATCTCGGAAAATCGCGGCAACCTGAGGGAAGCGTTCCGCACAAACGAGACGTACATGGGAACAACGCTGAACGAGTGGTGGGGGATCTACCATCACAACTCGCTGCTCAACCAGCGTCACCTGATCTTCGGATATGCAATGGCAATGTTTGTCATCAGTTTGTTCCTGCCGTATCTGATCCGCGGTGTTTCGGAGAGGGCGTCTCTCAGAAAGCGGTATTTCGGACAGAATGCGGAGAAGGAGAGTTCTTTTCGGGAACGCTTCGCGTCCTATGAACGGGAAGTATTTCTGTCGCAGGCTATTCCCCGCAAACGTTCTTCGTATCTGACAGCTTTGTTTGCCGGGGTATGCCTCGGTATGTGCGGTCTGTTCAGCGCCCATTCCGTGATCGCTGCATTGATCATGTTGTTTGTGTTCGCATGGTTTTCTTCCGACCAGACGACGTATCTGATCACAGCCGCGATCGCGGTATCACTGTCCGGGATCACCACGTCAATGTGCACGGGAAGCATGAACCAGTTTCAGATCCGTTTTCTGAAAGCATGGGCGCTTGAGGACGCAACATTTGGGGCAGTTCTGAAGCATTTCTGGATGCTTCTCGGACTTACGATCCCGCTTCTGGTGATCTGGTTTATCCGTACTGACAATGTGCGTCGGATCGTGCTTGCCGCTTCGGTTGTGTTGTTCGCATTTGCCTTCCATGTACAGATGACGCCGGCTCTCATGCAAAACCACAAGTACATGCTGTTTGCGATCTACTGGTTCGGAATTCAGGCGGGAATCGCGCTCTGCAGTCTGATCACGCTGGGCAGAAAACCGCTCTCGCGCCTTCTCTGTCTCGTTGCAGGGCTTATTCTTCTCATTCCATTGACAGCAACCGGCATCTACGACTTTTACATTCTTCTCGACAAATGCAAATCCGAGCATTCCTACCGGTACGACAGCAAACCTGCGCTCATGGAGTGGATCTCGGAAAATGATATCGACCGCGACACCGTTTTCCTGGGACCGGACAATCTGATCAGCATGATGAACACATGCGGTCTCCAGAATTATTACGGATATCCCGGCTTCGTGTTTGACGCTGGCTACGATGTCGAGGAGCGCGAGGATATCAAGAACCGGATCTTACACGCGAAGACAGAGAGTGAGCTTCGGGATGCGGTCAACGAGTGCAGTGCCGATTACCTGGTCGTACAGCGACGGCTGCGGCTCAACGATGCCCGTTTCAACGAGGAACTGATCGCGATGCTGTACCCGAAAGTGTATTCCCAGGGAAGCGGTACCGCGCAGTTCAGTGTCTATGATCTTCGCGCAGAGCAGCAGTGATAACCGTTCGGTTATTCGTTGATGGAAGATTATTTTAACTGAAAATACAGTCGTTGAAAGTTATTCGAAAAAAGTTTAAAAAAGTGCTTGCAATTTTCCGTAGTATTTGGTAGTATAACTAACGCAGCATTTGGCTTGTTGGTCAAGGGGTCAAGACGCCGCCCTCTCACGGCGGAAACGGGGGTTCGATTCCCCCACAAGCTGTACCGGACCGGGTTTATGTCAAATCCGGTCCGTTTTGTTTATTTTGCGAGGAGAACCTCGAGGAGAATACTATGAAGAAATCCATCACACGTGCTGTCATTTTACTTGCAACATGCCTTACACTGATGCTTTTCACGGTAGCATGCTCCGGCGATAACAAAACAACGGAAGCCGAGCCGACTGCTACATCCACGCCGAGCGCAACTCCGACGGCTACGTTAACTCCCACGCCAACGGAGATACCCGCTACGCCTACACCTACGCCCAATCCGCTTGACTCCATGACACTTAAGGAGAAGTACAAAGACAACTTTATGATCGGCGTAGCGATGCCGGTCAATGTAATTATGAATTCGAAGTTTCAGGATGATGTCGTCGCGAACTTCAACAGTCTGACGTTTGAAAACGAGACGAAACCGAGCGCCATTCTCCGAAGAGAAGAGAGCGCCAAGGGTCTTCCCGAAACCTATACGGAACCGGTCGTGAACCTCTCCGGTATTGCAAGATGCATGGCATTTGCGAAAGAGAACAATATTAAGGTGCGGTTCCATACGCTCATTTGGCATTCCCAGACGCCGGAGTGGTTCTTCACGGAGGACTACACGGCGAACGGCACGCGAGTGAGCCGCGAAGTCATGTTAAAACGGATGGAGAGCTACATTCGCCAGGTGATGACCATGGTGGAGGAGCAGTTCCCCGGTCAGGTGTACTGCTATGACGTCGTCAACGAGGCGATCGATCCCTCCCACGGGGACAGCACCGGAATGCGCAAGAACAGTCCCTGGTACGAAGTCATCGGACCGGACTTTATGAATTACGCGTTTGAATACGCGCGCAAATATGCACCGGAAGGCGTAGATCTCTACTACAACGATTACAACTGCTATTCCAAGACAAACCAGATCATCAATATCCTTTCGCCGATCCTCGAAGCCGGCAACATTGACGGCATCGGTATGCAGAGCCACATTTCGACCTCGGACAATGTAGAGCGTCAGATCAAGGGAACGGCCGAGAAGTTCACGGCAGCCGGCTTCAAAGTTCAGCTTACCGAGCTTGACATCGGCGTCGCCAAGAGCGACAAGGCAGATGAGATCCAGGCCGTCAAGTACGCGGTACTGTTCAAGAAAATGCAGCAGGCGCAGGAGGCCGGCACGGTCAACATCGACTGTATCACCATCTGGGGCTTGTACGACAGCATTTCCTGGCGCAAGGATGAAAGTCCTCTGCTGTATCGATTCAACGGCAGCAAGCTTGTCAAAAAGCGTGCCTGGTACGGGGCAATGCAGGATCCCGAGATCAAAGCAATTGAATTCTAAATTCCATTATTGTATATAACGGAGGTTACCACGATGAAGAAATACGGTGTGAACGAGCTTCGGAAAATGTATCTGGAGTTCTTTGAGAGCAAGGATCATCTTAAGATGAACAGCTTCTCGCTTGTCCCGCAAAACGACAAGAGTCTTCTGCTGATCAACGCAGGCATGGCGCCGCTCAAGCCTTATTTTACGGGTCAGGAGATCCCTCCGAGACGTCGTGTGACAACGTGTCAGAAGTGTGTGCGCACCGGTGATATCGAAAATGTCGGAAAGACCGCAAGACATCTTACTTTCTTTGAGATGCTCGGCAATTTCTCGTTCGGCGATTACTTTAAACACGAAGCGATCGCATGGAGCTGGGAGTTCCTGACGAAAGTGCTCGGTCTTGACGAGAACCGTCTGTACCCTTCGGTTTACCAGGATGACGACGAGGCGTTTGACATCTGGAACAAGGAAGTCGGCGTCGCGAAGGATCGCATTTTCCGTTTCGGAAAGGCTGACAACTTCTGGGAGCACGGCGCAGGTCCGTGCGGTCCCTGCTCGGAAATCTACTATGACCGCGGAGAGAAGTACGGCTGCGGCAAGCCCGGCTGTACCGTAGGCTGCGACTGTGATCGCTACATGGAAGTCTGGAACAACGTGTTCACGCAGTTCAACGGCGACGGCAAGGGCGGTTATGAGGAACTCACGAACAAGAATATCGACACCGGTATGGGACTCGAGCGTCTCGCAGTAGTATGTCAGGATGTCGATACCGTATTTGACATCGATACGATGAAGGCACTTCGCGATCGGGTGTGCGAGCTCGCCGGAGTCGAGTATGAGACAGATCCGAAGAAGGACGTGTCCATCCGATTGATCACGGATCATATCCGTTCCGTAACGTTCATGACGAGCGACGGTATCCTTCCTTCGAACGAGGGACGCGGCTACGTGCTCAGAAGACTTCTTCGCCGTGCCGCAAGACACGGTCGTCTTCTCGGGATCAAGGGACAGTTCCTTGCGAACCTCTGCGAGACTGTCATCCGCGACGCGAAGGACGGTTATCCGGAGCTTGAGGAGAAGAAGGCTTACATTTTCTCCGTACTCAACAACGAGGAAGAGAAGTTCAACAAGACGATCGACCAGGGTCTGGAAATCCTCGCCGGCATGGAGGAAGCTCTTGTTGCAGAGGGTAAGACCGTTCTGGCCGGAGACGATGCATTCAAGCTGTACGACACATACGGCTTCCCGCTTGATCTTACCGAGGAGATCCTCGCTGAGCGCGGTATGACGATCGATACCGAGGGCTATAAGAAGGCCATGGAAGCGCAGCGCACGCTTGCGCGCAACTCCCGCAAGAAGACAAACTACATGGGCGCTGACGCTACCGTGTACGATGAGATCGATCCTTCCATCACGTCCGAGTTCGTCGGCTACGACAAGGATACAAACGAAGGCAAGATCCTTGTAATGACGAAGGAAGAGAACGGTAACGGATCGATCGTTACGTCGCTCACTGAAGGTGAGAGCGGCGCGATCATTGCCGACAAGACCGTTTGCTATGCTACAATGGGCGGCCAGCAGGGTGACTGCGGACGCATATACATTGAGGAAGAGGGCGAGACGACCGCAGAGTTTGACGTTGTGGATACGATCAAATTAAAGGGCGGCAAGATTGCTCACATCGGTACCGTAGTCGGTGGTTCGTTTACGACCGGCGACACCGTGACCATCGCGTACGACCGTGTGAAGAGACTTGCAACGGCGAAGAACCATTCGGCGACACACCTTCTTCAGAAGGCGCTCCGCACGGTTCTCGGAAACCATGTTGAGCAGGCTGGTTCGTTCGTGAATTCCGAAAGACTCCGCTTTGACTTCTCGCATTTCAACGCGATGACGAAAGAGGAGATTTACGAGGTCGAACGACTTGTCAATGCGGCGATTGAGGCGGATTACCCTGTTGTTACAAAGATCATGTCGATCGACGAGGCGAGAAAGACCGGCGCGATGGCTCTGTTCGGCGAAAAATACGGTGAGAGCGTTCGCGTTGTCGACATGGGCGGCTACAGCATTGAGCTGTGCGGCGGTACGCATGTTGCAAACACCGGTTCCATCGCATCCTTCAAGATTGTGAGCGAATCCGGTATCGCCGCAGGAACGAGAAGAATCGAGGCGATCACGGCAGGCAACGTCATCGCTCATTACAAGACGCTGGAAGAAGAACTCTTCTCCGCGGCCCGCGTAGCAAAATGCGATCCTGCGAATCTCGCAGCCAAGATTGAAGCACTGAACGCGGAGATTAAAGCCGCTTATGCGGAAAATGAGAAACTGAAGGCGAAGATGGCCGATGCTTCCCTGGATGATATCCTCAGCAATTTCTGGCTTGTAAAGGGCGTGAAGATTCTTACGGCATCTGTTCCGAACCTTGATATGGGCGGTCTTCGAAGTTTCTGTGACAGGATCAAGGAGAAGCTCGGCGACAGCAGCGTGATCGTGCTTGCTTCGGTTAACGACGACAAGGTGAATCTTGTTTCTGCTGCAACAGACAGCGCAATTGCCAAGGGCGCACACGCAGGTAACCTGATCAAGGAGATTGCTTCCCTTGTCGGAGGTGGCGGCGGCGGACGTCCGAACATGGCACAGGCAGGCGGCAAGAACCCCGCGGGCGTTAATGCTTGCATCGAGAAGGCAAAGGAAGTTGCTGCTGCGCAGATCAACTGAATGCTTGATGAACTTACGAAAATGTAAGGCACAGCAGATCAAAAAAAGAATTGACAACTGCTGATTATATGGTACAATGTTGTACAGCCTCACTCGAAACCGACATAGTTGCGAGGGGAAGAAAGCGTCATTTCAATTCGGAAGGCGCTGCAGGAAGGCAGGTGAGAACAAAGTGTCAAGTGTTATCGTGAAGGAGAACGAGTCCCTGGATAGCGCTCTTCGCAGATTCAAGAGAAACTGCGCAAAGGCAGGCATCCAGCAGGAGATTCGTAAGAGAGAGCATTACGAGAAGCCGAGCGTTCGTCGCAAGAAGAAGTCTGAGGCAGCTCGTAAGAGAAAGTACAAGTAAGAAACATTCTCAGGGGGATCGCGCAAGCGGTCCCCTTTCACATTTAATTTTCCGTAAACTTATGGCATTTTGACATGAGGTTTGCTATAATATCTCTGATTGTGCATTTTCGGAGGTTTACATGGTACAGACACTGACCGGAATTCCGGTCTCAAGACAAAAAGTCATCTTCGGCGAGATGGACGAATTTGCCAAACAGATTGAGAAGACGCTGCGCGTTACCATCGTGACGCGTGAAGAAGAAATCCGAATCGTCGGCGAGGAAGGGCCTTGCGACAAGGCAAAGCGCGTCCTAACCACGCTTTTAGAACTTGCTGCGCGCGGTTCGGACGTGAATATTCAGAATGTCAATTACACGCTGTCACTTGCTAAAGACAACGAGGAGGGCAGCATGCTCAGCGTCGACTCCGAGCTGATTTGCCACACGATCACCGGTAAGCCGATCAAGCCGAAGACGCTCGGACAGAAAAACTACGTTGACAACATCCGCGACAACATGATCGTGTTCGGAATCGGTCCTGCCGGCACCGGCAAGACGTACCTTGCCATGGCAATGGCTGTCACCGCGTTCAAGAATGACGAGGTCAACCGGATCATCCTGACGCGACCGGCGATCGAGGCGGGAGAGAAGCTCGGCTTTCTTCCCGGAGATCTGCAGAGCAAGGTAGATCCGTATCTGCGACCGCTTTACGACGCGCTCTACCAGATCATGGGCGCGGAGTCGTTCACGAAAAATATGGAGAAAGGCCTGATCGAGGTCGCTCCACTTGCATACATGCGAGGACGCACGCTCGACAATGCGTTCATTATTCTCGATGAGGCGCAGAACACAACTCCGGCTCAGATGAAAATGTTCCTCACCCGCATCGGATTCGGTTCCAAGGTTGTCGTCACCGGTGATCGCACGCAGAAGGACCTTCCGGTCGACCAGGTCTCCGGTCTGGATGTTGCGATGAAAGTACTCGGCGGGATCGAGGGGATCGCATTTTCCGCATTGACGGGAGCCGACGTCGTGAGACATCCTCTGGTGCAGAAGATCGTCATGGCATACGAGTCATACGAGGAGAAGGCTGCGAGAAAGCCTGACAGCGGGAACAAGAGAAGATACTGGCATAACAGAGAGAAGCACGGAGATAACACATGAGTTTTTATTTTGAATCGGAATGGGACGGAGAGCCGTTTCCGGATTGCGAATCAACTCTTCGCAGTGTGTTCGAGAAAGCCTGTGACTATATTGACTGTCCGTACGAGTGCACGGTCAACATGCTGCTCACGGATGACACAGCGATCCACTCAATGAACAGGGAGTTCCGCGGGATTGACCGCGCCACGGATGTACTGAGTTTCCCGATGGTCGACTATGAAGCGCCGGGCAACTTTGACGGACTGGAAAAACACACGGAGGAATACTTCGAACCGGACAGCGGTGAGCTGTTGCTCGGAGACATCGTGATCTCCGTGGAGCGCGCCATCGCCCAGGCTGCCGAGTACGGTCATTCACTCAAGCGGGAAATGGCATTTCTGACCGCTCACAGCATGCTTCATCTGTTCGGTTACGACCACATGACGGACGAAGAACGAATGGACATGGAGCAGAAGCAGGAGGAAATCCTGTTACAACTCGGCATCAGCCGTGATACAGAGGTGTGATCTTTGTCAGAACAAAGTAAAAAAACAAACAATATTCTCGTACAGGGCTCGATCCTTGCAGCTGCGTCGCTGATCGTCCGGTTCATCGGTATGATGTACCGTATCCCGATGACCGCGATCCTCGGTGAAAAAGCGATCGGTTACTATAATATTGCCTTTGAATTTTACGACATTGCCCTTTTGCTTTCCACGTACAGCCTGCCTTTGGCAGTATCCAAACTGGTCAGCGCACGAGTCGTACAGGGACAGCACCGGAATGCCAGAAGAGTGTATATGCTGGCGCTCGGCTTCGGACTTACCGTCGGTACCATTGCCATGTGCATCTGCTATTTCGGCGCGGAAGTCTACGCGAGAGCGATCGATCAGCAGGGTGTCGTTCTGCCGCTCAAGGTTCTTGCTCCTACGATCCTGATCTTCTCGGTAATGGGCGTGATCCGCGGCTTGTTTCAGGGCTACGGAAACATGGTTCCCACCGCGATCTCGCAGATCATCGAGCAGGTTGTCAACGCAGCCGTGAGTGTCGGCGCCTCCTATTTTCTGATCCGGCATTATGTCGGTGATCCGAATCGTCTTTCTTACGGCGCAGCAGGCGGAACTCTCGGTACGCTTTCGGGCGCCTTTGCTTCGTTTCTTTCCCTTTTGGTCATCTACGCCATTTTTCACAAGACATTTCGCAAATGGATCGAACAGGACCGCGCTTCCTCTGCAGACAGCGCACAGGACTGCCACGAACGCCCGCTGTACTTGCTGAAGCTGATCATTCTCACGGTCATTCCCGTGGTCGTTTCCCAGACGGTTTACCAGCTCTCCGGAACAGTGGATACGCTGATCTTCAATCGTGTTCTGAATGCGAAAGGCTTTGACAACGATATCCGTGCAACATGGTGGGGCATGTATTCCGGAAAATACAAACTTCTCACGACGGTTCCTGTAGCGGTTGCCTCCGCCATGGGCACTGCCATTGTCCCCGGTCTGATCGCGGAGTATGTTCGCGGCCACAAGGAGGCAATGAAAGAGAAGGTGAGCGCTGCTGTCAAATTCAACATGATCATCGCGTTTCCCTGCATGGTCGGAATGTCCGTGCTTTCCGGTCCGATCCTTCGCATGCTTCGTTTCTGGACGGACACGAACACATTAGTCCGGAACCTTCTGCAGCTCGGAAGCATCAGTATTGTTTTCTTTGCGTTCTCCACGCTGACAAACGGCATCCTGCAGGGCATCAACCGCCTGTATGTTCCCGTGATCCACAGCGCGATCGCGCTTGTGACGCACGCGACAGTTCTGTATTTTCTGCTGAAATACACAAACCTGAACGCGTATGCACTGATGGTCTGCAATGTCCTGTTCGCGCTCATCGTGAGTGTTCTGAACTGGCGGTCCATCGGAAAATACCTTGACTACCGGCAGGAGATCAAAACGACGTTTTTGTTGCCTCTCACGGCTGCGATCTTTATGGGTGTTGCCACGAGATGTTTCTATGACTTTCTGCATCTTAAGCTGAGCGCTACTTTTTCCTGCATTTTCAGTATTCTGTTTGCGGTACCGGTTTACATGGCAGCGCTTATCGTTCTCAAGGCAGTCAGAAAGGAAGATCTTCTTCGTATGCCGAAGGGACAGTTGATCGTAAAGGTATTAACAAAGTTTCGTCTTCTGAAGTGAATTTGTGTGCGAAAGGAGGTCCGTATGATCGGGATCATCGGCTGCGGCGCATCCGGTATGCTTGCTGCGATCATGGCGGCACGTGGCGGCTGCGAAGTCACTGTACTGGAGCATAATGACAAGCCGGGCAGAAAACTTCTGGCAACCGGAAACGGTCATTGCAACCTGACCAACGAGGACCAGTCGGAATCCAATTTTCGTACAGACTGTCTTTCGGAAGCTCGGAAAATTCTGGAGCAGTTTTCCAAGCAGTCAATCCTGTCATTTTTCGAAGAGATCGGAATTCTCACCCACTGTAAGAGGGGTTACTGGTATCCTCAGTGCGACCAGGCTGCCGCAGTTGTAACCGCCCTCGAGGAGGAGATGAAGCGTCTTCCCGTACATGTTATATATGGAGCGGATGTTACTCGCATCACAAAGGGCAAGCAGTTTACGGTGACCGCAACCGTACAGGGGAACGTGAACGAATTCTCCTTTGAACGGCTTATTCTGGCATGCGGCGGACCTGCGGGCGATCATCTCGGACAGAGCGACTTCGGCTTTCGCGCGTTGCGTTCGCTCGGTATTCCCGTGATGCGATATCGCCCTGCTCTGGTTCCGTTAGAACTGGAAAACTATGACGGAAAATCGATCGCAGGCGTCAGGATGGAAGCGTCCGTTCGATTACATGTCTACGATCATATTACCGATACGGAAAACTCTTCCGAAACTTCATCCGAGCCGAAAAACCTTGAGGAAAGCGGAGAGATCGTCTGGACTGACTACGGCATCAGCGGGATTCCGGTCATGCAGCTCTCGCGTTATGCCGCAAAAGCGCTTGACAGTGGTCGTGAAGTCACAGTATCGATTCGTTTGCTTCCGGAGAATGATACGAAAACAATTCATGAGTTGGTTTTATCCCGCTCCGAAAGCCCTGTATTTTCCTCAAGAAATGCCCTGGAAGGGCTCTGTGGGTTTGTTCCTGCAAAACTGTCCGCATGGATCATGAAACGGGCAGGAATTGATCCTGCGTCACGCATGTGCGATGTCTCGAAAGACATGCTGCTACGATACGCGATGGAACTGGACCAGATGACATTCCGCGTAAAAGGATTGCGTCCTTACGCACAGGCGCAAACAACCTGCGGCGGAGTTCCGCTTACTGAAATTGACACGGGGACAATGGAAGTACGTTTCGTTCCCGGATTGTATATAACCGGCGAACTGCTAGATGTCGACGGAGCCTGCGGCGGCTACAACCTTCAGTGGGCATTTGCCTGCGGTGCGGTCGCCGGAAGAGCAGTTGCAGGAACGCAGCAATGATTCACGCGGAGGTTACCATGAAATCGGAACGCAAGCCGGTTACCATCCGGCTTCAACAACTGCACATGCCGATCTCACACAGCGAGGAAGACCTGATCCAATGCGCAGCCGGTAAACTGGGCATTCCGCGTGACGCCATACTTTCCCTCAAGATCGTAAAGCAGTCGCTTGATGCGCGAAAGAAGCGGGACCTTGCGTACGTATATGATGTTGCTGTTGTCGTTTCTTCCGGGTTCAGACTGAAGGGGCGGGAAGGAAAGGACTGGTCTTACTATACTCCCGTCGTGTTTCAACCGAAATCCGGCGGAATCAGACCGCTTACGCAACGACCGGTCGTCATCGGAGCCGGACCTGCCGGATTGTTTGCCGCTCTTCTAATGGCAGAGGCTGGATATCGTCCGATCCTGATCGAACGAGGCAAATCCGTTGAGAAACGGGTTGCCGATGTCGAGCGATTCTTCTCAACAGGCGTGCTGGATCCGGAGTCGAATGTGCAGTTCGGAATCGGAGGAGCAGGGACATTTTCCGACGGAAAACTCAACACGCTGATCAAGGATAAAGACGGGCGGGGCGCATACGTTCTCCGCACGTTCGTGCGTTTCGGGGCGCCGGAGGAGATCCTGTACCGAAACAAACCTCACATTGGTACCGATCGACTGCGATCCGTGGTTACCGGTATCACGAAGGAGATCGAGAAGCTTGGCGGGACAGTCCTTACCGGAACAACCGTGACAGGCTTTACGTGGAAGAACGGACAGCTTACGGAAGTACAATGCCGTAGTCGATCGAACGATTTCTCCGTTCCGACAGCCCTTGAAGGAGTGATCCGAGTTGTGCGGACGGAGGGCGAAACTCATTACATTTCCGTGCCGGCCGGCATCGCCGTGCTTGCGATCGGGCATTCCGCGCGTGACACCGTGAGATGGCTCTATGACAGCGGGGTTGCGATGGAGCCGAAGGCATTTGCCATGGGCGTGCGCGTGCAGCACAAGCGTGAGTGGGTAAACAAAACCCAGTACGGCGACGCGGCGGAACTTCTTCCGAGCGCAGATTACAAACTGACTCACACATGCAGCAACGGACGCGGCGTGTACTCGTTCTGCATGTGCCCGGGTGGTTATGTGGTAAATGCTTCCAGTGAGTTAGGGCGGCTTGCGATCAACGGAATGAGCAATTACGACCGGATGGCGGACAACTCAAACTCCGCGATCGTCGTGACCGTGACTCCGGAGGACTGTGCTTCCGATTACGAAAATGCGCTGCGAAAGCGTTCTTCTCTGACGAAACTTCGCCCGATTCCGGGTATTACCGACGCGCCGGATCTGAGTTCCATCCCCGGACCGCTAGTCGGTATGGAGTATCAAAGACGGCTCGAGGAGTTGGCATATATCGCAGGTAACAGCGCGATCCCGACACAACGGTACGAAGATTTCAAAAACGGACGCGCGAGCACCGGATGCGGATCGATCGAACCGGTCAACAAAGGGGCCGTTCACTACACCGATTTGCACGAATGTCTTCCGGACTATATGACGAACGCGATCTCCGAAGGCATGGAGGCGTTTGACCGCGCAATGCCGGGCTACGGTGTCGATGACACGCTTCTTCAGGCGATCGAATCGAGAACGTCGTCACCGGTTCGGATCACACGGAATGAGAACCTTCAGGCAGAGGGCTTTACAGGCCTTTATCCTTGCGGGGAAGGTGCAGGATATGCCGGCGGGATCATGTCGGCTGCCATCGACGGCATCCGCGTTGCGGAGACGATCATGGGAGAGTATGCTCCGACCAGATGAAACCGGGAACCGGGCAACGTCCAAACATGTTTCCATAGAAAGCGTGAACATTTTCAAAAAGAGTAATAAGAAACACTTGCCTTTGTTTTCTTTTTTTGATATAAATTTTATTCAACGCGAGCGATTCTGTCCGTAACGGATGATCGGCAGCGTTGGTTTGAAAGCCGGATCATGATCCGGTCATCCGGAGGGAAAGATAATGAATCGTGAAGAGTTGATGGCAGGCAAGAAACGCATTGTCGTCAAAATCGGTTCCTCGACGCTTACACATGCGGAGACGGGGGACATGGACCTTGTGAAAATGGAGCGCCTTGTGCGCGTTCTCACCGATATTTCCAACTGCGGCAAGGATATCGTGCTTGTGTCCTCAGGCGCGATCGCCGTCGGACGCAAGACGATGAAAATCACGGAGCGCCCGAAGGAAAAGTCAGTAAAACAGGCGTGCGCCGCCATCGGACAGACGCGACTGATGATGGTCTATCAAAGACTTTTCGCGGAGTACAACAAGATTCCGGCGCAGGTGCTGATCACAAAACTCACGATGATCAACGATATCAACCGCCGTAACGCAAGGGCAACATTTTCCGAATTGTTGTCGATGGGCGTCATCCCGATCGTCAATGAGAACGACACGGTCGTGACCGACGAGATCGAATTCGGCGACAACGACACGCTGTCCGCGATCGTGGCAGCGCTGATCCACGCGGATCTTTTGGTTCTTCTCTCGGACATTGACGGGCTCTATGACGATGACCCGCACGTCAATCCCGACGCGAAGTTCATTGAGGAGATCGACTATATCACCGACGATCTGGAGTCCATGGCGAAGGGCCCCGGAAGCGATGTCGGAAGCGGCGGCATGGCGACGAAGATCGCGGCTGCGCGCATCGCCAACGATGCAGGTGCCGACATGGTGATCTGCAACGGCTGCGACATGAAGAATCTGCGGCATGTGCTGGAGGGACGCAATGTGGGTACACTGTTCCGTGCGCACAAGAACGAGAATTTTCATCTGATCGATTACCTTACGAAGGAGCATTGATATGACGGAAGAAGCAATACAGCGCATCAATGAACTCTACCACAAATCCAAATCGGTAGGGCTCACGCCGGAGGAGAAGGAAGAACAGACACGCCTGCGCACCGAATACGTACAGGCAATCCGAAACAATTTGAAGAGTATGCTGGACAATATTGAAGTTGTCGACTGATCGTTTGGTTTACTTGCGCGAGAAGAGGAATTGAACACTATCGTATCTGCATTTTGCATTTACAATACTTATTCAAAAAAACACGAATCCACGGAGGTCACCATGGACAAATCGGAACTTCGCAAGGTTATGAAGCGGAAGAGAAGCAATCTTTCCGCAGAGCGCATTCTCATGTACAGCGGCTGTATCGCGGAAAATCTCATCAGCCGTCAGGAGTACGCCGACGCGTCGGTATTGCTTGCCTATGTATCGTTCAGCTCGGAAGTAAACACCCATTTTCTGATCGAAAAGGCGTGGAATGACGGCAAACGTGTCGCCGTTCCGAAGTGCGTCGACGATACCAGGCTCGAGTTTCAGTACATCCGCTCATTCGACGACCTTGCTCCCGGCAAATTCGGCATTCCGGAGCCTGTTACCGGCGACTGCGTACAGTACACGCCGGATGACAAGTGTCTTATTCTTCTTCCGGGTGTCGCTTACACGAATAACGGAGACCGTCTCGGCTACGGCGGAGGGTATTATGACCGTTACCTGAAGAAACACGATGAAATTCCGAAAGTGATGCTCGCCTACAGTTTGCAGCAGACGGAGACATTGCCGGTGGATGACAAGGATGTCCCGGCGGACATGATCGTCACCGAGATCGGTTGCATTGAAGCGAAGAACCGTTATCTCGCTTAGAAACTGCATTTCGTAAAGAGAAGGAGATTCGCCATGAACCTGATGATCAAGGGCCGCATGGCCCAGGAGGCATCGACTATACTTTCGATGCTGGATACCGATAAAAAGATCGAAGCTTTGCTTCACATTGCAAAACTGCTTCGCGAAAGCAGCAATGAAATTCTTTCTGCCAACGCGATCGATGTTGAGAAAGCCATTGAGAAGGGTGTCAAAGACTCCCTGGTTGACCGTCTGCGCCTTACGGAAGCCCGGATTGACGCGATGGCGGAGGGACTTGAACAGATCACGCAGCTCGAGGATCCGGTCGGCACAGTGCTCGCGCAGTGGAAGCGTCCGAACGGACTTCGCATCCGCAAAGTACGCGTTCCGTTCGGTGTCATCGGCATCATCTATGAGTCCCGCCCGAACGTGACCGTAGACGCTTTCGGTCTCTGCTTTATGTCCGGCAACGCAGTGATCCTGAAGGGCGGCAGCGATGCCATCAACAGCAACATCGCGCTCGGCGCAATTCTTCGGAAGGGCCTTTCCGACTGCGGGATCACAGAGGACGCCGTGTATGTCGTGGAGGATACGGACCGCGAAACAACCAAGCAGCTGATGCGGCTGAACCAGTTTGTCGATGTTCTGATCCCCCGCGGAAGCGCCAACCTGATCAACACGGTTCTGGAGAACAGCACGATCCCGGTGATCGAGACCGGTACCGGCAACTGCCACATCTATGTGGATGTCAAAGCTGATCTGAAGAAGGCGATCGAGATCATCGTAAACGCAAAGACACAGCGCATGGGCGTGTGCAACGCCTGTGAGTCGCTCGTTGTTCACCGTGATATCGCCTCAAAATTCCTTCCGATGCTTGCGGACGCGCTTGCGCCTTACAACGTTGACATTCGTGCCGACGAGGAAGCGCGCGCGGTAGTCGGTTCATTTTCCGAGGCAACGGAAGAGGACTTCGGAACGGAGTATCTCGACCGCATCATCAGCGTAAAGACGGTCGGTTCCGTGGAGGAGGCGATTTCACATATCAACCGTTACCATACAAAGCATTCCGACGCGATCATCACGAAGGACTGCAAGGCCGCTGATCTGTTCCTGCGCGCTGTTGACAGCGCCTGCGTGTATGTCAATGCTTCCACCCGGTTCACCGACGGCTTTGAGTTCGGGTTCGGCGCGGAGATCGGCATCAGCACGCAGAAGCTGCATGCGAGAGGACCGATGGGCCTTGCGGAGCTCACCTCTTACAAATACCAGGTTGTCGGAAACGGTCAGGTAAGAGGCTGATCCGGCAAACGTTTTATAGAAGATTCAAAAAAGCGACAAAACTCCCTGCGAGGTCGCTTTTTTTGAACTGTTTACCAGGCTGATTCAGACCTGCGATCACTGCGGAGGAACCATGGACCAATCAAAGGAAATCTATGCGGCGAGAGTTCGCTCGCTGGCGCCTGCGGAGGAACCGGAGCGACAGTACTATTTTATTGACGTGATGCGCTCGATCCTTGCCGAGAAAGCCGCTCAGGCCGGTCGCAGCCTTACCATGAACGTCGTCACGTTCGGTTGTCAGATGAACGCCAAGGATTCCGAGACACTCACGGGAATACTCAGCGCGATCGGATATGAGGATTCCGACAGCGAGGACGCTGATCTGGTTCTCTATAACACCTGTACGGTCAGGGAAAATGCGAACTCCCGCGTCTACGGTCGCATCGGATACCTGGGCAACCGTAAGAAGAAAAATCCCGACAAGCGCATCATTCTGTGCGGATGTATGATGCAGGAGCCTCAGGCTGTCGAAAAGATCCGTAAGAGTTACCGTTTCGTCGATGTGATCTTCGGAACACACAACATCTACAAACTTGCCGAACTTTTGTTTGAGCGCGAAGTGCAGGGCAGCCTTGTCGTCGATGTCTGGGATCAGGCATCCGGCATCGTCGAAGATCTGCCGCGCAGGAACAAGTACGGGTTCAAGGCCGGTATCAATATCATGTACGGCTGCAACAACTTCTGCAGTTACTGTATCGTTCCGTACGTGAGAGGCAGAGAGCGCTCGCGCTCGGCGGAGGATATCGTAGCGGAAGCTCGTCATCTCGCGGAAAACGGTGTGCGCGAAGTCATGCTGCTCGGACAGAATGTAAACTCCTACGGAAAGAACACTCCCGAAGGAATATCCTTCGCGCAGCTCCTTCACCGTGTGAGCGAGGTCGAAGGCATCCGCCGCATCCGTTTTATGACTCCGCACCCGAAGGATCTTTCGGACGAGCTGATCGCTGAGATCGCTTCGAACGACAAAGTCTGCAAACATGTACATCTTCCTCTGCAATCCGGAAGCAGCCGCATTCTCAAAGCAATGAACCGACATTACACGAAGGAGCAGTATCTTGCGCTTGTTGACCGGATCAAGGAACGCATCCCAGGCGTCGCCGTGACTACCGATATCATCGTCGGTTTTCCGGGTGAGACGGAAGAGGATTTTGAGGAAACGGTCGATGTCGTGCGCAAAGCAGGCTTCATGGCGGCATATACATTCCTGTACTCCAAACGCACCGGTACGCCCGCAGCCACCATGGAAAACCAGGTGCCTGACGACATTGCAGGAGAACGATTCAAAAGACTTCTTACCGCTGTCGGCGAGGTCAGCGCAAAGCAGGCCGAGGCCTATGCAGGAGCAACCGAAGATGTTCTCTGTGAGGAGTACAAAGCTGAGGAAGAGTTGATGACCGGTCGGCTCGACAACAATCTGCTGGTACATTTTCCGGCTGAAAAATCGTTGCTCGGTGAGATCGTGAAGGTTGAGCTTACTACCTGCAAAGGGTTCTATTATCTGGGCAAGCTTTGCCGTTCAAAATGACCGAACAGAAACATAAAAAATCTGTAATTCAAAAGGGTGTTTGCCGTTGTGATATGATCCCCCTGAGGTAGACACGGTAAATACCAAAATCTACCTAAGGGGG
>CAMKRZ010000006.1 GCA_946415315.1 uncultured Lachnoclostridium sp. | reverse complement strand
AAGACAACCGCGAAAACGCCAGAAACGAGGCAAACCGGAAGTTAGTCAGGCAAAAGCGAAGGACAAAGTTGAGACCAGAAGTTAGTTTGGCATTCAACTTTTTTTGAATTTGCGCATATTTGTTCCATAATTTTCCTCTCCTGTGCCGTAACTAGGATATACGATGAGACCGTGTGCAATCGTGTGCGGTTGTGTGGGGAAGTGAATAACACGGAAGTCCGGGGAGCCCGGGCCGCGCTTCCGCGAGGAAGGCACCGGCTCCTCCCGGAAAAAAAGGAGGCAGAATTATGAGAAACAATCGATTGTTGCGACGCATTATCGCGATCGGTTTGACGGCAGTGTTTCTGATGTCGATGTGCGGATGCGCAAAAAAATATGAGAAAGCGGTCGCGCTGGCGGAACCCGCATCCTCGGGGTCCGGCTCCGGAGGGGAGAAACTCGAGGCGGACGAAACATTTTCCGAAGCATACCGGTCGTATGCGCTTACGATGTTCCGGATGGCGCATGAGGGGGTGGACAACTCCTTCACCGTGTCGCCGATCTCCGTGATGCTCGCGCTCGCCATGGTGGAAAACGGGGCTTCCGGGGAGACGCTCAGCCAGATGGAAGAGATGTTCGGTCTGCCGAAGGATACCATGAACCGGTACTTATCGACGCTGATCGACAAATGGTCGAAAGACGGCGGGGTGAAGGTCGCGAATTCGATCTGGATCCAGGACGAGATCGCGGATTCGGCAAAACGGTCCTTCCTGGATGTCTGCTCGAAGTGTTACCGGGCGTCCGTCTTCAAAGCACCGCTTGACGGATCGACGGTCAAGGATATCAACACCTGGGTCAGCAATAACACCGATGACATGATCCCCGAAATTTTGAAGGAAATGACACCGGGACTTCGCATGCTGCTGGTCAATACGGTTTTGTTCGACCGCAACTGGGCAAAACCGTTCGACAAGGCGAAGACTGAGAAGAACGCCGATTTTTACGGGGAGAACGGAGAGAAGACCGGAACCGTGGATCTCATGTGCGAGACGTTGACCGGCTCTTACTACCGCGATGACCTGTGCACCTCGGTTCACAAGTATTACGAGGAGTACAACAACTCATTTGTCGTCTTCCAGCCGAGGGAGGGCGTGAGTCTTGAGACGCTGATCGAAGCGCTCACTCCCGAGTATCTGGACAAGGTGTATAATTATGACAACCGCAAATCCGCGCAGGTCACGCTGGAGATGCCGCGTTTTACGACGGACTATCGCAACGACGCGATGGAGACGATCCTTCGGAAAATGGGAATGACAGCTGCATTTTCCGGCGGACTGACGGAGATCCTGGACGATCGGGAGTTGGCAATCGATTTCGTGATCCATCAGGTTCGCGTGGAGGTCGATGAGGAGGGAACGCGCGCGGCAGCGGCGACAGCGGTCGGGCTCAAGGAGGCGGCGGCAGCGCCGATCCCCGAGGAAATCACGGTCCGCCTGGACCGACCGTTCGTGTATATGATCATGGACGACGAGATCGGTGTTCCGCTGTTCATCGGTACGTATGAGGGGTAGAAGCATGAGAAAACATCATTTACAAAGACGGATCCTGGCACTTGTTCTGGCGGCAATGACGGCTTTTTTCTGCATCGCTTGCGCCGCAGAACCGACCTCGGGTGAGGTGGAGGTTGTTACCAAAAAAGAGAAAACTCCGACGGAGACTCCCGCGAAACCGACTGACGGAACGCAGAAACCGACAGACGGCGTGGCGGAGCCGACCGGTGAATCTGCGAAACCGACAACGGCGCCCGCGCAGGGGACGACGGAGCTGACCGGGAGCTCGGGAACCGCGGCGGGGACAAAGCCGATGGACGAGACGATGAGGGCAGCGTACGCGACCTTTGCCTACCGGTTGTTTGCGGCCTGTGCGAAGAGCAGCGGAGGAGAGGCGAAAAACTGCCTGCTGTCTCCATTTTCCGTATATACCGCGCTGGCGATGTTAGCGAACGGCGCGAACGGCAACACGGCAGCGCAGATCGATCAGGTGCTGGGACTGGATGAGGCATCCCGCAACGCTTACATGGCGGCGTGGATCGCGAGCCTGACGGGGCAGGAGGATATCTCGTTTACCTGCGCCGATTCGGTCTGGGTTTCCAACCTGTTCCGAAATGTCGTGTTGGATTCGTTCCTCGGAAGATGTGCGGATTCGTATCACGCGGAAGTGTACGCGGCAGACATGAACGACGGAACGGTTGATGACATCAACGCCTGGACGGACCGAAACACGAAGTCGATGATCCAAAAGATACTCGAACACGGCGATCTGACGCCGGAAACCGTGACGGTTCTTCTGAATGCGATCACGCTCGAAGCCAAATGGATGATTCCGTTTGACAACGAAAACACGCTCAGCGACGCGGTGTTTACGCATGAGGACGGTACAACGGAGAACGTCGAGATGCTGCGCGGCGAGGCCGACCGGTGCTATCTGGAGAACGAGTTTGTCACCGGCTGCGCGAAGAGTTACAAAGGCGGAGAATTCCGCTACGTTGCGCTGCTTCCGAAGGAGGGCGTGAGCGTCGATGAGGTGATCGCCAAGCTGACCGCGGAGTCGGTTGACGCGCTGTTCGCAAACGCAATCAGGGAAAATGTAAGCCTTCAGATCCCGAAGTACACTGTGGAATACCGGCAGGAGCTGCAGGATGTTCTGGCGGCGCTCGGCATGGGTGACGCGTTTACGCCAGCCGCCGATCTCACGCGCATGATCAGCACCGGCAACACCGTTGTGGACCGGGTGATCCACAAGACGTATCTCGCACTGGACAACGAGGGCACCCGGGCTGCGGCAGTGACCGCCATCACGACAAGAAATATGAGCATCTCCAAAACGTATCGGGTGACGCTCGACCGACCGTTCGTGTACATGATCACGGACGGAAACAATCTGCCGATTTTTATCGGAACATATCGCTAAGAGAGGGAGAATTACCATGAAAAAAACAATTCGTAAAATGATCGCGCTGCTCTGCGTGATCGCCGTCATGACAGCATGCGTCGGGTGTGGCTCCGGTACTACGGAGAAGAGCGGCAAGGAGGGAAAGACCGCAACCGCAACACCTACGAAAGCAGAGCCTACGCCTACGAAAGCAGAGCCTACGCCTACAAAAAACGAGCCTATGCCTACGGAACCGCCTGCGACACCGACGCCGACTCCGGAGCAGGGAAAGGATCCGAGCGGCTCCCGCGAACTGACAGCCGGTTCTTCCGGAACACCCGCGAAGACGAAGGAAATGGACGAAGTCATGCGGAAGGCGTACGAGACATTTGCCTATCAGATGTTCCGAACTACTGCGAGTGGTGAGACGCGCATGATCTCTCCGTTCTCCATCTACACGGCGCTCGCCATGCTCGCAAACGGCGCGGATGGCAACACGCTCGCGCAGATCGATCAGCTGCTCGGCCTGACGGACGAGGAGCGCAACGCATACCTGGCAGCATGGATCGCCGCACTCACGAGCAGGCAGACCGAGGCCGTCAAGTTCACCAACGCGGATTCCATCTGGATCCGGAATGACAGAGAGCAGTATGTGCCGACGACATTTCTCAATACGTGCGCGCAGTATTACAAGGCAGCGGTGTTCTCTGCCCTGATGAACGACGAAACCGTTCAGGATGTCAACAACTGGGTGGATCAGAACACGATGGGGATGATCAAGGAGCTTGTCAAGGAACTTTCCCCTGACAACGTGATGATCCTTCTGAACGCCATCGCGCTCGACGCAAAATGGGCATCTCCATTTGCCGAGGCGCGTATCGTGGAGGACTATGATTTTACGAAGGCGGACGGAACGAAGCAGAAAGTCGAGATGATGTTCGACGATATGACGTACGGTTATCTGGAAAATGAGTCCGCGACCGGGTTTATCAAGTCCTACGAGGGAAATGCGTTCTCCTATGTGGCGTTGCTCCCGAAGGAGGGCGTGAGCATTGAGGCGCTGATCGATTCGCTTCAGCCGGGCGTACTTCGCAATCTGTGCATGCACGCGGAATCGGGCGACATCACGATCGGTCTTCCGAAGTATAAGACTGAGTATGCGGTTACCCTCACAGATGCTTTGATGAGCCTCGGGATGACGGATGCATTTGACGATGATCTTGCGAATCTCAGCCGTCTGTTTGAGGGGATTCCCACTTATGTGAGCAAAGTGGTCCACAAGACGTACATCAGCGTTGATGACAAGGGGACAAAGGCTGCCGCCGTGACCGGTATCTTCGTCGATGAGGTAACGGCAGTGATGCCCGGAACTCCTTACCGCGTGGTTCTGGATCGTCCGTTCGTCTATGTGATCGTGGATTCCGAAGGTTTGCCAATCTTCATGGGAACGTATGAAGGATAAGGTTCTACTGCGGTAGAATGTCAGGCAAAAAAGCCAGAATAACAGACCGGCGCACCGCCCGAAACGGCGGTGCGCTTTTTGCGCGCTTTCCGCTTTTTCACACGGAGTTTCTTGCAAAATCGCGGGTTTTGTATTACTATATCCTTGTATTATTATGTGTTGGCATGCGCACGCGCAGGCGAGAGAGGAGCGAATGTTTCTCGATGTTTGCGGGAGGGGTGCGCGTGTCCGGGGAGGATGCTGAGAGGATGAGCGGATTGCGTCGGACAACGGAATACCGGCAGGACGGTTCGGCATGGCTGCTGCGGGCGGCCTGCCTTGCATTGCTCGCCGTTCTTCTGCTCGCGATGACTGCGTGCGGCAAGAAGAACAAGACCAACGCGACGACATCCGTGACACCGGACCCGGCAGTTTCCGCGACGCCCGGGGAGGATGAGGACGAGACGGAACCTGCGCTTCGCCCGGAGGCGCAGGAGATTTACCAGCTTCAGCTGCCGTCACAGGGGGAATTGTGCGCAGAGCTGGTGATCGACGGTTACGGATCGATCTTCGTGAGACTCTTTACCGAAGATGCCAGAAAGGCAGTGGAGAATTTCAAAACACTGGCAGAAAGCGGCATGTATGACGGGATCCGGATCAACCGCGTCGTGGCGGATTACATGTTTCAGGCCGGGGACAAGGAAGGACTCGGGGTGAGCGGCAACAGCATCTACGGAGGAG
This sequence comes from uncultured Lachnoclostridium sp., assembly GCA_946415315.1. Classification (GTDB taxonomy): domain Bacteria; phylum Bacillota; class Clostridia; order Lachnospirales; family Lachnospiraceae; genus ISDg. The sequence continues at coordinate 115,824 of CAMKRZ010000006.1, read as the reverse complement.
GATTTGCCAACGAGATCTCCGAGCGGCTCCAGCCGATCCGCGGGGCGCTGTGCATGGCCAATCTGGGCGAGGATTCGACGAACACGAACCAGTTCTTCTTCGTGCAGACGAAGGCATCCGTGGTTCGCAGCCTGAAGGATCCGCTTGACAACCGGTATCATCTGACGGTTGAGGATTACCTGAAGGAAGCGTACGGCACGGAGCTGACGGCGGAACAGTTAGCGCTGTACGAGACGTACGGCGGCGCACCGTGGCTGTACGGACACAACACCGTGTTCGGTCAGATCTACGAGGGATATGAAGTGATGGATGCCATCATGCCGACGAAGGTGACGTCCAAACTGCGCCCGAATCCTTCGATCGTAATCTCGAAGGTTCGAGTGTTTCATTACGGGGAAAAATGACAGACTGAGAAGGGTAGGACAACGGTTTCTCACGGAGTATTCACAGAACGAACATGGAACTGTGGTACGATATCGTGAAAGCCGGGAAGGAGCGGCCTCGTGAAGGCCGCAGAAAGAGGTGAAGCATATGGAAGATATCACGGTTCTGGTCGTTGACGACGAAGCGCGCATGCGCAAACTGGTGTGTGATTTTCTGCAGAAGAAGGGGTACCGCTTCGTGGAGGCGGAGGACGGGGAACAGGCGATCGACCGGTTCTTTGAGCGCAAGGACATCGATCTGGTGATCCTGGATGTGATGATGCCGAAAATGGACGGTTGGGCCGTCTGCAAGGAGATCCGCCAGTACTCGAACGTTCCCATCATCATGCTGACGGCGCGTTCCGAGGAGAGAGACGAGCTGCTCGGATTTAAGCTGGGCGTCGATGAGTATATCAGCAAACCGTTCAGCCCGAAGATCCTGATGGCGCGGATCGATGCCATTTTACGACGCACGGGACAGGATGAGGAAGCCGTTTCACTCGGCGGCATTGTGATCGACAAGAAGGCGCATCTGGTCACGATCGACGGAACGCCGGTGGATCTGAGCGTCAAGGAGTTTGAGCTGCTGAGTTATTTTATGGATAACCGCGGCGTGGCGCTCTCGAGGGAGAAGATCCTCAACAATGTATGGAATTACGATTATTACGGCGATGCCCGGACCATCGATACGCACGTCAAGAAACTGCGCAGCAAGATGGGCACCAAGGGCGAGTATATCAAGACCATCTGGGGAATGGGCTACAAGTTTGAGCCGTAGGCACAGTCGGTCCGGAGGCGGGAATCTGCCCGGACCGGGGAATTTCCGTGGGCACTTCGGACAGCCTGCGGGTGATCGGGTTAGAGCATGAAGAAGATATCCTTTCGTTTCAAAATGATGATTGCCTGCGCGGTGCTGATCATCGTCAGCGTCGGCGGCATGTGGCTGTTGTTTCGCATCCTGATCGATGACTTTTCGTTCAAGCGGAAAGTGCAGGAGATCGAGAAGTGCTACTCCACGCTGGATGAGATCCTGGCAGACGCGCAGAAAGTCGAGCGCACGGAGCGGGAACAGATCGCCGTGCGCGTCGGGCAGCAGTACAAGCTCTTTCTGTACAACGCCAAACAGAAGGTCAGCTACAGCACAAACGCAGACACCTGGTACATGGATCCGATCCTTCGCTACACCGGATACAGCAAGAAGAACGAGATCAAGGAGCTGGCGGCGACGGAAAATTACACGGTGTACCAGAACATCGATGATACGACGAAGCTGCAGAACATCGATCTGTACGGCACGCTCAGCAACGGCTTTACCGTGCTGATCCGCACGAGCTACATGGAGATGGAGAGCGATAACCGGTATATCACGGACCGGCTCCTGATCGTCGGATTGGTCGTGTTGGTCGTGTCCATCCTGTTCGCGATGCTGATCAGCCGAACGGTTACGAAGCCAATCCGGCAGATGTCGGAAGTCGCGGAGCGCATGGCAGGTCTCGATTTTGAAGCGCGCTGCGAGGAGCACAGGAGCGACGAGATCGGACTTCTGGCCGGGTCGCTGAACCGCCTGTCCGAGCGGTTGCAGGAGACGATCGGCGAGTTGAAGAATGCCAACAGCGAGCTGCAGCGGGATCTTGATTACCGCACGGAGCTCGACGAGATGAGATCAGATTTCATCGCCAACGTTTCCCATGAACTGAAGACGCCGATCGCTCTGATCCAGGGCTATGCGGAAGGTCTTGCGGAAAATGTCACCGACGACGCGGAGAGCCGTGAATACTACTGCAATGTCATTTCCGACGAGGCGGCGAAGATGAACCGGATGGTGCGGAAGCTCCTGACGTTAAACCAGCTGGAGTTCGGCGGCAACCAGGTGGAGTACTCGCGTTTTGATATTGTCGGGCTCATCAGCGGCGTTCTCGCATCGACGGAAGTACTTCGCACGCAGAAGGAGATCAAGCTGCACTGGCACGAGACGGAACCCGTGTACGTGTGGGCGGACGAGTACATGATCGAGGAGGTCGTGACGAACTACATCAGCAACGCGATCAACCACGCGTCGAAGTCGAAGGAGATCGCGGTCTCGCTGGAGACGACCGAGGAGTCGGTCCGCGTATCCGTGTACAACACGGGCGTGCCGATCCCTGCTGAGGATATCGACAAGATCTGGACGAAGTTTTACAAGGTGGATAAAGCCCGCAGCCGCGAGTACGGCGGCAGCGGTCTCGGCCTCTCCATCGTGAAGGCCGTGATGGATCGACATCATCGCCGGTTCGGTGTGGAGAACCACGAGAACGGTGTGGAGTTCTGGTTTGAACTGGAACCTGCAGGCGAGGAACGGAGATACGAGACACATGATAGCAATCATTGATTACGATGCCGGCAATATCAAGAGCGTGGAAAATGCGCTGCTTTCGCTCGGCATTGACAACAGGGTGACATCCGATCCCGCGGTGGTCCGCGCGGCGGACAGGGTGATCCTTCCGGGCGTCGGGGCATTCGGCGACGCGATGAACAAACTGGCAGAGCGTGACCTGATCGGTGTGATCCGCGAGGTTGCGACTGAGAAGCCCTTTCTCGGGATATGCCTCGGGCTGCAGCTACTGTTCGACTCGAGCGAGGAAGCGCCCGGCGTGAAGGGCCTTTCAATCCTGCCGGGTCGGATCGTCCGGATCCCCGAGGGAGGCGGACGGAAGATCCCGCACATCGGCTGGAACGACCTGCATTTTCCGAAGGAGTCAAAGTTGTTTAAGGAAATCCCGGAGGAGAGTTACGTTTACTTCGTGCATTCGTACTACCTGCAGGCGGGCAATGTCGCGGATGTCGCGGCGACGACGGAGTACGGCGTGACGATCCACGCGGCGGTCGAGCACGACAACCTGTGCGCATGCCAATTCCACCCCGAGAAGAGCGGGGATGTCGGCATGCAGATCCTTAGGAATTTTGCGTCAATGTAGGAGAGTGCGATGTTTACTAAGAGAATCATTCCCTGTCTGGATGTCCACAACGGACGTGTGGTCAAGGGTATCAATTTTGTCAACCTGCGGGATGCGGGAGACCCGGTCGAGGTCGGAAAAGCGTACGGCAAGGCCGGCGCGGATGAGCTGGTGTTTCTCGACATCACGGCGTCGTCGGACGCGCGGACCATCAAAAAGGAGATGGTGCGCCGCGTGGCGGAGCAGGTGTTCATCCCGTTCACGGTCGGCGGCGGGATCCGCTCCGTGGACGATTTCCGCATGATCCTGCGCGAGGGCGCGGACAAGGTGGCGGTCAACTCAGCGGCCATCATGAACCCGACGCTGATCAGCGAGGCTGCGGACAAGTTCGGAAGCCAGTGCGTGGTCGTGGCGATCGACGCGAAGCGCATGCCGGACGGCACATGGCACATTTTCAAAAACGGCGGCCGCATCGATATGGGCATCGACGCGATCGAGTGGGCGGGCCGCGCGCAGCAACTCGGCGCGGGGGAAATCCTCCTCACGAGCATGGACTGCGACGGTACAAAGGACGGCTATGACCTTGCTCTCACGAGAGCGGTGGCGGACCGAGTGTCCATTCCGGTGATCGCCTCGGGCGGCGCAGGCAACTGCGAGCATTTCTATGAGGCGCTGACCGAGGGCGGCGCGGATGCGGCTCTGGCGGCCACGTTGTTCCACTACAAGGAGCTGGAGATCAGCGAGGTTAAGAGTTATCTGAAAGAGCGGGGCGTGAGCGTCCGGGAGGTTCCGAAATGGCAGTGATCGCGGAGGATTGGATCGGTCTGGTGCGGACGGAATTTGCCAAGCCGTACTACCGCGAACTCAGCGATTTCGTGCGCGAGGAGTACGCGCGGGGGACGGTGTTCCCGCCGAAGGACCAGATCTTTGAGGCTTTCCGCTATACGAAGCGCGAGGACGTCAAGGTGGTGATCCTGGGGCAGGATCCGTACCACGAGGTGCGACAGGCGCACGGGCTGTGCTTTTCCGTGTGTCCGGGAACCGAGGTGCCGCCGTCGCTTGTCAATATCTACGAGGAACTGAAAAATGACCTCGGGTGCTATATCCCGAACAACGGCTATCTCGTCAAATGGGCGAAACAGGGTGTGCTCCTGCTCAACACCGTGCTCACGGTTCGGGCTCACCAGGCGAATTCCCATCAGAACCGCGGCTGGGAGAAGTTTACCGACGCTGTGATCGAGGCGCTGAACGGGGAGAACCGTCCGATCGTGTTTATGTTATGGGGAAGACCGGCGCAGAGCAAGAGACCGATGCTGACGAACCCGAATCATCTGATATTGACAGCGCCGCACCCGAGTCCTCTGTCGGCGTACCGAGGGTTCTTCGGGTGTAAGCATTTCAGCAAGGCGAACGAGTTTCTGGCGGCGCACGGAGCGCGTCCGATCGACTGGCAGATCGAGAACATCTGACCGCGGCGGGCAGCCCGAGACTGCGGACGCAAAAAACAAGAGAGGGAAGACCGCGCGGAGCGCAGACGCCGCAATGAGCGTCATTTATCGCACAGCGCGTAAAATACTGCTGCAAGGGGGTACCATATGGCGGGTTTTTCAGGCAACCAATCGGACATTTCGTATGAGGATTTTCATCCTTCCGTGCTGTACTGCAGCCGGGTCAGGGATGCGCGTCTTACGTACTATCACTCCCACTCGATCCTGGAGATCGCATACATTCTCTCCGGCAAGGGACAGTACCTGATCGACGGCGTCACATACGATGTCAAGCAGGGCGATCTGCTGGTGTGCAATCCCGGCGTGATGCACCAGAGTATTATCACAAACCCGACGGATCCGACGCTCGAGTTCGTAGCGGGAATATCGGATCTCCATTTTCTGAACATGGAGCCGAACTCGCTCCGTCTGCCGGACGGATGCCCCGTGCTCTCCCTGAGCAACGAGGTGAAGCGGGAGATCAGCCGCTGTTGCTACGAGATCATCGATGAAAACATGGCGCCGCAGTCCGGCCGCTACTACCTTGTACAGGCGCAGATGATGAAAATTCTCATCCTTCTGTACCGCTCGGTGGTGGACAAGCCGAAGGAAGAGGTCGTCGGTGTGACATTCGAGAGCTACTCGAAGAGCTACGTGGTGCAGAAGATCATCCAGTACCTGAAGGCGAACTATTCGCAGCACATCTCGCTCGACGGGATCGCACAGAACATGTACTTAAGCCCGGTGTACATCTCCAAGATCTTCAAGGAGAAGACCGGGGACTCGCCGATCAACTACCTGATCCAGATCCGGCTCGCGAAGGCGAAGGAGATGCTCGAGGAAAATCGCGGCAGCATCCGCGCGATCGCCGCGCAGGTCGGCTATGACGACGTGTACCATTTCAGCAAACTGTTCAAGAAGTATTACGGGGTTTCGCCGCTGTATTACCGGAAGGCGGCAATCGATACCGAGTGATCGCCGGGATGATGAGGCATCGCAAGGTGACGGAAACCGGGATTTCCCGGGAAAGGAGAGGGCATGGACGAGCAGAGAAAGAAACTGGCGGAGTTGTTGCGGGGGAGCGACAATGTCGTATTTTTCGGAGGCGCGGGCGTATCGACCGCGAGCAACATCCCGGATTTCCGGAGCGCGAACGGGCTGTTCCATCAGAAACTGCACCGGACGCTGTCACCGGAGGAGATGGTGTCGAGAACATTTTACGAGAGATATCCGGAGGATTTCTTCGACTTCTACCGGAAACATCTGGTGTACCCCGAGGCCAAGCCGAACGACTGCCACCTGGCGCTCGCGAAGCTTGAACAGATGGGGAAACTGAAGGCGGTCGTGACGCAGAATATCGACGGGCTGCACCAGAAGGCCGGCTCGAAGGTTGTGTACGAACTGCACGGCTCGGTGCTGCGGAACTTCTGCACGCATTGCCATAAGTTCTACGGAGTGGACGCGATCCTGGAGGCGGACGGCGTGCCGCGCTGCGAGTGCGGCGGCGTGATCAAGCCGGATGTCGTGCTCTACGAGGAGAGTCTTGATGACTCGGTGATCAACAAGGCGGTGACAGCGATCGCAAAAGCGGACACGCTGATCATCGGCGGAACGTCGCTGATCGTCTACCCGGCGGCGGGACTGATCCGGTACTATCGCGGACGCAAACTCGTGCTGATCAACAAGAGCGTGACGCAGGCGGATTCCTATGCGCAGCTTGTGATCCACGATGACATCGCGTCGGTGATGAAGGAAGCAGTGGACGCTTTAGGTTGAGGATATGACGGCTTTTGCCGGAAAATGAATGAAGGAAGCCTGTGCGGCAACGGCCGGCAATGCCGGGAGCCGACGCGGGCGGCGCTGCCCGGAGGACGGACAGCGCAGGAGGGAGAAGTACTGTGAGTACACCAAACAACGACAACAAAGGCGGAGGAAACAAGAAGAACGACAACCGGAAGAACGGTCTGGTCTCGCGGATCATTCTGACGGTCATTCTGTTCTTCATTTTCATACTCTGCTACATGTTCATCTCGTCGGAGATCAACAAGATCCGCAACCGGGAAATTACCTACGGGGAGTTTCTCACGATGCTGGAGGAGAATCAGATCCTCAAGGTTGAGATCCAGGATGATTACGACAAGATCGTGATCTATCCGCGCGAGAGCGCCAAGGAGGACACCCGCGTCGAGACGTACTATACGGGTATCATCGAGACGGACTCGGAACTGACGGAGCGGCTGGAGAAAGCCCGGAAGGTGAGCGAAAATGACAACACGCTGACCGAGGAGGAGAAGTTTCAGTACAAGCGTCTGATCGTCGACAAGAGCACGACGATCCTCGATGTGTTCTTCGCATACATTCTGCCGTTTGTGTTCATCTACCTGATGCTGTGGGGCGCCTATCGCATGCTCTCCAAAAACGGCGGCGTCGGCGGTTTCGGCGCAGGCAAATCGACCGCGAAGATGTACGTCGAGAAGGAGACCGGCGTCACGTTCAAGGATGTCGCGGGGCAGGAGGAAGCCAAGGAATCCGTGCTGGAACTTGTGGATTTCCTGCATGACCCGGCCAAGTACACCCGCATCGGCGCGAAGCTGCCGAAGGGTGCTCTTCTGGTAGGACCTCCCGGAACCGGTAAGACGCTTCTCGCGAAGGCGGTAGCCGGCGAGGCGAAGGTTCCGTTCTTCTCGCTCTCCGGCTCGGATTTTGTGGAGATGTACGTCGGTGTCGGCGCGTCCCGTGTGCGTGACCTGTTCCGCCAGGCGCAGCAGATGGCACCGTGTATCGTGTTTATCGATGAGATCGATGCGATCGGCAAGAGCCGTGACAGCCGTTACGGCGGAGGCAATGACGAGCGTGAGCAGACGCTGAACCAGCTGCTTGCGGAGATGGACGGTTTTGACACATCGAAGGGTGTCGTGATCCTTGCGGCGACGAACCGCCCGGAGATCCTCGACAAGGCTCTGCTTCGTCCGGGTCGTTTCGACCGTCGGATCATCGTTGACAAGCCTGATCTGAAGGGGCGTCTTGCAACGCTCAAAGTTCATGCGAAAAATGTGTTGATGCACGATTCGGTAGACCTCGAGGCAATCGCGCTCGCGACGAGCGGCGCCGTCGGTTCGGATCTTGCGAACATTATCAATGAGGCAGCCATCCTCGCGGTCAAGGAAGGCCGTACGGTCGTACAGCAGTCCGACCTGATGGAGTCGGTGGAGGTTGTCTTCGCCGGCAAGGAGAAGAAGGACCGCATCCTCGGACCGGAGGAGAAGAGGATCGTTGCGTTCCACGAAGTCGGACACGCGCTCGTGGCAGCGCTCCAGAAGGGCGCGGAGCCGGTGCAGAAGATCACGATCGTGCCCCGCACGATGGGAGCCCTCGGATACACGATGCAGGTGCCCGAGGAGGAGAAGTACTTAAGCTCGAAGGACGACATTTTACGCGAGATCCGCACGCTGTGCGGTGGCCGTGCGGCGGAGAAGGTGATCTTCGATTCCATCACGACCGGAGCGAGCAACGATATCGAGCGCGCAACTTCATTGGCGCGCCAGATGATCACGATGTACGGTATGTCGGATGAGTTCGGCATGGTGGCGCTCGAGACGATCGAGAGCCGTTACCTTGACGGGCGTGCCGTCACGCAGTGCAGTGACCAGACCGCGACGAAGATTGACACGGAAGTGAAGAATACGATCGGCGCTTGCTACGCAGATGCGGAGCAGATGCTCCGGGACAACCTGCAGGTGCTGCAGGAGGCGGCAGAGTTCCTGATCGAGAAGGAAACCATCACCGGCGCGCAGTTCATGGAGATTTTCCGGCGCGTGCGCGGCGAGGAGCCGACGGAACCCGCGGCGGTGGAGTCCATCACGCTGGACGGGGAAGAGCCTGCCGGAGAGGCTGCGGAGTCCGAAGCGTCGCTGGACAGGAGGCCTGACGGAACTGTCCTATGAAAAAAGCTTTGCTGATACTGCTTTCCTTCGCGGTCGTTTTCGCGCTGGTCACCTACGGGAACTCGCAGAGCATCGGTCCCGCGGTTTCCGTGACAAGCGTATCCCCTGACAAAACCAAACTGAATACGACGCCCGGGGAGACAACACCGAAAGCGGTTATCACGCAGGGAGAAGATCCGGGGCAGTCGGAACTGACACCGAAACCGTCGGCAACCGTGGCGGTCGCAACCCCGACCCCGACCCCGACGCCTTCGCTGTTACGCATCAATGAGATCCTGCCCACGAACAATCAGTACAACAAGCGTAACGGTGACTATTATGATGCGATCGAAATCCGCAACATCTCGGATGAGCCCGTCATGCTTTCCGATTACTGTCTGTCCGATTCCAAGAAGAAACTCACGCAGTATCCGCTCCCGGAAGTTGAACTTCCTGCGGGCGGATACGCAGTGTTTTACTGCACAGGGGAGTACTATGCGAAGGACGAGTACGACCTGAAATTCAAACTTTCCTACTTCGGCGAGAAGGTCTATCTGGCAGACCGGAACGGCAACATCCTCGATATGGTGGAGTATCCGGAGCTTCCGCAAAATGTGAGCTACGGGCGCGACGGGGAAGACTACCGGATCTACGACAAACCGACACTCGGCGAAGCCAATGAGGGCGGCTATGCGAGGATGGCGACGCAGCCGGCTGTTGATCTCGCGCCGGGATTTTTCACAGGCGGACAGACGGTCCGTTTCACTACCGGCGGCACGATCCGGTACACGCTGGATGGCAGCGCTCCGACATCCGCCTTGAAGGTGTGGGACGGTCAGCCGATCGAAATCACTCAAAATTGTTCGCTTCGCGCTTATGCGGAGGAGGACGGCTGTCTTGCGAGTTTTCCGGCAACGTTTGATTATTTTATCGATGCGCCGGAGTACGAGCTCGATGTGGTGCGGATGTCGATCAAACAGGCCGATCTCGACACGATGAACGAGAACTATATGTCCAGCGCAAAGTACGCGGCCAACATTTCGATGTTCGTCGGCGGCGAACTCGCATTTTCCGTCGACTGCGCCGCGAGCACGTTCGGCGGCTCGAGCCGGGCGTACATCAAGAAGAGCTACCAGATCCATTTTTCGACAGCGTACGGACCGTCCAAACTGCAGTACAGGATGTTTGACAACCTCGACATCGATGAGTTCAACTCGATCGTGCTGCGGTCGGGAAGCCAGGACAACGAAGCGACGCTGATGAAGGATGAGCTCGTCACTTCGCTCGTCACGGACGACGGGATGATCGACGATCTCCTGGTCCAGGCGTACCATCCCGTGAATCTCTATATCAACGACGAGTACTTCGGCATCTATTACATCCGCGAGCACAAGGATGAGGATATGATCGCGTCGCACTACGGCTGCGATCCCGAGGAAGTCACGCTCGTCAAGCAGATGAATATTGTCAAGAGCGGTACGGAAGGCAGGGAGTGGAAGGACCTCTGGAAATTCATCACGAATAACAGCCTGAAGGATGCGGAGGCCTACGAGTACGTCAAGTCGGTTGTTGATCTGCAGAGCGTCGCCGATTACTACTGCGTGCAGCTGTGGGTCGGCAACATCGATCCGGACAACGTCTGCGTCTTTAAGCCCGGAGACACGCAAAACGGAAAATGGCTTTTCTTCCTGTACGACCTCGACCTCACGCTGTGCCGCGAACCCGAGGGGATGACCAATCAGCTGATCGGAACATTTAACGCGGGTTACTACACGTTCAACGCGCTTGTCTATCGTCTACTGGAAAATGATGAGTTCCGCGAACTGTTCTGCGAGCGGATGGCCTATATCGTAAGCACGGTGTTCACGGAAGAGCGCTGCAACGCCTACATTGACAGTTTCGTCGAGCGCATCGACCATGATATGGTTTACAACTGCGCGCGCTGGCATCCGGTCAAGGATCCGGTGAAGAAGACCAACTACCGCAGTTACTCCGGCTGGCAGAGCAGTGTGAATTCACTGAGGAAGACGGTGACCGGCCGCGGGCCGAAGGTGATCCGGGATTTCGTGAAGGCGAAGGGGATCTCCGACGAGCTTGTGGAGAAGTATTTCAAAGACATACTTGATTGAGAAATGCCGTTTTCACCGGCGTTGCTCCTATACATCCGGCGGTTCACACGAATGCGCAGCGGAACTGTGTTTACGCCGCGTACACGCGGGTTCAATATGGATTTGCCCCGCGGCTTGCCGCGGGGCGTTTATGATTTCGGAACAGGATCGGTTTCCGAAGGTTCTTGCGGAGAGGATTATGAAGCGGTTTCTTGTCGGTTTGATCTCCCTTGTTATCGTGCTGTCGATGCTTGTCTGGGCGAAGTTCCGGACCCCTGCGACGACGGTTTCCGACGGCGTGTCTTCTCGCGGAAATGCGGAGACGACGGGAGCGGAAGAACTGAAGACCGAGGAAGAGTCCGGCACAGCGAAACCGACAGCGGAAGAGAATCCGACCGTTTCCGTGAAACCGACCGGATCGGAAGAACCGTCCGGCGGGACGGAACCGACGAGCGCGGTGACACCGGGCGAGGCACCGGAGCCGACCGGCGCCGGGAAAGCGGAAAACAAGACGGAGCAGCCGACCGGAGGCGCGGAACCGACAACGCCGGCAGGGGATGACAGAGGAACGGGCAAGACGGAGCCTACACCGACTCCGGAAGGCGGTACGGTCATTGAAGAACCGGTGGAGGAGAAGCCGCAGCTGTGCATCAGCGAGATCCTGCCGACCAACACGAAGTACAGCAAGCATAACGGCGGTTATTACGATGCCATCGAGATTCATAACGTATCGGAGGAGGCGGTCATGCTCTCCGGGTATTGTCTGTCTGACTCGAAGAAGCGCCTCACGGAGTATCCTCTTCCCGAGGTTGAGTTGCCGGCCGGCGGATATGCGGTTTTCTACTGCACCGGTGAATATGAGGCCGCTAACGAGTATGACCTTCGGTTTAAGCTGTCGTATTTCGGAGAGAAAGTGTTTCTTGCCGACGGCGAGGGGAATATCCTCGATCAGGTGAAATACCCCGAGATGCCGCGAAATGTCAGTTTTGCCCGCGACGGCGAGACGTGGCGCGTCTGTGACAAGCCGACTGTCGGTACCGCCAACGAGGGAGGATATGAGCGGATCGCGACGACGCCCGAGGTGGATCTTGATCCCGGCTTTTACGAGGGGACGCAGATGGTGATGTTCACGACGGCGGGCACGATCCGGTACACGCTGAACGGAAGCAAGCCGGATTCCTCCTCAAAAAAATGGGATGGACAGCCGATCGAGATTTCTTCCACCACCACGATCCGGGCATACGCGACGGAGGAAAACTGTCTGGCGAGTTTTGACGCGGCATTTTACTACGTGATCGATGCGCCGGACTACGAGCTCGATGTGCTGATGCTCTCCATGAAGCAGTCGGACTTCGACACGATGAACAATCACTATTCCTCCGACCGGAAGTATGCTGCCAACATCACGCTGTTTTCAAACGGGCGCGAGGAGTTTTCGGAGGACTGCGCGATCAGCATGTTCGGAGCGACGAGCCGCGCATACCCGAAGAAGAGCTATCAGATCACATTTTCCACGGAATTCGGAGTCTCCAAGCTGCAGTACCGGGTGTTCGATGATCTGGACATCGACGAGTTCAACTCGCTCGTGCTGCGCTGCGGTTCGCAGGACGCCTCGAACGCGATGATTCGCGATGAATACGTTTCTTCCCTGGCCGTGAGCGGTGACATCGTTGACGACGTGCTGGTGCAGGCGTACAAACCGGTGAATCTATACGTCAACGGTCAGTACTGGGGCATTTATTACATTCGCGAGCATATCGACGCGGACATGGTCGCGTCGCATTACTGCTGTGATCCGGAGGAAGTCACGATCATCAAGCAAATGCGAAAGGTGGTTTGCGGGAAGGATAGCAAGGAGTGGCTGGACCTTTGGAAATTCATCAGCTCCAACCAGGTGAAGGATGCGGAAGCCTACGAGTATGTGAAGTCGGTTGTGGATATTCAAAGCGTTGCAGATTACTATATCATCCAGCTCTGGAACGGTAACATCGATATGGACAATGTCCGCGTGTGCAAGGCAGGCGGCAAATGGATCTACATCCTCTACGACCTTGATCTGGCGCTGTGTCGCGTACCGGGGGGAACAACAGCAAATCAGCTGGGGAAGTTTAATCCGGGAAATTACACCTTCAACGCTTTGATTTACCGGTTATTGGAAAATGAGGAATTCCGTGAACTATTCCTTGAGCGCATGTCATTGCTCATCTCTACTGTCTTCTCGACCGACGCTGCGTTAACGCACCTCGATAAAATGGAAGCCATGCTTGATCACGACATGGTATACAACTGCGAGCGTTGGAGGAAGGTGAAGGATCCGCAAGGAAAGGTAGGATACCGCAGTTATAAGGGGTGGAAGGGTAGTGTTGAGGCGTTGCGCAGGCAGGTGAACGGACGAGACTGGAAGATCATTCGGGATTTTGTAAAAACGAAAAATATCCCGATGGAGCTTGCAAAGAAATATTTCCCGATGCTGTACTGACAGCGTGGGAGCGGAGGCTTAACTATGCGCGAATTTGATCTTCATGCGGAACTGGCGAAACTGCCGTCGTGCCCCGGCGTGTATATCATGCACGACGCTCGCGACCGCATACTTTACGTCGGCAAAGCAAAGATCCTGAAGCGCCGCGTGAGCCAGTATTTTCGGGAGGGAAGCAAGCTTTCGCCGAAGATCCGCCGCATGGTTTCGCAGGTGAACTGGTTTGAGTACATCGTGGTTGCCTCGGAGCTTGAGTCGCTTGTTCTGGAGAACAATCTCATCAAGGAGCATCGTCCTCCGTACAATACGCTCCTCAAGGACGACAAGACCTATCCGTTCATCAAGGTGACGGTCGATGAACCGTTCCCACGCGTCTTCCTGACGCGGATCCGCGAGAAGGACAAAGCGCGATATTTCGGACCTTTCGCCAACGGTGTCGCGATCAACGATACCATCGAACTTCTTCGGAAAATCTACCGCATCCGCACCTGCAACCGTGCGCTGCCCTCGACGGACCCGAATCTGCGCCCGTGCCTGTACGCACAGATCGGCCAGTGCGATGCGCCGTGTGTCGGGCTGGTGACCGGTGAGGCGTACGCGGAGATGGTGACGAAGGTGCTGCGTTTCCTGGGCGGAGATTACTCCGACGGGATCGCCTATCTCACGAAGCGCATGGAGGAGGCGAGCGCGGAGCTTGAGTTTGAGAAGGCGGCGGAGTTCCGCGATCTGATCGGGCGTGTGAAGGCACTTGCGCAGGTACAGCACGCGAGCGACACGCATCTTGACGAGCGCGACATCATCGCGCTTGCGCGAGAGGGCGAGCACTGCGTGGTGCAGGTCTTCTTCGAGAGAAACGGCCGGCTGATCGGGCGGGAGCATTTTCATATGATGGAGACGGACGAGCGCGGGGACGCGGAGGTGCTGTCGGCATTCCTGCGTCAGTTCTACGAGGGAACCCCGTACATTCCGCGCGAGGTCATGACGGAGATACTGCCGGAGGAGGCAGAGCTTCTTGAGCAGTGGCTTTCCATGAAGCGCGAGCAGCCCGTGCACATCCGTTCGCCGAAGATCGGAGTCAAGGAGCGGCTGGTGCGGCTTGCGAAGGACAACGCGCGCATGGTCATCGCGAAGGATCTGGAGAAGATCACCCGCGAGGAGGCGCGCACGCTCGGCGCGATGCGCGATCTGGCGGCCATGCTCGAAATCGAGGAGCTGCACCGCGTGGAGTCGTTCGATATCTCCAACATCAGCGGGTTCCACAGTGTCGGATCGATGGTCGTGTTCCGGGACGGGCGCGCCCGCAAATCCGACTACCGCAAATTCCGCATACGGAGTGTCGACGGCCCCGACGATTACGCCTCCATGCGCGAGGTGCTGACGAGGCGGTTTACGCACGGGCTGGAGGAACGGGAAGGGGGATCATTTTCCGTGTTTCCCGATCTGATCCTCATGGACGGCGGAAAGGGGCAGATCGAGGTCGCGGAGGAGGTACTGGCATCGCTCGGGCTCGCCATCCCGGTGTGCGGCATGGTGAAGGATGACCGGCATCGCACGAGAGGGCTGTACTATCGGGGAAGCGAGATCGCGCTGTCCGGCGCGAGCCACGGCGTGAGCGGGGCCAACGCGGAGGTTGCGGCACTGGTGACGCGCATCCAGGATGAGACGCACCGGTTCGCCATCGAGTACCACCGCAAACTGCGGTCGAAGGAGCAGACGAAATCCGTGCTCGATGAGATACCCGGCATCGGGCCGGCGAGGCGCAGAGCGCTCATGTCGTACTTCAAAAGCATGGCGGAACTGCGGGACGCCACGGAGGAGGAGATCTCCGGGGTTCCCGGCATGAACAAAGCGGCAGCGGCTTCGGTGTACGGATTTCTGCACGGTGACGCGCAGGAGAAGGAACCGTCCGGGGAATGAACAGCCCGCGAGGGCATGTGCGGAAGCGCAGAAAAACGGCTAAAAAAGTATCGTCGGGCAGGGGAGTTTTCCGCTGCCCGATTCTTGATTTGAACCTCGGAAAATGCTATAATAAAACGCGACGAACGCGAAAGGAGGACCCCATGGATTTTACGCATCTGCATGTGCATACGGAGTACAGTCTGCTGGACGGCGCAGGCAAGATCAAGGAGATGGTGCACCGCGCGAAAGAGCTCGGGATGGATGCTCTGGCGATCACGGACCACGGCGTGATGTATGGGGCTGTTGACTTCTATCGCGCGTGTAAGGCAGAAGGAATCCGGCCGATCATCGGCTGTGAGGTATACGTGGCGCAGGGGTCGCGGTTCGACAAGACCGGAACGGTCAACGACAAGCGCTACTACCATCTGGTTCTGCTGGCGGAAAATGACACCGGTTACCGTAACCTGATGAAGATCGTCTCCAAGGGATTTACGGAAGGATTTTACTATAAGCCCCGCGTGGACTACGAGTTGCTGGAGACATACCACGAGGGCCTGATCGCGTTGTCGGCGTGTCTTGCGGGCGAGATTCCCTCGTTCATCCGCATGGGACTGTACGAGGACGCAGTGGCGTGCGCAAAGCACATGCGGGAGATCTTCGGGGAGGACAACTTCTTCCTGGAGCTGCAGGATCACGGCATTCCGGACCAGAAACTGGTCAACCAGGCGCTGCTTCGGATGAACAAGGAGACGGGCATTCCGCTCGTGTGCACGAACGACATTCATTACGTGAGAGCCGAGGACTGGGAGGCGCACGACGTTCTGCTGTGCATCCAGACGCAGGCGAAGGTGCAGGACGAGGACCGCATGCGCTACGAGGGCGGACAGTACTACATGAAGTCCGCGGACGAGATGGCAGAGCTGTTCCCGTACGCGCCGGAGGCGCTCGCCAACACGAAGAAGATCTCGGACCGCTGCAACGTGGAGTTCGAGTTCGGCAAATACAAACTGCCCGTGTTCGAGGTGCCGGAGGGTTATACCGCCTATGAGTACCTCGAGAAAATGTGCCGCGAAGGACTGAAGGAGCGCTACCCGGACACCTATGAGGATCACGAGGAGCGTCTGATGTACGAGCTCACGACGATCAAGTCGATGGGATTTGTCGACTACTTCCTGATCGTGTGGGACTTCATCCGGTACGCGAAGGAGCATGACATTCCTGTCGGACCGGGACGAGGCAGCGGTGCAGGCAGTATTGTCGCCTATTCCTTGAAGATTACGGACATCGACCCGATCCGGTACTCGCTCATTTTCGAGCGATTCCTCAACCCGGAGCGACAGACGATGCCCGATATCGATGTCGATTTCTGTTACGAGCGCAGGCAGGAGGTCATCGACTACGTGGTGAGGCGCTACGGCGCGGACCACGTGGTGCAGATCGTGACGTTTGGTACGCTGCAGGCGCGCGGTGTCATCCGTGATGTGGGACGCGCGATGGACCTGCCGTACGCGAGAGTGGACGCTGTCGCGAAAATGGTGCCGATGGAGCTCGGCATGAGCATCCAGAAGGCGCTTGACGTCAGCCGGGAACTGTCGACGCTTGTCGCGGAGGACGCCGAGATCGCGAAGCTGATCGATTACGCGAGGCGTCTGGAGGGACTTCCCAGACACACGTCGATGCATGCGGCGGGCGTGGTCATCGCGCCGGCGCCGGCCGATGAACTGGTTCCGCTGTCGCGATCCGCGGACGGCACGATCACGACGCAGTACACGATGACAACGCTTGAGGAGTTAGGTCTTCTCAAAATGGATTTCCTAGGGCTTCGCACGCTCACGGTGATCAAGAATGCCGAGGACATGGTTCGCGCGGAGGTGCCCGATTTTTCGATTGAGAAAGTATCGTACGACGATCCCGCTGTATATGAGCTTCTCTCTTCCGGCAGGACCGAAGGCATTTTCCAGTTGGAAAGCGCGGGCATGAAAGCGTTCATGAAGGAGCTGAAACCGAAGTGCCTGGAGGATGTCATCGCCGGCATCAGCCTGTACCGTCCGGGCCCGATGGATTTCATCCCGAAGTACATTGCGGGCAAGGATGATCAGGAGCATATCACCTACGACTGTGAACAGCTGCGGCCGATCCTGGAGTCGACGTACGGCTGTATCGTGTACCAGGAGCAGGTCATGCAGATCGTGCGGGATCTCGCCGGCTACAGCTACGGACGAAGCGATCTCGTGCGGCGTGCGATGAGCAAGAAGAAAGCGGAGGTCATGGCGAAGGAGCGCCAGAATTTCGTCTTCGGCAATCCCGAGGCGGGTGTTCCCGGATGCGTTGCCAACGGCATCACGGCCGAGGTGGCAAACCGCATTTTCGACGAGATGACCGATTTTGCGAGCTACGCGTTCAACAAATCCCACGCCGCCTGCTACGCGGTTGTGGCGTACCGCACGGCGTACCTGAAGAAGTACTATCCGGCGGAGTTTATGGCGGCACTGATGACGTCCGTCATCGACAACGGGGATAAGGTTTCCGGCTACATCGCAAACCTGCGACCGATGGGCATTCCGCTGTTGCCGCCGGACATCAACGAGGGTGTCGCGGCGTTCAGCGTGGGCAGAACGGCGGAGGGAAGGAAAGCGATCCGCTACGGCCTTTCCGCGATCCGCGGACTCGGAACGCAGGTGATCGATTCCATCGTGTACGAGCGCGAATCCAACGGACCGTTCATCTCGCTCACGGATTTCATCACAAGGATGAACGGGCGTGAGGCAAACAAGCGCACCATCGAGAATTTCATCAAGGCGGGGGCTTTCGACAGCCTTCCGGGAACGCGCAAGCAGATGATGCAGGCGTACGCGGCGATCGTCGACGATACGGCGTCCGACCGCAAGAAGCAGATGACCGGGCAGATGTCGCTCTTCGATTTCATGAACCCCGACGAGAAGCCGACGGAGGCGTTCCCGGATTGCGGTGAGTTCACGAAGGAGGAACTGCTGAATGCGGAGAAGGAAGTGCTCGGCATCTACGTGAGCGGCCATCCGCTCGAGGCGGACTACGAGTTGTTGCAGAAGCAGGTGACGGCGCAGACCATCGATTTCAATCTCGACGAGGACACCGGGCTGCCGAACGTGAAGGACGGCGAGACATACATCATCGGCGGACTTCTCACGGGCATCACGACGAAGACGACGAAGAACAATTCGATCATGGCATTCCTCACGATTGAGGATCTGGTGGGAACCGCGGAGGTTTTGGTGTTCCCGAAGGATTACGAGCGAAGCCGCGCAAAATTCCTTGCGGACAGCAAGGTCCTGGTGATGGGGCGCGCGAGCGTGGAGGAGGACAAGCCGGCAAAACTGATCTTCTCGCGCATCTGCACATTTGCCGAAGTACCGCGCAAGCTCTGGGTGCGATACGCGGACACGGCGGAGTGCGAGGCTGACCTTGCGCATCTGACGGAACTTCTCTCCGGAAGCGACGGCAGCGTGCCGGTGGCGGCCGTGTGTGTTGCGGAGAAGCAGGTGCGGAACCTGCCGAGAGGCATCATGATCGATCCGGAGGACGGGACATACGACCGTCTGGTGAAGGAATACGGCGCGGAGCGGATCGCGTTCACGTACCGGAATGCGTTCGACCGGTTTCGGTAGAGGCAGGGGAACGGCGGAACAATCCGGAGTCTGACGGCTGCGGCCGGGAACCGGATGGTTATACAGCATTTTTCGTAAAATGAAAACGGAGGAAACTATGGGTCTGTTCAAAGGGAAAAAGGAAACTATGACAATCGGCGTTCTGACCAGCGGCGGTGATGCTCCCGGCATGAACGCTGCCGTGCGTGCGGTCGTTCGTACCGCGGTGCACGCCGGGGCAAAGGTGAAGGGCATCCGACGCGGATACTCGGGTCTTCTCGAGGAGGATTTCGTCGAGATGACGACGCGAAGCGTGGCGGACATCATCCAGCGAGGCGGAACGATCCTCTACACGGCGCGCTGCCCGGAGATGATGCGCCCGGAAGGTCCGGAGAAGGCTGCTGCCATCTGTCGGAAAAACGGCATTGATGCGCTCGTGGTGATCGGAGGCGACGGCTCGTACCGCGGCGCGCTGGAGATCTCCAAGCATGACATCAACGTGATCGCGATCCCGGGAACCATCGACCTCGACGTTGCGAGTTCCGACTATACCATCGGTTTTGACACCGCGCTAAATACGGCCATGGACGCGATCGACCGCGTTCGCGACACCTCGGCCTCCCATGAGCGCTGCAGTATCATCGAGGTTATGGGGCGCAAGGCCGGCCACATTGCGATGTGGTGCGGTATCGCGAACGGCGCTGAGGAGATCCTGATCCCCGAGCGGTACGATTACGAGGAGCAGGCGATCATCGACCGCATTGCCATGCGTAAGAAACTCGGCAAGAAGCTGCATATCATCATCAACGCTGAGGGCGTCGGCGATTCGAACGGTATGGCAAAGCGCATTGAAGCAGCCACCGGTCTCGAGACCCGCGCGACGATCATCGGTTACATCCAGCGAGGCGGCAGTCCTACGTGCCGTGACCGTGTATTTGCGTCGGCGATGGGCGCGCACGCCGTGGACATTTTGCTTGGCGGCGGATCGAACCGCGCGGTGTGCTTCCTCAACGGAGAGTTCACCGACATGGATCTCGCGGAAGCAATCGCCATGAAGAAGGACATTGACACCTATCTGTGGGATATTTCAAGAAAGTTGTGTAGATAAATGTATTTTCCATCTCATTTCAAAAAACATAAGGCTGTTGAACTGTCGACTCCGTATCTGAACGGTCAGGACATTGGTGTGCTGCGCGATATGCCGTACGGGTTCCGGACGGTCGGCGACGTCGGCTGCGGTCCGATCGCCCTGTACAACGCGATGCGGTACAAGGGCCTGGAGCCGGATATGTCGAAGATCATGCGGTACTGCGAACTGGCGGCAGCACCGCTCGGTGCCGCGTTCGGGACGTTCCCGTTCAGTATGGGATACTGCCTGAGGCATTTCGGCGTGAAGAACAAGATGACGCTGTCGTACAAGAAGCTTGTCGCGGCTGAGAGCTGCGTGATCGCGTACTGGACGAAGCGACCGATCTTCGGCGGGGGACATTTTGTGTTCTGCGTTCGGCAGGACGACGGCACGCATCTCGTTTACAACCGCTGGAGCAATGTCTCGGAGGCCCGTATTTGCAAGGATATGCGCGAGGTCGTGAAGAAGCATTGCCTGATCGTGGGGTATATACTGAAGTAACGCCGTTGACCGGCGTAATTCGGAGGTCTGTTTGCGGCAGCGGCAGCCCTCCGACTGTTCACGTCTCGGGACAGGGTGATTGTCCGGAGACCGGGTATCGTTATGAAAGATAGACGCACAGTAGCTTTATTTGCGACGGTCTTGTCGGGCATGGTACTGGCAGGACTGTTGCTTATGTTCGGGCTCGGATTGTTCGACGGGGAGAAACCCGGCGGGCCGTCGGGTGGCCCGACGCAGAATGAGACACAGCATGTGACGCCGACCGGATCGGAGCCCACGGGCGATACACCGACACCGGGCGGGACGACGCCTGCGGAGGAGCCGACGCCGACACCGGATGAGGGGAGGAAGCCGACGGAACAGCCGACCCCGACAGATCCGGCAACACCGACCCCGACAACTGCAGGGAAATCTAATGCGGAAAATCCTCAGCTGGCCACAGCTGTGTATTGCCTGGATGTCGGGGAGGGAAGCAGCACGCTGTTCTGCTCCGGGACAACCGCGGTGCTGATCGACGGCGGCGACGCGAAGACTTCCGCGTACGTGGTCGGATTTCTCAAGAGCCTCGGGATACAAAGACTGCAGCTGGTTGTGGCGACGCATTACGACAGCGATCACATCAGCGGGCTTGTCGGCGCGCTGTCCGCATTTTCCGTGGACGAGGTCTGGGGACCGGCATACGAGGGAACGACGAAGACGTACCGTTCCTTTGCGGAGATGATCGGCAAGAGGGAAGTTTCCTGGGTGCTTGCGGAGGACGGGCAGACATTTGCCGCGGACGGCTGCACGGTGACCGTGCTGGCATCGTCGGTGCCGGTTCGGATGATCGGCGACAGCGACGGCGAAGTCGATCCATCCGAGACCGGAGAGGACACCTCGCTGGCGATCCGCGTGACACTTGACAACGTGAGTATACTTGTTATGGGCGACTCCGGCGCGGCGAGAGAGCGCGCGCTTGTGAAGAAGGGGGCGCTCGGGCAGTACGATATTTTCCTTGTGAACCACCATGGCAGCCGATACTCCAACACATCGGAGCTGTTGAACGCGGCGCAGCCGAAGTATGCGGTCATCAGCGTGGGCGACAACGACTACGGCCATCCGGCGAAGGAGTGCATCGACCGGCTGCAGGAGAGCGGGGCGATGATCTTCCGCACCGATCTGCAGGGCACGATCACGATGTCTGTCGAGGGCAGTGAGGTTCACCCGGACAAGGCGGCGCTCGCGGATCCGTACGAGGCCGTGAAGGGCGGCAGCGAGCAGCAGGTGGAGCACCCGGAGGATGTCTCGTACATATTGAACGGCAATTCCATGGTGTATCATTTGCCGGACTGCGCGAGCGTGGCAGGCGTCATGCGGCGCAACTGGTTCTACTTCTACGGAACTGCGGAGGAGGCGGAAGCGCTCGGCTACCGGCCGTGCGGAAACTGTCTCGGAAAGCATTGATGGAGGATATATGGACGAAAATGAGCTGATGAAGAACGATTGGGATCCGGCGGACGGAGACGATGTCTCCGAGAATACCGACGGGCTTGTGGAGAGCGAAGCGGCGGAGGACGACGCTGTCGAAGCGGCTTCGGACAGACCTGCCGGGCAGCACGGGTTTGCTGCGCGCAGGAAGACCGAGGAGGAGCTTGCAGCGGAAAATGAGGCCCGCTGCGACGAGGAGCTCAAATCCGAGAAGTTCTGCCTGACGTACACGCTTCGGTTTAAGGATCTGGCGATATTCAATCTGCGCTACTCGTTGCTGGGTTTCAACAGCATTCTGTTTTGGCTTGTGATGGCGATCGGTATCGCGTACCTGGTGTTATCGTGGACGGAACTCGGCGGGCAGAAGCGTGCGCTGATCATCTGCCTTCTGATCTTCCTGATCTGGTACGTGCCGGTGCGCGCCGTCATCAATGCCGCAAAGAGCGCCGCGAATCTGCGCAAACAGAGCAAACCGACCGAGTACCATGCCTGCGAGAACGGTTTCGTGATCGTCCAGGAAGGACAGCGGGGCGTGCTCGAGTATAAGAAGATCCGCCGGATCAAGGAGACGCGTGGAACTTTGTACGCGTACGTGTTCGCCAACAGCGGGTTCATTTTCCCGAAGGAACTGGTCGGCGAGCGCTACGGGCAGCTGCTTGAGTTGTTGCGCGCGAAGGCAGGGAAGAATTAAAACCGTGTATAACAGCGGCCGGCTGCAGTCGACCGCGCCCTGTGCTCTGGCACCGGAGGCAATATAGGAGTTCGGAAAATGGTAGTGGACAGTTACAGTGCGGAAGAGACGTTTCATTACGGGCAGCTGCTCGGCGAGAAGGTGCCGGCGGGGTCGGTGATCTGCCTGAACGGCGATCTCGGCGTCGGCAAGACGGTGTTTGTGAAGGGCGTCGCGAAGGGGCTCGGCATCACGGAACCGGTCAGCAGCCCGACATTTACGATCGTTCAGGAGTACCGGGAGGGACGCGTTCCGTTGTTTCATTTTGACGTGTACCGGATCGATGATCCGGACGAGATGTACGAGATCGGCTACGAGGAGTATTTCTACGGCGACGGTGTCTGCCTGATCGAGTGGGCTGACCGGATCCGCGAACTGATCCCGGAGGAGGCGACGCGGGTGACGATCGAGAAGGATCTGGATCAGGGGCTTTCGTACCGCCGCATCACGATCGAGTTTGGAGGCAAAAGTGAGAATTCTTGCGATTGACAGTTCAGCGCAGGTCGCTTCCGCGGCCATTCTGTCGGATGAGGCGGTGCTTGCGGAGTATTCGGTGGATTACCGCAAAACACATTCGCAGACGTTACTTCCGATGATCGATGAAGTGCTCCGGATGACGGAGACATCGAAGGAGGAGATCGCGGCGATCGCCGTGGCTGCCGGCCCGGGGTCATTCACGGGGCTGCGCATCGGCGCGGCGACGGTGAAGGGACTCGCGATGGTCTGGAACGTGCCGGTTGTGCCTGTTTCAACGATCGCCGGGCTTGCCTGCAATCTTGCGGGAACCGAGGATCTTGTGTGCCCTCTGATGGACGCGAGACGGGGGCAGGTTTACACGGGAGTGTATGGTTTTGAGGGTTCTACTATTGTAGAATATATGAAAGACGCCTGCGTCACGATCGATCCGCTGATCGAGAAGGTGAATTCGCTCGGTCGGAAGATCACGTTTGTCGGGGACGCGCTCGCGGTATTCCGCAGCAAGATCGAATCGTCGGTCACGGTGCCGTACTCGTTCGCACCGATCCACCTGGCAAAGCAGCGCGCGGCTTCCGTGGGCTGGCTCGGTCTGCAGCTTCTCGCTGAGGGGCGGACAGTGAGCGCGGAGAAATTTGTCCCGACGTACCTGCGGATCTCGCAGGCGGAGCGAGAGCGCGAGGAACGACTGGAAGGAAAATGAGAGCCATCGGCGGGGCGTTTCCGTTCCCTGCCAAGGCAGAGTGCGCGGATCGGCGGGAGACAGAATTTGGAGAAGAGAGAACGAACAACTGAGAAACCATCATTTTCCGTGTGCACCGTGGTTGAAGCGGATATCCCGCAGATCGCGGAGCTGGAGCGGATCTGCTTCTCGGACCCGTGGAGCGAGCAGGTGTTGCGGGATTCCCTGGAAAATGCGCTGTACCGCTTTGTCGCCGTGAAAGACGGGGCGCGCGTGCTCGGCTACGCGGGAATGTTCCTCACGGTTCCCGAGGCGCAGATCGCAAATATTGCCGTCGCACCGGACGCGAGGCGGAAGGGACTCGGCAGGCTTCTGCTTCGAGGACTTGTGAGCGAGGCGGAGCAGGCCGGTGCGGAGGTCGTGTTCCTCGAGGTGCGCGAGCACAACGCGGGAGCAATCGCCCTGTATGAGCAGGAGGGCTTTGTCCGCGTCGGTATGCGGAAGAATTACTATGAGAATCCCGTGGAGAACGGATACATATACGTGCGGGAGACCGCATGCGAGACCGATCGGGGGACCGCGCAGAGATAAAGAGGTGCGGATGCTGCCGGTGAGATGACATTTTCGGAAGACGGAACAGAAAGAGGTAGTTATGCTGGAGGTTTGTCTGCTGGGAACGAGCGGGATGATGCCCCTGCCGGGGCGCTTCCTGACTTCCTGTTTGACGAGATACAACGGATTCGGGCTGCTGATCGACTGCGGCGAGGGCACACAGGTGGCGCTTCGCAAGCGCGGTTTCAGTTGCCATGACATCGATATGATCCTGATCACGCACACGCACGGCGACCATGTGAGCGGTTTGCCCGGGCTGCTGCTCTCGATGGGCAACGCGGATCGGACGGAGCCGGTTACCATCATCGGGCCGCGGGGAACCGAGACGGTTGTGCGGTCTCTCTGCATCATCGCGCAGGACCTGCCATTCGAGGTGCGGTTTGTGGAGCTGACGCAGCCGTTTGAGACAATCCCGTGCAGGGAATATACGATCGAGGCGTTCCGCGTGAGCCACAATATTGTCTGCTACGGCTATTCGATCGTTGTGCGCCGGCAGGGCAAATTTCAGCCGGACAAGGCGGCGGAGAACAACGTGCCGATGTCGATGTGGAACCGCCTGCAGAAGGGGCAGACGATCGAGGAGGACGGCGTCACATACACGCCGGACATGATCCTCGGACCGGAGCGCAGGGGCCTGAAGTTCACATATTGCACCGACTCGCGGCCGGTGTCATCGATCACCGAGGCAGCGACAGGCGCGGATCTGTTCATCTGCGAGGGCATGTACGGCGAGCCCGGTTCCGAGAAGAAGGCGAAGGAGCACCGCCACATGACATTTGCCGAGGCGGCGACGATCGCGAAGGAGGCCGGCGTTCGGCAAATGTGGCTCACCCACTACAGTCCGTCGCTCGTCCATCCGGAGCAGTTCGCGGACTGCGCGAGGGCAATCTTCCCGAACACGGTGATCAGCCGTGACGGGCAGTTTGTCGATCTGATGTTTGAGGAAAATGAGGCGTAACACATGAAGGGCACATACATTCTGGCAATCGAATCCTCCTGCGATGAGACCGCGGCGGCAGTCGTGCGCAACGGGCGCGAAGTGCTGTCGAACATCATCTCGTCGCAGATCGCGCTGCACACGCTCTACGGCGGGGTAGTGCCGGAGATTGCCTCGAGAAAGCACATTGAGAAGATCAATCCCGTGATCACGGAGGCGCTCGCGAAGGCGAACATGACGCTCGACGAGATCGATGCGATCGCGGTCACCTACGGGCCAGGCCTGGTCGGTTCCCTCCTGGTCGGCGTCGCGGAGGCGAAGGCCATCGCGTATGCGGCGGGCAAGCCGCTGATCGGCGTTCATCACATCGAGGGACACGTGTCGGCCAACTACATTTCGCACCCGGAGCTGGAGCCGCCGTTTCTGTGTCTTGTCGTCTCGGGAGGGCACACGCACATCGTCATGGTCGAGGACTACGGAACGTACCGGATCATCGGGCGCACGCACGACGATGCGGCGGGCGAGGCGTACGACAAGATCGCGCGCGCGATCGGCTTAGGCTATCCAGGCGGACCGAAGGTCGATGCTCTGGCGAAGCAGGGCGATTCGGAAGCCATCGCATTCCCGCGGGCACACATTGAAGACTGTCCGTACGATTTCAGCTTCAGCGGTCTGAAGTCGGCGGTGTTGAATTACATCAACATTGAGAAAATGAGACTGCGCGACGCGGCGAAGGATGCTCTGCGTACGGACGGATCCGCGAAGATCGATCCGGCGGAACTTGTGCGCCACGGCGTGCCGACCGGCGGCGATGCGGAAGGAACCGAGGCGTGCCCGGAGACATTTTCCGACGGAACCACGAAGGCGGACCTTGCGGCTTCGTTCCAGGCGGCTGTGGTGGACGTTCTGGTGACGCGCACGATCGCGGCGGCGAAGGCGGAGGGCGTGAGCACGGTAGCCATCGCGGGGGGTGTCGCATCCAACTCGGCGCTTCGCAACCGCATGCGTGAGGTCGGCGAGGCGAACGGTATGCGCGTTCTCTATCCGGAGCCGATCCTGTGCACCGACAACGCGGCGATGATCGGTGCGGCGGCGTATTACGAATACCTGCGCGGCAATGTGGCGGATCTGACGCTCAACGCGGTACCGGGGTTGAAGCTGGGCGAGAGGTAACGCCGGAGGCATGATTAAGATTCTTCACCAAGTTTCTCCGAAAACGCCGGAAATCACTTGACAAGGGCCGGTTCTTGTGTTACTTTAGTATTCGCGTTCTTTGGAGAGTTGGCCGAGTGGTTTAAGGCGCCGGTCTTGAAAACCGGTGTTTCCGAAAGGAACCGTGGGTTCGAATCCCACATTCTCCGTTCGGTTTTCCTTCGAAGACACACAAACCAAATATCGAGTAAGTTGTTCGGCTGTCCAAAAGACTGCAGTCGAAGCTTCACCATATGGAGAAGTACCCAAGAGGCTGAAGGGACACCCCTGGAAAGGGTGCAGGCCGTTGATAGCGGTGCGAGGGTTCAAATCCCTCCTTCTCCGTCATAATAAGATTGCTATTTAACAAGAGTAGCAATCTTTTTTTGTCTTCAACGCATTGACCACTAGTAAATCTTTAACATGTAATGTGACTCAAATCGTGTGATTGTATCGTGACGAAAGCTGTGATAGAATGTGTTCAGATTAGGAATAATCTTTGATCGGAGAGTTTCTTCATGAAAAATGACAAAAGTAAAACAGTAGCTTTGAATGATGAACTGCTGGATAAGGTGACCGGTGGAGGCGATAAATACGACGACAACAAGTACATGGCTCCCTTTTCAGGTCCGGGTGTTTATTGGATACATCACGAGTATTGCGGGAATACATGCCTTTATGAAACTCCCTATCCTAAGTACTGCAATGCCTGCAGCATGCCCTTGCATTGTGTCGATCTTTCTCAAGAATAAGACCAACCAAAAGGCCGGCATGCTCCTCGGCGACGATGAATCGGACCTGGTGGCAGGCGGGCTTGATGTAGAAATACGCCGTAACTGCGGAAGACCGTTTGCATTCCGGATATGCAAACTTCTGTCGCAGGAATAATATGCAGTGATTTGTCTACCGGATCACTGCTTTTTCCATTTTCCGCGTAAGATTCTTTGAAAAAAGTTGTACTATAGGGTGTAGGACATAGGATCTACGTCAAATGCCGCAGAGGGAGGCATCGCGATGGAAGACGGGCAGATCATCAATCTGATGTTTCAGCGGGATGAGACCGCGCTTCGGGAGACGGAGCAGAAATATCATCGATATCTCTATACGGTTGCGAACCACATACTCGGGAACCACGAGGATTCCGAGGAGTGTGTTAACGATACCCTTCTTTCCGCGTGGAATGTCATTCCGCCGCAGCGTCCGGCTGCATTGCGCATCTTTCTGGCGCGCCTTGCGCGAAACCACGCGATCAACAGAAGAAAGGCCACGCTCGCCGGCAGGCGCGGGGGCGGGGAAGTTGCGCTGGCGCTCGAGGAGCTGGAGGAATGTGTTCCGGGTAATTCCGACACTGAGGCCGCGGTGATCGCGGAGGAGTTGGCGCAGGCAATCCGGAGTTTCGTGCACGGACTGCCCGAGCGGGAAGGCAACATTTTCGCAAGACGATACTTCTTCGCGGAGAGCGTGAAGGAGATCGCTGCGCGGTACGGTCTAACGGAAAATAACGTGAGCGTCATACTGAACCGGACGAGGAAGAAACTGCGGGAGCATTTGACGGAGAGCGAGTTGCTGTGAATTGCGGTGTTGATGCGGAAAATGAAAACCGCCGCAACGAGCAGACCCCGACTTGGGGAAGGAGACAGTGATGAAGGCGGAAGATTTGTTTGAGAACATGAGCGCGATCGATGACGAGGTTCTGGAGCGGAGCGAGCAGACGCCAAGCGCCGGAGGTGACGAGCAGGCACGCAGTCGCAAGGTAGCCCGGCTCAGACGGATCGCTGCGGCGGCAGCGGTCGTGCTTGTTGTGGGAGCAGCTGTGTGGATGCTCGGGAAGGGCATTTTCCGGGAGAATAACAAGATGGATAAGAATGCGACAACAACGGTCACCGTGACGGTGACGCCCGGAGGGGAAAAGCAGGGCGGAAACCGTGAAGAAGAGAAAGTATCGGAGTGGGAGAAGTATCTGACGAAGTACCGTTTAGCCAAGGCGGAGTATCCGAAGGCGGCAGTCATCCCGAATATGGAAGATTACGAGACCAAAGACGGGCAATTTCTGTTTGAGGCGTACGACAGAGCATACCGGAAATGGAGTAATGCCAGCTACGCACACATGTCGGGATTTTCCGCGTCACAGAGAACGACGGCTTTGAACGGTGTTTCGAGCTTCGCGCAGTCCAGCATGGCGCAGCTGCTCTCGGGCGAAACCGGCACGAACCGCGTGTACTCGCCGGCCAATCTGTATATGGCGCTTGCGATGCTTGCCGAAGTGACGGACGGTGACACGAGAACACAGGTCATGCGGTTGCTCGGAGTGAATGACATCGGGCTCTTGCGCGAAATGTCAGACACGGCATGGAATCTGATGTACCGGGACAACGGACTGATGAAGAGCGTGTTGGCGGGGGCACTGTGGCTTCGCGATGATGACGCCTGCCGGTATATTCCGGATACGGTCGAGCGGCTTGCAAAGACGTATCACGCTTCGACGTTCCGCGGAACGATGGGGTCTGCAGAGTATGATCAGGCGCTCCGGGCATGGCTCAACGAGCAGACAGGCGGCCTCCTGAGCGATTCCGTGAAGGATCAGAAGTTTGACGAGTTAACCGCTCTTACAATCGCAACAACGCTGTATTTCAACGCGAAATGGAGACATAGCTTTGAAACGTACAATACGTACGAGCAGACCTTCCATGCGCAGTCCGGGGATGTTACGTGCGATTTCATGCATCAGACATTCGGGAGCGGTACGTACTTTGCCGGCGACAAGTTTGCGGCTGTTTACCAGTATTTTGATGATGACTATCAGAACAATCACATGGTCTATTTTCTGCCGGATGAGGGCGTGAGTGTGGAAGAACTGCTGAGTGATCCGCAGGTGTTCGCGCTGCTCGGAGGTGAGCAGGAGAAACCGACGTGTAAGGATAATATGCTTATTAACTTTGCTGTGCCGAAGTTTGATATCTCATCGAACATGGAACTCAGCGAAAAGTTACAGAAACTCGGTATCACGGATGCATTCGACATGGGAAAGGCTGATTTTTCAGCTCTTGTCGAGAACTCGCAGGGAATCTGGCTCTCCAAGGTCGATCACAGCGTTCGGGTCAAGATTGACGAGGAGGGCGTGGAAGCAGCGGCATTTACGGTAATGCCTGCGGTCGGCGCGGACATGCCTTCCGATGACGAGGTGGATTTCGTTCTGAATCGACCGTTCATGTTCGCGATCTGCGCATCAAACGGAACTCCTCTCTTCGTGGGGATCGTGGAGATTCCGTGACGTTACCGGTTCACGGAAAATGATGCGCTTGACATTTTCGGTGTTTTGGATTAGTATCATAATCGAACTTCGGGGCGGGGTGAGATTCCCCACCGGCGGTATAGCCCGCGAGCGCGCAGCGCAGAACCGGTTGGATTCCGGTGCCGACAGTACAGTCTGGATGGAAGAAGTCGATTCTTTATTTGCTATGAATTCGATCGGCCCCGCAGGAATTCTGCGGGGTCTTTTTGCGCGCTAAGCGAGAGTTCTTCCGCCGGCGGAGGCCGGCGGGACTGGACTGTCGGCTCGCGAGGTGCACGATAAGGAGGAGATGAGGAACCATGTCGGAAGCAGATTACATGCGCAGGGCGATCGAACTGGCTGCATGCGGTGCCGGCTGGACGGCGCCCAATCCGATGGTCGGCGCTGTGATCGTGAAGGACGGCCGGATCATCGGGGAAGGTTACCACCGGCGTTTCGGCGGGTTGCACGCCGAGAGGGAAGCAATCGCATCGCTCACGGAATCCGCGGAGGGCGCTACGATCTACGTCACGCTGGAGCCGTGCTGCCATCATGGACATCAGCCGCCCTGCACAGATGCAATCCTGGAGAATAAAATCGCCCGCGTGGTCATCGGTTCCCGCGATCCCAACCCGCTTGTCGCGGGTAAGGGGGCGGCGATCCTTCGCGAACACGGCGCGGAGGTCACGGAGGATTTTTTGCGTGAGGAGTGCGACGCGCTGAATCCGGAATTCTTCCGGTACATAACTTCAAAACTGCCGTATGCAGTCGTAAAATACGCGATGACCCTCGACGGAAAGATCGCCTCGAGAACCGGCGCATCCAAATGGATCACCGGCGAGACTGCCCGTGAGCATGTGCACCGGATGCGAGGTCGCTACGCGGCGATCCTGGCCGGGATCGGGACGGTGCTTGCGGACGATCCGATGCTCAACTGCCGGGTGCCCGGAGCGCACCAGCCGGTGCGGATCGCGGTCGATTCGACGCTTCAGATCCCGCTCACGAGCAAACTGGTGCAGACGGCCCGTGAGTATCCGCTGATCGTTGCCTGCGCAGTCGCGTGGGAGGAGAAGATCCGGAAACTCGAGGAGGCGGGAGCACAGGTCTGGGTATTGCCGGGCGAGGATGGCCGTGTCGATCTGCAGGCGCTTCTCGCGAAACTCGGGGAGCAGCAGATCAGCAGCGTTCTTGCGGAGGGCGGCGGGGAGATTCATGAGTCGCTTCTGCGCACGGGATATGTCAACCATGTGATGGCGTACGTCGCGCCGATGCTGATGGGCGGCAGGGATGCGAAGAGTCCGATCGAAGGACTCGGCGCGGAAAACCCGGACGCGGCGGTGAAGCTTACGAACCGCCGGATCACGGAACTCGGCGACGATCTGCTGATCGAGTATGATGTGGCAGAGCAGTTTTGATCATGGACTCAGAGTACGGACGGATTGTGATACAGTGAGGTGACGGATATGTTTACCGGAATAGTGGAAGAGGTCGGAATTGTGCGGCAGGTGATCACCGGCAGTCGTTCCGGCGAGATCGCGATACAGGCCCGCAAGGTGCTTGCCGGAACGAAGATCGGCGACTCCATCGCCGTGAACGGCGTGTGCCTCACGGTGACCGGCTTGTCATCGGACGGCTTCACGGCGGATGTTATGCCGGAGACGCTTCGCAGAAGCAACCTGGGAACGCTTCGGAAGGGCAGCCCGGTCGACCTGGAGCGGGCGATGGCGGCGGACGGACGGTTCGGCGGACACATCGTGTCCGGGCACATCGATGGCACGGGCAGGATCGCGCAGATGAAGCGGGATGAGAACGCGGTGGTCGTGACGATCGCGGCAGCACGGGAACTGCTGGCGCTCGTGGTCGAGAAGGGCTCGATCGCGATCGACGGCATCAGCCTGACGGTCGCATCGGTGACCGACACGGAGTTCAGCGTGTCCATCATACCGCACACGGCGGACGAGACGGTTTTGCTGCGCAAGGCCGCAGGCGACACCGTCAACCTGGAGACCGACATTGTCGGCAAATACGTACAGAAACTGTTGCGTTACGGAACTGCGGGAGCAAACGGAACCGGCGACGGAAGAGCGTCATTTTCCGGGTCCGATGAAAGTGTGACCATGGACCTCCTGGCGCGCAACGGATTTTTATAAACCGGATTACAGCGGATCACACATCCGCGGAACCATCGTGGAAATGCGAGGTGATATAACCGATGGAGTTTCAATACAACACGATTCCCGAGGCGATCGAGGCGCTCAGGGCAGGCAAGCTGATCCTGTGCACGGACGATCCGGATCGGGAAAATGAGGGCGACCTGATCTGCGCTGCACAGTTCGCAACGACGGAGAACGTCAATTTTATGGCGCAGTACGGACGCGGGCTGATCTGCATGCCGTTGTCCGCAGGAATCGCGAAGCGTCTCAATCTTCCGCAGATGGTCTCGGAAAATACGGACAACCACTGTACCGCATTTACCGTCTCCGTCGACCATGTGAAGACGACGACGGGCATCTCGGCGGAGGAGCGTGGCTTTACGTGCCGTGCGTGCGCCGACCCTGATACAAAGCCGGAGGATCTGCGAAGACCCGGGCACGTGTTCCCTCTCACGGCGAGAAAGGGCGGTGTGCTTGCGCGCAACGGCCACACCGAGGCGACGGTCGACCTCTGCCGGCTTGCGGGACTGCAGGAATGCGGCCTCTGCTGCGAGGTGATGCGCGATGACGGCACGATGATGCGCACGCCGGAACTGCAGGAGATGGCGCAGAAATTCGGACTCTGCTTCATCACGATCCGCGACCTTCAGAACTATCTGCGGCGCTATGAGAATCACATGCACCGCGCGGCGGAAGCCAAGTTGCCGACGGCGTACGGCGAGTTCAAGATCTGCGGCTTTGTCAACGACATCACCGGCGAGCACCATGTGGCGCTTGTGTGCGGGGACATCGGTGACGGGGAGAACATCCTGTGCCGCGTTCACTCGGAGTGCCTGACCGGCGACGTGTTCGGCTCGGCGCGCTGCGACTGCGGCGAGCAGCTGCACACCGCGATGCGGATGGTGCAGGAGGAAGGCCGGGGCATCATCCTGTACATGCGGCAGGAGGGCCGGGGCATCGGACTGATCAACAAGCTGAAGGCGTACGAGCTGCAGGAGATCGGTTACGACACGGTGGACGCGAATTTAAAACTCGGTTTCGAGGCGGACCTCCGTGAATACTGGAGCGGCGCGCAGATTTTGCAGAGTCTCGGCGTCAAGTCGCTTCGGCTTCTCACCAACAACCCGAGCAAGATCTACGGCCTGGAGGGCTTCAACTTCGAGATCCGCGAGCGCGTGCCGATCGAGATCGAACCGGGACGCTACGACCTGCGGTACATGCGGACCAAGCAGGAGCGGATGGGGCACATTTTCAACGAGATCAAGCTGGACTGAGTTGAGACAGAGAGGCTTGAAGGCAGGACACCGCAAGGCGTAAAGAAACAGCACAATATGGCATAAACAAATGATACTACAATAGTAGAATAGCATGCCGGACGGCGCTTGTCGCCGTGACAACACAAAAACATATCATCAAGGAGGACATCATCATGAGCATTCGTTTGCTGGAAGGTCAGGTAGTAGCCCCGCAGGGCATGAAGGTAGGTATCGTGGCATCGCGTTTCAACGCATTTATCGTACAGAAGCTTCTGGACGGCGCGGTGGACGGACTGGTTCGTCACGGCGTGGAGGAGGCCAACATTGACGCGGCGTGGGTTCCCGGCGCATTTGAGATCCCGCTTGTGGCACAGACCATGGCGAAGAGCGGCAAGTACGATGCGGTCATCTGTGTCGGTGCGGTCATCCGCGGATCGACTTCCCACTACGAGCTTGTCGTGAACGAGACAGCGAAGGGGATCGCGCAGGCCGGTCTTGCGAGCGGTGTGCCGGTACTCTTCGGTGTGATCACCACGGAAAATATTGAGCAGGCGATCGAGCGCGCGGGCTCCAAGGCGGGCAACAAGGGCTATGACTGTGCCCTGAGCGCGATCGAGATGGTCAACCTGATGAAGCAGGTATAAGAGGTAATCAAGTATGGTTTTACAACTGGACGGAACTCTCGAGGAGATCCGGGAACAGCTGAATCCGGAGGAGTATCCGGAGACAGTGGCCTGCATCGACAGCATGCAGGATGAGGACTTCGGCGGGCTGTATGAGCTGGCGTCGGAGCTGGTGAACTGTGACAAGACGAAGACAATGCCGCAGTTTCTGTTTGACTTTATCGTGTTCCTGTACAAGGAATGCATTCAGGACGATGACGACCGGGCGATGTGCGATCTCGGCGCGCTGTACTACATGGGGCGCAACGGGGAGTCGGATTTTGCGGAGGCGCTCCGCTACTACGAGATGGCGGCGGACAAGGGCAATCGTCAGGCGCAGGAGAATCTCGGCTACTGCTATTATTACGGCCGCAATGTGGAGGTGGACTACAAGCGGGCGTTCCATTATTTTGCGCTGGGTGCGTTCGACGGACACCTGAATTCGCTGTACAAGATCGGCGACATGTACCGTAACGGGTACTATGTGGAGAAGAATCCGCAGGAGGCCTTCCGCATTTACCTGTACTGCATGGGCACGATGACGGAGGAAGCGGAAAATTATATCGCGGGGCCGGTGCTTCTTCGCCTCGGGGAAATGATGCTCTCCGGCGAAGGGACGGAGAAAGACCTTCGCGGTGCGCTGGTGTGTTTCCAGAAGGCGGAAGCGTTTCTGTACAGCATGGTGATGGACGGCGAGGTTGAGTATCGCAGGAGCTTAAAGGGCACCATCGAGGGCCAGGCCAAAGCGCGCGCGGAGATGGAGAAGACGCTGCCGGAGCTCGAGTGGAAGTACGACTGAAACGTCTGCGAACGGTACGGGATTGGCTGCTCGTCGTAAGACGGGCGCGTCCGCGGAGCGGAACAGCGGGAGAGCGCAGTGCGGTCATGGTTTTTTGAAGGGAAAAGAGTTTGATAAAGCGGGAAAATGTCGGAAATAGCGACATTTTCCCGCTTTTCTGCATCACGGGGCAGGGGCCGGCGGCGGAATGCGTCGGAAAGCCGAAAAAACGGTAGTAATGTAAGATTTTTTGTTATATTATTAGGGTAGTGTAGTAGCGAGGAAAAGCCATCACCGCGAAAGGTGGCAGAAAACGGAGCAGTCCGTGAGAGAGGGGTATGCGAGACAGCGATCGCCGCTTGGGCGAGACAGCGCGACGCATGCGAAAATTTCGGACAGGGGGCGGTGCAAGTGGAACGGATCAAAACCTTTTTGAAAAATCAGAGAAAGAGACTGTCTGACCGAAGAGTCCTGGCATTATTGCTCTTCGTCCTGTTCCTGATGGTCGGATTCGGTATACTGATGGTTCGGATGAACCGGATGAAGGAACGCATTACGAAAGAATTTTCCGGCGAGTACGCGGATGCGAGCGCGCTGGAATTGCGGCACATGGTCGCGTTTGTTGCGACCTACCTGGTGGTCGGCCTGGTCGTGTACTATGTCATCCAGATGATCTGGGCGTACAACCAGCGAAAGACAGCGGCGCTGATCAACGATGTGGAAAATCTTCTGATGGACGCGGCGTACAAACCGGAGAATTTTCAGCTGGCGATGGAGGAGATGAATCGCTACTGCAGTTCGGCGGTGACGGCGCTCGTGTACGAGGAGGACGACACGCACAAGACGAAGATCATCGGTGATGCCGAGATGCGGCGCGGCATTTACAGCGCGGCACACGAGAGGCGTCTTGATCTGTATGCCTGCGCGGCGGCGCATCCGGAGGGCGCGATCCTGCGGAAATCAAAGCGGATGAAGCAGGATTTTCCGCTGACATATGAGTTTATGGAGAAGTACCATGCGGACAACATCGTGCTTGTGCCGGTGCTCAACGCGGACGGTGAGGTTCGGGATGTGGCCGGTATGGCACACTCGGCGCGGCCGCGGTATGCGCTTGAACTGTTGAAGAATCTTGCCTGCCCGATGTCGCTGGCGATGCATAACTATCGGTATTTCACGGTTGTGAAGAATGCCGGGACAACGGATGCGCTCACGGGTCTTCAGAACCGGCTCGCGTTCGACCGCTGGCTGGAGGAAGCCAACGCGGAGGGCATGATCCGTTTCGGCTGCGTCTACATCGACGTCAATGAGCTTCACACGATCAACAACCGCGACGGTCATGAGGCCGGCGACGAGATGCTGATTGAGATCGCGAAGCTGTTGCTCGCGCAGTTTGCCGTGGATACCGTGTACCGGATCGGCGGTGATGAGTTTGTCGTGATTTCCGAGAAGATGGAGAAGCACGAGATCGTGTCGCGAATGGCGCTTGTCGACCGCATCCTCGGTCAGAAAAACTATTACATTTCCTACGGTATTGCCTGGGATGTCGACAGCATCAATCCGAAGGATCTCATCCATGTCGCGGAGGAGCGGATGTACGAGGCCAAGTTCCTCTATTACCAGCGAAAAGAGCAGCGTAATCTCGATGCGATACCTGAGGCGGAGATGGTCAGAGGCAAGGCTTCCGAGGAGGCGGTGCGCACGTTTACCGAAGTCGCATGGCAGCATTTCCGCGGCGTGTTCGAAGTCGATCCGATCAACGATACGGTACAGTGTCTCTTCCTCCCGAGTTATTTTAACGATGTTCTTGTAAAAGGCAACGGTTCCTTCCGCAAGGGCTGCTACGCGTATGTGGAAGCGATGGTGGATAAGGCGTATTTCCGCGCGATCGACGAGTTTATGAACTATGAGCAGCTGATGCAGATGCT
The DNA here is from genome assembly GCA_946415315.1 of uncultured Lachnoclostridium sp. Classification (GTDB taxonomy): domain Bacteria; phylum Bacillota; class Clostridia; order Lachnospirales; family Lachnospiraceae; genus ISDg. The sequence continues at coordinate 79,185 of CAMKRZ010000006.1, read as the reverse complement.
TGACCGCGGGGAGGAACCGATCGTCAGATTCCGCCGCATCGACGGGCAGGGCATCGCAGTTCGCGTTTATCCGCTTGAAAACTACAAGGAGACGCGTCACATGTTGTGGATCCTGGAGACCATCAACTGACAGAGATGAGACAGACCGGGAAACCGCTGTGACGGACGTGTTTTCGGGCATGCGCGATTACGGTTTTTCGGTATATGTTTACAGAGTAAAAATCAATACGGATTTGATCGGAAAATACGGGGAAATCCTTGACAAACAACGCATTTTCCGATTAAATAACCTTGTATGTATGAAGCGGGGCGTTAGCGCAGTTGGGAGCGCACAACACTGGCAGTGTTGGGGTCACGGGTTCAAGTCCCGTACGCTCCAGAATCCGAACTTTATCTTAGCAGGGTGGGTTCGGATTTTGTTTTAGGGAAGAGAATATGCAGGAGGTATTTATACAATGAGAAAGATCAGTGCTTGGTTGCTTGTGTTGATCCTTTTGATCAGCTGTGTCAGTACGGCGTTCGCTGCGGACGAAGGCGACTTGCCAATCGAGGTGAAGCCGCCGCAGAACGTTTCGGTCAACTGGATGGAGGGCAATGATTCACCGACTACCATGTCATTTTCGTTCAGCATGGATAATCAGATGGCTCAGGCGCTGGCGGCGATCGGCCAGGCGAGAGATGCAGGATTGCTGGAGACAATGCTCGCGAAGTACGGGGTTTCAGATGTCTATGTAAACATTCAGGTTGACTGGGCACTCGACGATGTGAACGATCCGGTCAGCGGATGGCATTACAACAAGTACTGGGACGGCCTGAACAATACGGGTTTGGGCAAGGATGAAAACGGTCGTTACCGCTGTAGTGAGTGGGATATCGTTGAATGGGGTCTGAATAGTCTGGATACCGTTCAGAACTACTGGATCATGCGCGGCGCTTCGGATGACGGCTGGAACGGTATACCCGAGGACGGTACTCCCGGCGTTAAGGATCAGCTTCGCCCGGATCAGTATGAGTACTACGATGACAGTGTGCACATTGATTTTACGAAGCATACGGCGTACTTCCGCGTTCGTTACGCATTGACGGCAGTCAAGGAGACCGAGGAGGGAGTGCAGTATCTTAACAAATTCTCCGAATGGTCCGAAACTGCAAGTTACGGCAAGGATGCCGTGGCGTACACCCCGATCAAGGCCGGCGATATCGCGGCTCCGGAGATTACCGATCTCCATATGACGGACAAGGAATTCAACGACAATCCGGTGGTTGCGTTCACCCTCACGGTTCCGGACGCTCTCTCGAAGATGGCAGCCGATGCTGCTGCACATGGCGGCCACATTGTGATTGAAACGGAAGCCCGTGTGAAGGGTGACACGGAGTGGGTCGGCATGGGCAATGCCGACTGGGAGATTAAGACCGGAGAGATGGAATGCGCGCTTGTTACGCTGATCAGCGAGAACCATCCGAAGATCGCGAAGGATACCCCGATTGAGATCCGCTGCCGCTACCGCTGTGGTCAGGTTGAACAGGATGATGTGTTCTCGGAATACTCGAAGGTGCTGACCTTTGAGACCACTGAGATCGGAAACGACCCGCAGCCGACACCGCCGGAAGTAACGGTTACGCCGAAGCCGGAGGAGAAGAAGGATGAGGCCAAGAAGGATAAGTGCCCGCTCTGCGGCTTCTGCCCGCAGCCGCTGGGACTGTGCATTTTCATCTGGCTCGTGATCATCATTGTGATTTTGTTGGTTGTCTTCATTGTTGTGAAGAAGAGCAGGAAAGACGGCAAAGAGAGAAAGTAAGACGTGAGAGGCATGCCGGTTACCGGTAGCTTTCAACACATGCTTTATCTGACAAACAAGAAGATTCAAACAACCTGAAGACGCCCGGGAGTGATTCCCGGGCGTCGGTTTTTGTGGCGTTTTGTTGTCTTATGAGTATGTCCGCAGGATCTCCTCGGCAACCTCGCGCTTGGAGATACAGCGGTCCATCGCCTGTTTTTCAATGTAGCGGTGCGCCTGTGGCTCGTCGAGTCCGAGGGCGGAGATGAGCTGCCATTTTGCGCGGTTGATGATGCGGATCTCCTCCATCTTCGACTCGAAGGAAAGGGATGTTTTCTCGGGACCTCGCAGTCGTTCTCTGGCTGCGGCCATCCACTCGAGAGCGATGGTCAGAAGCGGCATGGAGGTCGGTTTCGGCAATGTGAATACGCCGTGCTCACCGACGCGGTCGAAGATCTCCGCGTGGTGCTCCGACGGGACCATGAGAAGTACGACGGTTCCTGCGGTGGCAGCGATGTCCACGGCAAACCGTGTGCCAACCTCATCGGGAAGCGGCGCGTTGATGATCACGTGATCATAGTGCTGCTCACCGAGGATGCGCCTTGCCTCGCTCACGCTTGTTACGGTGCGGACAGGAGTGTAGCGGGCATCGGAGAGGAGTTGTGACAGGGCTGTATGGACAGTCGATTTCGCCGAAACGACGAGAACGCTGTAAACGCGTTCCTTCAGGCTCATGGCACACTCCTTTCTCCGGGACGGCGGTGACCGTCGCAGGTTTATTGTTTTTGATCGGCAGTGAAACTGCCGGCAGGACTGTCAGGATTATGAATAAGCAGGGCCGTTGGGATTACGGAGAATCAATCGGCAGACCGGGTTTGTTCATCCTATTCGCAGAAGCGGAAGACCGTCCGGGTTCAGCCTCGCTCGCAGTAGAGGTCGAGGATCTCGGCAGGGATATGTTCGCGGATGAAGTCGCTCTCCTCAGCGAGACGGCGGGCATCCGCAAGGTTGTCGGGAAGACGGTCGTACTTCGTGAGCGAAGCTGCGTCTGCCGTGTAGAAGTTGATGTTGGTCGCCGGCGCGAGCTCCAGGTTGTCCCGGATGCCTTCCACGCACGCATAGATCAGAAGAGCAAATGCGAGATACGGGTTGGCGGCAGTGTCCGGGGAGCGCAGTTCGGCGCGCTGGAATTCGCCCTGCGCCGCAGGGATGCGGATCAGCTGCGAACGGTTTTCGAATGACCAGCTGATGTAGGACGGCGCCTTGCTCTTGCCGAGACGGCGGTACGAATCATCGGTCGGATTCAGGAACACCGACATCGCCTTCACATGCTTCAGAATGCCGGCAAGCATCGGGCAGACGTACTCCTCACCGCTCTTGTTCTTCAGGGAAATGTTGATGTGGAAGCCGTTGCCGGGCTCCTGCTCGAGAGGCTTCGGCGAGAAATCAGCGTACAGTCCGTTGCGCTCCGCAACCGTCTTGACGACGCGTCGGAACATCATGACGTTGTCAGCCGCCGTGAGCGGATCGGAGTAGCGGATGTCGATCTCGTTCTGGCCGGGTCCGACCTCGTGGTGAGAGCTCTCCGGGCGGATACCCATCTGCTCGAGAGTGAGGCAGATCTCGCGGCGGATATTTTCCCCGCGGTCGTACGGAGCGACGTCCATGTAACCGGCGTTGTCGTACGGGATCTTTGTGGGGTTGCCGTTCTCATCCAGGCGGAAGAGGTAGAACTCCTGCTCGGCGCCGAACGAAAACTCGAGGCCGGCCTCCTTTGCGTCAGCGACCGCCTTCTTCAGAAGGGCGCGGGTATCACATGCGAACGGGGTGCCGTCCGGCCATGTGATCGCGGAAAACATCTGCATCACGCGGCCGTGTTCCGGGCGCCACGGAAGCGGAGAGAGAGTCTCGGGATCCGGATGCAGGAACAGATCGCTTCTGGACTCATCACCGAAACCGGCGATCGCGGAGGCATCGATGGCGATGCCGTGCGTGAAAGCGCGCGGGAGCTCGTCCGGCATGATCGAAATGTTCTTCTGCCTGCCGAACACACCGCAGAAAGCGAGGCGGATGAATTTGACATCCTCCTCACGTGCATACTCGATAACCTCTTCTTTCGTGTAATTCATTGTTCCCCTCCTGTCTGTTGCGACGTCTGCCGCACACCCGAAAGCGGCGGGCGGTGATACGCAACTGCCGACAGTCTGGCAACTGTCGGCGGTTTATTGAAATCTCAGTTAGCTACATACATCTGTCGGTACGGATTGCGGCTGTCCGGCGTGACCACCGTGAACGGCGCATCCAGTACCTTCTCAAGCTCGAGCCCGAAGTGCTCGCAGTAATCGTTCAGATAGGGAGTAAGCTCCTCAATGTCCTCCGCCTCAGCCGGTCGTGCCGTGACCTGTGCGGGGAAGGAGATGTCCTTGCAGTCCGAGCGCAGGAACATTTTCCCACCGTGCATTCCTGTGCACGGAAAATTCCCCACGATCCGCTGCGAAGGTTCCTCCAGGTTGAGAACGACGATGACGCCGCCCGCCTGGTACTCGCCTAAGAAACTGCCGGTTCTCCCGCCGATGATCATCACCGGGAACTTCTCGTGAAATGCCTTCATGTGGATGCCCGCGCGGTATCCGGCGTTGCCTTTTACGTAGATGCGGCCGCCGCGCATCGCGTAGCCTGCCGCGTCACCGATGTTGCCGTGCACCGCGATGAGACCTTCGTTCATCGTGTCGCCCACCGCGTCCTGCGCGTTGCCCTCCACCGAGATGGTCGCACCGTTTAAGTAGGCGCCGAGCGCGTTGCCCGGGACACCGTGGATATCCACGGAGAGACCGGACATGCCGGAGGCGATGAAGCGCTGTCCGAGACACCCTTCGATGATGCAGTCGCCGCCTGCGTCGCGGATGGCGTTATTGAGCGCTTTGTGGTCCAATCCCTGAGCTTGTATCTTAGTCATTTATACCACACCTCCAAACTTTTTTCTACGATTTTCCGAGGAAAATGCTGCCGTTGTCGCTCCTTGTTTCATCAGCTCGAAATCGATCTCCGAGAGCGGTGTGCGGTTGCGGATGAGCGATGTGTAGATTCCGGCGCGCTCGTGGCAACCGATCAGCAGGAAACCTTTGAGAAGATCATCCTTCACATACAGGCGCTTGATCGACTCGGGGGTTGTCTCCTCGTAGCACTCACCCTCATAGGCGCCTGCCGTCATCGCGTGCAGACCGAAGAATCCGATCGAGTTCATCGGCATGCCGCAGTCAAAGAGTTCCTCACCGCCGGCCATGTTCACGCCTGCCGCATGACCCTGCATGTAGGCGTTCGGGAAGATCGCGAGGACGCGGTTTGCACCGATCGTCACGTCGTAGCCTTCCGCGCAGTCACCAGCAGAATAGATGCCCGGGATCGAGGTCGCCAGACGGTTGTCCACCACGATGCCGCGGTTCACGTTACCGCCGATCGCCTTCAGAAGACCTGTGTTGGCGCGGACGCCGACCGCGAGCACGAGCACGTCGAACGACGTGTCGGCTCCGCTTTTCATATGGGCCGTATAACTGCCGGAACCGTCCGGCTCAAACTTCGAGACACTGTCACCGAGCAGGAACTGAATTCCGTGCTCTTCAAGTTTTCTTTGCATCAGCGCCGCGCACTCGTCATCGAGGATGCTCGAGAGCACGCGGTTCGCGAGATCGCATACCGTGATGCTTGCGACACGCTCCTGAATACCTTCGGCGCACTTCAGACCGATCAGACCGGCGCCGACGATCAGCACGCGGGATTCCGGCGTGATCGCCTGTTCAAGCGCGAGAGCATCATCCAGGGTGAGAAAGGAGTATTTCTTCTCCACCGTATCGAGGCCTTCCATCGGCGGTACGAACGGTGACGAGCCTGCGGCAACGCAAACCGCATCGTACGGGAGCACCGTGCCGTCCGAGACGGTCACGGTCGCGTCGTCGGGATTGATCGCAGTCGCGGACTCACCGTAGATGACGCGGACACCGTTTTTCGAATAAAAGTCCTCGGCGCGGTAGCTCATGCGCGTGAGGTCGGTCTTGCCCTCCAGATAGTAGGAGATGAGCGGACGGCAGTAAACCTCGTGCTTCTCCGCGGAGATGACGGTGATCTCACCTTCCGTATCCACGCTGCGGATGCCTTCGATACAGCCTGCGGCCGCGACTCCGTTACCGATGATCACATATCGTTTCATAAGCTGTCACCTCGCTCTTCATAGACGATCGCGCGGTTCGGGCAGCCCTTGACGCAGGCGGGCTCGCCGCTTGAGTTGCTGAGGCAGAGCTCGCACTTCTGCATCGCGCCGTCCTCTCCCGGGAGGAGTGCGCCGTACGGGCACACCAGCACGCAGGTGTAGCAGGAGACGCAGCGCTCGCGGTGGATCCGGATGACGCCGTCCTCACCGCGGTACAGTGCGCCTGCGATGCAGCTCTTGACGCAGAGCGGATCCTTGCAGTGGCGGCAGGAGACCGCGTAGGAAATGTTGTCGCGCCCCTCCACGTGGACGCGGGGGTAGATCGGCTTGCCGGCGAGTGCCGATGCCATGAACTTCTTGCCGGAATTGGCAAATGCGCAGTTATACTCGCATAGATGACAGCCGAGGCACCATTGTTCGTTTACATACACTCGTTTCATAGGTTCACTCTCCTGCGTGGGAGATTCCGAGGATCTCCAGTTCTTTCTCCGTGAGACCGACGCCGCGAAGCATCAGCCGGTTGCCGCGAAGGGCTTCGATGGAGTTGATACCCATGCCGCCCAGGAGTTCTTTGATCTCGTGCTTCCACGCGGTCATCAGGTTGATGAGCCGTTCGCTTCCCATGTCGGGGTTGAGGCGCTTCACGAGGTCGGGGCGCTGCGTTGCGATACCCCAGTTGCATTTGCCGCTCTGGCACGTGCGGCACAGATGGCAGCCGAGTGCGAGCAGGGCAGCAGTCGCGATGTAGCAGGCGTCCGCGCCGAGCGCGACGGCCTTGATCACATCGGAGGCGCTCCGGATGGAACCGCCGACGACGAGCGAGACGTTGTTGCGGATTCCCTCGTCGCGCAGACGCTGGTCAACCGCCGCGAGCGCAAGCTCAATCGGGATACCGACGTTGTCGCGGATCTTCGTAGGAGCCGCTCCGGTACCGCCGCGGAAGCCGTCGATCGCGATGATGTCCGCACCGCTCCTGGCGATGCCGCTTGCGATCGCCGCAATATTATGGACGGCCGCTACCTTGACGATGACGGGCTTGCGGTAGCCGGTCGCTTCTTTTAAGGAAAATACGAGCTGTCTCAGGTCCTCAATCGAGTAGATATCGTGATGAGGAGCCGGCGAGATCGCGTCCGAACCCTCGGGGATCATACGCGTTCTCGAGACATCGCCGACGATCTTGGCACCGGGAAGATGTCCGCCGATGCCGGGCTTTGCGCCCTGACCCATCTTGATCTCGATCGCCGCGCCGGCCTCGAGGTATGCTTCATGCACACCGAAACGGCCGCTGGCCACCTGAACGACGGTGTTCGGTCCGTAGCAGTAGAAGTCCTCGTGCAGACCGCCCTCACCGGTGTTGTAGAGAATGCCGAGCTCCGTTGCCGCGCGGGCGAGGGAGGCGTGGGCATTGTAGCTGATGGAGCCGTAGCTCATCGCGGAGAACATCACGGGCATCGAGAGCGTCACATGCGGAGGAAGATCGCAGACGAGGTTGCCGTCCGCATCGCGCGTCATTTTCTCGGGACGCTTGCCGAGCGTAACCTGCGTCTCCATCGGCTCGCGCAGCGGGTCGATCGGAGGGTTGGTCACCTGTGAGGCGTTGATCAGAATGCGGTCCCAGTACACCGGCAAGGGTTTCGGGTTACCCATGGAGGAGAGCAGCACGCCGCCGCTTCCCGCCTGTTTGTAGATCTCGCGGATCGTATCGTTCTGCCAGTTCGCATTTTCCCGAAGCTGGCAATCGCTTTTCACAATCTTAAGGGCGCGCGTCGGGCACAGCGAGACGCAGCGCTGGCAGTTCACACATTTACTTTCGTCGCTGATCATACGGCCTGTCTCGGGGTCAAATGCATGAACCTCGTTGGCGCACTGTCGCTCACATACGCGGCAGGCGATACAGCGGTCCGGATTCCGCACAACTTCAAATTCCGGATAGATAAAATCGATGCCCATCAGTATGCTCCTTCCTTTACGCGAACGATCACCGGTTCTCCGCCGGCCGGAGACCAGATATTTTCCGCCTCGGGCTCCATCGCGCGGATGGCAGCCTCCTCACTGGCGATAAATACGCGGTCGTCCTTCTCGCCGACAACCATGGAACGCAGCTTCAGCCGGTCGTTGAGTGCCATAAGGCCGCCCGTGAAACCGACTACGATGGAGAACGGGCCGGTCACCAGCAGGCTCGGGAAGACCGTGCGTAGGAACGAAAGACGTTTCTTCGTCGCCTCGTCGGGCTCCTTGTCGATCGTGCTCCAGAACGGGGCAGCGATGACGTTGGCGGCTTCCGTGAGCGTCAGACCCTGCACGCGGACGAGGTAGTCCATAATGTAGGTGATGACTTCGGTATCGGTCTGCAGCGTACATTTGTAACCGAACATTTCAATAAATCTGCGGTTGGCGTCGTAGGAGGAAATCTCACCGTTATGGACGATGGACGTGTCCAGGAGCGTGAACGGATGCGCGCCTCCCCACCAGCCGGGAGTGTTCGTCGGGTAACGTCCGTGCGCCGTCCAGCAGTAGCCCTCGTACTCCTCGAGGCGATAGAACTCACCGACATCCTCGGGGAAACCGACCGCCTTGAAGGTTCCCATGTTCTTTCCGCTGGAAAATACGTACGCGCCCTTGAGCTGCGTGTTGATGCGCATGACCGCGCGTGCGACGAACTCCTTCTCGTCTAGCTGCATGCTGCGAAGCATCGACTGCAGCGGCGCGACAAAGTAGCGCCAGATGATCGGCTCATCGGTGATGGCCGGAATCTTCCGTGTGGGGATGATCTCCGAGCGGACGATCTCGAAGTATTCCTTTAAGAATGCCTCGCAGTCCTTACGCGTCGTGCGGTCGTTGAAAAACATGTGAAGCGCGTAGAAATCCTTGTACTCAGGATAGATGCCGTAGCCGGCAAATCCGCCGCCCAGGCCGTTCGAGCGGTCGTGCATCGGGATCATGCACTGAGCGATCTTATCGCCCGGCATGCGGGTTCCTTCCTTTGAGATTACAGCAGCGATGGCGCATCCGGACGGAATGCGTACCTGACCTTCCAGTTTCATGGTTCGGTTCCTTTCTGGGGTATGGTTCCTTGTTGTCTGTACTGCCGGCGGGCATTTGCCGATGTATCTGCGGTCCTGAGTTACATCAATGCCTGTTGCCGGAACAAAGAAAAGGCGCTCATCGATACACAGACAGTTGTCTGCACATCAATGAACGCCTTTGCTCATTTGCCCGCATTATACGCCCGTTGAAATTGCCTGTCAAGAGTTTTTTTGTTTTTGATTTTTGAGTGATTTTTTACGTGAATTACCGAAATCATGTAACCTCAGCGCCGAAAAAGTTGCTATAATGGGTGAAAGGATTCTTTCAGAGGGAGGTGGCGCTTCGGTGAACGACAGGTTGAACGACAATGAGATCGTGGAGCTCTATCTGGCCAGAGATGAGCAGGCCATTGCCAGGACAGCGGAACGTTACGGCGCAAGCCTCCGAAATGTTGCCTATGCGATCCTCAATGATCGGGAGAGCGCGGAGGAATGCGAGAATGATGCGTATATGGAAGCGTGGAACCGGATACCTCCGCATGAGCCGAGAGGGTATCTGTACGAATTTCTCGCAAAGATCATCCGGAACATCGCGCTGAACCGGTGCAGGAAGGAACGTGCGAAAAAACGGTATGCCGTGTATTGTGAGCTCACACAGGAGATGATGGAATGCATCCCTTCGGGGACGGATGAGGAGGGACAGGAGTACTCGGGACTGAGCGAAGTGATCAATCGTTTTCTCGAGACCTGTACGAAAGAGCAGCAGAATGTTTTCGTGAGACGGTACTGGTATTTTGACACGATCCCGCAGATCAGCGACAGGTACGGCTTCTCGGAGAGCAAGGTGAAAACCATGCTTCACCGAATGAGGACGGCCTTGCGAAAGCAATTGAAGAAGGAAGGGTTTACCATATGACGGAGCACGATTTACTGAAGGCGATTGGAGAAATCAACGAAAAATATATTCGAAATGCAGCCATTGGTCCGGAAAATGTACAGTCTGATGCTGAGAGTGTGACGAGCGGGAACGAGAACCACTTGGATGAGATGTCGAACGCTTCAACCATTGTTACCGGAATGAAGTGGTACCAGAAGGCTGCATGCATTGCGATGCTGCTCGTCGGAACGGTTGTCCTCGGGATCAGCATCGCGAACAATAAAAGAAACGCTAAGGAGAAACCGGCGGGGGAGGCTACGGTCACCGCGACGGTCATCCCGACGGCGGATCCGAAGGACAACAACAGAAGATCGAAGTACACCGACGAGCAGATCCTGCAGATGTACTATCCGGAAGGTTATACGGGATACCGGTATCCGGTGCTTCCGTTCATGTCGTTGTGGCAAAACAAAAACCATGAGGAGAGGATCGAAGCATGCAGGATCCCGAAGGATGTGCTGGCCGATATGACGACAACCGATCTGCTTCAGTCGGTGTTATGGTACCCGCTGATGAGCGATTACAGCATGTTGCTCTATGAGGACCACGATACCGGATATGAGACAGCAAAAACACATTTTTCCGGGCTGAAGGAGCTGAGCGAACGGGAGGACCGGATTGCTGCCGTGCTGCAGCTGCTGGACGAGCACGGGGAGTGGTTTTCTGTTGAGGTGGAGGAAACGGACGATCGTCCGACAGCGAGACCGCTTGCGAATCTGCTGTTCCTGATCGACCGGTCCGATTTCTCCGACGGCCGTGTACTGATTGCCGAAAAACTGGCAACCGTCGGGGTGTACCTCGAATACATCCTCGGGGAGAAGGACAACGGGGAAGGACAGAACGGGAAGGGCTCTTTGGTAAAGAGAACGATGGCTGAAACCTGGAGCGAGGCGGAGATCCTTGCCTCCGTGCGGCTTGTTGAGAATCTGGGGTGTGATAAGGGACATACGATCTTCCGGGCCGAGATCATCAAGGCATACAAAGGCACGCCGGAATCCAGCGAAATCTATTTTCTGCAGTTCGGCAACAAAGACGATGAGTTCAAGGGTTATCCGATTTTCCGGGAGGGAGAGGAGATCCTCATAGGGCTGGTCGAGAAGAAAGAAGACGATGAGTTTACGTACCCGGCCGGTGTGGATCCTGCGGCGTACCGCACGTATTATGCAACATACGGGATAAGCTCATGGATGCGGCGGATGGTGATCGACGGGCAGGTGTATTTCTATCGCAATGATTACACATACACCATGGATGACATTGAAGATTTGTATACTAATGCGGAGACGTGGGATCTGATGTATCGGTCGGGACGCTTTGACGCGGAGACTCTCGGCGGAGATACCAACCCGTTTGTGTCTTATGAGGATTACGGCAAGACTTCGGAGTTCAACCGATGGAACCGGTTCATCTCCGAGGAGTGGCTGACGATGTATCTCAAGGAGGTACATCCGGGTGAGATCCGTGAGGACATCATTTCGGAGGAGGTTCGTGCGTTCCGCGATTCCGAGGAAAGCATCAAAGTCTGGATCGTTTTTGACCCGGACTGGAACGAGGATTCGGAACCATGGGAGACGCGGTATGATGACTGGCTGGTGAAACGGCAGCAATTCCTGCAGAAGCATCCGGATATTCAGCCATACATATATCTGAATCAGGTAATGAATAAAGGATGTGTCCTTGCCATGAATGTACCGTATTCAACGGTCCTGGAGCTGACTCGGGATTCCCTTGTTTACGGGATCCGCAGCTGCTCTGAAATCGGCTGGTGGGAGGAAGACGAGATCATCGTAGTTGACGCGATCAACGGGAAAAATGTCTATGATGCTCCGAACGATCCCGGCTTTGCGCCCCCGGAATCACCCGACGGAGGAGTGGTTGATCTGTCGGTTGGTCGATTGCCCGTGGCTCTTTTATGGATGGCTGACGATGAGTATGTAAAGGTAGCGATCGTGCCGTATTCGATCGGTGTATATCAACAGCGGGATGAAGAGACCACCCGGAAAAACCTGGAGGGATCGATCGAAACAATTTACGACAAGGGATGGACCGTTGTGGAAGTCAAGGAAGATTTCTCCGGTTACGGCCCGTACATCTGTGTCGAGGTGACAAAGAAACAGCTGGAAAGCCTGCGGATACCGGTGGGTGCCAACTATAATTATCATGTGTATTTTTACAGCCTGATGATAAAGAAAAAACAAGTTTATGAGGAATGGTTGGAACAGCAATAGATACCCCGGAGAGGAAACATCAAGGGCCTTATCCGGACGAACTGTCGCGAAACAATGGTTCCCGGAGAATTTTTGAAAAATGGGGGTTGACAACCCCAAAACCCGGGTGTATAATCCGGCACATAAAGGCAATGGCGTCTTTGAGTTTTCGGACTCAGAGACGCTTTTTCTTTTTCACCGGGAACGGTGAATGCAGTCCTTATGAAGTGTACATTGTCGTGATCGGTACCGAAGATCCGACGATGTCAAAGGACAGACAATCACACATCACACAAAATGAAAAGAGAAGGGCAAAGGCGTCTTTCCGTTACAGCGGAAGTGCCTTTGCCCCTTTTCAGTTTACAAACAAGGAGGACAACATGAAAACAGTATCGGATTACTTCGGAAGCATGGTTTTTGACGACAGAGTGATGCGCGCCAATCTTTCGGCGGATGTGTATCGTTCTCTTCGCAAGACGATCGACGAGGGCAAGGAACTCGACATCAGCGTGGCCAACGCGGTAGCGGAGGCGATGAAGAATTGGGCAGTGGAGAAAGGTGCGACACATTTTACGCACTGGTTCCAGCCGCTCACCGGTATCACTGCAGAGAAGCATGACAGCTTCATCAGCCCGGCTCCGGACGGAAGCGTGATCATGGAGTTCTCCGGCAGGGAACTCATCAAGGGTGAGCCGGACGCATCCTCGTTCCCGAGTGGCGGTCTTCGCGCAACGTTCGAGGCGAGAGGTTACACCGCGTGGGATCCTACCTCTTACGCATTTATCAAAGGAAAGACGCTCTGCATCCCGACCGCGTTCTGTTCGTACGGCGGCCCGGCGCTCGACAAGAAGACGCCTCTGCTGCGTTCGATGGAAGTGCTGAGCAAGCAGGCACTCCGCATTCTGAAGCTCTTCGGCAACAAGACCGCGAAGCGTGTTGTCTCCTCGGTCGGCCCGGAGCAGGAGTACTTCCTTGTTACAAAGGAAATGTTTGACAAGCGTCCCGACCTGTGCTTCACCGGCCGCACGCTCTTCGGTGCAAAGCCTCCGAAGGGACAGGAGATGGACGATCATTACTTCGGTGTGATCAAGCCCAGAGTTGCAGCTTTCATGGAAGATCTCAACGATGAGCTCTGGAAGCTCGGCATCCTTGCCAAGACGGAGCACAACGAGGTTGCTCCGGCGCAGCATGAGCTTGCACCGATCTACTCGACGACCAACATCGCAACCGATCACAACCAGTTGACGATGGAGATCATGCAGAAGGTAGCCGCCAAGCACGGCCTTGTATGTCTGCTTCATGAGAAGCCGTTCGCAGGTGTCAACGGCTCCGGCAAGCACAACAACTGGTCGATCGCAACTGACCGCGGACAGAACCTTCTTTCCCCGGGCGAGACGCCTTATGAAAATGCTCAGTTCCTGCTGTTCCTGTGCGCTGTCATCAAGGCAGTCGACGATTACCAGGATCTGCTTCGTCTCTCGGTAGCTACCGCGGGCAACGATCACCGTCTCGGCGCGAACGAGGCACCGCCCGCAGTTATCTCAATCTTCCTCGGCGACGAGCTCAATGCCGTCATGGAAGCGATCGAGAACGACACTCCTTACGCAGGTACGGAGAAGAAGGAGATGCGCCTCGGCGTGGATGTCCTTCCGAAGTTCAACCGCGATACGACGGACCGCAACCGTACGTCGCCGTTCGCATTTACCGGCAACAAGTTCGAGTTCCGTATGCTCGGTTCCTCGAACAGCATCGCCTGCGCGAACATCATGCTCAACGCGGCTGTGGCTGAGAGCCTTCGCATCTACGCAGACCGTTTGGAGAAGGCAGAGGACTTCGAGACGGCGCTGCATGAGATGATCCGCAAGACGATCCGTGATCACAAGCGCATCATTTTCAACGGCAACGGCTACGACGATGCGTGGATCAAGGAAGCGACCGAGAAGAGAGGCCTTCTCAACTACCGCACAACGGCGGACTGCATGCCGCACCTGCTGGATGAGAAGAACGTGACGATGCTCACCGGTTTGGGCGTATTTTCCGAGGAGGAGCTTCGCTCCAGAACGGACATCATGCTTGAGAACTACTGCAAGAGCGTGATCATCGAGGCGAACACGATGGTCGATATGGCCCGCACGATGATCGCACCGGCGATCGAGTCGTACGCCTGCCATGTGGCCAAGGCAGCTGCTGCGAAGAAGGCGGTTGTGCCGGATCTGTGCTGCTGCTATGAGAGCGATCTCGTGAAGAAGCTTTCGTCCCTGACGGATGCGATCAGCATCCGGACGGACGCTCTGTCGGAGGCCATCCTGGCTGTCGGCGAGGCGAAGGATATTTTCGAGGAGTCCGCGAAGGTCAGAGACCTTCTGCTTCCGAAGATGACCGAGCTCCGTATCCCGTGCGACCAGGCGGAAGTGATCACGGCCCGCAGCTACTGGCCGTTCCCGACCTACGGAGAGCTGCTCTTCGGCGTAAAATAACCGACAATTACTTTCATTATCCAACACCTGCGCAGGTCGGCGCGATGAACGCTGATAGTGTCTTGCGAGCGTGACTCGCGCCGGCGTGCAGGGACAAATTCAGGAAGCTATATGTATTAGGGGAAAAAATGCAAAGGAAGTGGACAGTATGTCAGAAGAATTGACCAAGATTTTGGAAGAGACCGTGGACGGCGAGGTGTTTGCCGTCTGGTTTTTGATCGGCGCCGCACTCGTATTCTTTATGCAAGCCGGATTTGCCATGGTGGAGACCGGTTTCACCCGCGCGAAAAATGCGGGCAATATCATCATGAAGAACCTCATGGACTTCTGCATCGGCACCGTTGTGTTTGTTCTCCTCGGTTTCAGCCTGATGTGTGCGGAAGACTATGTGGGTGGTGTAATCGGAGTTCCGAATCTGAAGATCCTTACGGATTTCGGCGGCTTTCTGAAGGCCGGCAATGCTCCGACGTTCGTATTCAACCTTGTGTTCTGCGCGACGGCGGCGACGATCGTGTCGGGCGCCATGGCAGAGCGCACGAAGTTTGTCTCGTATTGCATTTACTCCGGTGTGATTTCCTTGTTTGTCTATCCGGTCGAGGCCGGCTGGGTCTGGAACTCGCAGGGCTGGCTTGTGAAAATGGGCTTCCATGATTTCGCAGGTTCCGCAGCGATCCACTCCGTCGGCGGTATCACCGCTTTGATCGGTGCCATCCTGGTCGGCCCTCGTCTCGGAAAATACGTTCGCGACGAAAAGGGCAAGGTCAAGAAAGTTAACGCTATTCCCGGCCATGCGATCACACTCGGTGCTCTCGGTTGCTTTATCCTGTGGTTCGGCTGGTACGGCTTTAACGGTGCAGCTGCATGGGATCAGAACTCCCTGGCCTCCATCTTCGTCACCACGACGATCGCTCCGGCGGTTGCCACGGTTGTGACAATGCTGTACACCTGGATCAAGAACGGCAAACCCGATGTTTCGATGTGTCTGAACGGCTCGCTGGCAGGTCTTGTCGGTATCACCGCAGGCTGTGACGCGCTGGATGCTCTCGGGTCGGTCATCGTCGGTATCGTATCCGGTATTCTGGTAGTTGTTATTGTTGAGTTCCTGGACCTGAAGCTTCACATCGACGATCCGGTCGGTGCCGTAGGTGTTCATTTTGCAAACGGTGTCTGGGGCACGATCGCAGTCGGTCTGCTGGCAAACCCGGATGCTCCTGCCGGACTGAAGGGCCTGTTCTACACCGGTAGTCCCAAGCTGTTAGGCATTCAGACGCTTGGTATCGTATGTATCCTTGCATGGACGACCGTGATGATGCTGATCACCTTCATGATCATCAAGAAGACCATCGGCCTCCGTGTTTCGGCGGAGGAGGAGATCCGCGGCCTGGACAGCACCGAGCACGGCCTGCCCGCCGCATATGCGGATTTCATGCCGGCAGTCGGCAGCATCGATTACGGTTTGCTCGCCTTCGCAGGTGATGCGGCAGCGGCAGAGGCTCCCGTGGTTGTCGCGGGTGACACTCCGGTTGCCGAGGCAATCCCGGTACACAAAGTTCCGACGTTCGACGACGGTTCGCCGAAGTTCACGAAGATCGAGATCGTGTGCAAGGAGACCCGCCTGGAGAGCCTGAAGAACGCAATGATGGATCTCGGTATCACAGGTATGACGGTATCGCACGTACTCGGCTGCGGTGCTCAGAAGGGTACCCCGGAGTACTACCGTGGCGTTCCGGTTGAGGCGACCCTGCTTCCGAAGATCCAGGTTGACATCGTCGTCAGCAAGGTTCCTGTACGAAGCGTCATCGAGACGGCGAAGAAGGTTCTTTACACCGGCCATATCGGCGACGGCAAGATCTTCGTGTACGATGTGGAAAATGTCGTCAAGGTTCGTACCGGTGAGGAAGGCTACGACGCATTGCAGGATGTCGAGTAAGACAATCTCCGGGACCGGCACACATAAGAGCAGCGGAACATTTTCCAAAGCATTGTGCCCGGTCAGAGACAGAAAGAAAACATAAAAACATCGAGGGGAAGCGCTTGCAAACAGGGCGCTTCCCCAACAATGGTATAAAAGACAAACAAGATTTCGGAGGAAACAGGCGTATGTGCTCCATCATGGGATATTGCGGCAGCTCGGCTGCCATGGAACGATTCTTGACGGGCTTCGGGAGAACGAAATCCCGCGGTCCGGACGATACCAGGGTCGTGGAGACCGGCAACGGGATCCTCGGATTCCACCGGCTCGCGATCATGGGACTTCACCCGGAGGGAATGCAGCCGTTTGAGTCGCAGGGCTGCTATGCCGTGTGTAACGGCGAGATCTACGGGTTCGAGAAGATTCGGCAACTGCTGCGCGACAGGGGATATACGTTCCAGAGCGACAGCGACTGCGAGGTGCTGTTGCCGCTATACCATGAGTACGGCACCGACATGTTCGCTATGCTTGACGCGGAGTTTGCGTGCATTTTGTACGACGGGGAGACCGGTGAGTACATCGCGGCGCGCGATCCGATCGGCATCCGTCCGCTGTACTACGGCTACGATGAGGAAGGAACGATCGTGTTTGCCAGTGAAGCGAAGAACCTGGTCGGGCTCTGCGACAAGATCATGCCGTTCCCGCCCGGACATTACTATCGGAACGGGGAATTCCACTGCTACTGTGACATCACGGCCGTTTCCCGTGTCTGCACGGACGACCTGGAGACCGCCTGCGGCAAGATCCGCGAGAAGCTGGTCGAGGGTGTGAAGAAGCGTCTGGTCGCCGATGCGAAGGTCGGATTCCTTCTCTCCGGCGGACTCGATTCCTCGCTTGTGTGTGCGATCGCCGCGAGAGAGTCGGACAAGCCGATCGAGACATTTGCCATCGGCATGGAGAAGGACGCGATCGACTTAAAGTACGCCCGTCAGGTGGCGGAGTTCATCGGAAGCCACCACACGGAAGTGTTCATGACGCCCGAGGAGGTGATCTCGTCGCTCAAGGATGTCATCAGGCTGCTCGGCACATACGACATCACGACGATCCGCGCCAGCATGGGCATGTACCTTGTGTGCAAGGCGATCCACGAGAAGACCGACATCCGCGTGCTGCTGACCGGCGAGATCTCGGACGAGCTTTTTGGTTATAAATACACCGATTTTGCACCGTCCGCGGAGGCGTTCCAGGCGGAGTCCGTCAAGCGCGTGCGCGAGCTTCATATGTACGATGTGCTCCGTGCGGACCGCTGCATCTCCGTGAACTCCCTCGAGGCGCGTGTTCCGTTCGGTGACCTCGATTTCGTGCATTACGTGATGGAGCTCGATCCTCAGAAGAAACTGAATACGTACAACAAAGGCAAATACCTCCTCCGCCATGCATTCGAGGGGCTCGGCTACCTGCCGGACGAGATCCTGTGGCGTGAGAAAGCCGCATTTTCCGATGCGGTCGGACACTCGATGGTGGACGACCTGAAGGAGTTTGCGGAGAAACAATACACGGACGAGGAGTTTGAACAGCTTCGCGGAAAATACACGTTCGCGCAGCCGTTCACGAAGGAATCGCTTCTGTACCGTGAGATCTTCGAATCGTTCTATCCGGGACAGGCGGAGATGGTGGTTGATTTCTGGATGCCGAACAAAGAGTGGGAAGGTTGCAATGTAAACGATCCTTCTGCGCGCGTGCTGTCGAACTACGGCGCGAGCGGAGAGTGAGAAAGGGGTGCAGCATGACGAAATACGTATTTGTGACCGGAGGCGTTGTCTCCGGCCTCGGCAAAGGAATTACGGCGGCGTCGCTCGGACGTCTGCTGAAGGCGCGCGGGCTGAAGGTCGCGGCGCAGAAACTCGACCCTTACATCAACGTGGATCCGGGCACAATGAGCCCGTACCAGCACGGCGAGGTGTACGTGACCGAGGACGGCGCGGAGACTGACCTCGACCTCGGTCACTACGAGCGGTTCATCGATGAGGACCTGAACAAGTACTCCAATTTAACGACCGGCAAAGTTTACTGGAACGTGCTGAACAAGGAGCGCCGCGGCGAGTACCTCGGCTCGACGGTGCAGGTCATCCCGCACATCACGAACGAGATCAAGGAGTTCGTGTACAGCGTGGGCCGCAAGACGGAGGCCGACGTGGTCATCACCGAGATCGGCGGCACGATCGGTGACATCGAGTCGCAGCCGTTCATCGAGGCTGTACGTCAGATTTCCTTGGAAGTCGGGCGTGAGAACAGCCTCTTTATCCATGTCTGTCTGGTTCCGTACCTCCATGCCTCGGAGGAGCACAAATCAAAGCCGACCCAGCACTCCGTGAAGGAGCTGCAGGGCATGGGCATCAACCCCGATATCATTGTTCTCCGCGCGGACGAACCGCTGGAGGAGAGCATTTTCCATAAGATCGCGCTGTTCTGCAACGTTAAGCAGGACTGTGTCATCGAAAATGTCACGCTGCCGAACCTGTATGAGGCGCCTCTCATGCTTGAGAAGTCGCATTTTTCGGATGTCGTGTGCCGCGGACTCGGACTTGAGACGCCCGCACCTGATCTTAGGGAGTGGCAGGCGCTTGTCGAGCGGATCCACGCGTCACGTTCCCACACCGTATCGATCGGACTCGTCGGAAAATATGTCGGACTTCACGATGCGTACCTCTCGGTCGCGGAAGCGCTGCACCACGCGGGTTATCAGCACAACGTGCATATCGATATTCACTGGATCGACTCGGAGGAGATCACGCCGGAGACTGTGGACGCGATGCTCGCCGACGTGGACGGGATCCTTGTGCCGGGCGGCTTCGGCAGCCGCGGCATCGAGGGCATGATCCTCGCAGCGAAGTACGCGAGAGAGCACGAGGTGCCGTACTTCGGCATCTGCCTCGGCATGCAGATCGCGGTCATCGAGTATGCGCGCGATGTCGTCGGTATTAAGGACGCGAACTCAGGCGAGTTCAATGAACAATGCAAAAATAAGGTCATCGATTTCATGCCCGGCCAGAGTGAGGATGTCGACAAGGGCGGTACGCTCCGACTCGGCGCATATCCCTGCGTGATCACACCCGGCACGACGATGGAGCGCTGCTACGGTTCGCTGCAGATCAGCGAGCGCCATCGCCATCGCTACGAAGTGAACAATGACTACCGCGATGCGCTTGCGGAAAACGGTCTCACCTTAAGCGGCATTTCCCCCGACGGAAGACTCGTCGAGACCGTGGAACTCACGGAGCGGCCGTTCCATGTGGGCGTGCAGTACCATCCGGAGTTCAAGAGCCGTCCGAACAAGCCGCACCCGCTGTTCCTCGGGTTCGTCGGGGCAGCGGCAGACCGTGCCTCGAACGGCAGATAAGCCGCGGGAGCGGAACAAGCACGGGCTGAGAGATTGACACAGTATCCGTGAATCTTCGTCGTGAAGCGGCGGGAAAGGTCGGAGAGAGTATGAGCAGTATCCACGAGGAATGCGGCGTGTTCGGTGTGATCACGCCGGAGGTGACCGATGTTGCGGCGACGTGCTACTACGGACTGTATGCGCTGCAGCACCGCGGACAGGAGAGCTGCGGCATCGTCGTCAACGACGACGGTGTGTTTGCATCGCACAAGGACATCGGACTTGTCAGCGAGGTGTTTGCGGGGGAGACCCTTTCGCATCTTCCGCAGGGGACGATGGCGGTTGCGCACGCGCGTTACGGCACGACCGGCGGGAACAATCGGAGCAACTGTCAGCCGATCGAGGTGAACCACCAGAAGGGCCGCATGGCGATCGCGCACAACGGCAATCTCGCCAACGCGTCCGCCCTGCGCACGGAACTCGAACTCGCGGGAGCGATCTTTCACTCGACGAGCGACACGGAGACGATCGCGTACATCGTGACGCGGGAGAGACTCTCGGCCCCCTCCATCGAGGAGGCGGTAAGCCGCGCGATGGGGCATTTTCGCGGGGCGTATTCCCTGATTTTGATGTCGCCGCAGAAACTGATCTGCGTGCGTGACCCGCAAGGCTTCCGCCCGCTTTGCTACGGAAGTCTGCCCGGCGGCGGATATGTGATTGCGTCCGAGAGCTGCGCGCTTCGCGCGGTCGGGGCGCATTTTCTGCGTGATGTGGAGCCCGGCGAGATACTCGTGTTCTCGAAGGACGGCGTGACGTCGCGGCGCGAACACTGCGGCACGGCCGGCAAGCGGCTCTGTGTGTTTGAGTATATTTATTTTGCGAGACCGGACTCCGTGATCGACGGGGTTTCGGTGCATGATTCGCGCGTGCTCGCGGGCGAGATCCTCGCAGAGACGCACCCGGCGGAGGCGGACATCGTCATCGGCGTTCCGGATTCGGGCATCGACGCGGCGCTCGGCTACAGCCGGAGATCGGGCATTCCGTACGGTGTCGGCCTTGTGAAAAATAAGTACATCGGGCGGACGTTCATCGCGCCGACCGACCGCTCGACGCAGGTGAAGATCAAGCTTTCCCCGATCGAGAGCGTCGTGAGCGGCAAGAGAGTGGTGCTGGTGGACGACTCGATCGTGCGCGGCACGACGAGCGCGCAGATCGTGCGGCTTCTGCGCGATGCCGGCGCTACGGAGATCCACATGCGGATCACGGCGCCGCCGTTCCGTTTTCCGTGCTACTACGGAACGGACGTCGATTCGACTTCATCGCTGATCGCGACGGAGCACACGACGGCGCAGATCGCGGAGATGATCGGAGCGGACACGCTCGGGTATTTTCCGACCGATCGGCTGTCGGAACTCGCCGGCGGTCAGGGCTTCTGCAGCGCCTGCTTCGACGGGAACTATCCGACGTCGGTGCCTCGCGGTGAGGGCAAGAACCGGTTTGAGCGGAGATTGTCCGACAGCGAGTAGAGGGGACTTGACGAAGTGAGTATAATGGATGTTGGTGTGCAGGATAAAATCAACGGCACTTCAGGTGCGAAAGGAAGCGGAATATGAATTCTGCAAAACGGAAAATAGTCCTCGAGGACGGGCAGCAGTACATCGGCGATCCGTTCGGCGCGGACGGTGAGAAAATACTCGAGCTGGTGTTCAACACTTCGATGGTCGGTTACCAGGAGATCCTCTCGGATCCGTCGTACACGGACCAGGCGGTAGTGATGACCTATCCGCTGATCGGCAACTACGGCATGGCGGACGACGATTACGAGTCGCTAAGGCCGACGATCGGCGCGCTGGTCGTGCGGGAGTACAACGACGAACCGTCGAACTTCCGGAGCACGCGGACGCTCGGGGATGTGATGAAGGAATATGACATCGTCGGTCTGAGCGGTGTGGACACGCGGAAGATCGCGCGTTCCGTGCGTGATTACGGAAGCCGCCTCGCGATCATCACCGATGCGGATACGCCGGTCGAGGAGTGTCTCGCAAAACTGCGGGAGTATGTCGTGCCCACGGACGCGGTCTCGCGCGTGAGCTGCGCAGAGACGTGGGTGTCGAAGGCCAAATACGCGCTGGCATACGCCATCGATCCCGTCGATGTTGTCGCGATCGACTGCGGCATGAAACAGAACATTGTGCGTTCGCTGAACAGGCGGGGGTGCAAGGTAACGGTGGTTCCCTGGAACACACCTGCGGAGACGATCCTTGCGCTGCACCCGGACGGCGTCTTTATCTCGAACGGCCCCGGAGATCCGAAGGATGTGTCCGCGACCATTGAGACCGTTCGGAAGCTGATCGGCAAGAAGCCGATCTTCGGCATTTGTCTCGGACATCAGATCCTTTCGCTTGCGTTCGGCGCGGAGACATACAAACTCAAATTCGGTCACCGCGGCGGAAACCATCCCGTGAAGGAACTCTCCACCGGCAGGATTGAGATCACGTCGCAGAACCATTCCTACGCGGTGGATGCGGCGAGCCTTATCGGAACGCCGCTGGTGCCCACTCATATCAATCTTCTGGACAACACGATCGAGGGCGTTGCGTGCCCCGAGAAGCTTGCGTTCAGCGTGCAGTACCACCCGGAGAGCGCGCCCGGACCGCAGGACAGCAGCTACCTTTTTGACCGGTTCGTCAGCATGATGAAAACCGGCAAGCTGAATCTGAGTGACCGGCCGGAGAAAACGGCGGGTTCGTCGGAAAATCAGGTCGCAGGGACCGTCGACAGCAGTGTGTCAGCAGACGCTGCCGGCGAACTGCGTGGGAAGGGGGAGTGAGCCATGCCGAAGCGTACGGACATCAGAAAAGTGCTGGTCATCGGCTCCGGCCCGATCGTCATCGGCCAGGCGGCGGAGTTTGACTATGCGGGAACGCAGGCCTGCCTTGCCCTTCGCGAGGAAGGTTACGAGGTTGTGCTGTGCAACTCGAACCCCGCAACCATCATGACAGACACGAGAATTGCCGACAAAGTCTATATGGAGCCGTTGACGCTTGAGTATCTCGCGAAGATCATCCGCTACGAGCGGCCGGACGCGATCCTGCCCGGCATCGGCGGACAGACCGGCTTGAACCTTGCGATCCAGCTGGAGCGCAAGGGAATCCTGAAGGAGTGCCGTGTGGAACTCCTCGGCACGAGAAGCCGCAGTATCGAGCAGGCGGAGGACCGCGAGCTCTTCAAGGAGCTGTGCGAGAGCCTCGGAGAGCCGGTGCTGCCTTCGGAGACCGTGAGCACGGTGGAGGAAGGTCTTGAGGCGGTTTCGCGGATCGGCTTCCCGGTTGTGCTTCGCCCCGCCTTTACCCTGGGCGGCACGGGCGGCGGATTTGTCGAGAAGGAGGAGGATTTCCTTCCGATGCTCAAGCACGCGCTTGAGCTGTCCCCGGTCAGCCAGGTTCTTGTGGAGCGCAGCGTGCGCGGCTACAAGGAGATCGAGTATGAGGTGATGCGTGATAAGAACGATACCGCGATCACCATCTGTAACATGGAAAATCTCGACCCGGTGGGTATCCACACGGGCGATTCCGTTGTTGTCTGCCCTTCGCAGACTTTGACAAACAAAGAGTATCACATGCTTCGCGACAGCGCTCTTAAGATCATCCGGGCGCTGCAGATCGAGGGCGGCTGCAACGTGCAGTTTGCGCTCGACCCGAAGTCGTTCCAGTACTATCTGATCGAGGTCAACCCCAGAGTGTCCCGCTCCTCGGCGCTTGCGTCGAAGGCGAGCGGCTACCCGATCGCGCGCGTATCCGCGAAGATCGGCATCGGCATGACGCTCGACGAGATCCACATCGCCAACACGCCCGCATCGTTCGAGCCGGCGCTCGACTATGTGGTCACGAAACTGCCTCGTTTTCCGTTCGACAAATTCGCTGACGCGAACAACACGCTCTCGACGCAGATGAAAGCAACCGGCGAGGTCATGAGCGTCGGCCGCACGTTCGAGGAGAGCCTCTTAAAGGGCATTCGCTCGCTGGAGAACGGCGTCACGCAGCTTCGCATGGCGAAGTTTGAGGAGCAGTCCGTGGACGAGCTGCTCGCGTACATCCGCATCGGCACCGACGACCGTCTGTACGCGATCGCGGAACTCATTCGCAAGGGATGCACGATCAAGACCATCGCTCACGTGACGGCGATCGACCTGTTCTTCCTTCGGAAGATCCGCAACATCATCGAGGCTGAGGAGGCTGTCCGCAAGGCACCCGGCGACATCGATGCGTTGTACAGGGCCAAGAGGATCGGTATGTCCGACCGCGAGATCGCGGGTCTGTGGGGCATGGGCGAGGTCGACATTTTCCGAATGAGGGAAGAGAACGGGATCATGCCGGTCTACAAGATGATCGACACGTGCGCCTCGGAGTTCGAGAGCTACATCCCGTATTTCTACTCGACCTACGAGGAGGAAAATGAGTCCCGCGTCTCGGACAAGAAGAAAGTCATCGTGCTCGGTTCCGGCCCGATCCGCATCGGACAGGGCGTGGAGTTCGATTACTCCACCGTGCATGCGGTGCAGACGATCCAGAAGGCGGGCTACGAGGCCATTGTCATCAACAACAATCCCGAGACGGTTTCGACGGACTACACCTGCTCGGATAAACTGTATTTTGAGCCGCTCTGCGTCGAGGACGTGATGAACATCATCCGGCTCGAGAACCCCGAGGGTGTCATCGTGACACTCGGCGGTCAGACGGCCGTCAACCTCGCGGAGCCTCTGGCGAGACGCGGCGTGAAGATCCTCGGTACGGACTGTGACGCCATTGACAAGGCGGAAAACCGCGACTCGTTCGAGCACCTGCTCCTGGAGCTCAATATCCCGCAGCCGACAGGCCGCGCGGTCACGAGCATCGAGGCGGGTATCGAGGCCGCGAAGGAGATCGGCTATCCGGTTCTGGTACGTCCGAGCTTCGTGCTCGGCGGACGCGCGATGCAGATCGTGGCGAAGGAAGAGTCGCTGTGGGAGTACATGCGCACGGCCGTGCAGATCGACGAGGACAAGCCGGTCCTGGTGGACCGCTACATCCGCGGCAAGGAGGTCGAGGTGGATGCCGTGTGCGACGGGACGGACGTGTTTGTTCCGGGCATCATGGAGCTTGTGGAGCGCACCGGCGTGCATTCCGGCGACTCCATCAGTGTGTATCCTTCCTACAGCCTCTCGGACAAGGTGAAGCAGACCATTCTTGACTATACAAAGCGGCTCGGCATCGGCATCGGGATCCGAGGACTGTACAACATTCAGTTCATCGTGGATCCGACCGACACGGTCTACATCATCGAGGTGAACCCCCGTTCCTCGAGAACGGTGCCGTTCCTCTCGAAGGCGACCGGCTACCCGCTCGCTGACATCGGAACGCTCGTGTCGCTCGGCGTCTCCTTAAAGGAGCAGGGCATCACGGAGATCTATCCGAAGGAGAAAGAGCGCTACTACGTGAAGGTGCCCGCATTTTCCTTCTCGAAACTGTTCGGCATGGACGCGTATCTCTCGCCTGAGATGAAATCGACCGGCGAGGCCATCGGCTACGACAAGCTGCTGCACCGCGCGGCGTACAAGGCGCTCATCGCATCGGGCCTTACGCTCAAGAGCTACGGCACGGTTTTAGTCAGCGTCGCGGACGAGGACAAGGAGGAGACGCTGCCGCTCATCAAGCGGTTCTACGATATGGGCTTCAACATTGAGGCGACCTCGCTCACGGGCGAAGTGCTCAAGGAGCACGGAATCCGCACGAGGATCCGCCACAAGCCGAGCGAGGGCAGCGAGGAAGTTCTGGAGTCGATCAAGGCCGGCTACGTGAGCTACGTGATCAACACGAGAGCCATCATCTCCGGCGTGCACTACGGGGACGGCGTGGCCATCCGCCGTGTCGCGGCGCAGAACAACGTACCGCTTCTCACTTCGCTCGACACCGTGCGGCTTGTGCTGCAGGTGCTCGAGGAAGGCACGATGCGCGTCTCGACGATCGACGCGGAGTGACACACGAAACGAACGAAAGGAACGATTCAAACCATGAAACCTAACATGCATTACGCGGATCTGAAGGAGTCCTATCTCTTTTATCATATCGCGCAGAAGACGAAGAAATATCTCGAGGAAAATCCGGGCATGCACCTGTACCGCATGGGCATCGGTGATGTGTCGCTGCCGCTCTGCGACGCGGTGATCCGCGAGCTTCACGCGGCCGTTGACGACCAGGCGGTGAAGGAGAGCTTCCACGGCTACATGCCGGAGTGCGGCGCGCCGTTTCTGCGGGAGTGCATCGCGGAGTACTACGGAAAACGCGGCGTGCAGCTGGATTCCGACGAGGTGTTCGTCTCGAGCGGAGCAAGCGACGAGCTCGGCGATATTCTCGCCCTGTTTGACCAGAGCAACAGCTCGCTCGTGATCGAGCCCGCGTATCCCGCGTACGTGGATGCGAACGTGATGGACGGCCGCAAGGTAGTGCATCTCTCGTCTGGCATTGACAACGGCTTCCTGCCGCTTCCCGATGAGAACACGAGGGCGGATGTGCTGTACATTTGCTCGCCGAACAACCCGACGGGCGCGGTGTTCGGCCGCGATGCCCTCGAAAAATGGGTGGAGTACGCGAACAGGACCGGTGCGGTGATCCTCTTCGACGCGGCGTATGAGGCATTTATCGAGGATCCCGAGCTTCCGCACAGCATTTTCGAAATCCCGGGCGCGCGGACATGCGCGATCGAGATCTGCTCCCTGTCGAAGACGGCGGGCTTCACCGGGACGCGTCTCGGATATACCGTGATCCCGAAGACGCTGGAGCGCGCGGGCATGAACTTAAACGCGATGTGGGTTCGCAACCGCACGACGAAGACCAACGGCGTCTCGTACATTCTGCAGCGCGGCGGCTCCGCGGTGTTCACGGAGGAAGGCCAGCGTCAGATCCATGAGAACATCCGCTTCTACAAGGAAAATGCGGCGATCCTGATGCGAGCTCTCGACAAGCTCGGCATCTGGTACTGCGGCGGCAAGAACGCGCCGTACATCTGGATGAAGTGCCCGAACGGCATGGGCAGCTGGGAGTTCTTCGACCTGCTTCTCACGAAGATCCAGGTGGTCGGTACGCCCGGTGAGGGCTTCGGCTCCTGCGGCGAAGGCTTCTTCCGCTTCTCGACGTTCGGAAGCAGGGAGGACACGGAGGAGGCTGCAAGACGGCTCGTGGAGCTGTTGCAATAGACTGCGGAACGCCGATAAACAGAAAAAACAGGAATTGTTTCAGGCGGGACCCGAAGACGGTCCCGCCTGATTTTGTGTCGCAGCGTTTCAGGGGCTCGCTCTTGAAACCGCATTTAATCGATGGTACAATAAATAAAATAATCAATCGCTGTTGATCGGGAGGCAAACGTGCAGGAAAAGAAACTCACATTTACGGAATCGCTGATGCTCGTGACAGGAGCGGGAGTGGGGACCGGCATCCTTACGATCCCTTACGCGGTCGATAAGATCGGCGTGATCGGAACGTTTGTCGCGCTGTTAGTCGCCTATGCCGCAAGCGCCGCGCTGTATCTGATCATCGCCGACCTGGCACGCAATTCGAGCTATCCGGGCGATTTTCTGGCGATCCTTTCGGAGCATCTGTTCAGCGAGGGGAGAAGAAAACGGTTATCGCTTCTGTTCCTGGTGCTGCTCGTGCTTCTTCTGCTGGAAAACCTTGTCGTGTATCTCATGTGCGCGGGCGACGTCCTGTCGGATCTGACCGGTATGGACAGCAAGCCGGCGGTGTTTCTGTTCTACGGGATCGCCACTGCGGTTATCATGTTCGGAGTCAAAGGCATGGGCTGGGGCGAGAAAGTGTCGGTGTTCCTGATCGGATGCGTCGTTCTCGTTCTCACAGCGCTGTCACTGACGCATGTCAAAGGGACTCTCAATGTGACGCTCGGAAAGGGCAGCGTTGTGATGGCGGTGTACGGGCTGTTCATGTTTGCATTTTCCGCGATATTTGCCGTCCTGCAGGTGTGCGAGCACATTGAGAAGCCGGAGCTGACCCGCAGGGCGCTCCTCGGCGGACTGACGCTCAACGCGCTGCTCACGGTGCTGTTCGCGTTCGCGGTCATCCTCGGGTCGAAGGAGGTTACCGAGGTTGCGACGATCGGTCTTTCCGACGGGATCGGCATGCCGGTCGTCAAAGTATTGTGCTCACTTTTGGTGGTGTTCGCGATGATCAGCTCCTTCTGGTCCAGCGGCATCGCCTTCGCGGATGTCGTCGGCGGAGAGTTTGAGACATCGCCGAGGAAATCCTGGCTCATCGCCACGTTGCCTGCCGCGCTGATCGCGATCGTGATCCCGCTGAGTGTCCTCGATGTTGTGCAGATCGGAGCGGGGGCGCTGTCGATCATCCTCGTGCTTGTCGTGCTGCCCGCGTACAAGCAGGCGATGAGGGATCCGTTAAGCCCGTTGCTGCTCGGTAAACATTCCGGCAGCAAGGTTCTGATCGCTTTCGTCGCGGCCGCCGTCATCCTGATGGCGATCTCCTCGTTTATCCCGATTCGCTGAGGTAGGAAACCTATGAAAATAGCACTTCTCTCGCCCGCAGGGGCGATGCACCGGTACAACGGAATGTTTCACAAGGGACTGCACTACGCGCCGATCACGCTGGCGCTTCTGGCGGCCCTTGTTCCTGCGGAGTTGAACGCGGAGGTCGTGATCTACGACGAGACCGCGGAGGCGATCCCGCTCGACACCGACGCCGATGTCATCGCGATCACCTGCATCACGGGAACTTCCTCCCGCTGCTACCGGTACGCCGATTACTTCCGAAGCCTCGGCAAGAAGGTGCTTCTCGGCGGTGTGCATCCGTCGCTTGCGCCTGAGGAGGCGGCGGAGCATGCGGACGCCATTATGATCGGCCTCGGTGAGAAGACGTTCCCGCAGGCGCTTCTGGACATCCGCGACGGCTGTCTGAAACCGGTCTACCGCGGGGACGGCTGCGTGGATATCTCGAACCGTCCGCTGCCTCGGAAGGATCTTCTGAAGAAAGAAAAATACATCACGCTTAACACGGTGGAAGCCGTGCGCGGCTGCAACCACGCGTGCACCTTCTGCGCGTATCCCGCGGCGTTCGGACGGCGCGTGATCACACGCCCCGTGGAGGATGTCATCGCGGAGATCAAGACGTTCAAGGGGAAGCCGGTCATTTTCCCGGACGTGAACCTGATCGCGGACATGAAGTACGCGAAGGAGCTGTTCACGGCGATGATCCCGTTAAGGAAGTGGTGGTTCGGTCTGACGACCACGGCCATCGGACACAGCGACGAGATGCTCAACCTGTTCAAAAAGAGCGGCTGCAAGGGCCTGCTCATCGGTTTTGAGTCGGTCAACCAGGAGACGCAGAAGAGTATCCACAAGGGTGTCAACCGCGTCGGCGAGTACAAGGAACTCATGAAGAAGCTCCACCGCAAGGGCATCATGGTGATGGGATGCTTCGCGTTCGGCGCGGACGAGGACGGCCCGGATGTGTTCCGGCGCACCGTCGAGCTGTGTGTTGAAGCGAAGATCGATCTGCCGAGATTTTCCATCATCACGCCGTTCCCCGGGACGGAGTTCTACCGCGAACTCGAGAGCCAGGGGCGCATCATCGAGCGGGATTTCGCCATGTACGACGTGGAGCACTGTGTCTATCAGCCGAAGCAGATGACGAAGGACGAGCTGGAGGCCGGGATCGCGTGGGCGTGGAAGGAGGCGTACTCCTGGAAAAATATATGGAAGCGGCTGGATCTGACCAAGATCCGGACCATCAAGAGCATTTACATGCTCGTGAACATCGGATACCGGAAGTACGCGAAGGAGTTTGAGATCTTCGGCGCCGATGTCATGGCGGACAACTCGGATATCCCGGAGGTGAAGAGGGATGAAAATTCTGTTTCTGACGCCGTACGATAACAACTACCGGTATCGGAGCGCCTTCTCGAAATCGCTCAGTTACATGCCGCTCACGATGCCGTACCTCGCGGCTCTGACGCCGGAGGAGTACCACGCGGAGTTCCGCGCGGTCGATGAGGGCGTTCAGAAGGTCAACTATGAGAAAATGGATGCCTACGATATCGTGGCGATCACGGCAGTGACGTCTTCGGTGAAGCGTGGGTACGAGCTCGCGGAACTGTTCCGGCGCAAGGGCAGTTACATCGTCATGGGCGGGCACCACGTGACGCTGCTGCCGGACGAGGCGGCGCAGCACGCCGACACGGTGCTGACCGGCCCGGCAGACCGGGTCTGGCGCGAGTTTATCGCGGACTTTGCGAGCGGGGCGCCGAAGAAACGGTACGACGGACAGCCGTGCGATATCGGCACGGTGAATGTGATCCCCAGGCGGGACTTGATGGCGAAGCGCAAGTACATCGGCGTGCCGACGGTCATCGCGAATTTCGGCTGCACGAACAAATGCGAGTTCTGCGTGATCAACTCGTTCTGGGGCGGACGCCACACGGCGCGGAAGGTGGAGGATGTCATCGACGAGATCCGCTCGCTCGGCAAGAAGAGGATCCTGTTCCTCGATCCCTCACCGACCTCCAACCGCGTGTACGCGAAAGCATTTTACGAGGCGCTGATCCCGCTTAAGATCAAGTGGGCAGGGCTGTGCACGACGGACATTTACCGGGACGAGGAACTGTTTGACCTGATGATCCGAAGCGGCTGTATCGGCATCCTGATGGGCTTTGAGACGTTCAGCGAGGAGAGCCTTAAGGAGAGCAACAAGCGCAACAAGGTCGAGCAGTACAAGGCTGTGGTGGAGAAGTTCCACCAAAGCGGCGTCACGATCCTCGGGACCTTCATGATCGGGTTTGACGGGGACACGAGGGAGTCCATTCGGAAAATGCCCGACTACATCGAGGAGATCGGTGTGGATATCCCTCGCTTCGCGATCCTCACGCCGTACCCGAACACGCCGACGTTCGAGCGGCTGGACGCGGAGGGACGCATCCTCTCCCGCGACTGGAACGACTATGACAGCATCCACGCGACTTTTCAGCCGAAGAATTGTACGGCGCAGGAGCTGGAGGAGATGCTGGTGGAGGTCTCCAACGAATGCTACACCTTCAAGAGGATCCGAAGGAGAGCTCTTCGGAATAAATACGGCGGGCTGATCAAATTTGCCGTCAATATCGGCTTCCGCATGTACAACAAAAAAGTTGCGAAGACACTTGCAAAGCATTGACCGCGGAACCTCGCGTTGTCGCAGGGATACGCTTTATACAAACTGTACGGGACACGAAAGGAGCAGCGATGAAGATCACGTTTATACTGCCTGCCATCGGAAAGAAACCGGGCGAGAAATATCTCAAGAGCTGGCTGATGGAGCCGTTGACGATCGCGGTTCTGAATTCCATGGTTCCCGCCGATTACGAGAGAGAATTTTTCGATGACCGGATCGAAAATATCAACTACGACACCGAGACGGACATCGTCATGATCACCGTGGAGACGTACACTGCCAAGCGGGCGTACTTCATCGCGGGCGAGTTCCGCAAGCGCGGGAAGAAAGTCGTGCTGGGAGGGTATCACGTCACGCTGTGTCCCAATGAGGCGATGCAGTATGCGGACGCCGTGATGGTCGGAAATGCCGACCGCATCCTGTCCGACGTTCTTTCAGACATCGAGAACGGCGAGTTGAAACCGAGGTACGACGGCGGTGCCTGCATCGCTTACCGGATGCCGGACAGAAGCATTTACGAGGATAAGCGGAAGAAGTATCTTCCGGTGTCTCTGGTG
Organism: uncultured Lachnoclostridium sp.; assembly: GCA_946415315.1. Taxonomy (GTDB): domain Bacteria; phylum Bacillota; class Clostridia; order Lachnospirales; family Lachnospiraceae; genus ISDg. Next base: position 47,504 of record CAMKRZ010000006.1, on the reverse strand, counting down.
GAGACGGGGCGCGGCTGCTACCACAACTGCGAGTTCTGCTCCATCGCCGGATACTACCATTCCCACTACATTCACCGGGAAGTCGCCGACATTATCGCGGAGATCAAGACATGCAAACACAAGCTGTTCTTCTTCGTGGATGACAGTATCTTTTCCAACAAGGTGTTTGCGAAGGAGCTGTTCGAGGAACTTCGGAAAATCAAGATCATCTGGACGACACAGATCACGCTTGACATCGCGCGCGACGAGGAGATGCTCCGGCTGATGAAGAAGAGCGGCTGCGAGATGGTGCTGATCGGCTTTGAGTCCATCAAGAGCGACAACCTCAAGCAGATGAACAAGGGCTGGACGGAACGCCTCGGCGAGCGTGACGAGCTGATCGAGCGCATCCACAAGGCCGGCATCAGCATCTATGCGAGCTTCGTGTTCGGCTTTGACCAGGACAACGAGGATACCTTCAAGGAGACGCTCGCGTTCTGCAAGCGCCACCGTTTCTTCGTCATCGCGTTCAACCACCTGCTGATCTTCCCGAACACCAAAACGTACGAGTCGTTCAAAGCGGAAAATCGCCTGATCTCCGAGCAGTGGTGGCTGCAGAGCGGCTACACGTTCGGCACGATCACGTTCACGCCGAAGCAGCTGACGCCCGAGCAGCTCCGGGATTTATGCAAGAAATACAAGAAGGAATTCTTCCGGTTCGGATCCATTTTCCGAAGAGGATGGACCATGCTTCGCCGCGCCCGCGGGCTGCGGATCAACTTCGCGTACTGGTTCATCAATATCCTGTTCCATTTTGAGGTGGACAAGCGCTCCGGGATCCCGATCGGGGAAAATCTTGAGGAATCGAAGAAATGAGGGAAGCAAACTATCTGGCAACGCCGGAGGACGGGCGGGAGATATTGCGCATACTGGAGAGTTCGGCCGCCAAGGGGAGCATGGAGCTTCTGTACACGAGGCGCCCCGATGCCTACGAGTCGTATATGCGCGAGCCGGGTGAATCCCGCGTGTTCGTGACGCGCAGCGGAGGCCGCGTCATCGGGACATGCGCGGAGCTGATCCGCGAGGTGTACATCGGTGGGGAGGCGCGCCGCGCCGCATACCTGTGCGGGCTGAAGAAGGATGCCGCGCTCGAGGGCGGCATGGGGTATTTCGCCACGTTTATGCACGGCCTGCAGAGGGATGATATCGATTACTACTATTGTTCGGTCGTGACGGACAACGAGGAGGCGAAGAAGCTGTTCGGGAGAGAGCGGCGTAGCATCTCGATGAAGCCGATGGCCGAATACCGGACATACATTTTCAATCCGAAGGTGAAGATCAGGGCGCCGAAACACTCCCTGACGTTTCGGCCGGCGGAGGAGGCAGATGTGCCCGCGCTGATCGGTTTTCTGAACCGGGAGGGAAGCAGGAAGGACCTGTTTCCGGTGGTGCGCTCGCTTGAGCAGTTTTACAACCTGAACTGCCGTGACTTCTGGTTGTTGCTCGACGGGGAGGAGATCGTTGCGACCGCAGCGCTCTGGAACCAGACGCCGTACAAACAGTATGTCGTAAAACGGTACCGCGGTCTCATGCGGCTTGCGCGCATCGCCAATCCTCTTCTGTCGGCGCTTCGTTACATCCGGCTGCCGAAGGAGGATGCGCCGCTTGATTTTCCGATGCTTTCCTTCTTCCTGTGCAGGGATGACCGCGAGGAGTATTACCGCGTCTTCCTGCAGGAGATCACAAAGAAGATCTGCGAGCGTTACGGGATCTTCGTGATCGGACTGCCGAAGGAGCACTGCGCCGCGGCGTTGCTGGAGGAATCCAAGAACATCCATTTTGACACGGTATTGTATGAGATCACATTCCCGCGGAGCGGGCAGGAATACGCGAAGGTTGACCCGCACCGGTTGTTCCCTGAGTGCGGGCTGCTGTGATACCGGAGGGACAGGGGGACGAAAAAGATAAATAAATTTTCAAATTGCCTATTGACATAGTAGGTTGATGGTGTTAACATAGCGCCATCACACGAAAGGAGCGCACCAAGATGAAGAGCGTTGCTAACTACAATCTTACAGTAATGTGTTGTTGTCGAATGCTGAAACTATCCCGGGCATTACCTATGGCTGGGGCGTTCGACTGCTTTTCGTTGCGCCTCGATCGTGATCACCGTCGATGTTGTAGATAAGGGACGATAATGCGATAATGCCGTATGCTCGGGAGCTTTCAGTTTGAAGGCTCCTTTTAATTTGCGCTTAGCTCGCGAGGTTGCCGACAACACATCAGAAAACGAGGTTATCAAACAATGAGTTACGCATTGAATTCCCTGCTGATCCACGGCGGGATCGACGGAGACAAAACAACCGGAGCGGTCAACGTTCCGATCTATCAAACATCAACTTACAAGCAGAGCGAGCTCGGCGTCAACACCGGCTGGGAATACTCCCGCACCGGCAACCCGACGAGAGCGGCGCTCGAGAAACTGATCGCAGACCTGGAGGGCGGCGCGTACGGACTCGCATTTGCCTCGGGTCTTGCGGCGATCCATACGGTGCTCTCGCTGTTCACGGCAGGTGACAAGCTGATCGTGTCTGACAACATTTACGGCGGCACGTTCCGGATCCTCGACAAGGTGTTCAAACCGCTCGGGCTCCGGTATGAGATCGTGGATACGGCCGATGCCGCAAAAGTCGCGGCGGCGGTCGATGAAAATACGAAGGCTATCTACATTGAGACTCCTGCAAATCCGCTCCTGAGCGTGACGGACATTGCGGCGGTCGCAGAGATCGCAAGGAAGGCCAACGTCCTCCTGATCGTTGATAATACATTCCTTACGCCTTACCTGCAACGACCGTTATTGCTCGGAGCGGACATCGTCCTTCACAGCGGTACGAAGTACCTCGGAGGACACAGCGATACGATCTCGGGGCTTGTGGCCCTCAACGATCCGAAGCTGGCGGAGCGATTGTATTTTCTGCAAAATGCGATCGGCGGAGTTCTCTCCCCGTTCGACAGTTTCCTGGTCATCCGCGGTATCAAGACGCTCGGCGTCCGCATGGATCGTCATGTGGCGAACGCGCAGCGCATCGCGGAGTGGCTCACGGAGAGCGGTTACGTGAAGAAGGTTTATTTTCCGGGACTTGTTTCGGATCCGGGTTACGCCGTACAGAAGAAACAGGCGGACGGGCCGGGCGCGATGATCTCCTTCGTGCTTAAGGAGGAGTTCGATTACCGGGCGTTCTTCCGGAACCTCAAACTGATCACCCTTGCGGAGAGCCTCGGCGGCGTTGAGTCGCTCGTGTGCCATCCGGCAAGTATGACGCATGCTTCCATCCCTGCTGACATTCGGCAGAAGACCGGTATCGTGGATGAGCTCATTCGCTTCTCCGTCGGTATCGAGGATGTGAACGATCTGATCGAAGACCTGCAGCAGGCAATCGAGGCTGCAAGGATCGAAAAAGGGGGTGATCGGTGATGGATGTTTATATGGACATCCGCAGTATGATCGGAAACACTCCGCTCCTTCGACTGCAGCGGTTTGAAACGAAGAAAGATGTTCGGTTGTACGCAAAACTGGAGCTTGCCAACCCGGCCGGAAGCGTCAAGGACCGCGTAGGCATGTATATGATCGATGACGCGAAGCGGCGAGGGCTTCTTAAGGAGGGGAGCACGATCGTGGATGCAACGGCGGGCAACACCGGCATCGGCATTGCGATCGCAGCGCTCAACCAGGGATATCGGGTGATCTTCACGGTTCCCGACAAATTCTCCCAGGAGAAGCAGAAGGTTCTCCGCGCGCTCGGCGCGGAGATCGTCAACACCCCGCGAGAGTTCGGAATGCTCGGGGCGGAGCGGGAAGCGGAGAAAATTCTCGCAACCATTCCCGGAGCGATCTCCTTAAAGCAGTTCGACAACCCGGCTAACCCGCAGGCGCACTACGAGACCACGGGGCCGGAGATCTGGAGACAGCTCGAAGGTGATGTCGATTACTTTGTGGCAGGCGCCGGCAGCGGCGGAACATTCAGCGGGATCACCCGCTACCTGAAAGAACAGAAACCTTCCGTAAGGGGAGTGCTTGCCGATCCGGTCGGTTCGACGATCGGCGGAGGCGAACACGCGGACTACGACATCGAAGGTATCGGCAACGACTTCATTGCCAAAACAATGGACATGTCACTGGTCGACGAGGTGATCAAAGTGACGGACGCGGAGGCATTTGCCACCGTGAAGGAACTGGCGCGCAGGGAAGGCGTCCTGGCCGGTTCCTCGTCGGGAGCGGCGCTCACGGCAGCACTAAAGCTGGCCGCGCGGATCGATCACGGCAGCATCGTCACTGTCTTCCCGGACCGCGGCGACCGATATATCAGCAAAGGATTATACGATTGAGAGGCACGGAACATAATGGGAACGGTGGATGAAACGGATAACTTCATAGCGAATGACGGGTCGGACACCGTGTTTGAACTGGACCGGGTCTCCAAGACGTACCGAAACGAAGGTAAGGATTTTACCGCACTTCGCGATGTGAGCTTCACGATCCGCGAGGGAGAGATCTTTGGAATCATCGGAATGAGCGGCGCCGGAAAATCCACACTGGTGCGCACATTAAACCGGTTGACGGAAGTCACGTCGGGAAGCGTCAGATATTTCGGAAGAGACCTCGCCGAACTGAAGGCGAGGGAACTTCGAAAGGTGCGTCGCTCGATTGCGATGATATTCCAGGGTTTCAACCTCCTGCAGCAGCGCACGGTGATCAAAAACGTGGAGCAACCGCTCCGCATCGCCGGCGTAGGGCGCAGGGAGCGAAAGGAGATCGCGCGGAAAATGCTGGAGGTCGTTGGGCTCTCCGAGAAGGAGAGGGAGTACCCGGCAAGATTGTCCGGCGGACAGCGGCAGAGAGTGGCGATCGCGAGAGCGCTCGCGGCTAACCCGAAGGTTCTGCTCTGCGACGAGGCGACAAGCGCGCTTGACCCGAAGATCACGGGCGAGATTCTGGAACTTCTCCAGAAGATCAATCGGGAACAGAAGCTGACCATCGTGATCATCACGCACGAGATGTCCGTGGTGGAACGCATATGCGACCGTGTGGCGATCATCGACGACGGCGATCTCGCCGAGGTCGGTGACGTGAAGGAGGTGTTCCGGGCACCAAAGTCACGGGCGGCGAAGAAACTGGTGTTTCCGAGCAACCCGTACGATCCGTCGGACGAGAACAGCAGGCTGATCCGGATCGCATTTGACGGATTATCGGCGAAGGAACCGTTCATCGCGGACCTCGTGGCTACGACAGGAAGGAAGGTCAACATCCTGAGCGCAAACACCAAGAGCGTGGGCGGCGTCGGATACGGACAGATGGTTCTGGAACTGCCGCAGTCGGAGGAAGACCGAAGAGTTGTGACGGAGTATTTCAAAAGCAAGGGATTGTCGATTTCGGAGGTGGACGCCAATGAGTGATTACATCATCGAAGCCATCAAAAACGGTGTCTGGGAGACGCTGCGAATGACGGCATACGCATCCCTGTACGCGTACATCGTGGGACTGCCGCTCGGCGTGATCCTGTATGCGACGGCGAAGGGAAGACTTCTGCAGAACCGGCCGGTCAACATTGTGATCGGCGTGATCACGGACATCATGCGGTCCCTGCCGTTTCTCATTTTGCTCGTGTTACTGATCCCATTCACACGTTTTGTGACCGGTTCGTCCATCGGAACGACGGCAGCGATCGTGCCGCTCACAGTCGGGGCAATCCCGATCGTGGCGCGGATGGCGGAGGCTTCGCTGTGCGAGGTCCAGCCCGGGATCATAGAGGCGGCGACGTCGATGGGCGCCTCGCCGCTGCACATCATTTTACACTTTATCCTGCCGGAAGCGGCGCCTTCCCTTCTTCAGGGAGCGGCGATCAATGTGGCCACAGTCCTCGGCTATTCCGCGATGGCAGGTGTGATCGGAGGCGGCGGTCTCGGCGCGATCGCGCTGCAGTACGGCTACTACCGATATCAGAAAGACGTCCTTTGGACGACGGTGATCCTTCTGGTCATCATGGTCATGGTGATCCAGGGAGCAGGAGGACTACTCGCAAAGATCCGGCGCAAGACCTGATCTGGCGGGATTACAGGTCGGAGAAAACGACCGTGGAACAACGAAAAACTAATCAAAGAATAAAGGAGATTACCATCATGAACAAGAAAATCATTATCACAGTACTCACACTCATTTTCATTCTCGCATTCACCGGATGCGGCAAGAAGGCCTCCGGTGACGGCAGCAAGGACAGCAAGACCATCAAGGTCGGCGCCAACATTGTTCCCCACGCGGAGATCCTCGAGTATGTAAAGCCCATTCTCAAGGAGAAAGGTTACACGCTTGAGATCGTACGGCTCGAAGACTCCATCACCCCGAACACGGGCGTGATCGAGGGCAGCCTTGACGCCAACTATTTCCAGCATGTTCCTTACCTTGAGCAGTTCAACAAGGAAAATGGCAGCAACCTCATTTCCATCGGTGCGATCCACTATGAACCGTTCGGAATCTACGCTGGTAGAACCAAGGATTTAAAGGATCTTCCGGATGGTGCACTGATTGCTGTTCCCAACAATGTGACCAACGAGGCAAGAGCACTTCTCCTGCTTGCACAGGAGGGGATCATCACCCTGAAGGAGGGGGCGGGCATCACCGCAACGGTTGAGGACATCGCCTCCAATCCGAAGAATATCAAGTTCAAGGAGCTTGCTCCGGAGCAGCTTGTGGCAGCGCTTCCCGATGTTGACGTCGCGGTCATCAATGGCAACTACGCGATCGAGGGCGGACTTCATGTGAGTCAGGCGCTGGCGGTCGAGGCAAATGACGGCCTTGCGGCACAGACCTACGGCAACATCATCGCGACGGTTCCCGGCAAGAAGGACAACGAGGCACTCAAGGTTCTCGTGGAGGTTCTGCAGAGCGACGCCGTGAAGAAATTCATTGAGGAGAAGTACGACGGCGCAGTTGTTCCGCTGAAGTGAGAATATGCTGCCCGGGTTGATCAAAAAAACGACCGGCATGATGGTCGCGGTTGAGGAAAGAAGACATCCGGCGCTTCGGAAAATGCAGCCCGGAGGAAAGGCAACAACATGATCGGTTTTACGTATTACAATCCGGCGAAGATCGTGTTCGGAGAGGGAAGCGAGCGTAAGCTTGCCGACCTCCTCCGGGAGCACGGCGCGACATCGTTGCTTCTGGTGTACAGCGGCGACTTCATCAAGACACTCGGAATTTACGATGCGGTGCAGGATGCCGTTCGTGAACTGGGGATCGCATTTTCCGAAAACGGGGAGGTCGTTCCCAATCCGGGCATCGACCTTGTCCGGAAACTGGTAGCGCAGGGCAAGAAGGACAAGGTGGACTTCGTTCTTGCGGTCGGCGGCGGAAGTTCCATCGACACGGCGAAGGCTGTGGCTCTTGGGATTCCGTATGACGGCGATGTCTGGGATTTCTTCGAGAAGGGTGTGTCACCGGACAGCGTACTTCCGGTCGGCGTGATCGCGACGACGGCGTCAAGCGGTTCGGAGACATCGAACGCGGCGATCCTCTCAAGCGGAGAGTGGAAACTCGGGTTCGAGGACGACCGCATCATTCCGAAGTTTGCGATCATGAACCCTCGGTACACGGCCAACCTGCCGGCGTACCAGACGGCGGTCGGGATCGCCGATGTTCTGGCGCATCTGCTGGAGCGGTATTTTTCGGACGAGCGCCACTCGGACACGACGGATTTCCTGATCGAGGGCGCGATCCGGGCGCTGCAGGTCAATGCGGACCGACTGCTTGCAAATCCGACGGACATCAACGCCCGCGGCGAATTGCAGTGGCTCGCGAGCGTGGCGCACAACAACTTTCTCGACGCCGGACGGCGGGCTGACTGGGGTTCACACCGGATCGAGCATGAGTTGTCCGCGCAGTACAATATCACGCACGGCGAGGGTATGGCGGTCGTTCTGGTCGCATGGACGAAGTACATGGCAGAGCGCAAACCGTGGAGGCCGGCACTTCTCGCGACACGCGTGTTCGGGGCCGACACCTTCCTCTACAATGAGAAGGAGAGAGCATACATCCTGGCCGATGAACTGGAGAAATTTTTCCGGAAACTGTCATTGCGGACAACGCTCACGGAGCTCGGTATCGGTGATGGGGATTTTGCGGTGATGGCGAAGCGGGCAACGAGAAACGGGCCCGTCGGACACTACGAGCCGCTCACGGCGGAAGCCATTCAGGGTATCCTGCAGCTGGCACTGTGACAGAACAGCGTTGAAGATTACTTAATTATTGTTACAGAGATATTTGGTACAGGAAAGAAATAAGAACAAAAAGGAGAACAAAACAATGGCACGAATTCATCTTGTGGAACAGAACGAGGCAACCGGAGAAGAGAAGGTTCGCTACGATGAGCTGGCGGGCAGAAATGCCGTCACGAACATGAAGAAAGGACTCCTGAACGACGCGGCAACGTACGATGCGTTCATGGCATGGTACACCTCGTGGAAGCGTCTGGTGGAAGTGGTGGGAGAGAAGGATGCGATCCTCTATGCGCACGCGATCTCCACAACCAACTCCTGCCAACTGTGCTCGCTGTTCTTCATCAGCGATGTGAAGGGTCTCGGACTTGATCCGCACAACCTTGTGTACGACGACCGTGAGCAGGTGCTTGTCGCCCTTGCACAGTCGATCGTGAAGGATCCGACCGATGTTTCCGATGAGATCTTCGAGAAGCTCCGCGGGTATTTTTCAGATCGCGAGATCGTCGTGATCGTCGGTTTTGCCGGTCAGATGATCGCAACGAACAACTTCAACTCCGTGCTGAAGATTGATGTGGATCAGCGCCTTCTGCCGCTGCTGCATGAGTTCAAGCCTGCGACCTGGAGAGCGGATATCAAGAAGTGATCGCGGGAATCTGCGCGACCGGAAATCCCGGTTGTGCGCGCGGGTGTTGATCGGAAACATTGTACATGCGTATTAAAAAAGGCGGATTCCAGCGGATCCGCCATAGTTTAAGCAGAAATGATCCCGGCGCCTTGTGCGCCGTACGATGGCATGTTACTTCTTCGGAATCAGGTCGCTCAGGCGCTTGCCGTAGAAGAAATCGTGCTGAAGTTTGTAGTACTCCTCCCACAGCGGAAGTGTCTGGCAGGCACTCTTCCTGGGACATTCGAAACCGCCCCCGGCGAGACAACTGACCGGAGCGAGCGGACCCTCCATGATCTCGAGGACTTCGCCGATGATGTAATCCTCCGGTTTGCGGCACAACTTGTAGCCGCCGCCCTTGCCGCTGGCGCCGGTCAGAAGACCTGCGGTGACCATCTCCTTGACAATGATCTCCAGGTATTTTTTGGAAACCTCCTGCCGCTCGGCAACATCCTTGAGCGGAATGTAGGAACCGTTATCGTGTTCGGCTATGTCTAACAATACGCGGATCGCGTAGCGGCCTTTCGTTGATATCATACGGAAAATACCCCCTCTTCCCGTCGGTTCGGAGCACGAAAAATGCCCGTTCCGCGACGTTTTACCTATTGTACCACAGGGTGAATAGGTAAATCAAGTGAAAAATGAATTAATTACCTATTGACACGGTAGGCGAATAGGTGTAAGATGCAACTGCCGGTACGAGACAGGGACTTGCCCCGCATGGGAAGTACCCGCGAGTCCGGCGTTCGGATACCGAAGGTTCATTTTTCGAAGAAGGAGAGTTCCTATGATATATGCGGACAATGCCGCGACAACGCGAATGAGCGATGCGGCTCTGAATACACTGATCGAGCTGTCGAAGGAAAATTACGGCAACGCGTCGAGTCTGTACAGCCTCGGACAGCGCTCCAAGGAAGTGCTTGAGAAAGCGAGAGAGGATGTCGCAGCGGTGATCAACGCGCAGCCGCGGGAGATTCTGTTCACCTCCGGCGGAAGCGAGGCGGACAATCAGGCGATCCGCTCGGCGGCAGAGCTTGGGAAGGCGAAGGGAAAGAAGCACATCATTTCGAGCGCCTTCGAGCACCATGCGGTTCTGCACACGCTCGCGAAACTTGAGAAGGAAGGCTTCGAGGTGACGCTCCTTCCCGTGCACGAGGACGGCCTGGTCCGGCCGGAGGAACTTGCGGCAACGATCCGCGAGGACACCGCTTTGGTGACGATCATGTACGCGAACAACGAGATCGGCACGATTCAGCCGATCCGCGAACTCGGAGCGATCTGCCGCGAGCGAGGCGTGTTGTTCCACACGGACGCGGTGCAGGCGATCGGTCACATCTCCGTGGATGTCGAGCGCGACAACATCGATATGCTCTCGGCGTCGGCGCACAAGTTCCACGGACCGAAGGGCAGCGGGTTCCTGTATTTCCGCAAGGGCATCCGCCTGACGAACATTATTGAAGGCGGCGCGCAGGAGCGCGGCAAGCGCGCGGGCACGGAAAATGTCCCGGGCATCGCGGCGATGGCTACCGCTCTTACGGAGGCGGCAGAGACGCTTTCGGAGCGCGCGAAGGTGACGCAGGAGAAACGCGACCGGCTGATCCGGGGGCTTCGGGAAATCCCGCATTCGGCGCTCAACGGCGATGCGGCGAAGAGGCTTCCTTCCAACGTCAACTTCTGCTTCGAAGGGATCGAGGGCGAGTCGCTGTTGCTTCTTCTGGATGACCGCGGGATCGCGGCTTCGTCGGGAAGCGCGTGTACGTCCGGGTCGCTCGATCCGAGCCATGTGCTCCTTGCGATCGGAAGAGTGCACGATGTCGCGCACGGTTCGCTGCGCTTGAGCATCGGCGACGATATCACCGACGAGGAAGTCGATTACATCGTGAAAAATGTTCGCGAGGTCGTCGAGTATCTCCGCGGTTTCTCACCGATCTGGCGGGATCTGATGGCGGGAAAGAAGCAGTTTATCCTGTAGAGAGGAAACATTTTCCGAAAGATACGGGACTGATTGGATAACAGGAGGAATCAAATATGGCACTGTACAGCGATAAGGTTATGGATCATTTCAGGAATCCGCGCAACGTCGGCGTGATCGAGGATGCGGACGGCGTCGGTGAAGTCGGAAACGCCAAATGCGGCGATATTATGAAAATGTATTTAAAGATTGACAACGACATCATCACGGATGTAAAATTCGAGACGTTTGGCTGTGGCAGCGCCATCGCTTCCAGTTCGATGGCGACGGAGCTGATCAAGGGCAAGCCCGTCTCCGAGGCGATGGCGTTGACGAACAAGGCGGTGGCCGAAGCTCTTGACGGGCTGCCGGATTACAAGATGCATTGCTCGGTTCTGGCGGAGGAAGCTATCCGCAATGCGTTGGATGACTATGAAAGAAAGAAGGGAGCGGAGGGCTCCCCACAGGTGAATGAAGATTATGGCAAAAGTGAAGGCGAAAGCCGGAATTAATATCAATCGCGCGGCGGTTTCGCTGCGGGAAAATCATAAAGTTCTCTGGATTACGATCACGGCGATGTTCATGGCGATCAACATCGTACTGGCAACCCTGGGAATCCCGGTTCCCGGCGGGCATCTGTATCTCTGCGATGCGATCATTTGCACGGCGGCGTTGCTGCTGGATCCGCTGGCTGCATTTGCCGTAGGCGGTATCGGTTCGTTCCTGGGAGATTTCATTTTCTACCCGGCACCGATGTTTGTCTCGCTTGCCGTACACGGACTTCAGGCGGTTGTCATCTCGCTGATCGTGCGCGGCGGTAAGGGTGTGAAGCCGCATTTCGTACGCTCCCTGATCGCGGTGCTGATCGGAGCGGTGATCATGGTTGTCGGTTACACGCTCGGCAAGATTTACGTGTACAGCACATATGAGTATGCGATGATGAAACTGCCGTACGAGATCGCGCAGGCGCTTCTCGGTGTGGTGATCTCGCTGCTTCTGTGCTACCGGTTCAAACTGTTCACAATCTTCAACAGGGAGACGGAGAGAGAGCAGTAATCGGTTGGTTGTAATCGCCGGCGCTCGGTTCGCGAGCAAAGCTCGCTCACTGTACGTGCACTCGGAACACGAGCGGTGGGCAACACTCAGCATTCATACGCAGACTTCGTCTGCTTTTAATCAAAGGAGCGGGCTGACCATGGAAACTGTCGTTTCCATGGTGCAGCCCGCTCTTTGATTACCCGCTATCGCGGGAATGAATGCTGAGTAAGGGGTTGTTTCGTGTTCTCTCGTTTAGCGCTCAAAGTCGTAAGGATAGATCGTATCGATCGTGCCGTCCTCGTGGATGTTGAGCTTCGTGTACTTCACGCAACGCTCGTGCGTAACGCCGCCGGAGAGCTCACAGTCATGGTAGAAGAGATACCAGTCATCGCCGATCTTCACAACGGAGTGGTGCGTCGTCCAGCCGAGTACGGGCTCCATGATGCGTCCTTTGTAAGTGAACGGGCCGTCCGGCTTCTCGCCCTCTGCGTAGCAGAGATAGTGCGTGGTGCCGGTCGAGTAGGAGAGATAGTACTTGCCGTTGAACTTGTGCATCCAGGGACCCTCGAAATATCTGCGGTCCTCGTCACCGGCCTTGATCGGCTCGCCGTTCTCGTCGAGGATCACAAGGTGCTTCGGCTCGGTGATAAATGCGGTCAGATCATCGTTGAACTCGGCAAACATCGGTCCGAGCGCGGGCTCGTCGCCCTCCGGACGATGAGCATCCGGATCGAAGGAACCGGACTGCCACATCTCAAGCTGTCCGCCCCAGAGACCACCGTAGTAGCAGTAGACGCGGTCGTCATCGTCCACTAAAACGGCGGGGTCGATGCTGTAGCTGCCTTCAATGCAGTTCTCCTGCGGTGTGAACGGGCCGACCGGGGAATCCGAAACGGCAACGCCGATGTGGAACTGGCCTTCGTAATCCTTCGCCGGGAATACGAGGTAGTATTTGCCGTTTCTGCAGATGCAGTCCGGCGCCCACAACTGGTTCTTTACCCACGGGATATCGTCCTGCGAAAGTGCGAGACCGTTGTCCACACACTCCGAATCGAGGCTGTCCATGGACAGAACATGATAGTCCTGCATGATATACTGATCGCCGTTGTCGTCGTCCGGGCAGTCATGCTCGAAATCGTGCGACGGGTAGATGTAGATCTTGCCGTCAAACACATGCGCGGACGGGTCAGCAGTGTAGATGGTCTTTACGAGAGGGGTGCGCTCGTTGGCGCGCTCCAGCTTGATCTTTGCCATTGTTATATATCCTCCTGTATAAGTAGTAATTCATGGGACATTTGTATTTGTGTATCATTATACAATAGACGGAAAATGTACGCAACCGCTGTTTTGATAATTGTCACCGATCATTTTGCATTTTGCGGGATCGTCAGCGACCGTCTTCTTTTCTCCGGATCAGCTGAAGGATCGCGGTTGCCGCGCCGAGCAGCAGGATCACGGTGAAGAGCGGCAGGGCGTTGACGACGGAACCATGGACCGGATTGACCGGAATTCCTGCCTCAGCGGGTTTCGGCGTGGCAGTCGGAACCGGCTCATTGGGAAGGACCCGTTCGGGAACGGGATCCTCGGACGCGCCCGTAATTTTTTCCAGTTGGATCGTAAAATGGTATTCCGCGATCTCTTTGTTCGCCCACTCATCGGCAGTGTAGGTGAATTCCACGACTCTGTCAGCGGTGGAGGGAGTTCTTTTCGTGGGTTCGACACTAGCAGGAAGACAGTCGTCCGGAGGAGCAAGCATCGTGATATAGTACACCGATCCGACCGGCAGAAGCTGAGCGAAGGTGGATGCCGTCGCCGTGTCGCCGAACCGCAGGAGGCCTTCCGCGTCCGCTGTTCCGACGGCGATCGGTGAATCTTTCGCGATCAGCAGCCGCGTGCCGGTGTAATCGTATATGTCGCTCTCGCAGCACAGGGCAAAACGGCCGCCGGAAACGGGTTGCCCGGAGAGATCTGTCACCCGAATGACCGGCTGCAGTTTCAGTTTATGGCAGGAAAGGGTCTGTGTCTCCACCGGAGCTTCCCCGGTCAGCGTGACGAAAATGCGGGTGCCGCTGCGCGGAAAATCGGACGAAAAACCGTTGGGCGCCGCCTGCAGGTCGATGATGTACTTGCCGGGCGGAAGATCGGTGAACGTGACCGTTCCGTTGGAGCTGCCGAAGACAGTCTGTATCACTGTGCCGTTTTCGTAGAGGATATGACCGTTTCGGACAATGTCGCCGTTCGCCGCAATGGTGTACACCGCGCTGCTGTTGTACAGAGGGCTGTTTGCGTCGGTGATGTCGGCAGTGATGACATTTTTCGTGCGAAGGATACAGAAACCGACGGGGCAGTCTTCCGGCAGGGAGTCAGCGATGCTGTCCGCATTGCTGCCCGGCAGCCAGGATACCGCATCGGAGAGGCAGTCCGCCTTATTGAGCTGTACGGAGAGCATTTCCGTGTTGAATCGGCTTGTGACCCGGCCGCCTTCGACAATCTCGGTATCGCCGTCCCGCGTCACGCCGACTTTGTACACGCTGGCGTTTGGTTGACAATCCGGCGGAGGGGAGAGCTCGATGACATAGTAGTCGGCGCTGTGTTTTGTTCCGCTCACCGGCAGTCCGGAAAATCGAACCAGACCGGTTTCGTCAGCGGTTACCGTGGTCAGTTGTTTGCGCTTCGCGAGATCTTCGTAGGAGCCGTCCTTATCATAAATTGCGTAAACCGCGCCGGCGATGGGCTGATCCTCGCCGCCGAACGAGGAGAGATTGTCGTAATTGGTCAGGCTGCAGCTGCCGTATTCCTCCCACTCCAGAACCATCGCCACGGAGTTGTCGTGGCTGAGCGCCAGCGTGGAATTGTTGACGGACACGCCGACGCGGGGGTTCAGGGCATCGATCTGCCAGAGCGGAGAGTAGGCGCGGTCGTCGGTGATCCGCCGCTGCCGAAGGTCCCACATCGCGGGATACACGTCGTCCTCGCGGTCCAGATCGTTGAAGCCGGAGTTGTAGGTTTTGCCTCCCGTTTTGTCACCGTCAAACGTTCCGTCCGCGAGGCCGCGGTGAACCTTGGTGAGCACGGAAGAGGAGAGTCCGTAGGAGGAAAATTCTTTGACAAGATCCTTGGCGATGGTTTTCTTGACACCGGAGATCGAGGACTTGGCGGGGTTCGTATCATGTCCGTTCGCGTGGAACCAGTCCGCGTCGTAATACCCGACGGCGACCGTGGTGTGCCATTTGGTCTGATCCGTGTGGTTCTTGACGATTATGGTGCCGCGCTGTTGGACGGCCTCACGGAAGGAGTCCGGCCATTTGGCGGGGTTCGAGATGTCGCTCACAAAATCCGCTTTCTTGTCGGACTTGCGCACGGTAAATGCCAGTACGGGATTTTTCGAACTGTCCGGAAGAAGGTAGATTGTCTGGCCGTCGCGGACATTTTCCCAGAGACCGCTTGACCCGCGCCACGAAAAATCCTTCCATTCGGAGGAAGGAATCCCCTGGCCGTCGTACGCCTGAAACTTACCGGGATCCCATTTTTTGTCGCTGATCGAAAAATAACGGCTGTATCCGATGGAGATGAAAGCGTGCGCGATCAGGCCGGAGCAGTCGAAACTCTTCGCCGAGGAGAAGTGTCCCTTGCCCTTTTCGTAGGCGCAGCCGATATGAGAAAGCATTTCCCCGAGGAAGCGGTAACGAAGCTTGTTCACCGCCGCGGCGCGCGCCTCGGGAGTATCGTAAGAATTGCCTTTGGAGTACAGTACAGGAGTGTCAGAAGAAAGATTCCCGTAATAAAGATCGGGAGTGTCAAGTGAAAGGCCCCCGGCCTGAGCCGTATGGATTCCGGACATCGGTAACAGCCCTGCAGCGAGAACCGCGCAGAGCAGGAGGGAACAGAGCCGTTTTCGAATCAACCGCATAACCGACCTCCGAAACCGGACATGGGGCAAAATGTCCATGGAAAAATTGTAACACAATCCATGCGAAAAATCCACTTTACGCGCCAAACACGTATGATGTATGATTGTACGGAAAGAATCAGTGGTTGAAAGGAACCGGAAAATGAGCGAAAAACCGATTGTGATCGCACAGGGTGAGGAGTATGCGGAGGACGCGAAAGCGCTTGCGTTAAGACTCTGTGTGCCGTGCGTTGTCGGCGCTGACGAGGATGTGCAGGGCAGCGTTGTGCTGCGCCTCGGAGCGGACGGACTTGCACTGTGCGGGCCGGAGGGGGAACTGCGGGTTGATCTGTCCCATATGATGCCCCGGCTCACGCAGCGAAATCTTGCCTCGGAGCTTCTGGTGAAGGCCGCGAAGGTAAAGGGGGACCGCACGCAGATGCTCGCGGTGGATGCGACAGCCGGCTTCGGCGAGGATGCGCTTCTGCTGGCAGCGGCGGGCTTTCGCGTGCGCATGTATGAGCGCAATCCCTACATCGCAGAGTTGCTTGCGGATGCGATGCGGCGCGCGATGAACGGCTCGGGGGAAGCACGGGAGTCGATGCTCGCGGCGATCGTTGCGCGGATGGAACTCGTGCGCGGCGACAGTATTCCTGCACTGGCGGGAATGGAGTCCGCACCGGATGTGATCCTGCTCGATCCGATGTTCCCGGAGCGCACGAAGAGCGCGGCGGTGCGCAAGAAATTCCAGCTGCTGCATCATCTGGAGGAGCCGTGTGCCGACGGGGAAGAGCTTCTCGCGGCTGCGATAGCGGCGCATCCGCGCCGGATCATCATAAAGCGGCCGGTGAAGGGAGAGTACCTCGCCGGTGTGAAGCCGTCCTACTCCCTGACCGGGAAGGCAGTTCGTGTGGATGTGATCCTGCCGTCGTGACAGAGCTCCGCGACAAGGAGGAAAGGCTTCTGCCTTGATGTGATGCTGCCGCCCGGGGAAAAAGCGCCTGCTTGGATGCGATGCTGCCGTCCGGAGGAAAGGACTCTTTCCGTGTGGCAATCCGGGCGGAGTTGTGGTATAATGCCGTTGCGGGCGCTGACAAGTGTACCGCCTTATTTTACGATTGCCGGGAAATGCCGGCGCCATGGAGGATTGTATGCCGCCGACCGCTTCACTGATCCTGATTGCCGTATTTACCGTGTTGTTCATCCTGTGCGTGATCGCCGACCGGAACAACAGCAGTAAGTTTAACGATAAGTTCGAGATGGAGCATCCATACCGGGCTTCTTTCATGGGGATGCATGTCTCGAAAAATGATGAACTCATCTGGGAGGTCCATTCCGGACGCGAGATCGGCTATAAGGTGTGGCAGCTGAAGGATGTCGGGTACATCCTGCTGCGGACGGGCGAGGAGAAGAACACCCAGTATTATGCATTCCGCATCCTCGGACGGAACCGCAAGATTCTCGGCGGCAAATACTACACGCCATCCAGACGGCCGGTGATCCAGCACGCGAAGCGTTCGTTCGATATGCCGGATGAGCAGAGCCTCTCGGATATGGCAGATTTTGTAATTCGTTACGGCGAAAATGTGGAACGGCTTACGGAGAACTAGGATATTATGGAACGGATTCTGATCGTTGACGATGATAATACGATTAACACCATGCTGAAGGAAGCGCTTGAGCGTGAGGGCTTTTCGTGTGGACAGGCCTACTCCGGTTCGGAGGCGGTTCTTCGGTTGTCGATGGAACACTATGATCTGGTACTCCTGGACCTGGCGCTGCCGGGCATGAACGGGGAGGATGTCCTGCGGGTCATCCGCGAGAAAGGCGGCCTTCCGGTTATCGTGGTGAGCGCGAAAGACGACCTTGATTCCAAGGTTGACGTGCTCAGCATCGGTGCGGATGATTATGTGACCAAACCGTTCGAGATCAAAGAGGTTGTGGCGCGGATCCGCGTACAGCTGCGCAAGAGCGGCGGTGTTCAGCCGCAGAATCAGCTGACGTGCGGCGGGCTTACGATCGACCGGGAGCATTTCGCGGTGACGGCGGCAGGGCGCGAAGTGCCGAAGCTGACGAGGCAGGAATTCCGCATTCTGGAACTGCTGATGCAGCATCCCACGCGGGTTTTCTCCAAGGATGCCATCTTTGAGTATGCATGGCAGGAGCCGTATATCGGGGAGACGAAGACACTTGATGTGCACATCAGTAACCTTCGGAAGAAACTGAAACAGGTCAGTGATGAGGAATATATCGAGACCGTATGGGGCATCGGATACCGTCTGAAAGCGTAGAATGATGCCGAGAGTAAAATTTTCCGTCATTTTCCGAAACGAATTATGCAAAGATTGCGAAAGAATCAAGACGAAAGTGTTAAAAGTCTGTTAATCGATTGACATTCCCACGTTGTGACGATACTATGAAGTTGCAGCGATAATCCAATATACTATTGAGATGCCGCCGCGGGCGGCATTTTCCTTGCGCGAAAAAAATAAAGAGAAAGAAAAAGGAGGCAGTGTGACATGGCAATTGCGAGAACACCGGAGGAGGAGCAGGCCGTAAGGGATTCTTTGATCGCGGTCTGTGCAAAAATGTTTCTTCGTGACGGGTATTCCAATGTGACGATGAAATCCCTCTCGGAAGCGGCCGGATGTACGACCGGCAAATTCTACAGCAATTTTACGGGAAAGCCGGAAATCCTTCGCATCCTGATCGGCAAGCTTGTGCGCATGAACTACAAGGAAGCAGCCAAGCTTATGGTGCCGGATGACGTGCCGATGATGCAGATGATCTATTTCTTCCTGCTGGAGTATGAGATCTGTCACGTAAATGACAAGCTTTGCGAGTTGTTCTATTACGCTTATGAGGATTCCGACGGTGTGCGCGCCGTTGCGGAGCAGATGAAGGATGAGCTCGGACGTTTGCTTGAGGAGTCCTACGGAAAGAAGGAAGCCGACGGCGTCCTGCTTGCGAAATCGGCAATGAACTTCAATATCCTGCGGAGCATCATCGTCGGTGAGAGAAGCGGTTACGGCTTCGGTAACGAACAGCAACAACTGTTGACGCTGGCGGACACGATCATGGCGTCCACCGGCATTACCGGGAAAGACGCGGAGAAGATCCGCACGCAGATTGAGGCGCAGTTTGCGGAGTTCCGCGATGCGACTTATAATCTGATCATTCAGATCCTGCAGAATGGGGTTGACTGAAATTTCTTTCAGAGAGGTAACGAATGGACGAATGTAAGGTTTGCGGACGCAAAAACCCCGTGGAAGGGGCAAATTTCTGCTTCTACTGCGGAGCGTCCCTGCGTGACAACGGAGAGGATGACAACCTGCTTGCCGCGTCTGTCGGGAGGCAGGAATATGGAACGGACGACAGCGATGACCGGATGTCAAAATATGCGCGATGGGGAAACACCTCGGATAACGGGGATGTGAACCCGGAGGCACGGTACGGCAATCGGAACGCGGCCGCATACGGCGATGAGAACAGCGACGGTCGTATGACCCGGGGCGGAGCTCCGGTTATCTCACGCTGGAAGATGCTCGGGCTGATGTTGCTGCTTCTTCTCCCGGTCTACGGATGGTTGTTCCTGATCGGATGGGCGATCATCAATGTGGTGAGCAGCCGTTCGTCCGATTCGCAGAAGGAGATTGCGCACGGCATGCTGATGTTCTTCGCGGCGGCGATCGTGATCCTCGTGCTCGTCAGCGCGTACCTGACCGCTCACCCGGAGATCATGGAAGAGTATAACAGAATGTACCAGGAGATGATGAACTCCGGCGGAATGTGACAACAGAAAAGTGAAGGCTGGATTGACAGTGAGGGCGGTTCCCTGTTCGGGAGCCGCCTTTTATGTGTTTATGCGGTGGTGTGATTGTGCAGGTGTTGCCGATGATGCACTTACACGTGTGGTGCGTTTAGTCAGGCGTGCCGTCTCAGCCCGGCTTGCCATTCGTGGGATCGTTCCACAACAGCTTCCACTCCTTACGGGTGGCGTAGTACAGAAGATGAAAATGAACCCGCGCGCCGCAGTACTCCGCCTCACACTCGTACTCGGTGGACGGAACGCCGCAGTAGTTCTTGTCCTCCACGGTGATGACGCGGATGCCCGTGAGCATGCGAAGGAAGCCCTCATCGTCCTTCCATTTGACGGAGAGCGGGATGAGCCGGCCGGTGCTGGTGAACCATACACCGCAGGCGATCGGCACACGGCGTCTGCGCAGTTCGCCGGAGTCCATGGGCGGACGGCCGTAAAATCCCATCATGGGCATAGGGTTCTCCTTTCTGCCGTCAGTCGGACGGCGGGTCGGCAGCGGACTGTCGCTGCCGCGATATCAGTCAGTGAAAAACAATGCGATATCAATCATCGAACGGTGTGTTATCGGAAGCTTCGGGGCGCGGGATCAGGGAAGCCCTCGTCACGGAGGAATCACCGAAACGCTTGCGGATTGCGTCGATGGTGCGGTCCATCCTGCCGAGCTTCTCGTAATCGGTAGTGTCAAACATCGAGAGCTGCCGGGTGGGAGCATCATCGGAGACGCGCGAGGTGTGCACGCCGAGACTTCGGATCGGGGTACCGTCCCAGGCCGCGTCGAAGAGCTTGCAGACATGCACATGCAGCTCCGAAGTGATGTTGGTCGGCGTGTCCAGAACCGCCTGGTGGCTGTAGTAGCGCAGGTCGTAAGTGCGGATGCCGACGGCTACGACGCCTGCCTGCACACGGTCGGCGCGAAGCCTTGTCGCGACGGTGTCGCAGAGCCGGAGCAGCACCTGCTTGGCCTCCGCGGCGTCGGTGACATCGTGGTTGATCGTCGTGGAGTTGCCGTAGCCCTTGTTCGGCGGCGGGGTGTCGATCACCGGCGACGGATCGATGCCGTTGGCAAAATTCCACACAGTCGTGCCGTGCTGCTTCAGTGCTCCGCGCAGCAGGGGTTCCGGCGTTCGCGCTACCTCCCCGATCGTGTGGATTCCCATATTCTTCAGGTGCCTCTCCGTGGCACGCCCGATGAAGAAGAGGTCGCGCACCGGCAGCGGCCACATCTTCGCCGCGATCTCATCCGGCCACAGTGTGTGGACGAGGTTCGGTTTCTTAAAATCCGAGGCCATCTTCGCGAGCAGCTTGTTGACGGAGACACCGATGTTGACGGTGAAGCCGAGCTCACGGTAAATCCTCTCGCGCAGCGCGTTCGCAAATCCCACCGGATCCTCCATAGCCGCTGCAACGCCCGTCATATCGCAAAATGCCTCGTCGATCGAGTATTGCTCCACGAGTGGGCAGACATCGTGGAGGATCGCGAGGAGCGCGTTCGAGCACTCGACGTAGAGCCCGTAGTGCGGCGCGACGACCGTGAGCTCCGGACAGAGACGCCTGGCCTCCACGACGGGCATGGCAGTCTTGACCCCGCAGCGCTTGGCCGGGATCGAGGAGGCGAGCACAATTCCGTGCCGCGAGGCCTGGTTGCCGCCGACGATGGCCGGGATTTCGCGCAGATCGACGGTCTCGCCGAGGTGGTGAAGCCGGTACGTCGCTTCCCAGCTGAGGAAGGCGCTGTTCACGTCGCAGTGGAAGATCAGGCGTGTGATTGGATTGTCATTCGCGGGAGCGGCCATGGGAAATCTCCTTTCATACCTGCATTATAAACGAACATTTGTTCGATTTCAAGAGGAAAATGAGAAAAAACTATACAACGCCGACACGATATGATACACTTGACCACAGTTTGCGGGGATCCGTGAAAAATGATGGAAACCCGCGCAGGAAAGGACAGAACAAAAGTGATATACGATTGCCATGCACACATTTACCCGGAGAAGATCGCGGCCAAGGCCGTCGAGGGGGTTGGGAATTTTTACGGGATTCCGATGGATTGTCCCGCAGGTACGGCGGAGGCGCTGCTCGCCATCGGGGACGAGGCCGGGATTGACCGGTTTCTGGTGCACTCCGTGGCTACGGAGGCCCGCCAGGTGGAGAGGATCAATGATTTTCTGGCGGCAACGGTTGCAAAGGAGCCGCGATTCATCGGCTTCGGCACGATGCACGCGGATTATGAGGGCAAGGCCGAGGAGCTGGAGCGCATGATCGGAATGGGGCTGCGCGGTGTGAAAATTCACCCGGATTCGCAGCATTACACGGTGGATGACCCACGCATGTTTGAACTTTACGACGCGCTGCAGGGACGTTATCCGATCCTGGTGCACTGCGGCGATTACCGCTACGATTATGACAATCCGGATCGCGTGCGGAGAGTGCTTGACATGTTCCCGAGGCTCACATTTATCGCGGCGCATTTCGGCGGATGGAGCCTGGCGGATCTGGCTTTGGAGTATCTCAAGGATTCGCATTGCTACTTCGATTGCAGCAGTTCGATGATGTATCTGGGGCAGAAGCGTTCGGCGGAGCTGATCCGCGAATACGGGGCGGAGCGCTTCCTGTTCGGATCGGACTATCCGATGTGGAGCCCGAAGGATGAGCTTGCACGATTCCGCGCGCTGGACATCTCCGAGGAGGAGAAGGAGATGATCCTGACGCGTAATCCCGAGAAGGTTCTACAACTGTAGAACTGAATAGAATCTATCGAAGCAGGGGGAAGGACACATGGAGACGGAGAACAACACGATATTTGCGGAAGGAACGAACAATAAGAGGAAAATGCTGCCGTGGATCATTGTCGCAGCGGTCGCGGCCGTGGCGGTCGGGTACATCATTTTCCTTGTGTTCGTGCTTAACGGAAAGAAGAAACCTGCCGATGATGAGGCCAAGGATGATCCCTCGAAGATTACGGTATGGCGTGTGAAGGAGGAGAAGATCGAGCTTCACCCGGAGCGCACCGATTCCAAGACAATCACGGATTTCAGTAGCCGGGTTCTGAATACGAGCGGAACCACGGTATACACCTATGACAAGGCGGGAAATCCGATTAAAGAGATCACTTGTGACGAGTCGGGCAAAGAAACGCGGCGTATCGAGACGGAGTACAAATGCGATTCCGAGGGCCGATGGCAGCAGGTTCTGTCCAAAACGTATGAGGACGGCCGCCAGACGTATGCTCAAAGGCACGAGTTTCTCTACGATGACCGTGGAAACCGCATCGAATCAAAACTCTATGCAACGGAAGAAGAAAAAACGGAATTTATGTGGTCCGAAAGGCATTATGAATATGACGAGAATAACCGGCTTGTGAAGGAAGGACCATACATCGCTGATCAGTATCATTTTTTCGAATATAATGAGAACGGTCAGTTGACACGAACCAGGATAGGGAAAAACACTGAATCGGAATATACGTATGACAATAAGGGAAATCTTCAGAAAGAAGTGGAGTACGCGACGAGGCAGATATCGGAAAACCTCGGCGTCGGAGACATTATGGGTGAGTGGGAATACAAGAACGGCCACAAACTTACCCAGGAATTCGGTCCGGGCGGCATTCCTCTCCGGGAGTATGACGAGGATGGAAACATCATCAAACAAACAAGGTATACGTGGATGGTTAACTGGCAGGGGGATCAGAGCTATGTGGATTCCGTGATCGAATACCGCTACGAAAACGGCCTGCTGATGGAGGTAACTACCACACAATATTCATCCAAAGGGACTGAAAGAGGAACTTCAAGAGTTGTTTATACATATGATAAGGACGGAAGCGTCAAGAAGGAATCTTACAACACGAAGAAAGCGCTGGTTCATCGTGTAGACAGAGATAAGAACGGCAACGTTGTCCTGGAGGAAAGCTTCACGGATAAAGGCGAACTGATCTTCCGCCTTGAGAGATCCTATGTTTCGTATCGGGTTTCCATATGGGCGTTGACGAATTCCGAGGTACTGGACCTGAGATCGGAAGAAACCTGCCCCGCGTTATCCCGGATGTACAGGTATTGATGATATGACAGAACCCGCGGCGGATTGATATGGTATAATGCAGAAAAAGAAACGGAGAGGAGAAAACAGAAAATGAATAAAAAACTATTTCTTGCAATAGGCGTAATCCTGCTTGTAGCAGTCGGAGTTTTCATTGGCTTTGTGCTGTTTAAGGATAAAGAGCCGGTAGATGAAAAAACAGCCGGAGCATCAATAACTCCGACGCTTTCTTCTGAGTCTTCTGAGAAGTCCCACAAATCCGCGGACGTTGAGACCGTTATCGAGCTCATGAGCGCAGCGGAGAAGGTTGCTTCTGAGGTTCAGTACGACAGGTACATCCAGAACGGCACAACGTTTATGATCACTACTAGCACCAGCGGCGCTATCACTCTTGCAGTTGCAAACCTTGCGCAGACTGATTCCAGAGTTGAGGAAGCTTGGAAAGCGACGGCTTACACATCGAATTTTACCCTTACTTCGAAGGCTTTCAAGGCTAACGCAAACAGCTCTGCTGTAGTTGGTACTGTTGGCAAAGACGGCAACATCACTTGGGCTGGTACCGGACTCTTCGCAAAGGGTAAGACCGACAAGGAAGGTGATTTCTTTACCTCTTTCTCGCCTGATTTCGATAAGAGGCTTGATCAGTAATTTATCAGAGTTACGAATAACTGAAACAGCAGAAGCTCGCAATTCGAGTAAATGAGGCGTTAAACACAATCTGATTTATGCTTAATCCATATAGGGTGACGCGAAAGAGTCGTCTTCGGACTCAACTTCCCCTGCTTTTCTGAAAAGGACTACATGAAATGGCAATAACCCGAGTGCGCTGTTGATGCTCACTCGGGTTATTACTGTTTTATGCGGTTTTATTGTCTTGCGCAGTGTCTGCGGTATTACTTCAAGCTGATCTCCACACCGTTGATCGTGATCGAGACAATATCGTCCATGGGAATGAGCGAGGTGCAGGACTGCGGTGTCCGGAACGTGACGCCCGGAAGAAGAGAGTACTCCACATCGGAGGAGGTGAAGATGCCTTCATCGTTGGCGCTGCCGCCGCAGGACTGTCTGCCGTCATCCATGAAACTGTATACGCCGGTTTTGTCCTGAGCGATTTCTGCTTCCCCTTGATCGGTGTACAGGATCGTGCCGTCCTTCAGTGTAATGTAATTCAGACAGATATCATCGTACCCTCCGTCAATATACAAAAACATGCTTGCACCGCACAGAACAACCTTTTTGATCTTCGCTTTTCCGACAGACTTGTTCACGCGGAACGTTTCCTTATCGGATTTATAATTGTTGCACCAGTTAAATTCAAACATCACATCATCCTGAACGGAGGTGTTAAAGTTGATCGCCAGATGCGTAAAACTGTGGTTGATATCCTTATTGCAGCTGGCCTGCATCAGGTACCAGAGATAGCCGTCGCGACAGAAGGGGATAAGGCTTCCTCCTGTATTGAGCGTAAATGCATGCGAGTAATTTTTCTGATAGTATTCTGTACAGTCAATGTCGGAAAAAATCGTTGCGAGACGGGACCCCTTGTAGTAGTCGACTCGATAGCCGGTGGAGGCATACTCATCAGGCAAAGCCGGAGTATTGATGTAGAGTCCGTCGTCCGTGAAAGCTTTCTCCAGCCAGCCGTCGGGTGTGCCGTCCGCGAGCTTGCGGTTTGTCTGAATCTCAACCCACTGGATGCGGGCGTCGCCGATGGCATCCACCACGGTCACGGTCAGGTCGTCGATCGTCTTGGAAAGTCCAATCTGAAAATATCCGTTTTCCAACTTGGTCATGGTTCCTTCAACGCCGATCAACTGCGTGAAACGGACATCGTAGATGACATTCGCAGCGGCGACAAATGTGCCGAACAGAAGCACGGCGATGCAGGCTGCGATAAGAGCGACGCGGAAAAGTTTCCGGCGTCTGCGGGCAGCGGGCCTGAGGGTCACGACGGTTTTGCCGGCGTTCGATCCGGAAGCAGCCTTGTCTGTCTCGGCGGAAGCAGCCATCTCAGCAACATCTTTCTCAGCAGTCACAACCGATTCAGCCTTGTCCGCATCAGCGGTCGTAGTCATATCGGCAGATGCACCCGCTTCAGCAGTTCTCATCCTTCCAAGCGCCAGTTCCGTCACGGTCGTCGCATCAAATTCGTTGTAATCCGGCGCATCAGGCTCTGCGAAAACGGTTGCAATCTCAGCCTCGGCGTCGGCCAGAATAAGGTCAGCCTCCTCCGCGGTCGGCGGATTGTCCAATACGGCTTCGATATTGTCTATGAACGTAAGGTTGTCATTTTTCGAATTCTTCATATGAGGTTACTCCTTTCTCCGCGAGAAATGCGTACAGCTTTGCGCGGTCGCGGTGAAGAATGTTTTCCACTTTTTTTTCGGGGAGCCCCAGGTGCGCCGCGATTTCCTTCACGCTGCATCTCCCGTAGTAGCGTTCACGGAAAATGCTGCGCGCCGGTTCGTCAAGCTTTGCTACCGCTGCCGCGACAGCGTCCTTCAGCCAGCTCTCGGTTGCCGTCGCCTCCGTGTTGTCCGGAGCTTCCGGCTCGATGCCGTCCTCAAGCGCAGCGTCTAAGGAGAGCATGTCCGGTCGCGTGCGGTGCAGTCTGTCTTTTGAGACGTTTCGTGCGATTGCGAAGAGATAGCTTCTCAGAGGGTAAGTCTCGCTCAGCCGTATTCTCTCCCGATATTTCCATATTCTCACAAAGACATCAGCTTCCGCTTCCTCCAACTCCTCGCGAGGGCGCCCTGCGAGGATCGAGACGCAGATTTTGTGCACGGCGGGGCCGTAGATGCGAATGACTTGCCGCATGCCGTTCTCGGCATCGGTCTGCAGCAGATTGAGTAAAGTCTGATCTTCCATCGGCGTTCTCCCTTCCGAAGTGGTCATTCACAACACTACACTTGCGCAGTTGCGGAAATCACTCACATTTTTCGAAAAATGACAAGACTATTTTCGGGGAAGCTGAGGGGAATGTCAAGGGGGAGTTAGACTTCGGTAAGGTTTGCAAAAAGATAAAGTATCGCTGTAACGATATCGAAAATCGGATTGGTTCTTGACAGAAGTATCGTTATAACGATATAATCTTAATAACAAAGAGAAGGAGAAAATGGCATGGAGAGGAAATGGATTCTTTATCACGGATCGCAGAATATCATTCGTGTGCCGGTTTACGGGCAGGGTAACCCGCATAATGATTACGGGCTCGGTTTTTATTGTACGGAAAGCCCGGAACTTGCGAAGGAGTGGGCGTGTACTGAGACAAACAGTGGTTATGCCAATGCTTATGATTTTGATGCGGATGGACTGTCGGTACTTAATCTTCAGAATGGAGAGTACAATATTCTGAACTGGCTTGCGGTTCTTTTGGAAAATCGTGTGTTCCGGATATCGGCGGGAATTGCCGAAGAAGGTCGCGAGTTCCTTTTACGCAGGTTCCTTCCGAAGTATCGTTCTTTTGATGTGATGATCGGTTACCGTGCGGATGACTCATATTTTTCGTTCGCCAATGCGTTCCTGAATAATACTCTGTCGCTGCGGCAGTTAGAGAAGGCAATGATGCTCGGAAAACTCGGTGAGCAGGTCGTTCTGAGGAGCCGGAAAGCATTTGAAAGAATATCGTTCCGCGAGGAGATCGTGGCGGAGAAGGAGATTAATTATCCGAAGAAACACAGCCGCGATGCGAAAGCCCGTGACGCTTATCGAGAGGAACGCGGGAACAGAAGTGCGGCGGATGAAATTTATCTGGTGGACATTTTGCGAGAGGAGTGGGACAACCATGATGCACGCTTACGAAGAAACCTATCTGAATGACGCTATGAACAACCTCGGCGATATGTTTGATTACGCGCTCTGCGATCTCGGCTGTGACGCGGAAGAGTTTTATTCGCAGTTTCTGGTGTCCGGGGTCGCGGAGAAATTCGGCGCGGGCAATCCAAAGTACGTGGCGGGGCTCTCGGGGCCTGAGCTTGCGATGGAAGTTCTCCGTGCGACGGAAGGTGAACGGCCCGAGACAATGCCTTCCGTTGCGTATGAGAGAAGCCCGGAATACTGGTCGGGGTGGATTCTCGCGTATTATCAATGGTTTTCCGGGCATGGCTTTTCGTACATGCGAAAGAGAGGAGTGTCATTTTCCAAAGTGAGAAGTCTTTATCCGACGCTTCACGAGGCGGATGTCACGAAGTTTGTCTCTGTTGCGGACCGGATGATTGAAGAGAGTCGTCGCGAGGAGCCCAGCCGACTTCAGCAAATGCGGAAGAACAGCGGGATGACGCAGCGGGAACTGGCGGAGCGTTCCGGAACATCGCTGCGCATGGTTCAGCTTTATGAACAGAAGCAACAGGATATCCGCAGGGCGGAAGCGCAGACACTGGTGAGCCTTTCGCTGGTCCTCGGCTGTGACGTGGTGGATTTGTTTGAGTGATTTCTTACAAAAAATTTGCATAAATATTTTGTATAAATCGGAAAATAAATGAAACAAACGCCGATCTCGTGCGTCATAGTCAGTGTGGAGGTTGATATGCGGCCGATCGACAACAATACCGTCAACCGATTACTCAGCGATATCGTCGGAAATCCGGACTCGTTTACGCGTTTGTTCAATGAGATGAACGTTCCCATGTACATGGTGGCGTTCCGTATCTTGCGCAATCGGGCAGATGCGGAGGACGCGGTTCAGGACGCTTTTTTAAAGTTACTCAAAAATGAGCCGACGGCGGTTGCGAACGCCAGAGCGTACATTTTCCAAACGGTACGAAATACGGCGATCAGTCGGTTGCGGCGCCGCAACTTCGAGACTTCGACCGACCCGGAGGAACTGCTCCCGCTCCTGCGAAACGATGAGGCGGAAGACGGCGGATCGGACAGCGTGGCGGAGCAGTTTGAGGAGTTGATGGAGGAGCTGGACGATGAGGAGCGGGAGATCTTCACATTGCACGTCGATGCGGAACTCGGATTCCGCGAGATCGCGAAGATGACCGGACTCTCCGCGGCGTCGGTCTTTCGCCGCTACCGCAGCGCGATCCGAAAGCTCAGGAGCAGTTTTTGACGGAAAGGAGATCCGGCGTATGAGCATGAACGGGAAGAAACGATACGGAACAAATAAGATCCTGGAGACGGCTAAATCGGCAGAACGCGGAGTCTCCGGGCAGAAGAAGCAGGAGATCTTTGCGGCGTACGAGAAGGCGCGGGAGGAGTTGCTCTCCGGGCCGGCCGATGCGGTGCCTCAGGCGGAGAAGTCCGCTGAGTCGGCAGAAGCGAAGTCGCAGATCCTGATGATGTCAGCATTGTGCAAAAGAGCCGCAATTGCGGCAGCGGCGATCGCCGTGTGCGGACTGTTGCTCTTCGCGGTCGGGCGGACCCTGAAGAGGCCGCCGGAGCCCGACAATGCCACGGTGAAAAACGTCGATACCGCGATTGAGGAACAGTTTACCACGGTCGTCATTGATGACGCGGAAGGCAAGACGGCTCCGGAGATAATGCGCCCGGATGAGAAAAAAGATTCGATGCTGATGTCGGGGTTTACGTTTGACAGTGTGCAGGATATGTCCATGGATCGGGTCTCGATGACCGTGCCGTGGATCCTCAGACCGTACCAAACAGCGGAATGGGACGGCGAAGCACAGGCGCTGTGCCTTGTCACGGTGCAGAATATCGATTTTTCGCAGGTCAATGCCGGACAGGGAACGCATGTCCCGATCACGATCCGGATCGATCGTATTTTTCACAGTACATCGGGGTTTGATCTCGTGGAAAATGCCAGTATCGTGACGCAGGACAGTTCGGTCTGGTTTGCCGCAGAGACCGGGTATTCGCTGCATCATCCGCAGGAGGATGTTCCGGTGACGGAGGTCGGCGCGCAGTATATCGTGACGGTCACGAAATCCGGTGACGGCGCGCGGTACCGGGTGGCGGCACATACGATCCCAATCGACGGGCAGAGCCGCGTGATCTCGGGAGATTACGGTCCGCTGGTGTGGGGGACCGTGCAGCTTGGCAGCGGCAAACGAGTCCTGCTTCCGCGTGAGGAACTTTACAAAAAGATGGCTCTCGGGGACGATGTCGTCGACTGTTCGGAGGAGCTGATCCGCATGTACGTTGAGACCTCGGAGGGATCCTGAGAGAACGCCCGTGAAAGGGCAGCGGCGCGAGTGAATGCACGACAGAGCTTGTGTGAAACGAAAGGAGAAAAACGGATGAGAAGGATCATCATTTTACTGTTGTTGATCATGTTGCCGGCGGCGCTTTTTGCCGGCTGCGGGAAGTCGGACAATGAAAGCGGAGACGGGAAGAATACGCCGACGCCGAAGCCGACAGGAGAGGCGGCGGACAGCGGGCAGAACGGTGACGTTGCTGGCGGCGAGCCGATCGATATGGAGGCGTTCCTCTCTGGGATCGCCAAGGCCAATCCGGATGCGGATCCCGATGCAATCACCGCGGAAATCCTGAAAAGCCCGTATTTTGCGCTGTTTGTGGCTGAGCAGCTCCACCATGATTGGGGCAATCACTATCCGGGGATGACGGACGATCGAGCGTTCCTCGGAAAAGGGAAGGACGCCTGCGTCTGCGATCTCGCCGGGGGGACCGGTGCGCTCGTCTATGTGTTTGCCCCGCAGAAGCCGGAGGACGCGCAGGGCATCGCCGACGCACTGAAGGCCAACGCCAATCCGTTGTGGATGGACGATGAGGAGAAAGGCAAACTCGACGGTCAGACGTGCCTGGTGATCGACGGAAAAGTTTATTTTGCAATGTACAACACAAAGATGAAGCCGGTCACCGGAACCGTGGCGGGGAAGGCCCGCGATCTGGTGGGCATCTTCCACGAGTATCTGGCTGATGACGCGAACGCTTCGTGCATTTCGATCGCGGAGTACCTTGTCGGACATCAGAAGTTTAACGAGGTGCATACCGCTGCCGTGAGCGAAGGGACGCTCACCGGATTCGGCGATATGGAAAATGCGGTGTCGATCACCGGGTTCACCGACGGCGCTGCGATCCTGCCGATGATCTCTCCGAACCTGTTTATCTGCTACATTTTCCGTGTGAGCGACGCGAAGGCGGCGGACGGTTTCGCCGGGATGCTCCGCGACAAAGCCAACTTGAACTGGAATGTCTGCATGACCGCCGACACGATCATCACGGAGACGGACGGTAACGCGGTCCTGTTCATCATGTGTTCGGAAAATGATAGTTGATCTTTCACGGGAGGAAGCATGGTTTTTTCAAGCCTGACATTTTTATATCTGTTCCTCCCGGCGGTCATGCTCGTATACTGCATCGTC
This sequence comes from uncultured Lachnoclostridium sp., assembly GCA_946415315.1. Lineage (GTDB taxonomy): Bacteria > Bacillota > Clostridia > Lachnospirales > Lachnospiraceae > ISDg. The sequence goes on along the minus strand of CAMKRZ010000006.1, from coordinate 16,565 downwards.
CCGGCGAAGGCGAGAAACGCGGTGCTGTTGCTTGCGAGCATGACTTTCTATTTCTGCGGGGAACAGCTGTATCTGCTGCTCATGCTTGGTGAGATCGTGCTTGCGTACGCCGCGGGCAGACTGGCGGAGCCTCGCAGCGGAGAGAAGAGTGGGCGCGGAAGGAAAGCAGTGCTTGTCATTTTCCTCGTGCTGAGCTTCGGACTTCTTACGCTGTTCAAATATGCGGACCTTCTGCCGGAGACCGTCAACGCGATCGCCGGGCGGGAGGTGCTCGGGCTGCTCCGGCTGCCGCTCCCGATCGGGATCAGCTTTTACATTTTTCAGGGCGTCAGCTACGGGATCGACGTGTACCGCGGGCGTTATCCGGCGGAGAAAAATCCGGTGCGGCTTGCGCTGTATATCTCGTTCTTCCCGCAGTTGATCGCGGGACCGATCGTACGCTATGACGCGATCCGCGAGAGTCTTGCCGCCGAGCGACGGATCAGCGTCGAGCGCCTGGAGCGCGGGATCGTGCGCTTTTGCACGGGCCTCGGAAAGAAACTCCTGATCGCCGACCGGCTGTTTGCCCTGTGCGAGGCGGCAGCGGCGTCGACGGCGCCGTCCGCGGTGCTGGCTTGGACGGAGGGACTGGCGTTTCTTTTGTATGTTTACTATGATTTTTCAGGGTACAGCGATATGGCGATCGGTCTGGCCGGCTGCTTCGGCTTTGACATTCCCGAGAACTTCCGCTATCCGCTGATCAGCGACAGCTTCCGCGAATTCTGGCGGAGGTGGCATATTTCCCTCGGCACATGGTTCCGCGACTATCTCTACATCCCGCTCGGCGGCAACCGCAAAGGACGGGCGCGGCACCTGCTCAATCTGCTGATCGTCTGGGGACTCACCGGCCTGTGGCACGGTGCCTCCTGGAATTTTGTGATCTGGGGCGCATGTTTCGGCGTGCTGTTGATCCTTGAGGTGCTTCTTTCAAGGAATGCAGCGGCCTCCGGTAATGCGCCGGCTTCGGTTGGAAAATCGGCCTCCGGTAATGCGGCGGCTTCCGGCGATGCGTCGGTTTCGGCGGGCGCGGAGGCGCGTGCGGTGACGCGCAGACGTGCCGCTTTGTGGGTTGTGCGGACCGCTGCGGTCCTCGCGGTAACTGTCACGGTTTTCGTCTGGTTCCGGTTTACCGAATTTCACGGCGCGGTCACGCAGCTCGGGCGGATGTTCGGAACGGTTTCCCTGTGGAGCCGTGACACCGCGTATCTGCTGAGCGGCAGTGCGGTTCTTCTTGCGGCGGCGCTTCTCGGCGCGACGCCGTTGCCGAAGCGGGCAATGACGGCGTTGATGAAGAAACGGGGGGCCGATGTGTGGCTCCCGATCCTGGAGACTTTGTGGATCCTCGGAATCCTGTTGCTCGCGACCGCCTATCTGGTCGACGGAAGTTTCTCACCGTTTTTGTATTTCCGGTTTTAGGAGGGCATCATGAAGAAAATACGATTGCTTCCCGCGGTCGCGTTCTTCGGAGCGCTGCTGGCCGGAAGTATCACATTGTTCGCATCGCCGAAGGAAACCCGGTCCGAGACGGAGCGCCGGCTCCTCGCGGAGGTCCCGGAACTCACTTCGGAAAATGTCCTGAGCGGGAGGTATTTTGAGCGGCTCGACCTCTGGACGGCGGACCATTTTCCGAAGAGAGAGCTGTTTCGGCAGGCACGCGCCGCATTTCAGATCGACATTCTCCGGGAGCATGAGTACAACGGCTTTGTCAGGCATGAGGGAAGCATCATCCGTCTGCAGAAGCAGGCAAATGAGGCGTCGTTCGCGTATGCCGGGGAGCGGTTTGAGCGCGTGCGAAAGAAGTATCTGGAGCGGTCGAAGTGCAGTGTGTACCGGGCGCTTGTCCCGGACAAGAGCAGCTTTCTGCGGGATGCGGGCTATCCCGTGGCGGACGGCGCGCGGATGGAGGAGCTGTACGGCGGGATCCTTCCGTTTGCGACGGCGGTGCCGATCCGGGAGAGCCTTGAGCTGACGGACTATTACCGCTCCGACAGCCACTGGCGACAGGAGCGGTTGATCAATACGGCGGAGATCCTGCTGCAGACGATGGGAAGAGATACGTCCGTCCTGCGGGCGACGGAATTCGACAAGGTGCCCGTGGAACATTTTCTCGGCGTGTATGCCGGACAATCGGCGATGAACCCGGAGCCGGAGACGCTGTATTATCTGACCGGCGGGTATCTGGATGATTGCAGGCTTTTTGACTATGAGACGATGTCGGTGATCCCGATGTACGACCCCGAAGGGTGTGATGCGCGCGACCTGTATACGCTGTTTGTGGGCGGGAGCAAGAGCCTGCTGCGGATCGATAATCCGAATGCGCCCGAGGGGGAACTGATCATTTTCCGAGATTCCTTCGGGGCGGCGATCGCGCCGCTGCTGGCGTCGGCCTACCGGAGCGTTTATCTGGCGGACATCCGCTATATCCATCCGGATGCGCTCGGGCGGTTTTTAAAGTTTGCGGATCGGGATGTCCTGTTTCTGTACAGTGAGACGCTGATGAACAACAGTCAGGGACTTCGATAAGCACCGCGGAAAATGCTCCGAAAATGAGAAAAAGCAGCTTTGCAAAAAAAGTTGTTGACAATGCGTTCGAAAAGCGTTACAATGCGGACAATTCAACAGAATAAAGCGTAAAAGCGATGACGAAGACCGTCCGATGTCGAAGCTTTCAGAGAGCCGGTGGTTGGTGTGAACCGGCAGCAGAACATCAAGTGACACATCCCTTCCGAGCTGAAGACCTGAAACCTCGGTGCTAGAGCGCCGCAGCCAGTAAGGAATTCCGTGACGCCGCGTGAGAGCAACGGACTTGATGGAGTCCCTGAGTGGCGCGAAAGCGCAATTTGAGTGGTACCGCGGGTTATAATGGCTCGTCTCAAAGGCAACTTTGAGGCGAGCTTTTCTGATGCAACAGTGAGGCGATATGCGCAGGCGAACGTGCTTGCACGATTCGCCTGCACACATCGCCGAGCGCAAGAACACTCGCAATCCGCTCAATTTGCCGCAGGCAAATTGAGCGGATTGCGAGTGTTCACAGGATTGCGGGAGTTGCGTAGCAACGAAGCAATCCGTGTTGCATCATTCACTAATGACAGGAGGACAATCCCAATGAACGAGACAGTCGACAGCAAGTTGAAGGAAGTTGCAGCGCGTATCCGCGAGCTGCGCGAGATCGCCGGTATGAGCGTTGCTGAGGCAGCGGTTCTGACGGAAGTTAGTGAGGCACAGTACCTCTCGTATGAGGAAGGCAAGGAAGACCTTCCCTTCACCTTTATTCACAAGTGTACGCAGGCATTTCATGTAGAACTTTCGGCAATCACCGAGGGCCACACGGCCAAGCTTTCGTCCTACACGGTGACGAGAAACGGCAAGGGCCAGGTTACGGCGGAGGAGCAGGGCATCCTGATCAAGAACCTCGCGCCGATGTTCAAGAACAAACTTGCCGAGCCCTACTGGGTTCGCTACGAGTACTCGGCTGAGCAGCAGAAGAAGCCGATCCACACGACGACGCACTCCGGCCAGGAGTTCGACCTCGTGCTCAAGGGCTGCATGAAGGTGCAGGTCGGTGACCATGTCGAGATCCTTCGCGAGGGTGACAGCATTTTCTACAAGAGCTCCACGCCTCACGGTATGATCGCCATCAACGAGCAGGATGTGACGTTCCTCGCCGTGGTTCTTCCGGATACGGACACCGCAGAGAAGGATGTGACCGACACGCTTGTGACCGGCCACACCGCAAAGCGCAGCTTCGTCAGCGACAAATTCGTCCGCTGCGACGAGGATGAGAAGGGCCGCCTCAAGAACATCGATTTCGTGGACACCGACAAATTCAACTTTGCGTTTGATATCGTTGACGGCATCGCGCGCAAGAACCCCGAGAAACTTGCGATGATCCACCTCGATGTCAACAAGGTGGAGCGCCGCTTCACGTTTGAGGACCTGCGCCGCAAGAGCAACCAGTGCGCAAACTATTTCAAGTCCTTAGGCATCAAGAAGGGCGACCGTGTCATGCTCGTTCTTCGCCGCCACTACCAGTTCTGGATCTCGATGCTTGCGCTGCACAAGCTCGGCGCGATCGCGATCCCCGCGACGAACCAGCTTCTCGCGCATGACTTTGAGTATCGTTTCCAGTCCGCAGGAGTGAAGGCAATCCTTTGCACCATGACAGGCAGCACCGCGGAGCAGGCGGACATCGCTGCAACAACGAGCCCGACGGTCGAGATCAAGATCGCAGTCAACGGCACCCGCGAGGGATGGAGAACATTTGACGACGAATACACGCTCTACAGCTCGCACTTCGATCGCACGGAGGACAGCGCACAGGGTCAGGATCCCATGGTCATGTTCTTCACGTCCGGCACGACCGGCTACCCGAAGATCGCAAGCCACAGCTACCTCTACGCGCTCGGCCATTATGTAACCGCCAAATACTGGCATCAGGTTGACCCCGACGGTCTGCACCTGACCATCTCCGACACCGGCTGGGGCAAGGCTCTGTGGGGCAAACTCTACGGCCAGTGGCTGTGCGAGGCGCCGATCTTCGTGTACGACTTCGACCGCTTCCATGCGGAGGACATTCTTCCGATGTTTGCGCAGTACCATATCACGACATTTTGCGCACCGCCCACCATGTACCGCATGCTGATCAAGGAGGACATCAGCAAATACGACCTCTCCTCAATCGTTCATGCGACGACCGCAGGCGAGGCGCTTAACCCCGAAGTTTACAAAGTATTCAAGGAAAATACCGGCCTTCGCGTCATGGAAGGTTTCGGGCAGACCGAGACGACGCTCGTCATCGGTAACCTTTACGGCGAGGAGCACAAGCTCGGTTCCATGGGCAAGCCCACACCGCAGTACCATGTCGACATCCTCGGCGATGACGACAAGCCCGTGCCGATCGGTGAGAACGGCGAGATCTGCATCTACACCGAGCCCAACGTTCCGTGCGGTCTCTACCTCGGTTACTACCGCGGTGAGGATCTCACGAAGGAAGCATGGCACGACGGTATCTACCACACCGGTGACGTTGCGTGGAAGGATGAGGACGGTTTCTACTGGTATGTCGGCCGCAAGGACGACGTCATCAAATCCTCCGGCTACCGCATCGGACCGTTCGAGATCGAGAGCGTCATCATGGAGCTTCCGTATGTCCTCGAGTGCGGCGTAAGCGCTGCTCCGGATCCTGTCCGCGGACAGGTCGTCAAGGCCAGCATCGTGCTCACGAAGGGCACGGTCGGCACCGAAGAGCTCAAGAAGGAGATCCAGGACTACGTCAAGACGCACACCGCGCCTTACAAGTATCCTCGTATCGTCGTCTTCATGGATGAGCTGCCGAAGACCATTAGTGGTAAGATTCAACGTAATAAGCTCTGATGGAACGTCGGTGAACGGTTCTTTTGTCACTTGCATTTTCCGTAGGGAAAGAGTATATTTAGTAGGTTAAGGTGGCATGATGAAGTTTAAACGCTTAACGCTTATGGCCGGGCACTACGGCAGCGGCAAGACGAACATCGCCGTGAATCTCGCGATGATGCTCAAGAAGAGCGGCGAGGATGTTGTGATCGCCGACCTCGACATTGTCAATCCGTACTACCGCACGAAGGACAGCGAGGAAGAACTCAAGGCTGCGGGGATCCCGCTGATCAGCTCGGAGTACGCGAACTCGAACGTGGATGTGCCCGCGCTGCCGCAGGAACTGTATTCCATCGTGGATGTCAAATCGCGCCATGCGATCGTGGACATCGGCGGGGACGACCGCGGAGCTTTGGCTCTCGGGAGATACACCCCGTTCATTTTGGAGGAGAATGATTACGACATGCTCCTCGTCATCAACAAGTATCGTCCGCTGACTCCGGATACCGCGAGTACCCTGGAGGTCATGCGTGAGATAGAGGCCGCAGGCGGGCTTCCTTTCACGGGCATCGTGAACAACTCAAACCTGGGACGTGAGACAACGCCCGAGGATGTGATCGCTTCCGATAAGTACGCGAAGGATATCGCCGCGGCGACAGGTCTGCCGATCCGGATGACGACCGTGAAAGCGGAGATCGCCGGGGAGGTAGCGGAGGTTCTGCCGGATGTGGTACCGCTGCATCTGCAGGACAAACGGCTTTGGAACGACTAAGCACAGGGAGGTTTTTGTATGAACAAGGTAACATTCAACACGGATCTCTGCAAGGGCTGCGGACTCTGCGTTGCCGCCTGCCCGAAGAAGATTCTTCGGATGTCCGAGACGGTCATCAACGCGAAGGGTCATCATCCGGCAGAGATGGTCGACCAGTCCCAATGCATCGCGTGCGCATTTTGCGCGACGATGTGCCCGGATTGCGTAATCACGGTAGAAAGGGGTTAAGGACATGGCAGACAAGGTTTTGATGAAGGGTAACGAAGCGATCGCGGAAGCCGCCATTATGGCAGGCTGCAGATTCTACTTCGGCTATCCGATCACACCCCAGACCGAGGTGGCGGCATACATGGCAAAGCGCATGCCCAAAATCGGCGGAACATTCCTTCAGGCGGAGAGCGAGATCGCTGCCATCAACATGTGCATCGGCGTTGCTTCCACCGGCAAGAGAGTTATGACGAGCTCCAGCAGCCCCGGAATCTCTCTGAAGGAAGAGGGCATCAGCTACATGGCAGGCTGCGACCTTCCGGCACTCATCGTTAACGTGGAGCGCGGCGGCCCGGGCCTCGGCGGTATCCAGCCGTCCCAGTCCGACTATTTCCAGGCGACGCGCGGCGGCGGACACGGTGACTATCACCTCTTCGTAGTGGCTCCCGCGAGCGTGCAGGAGATGGTAAGCCTCACGGCGCACGCATTTAACGTAGCCGAGAAATATCGCGTTCCGGCGATGCTCCTTGCCGACGGTACTCTTGGGCAGATGATGGAGCCCGTCTCCATCGAGGGCATCACGGTTGAGGATCACGACAAGTCGTGGGCGCTGACCGGCACGAACTGCGAGAGAAAGCACAACATCATCAACTCGCTTTCGCTGCTTCCGGAAGAGCTGGAGCAGTGGAACATCGAGCGTTATAAGAGATACGCTACGATTGAGGAAAATGAGCCCATGTGGGAAGAGTACATGATGGACGACGCCGATGTGTGCGTTGTCGCATTCGGTATCGCATCCCGCGTTTCGCGTAACGCCATCAAGGCGGCTCGCGCGCAGGGCGTCAAGGTCGGTATGATCCGTCCGATCACGCTCTGGCCGTTCCCGAAGAAGCCGCTGCTCGCTGCTGCGGACAAGGTGAAGTCCTTCGTTACGGTTGAGCTTAACATGGGTCAGATGGTCGAGGACGTAGAGCTTGCAACGCGTTGCAAGAGACCGATCCTCATGGCAAACCGCGTAGGCGGCTGTATCCCGACTCCCGAGCAGGTGCTCGAGCAGATCCTTGCGGCCAATAAGTTAGGAGGTGAGCAGTAATGGGTGAGATCGTATTCCAGAAACCGAAGTCGCTGTGCGACGTACCGCTTCATTATTGCCCCGGCTGCACGCACGGTATCGTGCATCGTCTCGTGGCGGAAGCCATCGACGAACTCGGCATTGAAGGCAAGACCATCGGCGTGGCCAGCGTAGGCTGCTCCGTATTTACCTACAACTATTTTGAGTGTGATATGGTTCAGGCCGCTCACGGACGTGCTCCGGCGGTTGCGACCGGCGTGAAGAGAAGCGATCCTTCGAAGATCGTCTTCACGTACCAGGGTGACGGCGACCTTGCTTCCATCGGTACCGCTGAAACCGTTCATTCGGCAGCGCGCAACGAGAACATCACGATCATTTTCATCAACAACGCGATCTACGGCATGACCGGCGGCCAGATGGCACCTACCTCCCTCCCGGGACAGGTGACGCAGACATCTCCTTACGGCCGTGACGTCAACACCGTAGGTTATCCGGTCCGCATCTGTGAGATGCTCTCGCAGCTTGAGGGACCGTCCTACCTGGAGCGTGTTGCGGTGAACAACGTGAAGAACGTCAAGGCTGCGAAGAAGGCCATCAAGAAGGCATTCCAGAATCAGGTCGAGGGCAAGGGCTTCTCGCTGATCGAGGTTGTCTCCACCTGCCCGACGAACTGGGGCAAGACGCCTGAGAAGGCGATGGAGTGGCTTGAAGAGAACATGCTTCCTTACTACCCGCTTGGCGTGTACAAGGATAAATACGCAGACAAGGAGGGCAAGTAATATGGCACAGACCGGTATGCTTTTTGCAGGCTTCGGCGGACAGGGTATTCTGTTCTCCGGCAAATTCTGCGCTTACGACGGACTGATCTCCGATAAGCAGGTCAGCTGGCTTCCTTCCTACGGTCCTGAGATGCGTGGCGGTACCGCGAGCTGCAGCGTCGTGTTCAGCGATGAGATCATCGGATCCCCGATTGTTACGAACCCCGACATCCTCGTGGTCATGAACCTTCCGTCCCTCGACAAATATGAGCCGGCAGTAGTGCCCGGCGGCAAGATCTTCTATGATTCGACGCTGATCACGCGTCCCATCGAGAGAACCGACGTTACGGCGTACGGTGTTCCGGCGACCAAGCTCGCTGCGGACAACGGAATGCCCACGCTCGCGAACATGATCCTCGTCGGCAAGATGATCAAGGAGACCGGTATCATCTCCACGGAAAATATCGGCAAGATCATCGAGAAGATCGTCAGCGCCCGTCATCAGGATCTCAAGGATCTCAACGCGAAGGCGATCCAGATGGGCTTCGACTATCAGGATTGATGGAAAACAGACATTTTCTACATAAGTAGTTCTGCATGAAACAGGGAAAAACCAGATTTTGGTCCGGTTTCGGCGGAAACACGGGAGACAGCATTCTAGTGTTGTCGAACAAAGCAAAAATGAATGGCACGGCGCCGGCTTTCTGCGAAGGAAACGGTGCCGTGCTTTGTTTTTCAGCTTGTTTTGACGGTTTTTGAATGATTTATTGTCAGGAATGACGAAAAATCGCTGTTTTCACGGGAAAAACTGCGCTTTTTGCCAAATAGTGGGTGCATTTTACGCGCGTGCGTGTTATAATAACCTATAATCCCGAACTATAACCGAAACCCCTCGCCTGAAAATCCCGGAAAGCGCAGCAAAATGGTGCGCGGCAGGCCGGAATAAGGCGTGGCTGTTCGCAGGAAGAGGAGGTAGTTTCGATATGATTAAGAAGAAACTTCGCGTTTCACCCGGCTCCTGGATGCCGTTGCTCGCGTCGATCATAGCGCTTGCAACTGCGGCCTCTTTTGCCGTGTTCCTTCGTGTGACGATGGAGCAGATGCGCTTTGTGCCGAGGATCCTGAACCCGCAGGCCGACATTGACGGCAACGCCCTTGACACCATGCCCTGGATCGGCTGGTGCCTGATGTTCGGCGGAATTGTCCTGATGGTACTGTTTCTGTGGTTCGCGGCCAAGAAGGCGGTCGGAATCATGGCGATTCCCGCGCTTTTGTACGCTGTCGGCGCGGTTCTGACAAACATGCCGAGCATTCAGAACAACACCATATCCACGGAGCAGTGGATCATCCTGATCGGTATTATTCTTGTGTCGTGGTGGTTTATTATGACCGTGACCAACCTGATGCCCGGGAAGATTCCTGCGAAGGAGCTGCTGATCCTTCTGGCGGTTATTGCCGCGGTCGGAACAGCGGTTCTGACGTTCCTGCAGCGGGCGCCGTTCGTCATTAAAGATTCCTGCTTTGCGGCGGACAACTGCCTTGACCTGAGCAGTCTGGTTCAGGTGGCGGGATACTTCCTGACGATCGTTCTGTTTTCCGGATCTCTGGACAATTCGTTCCAGGCGGAAGTCAGCGCGGCCGGCAAGGACGCGAAATCCGCAGCGGATGATCGTTCTGCCAAGTCCGGCGGACGCAAACAGGGGTCGGATGCTAAGGAACCGAAGTCGGATGGCAAGACCGTAAACTGGGCACTCATTCGTCCGACTGAGGAAAATGCGAAGAAAGCTTCGGAAGCAGTTTCCGCTGATGCGGCGGAACCGGTTGCGGAGACAATCGGCGGAGAAACCGAAGGGATGGAATCCCTGGATGAGGCAAACCGCCGGATCGCCGAGATGACTGCGAACGGGCCGACATTTGAGGAGGAGATGAACCTCGTCGGCGAGATCGGGGAGAGAAGAGGCCGGGAAACAGCGAAACCGGATGCGGCGAAGAATCGCACCGCTGCGAAGAAACCGGCGGAGGACCATATATTTGCGGCAGAGCCCGGGGTGGAAGTTGTACAGTATGAAGCACCTGTGGCGGATGATACGCCGGCCGAGGAGAAGACCCTGGCACAGCTCCTTGCGGAGAGAGGTCTTCTGAACCGTACCGAGGACCCGATCGCGCAGGCGGATGCGATCAAGGCAGATGAAGCCATCTACGCTCCTTACGTGGAACCGGTGCAGGAGGCCAAGCCTCTGGAAGCGCCGAAAGCGGAGTGGGAAGAGACAGGCGATAACATTATAGAAGAAACAGCGGAAAATGTTGCGGATATTGCAGCAGAAGCGGACACCGTGACGGAGACTGCGGAAGCAGCAGTGGAGGCCGCGACAGACACCGCAGCGGATGCAGCTGATAAGGCTGCTGATGCAGCAGATAAAGCCGTCAGCGCAGCCGGGAAGGCTGTTGAAGCCGAGAAGAAGGTTTCCAAGACGGTGACCGAGGCAGCGGCAGCAGCAGCGGCAGCTACGGCATTTTCCAAGAAGCCCGGTCGCAAGACCGTATATGATGAACTTGAGGAGACACCGGGGGAAGCGGTTGACAGCGGATCGTCCGCTTTCGCCGCCAAGGGCAAGGGGACACAGAACCGTGTTCGCGAGGCAGCCGAGAAGGTTGCAACGGATGAGCCGATCCTCACGGTGCCTGTCACACCGGTATCCGGAAGCCGCCTGCAGAAGGTGCTGAAGGAGGAGGTGATCACCGATCGCGATCAGAAACTCATGTATCGCAGAAAGGTGAGCGTCTTCGCTGTCATCGGAATGTGTCTCTCGGTGGCTGCGATGGTGGTCGGTGTTCTCACAACATTTGACATCGTGAAGATCGACATGCTGAAGGACGACAAGTCCTGCCTGATGATGTTAGGACTCGGGCTGGTGATGTTCTTAGTCTTCGGTACAAGACTGACTTACAAGGACTACTACACCAAGACGATCGTAACCGAGCGCAAGGTTGTTCACGAGGAGAGCAACTGGGAAGAATATGTTGCGAACCGTCTTGAGGAGGACGAGAAGAACATCGCGGCTCTTGCGCAAAATTATATGCGCATGACGGAGATGTACGGACGGCTCCTGGAAACCACTGCGGAGTTGACGAACAACATCAAGGCGCTCAGCATGCATCAGCAGGCGGGCATCGCGGCAGCGGAGCCTGAACCGTTCGCAGCAGAAGCGGCAGCACCTGCCGACGAGGCGGAGGCATTTGCGGAAGCACAGGTCGGATACGAGCCGTTTGCTGAGGCGCCTGTTGCAGAGGAAGAGTTTGCGGAGGAACCCATCAAGCTGATGGCGGTTCCGAATATTGAGACGCCGGCACCTGTTGCGGAGCCGGAAGCAATCTTTGCGGAACCTGAGTTTACGGCAGTTGAGGAGCCGGTTGCCGAGGCTGTTGCGGAAGCCATCGAGGAGACGGCTGAGGCGGCAGAGGAGCCGGTTGCTGAGGCGTTCACGGAAGAATTTGCAGAGGAACCCATCAAACTGATGGCAGTTCCGGGTATTGATATTACGGCACCCGCCGAGGAGGCGGAAGCGGTTGTTGCGGAGACCGAGGCTGCGATCGGGGAGGTTGCGGCAGAGGCTGAGGAAGTGACCGCGGAGGTCGCGGCAGAGGCGATTGAGCCCGCGGCAGAAGAGCCGGTTGCAGAGGCACCGGCGGAAGAAGAGTTCGCGGAGGAGCCCATCAAGCTGATGGCGGTTCCCGGTATCGAGATTCCGACAGAGGAAGCGGCGATCGTGGCTGAGCCTGAGATCGCAGAGGCTGTCGAGGAAGTTGCAGCGGAGGCAGTTGAGGCCGTTGCGGAAGAACCGGTTGCTGAGGCCGTTGAGGCTGTAGCGGAAGAGCCGGTTGCCGAGGAAGTTGAGGCTGTTGCGGAAGAGCCGGTTGCCGAGACGCCTGCGGAAGAGGAGCCGAAGAGCACTTCGGGCAATGCCAACGCTGACATTCTTGCAGCACTGTTCTCCGGAAGAGGCAAGAAGACTGCCGCAGAGCCGGAGAAATCTGTGAAGCCGGCAGAGACGGCACCTGCTCCGGAACCGGTTAAGAAAGAGACGGAAGAGGAAACGAAGCCGACCGGCAGTTATAACGATTTCCTGATTTCCACAATGTTCGGAAGAAAGAAAGACAAGCCTGCTGCAGCGACGGAAGAACCCGTGAAGGCAGTGAGCGAAGAAATCGTCGAGAAGGCGGCCGAGGAGATTCCTGAGGCAGTCGAAGAAATCACTGAGGCAGTTGAAGAGATTCCGGAGACTGTAGAAGAAACCGTGACGGAAATAACCGAGGAGATCCCGGAGGCGGCGGAAGAGGCGGCCGAGGAGATTCCTGAGGCAGTCGAGGAGATCGCTGAGACAGTTGAGGAGATTCCGGAGACTGTGGAAGAAACCGTGACGGAAATAACCGAGGAAATCCCGGAGGCAGCGGAAGAGGCAGTCGAGGAGATCGCCGAGGCAGCGGAAGAGATTTCTGAGACAGTTGAGGAGGTTCCCGAGACTGTAGAGGAAACCGTGACGGAGTTTACGGCGGAGATCCCGGAGGCTGCTGAAGAAGCAGTCGAGGAGATCACCGGGGCAGCGGAGGAAGTTCCTGAGACAGTTGAAGAGATCTCGAAAGAAACCTTCAACGCATTTGACGTAACGGATGAGGAAGAACGGATTCCGGAATATGTTTCCTCGCCGATCGGGACTACTTCGGAAGCAGTGAAGGCTGTAACGGACAGCATTCAGACACCGACCTGGAGTATTCCGAGTCCGATGTTCGGATCCTTTGGCTACGGTGCGACGCTTGCGGAGGAAGAGACCGAAGACGATGGCGGCATGAAGTTGCAGTTCAGCGTTAACACGATGCAGGAGCCGATGTTCAGCGATGCACCTTTGCAAAATGTTTACGCACCGAATTCAATCTTCTCGGAGGAATCTGTTGTGACACCGACTGACGAAACACCGGTTGAGAGTTTCACGGCGGAGGAGCCGGTGACAGAAGAACCCGCAATTGAAGAGCCCGTGTTTGAGGAACCTGTTGCGGAGAACTTCACGGCGGAAGAACCGGCAGCCGAAGAGCCGGCAGTCGAGGAACCTGCGTTTGAACCTGCTTTTGAGAGTTTCACAGCAGAGGAACCGGCAGCTGAAGAACCGGCAGCCGAAGAGCCGGCAGTTGAAGAGCCTGTGTTCGAACCTGTGTTTGAGAGTTTCACAGCGGAAGAGCCGGTGGCAGAAGAGCCGGCATTTGCAGAACCTGCATTTGAGGAACCTGCGTTTGAGGAGCCTGTTCTTGAGAGCTTTACAGCGGAGGAACCGGTTGCGGAAGAACCGATCGTGGAAGAACCGATTGCTCAGGCAGTCGAGGAGATTCCTGCGGTCAAGCCGGAAGTTCCTGAGTGGAAACCCGCTGAGGAACAGAAGAAAGCTCCGTTCTATCGCCCGTCCATTTACAGTTCGGATTCGCCGGAGGACGCGGTCAACGATGAGGAGATGCCGCAGGTAACGGCGCCGGTTACGCCGCAGCGTGAAACCGCACCGAAGCAGGATGACGGTATTATCGAGGGCTTTGTGATGCCGACGTTCCGCGGATTTACTTACAGCGACGATTACGAGCCGACGGACGATGATACGGAAGAACAGATGTACAACGGTTCGTATAAGATGAAATCGTTCCTGTCGCGCAAGACGGCGCAGAGCGAACAGATGAATCAGTATCTGTACGATTCCGACGATGATGACGATTTCGGTATCGGCGCGGATGATACGGCCGGAGAGCAATATCACGGAGCGGAAATTCCGGAGCCGGCAGCGGTGGAAGACGTGAACGATATGTTCGCGGAACCGGAACTCCCGATGACGGAAGCCGATTTCGCAGAACCGGAGCTTCCGGAACTGGAGACGGAGACCTGGGAGGAAAAACCTGTCTCCGAACCGGCAATTCCGACTTGGGACAATTCCTTGACGTGGCGGCCGGAAATGTCGTCGATCGCTGATCTGCAGGAACCGGAGATTCCGGAACCGGCGGCACCGGCAATGCAAGATCCATTTGCATCGGGCATGGTTACCCGGAGACCTGTGATGCCGGATACCACTCCGGCGGAAACGGCCAATACGGCTGATGAGGCAACGGAAGACATTCCGGCGAAACCGCAGACGGTTCTGAATCGTCAATCGGCGCTCAACCGGATGTCGATGGCCGCAAGAATGCCGGTAATGCCGGAGACGTCTCTGGAAGATGACTGGCCGATGGGAGCACCTTCTCATCCCGAGGAGGAGAAGAAGCCGGAGCCGGAAGAGTCCGAGGAGGATGCACGCACGAGGTTGGAAAACCGTCGGCGGATGCTCCAGGAGAAACTGGATCAGATCCGTAAGAAGAATCAGGCTACACAGTTTGATGATCTTTCCGATCTGGACGACGAGGGTGTATTCTTCAATAAGAAATAAACCACATAGGAAGTTTTCAGTGGGGAGCTCTTCAGTCGGAGGGCTCCCCATTTTCCGTATATACATTGCAAATGACTGGGATGCGTGGTACAATGATGGCGCTGTGTAATGCGCGAAACAGGTCGCTGCAGGGAAAACTGTGTAGTCAGGAGAATACTATGTTTACATATATGAGAAGAACAAAATGGATCGTGTTTGCTCTTGCAACTGTTGCAATGGGCATAGGTTTTCTGGTGTACGGAACCGGCGTAGTGAGAGGGCTGAAAAATGCGGCTGATGTCAAGGATCTTGCGGTTTCGTCGTACGAGAAAGGCATGTGGGTCAAGGGAACGACGGATTTTGTGTGGGATTCCTACTGCTCTGAGCTGAAGTCGGAAAATGATGAGGATTCCGAGCGGTACCGCTGGTATCTTGTCTGGATCGATGCGCCGGGTTTCGCGGAATCAGATGAGGCAAAGGATTGTTACCTGGGCGTGAAGGTGCCGAAATCGGAGTTTGAGAATTATGAGAAGTTGAAGAAGGAAGGCTTGCAGTACGAGCTGACGTTCCAGGGCAAACTGGTTCCGTGCAGCGGCGAAGTCCTGAAGTTAAAAAAGGAGTTTGTGACAAAAGTTGACCAGTACTCCATGGAGAAAAACGGGACTAAGGTTTCGCAATTGTGCGTCCTTCCGGATTATTACGTGGAACTGACAACGACCAGGGCGGGAAATGGATTTATCGGTGTCGGTATTTTCTGCCTGGTGGCGGGAATCCTGCTTGTGGTGTACTTCATTTACGCAATCCGCAAGGACTCCAAATATGTTTCGGAAGCTTCGGCGCAAAGCATGATGTCGAACGGAACGACATATGGTTACGGTGCGAACGGAGCGGCATCCTACGCGAACTCCGGGCAACCGTTCGGACAAAGCGGCACGGGCACCGGCAACGATCCGCTGCAGAATGCGAGTGTCGGAGTGTCAACGGGCTTTTACCGTCAGGACGATCAGGATGAGCTGAGCCGGCTGCTTGCGGAGGAAGACCAGAAGGTAGCAAATTATAATTTTCAGACAGGGCTGTCCGGAAGCAACCGTGTTGAGGATGATCGGTAACTGTGGTTCGGTGAACCGATAAATGGAGCCCACAGGCGGCATCTTAAAAAGATGAGTGTGGACAGAAAGGACGGCGGATGATGAGTCTTAGGAAAATGTGTGCATTGCTCGCCGTGCTGTCCGCGATCACCGCTGCGGTCGGCGCGTGGGGGCTTGTCAAGGCGAAAAAAGCGGCAGTCAACGATCCGGTGGAGCTCGCGTCGCTTGCGACAGAGGATCTCACGGACGGCAAAGCCGTGACATTGACAGCGAACAAGGTGATGTCGTATGTTTGCTATATCGCGGAGACGGAGGACGGCGAAGGCGGACACCGATATCGGTATTATCCGGTTCAGTACCGCACGAATCCCGCGGGCTTTGTGCTCGTCTGCGTTCCCAATGAGAAACTGGCGGAATTTGAGGATTACAATATCGGCAAGAAAACAGGCAACCTCACGGTGAAGGGATATTTGCGCTCGCCGGAGCCGCGTACGAAGGCTGCGGTCGACGAACTTGTGCAGGCGATTGACGAACTGGATGAGCAGAGCAATGCCGGGTATGCGGATCGCTTCCTTTCCTGCTATGTAGAGTATGCGACTCTGCAGGAGAGTTCGTTGATGCGCACGGCCGGATGGGTTCTTCTTCTCGGGGGAGTGATCCTTTTCTGCGTCGGGATCGGCGGAATCGTATTGTTCCGGGATCCGGTTGAAGAGGAAAATGCGGATGCTGCGTCGTAAGAAATCATCGGCAGAAATTACAGTTCAATGAGCTTACCCATGAAAGGCTCGGGACATGCCCCAATGTCATTAAGATAACGACATTGAAATAGCGAGGGTTTATGAACAC
>CAMKRZ010000005.1 GCA_946415315.1 uncultured Lachnoclostridium sp. | reverse complement strand
TGATTTACAAGGGATTGCTAAGGGCTTGCGCAACACCGCTAGAGGTGAGCGCGAACTGTATTCTACCACAGCACAGATTCTCTGTCAACATCTTTCTTGTACTTTTTCTACATGTTTTCATCACTTTTTTTGTGCACATTTCACGTTTTCCGAAAAGCCCACTAGATATGGTGGTTCATACGGGTAAAAGGCACTATTCTGCTGTGATTACACTCCGTCACCCATGCTTCGAGCAGGGCATCACTCCGCCGCAGACTCATCCGGCGTATGCGGCGTGTCGGTCGTCTGCACGTCAAACCAGCCGGAGATATCCTCATTTAACGTAGCCGTGTCCGGCCCGTAACCGCAGGTGATCCCGTATAAGGTGTTGTCGTCCGCGGAAAATGCGAACGTTCCCTTCTTGTTGTCCCAGTATGTGTCGACGCTGAGCTTAGCGCGCCTGATCCCGACCCACTCACCGGTCTCCTTCACGCGCACGTATATATTACGGAAAGCACAGGTGCGGACTTCGTTGCTGTACGAAGGGATGTAGTTCTCCATGAACTGAGACATGCCGCCCATAAAACAGGTGTCCGTCAGTCCCGTGTCGAAGCAGCTGATCTTCGTCCACTTGTTTGCCGCGATATCCTGCACCCACTGCTCCACAAAGGTATGTCCGCTCGCGGAGTCCTCGTAACAGCACAGGTACATGCGGTACCATTTGTCGGCTTTCCACTCGTAGTCGGGGATGTAGTTGGTTCCGCTTCCCTCTCCGCCGAACACGTTGGTCTGATCGGTCGCGGGGTAGACGCGGGACGCGCGCAGCACAACCTCCGCGCCGCTCTCATCGAGGTAATGATGCTCCCAGAACGACATGATCGCCTTCTTGCCGTCCGGCCGGTTCTGAAGTCCGGCGTAAGCGCCGCCGCTCTGCGTCACCGTGTATCGGCTCGCGAGCTCCGACGTATCCAACGCCCAGTTGCAGAGCGCCCAATACGTGCCGACCGCGTCATGATCGGTCCGGAAATCGATCAGAAAGCCGGTGTAACGTCCGCTCGTCTCCGAGAGGTCCGGGTTGCAGTAAATGTTGTGCGCCATACGATTTTCCGGGTTTTCCTCCGCAGGAACCGGGTCCGGCACCTCGAGGATCGTCGACCAGTTGTACAAAGGCGCCGTAGGCGTCGGCGTCGCTGCATTTTCCTCGCGATCCTCCTTCGACTCGCAGCCTGCCGTCAGGGCAAGCAAACAGAGTGCCGCTAGGATCAAAGCCCACCGGCGAAGGGTTTTCTTATGCATGTTTTTATTCCTCTTTTCTTCCGCGCTACGCGGATATTACGCTCTACGCACCGCAAGGTGGATGTCAAAACCACCGAAATCCTGCTTCAGATAAATGAACTCCGGCTTGCCCTTCGCGTCCCTGCGAAGAGTGCTGTAGTCAAGTTCCAGCCCGTTTCTCTCAAGATACGCCATCGCACGCTCTACCGACCATGTCATGATGGCAATATGGCCCATGCGGCCGCGCCCCTCGCTCTTCATCACCTCGATGTCCTGACCGCAGAAATACGAGATCGGAAGCTCCATCTGCGGGAATCCGAACACCTTCGAGAACAGATCGGCGGTACGCTTTGCCTCAGCCTCGTTCTCGCTGTTGATACCGACATGCTTGATGCCGAAGCCGAGCATTTTCTTCACTGCCTCGCGCGTCAGCGCCGTAATCTTGTCCCACTCGCCGGCGTTGATCAGGTCGGAAGCCACCATCCAGCTGCCGCCGCACGCAAGCACACGGTCGTTGGTCAGGTAAGGGATCATGTTGTCCGCGTTAATGCCACCGGTCGGCATGAACCGGATCCCGCCGTAGGGAGCTGCCATTGCCTTGATCTTCGCAAGGCCGCCGCTCGCCTCAGCCGGGAAGAATTTTACGACGTCGAGGCCGAGCTCCAGCGCCTGCTCGATCTCCGAGGGGCTGCTGACACCGGGCGTCACCGGGATCTCCCGCTCTACGCAATAGGAAACTACCTTCGGGTTCAGTCCGGGGCTCACGATAAACTTCGCCCCTGCGGCAACCGCCGCATCCACCTGCGCTGTTGTAAGCACCGTGCCGGCGCCCACGAGCATCTCGGGAAATGCCTTCGTCATCGCCGCGATCGCATCCGCCGCTGCCGCCGTGCGGAACGTCACCTCCGCCACCGGAAGACCGCCGTCACACAGTGCCTTTGCAAGCGGAACCGCATCCTCCGCGCGGTCGATCTTCACCACGGGGATCAGCCCGAATTTGCCAAATTCTTCAAGGATCGGATTCATAAAATGTGTCCTCCATTCTCATAATTAAGGAAACGCCGATGGAATCAGCGTTTCCTTGTTGCCGAAAGTCTTCTGCCCGCGTTCCGGAATTACAGTTTGTTCGACAGATCCAGATACACGTCACATATAATATTGTTGTTATAAACCGTATTGAGTATTTTGTTTTCCGCGATCGCCGACTGGCAGTTCCGACCGAACTCCGTGTTGCCGAGCGCCGTGACCACCGTGAAGAACATCAGGATCAGTACCGCTCCGACGAAGAGTCCGACAAATGCGCCTGACAGACGGTTCATCATGCTCAACACCGGAAGTTTTGCCACAAGGTTGAGGGCAACCCCGAGCAAGTATGTGATCGCCAGCAACGATATGAAAAGAATCACAAAACAGGCTGCGCGGATGATCACGTTGGCCACCAGGCTCGCCACATAATCGGCGGCATTCTCCGCGTCGAACATCTTGAACCCATTTTCCGAATTATAATCCTTCAGCTGCTGCTTCACCGCCTCGGGAAGTTTCATCTCATCAATGTCCTCGTTCGTGAGCGTTCCCTTGTCCGCCAGTTTTTCAAGCTTCAGAGACTCGTGAACTCTCTCCTTCACGGATGAAACCAGGCTCTCCTGATTCATCACTACCTTGGCAAGCGGCTGGCAGAGCGCTGCCGCGAGCACAAGGGCGATCCCCACAGCCAGGAAATGAAACACCATTTTCACAAAGCCGCGGACCAGTCCCCAGATCACGCAAATGACCATGATCGCGCAACATCCGACTACCATCCAGTTCATAAGTACCTCCTTCCCCGCACCGGCTTTCGCCGCGCTTACTGCTCTCCGATCAGCCGGATCCGATTGAACAGGTTGTCGCTGATCGTCACGAAACTGTTGTCCTGATCCGTGGCGAAGCAGTAGGTCACTGCCCTCGACACGGAAGACTTGTACTTGTCCTTCCCCTTGATCCGGAAAATGTACAGCGACGTGTCACTGTATAAAAGCACATCACCGCCGTCAATGCGGAAGCCGCCGTAGAAGTTCTCCGACTGACGCGTCTCCACCTGCCGCCCGTCGGTGTCGTACAGCACGACCGCGTAGGTGATGCGGCCGGAATCGCGCCGCTCCTCGAAAAATCCGATGTATTTGCTGCTGAAGGCAAAGCGCCTCAGCGTTCCGTTGTACGTGATCTCCTTCGCCTCAAGGTTCGGGATCTCCTCCATCTCGTACAGAAGCGTGCTCTTGTCTCCGAACACCGCCACGCGGTCGTTGGTGACAAACTCGACATCTGCGTAGAGATTGTCGGGATTTGAGGTTTTCACGGACTCCGCCTTGCCCACCAGACCGTCGATGTAGCTTCGTCCGACACCTCCGAAATTGTAAAATGCGATCCGCGAACGGATCTCGTCCTCCTCAAAATACGCAAACGTGACAGCCAGTTTGGTTCCGTCCTCCGAGATCGCGAGATCGAGCGGGAATCCGCTCACGGTAGTCAGCGTGTTCATATCGACCACGCGCTTGCCGTCCGCGTGGTAAATGGCGATATAATCCTTCGAGCCGTCATCCATCAAAACAGCCGTCTCGCCGTTCGCAGCGACCGCAACGCGCACGATCGGATGGTCGGTCGTCACGTTGCTGAACGCGCCCGTGCCGTCCATGATGTACAGCGTCACATGGCCCGCGTCCCCGACGGCTGCGTATTTGCCGCAGGTGTCGGCAACCGGATTAGCCATGTTGTACGACACGTTCCAGAGGCTCTCACCGTCCTGGTTGACCGCCTCAGCACCGTCACGCGCGTACCGCATCACTCCGCCGCGGATCGGCAGCGTTCCGTTCACCGTCGCAAACGGCAGTTGCTTTGTCTTGATCACATCGTAGGCGGCGTAGGTTCTCCGGTCGTTCCTGTGCTTGACCCACAGTCCCACGGCCACACCGCCGATGATGAGAACCAGCGCGATGATCAGCAGGAAAATGGGGCGGAAACGGGATTCGCCCGTGTATTCCTTCGTCACCTGCTTTGTTCCTTCGTCCAACCGGATCACCTCCTTCCCACAGTAATATAATTCTCCCCTAAACTTCCGTCCGGTTCTCCAGCGCCTTCAGAAGCGTCACTTCATCTACATACTCGAGATCGCCGCCGACCGGGACACCGCTCGCGATCCGCGTCACGCGGATGCCCGTGCCCTTCAGCGTCTTGCTGATATACATGGCGGTCGCCTCGCCCTCCAGCGTGGAGTTCGTCGCGATGATGACCTCATCCACATCACCCTGAAGCCGGATCATCAGCTCTTTCAGGCGGATGTCCGCCGGGCCGATGCCCATCAGAGGCGAGATCGCCCCCTGCAGCACATGGTACACGCCGTTGTACTGGCCGGTCTTCTCGTACGCCACAAGGTCGCGCGTATTTTCCACGACCATGATCGTGTGGTGATCCCGCTTGTCGCTTGCGCAGATCGGACAGATGTCCTCGTCCGTCAGCGTGCAGCACTCGCGGCAGAAACGCGCGCTCGTCCGCGCCGTCAGGATCGCCTCAGACAGCTCGCGCACCTGTTCCTCCGGCATGTGAATGATGTGGAAAGCCAGCCGTTGAGCTGATTTCTGACCGACCCCAGGCAAATGCCCGAGCTCGGCGATCAGCTTGGTTATCGTTTTGCTGTAGTATTCCACGGCCAGTCAATTCTCCCGAAAAAAGTCTAAATCAGAACAGGCCACCGAAATCACCGAGTCCGCCGAGACCGCCCGTCAGGCCGCCCGCGATCCCGCTCATGGCTTCGTTGGTCTCCGCTTCCATGTTGCGAAGAGCCTCGTTGACCGCAGCGATGATCAGATCCTGCAGCATTTCCACATCATCAGGATCCACAACATCCTTCGAAATCTCAATGGCAACAACCTCCCGCTGGCCGGACACGCGCACCTTAACGGCGCCGCCGCCCGCGGTTGCCTCCCATTCCTTCGTCTCCAGTTCCTTCTGCTTCTCCTCCATCTGGCGCTGCATGCGCTGAGCCTGCTTCATCAGATTGTTCATGTTGCCCGGCATGCCGCCGGAAAATCCCTTCTTACCCATGGTAATTCTCCTTTGTATTCATTCTGTATAGAGTCCGTTGTTCACGGTTTTCCTCATTGCTCGGAAAATGCTGCTCTGTCCGCATCGGTCCTAAACGATCTCCAGCTCAATGTCACCCAGCCTGCCGGCAACCGCCTCGACAACATCGACGTACTGACTTGCGTCCGTGCCTTCCTTGAGCAGCTCGATCTCCACCTTCACAATGTGGTGGATCGTCTTCTCGATCGTCTTCTCAACCTGCGCGATGTGATCCTCCGAATTGATCAGATCGTAGTCGGTCTGGGAGGTAAACACAAGAAGCAGGTTTCCGCTTCTGCTGAGGCTCGGCGTACAAACTTTGAGTGCCATGCGGGCGGGCAGAGGCGTCAGCGTACAGATTGCCTTCCAGTTGTTCACGAGATCGAGGATGTTCTCCGGAAGCGCGACCTTTACTTTCTCCTTCGGCTTCTCCTCTTCCTCGGGAGCCTCCGTCGGGACGGCGACGCCGGTTCTGCGGAGAACCGCGATCTCATTTTCCAGACGGCGGATCCGATCGAGCACCGCCTCGGTGTTGACATCGACCTGCGGGCGGCACAGCCGGACCACAGTCATCTCGATCAGCACTCGCTTCTGCGACTCGTGCCGCAGGCGGTTCGTAAGCTCACACAGCACCGAGATGTACCGCATCAGTTCCTCCGGCGCGTAAACTTTCGCCTCGTGCGCCAGGAGTTTCATCTGCTCGCCGGACATTTCCAGCGCCTCGCTCAGATCCTCGCCGGACTGGGCAAGCAGCAGATTTCGCAGGTACCACGTGAGGTCCACGATAAATCTCGGAAGTTCGCGCCCCGCCACGGTCATCTCATCCAGCAGCCGTATGATGCGTGTCACGCGGCCCTCGTGGATGTACCGAAGCGCCAGCGCAAATGTCTCCACATCGACGGTGCCGAGCACCTCCAGTATGCGGTCGTAGGTCAGATCCTCACCCGCGTAGTAGGACACGCACCTCTCCAGCAGTGACAACGCATCTCGCATCGAGCCGTCCGCCAGGCGCGCCACGTAGCGCATTGCCTTCTCTTCCGTTCCGATCTCTTCCCGCTCACACAGCTCCAGCAGCCGTTCCGTGATCGTCTCAAGCCGGATTCTCTTGAAATCATACCGCTGACACCGCGACAGGATCGTGATCGGGATCGCATGCACCTCGGTCGTCGCCAGGATGAACACCACGTACGACGGCGGTTCCTCCAGCGTCTTCAAAAGCGCGTTAAATGCGCCCGTGGAGAGCATGTGCACCTCGTCGATGATATAAACTTTGTATTTGCCTTCGGTCGGATAATACCGCACCTCGTCCACGATCTCGCGGATGTTGGCGACACCGTTGTTGGATGCCGCGTCGAGCTCAACCACGTTCATCGAGCTTCCGTCGTTGATCGCACGGCACATCGCGCACTCGTTGCACGGATTGCCGTCGATCGGATTCTCGCAGTTGATCGCCTTCGCCAGTATCTTGGCTACGGACGTTTTGCCCGTGCCTCTTGTCCCGTTGAAGCAGTACGCATGGCCGATCCGTCCGGTCCGCAGCTGATTCCGCAGCGTGGTGACGACTGCGTCCTGGCCTTTGACTTCGTCAAATGTGCTCGGCCGGAATTTCCGATACAACGCTATGTAAGCCATGCCGTGCTCCTTTCCCTGCTATTATCCGATATTACCCACATCCCAAAATTACTTAATTATTCGCTTCTATCCGTGTCTTATCATTATACCATATCTGCCCGTGAAAGTCCACACCGACGAATCCGCTGCGCACCGGGTTATTGTTCAATGATCTTCCTCGAGCACATGAAGTTCCAGCCAGTCGAAATCAACCGTTTCTATAAACGAGTCCTGCCCGAAACGTGTGCGGGCACGCTGCTTGAATTCCTTCAGGTTGCTCTGCAGCCAGATGGGCTTGGGCAGGTCCCACTCCGTGCAGGCCCGGTCAAGCGCCTCAAAGATTTTCCTCGTTCGGTTGACCGGCTCCGCGTTGTCCACGGTCATGTCCTTCACCAGCCGGTTGGCTTTCCACAATTTGATCCACATCCGAAACATCGCGGTTCCTCCCTGAATAACGTCGCTTGCTGCGTGGCGTCACTCCCTCATTTTCCGTGACCATTCCCTCTTGCGCCGGGTTGCAAGCCGGTCGAGGATCACATACAGGATCGCGCCGAACACCAGTCCGCCGAAATGCGCCGCAATGTTGACGGTAGTTCCCGCCTGAACGAACGAATATATGATATACAGGATAAAGATTCCAAACCGCATCCCGTACTCGCGCCGACGCATGTCCGGATGCAGGATCAGCATCATTATCATTGCTCCCATCAGGCCGTAGATCGCGCCGGAAGCGCCGGCGGAATACGGATCCTCCTCGGTAAGAAAATGAAAATACAGGCAGGACACGACCGAGGCGCCGAGCCCGGACACAAAATACAGGATCACATACCGGATACGGCTCATCTGCCGCTCCAGCACATCGCCGAAGGCAAACAGCGCGATCATATTGCCGCTGACATGCGAGATGCCGTAGTGCAGGAACATGCAGGTGAACAGGCGGTGGTATTCGTGCTCCTCGAAAACGGTGCGCCAGCTCATTTGCCCGTGCTCCATGATCGCATCGACCGAGAACAGGTCGGTGAGCAGGAAAATGATCAGATTGATGACGATCAGAACAATCGTCACGAGGCACACATTCTGATACTTGCCCCACCGCCGCGAGGATGCGTATCGCTGTTGCTGCCTGCTGTATTCACGGTATGCCGCCGCACGGTCGCCGTTCACACGTGATACCGAATCGCGCCCATAGGAAGTGACCTTGCTTTGCGCGCGGAAATTGTCGTGCCCGAGATCGATCTGCGCGCCTTCCGAATTGCGGCTGTGCCCGCCGAAATGCAGGTTGTTCTCGATCACCGAGCGGATCCCGAGAAAATCCTCCGGCTGGTTCTCATACACGATCAGCCGGCCGTACGCCCCATCCACGATCCAGAATGCCGTATCCTCGCCGATTGCCCGGCACTCCTCAATCCGGCCGGTGACAAACAGCGTCAGCATGGACACTGTCTCGAAGCCCTGTTTCTCAAAAATCCCGCGGATGGTCGAGAGGTACCGCAGGTACTGCTCTCTGGTGAGCGCGGCCATCGCCGCATCGCCGATCATCCAGATTGGATCCGCCGCCTTTCCCTCCGCGGCATAAAACAGACGCATGCCGTCACGGTTAAGGTTCACTTCCTTAAGCCCTCTGCCGCCGAAATACTGTGTCAGCTTGTCCCACATACGCCCGCTCCTTTCCCTCTCTGTATTTTCCCTCGAAAATGAACCCCCACAGGTCGTTTTTCTGTCGCCCGAGCCGTCATTTTACGATATGTGTGCCGCCTCTAAGCCGGCGGTCGCGTCTCCATCATCTTATTACAAAACCGACTGTTTCGCAAGGAAAATCGAGCCTTGACAATTATAGTGCAATCCGATACACTTTCGTATGTTACCGTACTGTTGCGGTACTTGATCACGGGAGCCGCAGCGTCAGCCTGTCGCATCCCCCGGAGGATATTACACAATGATTTATAACAACGTTCTGGAAGCCATCGGCCACACCCCCATCATCCGGCTGCAGCACATGACCGACCCGGACGACGCGGAGGTTCTGGTCAAATTCGAAGGACTTAACGTCGGCGGTTCCATCAAGACCCGCACGGCTTACAATATGATCCTCGCGGCCGAGAAGGAAGGCCGCATCTCAAAGGACACGATCATCGTGGAGCCCACAAGCGGCAACCAGGGCATCGGCCTCGCGCTTGTCGGTGCCGTTCGCGGCTACCGCACGATCATCATCATGCCGGACTCCGTCAGCGAGGAGCGCCGCAAACTCGTGCACCACTACGGCGCGGAAGTCATTCTCGTACACGATGACGGCGACATCGGAGCCTGCATCGCGGAGTGCATCAACATCGCGTTCCGCATGGCAAAGGAAGACCCCAACGTCTTCGTGCCCGAGCAGTTTTCCAACCCGAACAACCCTCTGGTTCACAAATACCACACCGGCGTAGAGATCCTCGAGCAGGTCGCAGGTCCGATCCACGGCTTCTGCTCCGGCATCGGCACCGGCGGAACGATCTCCGGCATCGGCGAAGTTCTCCGCACGCAAAATCCGGACATCACAATCTGGGCGGTCGAGCCCGCCAACGCTGCCATCCTCTCGGGCGGTTCCATCGGAACTCACCTGCAGATGGGCATCGGCGACGGTCTGATCCCCGAGAATCTCAACACGGAAATCTACTCTGACATCTACATCGTCGAGGATGACGTTGCCCTTCAGACCTCGCGCGACCTCGCTGCGAAGGAGGGCCTGCTCTGCGGCATCTCCAGCGGAACAAACGTCGCTGCTGCTCTTGCGATGGCAAAAAAACTCGGCCGCGGCAAAACGGTTGTAACCGTCCTGCCCGACACGGCCGAGAGGTATTTTTCGACACCCCTGTTTGAGGGAGAATGATGCGGTTTATTTGATATAAGCAGCGTTCACATATCCGCTGACACCGTACTTCGGTGCATACACCCACGTATAACGGGCAGACCCTCCGCCGAATGTGGTCCCCATAACAGTACCGCCGGTAACCTGAACCACATCTCCGTTGACAAGGCCGGTGTGATTGATCTCATTATTGTAATCAGCCGCCGGTGCGGTGCGGATTGCCAGATAGCCGCTTTGTAAGTTGCATACGGTTTTCCATTCGTTGGAGCCTGCCGTTCCTCCCGTTACCTCAGCAAGTTGCGCATCGTTTAAGAGTTTTCCTTCTGACATGTGTTTCTCCTTTCTGCACCATCGCGAACCGCGTTCGCCCGGTGCACGTGCAATCCTGTGTACATTCGCTCCTGTGTACATCCTTTAATATCAATCATCCAGTTTGAGGCTCGCAAGCATCTTTGCGAGCTCTTTTTTATGATCTTTGTCGCAGGAGACCGTGACAAAAAGCTTCCGGTCCGCCATGTAGTAGTAGGTTACCTCCAGCGGTTCCTCGCCCTCATTGTCGGTGTACACGATCTTCTTCGCGCGGTAGTTGCCGGCGCCGAACACAGCGTCCTCCTCCGTGACGAACGAGTAGCTTCCGTCCGACTGGAACGCCTCCAGCGCCTCATTGACATCGGCGTCCTCAGCCACAACGGACACCGCAAGGAAATTGGCGTACGGATTGCTCTTGAATCCGATCCGGTCCATGTAGGTCGGCGTTTCCGTGTTGCCCAGATTGATCCGGTCTTTCTGGTACCGCGTCTCGTCATACTGCACCGTGTACCCGAATTCCTTGGAATGCTCCGTCCGGTATCTCGCGCCCGAGCTGTCGAGCACCAGCAGGAAAATGACCAGGATGGCGCAGACAATCCCACTGCCGATCAGTATTTTCTTGAAGAGCGTGCCGTCAGCGCGGACTGTCGTCGGAGACACTTCTGTCCCAGAATCCTTAGGCTTACTATCGGATTTCTTTCCCTCCGACTGCTTCGCTGCCGTCTCATTCGCCTCGCTCTCGATTGCTCTCTCAATGTCTTCTTTTTTGCTCATATACCTGCCACCAATACCTATAATCACAGTGTCTGCATACCGATATTTCTCGCTCCGCAGTATCGATATCCGAACAACCATCAAAATTATAAGCGTTTTATCGATGCCTGTCAATCTACGGCCTGTCAACCTTCTTCGATCGATAAGTTGATGGAAAATCTCTCCCGAAAGCCCTCCCGCAACATCTCCGAATCGCGGCAGTAAAAGATGTTCGCCCGCAAAAGCAGGAGCCCCCAATGGCATTGCAAATCTTTTTTTAATCCTATATAATTATTTGTAAGATGTGGATATCGTACAAACAAAGAACCATTATGATCAGGTTCAAAAAAACAACAAGGAGGCATTTCAATGAGCAGCATCTCTATTTGTCGCAAAAAGAATGTTCCGGCACTGGCTTTTATTCTGCTTGCGGTATTAGCCATAGCTATTCTGACAGGATGTTCTTCCAAAAAGGAAGAGACTGAGGATAACGAAGATCCAAACAAAAAGCCAACGTTTGAGGTCGGCGGCATAGAAGTCGATCTTTTTCAGGATTTCCTATCCGTTTGCGAAAAAATGCGCGAAAATGGAGGTGCCATATACTTCGAACAGACTTATAGTATAATTGATTCTAGTGGCAATCATACAAAACTGGATGACTATGACGGTGACTTGAGCAAGATTCTGTATGTTGACGGAAAACCTTTGATTGATTATTTTTCCAATACCACAGGGTACATTGATCATTTAAAAAATGACCTGAACTCTTTCATCTGCTATCAGTATAATTTTCTCTTCAGAACAGATGACGAAAAGAATTCACGCATCAAAGCTACCCTGAAGATCAACGGCAAATCTGCCTCAAAAATCTCAGAAGAGAACATTGCTTCAAAATGCATGGTGATCAGCGAACTCGACAAAGGACCGGAAGTAAGAACTTACATGGAAATGTTCATTGGCGAACGCAAAGTGGTTCCTGATGCAGAGTCCCTGGCAAAGGAGTTTAGATATGATCCGGATCTTATCCGCGAGTGGACTGCTGCAAGCGGACATATAATGGAATTTCGCAGACCTGCCCGTTGGCTTTGGTTTTATGAACCTGAACGATACGAAAATCCTTCCGAAGATATGAAGAACTGGTTTTTCTTCATGGAGACGACAAAGACAGTGACGGAGATTGCCGACAGTTTAGTCGTTATTTACTATCGCTTTTCGGACACCGGCCTTGACGAAATAATAGTCGCTGTTGGACGCAAATTATAAATAAATTAGTAGATAAATGTTCACGAGACAGAGGTGTTACCATGCAGACTTCCCAAAAGCCCACCGTGGCCATCATGTATGATTTCGACAAGACACTCTGCACGAAGGATATGCAGGAGTACACGTTCATCCCCAAGATCGGCATGACCGCTGAGGCGTTCTGGGCGGAGGCGAAGGCGCTCGCTACAGAGCGGAAAATGGACGGCGTCCTCACCTACATGTACCTTATGCTCGAGAAGTCCCACGCCGCAAGGCGGAGCATCCGCCGCGACGATTTCGTGGAGCTCGGGAAAGATCTCGAGTTCTTCCCCGGCGTCACCGAATGGTTCGAGCGCATCCGCAGCTTCGGCGAGGAGATCGGCGTCACCGTCGAGCATTACATCATTTCCTCCGGACTGCGCGAGATCATCGAGGGATCGGAGATTTTCCGCGCCTTCCGCGAAGTGTTCGCGTGCGAGTTCCTCTACGACGAGAACGGCGTTGCCTGCTGGCCGAAAAATGCGGTCAACTACACCACGAAGACGCAGTTTCTCTTCCGCATCAACAAGGGAGTGCTCGACATCTCCGACGACGCCACGCTCAACACGTACACGCCCGAGGACGAGCGCCCGGTGCCGTTCCGCAACATGATCTACATCGGCGACGGCCTCACGGACGTGCCCTGCATGAAGCTCGTGAAAGTCAACGGCGGCTACTCCATCGCGGTCTACCGCGACGACACGCTTGCGAAGGTTCAGCCGCTTCTCGCGGACAACCGCGTCAACTTCATCGAGCCCGCGGACTACCGCGAGGGCAGTGAGCTCGACCGCACCGTCAAGACCATCCTTCGGAAAATGCTGCTCACCGACGTTTTGACAGACCGCTCCGCGGCGCAGACGAAAACTGTCACAAACGGATAAAAAAGGATATTGTTATTTGTATTAAAGGGGAGTATAGTGAGCGCTAAACGAGTGCACACGCACCGGCGGGCGGCCGGCGGTATCGGCCTGACGGCCTCGCGGGAACAAAGTTACCGGCGAGACGGAAGGACGATCCCGGGAGCGGTCGAAGACCGCGGCGGAACGGCCGAGTGCACGTACACCTCACGAGCTCCGCTTGCGAGGATGGAACTCGACCGTCACCAATAGACCACGAAGAATACTCTCGAGACCGCATATGAGCAACGCAAACGCAATCCGTCCGACAAGACAACTCCGTTCAACGAACATCGACATGTGCAGCGGTTCGCTGCCGAAGAAGATGCTCCTGTTTGCGTTGCCGTTGATGTTCTCAAGCATACTGCAGCTATTGTTCAACGCCGCGGACCTTGCGGTCGCCGGCAAATGCGTCGGTGACACGGCTCTCGCAGCCATCGGTTCGACCGGAGCGCTGATCAACCTGCTCACCAACCTGTTCATGGGACTCTCCGTCGGCGCCAACGTGCTCGTCGCGCGCTTCATCGGCGCGAAGCAGGACCGCGACGTGGAGGAGACCGTGCACACGGCCCTCATGATCAGCGTCATCAGCGGTGTGTTCCTCGCGGTCGTAGGCGCGTTCAGTGCGCGCTCGC
This sequence comes from uncultured Lachnoclostridium sp., assembly GCA_946415315.1. GTDB lineage: Bacteria > Bacillota > Clostridia > Lachnospirales > Lachnospiraceae > ISDg. The sequence goes on along the minus strand of CAMKRZ010000005.1, from coordinate 143,618 downwards.
TGCTGCAGCTGATGGATACGCCCGCCGACGTGCTCGACCTGGCGGCCCTCTACGTCCGCATCTACTTCCTGGGCATGCCCATCATGATGCTCTACAACTTCGGCAGCGCGATCCTGCGCGCCATCGGCGACACGCGCCGGCCTCTCTACTACCTGGCGTTCGCGGGCTGCATCAACGTGGGAATGAACCTGATCTTCGTACTCATTTTCCACATGGGCGTCGCCGGCGTCGCATGCGCTACCGTCATCTCGCAGCTGATCTCCGCGGTGCTCGTGCTCAACAACCTCGCGCACCAGGACAACGCCTGCCGGTTCCGCTTCACGTCGCTTCGCATCTACCCGCGCAAGCTCGCTGCGATCGCGCGGATCGGACTTCCCGCCGGACTGCAGGGATGCATTTTCTCCCTCTCCAACACACTGATCCAGAAATCCATCAACTCCTTCGACACGCTCGCCGTCTCGGGCAACTCCGCCGGCGTCAACATCGAAGGTTTCATCTACGTGTCCATGAACGCATGGCATCACACGACGCTCAGCTTCACCGGCCAGAATTACGGTGCAGGCCACATGGATCGTGTTCGCAAGACACTCGCCTGGGGCCTTCTCTACGTCACCCTCTTCGGCGCCGGCCTGGGCGGCATCGCGCTTCTTCTGCGCCGGCCGCTCCTCGGGATCTACACCTCCAGCGCGGAGGCGATCTCCTACGGCTGCGTGCGCATCGGCGTGATCTGCAAGACCTACTTCCTCTGCGGCATCATGGACGTTCTCGTCGGCGAACTGCGCGGCATCGGCTTCTCGCTGCTGCCGACCGTCGTCTCGCTGCTCGGCGTGTGTGGCATCCGCATCACCTGGATCTACACGTATTTTCAGACGCATCACACGCTGGAAACGCTGTACTGGTCGTACCCGATCAGCTGGGCGATCACGGCCCTGCTGCATCTGCTCACTTTCCTCGTGTGGAGGCATGCTCATCGCAACAATTGATTTCCTGTGAGAAATATGTTATCATAATTATGTATGGGCTTACGAAGCGCAGGGATTTCTGCCGCTTCTCTTGTGGGGAGTTATGGAGTTATTGCAATGAGCAAAAGTAAGAAAAAAAAGAACCAGGCTGCGCGCAATGCAGGACAGAACGTCAAGACAGCTGCCGCCACGGTGAATCAAAACCGTGAAGGCGCATCCGGTTCGAAAAAAAACAATGTCAATGCCAAAACCGTCACAAAGCGGTCCTTCGCCGAGCGGAGGGCTTCCTTTGCCGCCGGTTTCCGTCGCTTCATGCAGAAAAAACCGTTCTGCTACTCGATCGTCCAGATTCTGCTCCTGGCGACCCTCACCAATCTTATCGCGGACGGATTCTCACGGTTTTCCTTCTGGAAGCCCGTGGTCTTCATGTTCACGCATCCGCTGATCTTCCTGGTAAACACACTGATCATCGCCATTTTCCTCGCACCGGCGATCCTGTTCCGTCGACGGAGTTTCTTCTACTTCTTCGGCTGTATCTTATGGATCGCGGTCGGTGTGATCGACTTTGTCGTGCTGCATAACCGCGTCACGCCGTTCAACGCGAACGATTTCCGCATGCTCGACGACGCGTGGAATGTGTTGTTCAAGTACTACAACGTGTTCCAGGTGATCGGGCTTGCCCTGCTGATCCTTACGGGCGTGCTTCTGCTGGTTTTCGCGTACTTCAAATTTCCGAAGCAGAAGGATCCCGTGCAATACCGCTACGCGTTCCCGCTGTGTCTGTCGATCATTTTCGGCTTTATCCTGCTTTGCCTCGGCAGCCGCAGGATCGGCGTCATGGCCAAGACGTTCCCGAACATCGCCAATGCATACCATGATTACGGTCTGCCGTACTGTTTTGTCTGCAGTATTCTCGACAAAGGTATCGACAAGCCGGCGGATTACTCCCGCGACAAAGTGAAACAGGTAGTTGATAACCTTACTTCACCGACCCCTTCCCCGACTCCGTCCGGAGATCCCGGAACCGTGTCGCCGACCCCCGCCACGGAGCTTCGCAAACCGAATGTCGTGTTCATCCAGCTGGAGTCATTTTTCGATCCGAAACGTATCAAAGGCATTGATTTTGAGACGGATCCGATCCCCACGTTCACCTATCTGCGCAAGAATTACACGTCCGGTCTGCTGAGCGTTCCGAGCATCAGCGCCGGAACCTCGAACACCGAGTTTGAAGTCCTGACGGGCATGAACATGGCGGATTTCGGTACCGGCGAGTACCCGTACAAAACGATCCTCCGCGAGAAAACCTGCGAGAGCATCGCGTATAACCTCAAAGAGCTTGGCTACAGCGCACACGCGATCCACAACAACACGGCTGGTTTCTACAGCCGCCACATCGTGTTCTCCAACCTCGGTTTCGACGATTACGACTCCATCGAGATGATGGAAAATGTGGAGCGCAACGAGCTCGGCTGGGCGCGCGACGCGGTTCTTTACAACGAGATCCTCACAGCTCTCGGCACGACGGAAGGCAGCGACCTTGTATTCACGGTTTCCGTACAGGGCCACGGCAAATACCCGGATGAGGATATTCTGGAAAATGCGATCGAACTCACCGATGTCATGGATGCTTATGCCGACAGCACCATCAACGGCCTCAAATACTACATCAACCAGCTGCACGAGATGGACGACCTCATCGCGCGGCTGATCGAAACCTTCCAGAAGAGCGATGAACCGACGGTTCTCGTGCTGTACGGCGATCATTTGCCGGGATTCAATTTTACGAAAGACAACCTGAACGAAGGGGACCTGCTCCAGACGGAGTACGTCATCTGGTCCAATTTTGATCTCGCCGTGGAACACCACGACCTCGAAGCTTACCAATTGAGCGCCTACGTTCTGAACCGCCTCGGTTATCACAATGGCCTGATCACCAAGCTGCATCAGAGCAACATGTTCCTCGACAATACCGGGGACTACCTGAACCAGCTGTCTCTGCTGTCCTACGATATGCTGTACGGCGAGCAGTTTGCCTGGGAGGAGTCGGAGCCGTACAAGCCGACCGAGCTTACGTTCGGCTTCCATTCGGTCTCCCTCGATTCCTACCACGCGATCCACAGCACCGCGGACGGAACCTACTACCTGCAGCTGTACGGGGAACATTTTACGCCGTACACTGACATCTACATCAACGGAACAAGGCACCGCGAGACCATCGTTGTTTCCGACACGGAAATCTTCCTTCCTGCGGTTTCGCTGAAGGAGGGCGATGTCATCTCCGTCGCCATGCCGATCGACGATGAGAAGGCTCTGCGCGAGTCCAACCCTCTGGTGTTCACGCCGCAGAAACAGGCGGATACCAAGTAATCCCGGCCGTTCCGCACAAGAAAACGCAGGTGTGACCTGCGTCATACGAGAAGGACACTCCCATGAAAGAACGCACCATCGACATTGTTTTTGCTGTACTGTCAGCCGCATTCGGCATTTTCCTGATCTTCTTCGGACTCCACGAAGCCGGCATCGACACGGATGTCTCCATGGATGAAAATGTCATCGACAACATGATGTTTACCGTTCCCGGGATCATCCTGCTTGCGGACTCGGCTGTCTACGTGTTCCGCAAGCGTCTGTTCCGCACCGACAAGGGATTCCTGCTCGGGAATCTCGCGATCGTCATCCTCGTCGGTTTCATCGCGGAATGCGTATATTTTCAGTTTATCCACTATGGTATTTCGCGCCCGCAGCTGATGATGATGGTGCCCGCGATCCTGATCACGCTCGTGTTTGCCCTGTTCGTGCTGATCGTAGACGGAATGTACATCTGCGTGAGAAAAGCAGCAGGACTTGGGAAATAATACACTTGTCTTCAACAAAAAACCTCCCTGATCTGCGCGGTCAGGGAGGTATCATCTGTTTAAGGAGGTTGTCATGAAATCGATTCGTCCGATCATTCCGGGTCTGGTACTGTTGTTCGTCTTTTTCGTGTTCACGCTTCTTATCTGTGTCGTGGATGTTCAGCCGATCGGCGCAGCGCTGTCGGAGGTTGGATTTGCCTCCCTCAACGGTTCCGTCAACGATTTCTTCGGCGCGCACAAATCGCTGTACACGCTGACCGAGATTCTCGGCTACCTCACCTGGGGCGTTGTCGCGTTCTTCGGTCTGCTCGGTCTTTCGCAGCTCGTTCACCGCAAGTCGCTCCTTAAAGTTGACCGCGACATCATTTTGCTCGGCATCGGTTACGCCGTCATGCTTGGCTTCTATGTCCTGTTCGACAAGCTGCCGCTCAACTATCGTCCGACTTATCCGTGGGACGAGGGTGTGCTTGAGGCTTCCTATCCGTCGTCGCACACGCTGATGCTCGTGTTCGTGATGGCTACCGCCGTGCTGCAGATCATACGCCGCATGCGCAAGAGCACCCTTCGCACGGTTCTCATCGCTGCCTGCATCGTCGTTGCTGCGGTTGTCACGATCGGCCGCCTCGCCTGCGGGGTCCACTGGTTCACCGACATCATCGGCGGTCTGCTGCTCGCATCGGCGCTCGCCGCGCTGTACTGCGGCCTGATCGAAGACACGCCGATCAAAACCCGCAAGGAGGTTTGAACTATTACAAAGGTTCGAACCGGATTGCAGATACTGATATGCTGATCAAAAAACGACTAACCCCGAATTCAAACAGGGCTAGTCGTTTTTGTTTTCATTATCCGATGTCGATCGGCTTTTACATCGCATCCCACAGGGCCTCGTTCACTTCGACCTTGATGTTCGCCTTCCATTTTTCGTAGAGGCTGTCGAAGTATGCCCTGGAGAGCTCTTCGATCCGCGCTTCCTCGGCCGCCTGGGTGGCTGCCTTGTCCTTCTCGTCGACGCAGTAGAAGATGTACAGGCCGTCCTCCTCCTCGACAATCTCACTGATCTCGCCCGTGTGCAGGGCAAATGCCGCGTTCCGGCTCTTCACCGGCAGGTCCGCGCGTCCGACCGTGATCTCGATCGTACCGGCTGCGGTGACACCCTTCGCATAGTTATAAAAATCTTTCGACTCCGCCGCTGCCGCGCGGTAGCTCTCCGCCTTCGTCCACAGCGCGCGCATGTCTTCCTCCGAGTACGCCGTGCGGTTTCCGTCCGCATCCTCGTAATATCTGGTCAGGAAAATGTAGTAGAACTTCGCGCGAAGCACCTCTGCCTCCGTGATCTCGGAGATGTCCGCATTGAGCGTGATCGTCTGATACGTCTTCTCGGCAAGCACGTTGTCGTTGTAGATCGAGCGAACCAGCTCCTCAGTGATGCCGTATTTCTTCGCGGTCGATTCCGTGATCCCCGAGAGGTACTGCTGTGTATATTCGTGGACGTTGAGAATGTCGTCCGCCTCCAGCTTGACATCGAACTCATCCGCCATGTGGCACACCAGCTTGATGTAGATCAGTTTCTCCAGGAGCCGCTCCTTCATCAGTTCCGAGTACGGGCGTTCCTCGCGGGTAAACTTCAGGTCCCAGATCTCCGAGCCGTAGAGAGCCTCCACCTCCTCGCGCATACTGAGCAGGTAAATGTTGCCCTCCGCGTAGCTCACCTCGGTTCCCCCGATCCGCATCAGCACATCGTTGGTGAAGCCTTCGCTCGATGGGAGTTTCTTCTCATCCTCGTCTTCCTTGCCGCAGCCACACAAACCTATCGCCAGCGCAACCACGAGAAGCATCGCACAAATGCTTCGCAATCCCGCTTTGATCCGCATACTCATACCTCCCACAATATCGAAACGTCTCACTCCGCAAGCTTTCCGAGCGCCGTCAGCACTTCCTCCGACTCGCGGAACACGTCCTTCAACTCTGTCTTTCCCTTGGTAAACGCGTACGTCAGCACCGGCACCGTGCCGGCCTGCACATGCAGTCTGCCCTTGAACTGCTCGACCACCGTCGGAAACTCCTCAATCCGCAGCGTGGCTTTGCCGAACATCCGCAGCACAAGGAAACCGTCGCGGATCGTCAGCTTCTCCACGTACGCCTTGTGCGCAAGCGCTTTGAGGTACGCGACGCGGATCAGCAGGTCCACGCACTCCGGCATGTCGCCGAAACGGTCGGTCAGCTCATCCTGCATCTCCTCCACATCCTCCGCCGTCTCGATGGAGGCGATGCGCTTGTACATATCTAACTTCTGAATCTCGTTGCGAATGTAAGTCGCCGGAATGTAGGCGTCGATGTCCGCGTCAATCTGCGTCTCGAACAGCTCACGAACCTCCGTGTCGCCCTTCATCGCCCGAATGGCCTCATTTAACATTTTACAATACAGCTCGTAGCCGACCGCCGCGATCTGGCCGTGCTGCTCCGCTCCGAGCAGATTGCCGGCGCCGCGGATCTCCAGGTCTCGCATGGAAATGCGGTAGCCCGCGCCGAGCTCCGTGTAGTCGCGGATGGCTTCCAGGCGCTTCTCCGCCGTCTCCGTCAGCACCTTGTCCCGACGGTACATCAGAAACGCGTAGGCGATGCGGTTCGAGCGGCCGACGCGCCCGCGAAGCTGGTACATTTGCGAAAGACCGAGCCGCTCGGCGCCGTCGATGATCATCGTGTTGACGTTGCTGATGTCCATGCCCGTCTCCACGATGGTAGTCGACACCAGCACATCGATCTCGCGGTTGATGAACTTCGTCATGATCTTCTCGAGCTCGCGCTCGTTCATTTGCCCGTGCGCGTACGCGATCGTGGCTTCGGGGCAGAGTTCCTGCAGCTTCGCCGCGACCTCCGAGATTCCGTTGATCTTGTTGTAAATATAATACACTTGCCCTTCTCTTGCAAGTTCTCTGTTGATCGCCTCGCGCGCAATCTCCGGGCTGTACTCCATTACGAACGTCTGGATCGGCAGACGATCGAGCGGCGGCTCCTCCAGAATGCTCATGTCGCGGATGCCGATCAGGCTCATATGGAGCGTCCGCGGGATCGGCGTCGCCGTCAGCGTGAGCGCGTCCACGTCCGTGCGCAGCTGCTTGATCTTCTCCTTGTGCGTGACGCCGAAGCGCTGCTCCTCGTCGACGACCAGAAGGCCCAGGTTCTTGAACTGCACATCCTTCGAGAGCAGCCGGTGCGTGCCGATGACGATGTCTACCAGACCCTTGCGGATGTCCGCAACAGTGCGCTCCTGCTCCTGCTTCGAGCGGAAGCGGGACAGCATGTCAACGCGGCACGGAAAATCCATCAGCCGCTGGGAAAATGTATTGTAATGCTGCTGCGCGAGGATTGTCGTCGGCACTAAAACGGCAACCTGCTTGCCATCCAGAACCGCCTTAAATGCCGCCCGCAGCGCGATCTCCGTCTTGCCGTATCCGACATCGCCGCAGATCAGACGATCCATGATGCGGTCGCTCTCCATATCGCGCTTCGTGTCCGCGATGGCGTGCAGCTGGTCGTCCGTCTCCTCGAACGGGAACAACTCCTCAAACTCCCGCTGCCACTCCTTGTCCGGGGAGTACGCAAAGCCCTTGCGACTCGAACGCAGCGCGTACAGCTGGATCAGCTCCTGCGCGATGTTGTTCACGCTCTTCTGGACTTTCGCCTTGGTCTTCTTCCACTCCGGTCCGCCGAGCTTGTTAATCTTCGGCTTCTTGTCGGCATCCGCGTCCGCGTACTTCTGCAGCACGTCGAGCCCCGTCGCCGGCACGTAACAGATGCCGCCCTCGTACTCAACCTTCACGTAGTCCTTCGTCACATTGTCGTTCGTGAGCTGCACGAGCCCGCGGTAAATGCCGACGCCGTTATTTTCATGGATCACATAATCGCCGTTCGACAGCTCATGGTAGTCGAGCGCCTTGCGGTTGCTCTTCTTGCGCTCCGCCTTCGCGCGCTCGCGCCCGAAAATGTCGCTCTCCGTGATGACCACAAACTTCAGAAGCGGATACTCAAAACCACTTCGCAGCTTGCCGTACACGATCATGACCTCGCGCTCACCGACAACGCGGGCGGGATCTTCCGTGTAAAATGAGATCACCCCGTATTCCTCAAGCTCACCCACCAGATTTTTCGCCCTCGTGTGTGACGGGCACACGAGAAGCATCCGGTAGCCCTTCTTCTTGAAGGATGCGAGGTCCTTCGCAAGCGCCTCCAGATTCTTGCCGTAGGACGAGATCGCGCGCACGCCGAGGTCGTACTGATGTCGGTAATCGATCAGCGGATCCCGCACGACAAACGTCGCGAGCGACACGGTCCGCCGCGCCGCCAGTTCCGCAAACATACGCCGGTTGTCATTGAGCGCGCGCAGCTGTCCCGGCAGCAGACTTCCCGCCGCGAGGCGCGCCGACATGCTCTCCGTGTACTCCGCGACGACGGCTTCCGCATTTTCCTCCTGATTGGTCGGCTCGTCGAGGAACACGATCGTGTCCTTCGGAAAATACGAGAAGAACGAGGTGGTGTCCTTCTTGAAATAGTCGATAAATGCCCCGAGGTTCACGCTCCCGGGCAGATAGCGGATGTTGTCCGCAAGCTCCGAGGCTGTCACGCGCAGATGGTGCGCCTCATCGTAACGCTTCTCGGCGTCGAGTTTGTCCGCCGTCATTTTCGCGTCGCGTTCCATGCGCTTGAGGCCGTCTTCCCGTTCCTGCTCACTCAGCACGAGCTCGACCGCGGGGTAGATCGTGACGCCATCCACCGGCTCGATCGAGCGCTGGCTCGCCGCGTCAAAAACCTTGATGTCATCGATGTCGTCGCCCCAGAATTCGATGCGGTACGGGTTGGTCTGCGACACGGGAAATACGTCCAGGATGCCGCCTCGCACGGCGAACTCGCCCGCCATTTCCACCTGCTCCACGCGCCGGTAGCTCATCTCCGTGAGGCGTTTCGCAAGCTCCGTCGGAGGAAGCTCCGAATCCCGCGCCACCGTAAGCCGCGCCGCCAGGATCTCCGACAGGGGCTGCAGTTTCTCAAGCCCGGTGCGGATTGTCGTGACGACCGTGAGCCTCTTGCCGTTCTCCTGCGCCTCCGCGATCCTGCGGAACACGCCCATGCGCTCCCGAAGCGTCGCATTGCCCTGCACGCCCGCGCTGAAGAAGATCAGATCCTTGTCCGGCATGTAGACCGTGTCCGGATCGAACTCGCGGTAGTCCTCGAAGAGGATTTTCGCCTTGAGGTCGTCCTCCGCGATGATCAACCGGTACGCAAACGGCTCACCGAGGGCATACATAAACTGCGCCTTCTGCACGGGCGTACATCCCGTCACCAGAACGGGTGTCTCACCGCGGCGAAGGTGCTCGCTGACCGCTTCAAACTCTCTGGACGCCCGCAGGGGCTCCGTGTATGTCTTCATGCTGTACTCCTGTTACCTGTGTTCCCCCACGTTGCTCTCGTCAGTTTCCGTTGTACCGGTTCATCGCCGCCTCAACGCCGTCCGAGAGAATACACCTCACGGCGTCCCGCGCCTTTGCCAGGGCTTCCCGCACCGTCGGCTCCTCCTCCTTCGGAAAATGAGCCAGCACATGGTCGGCAAGATCCCATCCTTCGGGCTTCTCCCCGACGCCGATGCGCAGTCTCGCGAAATCGCTCGTGCCAATGTGCGTGATGATGCTCTTCATGCCGTTGTGCCCGCCCGCGCTTCCTTTGGCGCGGATGCGAAGCCGCCCGGTCGGCAGCGAAACCTCGTCGCAGATGATGAGAATGTCGTCCGCCGGCACTTTATAGAAATCCATGAGTGCGCGAACGCACTCGCCGCTGTTGTTCATAAAGGTCTGCGGCTGCACCAGTTTCACCTTCACGCCGTCGATGACGCCCGTGCCGGTAATCCCCTTGCACTCCTTCGTCTTCAGCGCGATCCCTGTCGCATCCGAGATCGCTGTCACCGCGTCCCAGCCGATGTTGTGTCTGGTGCCCGCGTACTTTGTCCCGGGGTTTCCGAGACCGATGATCAAAAACATAGTTCCTTCCGTACCTTCTTGATTGTATTGGGCCGGATCATCCTGATCCGTCTTTCCAAGTAGCTTTTTAAGCCAAACAATACACATGTCTCTTCTCCTTGAGCCCTGTGTCAGCAACCGAAGACTTCCTTCGCGATATCGACCGTCGCCTTCGCGTCGCGCCCGTAGTAATCCGCACCGATCTCCGTTGCGTACTCCGGCGTCAACACCGCGCCGCCCACGACAACCTTGCACGAAAGACCGGCTTCGCGCAGCGCAACGATCGTGTCGCGCATGCTCGGCAGCGTCGTCGTCATCAGCGCGCTAAGTCCTACGAGCGGCGTGCCTGTCTCGCGGGCCGCGTCGACAACCGCTTCGATCTCCACGTCACGGCCGAGGTCGACCACGGTGAAGCCGTAATTTTCCAGCAACACTTTCACGATGTTCTTGCCGATGTCGTGGATGTCGCCCTTGACGGTGGCGAGAACGATCGTGCCCTTGCTGACATTTTCCGCGCCGTTTGCGCGCATATGGTTCTTTATTTCGGAAAATGCTCCCTGCACGACAGAAGCGGACAGGATCAGCTGCGGCAGGAACAGCCTGCCGCTCTCAAAGCCCGCGCCGACCGTGTCGAGCGCCGGAATGAGAACGCCGTTGACGATATCCATGGAATCCATCGTGCCGAGCAGACTCTTCGTAAGCTCCGTTCCCTGGGCCGCAAGGCCACGCACGACCGCCGTGTACAGAGAGGCTGCGCCGTCGCCGAGCCGGGTTGCAATATCCGCGGCAACCGTATCACCAGCCGGAGCGCCGATGTGGGCTCCGCCCTGCGCCGGAGTGCCTGCCGCACCGCCCGCCTGGCCTGTTCCGCCGGGCACGCCCGCTGTGCCTGCCGCGACAACCACGGTCTGCGCCGGCTTCCAGTCGCGGTATGCATCCATGTAAGCGAGCGAGTTCTTATCAATATTCATCAGGACACGATACGCGCGCAAAGCGCCCATCATCGCCTCGGAATTCGGGTTCATGATCGGCAGCGTAAGCCCGTTCTGCAGCGCCATCGTGAGAAATGCCGTGTTGATGACATCGCGGTTCGGAAGTCCGAAGCTCACGTTGGAAACGCCCAAAACCGCGCCCAGATGCAGCCTGTCATGCACCATTGCAACCGCCTTCAGCGTCTCCGCGACACCTGCCTGCTCCGCGCTCGCCGTGAGCGTCAGACAGTCGATCTGCAGATTCTCGCGGCGGATCCCGATCGCCTCCGCGCGGGACACGATCTTCTCCGCGACCGCGAAGCGCTCCTCCGCCGTCGCGCCGATGCCGGCTTCGTCGAGCGTGAGCCCTACCACTGCCGCACCGTACTTTTTCACAAGCGGAAGGATCGACGAGAGGCTCTTCTCCTCGCCGTTGACACTGTTCACCAGAGGCTTTCCGCAGTAGATGCGAAGCGCTGCCTCCAGCACCTCGGGCTTGTTCGAGTCGATCTGCAACGGCACGTCGACGACCGCCTGCAGCTCGCGGATCACGCGGACCATCATCGCGGTCTCGTCGATGCCGGGAAGACCGACATTTACGTCCAGAATCTCGGCGCCCGCCTCCACCTGGGAGATGGCCTGTCCGAGAATGTAATCCATATCACCGTTCTGCAGCGCCTCCTTGAAGCGCTTCTTACCGGTCGGGTTGATGCGCTCGCCGATGCAGCGGGGCTCCGAGAACCACACGGTCTTGCTCGCGGACGCGATACCCGTCGGGCGCGTGTTGCGAAGCGTCGTGAGTTCTTCGTAATCGTCCGGGTAGAAGCCGCCGTCCTCAGCCGAAGCGCCGTCCGCCTCGGGAGCCATCTCAGCCGCCCCTGCAGCCTTATCCGCCTCGTAGGCGTCGCGTTCCGCCTCCCACTCGCGCACGACGCGCGTCAGCTCGCGGATGTACTCCGGCGAAGTTCCGCAGCAGCCGCCGACCGCGCACACGCCGTAGGGGAGCATTTTCCGAATGATCTGCACAAAATCCTCCGGGAAGACGTTGTACTTGTTGGTTGCCGGGTCGGGCAGGCCGGCGTTCGGCTTCACCACGAGCGGCAGTTTCGTGCACGTGTAGAGCTCCTTCACCATCGGCAGCAGTTCCTCGGGTCCGAGCGAGCAGTTCATGCCGATCCCGTCGATCCCCATGTCGGAAAATGTCAGCGCCATCGAGGCGATCGCCGTTCCCGTGAACGTTCTCGAGTTCGACTCGAAGCTCATTGTCAGGAAAACGGGAAGATCGCAGTTCTCTTTCGCCGCCAGCACCGCCGCCTTCGCCTCGCTTAAGTCGCTCATCGTCTCGATGACGATCATGTCGGCGCCCTTCGCGGCGCGGATTTCCTCGGCGAAAATGTCGTAGGCTTCGTCAAATGACATGTCCCCGAGGGGCTCGATCAGCCGTCCGATCGGACCGATGTCAAACGCCACCTTCACGTCGGGTCTTCCGGCCTCCACGACCGCCGCGCGTGCGTTGCCGATAGCAGCGACGATCAGCGCCTGCAACGGATATCCGGCCTTCGCCATTTTCAGGCGGTTGGCTCCGAACGTGTTCGTGTAAACGACCTGCGAACCGGCTTCGATGTAACGGCGATGGATCGCCGTCACCGCTTCGGGGTGCTCGATGTTCCACACCTCGGGGATCCCGCCGACCGGCAGTCCGGCCGCCTGAAGCTCCGTTCCCATCGCTCCGTCAAGGATCAGAATTTTACTGGTATCAATCATGTTCACCTCCGCTTACCGCGGTGTTATTCTTCGGAAAATGTCTGCCGGAGACGGTGCTGCGCTGCGACATTCAACCATCGCCGACACACCTGTCATTGGGCATTATCATTGCAATACATCTGTCTCATCTGTCGTTTTATCCTGCCTTGAAAGGCAGCTTTCGTGGTACGCGCAACCGGCGCACGCCCCTGCCGCGCAGGCTCCTACCGGAGCGGAGATCGCGTCGCCGTCCTCGGTCGCGACCTTGCGTAGTTCCTTCGTCATATCCTGCAGACCAATGATCGCCGTCACGGATTTGAGCGGCGTGAGCATGTGGCTGTCCGTCGTCGCAAGACCGATCCTCTTGTTCGCCTCAACGGCCGAGAGGAGTTCGTCCTGCAGCGCCAGCGGAAGGTCTCCGTAGCCCGGCGAGAAGCGCCAGGTCTGGCGGTAGAGGGGCATTTTCCCCTGAAGTTCCGACTGGATGTCGTCACAGATCTGTTCGATCGCAGCGCCCGCCATGGCGTCCGTAAGAAGCGCCTTCGGCATGCTCGTCAATTGCAGCCGGCGCAGCAACATATCCACGCCCGGTCCGAGCGTCGCCGCCATGAGCGCGACCTTCGTGCAGCCGACGAGATGCTTCACAATATCTTTGCCTGTCAGCGTGAGCGCGCACTCCGCGAGGCGCACTTCGTCCTCGCTGCAGCACTCCATGTCAAATATTCCCACGCTGTACGCCGGATGGCACGCCTCAAGAAGCGGCGCCTCACACTCTTTCATGAGCGCGAGGATCGTCTCATCGGGCTTCGTGTCGCCGTACCCGAGGTACCGGGCGGCCTCATCCATCCGGATCGGTTTCATTTCCACCATAGTTTACTCCTGCCGGATCAGTCCCGGGTTGATCATCGGCGCAACCGCGTCCGTGATGCGCTTCGCTACGTAAGGGTTGTTCATCGTGTAGAGGTGAATGCCGTCCACGCCGCGCGACACCAGATCGATGATCTGGTCGATGGCATAGGCGATACCGCCCTCGCGGATCGCATCGGGATACGCCTCATAGCGCGCCATCATGCGGGCAAATTTCGACGGGATGCTCGCGCCGCACATCGTGACCATACGCTCGATCGACGCTTTGCTCGTGCACGGCATGATGCCCGCCTCGATCGGGGCGTTGATGCCTGCCGCGCGCGCCTTGTCGAGGAAGCGGAAATACGCGTCGTTATCGAAGAACAGCTGCGAAAGCAGGTGATCCGCACCGGCGTCCACTTTCTTCTTCAGATTCTCGATGTCCGCATCAAGCGATGCCGCCTCCATATGTCCCTCCGGATAGCAGGCGCCCATAATGTGGAAATCGCCCTTTGTCCGCAGGTACGCGATCAGATCGGAAGCATGCGTAAAATCCGTCTGCACCTCGCGCTCCGCGTTCGGATTGCGGTCGCCGCGCAGCGCCAGGATATTCTCGATCCCGCGCTCCCGGAGTTGCTCGCAGATGCGGTCGATGTCCTCCTTCGAGTTGTAAAGGCACGTCAAATGAACCGCCGACTCGATGCCGTACTTCTTGCGAATGATCTCCGCGATGTCGGCAGTCTTCGTGTCCGCGGCGCTTCCGCCCGCACCGTATGTAACGCTGATGAAATCCGGATGCAACCCCTGCAGTCCGTCCAGCGTTTTGTAGATCGTCTCGATCGGCATATCCTTCTTCGGCGGGAAGATCTCGAACGTGAAGGCTGTTCTGCCGTTTTTCATTATCTCGGAAAGCTTCATATCCCCTTTGTTATCCCTTCTGGCGTGTTTCACTCAGTATAATCAATCCGGCTGAAAAACGCAAGGGGCGCCGTAAGGTGCCCCTTGCCTGAAAGCGTTATTATCGCACTGTCTCAGTTTCCTTTTCTGCACAGTATCTGTGCCGACACCCAAACCGTTACAGAATGCTTCTTTTTCACTTTAACAAAAGCTTGGCTGTGTCCGAAACCGTCTTGACTCCGTTGGCATCCGTGATCACGCACCGGTACAGGTACCCGTTCATGCCAACGGGTTTTCCACAGTGTATCACGGGACGGGGATACTTGCAAGGAATGCTGTTCACAATGAATCAAAGAAAAATAACGGAATAGTGCGGCAGCGTCCTTTTTACATCTTTTTGCCCATTTCGACCGGAAATCAGTTTATATGCAATTCCCGGGTGATAATTCTCGATGAACCGATTTAGGGAAGGGGATGCCGTATTGCCGGCCTTCACCTCAACAGGAACTACTTCACCGTCCTTTTCAATCAGAAACTCCAATTCGCTGTTGTCATTCGGTTTGAAATAATGGAGGCTGTATCCCCTTTTTACAAGGCTCTCCGCAATAATATTCTCATAAACTCCGCCCCTGGCGTTTCCGCGGATCGTGTCATTTATTATCGCTTTTTTCGTTTCGAATCCATAAAGTGCCGTAAGCAAACCGGTGTCATTCAGGTACAGTTTGAACTGCTCATCCTTTTCATTTGCCATCAAAGGAATCAGAGGCTCCGAGACATTTGTACACACGTTTACCAGTCCGGAATCTTTAAGCCATTTTACGCTGTTGCCGTATTTTCTGCGGGTCTGCCCTTTTTCAACCGTAGAATACTGAAACTTTTTGATCTCTTTTGCCAACTGCCTCGGAACCGCGTCATAGCACCTCCTGACAGACTGCTTCTCCAAACCTTTTGCATGCTTGGAGATGTCGTCCTGATACTGATCGATGAGGCTTTTCTGAATATCAAAAACTCGATTAAAATCCTTGTTTACGGCAAAATCACTCACGACCTCCGGCATACCGCCGACAACCATAAACTCGCGGAACAATCCTTCGAATCGTTCATGTACACTTACGGGGATTGCTTCTTCTGACATCACGTAATCCTTCAGTTGACAGATTGTCTCCTCCCCATACCCATACGCCCATAAAAACTCCTCAAAATCCAGAGAGTACATCGTCAACTGCTGCTCATAGCCTACAGGAAGCGACGCGGGAATCTCAACTGTATCATCTGCATCCTCGCCATAGGACAGCCCAAGCAAAAAGCCGGAAGCCACCACGTCGAACCGCATATCTTCCGCAAGAAATTTCAATGCCGTTCTGGCATTCCCGCAGCACTGAATCTCATCCAGGAAGAGCAACGTATCACCCGGAATCAACCGAACGCCCGGAACATTGACCGATAACCGTTTGTAGATTTCCTCCGGGGACAGATCTCCGTCAAAAATCTTCTTCAACTCGCGGTTACGGAAAAAATCAATCTCGATGAAGGAAGAATACTCCTTGTTTCCGAAAGCTCTTACCAGAAAGGATTTGCCGACCTGCCTTGCTCCCAACAGCAAAAGACACTTTCGAAGTTCCCCCGTTCTGCGCGCTTTTTTCCACGCCAGCATTTCGTCATACATTTTTCGTCTCAACATAACCTAACACCCCGCTTTCCTGCACTATGCTCAAAATACCTGAATTTCCGGCCTTTGTCAAGCCTTCGTGCATAAAATCGGGGTGCTGTTTTGTCGAAAAAATGCATAAAATCGGGGTGCTGTTTTCCCAAAAAATGCATAAAATCGGGGTTGGTACAAACCGTCCTCCCCCAACCACGGAAGAAGCCGCCGAAGTGTCTTTTAACGGAATAATGTAACAATACCAAAGGGAGAATGATCATAAGAAGATGAAACTGAAATACAATTTTATAAAAAAGGAAATAGACGGCACTACTTTCCTTGTGCCGGTGGGTGAAGGCTCTTTTTCCGGTATGATACGAAGCAACAGCATCGCTTCATACATTGTGGAGCTCCTTAAGGAAGAAATATCTCCGGAGGGAGTCGTTGACAAAATGTGCACCAAATACGATGCCCCAAGGGAAACGATTGCCCGGGATGTCGGGAAAATCCTGGACAATCTGAAAAGGATAAATGCTTTGGATGAATGATCCCTACTCGCTTTAAAACGGAGTGGGATGATACTTGACTATTCCTGTCCGTGCGTTACATGGATCATTAATCAGTCTCAATCCAAAGGTTCCGACCAATAATCGCTTGCGGCGGTTATGACATCTGCATCAAATTCAATTATCTCCATTGAGGGTGTTTCATATATCTCTTTTTCTTTCATCAGCCTTTCCTCCTTTGCCACGAAATCAACGGGGCGAAAATGACCATTTCATAATCTGCCCGCATTATAACATATTATCAGTAAAATTCAATACAATTATGTCACTTCTGCTTTCCGATGATCCTGAGCTCCGCCGCTATGGTACTCCTCTTGGTCGTAAGGCCTCTTACAATGCGGCATACCCATACAAGGGGCAACAAGGGCCAGTACTTTGCCAACAGAAAGTTATTGAGCAGTTCTTCTCTCTTCGGAAATAAGCGTTTTAAATAATACCTGAACTTAGATCCTTTCGTATCCAGCCTGGTATCATATTGTCTCATCCTATTTTTTACAGCATTTTCAATGGTGCCGTAGGTTTTCGAGGAAATCAGATACTCAAGTTCCCGGCGTTCTTCCTCCGTCAGAGCCGGAAAACCGTCCCTGTAGTCATCAGGATCCGACAGCAGTCTGTCCGCGATTATTCTCATACGTTCTTCAAATCCGGCCAGATCCAGCTGGTCAAGCTCATTCCTTATATAGATCCTGTCAGCTTCAGGAAACGCCTTATTTAATACAAAAATGTCCGCAAGCGTTCTTATACCTGTCCCAGCGACACGATAGTGCTTTTCGGCATGGGAAAGGATATACACATATAGATCCTCATCCCGGGATGGTCCTCCCCCTGTGATCAAAGGATATCATAACCCCCAGTATGTCTGACGTCTTGCGGAGAAATCTTTGCTACCGAAAGAACGAAAAAGTGCGGAACTGCGTAGCAAAATCGGAAGGAGTGGCTGTTTTCTCGAAAATGCATAAAATCGGGGGGCTGTTTTGCCGAAATTTACATAAAATCGGGATGACTATCTTTCAGAATTTACATAAAATCGGGGTTGGCACTAACGAAAAACCTCCCACAACCGCTCAATCGCCTCCGAAAGCACGCTTCTCGGGCAGGCGACATTAATCCGCTGGAAGCCCTCGCCGCCGCGGCCGAACATGGTTCCGCGGTCGAGCCAAAGCTTCGCTTTGTTTACGATGAGATTGTCGAGTTCCTGAGGACACAGTTCGGTTTCGCGGAAATCAAGCCACGCCAGATAGGTGGCCTCCGTCTCCGCGACCTGCACACCGGGCAGCTCTTTCGAGACAAATTCCGCGAGAAAATCCAAGTTTCCGCGGATATACTTCCGCGCAGCCGCATACCACTCGTCCCCGTGCTCATACGCAGCCTGCGCAGCCGCAATGCCCGCCGCATTCGGCTCGTCGTACCCGGTCTGTGTGATCGCCAGCCGGAACCGGTTGCGGATGCTCTCGTTCGGAATGAAAATGTTGGACTGCTGAAGCCCCGCCAGGTTGAAGGTCTTGCTTGGCGCAGTTGCCGTAATCGTAAAATCACGGAACGACCCATCCACCTCCTGGAACACCAGATGCTCTCCCTTCCAGACAAAATCGGAATGAATCTCGTCGCTGAAGACCGTCACGCCGTAGCGACGGCACAGCTCGCCGATACGCCGCAACTCCTCGGCTGTCCAGGCACGCCCCACGGGGTTGTGCGGATTGCAAAGGATGAAAAGCTTGACCCCGCCCGCAGCTAACCGCCGCTCAAAATCCTCATAATTCATCACATAGCGGTCATTTTCATCCCGCAGAAGTTCCGACACCACGAGTCTTCGGCCGTTCTTTTTGATGATATCCGCGAAGGGATAGTACACCGGCTCCTGGATGATCACGCCGTCCCCGGGCTCCGTCAGGCCGCGCACCGCCGCCCCGATGGCAAAGCACACGCCGGGCGTCTTCACGTGCCATTCCGACTGCACCTCCCAGCCGTGGTGCCGCTTCATCCAGCCTGCAACCGCCTCGAAGAAGCCGTCGCCGTCCTGCACGTTCGTGTAACCGTAAATGTTGTGGCGCGCAAGGTCCGCAAGCGCATCCTCAATATAGGAACTCGTCGGAAAATCCAAGTCCGCCACCCAGAACGGCAGCACATCCTCCGGATACCCCCGCTTCTTCGCAAAATCATACTTCAGACACTTCGTATTTCTGCGGTCGATCACCGCGTCAAAATTCAGATTTCTCTCCGCCATTTGTTGTCTCCTTACCACGCATTCGCCGCGCTCTGCCCGGTCCCCGGTCAAAATCCGTCACGCCTCGGCAAAACACAGTGTCAGCCGCGATCTCCCTGCCCTCAGGAAGCAGCCGCAGCACTCTCACTCCGCCGTAAACGCCTGCTCCAGATCCCCGAGAATGTCCCGCGGATCCTCGATTCCCACGGACATCCGCAGTAGCCGGTCCGTGATCCCGAGGCGCTCCTTCTGCTCCGCAGGCACATCCGGATGCGTCTGCAGCGACGGGTACGTGAGAAGGCTCTCCGTGCCGCCCAGGCTCTCGGAAAATGTAATCAGCTTCACGTTGCGCAGGATCGACAGTGCCTTCTCAGCGGACTTCACGGAAAATGAGATCATCCCGCTGCCCGCGTAGTAGATCTGATCAACTTCCTCGCGGCCGCGCAGCCAGTCGCGCACGGTCTCGGCGTTGCTCTTGTGGCGCTCCATCCGAAGCGCCAGCGTCTTCATGCCGCGAAGGCAAAGCCAGCACTCGAAAGGACCGAGAGTTGCCCCCGTGGTCTTGGAGAGCAGTCGGATCCGCGCTGCTGCCTCAGGGCTTTTACTGCACAGAAAGCCGCAGACCGTGTCGTTGTGGCCGCTTAAGTACTTCGTTCCGGAGTGGATTACGAAATCAGCGCCCTCCGCAATGGGATTCTGAAAGTACGGCGTCATGAACGTGTTGTCCACCGCCAGCACGGCGCCGTTTCGATGCGCAATCTCCGCGATCGCGCGGATGTCGCTTACGCGCATCATCGGGTTCGACGGCGTCTCCAGGTACACTGCCTTTGTGTCCGGGCGGATTGCCGCTGCTACTTTGGCCGGGTCGGTGGTGTCGACGTACTCGATGCGGTAGTCATTTTTCGACTCAATCTGATCGATCAGGCGCACTACGCCGCCGTACAGATCCTCGCCGCACAAAATGTGGTCGCCGGGCCGGAAGCAATCAAAAAACGCCGAGATTGCGGCCATTCCCGATGCGAATGCCACCGTGTCATACGCTCCTTCCAGGGAGCTTACGGTTTCCTCCAGAAATTTTCTGGTCGGATTGGATTCACGGGAATAGTCGAACCCCGACGGATTGTGCCCCGGCGTCAAATGGCTGAAGCAGGCCGTCTGGTAGATGGGGAAGCTGACCGCGCAGTTCGCATCTGAAAGCGTGTGCCCCTCCCCGTGAATACATCGTGTCTCTATCGAATACATGTTGTTCCCTCGTGTTTCTTTCAATCATTTTCCGGTCAGGAATTCGTTCCGGAAAGCCCTGTCGTGCACCGTTTCGCCGCTGTCCGTCCCGGCTTCCGGCGTCACGCAGTGATCAGCGCAACCGCGAGCTCCGCGGCTTTGGCAAGCTCCGAAAGCTCCGTATACTCCTCCGTCGTGTGCGAATTTTCCATCGCGCAGGCGACGACGATCGCCGGTATGCCGTGCTCGTTCAGGCGGTTAGCATCGCTTCCGCCGTAAGTTGTGATCAGATTTGCGCCGAGTCCCGCGGCCTCCGCAGCTTTCGTAAAATGTCTTACCACCGCCTCGGAAGAGTCAAGATGATACGCGCGGATGTGCTCCCGGCTTCGGCACTGCACCGTGCCGCCTGACGTATTTGCCGTCTGCTCAAACCGCGTGAACACCTCGTTCACCAGCCGGAGTGCCTCCTCGTGAGAGAAGCTTCGCACCTCCCCGGTGATGACCACCCGGTCCGGCACGATGTTGTCCGCCATGCCGCCTTTGATGGTGCCAAAGTTCACCGAGCTCCGGCCGTTCACCCGCCCGGCGGACAATCCCGCAAGGGCATCCGCCGCGATGCTCACCGCGTTGATTCCCAACTCCGGCGCGAAGCCGGCGTGGGCCGCTCTTCCTACGATTTCTACGGAAAATGAGACAATTGACGGGGCAGCGACCGCTGCCGTTCCGACCGCTCCGTTCAGGTCGAAGACATACGCTTTCTTTGCGTGCACGAGGCGGAAATCAAACGCCTCGGAGCCCTCGCAGAAACTCTCCTCCGCGGAGGTGATCAATATTTCGATGTCCGGGTGAGGCAATCCCGATTCCTCAACAATTTGAATCGCTTCCAGAATTACCGTCAGCCCGGAAACATCGTCTGCTCCCAGCACCGTAGATCCGTCGGATGTGATCGTGCCGTCCTCGCGGACAACCGCCTGTTTGCCCTTGCCCGGTCTCACAGTGTCCAAATGCGCCGACAACAAAACGGTCTCGCCCTCCGCGGTTCCCCGAAGGAATCCGTGAATGTTCGGAAAACTTCCGGGATGCGCCGCAAGGAACGCTTCGTCTGTCGTGTCCGTCCGCACGCTCACACCGAGGCGCTGCAGATCGCGGACGACCTGATCGCCGAGCTCCCGCTCGCTGTAGGTTTCGCTGTCGATCGCAACATAGTCAGAAAAGCGGCGAAGCAGCCGGTTCTTGTTGATTCGGTTTTCCATCGCGCGCTCCTCCTTTCTGTCGCATTTTTCCAAAGGTCTCTCTTTTTTGCGAAACTCAATATTCATCCGGGAACCGATATCCGGCCGGCGTAAACATTTTCGCCCTGAAGTCCGCCGGGCTGCCCTGCGGGCGTTTCGCCCCGAGTTCGCCGCCCTGCGGGTTTGCCGGGCGCCTTTGTGCGCCATCCCCGGTCTGCTGCTCCGAATGCTTCTCTCCGGGCTGCTGCCGCTTGTCCGCGGTTGCTCCGAACGGCGAGCGAACCGGATCCGCAATGTGTTTCTCAAACACATACTTGTTTCTCCGGTACTCCGGGAAACGGTTGTAAAATCCCACCGCGCCCGGGTGGGTATTCAGAACGACAACCTCCTCGCGGATCTGCTCGTCGAGCCTTCGCACAAGCCTCTTTCCGATTGACAGACCCTGGTATTCCGGGTCCACCGCAACGTTCAGTATCGTCGCGTACACGCCGCCGTCCGCCACGGCTCTGGCAACGCCCACAAGCCGTTCCCCGTCGAATGCCGTTGCCACATATTGGCTGTTGCTGAAAGCTTTCTCCGTCTTCGCAAGGTCGTGCGGTCTTCCGAAAAATGCCTTCGTCAGCACCTCGTTGACCTCCGCATACGTTGCTTTCGCAAGGCCGTCGGCGATCAGGACCTCCGCGCCCTTGACTTCGGTTTTTCCGCTGCCGGGAGCCGGAGCATCCTCTCCGAACTCGCTCTCGAACCGGTAGCCCCAGGGCAGGAAATCGCTCTCCTTCATTCCCTCGCGGAACAGCGTCCATGCGTTCTTGCAGCGACCGTACCCGGCCTTTTCGTAGATTTCCAAATGCTCTCGCTTCCCGAAAACCATAACGCGCCGACCTGTGAGATCCTTCTCAATCTCCGCAAGAAGCCGTAACAAAATCTCCTCCCGGCCGGCTTCCCCGCCGACGTATTCCGGTGAAACCGCCAGGTCAACCAGAAGTGCTGTCTCAACGCCCTCGCTGATCACACGGACCGCTCCGACAAGCTTTCCGCGGTCATACGCAAGGCGGCTCAGCAAGCTATCTCGAAACCGCTCATACCGGGAGGCGTCGCCGTAGAGAGCGTTTATCGCTTCCCGGTCCACGGGCGTGACATCGGATGTAAAAAAGATTCCCACGGTGATTCTCCTTTCTCTGCGCGGTTCTGCGATTCCCCCGAAGGGTTCATACAAAGCCTTCCAGGCCTTATATGAAATAATCAGGCTCCTTCAGCTTGTTCATTTTCTCGAAAAATTCTCTTGCGCGGTCGCTCTTCGGATGGCGGAACACCTCGGCCGGCGAACCGTCCTCGATGATCTTGCCTCCGTCCAGGAAAATGACGCGCGTTGATATTTTACTCACGAAATCCATCTCGTGGGAAACTAAAAGCATCGTGTAGCCCTGTTCCGCAATCTGTTTGATGGTCGTGAGAACCTCCGTCACCAGCTCCGGATCGAGCGCCGAAGTCGGCTCATCAAGGAGGACAATGTCCGGCCGCATCGCAAGCGTTCTTGCAATCGCTACTCTCTGCTGCTGTCCGCCGGACATATGTCTCGGGTAGTGGTTTTGCCAGGCTTTCAGGCCGACATTTTCCAAAGCCTCGAGGGCCAGTTTCTCAGCCTCCTGCCTGGACTTCTTCTGCACGGTGATCAGGCCCTCCATCACGTTCTGAAGCGCGGTCTTGTGCTCGAAGAGGTAGAACCGCTGGAACACCATGCCGATCCGCTTGCGAAGAGCGGTCACATTTTTCCGGTCCTTCGACTTGAGCGGGAGCGGAATGGTGATGTCATCGAAACGGATCTCGCCCTGCTCGGGCCGCTCGAGAAGATTGATGGATCGAAGAAGGGTGGATTTGCCGGTGCCCGAAGGCCCGACGATTCCGATGATGTCGCCCTTGTTGACGGACAGATCGATCCCGTCGAGAACCACATTGTCCCGGAAGCTTTTGTGAATGTCTTTAAGCTCCAGAATAGCCATCGTTACACCTCCTCAGCTGCCTCAACCGCCTTGGGCTGCTCCGGAATCCGGAACCGCCGTTCGATCAGTTTGAAGATCTTCTCAAGGATGACCGTGATCACCCAGTAAATGATCGCCAGAGCCACATAACCTTCCAGATAGCGGTAGTCGCGGCCGGCAAGAATGGAATTCTGATACGTGATCTCGATGATGCCGCAGGTGGAAGCAAGCGACGTCCCCTTCACAAGGCCGATCACCGAGTTGCAGATGCCGGGAAGGGCATTTTCCAAAGCCTCCGGCACAATAATTCTTCGCAAAACCTGCGGATAGGTCATTCCCATCGCCGTCGCCGCCTCGATCTCGCCCTTGTCGACAGACTCGAGGGCTGCGCGGAAAATCTCGCTGGTAAACGCCGCCTGGTACAGACCGAGCGCCACGAAGGCGTAGACCATTTTCGGAATGATGTTCACGTCAATGTTCGCGCCCCAGGAGTTGAAGATCCGCAGGATCGCCGGTATGCCGTAGTATGCGACATACAGCTGGATCAGCATTGGTGTGCCCCGCATCAGGGAGAGGAACGCCGAAGCGATCGGGCTCAGAATCTTCACTTTTTTGTAGCGGATAATGGCAAGCAGCAATCCGATGATGATCGATACTAAAAATGCCAGCCCCGCCAACTCCAGCGTGATCGGGATTTTCTTTACCAGATGAGGTATTCTCGACCACATGAGCTTCACGCTGAAATAGTCGGAAAATTTCGTGTCCATTTTCGGGTTCCTCCCAACACTGATATCAGTTAAGGTAGATCAGATCCGAAGCAAGAGGCAACACGTTCACCGAATCATCTCCGAGCTTCTCTGCGATCCACTTCTTGCCGAGCTCCGCCAGAGTTCCGTTGTCATAGAGTTTCTTGATGCCCTCGGAGATCAGCTTCTGATACTCCTTCGAATGGGTGCCGGTCTTGCCGAAAAGGATATGGGACGTGTTGTTGGCCGTGATGTTCGTGGCCGTCTCCTCATCGGAGAGAACCGTGATGTTCAGGCTCTTGAACTGCTCCGGATATGCCTGCTTGTACTTGAGGATAACGGGCTGGTCATGAATCAGCGCAACCTTGCCCTCGATTGCCTCCTGCAACTGCACGGTGATGTCCGCGCTGGTATACTCGAGAACGATCTTCTTCTCGCCGTCCTTGCGGGCCTCGTTCCAACGCTCGATCGCGTTGGTGGTGTTGCCGCCGGCGCCGCCGTAGATCTTCAGGCCGGACTCAGCAAGCTCCTCGAAAGAGTTGATACTCGTTCCTGCTGCGGAGGTGATGGTGTATCTCGACTTCGTGTACGGGAAGGAGAACAGGAATGTCTCTGCGCGCTCCTTGTTGTAGCTCCAGTTGTTGATCGTTGCGTCGATCACGCCCTGCTGCGTGTCCACGAGGGAGTTGGAGCTCACCGTGAGATCCAGCTCATAATCGGCAAATTCAGGCAGTTTGAAGAGTTCAACAAGCACTGCGATGTCGTAGCCGGTAAGGTAAACGCCATCCTTGGTGGTGTACAGCGCATCTTCTTTATTTTCCACGGTCTCAATGAACGGGGCCGGGCGTCCGTTGGTCTCAATCTTGATGACCTTCTTTCCGTTTTCGCCCTCTGCCTTGCCGCCGCAGCCGGTCAGAGCCGCTGCGGACAGCACGAAGAGGATAGTGAGAATAAGTTTGGTAAGTTTCGTTTTCATCGGTTTATATCTCCTTGTATCGTAAGATTTGTTATTATTTATTGGAAGTTTTAAGGATTTTGTCATGTTTTAAGGGTTTGTCATGTCAAGGCCTTACGGCCGTTTTGTGCTCAGGCTTTCCTGTTGTGAAGAAGACCTTTGAGCGGGTTGATGGAAGGATCCACGGAAATGCTTACATTTCTCGGCTGGCGGTCATCCCACGAGGGGCTGTTCCACTTGGAAACCGAGATCTCGCTCTGGTACTCCTCGGGGCTGATGTCCGTGTGGAGGAAGACTTCGTCCGGATCCTCGGAAAGTTTAGCTCTCTCGCCGTCCGTCTTCCAAAGTTCATCCCACGGCACCTGCGAAGCGATGCGCTCGAGGAAGGAACCGTTCCAACCGCGGTTGCCCTTGAAGCGGTTCTTCGGGAACTCGAAAAATGTGTACTTCTTAAACTGCGGGATTGCGAAGAGGTCCTTCACATAGCCCCAAATGTTCGGGAACTCGGCGATCCTCTTCTTCAGCGGCCCGACATTGTGATAGTAGTAGGTCTCCCAGCGAACCAGCGTCACGTACAGGCGAACGTCGGCGTCGGTCACGTAGTCGCCGAAGAGGAAACGGTTCGTCGCTAGGCGTTCATCGATCTTGTCGAGAGCCTCGAAGAAATCCTGATAAGCCTCGTCGTACGCCACCCAGGAGAGGCAGAAGTGCATGCGGTAATGCGCGTTGTTGATGGTCGGGAACAGCCAGTCGTTGAACTCGTCGATCTCCTTGCGGTAAGCCTTCGGATAAAGGTCGATGTCCGTCTTCTGGAATTTTCTGAACTGCACCTCGATGTAGTTCGTGAGGCGGTGATAATCGTTGTTGACTGCCTTCTTCTCCTTCACGTCCACCAGCGTAGGGGTTGTCGCTCTTCCGGAAAATCCCGGTCTTGCGTTCTCATAAAACTCGGAAAGAAACACCGCGCCCGTGCTGGGATCTTCGTAATTCGGCTGGTCGGTAAATCCGTGTCCGTACTTGCCGATTCCCGAGGTCGCCAGCTCGTCGATCACATCCTCAAGCCCGAGAATATCGCGGACGATCACCGGGCGGTTCGACCAGTGGCAGCCATGTGCCCAGAAGATCTTGAAGCGATTGGCCTCAGCCTTGAACTCGCCTTCCTTCTCGCCGAAGGGAGTGATGAAAGCGTTGGGCTGTCTCACGAACACGCCCCTCTCATCGATCTCATTTAACGTTTCGTTCGGTCTCTCGCGAACACCTCTTTCCGCTGCCAGCTTGTCTGCCAGCTCCTCATCGATTCTCGGCGCCGGCCACGGCCCGTCCTTTTCCTTATCCTTGTGTGCCTGCAGGCTGCAAGCGTTAATATTTTCACTCATCTTATTTATCTCCTTTACAAAATAAAAATCCCGGAAGCTTGTAAACTCCCGGGCGATTCGGTATCAGCGATCAAAAAACCGCAAAATTACAATGTGCATGACAAACAAGCCATACACCGTACCGATTGACTCGCCCGGGAGTACAACATTCGCATCATATACATACACATACCGTTATTCAGAGTCTTCTTCATGTCGTTCCTCCTTTCGCGCAGGGTTTGACGGTTCGGTCAGTGCCTGCCTGTTTTTTCGATGGGCCAATCATATCACGGAAAAACGGATTTGAAAATTACAGGGAACTGATCGTCAGTGATAAACAGCGGTTATCGCCAAGGAGAACAAAAAGAGGAGAAACCAACCTGGTGTGCTCCCCTCATGTACGCGGTTTCTATTGTTCTTTATGCCGCAACAGTGCAATTCCTACAGCTCCTTATACCGAAGTATTTCCTCCACATACACGCTCCCGTAGGCCGACAGCGGGCTTCCCGTGCGGGTGATATAGCCGATGACCAGTGGGTCATTTTCCTTGAGTTTGATTGCAACCAAGCCCTTCAGGATCGCATCGTCCCCCGAGAGCATGCCGGTTCCGACGGAATAGCCGCCGAGGTCCGCGATCAGCTCCATGGTGGTCGCGCGGTCGTCGGAGCGGATCATCCGCTCGAACTCGCGGTCTGCCATGGCCTCCTCGGTGAGGTAGTAATCGCTGTCGTCGCTCTGGTCAAATGAGATGCACGGATACTCCCGAAGCTCCTCCAAAGACACCTCCGATGCCGCTGCCAGCGGGTGATTTTCCCACACGTAGATGTATGTGTCGCGCTGCATCAGCGGGACAAACGTGAGTTGGTACTCGCGGAACAGCTTCTTCATCAGTGCCTCGCTTCCCTCTGAAAATGAGACCACTCCCACTTCACTGCGCAGCGTCCGCACATCCTCCAGCACTTCCTTCGTCTTCGTCTCACGGATCGCAAAGAGGTACTGCTCCGGCTTGCACCGCCGGATTGTCTCCGCGAAAGCCTTCACCGCAAAATTGTAGTGCTGAGTGGATACGCAAAATCTCTCGCGGTTTTTATTGTTCGAGAGATACCGTTCCTCCAGGATTCCGTACTGCCCGACAGCTTTCTTGGCATACTCGACGAACTCCCGCCCCTCGTCGGTCAGCGAGATACCCTTGCTGTTCCGCTCGAAGATCAGGATTCCGAGTTCCTCCTCAAGCTCACGGATGCTGACCGAGAGCGCCGGCTGCGACACAAACAATTTCGCCGCCGCTTCGCGCATCGATGAAGATCCCGCCACCGCAAGCACATATTTAATCTGATTGATATTCATCCCTGTTTCCTGCTTTCGTCTTCAAAATCACCGCACACGCCGGTTCATAGAAGTCCGTTTAATCACACTCTCCGACATCTTTATTGTGTTCACCTATCGAAAAAAACCGATTCACGTCCATCAAAATATACCTTCAAATGGACAGATTTGCAATATATTAATAGACACATTTGGACTGTTTCGTCAGACACTTTTGTTCAGCTGTGATGAACATCTGCAGCTGAGCAAATAGTGTCGGACCGAAACATCCGGAAAATGCTGCTAACCCACAAACAAGCCGCCTGTTCTCCCAAACAGGCGGCCGGTGTCAGTCTTCCGTTATTTATTTAAATTCTTCCCACACGTATTGAATATCGTACTGTTCGCCCTCTTTCCAGCATCGCACAAGATTCCCGTTTTCGTCATATTGGAAACTGAGATGCCCGCCGACATACTTAAGCAGTGAAAGCCTTCCGTTCTCATCATACTCATATTCACTGTTTGGCGTGTTCGAACTTATTTTGCGCAAAGGCTGTCCGTCCGGGGCAAGGTCAACTTTCATTTCCCAGGTCTGGGTCTCACTTAACCAAAGAGATTCGCACGCTAAATACGTCTCCGTCTCGAGGCGGGACGACGCACCGGCAGTCTTCCCTGGCAAAGGGAACTCTCCGTTCGGAAAATAATATTTTGACTCCCTGAAGACGTTTCCTTCCTCGTCATAATATGTCTCTCTGATCCGACGCTGTCCGTCATATTCAGTCTCGCTGCTGACAAGTCCGTTTGAATTATTACGCCGTACTGTCCGCTTGTCTCCCTCATAGACAACATCCGTGACTGTCGTTACGCCTGCGTGGGTATCCGTGATCCGGATGATTCTTCCCGAATCGTCATATTGAAATTCTTCAACATATTGACGACCTTCCTCCGAGGCATTATGCCACAATTTGGCAGGTCTTCCCTCTGAATCGAAGAACCAGGTGTTGATACTGTATTCAACTTCCTCGCATTCCACCTTTGTTAATTTGCCGGAAGCGTCAACTTCATAATCCTTGACCGGATCTTTCCCGGAATAAATTACCGGATCAGTCACGAAAAAAAACTCACGGGTATAACCGTAATCGTTGTCATACCGGTAAATCCCGCATCCTCCCGGAAAATAATCGGTTTCCACTGTGTTTGTTACCGGCTCTTCACCGTCCCTGGTTGTTTCGATTACCCTGAGGATCTCCCGCCCGTTGTCGTCATACGTATATCGGTATTTGGAGGTTCCGGTATAATATGAAGTCGTGGCTTCTTTTATTACCCAAACCGCGTTCGACTTTTGCGTCCCGCCGGTCTTCCCGGACACGGCAGCTACCGTAAGGCCCACCGCAGCGATGAAACATACTCCTAAGAGGCAGGCAATCAACCTTTTTGCTCCTCTGCTACCCATAACTGTCCGCTCCTTTCACCGGCTGTAAGGCCGGGAGACCTGCACTGTTTCCGGTGCCGGTCTCCGGCCTCTCTGCCGCGTCACTGCGCTGCGCCTGTGCCAGGGATGGGACTCAGTCCCATCCCTCCGGCTCGTCGTCAGTATCGTCTGTTAAGCCGTACTCTATCTCATACGTTTCGCTGTCCACATACCAGCCCGGGTAGTAGATCGGCCAGGTTCCGTCCTCATTGCGCGAAAAACTTCCGTAGGAGTAGTCATAATATCCCTCCATATCTCCGAAGACCTGCAGTGCTTCCGCAAACTCAATCCCGCAAAATTCGTAATCCAGAAGGTAATCGCCTTCCACAATTCCGAGGGTAACGACCATCTTGCGGGGGAAGCAATCCTTCACGGCGCATGTCCGCAGTTTTATCACCTCTGTACTGACTTCCGACGCATCCATGATCGGATGTTCCAAAGTAAGACACAGATTCTCCGGGAGAGTTGCATCGAAAGGCCATGTATACCCGGTGATATCATATCTCTCCGTCTCGGAAGCCTTTATTTTCCGAAGCTCATACTGCGGAACATCCTTCACGTTCCGTATGGTTATATACACTTCCGAATCATACTCATACACTTCGTCTTCTTCCCTGAGATCCCAGTTGAGTTTGATCCCATCCGGCGTGATGATATAGTCATTGATCAGATGGTCGGAGCTATCCGCCATCCGGAGCAGAATACACGGTCCGGTTTCGTCCTCATAGGCATACGCGCTGACGGGTTTTGGTTCGTAAACATAGTCATCCTCGTTTTCAGGTCCATATTCATTTCGGTGTATCCAGTATGCTAAAACTTGAGCCGTGTTCTCCGGAAGACACGCAAACCAGTCGCTTTGCTTTATCTCGGAAAGCGTCAGTTCCCGGGCGTTGTCCGGGATCTCTTTTTCAATGAGCGCCAGCGGAGTGGGTCGCGGATTCTGTCTCGGCGTGATCGTGGGTGTCGGCGTTCCCACTTGCATCGTGGGCGTCGGTGTGGTTTCAACAGGCATCGTCGGTGTCGGCGTAGTTTCAATAGGCATCGTCGGCGTCGGTGTGTTTTTATACTGCATCTCTGTCGGCGTAGGCGTTGACGCACTCGCGCTCGGTGTCGCAACCGGCTTCTGATCGGACGGTTTCAGCTTTTTAAACCAACCGTTCTTCGCAGCAACAATTCCGATCGCAACGATCACAACAGCAGCGGCAAGGCCGCTCAGCACGCGGAGTCTCACAAGGCTTCGCTTTAATTTATTGTTATCCCCCACAGCTGCCGATACGGACTCATTTTCCGTATACGGATTTGCCTCTTCAATCAATCGATCATCCAGATCGGTAAATCCATGTCTAAAATCCTTACTCATACAGGATAGCCTTCCTTTCCCAGTTTGTCTTTCAAACGAAGACGCAGGCGATGCAGGATGGAAAGCACTTTGCTCTCGCTGATTCCGTTCTTCTCCGCGATCTGGCGAACAGGCAGGTAATACCAGTATTTCTGTACGAAAACAATACGGTACAGTTTCTTCTGCTCAAACAGGAATTCGTTGATGCTCTGCATCAGCGCTTCCTCCCCCACAGCGTCCCAGGCGGTATCGAACTGTGCGACAAACTCCTCCACCTCATCGAAACTGACGGCCGTCTGTCCTCCTCCACGCTTCTTGCTTGTCAACTCGCGGAACCGGTCAATGGACAGGTTTCGTACTATTTTCCCTAAATATACGCGCAGGTTGTCCGGTTTCTTCGGCGGGATCGTTTCCCACACACGCATCAGCGCATCGTTAACACACTCCTCCGCATCCTCCTTCGTTCCGAGGATTCCGAGGGCAACCGAGAGTCCGTATTTTCCGTACTTCTTCTCAGTCTCCCGGATCGCGTCTTCCGAGCGGTTCCGATACAACTCCAGAATTCCGACGTCTTCCATGAAAGCATTTCTCCTTTGTTTTTTGAAGCTTCATCCATACAGACGGAAAATGAAACCGACAAATTGCATTTTTCGAAAAATTCCGAAAATATTTCTCCCCTTACCACAGGCTGACTGCATACTTGTCATATCTAAAGAAGGAAACGTTGGAGTCCCGACGTTTCCTTCTGATCCACTATGGTATTATTTTTTTCTTCCAGTCTTCTTTTGAGAAAACACCCTTACCCCCACCACAATACATAAAGGTATGCCGATCACTGCAAGAAAAATGTATACGACGGATTTTCTGTTGCCGGGTGCGTCACTTTCCGACGTCGCTCCGCTGCTTACTTTCCCACTATGTTCTCCGCCATATAACAATTCATCTTCCGTTGTCGGCTCCCATACAATAGAACCAAGGAGGGCGGAGACCTCCTGACGCGAGTATACCCTATCTGCTTCGAAGATGTACCCTCTCCCATCAATTTGCAGATTGGAGAACGGAATCATATATTCCCCGGTATCTGTTGTGAAGGCCCAGAACAACGTCTGATATCCGTACGACATCAAGTATGTTCCGTTGCCGACGCTCTGTCTGTCGAACCCGTTTTTCTGAAGAATGTCATCAATCTGTGCATCGTCAACTAGATACATTTGCAATGAATCGTCTGTCGAATTTCCATATATAGTTGCAGCAAATTCGATTCCGTTTTCCGTTTTCAAAAATGTATAGACGCACACTGAATTACCATCTTTAACGGGAACAATGTATTGCCAGTTTCCACTCATAACTCCCGTATAGGATCCGGTCTCACAAAGCAATGACACAAAGTCGTTGTTCGCTCTGTTAATCAGTTTAATCTTCCCGACCAAAACATCCTCGTCACGATAATTACTCAAACCGTCAAATTCTTTGTCCGGCGCATTTCTGAAATATGTAAAAAACTGCTGTAAAGTTTCCTCACTCACTGAACCGTCATTTTCTCCACCCGCTGAGGATATGCCTACTGAAACCAAGAGACAAGCCAGACAACAGACAATCAGTAAAACTATTTTCCCGATTTTCATAGCCTTTTTCTCCTTTCAATCAACATAAACTGACGATACATAAACGGAATCGTTGTATAACCCTGAGCAAAAGAGCGCAAATGATTCTGTTTGATAGTTACCGGTTTGCGGATTATAAAATTTGATTTTTTGCACCCCTGAACTCGTGTTCCATCCCATTAACAAAACCATATGGTTAAAGGTATCGCCGTCAAGCGTATATGTATACCCAGCAATCACAGAGTGTCCGTTGTATATCTTATCAGATATAAAAGAGAACGTTTTTGCACTGTCGCTTACATAATCCAAAGCATGATTGCACATAAGTTCTGCCGCCACTGCAGTTTCCGAAGGTGTACCGCCGACATTAGGATAAAAATTCGGAGTGTACCCTTTTAGGATATAAACAGCATTGTATTGGTCCATCGTGTTGCAGCCCTCCTGAATTGTAGCATTTTCGGCACATGCTACCCAACACCATCTGCTTTTTTCTTGTTGAACATAGGACGCATAAAGGTACGATTCTGTAACGTTCGGAGGAATATATGCCAACGCTCTTGACGAATTAAGGACCAATGCGACATATAGCAGGACACAAAGCAGTTTGCTTTTTCTGTCTGATTTCCACATTATCTTTAGCTCCTTCTATGCAGGCGAAAACCCGCTTATATAGCATCTTTTTTTAATACAATACTTTTTAAAATCCGAAACAACATTTCTGTCATTCTGCGGCTTATCTGCAAGACCATAACACCATTTTTTGTACTTTTCTTACCTCCTGATTATTTGATGATTATATATACAACTCCAATTTTATATTACAGATACTACATTTCGCTGTCAACATATAACTTCTTTGAAATGGAGTAAAATAAAGTTTTTTGATGAAAAGGAAAAGATTAAAAAACTATGCGACTTGGGAATACGTCCATTGTGCTCATCAATTAGCAAAGCCCTACCGGTTTTCGAAACACCCTTTGTAACGTATTAAAACAAGTGCCGAAAGCCCGTTTTTCGCGGGCCCTCGGCACTTTTTTCATTCGTATTCGTTGATCACTCCAGCACAAACATGTTGAGCGACAGCGGTTTGATATGCGCCGTCACAACGCCGTCCGCCAGTTTGGCGCGCTTGTTGATCTTCGGCGAGAAGATTTCGTCGTTCCCGAACTCGCTCTGCGCTTCGGGATCTCCTGAGATCTCGTACATCGTGCACGCGGAAAATCCTGTGAGCTTTGGCGCAACAACCTTCTTCACGGGCGCAGCCGCCTTGGGCTTCGCTCCGAAGGGCCAGCCGGAGTCAACCACTTCCGCCACCTTCGGCACTGCCGGGAATGCGGAAGCGTCATTGAAAAATCCTGTCACATCCAGGGAGAGCGCGTAATCCTCGGTCTCGTTCCGGTTGATCGCGAAGATCACGAGCCGCTTGGCTGCCTTGTCCCATGCGCAGGCGGCATCGACGTAAGGCACGCCGTTCTTGCCGGTGTACTGCGAGGTGTCGTCAATCGCGTAGGCCGGGATATCGTAGGTTTCGCTCTCCACCGCAACCTTCATGGAAGTGCCCTTCGCGTAGGACAGCATTTGCATAAATGCGTAGTGCGACGCCGAGCGCCATACATGGTCATGGTTCGAAGCGCACAGAGCGCCGAGGCCGCCGGTCATGCAGCCGATCTTCACGCGGTCTGCGTGATGCAGAAGCGCCAGTTGGATGGATGCCATCGAGAGCATTTGCGTGAGATCCCCGCCCGGGAAGCGGCGATCCGACATCTTGTCGGGGTCGTGCTTGATGTACGGGCGATCCGGGTTGAAACGATAGTGCGAACGGGCCATGTTGTAGCGTCCCCAGCCCGGGTTGAGCGGAGCGTTCGGGCGGACCATTCCGCCGTACTCGTCGAAGGAGATCATCATTTTCTTCGGCGAACGATGCTTCGACTGCACGTAATCGCACATTGCGACCAGCGTGTTGATGAAATCCTCGTAGTAGAGGGCGCCGCCGAGCAGAGCCTTGATGTCTCCGGGAGGCGCGCTGTGATAATGGTGGACGGACAGGTAATCAACGGTGTCGTAGCACACGTCGAGAGCCGCCTCATCCCAATCCGGAAAATGCTCCATGAACGGCGCGGAGGATCCGCAAACGCCCGTCTTGATGGACGCGTCAATCCACTTCATCGCCTTCGAGGTCTCGTTGACCATCACACCGTAGGCGCGGGGATCCTTGTCCCAGGAGCCGAGCT
Source organism: uncultured Lachnoclostridium sp. (assembly GCA_946415315.1). Taxonomy (GTDB): domain Bacteria; phylum Bacillota; class Clostridia; order Lachnospirales; family Lachnospiraceae; genus ISDg. The sequence continues at coordinate 109,487 of CAMKRZ010000005.1, read as the reverse complement.
GCCACGGGCCGTCCATCTCGTTGCCGAGATACCACGTCTTCACGCCGTAAGGCTTCTCATGACCGTTCTTGATACGAAGGTCGGACCAGTAGGTTCCGCCCGGAAAATTCGTGTACTCCACGCAGTCCATCGCGTCCTGCGTGCGGCCGGTGCCCATATTTACCGTATACAAAGAACGAGCGCCGATCTTCTCTGCCCACTGCAGATACTCGTCGTGGCCGACCTCGTTCGTGATGAACTGGTACCAAGCCGGGTCAAGGTGCACCTTGCGCTCCGACTTCGGACCGATCGAATCCTTCCACTGCCATGCCGACACAAAATTGCCGCCCGGCAGACGCACCGCCGGCAGGCCCGTCACCTTCAGCGCATCGATCACGTCGGTGCGGAAGCCCTGCTCATCCGCCGTCGGATGCTTCGGGTTGAACATCGTGCCGTTCACCATGGTGCCGATCGGCTCGAGGAACGCTGAGAAGAGTTCGTCCGAGATCTCACCGATCTGAAAACTCGGATGAACCGTGATTTTCGCTTTTTTAGCCATAGCTGTAAACCCCTCCTGTATTGCACGGCGCGTTGCGCCGCAAGTTTCTTATACAACCGCTGCCGCGGTGCTCAAACCTCCGCGACCGCTTACACTGTTGCCGCGGTGCTCAAACCTCCGCGACCGCTTACTTCGCCTCGGCGGCTTTCGCATCCAGCGGATTTCCGCCGTGGTCGCCTGTCGAGATCTTCTTGATCCATTTTTCGCTCTTGAGGCGGAAGAAGCACCAGATCGTCTTGATGATCTGGTCGGACTTGAGGCAAATGTAGATCCAGAACGGCTCCAGATGGAACACAAACCCGCTCACCGCGCCGAGCGGAAGCGCGATCGCCCAGAGGAACACGTTGTCCATGAGCATCAGCATCTTCGTGTCGCCGCCGCCACGGAGAACGCCCTTGGTCATGATGCTGTTGGTCGCCTGGAAAATGATGATCAGACTGATGGCATCCATCAGCTCGTTCGCGATAGCCTTGTCATCCTTCGTGATGTCATACCCGCTCAGGATCAGATCCCGGAAGCCGAAGATAAACAGCGCGGAGATCGTTCCGAGCGCAAGACCGAGCCCGAGGAACATCCAGCCCTGGCGCATGGTCTTCTCCTTGTCACCGGTTCCGAGCGTCTGACCGGTCACGATCGCGCCGGCCTGGCACACGCCCTGAATGCCGACGGTGCTCATCTGCTGCGTGACCTGCGTGACCGAGTTGGCTGCGCCGAAACCAAGCTGTCCGATGATGACGCCGAAGGCGATATTTCCGAACGCCAGAAGGCCGTCACTCACCAGCACGGGGATGGAGATTCGGATGTATTCTTTGAGAAGCGAACTGCACGAGAGGAACAAGTGCTTTATGCGGAAGCGGATCCTCTTGTCGACAACAAGCAGGTAGGTCACGATGAGAACCGCTTCGAAAATGCGGGCGATCAGCGTGCCGAGCGCCGCGCCCTTGGTTTCCATGCGGGGCGCGCCGAAGCGGCCGAAGATCAGCATGTAGTTCGCGAGAAGGTTGACGAAAAGCGCACCGATCGAGACAAACAGCGGATACATCGCCTGTCCGACGCTTCGCAGCACGATCGTCACGGTCAGCGACGTGCCGAGGAAGAAATACGTGACGACGGAGTACCGCAGGTAGCCCACGCCGCGGGCAACAATATCGGCGATCTGCGGATCGTTTGCGTTGACATACATTTTGATGATCTGCTCCGGGAACAGCGCCGTGGCCGCCGCAAAGATGATCGCCAGGCCGAGCGTCAGGCGAAGCATCAGGCAGATCGTCTGCTTGAGCGCTCTTGTCGCCCTGCCCTCCGAGCCGGGAACGTCGTCCAGCGGGGCATCATCGCCCTTCAGTTTCATTCCCCAGTAGCGCGAGACGAGCACCGATGCGCCCATACCAAGACCCATGCAAAGGATGTGGTAGACGCCGATGAAGTTGTTGGCAAATGCCGCTGCCGACACTGAGTTACTGCTCACAACCTTCGCCGCCTCGTCGCCGATCTCCGGGACAAGATCCGTGCCGACTCGCCCGAGCATGATCGTGTCGAGCATGTTCACGCCGACAGCGATCAGACTCTGCAGCGCGATCGGCAGCGCCAGCATAAGGACCTTTTTGTAAAAATGAGAATCCCTCTGAAACAGTTTCATTTCGTATTCTAATCAGCTCCCGAACAAAGCGGCAACTGCTCCTTTCCGTATCTTGGATATTGTACACGAAACCATGCGGCAATTCCATAGTATATTTTTACTTCGTACTATAGTTTTTCGATGATCTCACCGTTTTCTTACTTTGTTCTACATGAGCAACGGGAACCCGTCTTGACGGGTTCCCGTTGCTCATTACACGCAGAGGATATTGTCACAATTCAAGCGAGCAGGCCCGCTAACGGAGTTTTGCCGGAAACACAAAGTCCGCAAAACATAAAGCCCGGACGAGTCACCAAACGTGCCATCCGACTCCCCGCCGCTCACGCAACTGATTATGCAACAAAACTCCGAAAAAACAAATGCACCTTCTTTCCTTTGCGAAAGAGAAAAGGATGTTTTATCTTATACTACATCGGGCTCGAATTCACGTTCTAAGTATGGATTAGCCTATCAGAACAGCCATATTTTCCTGTCCTTTCGGTCCGATTCTTACAGCAAACCTCCGCTTTGACCGTGCTTTGTCGATATCACAAAGGAAGCGCAGATTGACAAGAACACACAGAACTCTTAGAATGAGTGAGAGCGGAAAATACTCCGAATGCATCATAAACGCACCGAAATTCACATCCCAGGAGGCAAACACCGTGAATCAAATTCACCGCAACAACCGAATCTCCCGCGACATCGCGGTGTGCGCACTGATCATACTGGTGTCCGTTTTTCTGCACTCGTTGTCCCTGCCGCTTCTTTATGTAGATTCGGGCGCGCGCGGGGAGTACCGCACTGAAAGCGGCCTGCCCTACCTCACGGAAATGGACTCCTACCTGTACTGCCGCCTCACCGAGGACCTCGCGGAGGGCGACATCTCCGATTACACGCTTCGCCACGGCCGCGGCGAGGATCCCTACATCTCCGCAAATGCAACCGGCGAGGAGGGCGACGTCGTCATGGGACTGCCCATCCTCGGCGCAACCGTCTATAAACTGCTCTCCTGGATTCCCGGCGTCACGCCCTACGGCGTGGTCTTTTGGCTCGCGCCTTTCCTTGCCTCTCTCGTCGCGATCCCCGTGTACTGCTTCGTGAGCCGCAGGCTGCGGCAGTTGGGTCGGGCCCGGTATTCTCTCGCTGATTCCGCGGGATTATCCATCCCCGGCATCCGTTCCGGCCGCCTCGGCGGACTGGTCGCCGCGATGCTTGTCGTGACGGCGGGAGCATTTTCCTGGCACACACACGCGGGATTTTACGACACCGACATGGGGCTGGCGCTGTTGCCGTGCACATTCCTTCTCTGCTACGCCGAGGCGATGCTCGCGAAGAGCTGGCGGGCCCGGATCGCCTGGGGCTGCGGGAGCGGTCTCGCGCTGTGCGCCCTCTCCACCTTCTGGCGCGCGTACTACGCCTACTTCTGCATCGGCGCGGCAGCCGCATTCTGCGCGGTCTTCGCGCTGCTGCTGACACTCATTTTCCGGAAAATACGCACCGGCAGCGAGGATTCTGACGCCTCCCGTGAAAACCGTACCGGCGGTGAGACTTCCGAAGCCGGCTCAGGCAGCAAAGATTCCGTTGCCTCCCGTGACAATACGACATCGGAAGCACCGATCAGCCTTCGCGCCCTGCCCGGCGCTCTGATCGGCCTGACGGCGCAGGTGCTGTGCTGCCTCCTCATCAGAGGAACGGAGTTTTTCAGCGATATCGCAGGGATCGCGGGAAATGTGGGCGGATCGCTTGCCAACGGTGACACGTCGTTCCCCGACGCCGGCAGCTTCGTCAGCGAGCTGCGGCCGACCCCTCTGCTTGCGGAAGACTACGGCGACAGCAAACTCAGCAAGATACTGGGCGGATTTGCCGCATACGCGGAAGGAACCCTCAACAAGCTCGGTGCCTGGCCGGTGCTGATCGTCACCGCGGTCACGGCGGCATTTCTCGTGTACTGGGGCTGCCGGATCGTGTTCACAAAATGGGCATTTGGCGCGGGCAAAACGGCTGCTTCGGATTCCGAAGTGTCCGGTGACCTACTGATCACCGCCGTGTTCCTCGGGGTCTGGCTCGCCTGCGGCCTGTTCATCATGCTGAAGGGCGCTCGCTTTGTAACCATCCCCGTGCTGCCGGTCAGCATCGTCTGCGGCTTCGGTATAGGATTGCTTCATCTACGGCTGAACGCGGGGGAGGCTGATGAAACTGTTGAGGTGGATACTTCCGAAACTGTTGAGGAGGATGCTGCTGAAACCGCCGAGTCGGAGGTTGCTGCGGAAACCTTTGAGGCGGAGTCCGACGAGGCGGTTGAGGCCCCTGACGCAAGCGAATCCCTCTCTTCTTCCACACGTCCTCCAGTGCTTCACAACGTCCTCTACATCGGCATCATTGCCCTCGCCGTGGCAGGATGGGCATTTGCCGTGAAGCCGGAGTTCGGCACGATCCCCTGCATTGTCACAGGTGCTGTGGCGCTGGCGATCGGCATTTTCCTCTTCATAAAGAGCCGCGCCGCGCTGATCAACATACTGGCGGTCACGCTCATTTTCTCGCCCTGCATGGCGTGCACCGGCGGCTCCTACAGCGCAATCCCGGATGGATCCGACACGCTGCAGGCGATGTGCGACGCCATCCGCGAGCAGACGGAGCCCGACTCCGTGATCGCGTCGTGGTGGGACTACGGATATTTCTACGAGTACGCCGCGAGGCGGTTGACGCTCGGCGACGGCGGCAACTTCAACAGCGAGTGGAATTACTGGCTGGGGCAGGCTCTGATGACGGAAAATGTCACCCTGACGAAGGGCATTTTCCGTATGCTGACAACCGGCGGGCTCGACGCGTGCCATCTGCTGATGGATCGCTATGACAGGAACAGCGAGGACTATGCGCGCCGCGCCACGGAAATGCTGAAGACGATCCTGCCGCTGACGCGGGAGGAGGCGTACTCCGTGCTGACCGGTGAGGACGCCGGCCGCGACCGGCTGGACGCCACCCAAGCCAATGAGGTTCTGGCGCTCACACATCCCGCGGAGCCCCGCCCGATCTACCTGGTGCTGTCCGAGGATATGCTCCACAAGATCGGCGCGATCGGCACGTTCGGGCGCTGGGATTTCTCCGGCAATGGCCCGAGCATTCCTTACGTCCGCCGCACCAACACGGCAACTGTCATCAAGCCCGGCGACAGCACGGAGATTACGTTCCCGGACAGCAACTACACGTTGTATGTCGAGCGCAACACCGACGGAAGTTTCACCAACTGCTCGCTGCGCGACGCAAACGGCAACAAGCGAACGGTCACGATGCGCGTCGTTCCTCTGAATTCTTCGGAAAATGACTCCCCTGTAACCGACGAACCTCTCCCTCGTTTCGAAGAAGAGGCAAGTGGCTCATTTACCGTATATATGCGTGAAGACGGCCCGTCGACCTATCGAATTCTTCTGTGCGACTCCTACGCCGCCGATTTCGTGATCATCCGCGGCTTCATGATGAACGGCAGCACGATGTTCTACCGCGGCGTCGCCGAACTGCCCGAGTCCAACGGCTCGACATCGCTGCACGAAGTGGCCGTGTGGGAGCTGGGGCGGTGAGGGAGTGAATTCCCCAGACAATAAAGGGTGGTCCCGCTTCAGGGACGCCCACTGAATCAACTTGAATGAATCACTGGTGGGTGCGCCTCGGTCGGGGTGCACCCACTAAGTTGTTTTGCTCGTTTTTCCGACAGGTAACTTCCGCCCTCCCCACCGAAAAACCTTGCATTCCCGGCCAAGTTATAGTATACTTGTGCGGCATGTGATGTAAAATGAACAAGTATGCGCTCGCGGCGGCTTCGATGCCGCGGCGTCAATCCCAGAAGAAACGGAACGAATATGACTGAACTGACTGACAACATAAAGAAACGCCGCACCTTCGCGATCATTTCGCACCCGGATGCCGGCAAGACGACTCTGACGGAGAAGTTCCTGCTGTACGGCGGGGCGATCAACCTCGCCGGCTCGGTAAAGGGGCGCAAGGCGGCACGGCACGCGGTGTCGGACTGGATGGAGATCGAGAAGGAGCGAGGCATCAGCGTGACCTCGTCCGTTCTCCAGTTTAACTATGACAACTACTGCATCAACATACTGGATACCCCCGGCCACGAGGATTTCTCGGAGGACACGTACCGCACGCTGATGGCCGCGGATTCCGCCGTGATGGTCATCGACGCCAGCAAGGGTGTGGAGCGCCAGACGATCAAGCTGTTCAAGGTTTGCGTCATGCGCCACATTCCGATCTTCACATTTATCAACAAGATGGACCGCGAGGCCAACGACCCCTACGAGCTCATGAGCGATATTGAAAATGTGCTCGGCATCGCGACGTGCCCGATCAACTGGCCCATTGGCTGCGGCAAGGGCTTCAAGGGCGTGTACGACCGCGAAACGCGGGAGGTGGCACTGTTCACGGCTGCGATGAACGGACAGAAGGAAGTCGAGACCGAATACATGAGCGTCGACGATCCGGCTCTCAAGGAACGCATCGGCTGGGAGTTCCACGACAAGCTGCTCGAGGACGTTGAGCTTCTCGACGGCGCCAATGCGGAGTTCGACCAGGAACTTGTCAACGCCGGCGAGCTGTCGCCTGTCTTCTTCGGAAGCGCGCTCACCAACTTCGGTGTCGAGACGTTCCTCAAACATTTTCTGAAAATGACGTCCTCGCCGCTGCCTCGCCAGTCGGACCAGGGCGTGATCGACCCGTTCCGCGAGGATTTTTCGGGGTTTGTGTTCAAGATCCAGGCAAACATGAACAAGGCGCACCGCGACCGCATCGCGTTCCTGCGCATCTGCTCGGGCAAGTATATCCCCGGCATGGAAGTCAACCACGTGCAGGGCGGCCGCAAGGTCAAGCTTGCACAGTCGACGCAAATGATGGCCGACGAGCGCCACATTGTCGAGGAAGCCTACGCGGGCGATATCATCGGCCTGTTTGACCCGGGCATTTTCTCCATCGGCGACACGCTGTGCACCTCGAGCGACAAATTCCGCTATGAAGGAATCCCGACGTTCGCGCCGGAGCATTTTGCGAGAGTGCGCCAGATCGACACGATGAAACGCAAGCAGTTCATGAAGGGCGTGACGCAGATCGCGCAGGAAGGCGCGATCCAGATTTTCCAGGAATTCAACACCGGCATGGAGGAGATCATCGTCGGCGTGGTCGGCACGCTGCAGTTTGACGTCCTCATGTTCCGTCTGAAGAGTGAATACAACGTTGAGATCAAGCTCGATCCGCTGCCGTACGAGCACATCCGCTGGGTGGAAAATCCTGATGAGTGCCCAGTCGAGAAGATCGTCGGAACGAGCGATATGAAGAGGATCAAAGACCTGCACGACAACCCGCTGCTGTTGTTCATCAACCAGTGGTCGGTCGGCATGGTTCTCGAGCGCAATAAGGGGTTGAAATTAGCTGAGTTTAAAGTAGATTAATCGACGCGGGCACGGCTATGCCGTCCTTGCGGATCTGATTTGAGGAATAAAGAAAACTGTATGAAGAAACGTACCAACAAGCACACGGCCGCGGACTCCGGCTCCAAGCTTTACCGGAAACGGCTGGCCCGACTATCCGGTTTAAGCCACGAAATGCAGGATGCAGCAGACGGGGGATTTGACGGCGTCATGGAACCCATCGGAGTTCTCACCGAAGGCGAAACCACGATTCTGAGCACCGATGAGACTGCACAAGAGACAGGCGTCTCATGCCCGGTCGCAACACCGCCCAAGACAAGTTCACCGCGAAAGACCGTCCTCTGGATCGTCATTTCGCTGGCCATCGCAGTCCTGAGCATCTGGGCTGTCACTTCGCAAAACAAGCATTTTTCGTTCCGGTTTTTCCTGCGACGCCTCGCAGACTCGAACAAAGGCTGGCTGGCATGCGCGTTCCTGGCGATGCTCGGATTCATCATGTTTGAGGCTCTCGCGTTCCGCACGATCCTCCGCGGACTCGGATACCGACGAAGCCTGTTCGCAAACTACACCTACGCCGCGACGGATATTTATTTTTCGGCGATCACGCCGTCAGCGACCGGAGGACAGCCCGCATCCGCCTACATCATGATGCATAACGGCGGCATCTCGGGAAGCGTCACCACCGTAACGATTCTGATCTGCCTTGCGCTGTATGCGCTGTCCATCATCGTGCTCGGAATCGGTTGCTTTGCACTGAGGCCGCTGCTGTACTTCTCGTTCAGCGTTGCGGCGCGCATCATGATCGTCGTCGGAGTCGTCGTCCAGGTCGGTCTTGCGCTTCTCTTCGTGCTGTTTATCCAGCGCGGCCAGCTTCTGTGCAAGATCGCGTGCAAGCTCCTGCCCATCGCGGCCAAGCTTCACCTCGTACGTAATCCGGAGCGCCGGGCTGAACACCTGCGCGCATCACTCAACAACTACCGCCTCTGTGCGGAAATGACCGCCGGCAAGAGAAGCATGCTTCTGAAAGCCCTTCTATTCAATGTTCTGCAGCGTGCCTCGCAGATTTCCGTGACCGTCTTCGCCTATCTCGCGATGGGCGGTAAAGTGAAAAATTCTCTGGACATTTTCGCCATCCAGAGCTACACCATCCTCGGCGCAGCCTACGTCCCCATCCCCGGCGGCATGGGCGTCATCGACATGATGCTCTCCGACGGCCTGAGCGGCTACGTGGACGAGAGCCAGGATTTTGTCGCAACGGAGCTGACGCTCCTGAGCCGCGCCATCTCCTTCTATGCCTGCATCCTGCTGTGCGGGGTGACCGTGCTGGCCGTTTACGTAGTGCATAAACTGAAGAAGAGAAAGGCAAAGCAACTCGGTTGAACGCATTGGCGCATACCGAAAACCGAATAATCCGATAACGCTTTCCGCACAATATCAATCTTTGTTGACATTGTGCGGAAAATTTTATACATTGTACGTATGGAATACCGATTTCACATCGGAGCGTCCTCCCTGCAAGAAAGTGGTAATACATTATTTAAGGAGCTATCCATGAAAACAACACGAAAACTCGCGATCGTTCTCATCCTCGCATTTTCCGTCATATTACTGACGGCATGCGGCAGCGACTCCAACGACACCTCCAAGAAGAAGGGATTCAAAAACCCCGATATCGTGATCCCGACCGCGGTGCCGACGAGCACGCCGACCCCGACGGAAGTGCCGAAAACTCCTGAACAGAAGGATCAGGACGCCATATTGAGCATCATGGAAACAGCAGAGAAGTACGCCGCGAAGAAGAAGTACACCTTCGAGGATACGACGAGCTTCCAGATCAATTTTAACGATGGCAAGATCGAGCTGGAGATCGACCCGATCAAAACCTACCAGATGAGACTCCGCGATGACTGGATCAACAATTCACCCAGCGGCAAACGGGAATACACGTTGCAGTCAGAGAAGTACGGTAATACCTGCCGGTACGCAAACATCATCGGAGTTATCGAAAATGACGGCACCGTAAGCTGGACAGCAAACAACATCGACAAGGACGTATTTGCCGCCATCAGCGGACACGACGTAACATGGGCTGCCGAATACCTGCACCGTGCAGAGTTGTACGAAGAGATCAAGGGCGAATGGATCGGCGTAGTTCAGTGGCCATTCGATGTAATGATCGACCTGTTTGTTGACATAACCGACCCCGGTGCCGTCCAGGTTTATCACAATCTGATCGAACTCCTGAAGAAATCCGGATTTTCCGGCAAGCTGAAGATGAACATCGGATGCTCCATACTGAGCGAGAAAGAGCTGGCTCTGACCATAGAGATCGACTGGTCTGAATTCCTGGAGTCGGTCAAAAAGACCACCTCTACCGAAAAAGGCATGACAAAATACCTCTGCACCATCACCGACGTCGACGAATTCTCTCTGAAATACATACTCCAGGAATACGGCACGGACGTCATGACGTACGGCAACTCGACCGTCGCAATGCTCGAGTATTCTTGCAATCAAAATACCAGCAACACATCATACAGCCCCTTCACCGTCAAAGACAACGTATTGACCATCACGGAGGCTACGCGAAATGTCGACAGACTGACCTACGACAAGGAAAAGCGCACGCTGACGTACCGCGATGTCGGAATGACATGTGAGATGACGCAGAAATAAGTCTGGATTGAAAAAACAACCGCGATTTTGGATGATTCCAAAATCGCGGTTGTCTTTTCAAGAATAGCTTCCACTTGATTATTGGTTGACACTATATGTCTGGTATGCTACAACAAAGAGAAGAATGCAGTGCTTTATCGATGCACGTCTTAGAGCAACACGGAGAATAGAAATGCTTTTTTCAAGTACCGTATTTATCTATCTTTTTCTTCCATCAGTAGTTCTGCTTTACTACATAATCCCCAAGAAGAGATTCCTGCGAAACGTTTTTCTTTTGTGCGCGAGCATACTTTTTTATGCTTGGGGTGAACCTCGCTTTGTTTTCGTAATGATGGCTTCCGTCGTACTTAACTGGCTGTTTGGTATTCTCATTGATAGAAGTCGCGAGAAAAACAAGATCTCCAAAGTAATGCTTGGCATCGATATTGCTTTTAATCTGGGGCTACTGTTTGTATTTAAATACTTTACATATACAGGCACCTTGATCCGTGAATTATCAGGCGGCAGTTTTTCAGTACCGAAGATTGCTTTACCGATCGGTATCAGTTTTTTTACGTTCCAGGCAATGTCTTATGTGATTGATGTTTATCGACAGAAGGTCGAAGTTCAGACAAACTTACTTTACGTCGGTTTGTACATTTCTTTTTTCCCTCAGCTGATAGCAGGCCCGATTGTGCGGTATGAAACAATTGCCGATGAAATAGAAAACCGCAAAGAAAACACAGATAATCTCTTTGACGGATTTGCTCGCTTTGTCCGGGGATTATCCAAGAAGGTACTGCTTGCTAATGGGTTTGCGATTTTGGCCGATCAGGTCTTCAATGTAGTGCATGGCGGAGCATCTGTTTCGGTTATGTACGGGTGGCTTGGGGCAGTCGCGTACTCGTTTCAGATTTTCTTTGACTTCAGCGGATACAGTGATATGGCAATAGGCATGGGGCAGATGTTCGGATTTCATTTTGTGGAGAATTTCAACTACCCGTATATTTCTACCTCGATAACAGAATTCTGGCGTCGTTGGCACATCTCTCTCGGCACATGGTTCAGAGATTATCTTTATATTCCGTTAGGCGGAAACCGACACGGAAAAATCCACACTATTCTAAACCTCTTTATCGTATGGATATTGACCGGCATATGGCATGGTGCCAACCTGACGTTCCTGGTGTGGGGATTGTTATATTTTGTTCTTCTGACCGTTGAGAAAGCTATGGGATTAACCAAGACAAAGAAAAAGCTCATCTCTGCCTTACGGTGGTTGTACACCGGTTTCTTTGTCACTATCGGCTGGATTGTGTTCCGATCTGAAACGATATCGGACGCATTCACGTATATTAAAGCTGTATTCGGACTCAATGGAAATCCGTTTTCAGACAAACTATTCGCGGGTTGGTTATCGCAGAATGTGATATTATTGTTAATCGGCGCGTTTTTATGCACTCCTGCTATAAAGATACTTTCCGAAAAATGGAGAGATAACAGGGTCGCTCAAGTGGCAAGTGTGATTGGTTTATGTTGCTTGTTCGTCCTTTCAATTGCAAGTATTTTAAGTAGTTCGTATAACCCGTTCATTTACTTTAATTTCTGAGGGGACCGAAGATGAAGCATTTACGGTTTAACAAGAACAGTATCCTTTTTGCTTTTGCTGCAATTTTTATTGTTCTCGGGGTTTGGGGAGGTTGTTTTACACAAATAAAGTGGGACACACTTGATATCATAGGCGCACTCATGCATTTTGACAGAGATGGCGTTGAGGAAGCCCTAAACGATATCGAAGACGTTTCGAATAAAGAATTGCGTTACCATGATCTCATGATGGACATCGATTCAGTGAAAAACAATCTTCTGTTGACGCGAATAGTAATAAAGGACGACACTACTGTCGTTAAAGCGGACTCTGGTAGCTTGTGTGCACCGGTAAATCGTCTTGAGGACGCAGAAATAGAAGAAATTGTTTCCCGAATAAAAAAACTGGAAGATTATTCGGAACGCAACGGAGCACACTTTCTTTATTGTGTGGCACCGAAAAAAGAACAATATGAACAGCTTCCGTGTAATGTAGACAATTACGCTTGGGACAACCATGACAGGTTTTTGCGCGTTTTGAGAGAGTCAGAGATTCCGACAGTCGATTTTTCGGAATGTTTAGAGAAGAGCGAAGATGCCTTATTCTTTTCTACAGATCATCATTGGACGACACAATCGGGTTTTGTTGCCTATTCTTCGCTGTGCAGAGAGCTTTCGTCCAGATATGGTTTTGAATTTAATGAACAGTATACCTGTTTAGAGAATTTTGATGTTTCGACATATTCGGACTTGTTTTTGGGATCTAAAGGTAAGAAGACCGGCACCTACTTTTCTTGGCAAGGCGCAGATGATTTCACCTTGATTACTCCGAAGTTCAGCACCAATATGACAGAGGAACACGATGTCAAACGGGAAGGATCCTTTGAAGAAACCGTTTTGTTTATGCAACATTTGAAGAAAGATTATTACCACGACAATACATACGTAACGTACAGTGGCGGAGATTTTCATCAACAGATTATTGAGAACAAGCAAAACTTAACCGGCACAAAAATCTTGATCATCCGGGACTCTTTTGCTTGTGTCGTCACGCCGTTTCTGGCACTACAAGCAGCTGAGTTATACATCTGCGATATCCGTGATTACGATTACTTATCGGGATTCCCTGTAAATTTAGAAACGTATATACAGGATATCAAGCCCGAGTATGTAATTGTCCTGTATTCCGGTGTAGACTCTGACCAAAACGCACATGGCAAATTTAATTTTCTTCCCACCACGAACTAAACCGTTTGAGCAATACTGTTTTTCAACACGTATTTATTATCTCTCCCCAATAACTGTCATCTTGTTTATTCCATATTTCTGCATGTTCCGAAAAAACAGCACAACCATCTCAAGGAAGGTTATGCTGCCCCGCTTGAAGCGGAGCAGCATAACCTATCAGTTTCTGGATACACGCAATTCTAGAAATAGGTTGTCAAATTTTCTTTCAGGAATTGTTTCGATCTCTCAATCGCCTCTTCCCTCCTAACATCGTTGTCCTTATATTCGATTGACTTACATTTTTCAAGATAGTCTATCCCCTTCTTATCAGCGGTATCGCAATACCGATCAATGCAGTTATACAGTTCACATACCGACAGTATCCTATCATACATCGCTGCATAATCTTTCCTGTTGAACACAAAGAAATCCTTTTGAAATATCCCCGAGAAAACACTCGCATGAAAACTATTGGTAAAGACACATTCCGCGTATTTTATCAGCGAGAGAAAGTCTTCAGGAGATGCGTCATAAATCATATGATCACCGAACCCGATATCGGATTCGGTTATCATGTAGCTTCGTAAATGTGGGATGTTGGCTATCTTATATCCGTGCTTGTCCGCGTACTCTTTAGCCAATGCCTTAGACTCGTAATCCTCGCCCAGGAAATAGCAAAAAATGTATTTATCCTTCACTAATCGTTTGGAACAAATCTTGTCCCACTCTTCCCCGGACAATAGCAGTACCGGATCCACCACAGCAACGGTTTTCTGATCCGAAACAAACTGCTGAACCGTTCCCACTGCTGCCTTCTCTCTTACAGAAACAGCAGAAAATGAAGGCAGATATTCTTTGAAATATCTTTTGTGTTCGTCGGTTATTTCTGTAGTTCCGATGCTGGCCGCATATGCGATTTTTCCTTTTGCTTTCTCAACAAAAGCTAAAAAATACGCTTCATCTGACCATGCCGGATTCCATATCTGATCACTTCCTGCAACAAAGCAGTCGTAGCGTAAATTACTTTCTTCAATGGTATCCCGATAGTAAACCTGCGGGCTATGCGGAATTTGATTTTGAAACCTCCTTATTCGTTCAAACCGCACATCCCATTTCTGGTTTTCACGGGCTTGTTCTTTTATTGCTCTTTGCTTATTTACATATCTTACAACTGCCAGCGGGTTAAATATCTTCCAATATCTACGCCTCCGCTTTGGTTGAGTTTGAACGGGCTCATCGAGAGGTTTGTTTTTCGAAACATAGCATATTTGTTCGGCATTATATCCGCTTTTCTGCAAGTAATTGCAAAGCGCATAGGATTGCAGCAATCCTCCGTAATTACGTGACTTGTAATAAAATGTCAGTATTCCGACTTTTCGATTAACCCGATCATAAGCTTCCCCAAACCCCTGCGACTGAATTCTATCCATGAACACCGAACGTAACAGCGGCATTTCCGGGGACTGAATCATCGCTGAATTGTATTTTACGGCCGCCTCCAGCATTGTTTTTCTGAGTTGTACGCGGTTATTAATTTCCGATAGTAAGCGCCGCCCTTTTCGGGTATGTACAATGATCAGGGATGTGCCTCCATCATCATCAATCTCAGGTAGTATCCGTTCAATCCCCCAAAAATCAGCCAGAGTAATATCTGCCTGTCTGTGCGTTGACTTATAGTTGCAATGATAGCAACTTGGACGCAGGCACCAGTTTTTCAGGAAAACATCCATGTATGGGTCCTGAGAAAAAGAAACACAGTAATTCTTTCCCTCTTCATACTCAACATACATAGAGAACTTCTTCCACCCTGATTGCTTGTTGCGAAAACATACCTGCTTTACAACTCTGTCAGGGTTTGTTCTATACTCCAGATATTTCTCCCAAACCAGTGGTGACGGAACACCATGACAAACTATATCCGTTGTGTACAAATTTTCATAATTACGTCCAAGGTAAGAATACAGCCCTCCGATTTGGCAAGGAGTTCCGGAAAAAAGGACCGTTCGTCCTTCATCCAAAAAAGACTTTGCTTCTCGATATGTCTCCCCTATGACACTCTGTGTGTATTTACTTCCGCGTAACAGTCCGAGTTCTTCAATACTCTCGGCACACGCATGCATAACACGGTGTTCTTTATCAAAAACCGCGCCGAAAACTACACCTCTCTTTTCGGTGATTACCTTTTCAGCCAATGCAGTAAAAACACCACCGGACGAACTCTCTTTTCTCAACTGATCATCGCCGATCCACCCTGCGTAAGCAACAGGCTTTTTCTCGGATAAGGATACCGGATTGGTTATCGGACATGTTTTCAAACATAATCCACAGTTAATACACGCATCCTCATCAACTTCAGGATAGAGAAATCCCTCATTATCCCGAATCATTTGAATGCAGTTCTGAGGGCATCTCTCTGCACATGCGGAGCAACCTGTACACGTTTCTTTGTTGGTAATCTGTATGTGCATACTTTCTCACTTTCCTATTTTCGCAAATCAACCAACTCCGGCAATCGAATATCGCCCCAGTATTTCTGTACCCACGGAATTCCCTGATTGAAACTTCCATCATCGCGAACTTCAAAAGTTATGATACGATTGATATGGTCATAGAACAATGTCGTGCCTAACCGATCATACTGATACAACGCGGGGGTTAGACAATACCTTCCCGGGACCAGTTGTGACGTGTCAGCCTCAAGCGGTATTGTGATCGTTTCATTTGCTTTGCACGAGAATAAATCCGGTGCGACAAAGACAGAAATGGAATGTCCATCTATATTAGTCAGCCTTGAACGAAAGCTCATAACATCAAAGCTTTGGCTTGCTTCTGCACGAATTTCAAACCGAAGTTTTTCTCCGGTACGAATACTCCATCCGGAATCATTCAAATTCTTTACTGAAGTCAGTTTAATTCCGTTCAAGTATTCTTTATTTCTTTGAGCTGAAGACAGATCAATCTCCCTGTCTGAGATTCCTCCCAGCCCTAAATATGTATTAATTCCATCTTCTTCCTTCCCGTCAAATACAACCTTACCCTGATTCAAAACAATACAGCGGTTACACAGTTGACGGATTGTATTCATGTTATGACTGACATAAAGAATAGTTCTTCCTTCTTCTCGTGACACTTCATTCATCTTATCCAGACACTTCTTTTGGAATGCCATGTCTCCGACAGCCAACACTTCATCCATAATCATTATTTCCGCATCCAGGTGTGCGGCAACGGCAAATGCCAGTTTGACATACATTCCCGATGAGTACCGTTTTACCGGAGTATCAATAAACTGGCGACATTCCGAAAAATCTATAATGTCCTCCATCTTTTCATCAATTTCGCGTTTTTTCATCCCGAGAATGGCACCGTTCATGTAAATATTCTCACGGCCGGTCAGTTCACCATGAAACCCCGTGCCAACCTCCAGCATTGATGCCACACGCCCATTAAGCCATATATCTCCCTTGGTGGGAGCGGTTATTCGCGAGATCAGTTTCAACAAAGTAGATTTTCCGGCTCCGTTATGTCCGATTATTCCTACGCGTTCTCCTTTTTCAACATCAAACGATACATCATCAAGCGCCAGAAAAACTTCATTATTCGCATACTCCCGCGCTCCGATTTTCTTCGTCGGATCTTCTTTATGATGCCATTTGGCGCTCCATCTCTGAAGCTCGTCCCGTAGCGTAGTCCCACCGATCTGGCCTAGTCTGTATTGCTTAGAGATGTGACTTACTTTCATCATAGTATCACTCATAGCCACCCCCTATATTGTGTCCATAAATGTCCGTTCAATTCTGCTGAACAGGATGAGGCCAATCATAAAAACAGCGATGCTGACGCCCCAACTCATCAGATAGTACCCAATATGAAAAAAACCGAATCCAAACATGGCGTACCGAAATGTCGTAATGATCGGTGTTACCGGATTGACAAGATACAAGCCCAGATACTTATGCGGAACCAACTGCAGTCCATATGCAATGGGACAACCGTATCTCCATAATTCCAATCCAAAACTCACCAACATGGCAAGATCACGATACTTTGTTGTAACAGAGGAAATAATAATACCAAACCCGACTGCCAGCACGATCATCTGGAGAATCAAGAGCGGAACCATGAGAAGCCATAGCGAAACACGTATACTTGTTCCCCCCTTTATAAGATAGAACAGCCAAAAAGCCACAAACATGACAAACTGAATTCCAAAGGAAATCAATCCGGAAAGAGCAGTCGCAATCGGAGCCACAAGTCTCGGATAATACACTTTCCCCATGGTTCCCCGATTAACAATAAAAACATTCGAGGTCGCATTAAGAGTCGTCGCAAAATAATTCCAACAAACATTCCCGATCATGTAGAAAAGGAACGCCGGAATCATATATTCACCAGTAATATCCGCAGTCGTTAATCCTGCCAGATTTCCAAACACAATGGTAAAGACAACTGTTGTTAACAACGGTTGAATAATTGCCCACAACGGGCCTAAAATTGTCTGCTTGTATTGTGCCGTGAAATTTCTCTTTACAAAGAGAAAGATTAAATCCCGATACTGCAAAGTCTCTCGCAGATGAAGATCAAACCATTTGTGCTTGGCAGAAATGTGTGTCATATTATCCATGCTTCTCCATTTCGCTTCTCTCAGTAACCATAACCGCATTTAGGGAGTTCGTTTTCGTTTCGGGCCGCTCGCCGATAACTACGAATGTTCAATCAAAAAATGTTGTCACTTTGTCAAGCAATCTTTGACTGTTGTAAGCATCATTATATTCAAAAAACTCATCTATCCGGGTTCTGTACTTAGGCTCCAATACGCATTCTTCTTCCACATACTTTAGTATCAACGCAATAGTCTCCTCCAAATCATGGGTGACTTCGCCAAAGCCATCTCTCTCATAGCTGAAGTATCCTTTCACGTACGAATGACTTCCGGAAAAGAACACGTCTTTATCAAATTGAGCATAGATCACAGGCTTCCGGAGATACGAAAAATCAAACGCTGCCGAAGAATAGTCCGTGATAACCAAACTGCTGTGAGCATAAATCTCACGATAAGAAGTCTCCGCTGGGAGAAATAACACTCTGCTGTCCTGCGAAAATCTCTTGGTAAACGGGCGAAACCGCGGATGAGCAAAGAAGGCCAGTGTATATCCTTTTTCTTCAAGTTTACTGAGCAAACCATCTGCATTTAACAGGGTATTATAAAACTTGAAAAATTCCGTGTTCTCATAATCGTCAACCAATTTAGTCGGACCGAAACCATCCTCCGGATTTTCAACCAGGTAATACCGCCAGGTCGGCATTACGGTAATCCATTTCCTGTTATCCTCGTACAAATAGTCAAACCGCGGAAATCCCGTCAACCAAACTTGGTCAGCCGAATAACCATATCGTCCTTCTGTAATCGACTGTGCCTCTCGCTTTGCAACGGTAACGAAGCCGTCAATATTCTGATGATATCGATTGATCCAGTCCGATATATCGTCTTTGGTAACTCCATGCTGAAGAAACACAAATTTCTGATGCTGCAGCAAGTCTCTGAGCGCTTCATCGTGGCCGCCAAACGGATTTCTCATAATATCCGCCTGAGATGACAAAACGACATCGCTTACCAGATGAAGGAGTTTATGCTTAAACGAAAGAATATCGATACAAGCTCCGATGTTACTTAATCTGCTGTAATCCTTGCTGTCCTTTTTTATTACATAATATACCTTTGTTTTCTTAGGTTTCTTATGAGAGAGAAAATCAAAAAACGCTTCTCCGTTGTCTCCCGCGTCACTTAGCCGATCCGACAGGATCCATATTTTCCGTCTTTTGAACGGATGATAAAAGTGATAGAACAAGCGTCCGGCAATCGCTTTTCGACCACCCAGATAATTCTTCTTCCAGATTTCGAACAGGAACTTTATCTCACGGCTTGTTCTTTTAATCCAGCATGGCTTTCTCGTAACACAGAGGACTCCGTTCTGTAACGTAACAAGTCGTTTATTGATAATCGCATAGGCTTTACTGTACAGTTCCGATACCGGGAAAAACGACCCCACCTGAATGTTACGCCGAATTACAATACTATCCGCAACTCGAATTGCCGGAACAATACTCATCGATTCTTCCAAAGGAAGGACACATTTAAATCCGACAACGGTTGATGCATACTCCCCTAAAACGATGTCTCGGTCTCTTTCTCTGTCTACCGTTTCACAAACTACCGCTCTTCCGTTTACAATCAACAACGGCTCCGCTGTTTCCCGATACACATGATGTAAGCCTTCAACAGTACAAGTGGAGGCTTCTCTGTCGATCTTTATAAAATCAAGAACGGTATTCATCTCCGACAGAGCAAGCTTGGAATCCTCAGCAGTT
The DNA here is from genome assembly GCA_946415315.1 of uncultured Lachnoclostridium sp. Classification (GTDB taxonomy): domain Bacteria; phylum Bacillota; class Clostridia; order Lachnospirales; family Lachnospiraceae; genus ISDg. Next base: position 90,067 of record CAMKRZ010000005.1, on the reverse strand, counting down.
TTAAAAACAATATCACCGCAGTTTATATCACCGAATTCCTTCTTTTCTTCAGTCGTTGTACATCTGTGGCGTGAGACATAATCTTCTCCGTGCTTTTTATCGATCAAATACAACTGTCTTGTCTTTGATAAGTTCTTTTGCCGTATGATTACTTCATCATCAATTCTATTAATCGTCTCGAACAAGCTTTGCTTATACTCACGAATCTGTTCTTCCGACATTACCCCAAGCGGAATATTCGGTTGTTCGACTCTCCACTGCAAATCGTACATTACTTCGTATTGAACAAACCTCGGAATCGTTCCTAGTCGGCTCTCTGCCTCATCCAACGCCCAAGAAGAAAAATGTTGAAGATGCGGAAGATACCATCCCCTTTTTCTCGTAGCGCTTTGCGAGGAACTTAAGTTACCGCTGAAGTGTTTTCGATACCAGTATGTTGCGTCATGAATCAAGCCTAGCGTCATCTTCTTCAACAACACCTGAAGACAATACTTTGCATCCTCGCAAGATATCAGGTCAGTATCAAAACTGATCCCTTCAATGCTGGATGCATTAAAAAAGGAGGATGCCGCGCTTAGATTGGTCACATAGGGATGTTCGTAGAGGTTAATTACCTCTTTGTTGATCCGGAATTTGTCGTTCTGTATATGCTCCTTGGTTTCCGCATCAAAATACTTCATCGGCAAGGCAACAACATCCGTTTCTTCCCCATGCTTTTGAAAGAAACTCCGGGCCTTAGCAAATGCTGTTAAGTCCATTTTGTCATCGCTATCCATAAAGTTGATGTATTTACCCTCCACATAGGGAAGGCCGGCGTTTCTTGCGCTTGATGCGCCTCCGTTTTCTTTATGGATGACTACTGTATTTTCCGGATATTTACTCTTGTAATAATCGCAGATCTCCCCACTCTTATCGGTTGACCCGTCATCTACCATGATTATTTGAATATGGGAAAAGCCTATAGTTTGCCGTATGATACTGTCTATCGCAGTTTTCAGATATGGCTCTACGTTAAAGACAGCCATAATAACAGAAAAATCAAATCTATAGTTCTTCATTGCTTGTTCCTCATAACCAATGTCAGTATAGAATTTCTCCGGTTCTCCATCCACTTGTACAAGAACAAAGGGGTCACACTCAATGAACAAAAAAGCGTTTCATCACATTTAGCGCAGAAGAAACATATGCCCGAGTATCTTCATTTTTTTCCGGATGCCAGCTACACTGAGGGGTGCTCTTAGTGCTATGCTGCCGTACTTTCTGATTCTGGAATTCAGACTCCTTTTTATTCTTGCGGCCTGCTCATTAGCAGTTTTCTTTAATTCAATTGCTCTATGCTGGGCATCAATTGCTCCGAAGTAAAAACAATCGGTATACTTTTCTTTCAAGGTTTCCAGTACTAAGTCAAACGCGAGAAATTCTGACATAAACCGATCAATATCACGGTCTGTCATCTTTGATATTGTTGAAGTCGCATTAGTATTGGTAATTCGATATCGGTAAACGGGCTCGCCAGTCAATCTCACGACGTTACAATGAACCGCATACATTACGCAGAAAAGCCTGTCTTCATTAAATGCGATGCCCTCTTCGAATCTTATGTTGTTGTCATCGATGATGTCTTTTCGAAATAACTTGTTAACAGTATATCCCTGATATCCGATTTCTCCCGGCACAACAATGTTTCGAACCGTATCATGGTTGTTCCACGTATCTCTGACACACGCCGGCATCCGCTCGATTACCCGGTCTTCGCTGAATAGCTCATAGCCTGCCACAACCATGTCAGTGTTGTCAGCAAGATTCATTCTTGTCTTCAGCGAGTCTGTCGGCACGATATCATCTGCATCGATAAAAACAACATATTCCCCTTTCGCAATATCCAGCCCTGCGTTTCTGGCTTTGCTAACCCCGCCGTTTTCCCGGTGGACAACTCTGATCCGAGGATCCATGCCCGAAAAACGATCCGTAAGCTGAGGAGTGCTGTCGGTACTGCCGTCATCAACAATAATCAACTCCCAATCCGCGTAAGACTGGGCAATTATTGAATCTACGCACTCTTCAATATACTTTTCAGCGTTAAAGGCCGGCATGATAATGCTTACTAACGCCATGGCAAAATCCCCCTTGCTTGCAGGACATAAACGATTCAGGCATCTGCCCCGTTCCGTTTTTTTCTCACATATTCAACTTCGGGGTGAAACAGAAAACCTTTCACGGTTGCTTTGATGATTACTCCCCAACGTTTTAACTTGTAACCATCTGCGTAAAGAAGAACCTTCAGCATGTGCTGTCCCAATCGAAGGAACCAATACACCATGCCCTTTATTCCCTGATGCGAAAAATAATACACTTCATTGCGGTAGGCATAGTTATATCGTTCTATCCGGTCCGGTGTATCAAGTGCGATATTGGACCCTGAGTTTCTTGCACATTTGTGGACTGCAACACTCGATGTGATAAGATATCCGGGAGCTATTTTTGATGCTCTCCGAGAGTATTCGATGTCATCACACCAGATGAAGAACTCTTTGATCGGCAATCCAATCCTCTTAACCACCTTTGTCTGAATGAAAAAGGAAACAAACGTTGCGGTGACTATCTTTATTACCGGTTTACTGTAGTCTTCCACTCTTTTTACAAGATCGATACCGTGACTATTCATTTTGCAGATGTTTCCGTCTGTCCAAATTGCCTTGCCGGACAAAAAGCCGTATCTGCCCTTCAGTTTATTATGCCACTTAACAAACACTTCAAGCGCATCGGGCATGGGAACGCAATCATCGTCCATTAACCACATAAACGCATAATCGTGTTCCGCGGCATAACGCATGCCGAAATTGAAGCCACCGGCTCCACCGACATTTGCCCCGGTATTCAGGTAGATAACATCTCCACGATCGATATATTGCGCTATATATTCCTTTGTGCCATCCGTGCTGGCGTTATCCACCACAATGATACTCAGAATGTCTCGACAAGTTTGTGCGAGCAGACTTTCAATGTTTTCCCGCAGCAACTCTTTCCGATTGTAGGTCACAACAATCGCGGCAACCAACTTGCTCATATATTCGTTTCCTTTCGGGATATCTCTGTCAAGCGATTCAAGCCGAACAATTACCAATGCTTAATCAATCTGTTCCGCTATTTCTTCTTCCTCATAAACTTCCTCGCCACGAACTTCGCTCCCTTGGCGATCCAGTTCTGCTTCTCCAGATACATGTAGCGGATGTCTTTGTATTTGATCTCGTTCGCGTCAAGCCAGACGTCCAGGAGTCGCTCGGCCACGAAGCCGAACACGCGCCGGTCGTTGTCGCTGTACTCGCTGATATCCAGTCGCTTCTCGAGCTCGAACAGTATGTCGAAAAGCCACTCGCAGTACCGGTCTGCGATGTCCTTCTTCATGATAAACATGTTGAAGCGATGACCTTTGGTCTTCTTCATCGAGGCATCGTATGCCGCAAGATAGTCCGGATAGCGCTCCTCAATGATCCGCCTGGTCTCGTCGAGATCGATCGCGTGGTGCGCGTGGATGTACTGCTTGTAGTTCGTCTCGATCCAGTAGTTTCGTCTCTTCGGGAGCAGCACGTCCGCATGGCTCAACAGATCCCGGGCCTGGTCGAGGCTCAACACATCTCTGCGGTCATCAGTCCCGCGCAATGCCGTAAAATGTCTCCGGTAGTGCGCAAGTCCCAGATACTCGCAGTCAAGATTCTTCCACGCCCAGTATAAGCCGGTCAGTTCGCAGTAGTTTGCGTTTTTCGCGCTGATATTGTCGCCGGTATTGTCCGGCGTAAAGCCCGGCATCGGATTTTCCGCTGTGTCCGATCCTTCGGCAGGTTCTCCCGTCGCGGCTTTCGCTGCGCCTACCCACACCGGCACATACATCTCATCCGAGGGCATCCAGTAGTCCTTGTGGCTCGCCACTATGACCTTGACGTCCGCATTTTCCGTCAGTTTGCTCTCCGCGCCCATCCGCTCGTCGTTGATCATTGCCCACGGGAACGTCTTGAAGAGGATTTTCAGATCAAGCCCCGGACTCCAGTTGTCGATGTACCAGATGTCCAGCTCGATCCGCTTCCGGATGCTGGTGTCGCCGCGGTAACCGTTCACCTGCGCCCAGCCGGTAATGCCCGGTTTCACCTGGTGCTTCACCATGTAAAGCGGGATCTCCTCGCGGAATTTTTCCACGAAGAACGGCAGCTCCGGCCGCGGTCCGACCAGGCTCATATCCCCGAGGAAAACGTTGAACAGCTGCGGCAGCTCATCCAGGCTTGTCTTGCGAATGAAGGATCCGAACTTCGTGCGACGGTTGTCGCTTTTCTTGCTCCATGCTGTGTCGGACTCGTTATTGACGACCATTGAGCGGAACTTCAGCATGGAAAATTTCTTTCTCTTATAGCCTACCCGCTCCTGCCGGAAGAAGACCGGTCCGGGGCTGGATAGCTTAACACCGATGGCCAATATGATCAGCAGAGGGCTCAACAGAACGATGCCCGTGAAACTGACGAAAATGTCGAACGCCCGCTTCAATCCGGCCCATCCGAGCGATTCCAGCCGGTTTGCGCGCATGTTGACCAGCTTGGTCCTGCCAATGCTCTCAAACACCGGATGCGCCGGGATCATGTCGTTATAGAACGGAATGACATAATATTTCACGCCGCATTTTTCGCAAGCGGAGATCACCTTGGTGATGTTGCCGTATCGCTCCGGTTCCAGCGCGATCACGACCTCGTCGATCGATGTGGCGCGGAGAAGCTCCTCAAGATCCTCCTCATCATCCACCGCCCGGTCAATCTGGATGCCGAGTTCCGGTTCGTTGTTGATGTCCTCGCGGTACTGTTTTGCCAGCCGTCCGCTGCCCACCAGGATCTCGTGCTTGATGTTGTAGCCGGATTTGCGGAGCTGGTTCAGGACCGCCCGGGTAATGATCTGCTTGAGACTCAGCAGGATTATGGTCAGCGCATAGAACAGCGCGATGATACCACGGGATACGTCTTCGATCTTGAACACGAAGATCACGGTCGTGACGACGAAGATCGACGCTGTCGACGAGATAAACAGAGTCCGCAGTCTCCACGAGATTTTCCGAACTCGCGTGGAGCTGTAGAAGCCGAGCAGAAGAAGGGCAAACACGAGGCAGACTGCATAAATCGCGGAAGCGATGATCATCGGCCGGCTCAGGCCCTTATTGTCCCCCGAACCGTTGAGAACCCGCAGGCGGAACCATGCGGAGAAAAGATACGAAAAGAACACTAAAAGGAAATCCATGATGGCGCTGATCCGGTTTAGATATTTCTGATTCTGCTTGATCATGCCGGCGATCTCCTTTCCGTGTTTTTTCATGAAGATTTATTTATTGTTCCGATTCTGTATCGGTTGTTTCCGATTCCTGCTTCGTTTCCGGTTCCTGTTTCGTCTCAGGTTCCTGTTTCATCTCCGTTTCTGCTTTCCCCACGGGGAGGGCTTTCTGATAGAACCGATCCCGACACATCATTCCCAGGAAAATGAAGAAGAACGGCGCGGTGTAGTACATCGTATTCCCCACAAACGCAGAGGCAATGTAGCCTGCCGACGCTATGAAGCACGCCATGCTCACGGAATCGGATTGCTTAATCCTCGGGAACATTCCGAACATGATGACGCAGAGACCCGCCAGATAGAGGAGCGCTCCCGGTATTCCGAAAAATGCAGCCCACTGCAGGTACTCGTTATGCGGGCGATCGTTGATGGTGTCCTCCTCCATGTCAAGCCGCTCGGTAATTCCCTCGACGCCCCATCCGAAGACCGGCTTCTCGCCTATGTACTCGACCGTATGCTTCCAAAGAGCCCAGCGTCCCGTTCCTGCCGAACCGGCCTGCTCGCTGTCCGTCGCGATGTTTCCGATATCGGAAACCAGCTTTGACATGTCGGACTTGCCGTTGTCCTTAACCGCAAACCGCATGACACACGTGATCGCTACGAACGCCAGGAGCACCGCGATCATACGGATGCACTCGCCCTTGTTCCTGCGGACCGCCATGATCACGATCGCGCCGAACACAAGCGCCGCGATCACTGCGAGATAGCAGCCGAACGTATTGTTCAGGATCAGGATCACATTTTCCGTGACGAAGACAACTGCACAAAAAGCCCTGACGGACATCGGCACTTCCCGGATCACAAAGAGGATCCCCGAGAGCATAATGCCGATGACCAGATAATAACCGTAATGATTGAACTGGCTGAAGATCGCCGCCATTCCCTCACTGTCCCAGAATATGCGCAGTGTCGTCACATAGTGATCAATCAGCACCAGAATTCCCAGGATCAGACTTCCCGCCAGGAACAGCAACACCGCCGCCCACCGCAACTTATCCGACTTCAGGATCGCTCCGAGGAAAAAATAGCCGCACAGATACAGCATGAACGTGAACAGGCTCTCATTGCGATAGGGATCCCCGACATACGCGTACTGATCAAACCCGTTGATCGCCTGGCTGAGATACATCCACACCAGAAGCACGCCGAAGATCACAAGCGGCACAAAGAGCGTGAGACGATTCCCCTGCCGATGACTTCTCATCAACTTCACGGCAAACACCGCCCAGAGGACAATCACTACGAACGTAACAAAATAGTTGATCGTTCCGATGGTAAACGGATACGTGCGGATCACGCCGAACATCGTCTCCTTGTGCGGGGCGATCGTCTCGCGAACAACCTGGATCAACGGGCTGAGAAGAAACAGGCACAACGAGAAAAATACAACGTAGTCCGCCGCCTTCTCCCCGTCTATCTGCCGCTTTCCGATTTTGGTAACCGTATCCTGCATTGCCTCTCCTTCACAGTCGCTTATTTCTCCCATTTTCCGGCCAACGCGTTCACCTGATCGGCAAACTTTCCGAGATCCTTGTTCGAGGATCCGCGGTTCCGCTCGATCACCGCCATCAACTTCTTGCCTGCCAGCACAAGGCGATCGAACACTGCCGAGGCAGACGACTGCTTTTTGGCCTCCGCAGGCGCCATATCGGCCAATTTTACGCGGTTTCCGTCCACAAGGCGGGTGTTGGTCACCAGATCATACAAAGCACCGTTGTAGGGCGCCTCTGCGCCGTAGCCGAGCTCTTTCCAGACAGTCTCCGCGAACTCCTCGCAGGAGCTTTCCTCGCCATGGTTGACAAACACTTTCTTCGGCTTCGCCGGTAACGCACTCAGCCAATCGAGAAGGATCGGGCGATCCGCGTGACCGCTGACACCCTCCATTTTCACGATGTTGGCCCGGATGCCGATCTCCTCACCGAACAGCTTCACCGATGTCGCGCCGTCGAGCACAGTTCTTCCGAGCGTTCCGACCGCCTGGTAACCGACGAACAGGATCGTCGACTCCGGGCGCCACAGATTGTGCTTCAGGTGATGGCGGATACGCCCTGCCTCACACATACCGCTCGCGGAGAGGATTACCTTCGGCGTGCGATCCTCGTTGATCGCGCGCGACTGGTCGCTCGTGAGGGAAATGTTCAGTCCGGGGAACGTGAGCGGATTGACGCCCTTGCGGATTAGCGCCGCCGTCTCCTCGTCACAGTAGGAAAGCATATCCTGGCTGTATATGTTGGTCGCCTCGATGGCGAGCGGACTGTCGATCCACACCGGAAAATCGTCGTGTCCCTTTACCAGTTCCTTCTCCTTGATCTCACGGATCAGGTAGAGCATCTCCTGCGTTCTTCCCACGGCAAATGCCGGGATCACGACGTTTCCGCCCTTGTCAAACGCGGTCTGCAGGATATTTGCCATCTGCTCCGTATAGTTTGCGCGTACGCCGTGTTCTCTGGTTCCGTAGGTCGATTCGATGACTACGTAATCAACCGCTTCATCCGGCATTTCCGGATCGCGGATGAGGGGACGGTTGCGGTTTCCGAGGTCTCCGGAGAACAGCACCTTCGTGACATTGCCTCCCTCGTTAACGATGACTTCAATGCTTGCGGAGCCGAGAAGATGTCCCGCATCCAGCAGCCTGATCGTCACGCCGTCGAGCACTTCCACAGCTTCGTGGTATGGCAGCGGACGAATCAGTTCGATCGCAGCCAGCGCGTCCTCCATTGTGTACAGCGGAGCCGTTGCCTCCCGCCCGGCACGCATCGCCTTGCGGGACTTCCAGGAAGTCTCCACCTCCTGGATATGTGCCGAATCCTTCAGCATGATGTCGCACAGCTTCGCCGTCGGGATCGACGTGTAGATCGGTCCTTTATAACCGCCGGCCACCAGCAGTGGGAGCTTTCCGGAATGGTCGATATGCGCGTGCGTCAGCAGCACACATTCGATATCACCCGGCATGCAGGGAAGATCGCTGTTCTCATACACATCCTTTCCCTGCTCAAGTCCGCAGTCCACCAGTATCTTATGCCCGTTCGCATGTAATAACGTGCAGGAGCCGGTCACTTCGCGCGCCGCACCCAAAAATTGCATCCTCATGTTCGTTCGTCTCCGGAAAATATTGTCTTTATACTATATCACCCCCCGACGCAAAGCCGGGGGGTGATTTCCCATACAATCTTATCTACTCACTCTTATTCCCAATAATGGATATCTACTGACTGAAGCGTATACCCGGAATTACTATTCACTTTCACCGTAACCTTTCTGATTCCATAGTCGTCCTTGAATTCCGTAAACAGCTCGAACGGATATTCAAAGTAGAATTCCTGATCAAGGTCATAATCATCTTTAAGTGTGAAGAAATACCCGTCGGCCGGTGTTCCCGAGTCAAGACACAATCCGCCGATCGTCGACCCCTTCATGTTGGTCGTATCTTCCTGCGTGCGGGTTATGACGATACGCACAACAACGTTCTGCTTCTTCTTGTAGGTGACCATCGTATTCAGGACGAGATCCAACGTGTTCGTTCCTGTTGTCGGAGTCTTATGCTCGACCTTCTCCTCGAGCTCCTTCGGAGTAGGCTCGGGAGTCGGGGTATCCGCAGGCTTGGTCGGCACAGGCGTCGGCTCATCCGGCTTCTTGGTCGGTGTAGGCGTGTTCGGCTGGTCCGGTGTAGGTGTCGGCGACTCAGTCGGAACTGTGATGTCGACATTCGCTTTCTCAGCAAAATACTCAATTGCAGACTTGTTCAGCGGAACAGACTGCGTAACCGGATTGGTTGCGTCTCCATACTTTACGCTGCAAACAACCTTAAGAGCACCCTCCAGAGAGGCTGCATTGACCAATTCGGGAAGGAAGATCACAACATCGCTCTGAAGAAGTTCCATCTCCTCGGGCGCGTACGTCAGATCCTTTGCTTTCTCGCGCATCTCCTTCGCATCAGCACCGAGTTCCGACGAGCTCTTTTCGATAAAATATACCTTCTTGCTTGCGGCGTCCATATAGAAGACCTGGTACTTGTTGCTTCCTATGAACTTGCTGTATCCCTGTCCATCGATGATAATGTCAACGTCAGCGTTCTTTGTGCAGTCTTCAACCTTAGCGATAAGGGTCTCGGCAAGCTCCTTGGATTTTGCTTCGTTGCCATCATCTGTGGGCTCTTTACCGCTGAATTTAACCGCAATCAAAACACCGGCGATGACCAGAACAACAATCACAGCTGTCACGATGATTTCCACGGTGGATAATCCGGCATTCTTCCGTTTCATGTGCACCATCCCCTTTGTTATATAATCGGCTTTTTAAGCCGTACAATTCTTAAAATATCTTATTCTTTTCGTCGTAAAATGTCAATTACATCTTTCGCAGCCTTCTGATACATGCTGCCAAAAATTCCGTCAAATCAGCGATTGACTGCCAAATCGGCAGTCAACCACATAACACAACTAATAGACTCATCATTCGCGGAATCCAAAACCGGTAATATACGATTTAGTCTTGTCGATCTTCGCCTTATCAACATTGATCGTTATTATCAATGTCTTTTCGTTCGTGACTGAACCGCTGGATTCTGCCCAGTCAACAGATTTACCTCTGATCAGCAGTTCACCGGTCGTAGGATTGTAGGATTCTACCGTGATCGGAACCGAATCACTGATCTTGGTAATACAAGAACTGTCCGCAGACACTACAATGTTTGATTTGGTTACTGTTCCGGTTGTAACCGCAATTTTAGCTGAAATATAAAACTCTTTTCCTCCGGTAATCCCCGGTGTTGTAGAATCAGATCCGGCAATCGAGTGCGAAATCGTGAAGGTAATTCTCGGATACTCTTTTCCGCTTTGGGAAACCTGAGTTACATTGGCTGATGCCTGACTTTTCCCAACCAAATTGGTAAACGTGTTCTCCGAATTCCGCAAAAACACATTTTTGCTCATGCTCGCCGTACGACTACCGTAAGTGACCGTCATGGCCATCTTAATATATCCCGATTCATAATTCGATGCATCAACAAAAAATGTGTCTACATGATCTGCTAAAACATCGTTTTCGTCGCTTGTGCTTGTAGCGGCACTCTTAACTTTATTCCATTTTTTTGTCTTGGAATTATCTGATGAAGCGTATGTAACCTCATTCAGGTACAGTTTGTTGTCGTTGTATACGACCAGATAACCTCTGTCAGCCGCAGCAATTCGAAGGACGTTGCTGCCATATTCAATGCCGCAGTCGGCATCCACCATAAGATTGCTGACAACCGCAAATGACGACTGCAGATTGGATTGGATCTCCACCTCTTTGCTGGAGTTGGAATAGTATCGAGACGCAAGGTTAATCAACCCGATTACACCGGACATCGCCAGAGCCAAAATGGCGATGGATACCAGCAATTCAATAAGGGACAAACCCTGATTTTTCTTAACAGCACTCTCGCACATAATCGGGCCCTCCTTATTCATAAGTTACTTTGCCTGTCGCCTTATTCAGGCGAAGAACAATTTCACGCTTGCCGGTTCCGAATACGATCCGTGTAATCTTGCCTAACGTTGAACCATTCTGCGTCGGGTATTCAAACCCTCCGGTCTGACGCTCATATTTCATGATTACCGGTCCCGATCCAAGATTCACTTCGGAGCTTCCCGCGTAAATCTTGACTTCTATTTTCTTATCGATCACACATGTATCAAGTTTCTTCTCCAACGAAGAATACGTCGTAAATATTACCTCGTCGGAAGAATTCTTTTCTATCTTTACATAACAGTCATCTTTACTCAAGGCAATCGTCTGAGCCGTTTGAAACTGCCCCTTGATATCGCTAGCTGCCGAGCTCACCCTCTGTCGCGAAACTACTACAAGGCTGAGTCCGATCAAACCTGCAACAACACCCATAATGCCGATGACTACAATCAGCTCAATCAGTGTCACGCCCTTGTTTTTTTCCATACAATATCCTCTCTCCATGCAGCCGGGCGCCGCAACGACGCCCGCTGCATAACGAACCCTTTACATAAATCTCATAAATATTTATTCTCTTAAACGTTCCCTTGTTTCATCTGTTAGCTGGGATTCTCTTCAACATAGGACTTGGACCAGTTCTCAAGAGTAACCGCTTCAACAGCACTGTTACGTGCAATGTCCGATGTTACGGTTCCGCCGCCGCCACCGCCGGAACTGGACTCGTAGAATACTTTAATACCGCCGTTAAACATATTGTTGATAACTCTGTACTTTGTATCTGCGGACCCAGGAAGAATTCTTTGTCCCAAAGCATCAAAGAACTTCTTTGCATTATCATAATTATCTTCTACAAGTGAAAGCAGTGACGTTATGTAGGAATTTTGCTCTTTTGCGGTACCGACGATCTTGCCCGGGGAAATATATATACCCCACGAATTCATATTGTTGTTTTGGTCATTAAATACAATATTGGTACCATAGGAAGGCATAAGGAAATGAGAACCGTTATTGCCGGTTTCAATAGCGCCTACCATCGTTTTAACTTGAACGTTGTTACCGTCTTTCTTTTTAAAATTCAATTGACGTCCACTGCCGGTTATATCACTGGATTCCGAATACGGTGCGTTCCACTTGGTATCTGTATTCGATGCCTTCGGATAGTTTGTCACTCTTGTGGCATTATCAATGTAAGGTGAATTCTTTGTTCCTCGGATATAGTATTCTACATCAACCAGTTTTACAAATTCGACATCAAATTCATAATTTGTACCATCTATTTTTTTGGTGATCATACGATCCGGGAAGTTCATAACATCAATTTCCAAACAAGACACATTTGCATTTGTCATGCTTGCGGAAGTGACCTTCAGGCTCTTAACTTTTTGCACTTTATAATCGACTTCTTCTTTTGCTCTGGTTCCGTCCGAATTATAAACGACAGCGCCTGAACTATCATATTTTGTTACCTTTGCTTTAACCTCCTCGGTTTCCGTCGTAATCTTATATACTCGCTCCGCCTTACTGCCATCCCAAATATATAAGCCATCATAGTACTTGTTTGAACTGTTTTTTCCATTCCACCAATCCGCTCTGTCATGGTCATCGCATGCTTTCGGTAACTGTGAATAAGTCTTTGATCCTACAGAACTTGAATCGTATCCGTCCGCAACCGAGTCTCCTCCGGTATATGAGGATGAACATCCCAGTACAAGATCCTGGCATGTAAGCTTAGCAGAAGAAGAAATAATCAAATGAGAAGTATTGTCTACATAAATCTTCCCTCTGACATCTACATTTCCGGACATGATTAACAGTTTAGAGTAGTTGGAAATATATACATCTCCGTTAATTGTTACGTTTGATCCGGATTCCCATTCAATACAAACATCCTTTTTCCACTCACTTGCCATTGCATTTTTCAGCAGCTTGTAGTCCTGGGTGCCTTTTTTGGTGTTAATCTCAACCTTTCTGCTATCCGACTTATCATAGCCAATATAGATATCGCCGCTCATATGCAGAATATTGGGCTTAGCAGTAGAGTTGGGATTGATCGTAAAGCCACCTCCTGCAAACATGGAATATCCACCGGAGGAAGACGTTGCCTCTACGTTATAGAACGGAGATCTGATTCGAATGTCCGTATTAACTTTTGAAAGATATCCGGAAGGCTTTGTTTTATACGTAATCAGAACATTTTTGATTACTATGTCGTCATTTTCCTCTACAACATACTTCCTGACTCCACCGATGACTTCTCCCTCTACGGTTACCTTAACATCATAAATCGTATCGTCTTCCTTGAGGAAACTCTGAAGTCTCGCGTTAAGCGTTGTCGCCGAATTGGCTCCAAGGCCGGTCTTCAAGGCAACAAGAAAATCCTGCGTTGCATCGGAGCTGGTTGACGTCACACCGACAGCCGCCTTCGCAACGACCTGCTGAATTCCGAGTTTCAGGTCATCGACAAACATCTCGTTCTCATAGAACGTAGTTGTCGTCTTCTCGCCGATACTCTTCTGCAGAAACGAGAGATACGAAACTCTCATAATCGTAGCTGACAGAAGAAGGCAGAGCATCACGCCGACCATAACACTTACCAGCGCAATGCCTCGATTGTCCCTTTCTAATTCTCTGCGCATATACTTACTCTCCTTCCATGTGTCACCGAATTTCCTCGTTTGTTTCAGTGAAATCGTAAACACCCATTCACCATTCGTACCGACTTACTTGGGGTCGATATAATCGGAGACTGATCCCTCGATCGTTACAACTTTAACGCTATTCACTCCGTAAACCGTCTCGGTAAAAGAAGTCCGCGTACGATAGACCTCTATCTTAACATCATAAAAGCGAAGTGTACGTAAACCTGCAGTAGAGAGATCATCCCACGGATCATACGTTGAAGATACCTTGCTCCTTTCTTTGTTCAACGTATATGTTACAACAGCGTCGTAAACACCGCCTCCCATTTCAATTCCGCCAATCCAAAAATAATATGTCTTACTTGTGCTTTCTTTCAACTTATACTGCTGCGAGCCGGTGGCAATCGGTTGTGCGGATTTTGCGGCATTGTTCGTAACTGCAGCAAGTTTACTGTCCTTAACCTGCAATTCCGCAGCGCTTCCGGAGAAACTGCTGAACGAATATCCACCACCGGTGGAACTCAGATTACCGGGCAAGATCGTGAACGGCACTCCTGACGAACCATAATATCCGCACTGTGCTGCAAATTCTGTCAGGGGCATGCTCTTGCATGCTTCCATGATACTCTCCGCAACCGTCACTCCCGACAAGCGGCGCCTCGATTTACCGTTAACCTGCGCAACCGAGACGAACGATTGAATGATCGGGATCGTTACAACAGCGAGAACGGCCACTGCTACCAGCACCTCAACCAAGGTAAAACCGGAATTTTTCTTTTTACTAATATCCTCTCTCATGACTCCTCCGTTTCCGGTATCCTGACCTTTCCTAATCAAACACTTCCATAATATCACGCACATATGCTCACGGTTTGTCCGAATTATCGGGACCGGCATACGGCGACATTCCCCTCTTCCGCACTGTTGCGGCTGTCAAATTTGGCTTTATATGGCTTTACCGTTCCTTCTCCGAACGAATCGGAGAAGGAACGGAACGTTTTTCTGGCTATGAAACTGCCTTGACTTCTTATGTCCCGGCGGTACTTTCATTACTGCATCATCTGCTGCTGTGTCAGACGCAGTATGTCTTCTTCCGTGAGCGTGATGCCCTGCTGCTCCAACCACTCCAGAAGCGAAGGGATCGGTGTGGTTGTCGGTCCGAATACACAGTTAGGCTGCTCGCGACCCTCTACGGAAGAAACCTGAACCTCTTCCTGCGGGAAGTTCGTGTCCTCGCCCTTGCCGAGCGAACCGTAATCGGTCACGCCGTACAAACCGAAATCCAACTGTCCGAGGATCTGGCCGTTGATCGCGTTAAAACCGATCGTGATCGAACTGATATTCTTGGGCTTCAGTCCAGCTGCTTTTCTGGTCTCATCGGAAGCATTCCATGCATATACATCGGTGAGTAACTTCTTAAATCCCTCATACGTCTCCGTATAGAACGTTGTCCGGATCGTAGCCTGAGAGCTGCCGAACTGTACCGGCTGTCCGTTAAACTTGCCCGGATAGAAATTCGTCAGTTCCGACTTTGCCAGGTCATATACGTAAAACTTAACGCCGTACTCCGGATTCTTCTCAAGGTTGTTCAGGTAAACAACCAGATCATCAAATCGATATTCTACCGGGTACCTCTTGACCATCTGTGTCAGCTCATCGCTGTATCTGGTAAGGTTTTGTCCCATGGTCTGTCTCTGTTCCCAGAGTTTATCCAGTTTCGCGATTTCAGCCTTATCAGCATTAATCTCGTTCTGGAGAGATTTCACTTTGTCCTGCTTGTCGCGGAAATAAAACTGGTACATACAGAAAAGTGCAACGGCGCCAAGCAAGATCATTACAATACTAATGTCTCTTTTTGATACTTTCATGTTTGCTCACCCCCTCACTCTTCCTCATTGTTATCACTGTTGTACAGATCAAGATTCTGAATCGCTGCGCCGGCTTCACGTCCGCCTGCATCGTTGTAGGTCATTTCGATCTCGCAGGAGACCAGCCACTCAGGCGTCGGTGTAGGTTCCGGAGTCGCCCCTTCCGGAGTCGGTGTCGGCGTCTCTAAGATTACCGTCGGGGAGATGAAATATTCAGCGCCCTCGGGAAGAATCGGTTCTTCCTCGGTAATGATCGTATCTCTCGTCTGACCGATTCGGGTAATCGTTACGGTATTCAAATGGTAAAGTGTCTGAACAATGTTCTCCAACTCGTCCTTCTCGCGACAGAAGATCGTCATGACAACGGACGGGCCTTCCGCCGTGATCGTGGATGTCTTGAAGTTCTTCGGCATCTTCTGCTCAAGTTCATCCAGGAATTCAACGAAACGACTGTTATAGTTGGACTCCTTACCATTGTAGTTTTTAACCGTAGTATAAGTGAGCTCGGATTCATTGTACATCTGAATGTACTCCTGAATCTCCTTCTTGTCCTGCAACTCCTGCTTATACTTCTTCTTCTCCTCTTCCTTGTTCGTAACCTGAATCTGTCCGACAAGGAACAAAGCAAGCGCACCGGCGAACATCGCGATCATAACCGCGAACGGGATCAACAGCGACTGCTGCTTCTCACCCTTCATCAGTTCCGGCGAGAGCAGCTGCAACGGGTGCATCGAAGCTCCGATGCAGGCAGCAAGCACGTGCATCGTCACATCCGAGTAACCGGTGCTGAGGACCTTAATCTGGTTCAGGCCGTCATAGTTGTGTACCGTATATCCAAGCTCGTTGCTCAGAAGTTCATCGAGACCAATAAAATCCGCACCGATGCCGACAAGCTCAATGCTGTCGATCGGCTCGTTGTCATTACGGGAAACATAGTACTCAAGAATACGTCCGATGTTTCCGATCAGGTAGCGAAGATTCTCTGTGAGCATGATGCGGGACATCATGATCTCATCCGAGGTATCCTCAGGCTCCTGATAATCTACGTCAACGTTAAGGTAACGACGGATGCAATGATTCGTCGTGAACGCCTTAGTCGCGCCGTAGTAATCGAGATTCTCGCCGTAAACGTCAAGCTCCATCATGTTCTCGATGACGCCGTTTACGCCGTGTGCAACGGAACGCTGCAACACGATCTCGCCATCCTTGACGATCGTAACTAGAGAGCTATGCTCGTCAATCTTGATGACTGCGTTAGTGCCGCGAAGGAAGTCCTGTCTTACCACCTGGTACACACTGTTGCCGACGTAATCAATCGCCTTGATATGCATCTGCAGCGAATGCGCAAGATCCAGATACGAAGTCGTCACATCGTTCGGAACTGCCAAAAGAGACAGGCGGTACTGCTTCTCTTCCTTGGTGTCGATCTTGCCGAGGATGTTGTAAACCAGATGATACTGGTTCATATCCACGGGGAAGTACTCCGCAGCATTTGCTGTGATCAACGGGAGAATCTTGTTCTCCTTCACCAACGGGATCCTGGCTTCACGGTTTGCGATACGGCTGGAAGATACTGAGAATACAACGCTGTCAGTCTTAATCTCTCTCTTCCGCAGTTCGGCCTTCAGACTGATGATGAAGTCTTCATTACGGCTGATGACACCATCCTGTACCATGTCTCTCGGCGTCTCCAGGCTGAACGCCTGATAGATCTTCGGGGATTTTGACATGTAGTCAATCTCGACGACCCTTGTTGTTGCCTGCCCAATCTCCATTGACAGCACTTTCTTAGCCATACTTTTTGCTTACCTTTCGAACGAATCCGTTCTTCGTCCGTCCTTCCTTGTTAGTTTCTATAATTAACTGAAAGATTGTCTCAGCAAATTTCTTCCTCTATATATTATTACGTAAGGGTAAAACCCGCACTTGGTTATCCCTTGATCAGATTAACATACCAGTCGATCAACGGTTCTCCCCAAAGAATGGCGATCGCTATTCCGGCTGCGAGGTACGGTCCCATAGCCAGTACTCTCCCCGCCTTGCTGACTTTCATCCGGATCAGATGGATAACCGATCCGATCATACAGCCAAGCACAAATGCAAGGAGAATACTCTCCCATCCCAAAAGCAAACCCGCGGCGCCCATCAGCTTAATATCACCGCCGCCGATCGCCTTTCCCTTGGTGATGAACCAAAGGATCCCGAGAGGAACACTCACAACGAACATCCCGATCAGAAACGGTATGATGTCCCCGAATGCTTTTCCCTCGATAAACAGAAGGTATGCGATCCGGATCAATGCCAGTCCCAGGATAAACACATTAAAACCGATCGGTATGATATACGTCCGAAAATCAATAACCGAAAGCGCAAGTAACGCGGACATTGCAAAGCAGAAGATGAAGCTTTCAATGCTGATACCCTTGACCAGAAGCACGATGACGTAGATCAGTCCGTTCGCCGCTTCAATGACCGGATACTGCACGGAAATCTTCGCATGGCATTTTCTGCAATGTCCCCGCAGTGCGATCCAACTGAATAACGGGATCAAGTCAAACCAGCGAAGCTGATACCCGCAACTCATGCAGTGCGAGCGTTTCGCCGACAGACTCTCCTCCTTAGGAATACGGAAGATACATACATTAAGGAAGCTTCCGATTACGATTCCAAATAGAAACGATACAATATAAACCGCAACCTCAACCATCCCGTACAACTCTCCCGTCGCTATTGTTTAATCGTCAGTCCCACTCCATGAGCCGACAATCTTGGGCGTGCCCGTACTGCTGCCATTCGGATCGGCCTGGATCTGAACCGAATAAACCTGCGTCTTACGCAGTTTCGATCGCGGCACTATTTCCGAAAGATCTCCGAAATCCTGTTCCAAAGACCACTTCAACGCGTTTCCGACATCACCCTGCATCACGTTGATTCCGGATGCATCAAAGGTGACAAGCACGTCTCCATTATCCAATTGAAAGCTCCCTGAGAAGACAACATTTTCCGCAGCATGCAAAATCTCTCCTGCCGCGGAATCATCGATCTGTCTTCTAGCCTTCTCCACATACCTTAGATATGCAGGTGCCAAAACACCTACAAGAATCGCCATGATGGCAATCACCACAGCCAATTCCATGAGGGAAAAACCCTCATTCTTCTTTTCTCCTCTGGCGAGTTCCATAGCGTCGCCTTTCCTTTATGCGTTTGGCAGGGTGGCGCTTTCGCGCCACCCTATAGGGATTACCAAGCATAAATCAAATTGTGTTTACTGCATCAGTTACTCGGATTACAAGCTTCTTCTGTCTCAACTGTTCGTAGCTATCTTCTGATTACGAAGCAAGTTTCTTCTCGAAGTCAGGAGAGTAAGAGGTGAAGTACTCACCTTCTTTGTCCGTCTGTCCCTTTGCGAAGAGACCCGAACCAGCCCAAGTGATGTTGCCGTCTTTGCCAACGGTACCAACTACCGAGGAGCTAGCTGCGTTAGCCTTGAAAGCCTTCGAGGAAAGGGTAACATTCGTGGTGAAGTTAGCCATCTCTTCCCAAGCCTCCTGTACTCTGGTGTCAGTCTGTGCAAGGTTTGCAACTGCAAGCGTAATAGTTCCATTGGTATTGGTGGAAATCGTGAAAGTTGTGCCGTTCTGGATGTACTTGTCGTACTGTGCCTCGGAAGCAACCTTCTCTGCGGCGCCCATGATCTCGGTAACGGTATCAACGTCCGTGGATCTGCGGGACTTCTCAACATATCTCAGGTAAGCAGGTGCCAAAACACCAACAAGGATAGCCATGATCGCGATAACAACGATCAGCTCGATAAGGGAAAAACCCTGATTCTTCTTCATAACTTCTGTTCTCCTTTTCATTTTTTCATATAATATGTTTGCTTTTATCTTAAACACTCGCCGCCCTATATCAACGAGCGCTTAATTCATCTCTCTGCCGCCTCTGCGGCTGTCCCGGCAACCTTTCGAATTACATGTTGTCGAGTCCGGAATACAATGCACCCATCGGTGCGATAACAGCTCCGATGATGACGCCGCACACGCCGGCCATCAGGAGGATGATCATAGGCTCAAGCGCTGCCATAAGGGCCTGCGTTGCAGCCTCAACTTCTTCGTCGTAGTAATCGGCCATCTTGGTGAGCATGGCTTCCAGGTCACCGGTTTCCTCTCCGATCTTCGTCATATGGATAACCATCGGCGGGAAGAGACCGCATCTCTTGAGCGGTTCGGAAAGCGGAACACCTTTCTTCACCTCTTCCTTGCACTCATACACAGCCTGCTTGAAGAGGTAGTTGCTCATCGTCTTCGCCGTGATCTCCAGCGAGTCGATCATCGAGATGCCGGACGCGGTCAGCGTGCTGAGCGTTCTTGCAAGTCTCGAAGAAGAGGATTTGATCGTAAAATTCTTGATCGCCGGAAGCTTGATCGCCATTGTTGCGAAGAATACGGTACCGGTCTTCGTGGATGTGAAAATCTTAAAGCCGATCGCAATGATAACAATGATAGCTAACGCGATGAACCAGTTGGCCTGTAGCCAGTCACTCGCATGTACGACGAACATCGTGATCTTCGGCATCTCGATATCGATATCCTTGAACATCTCCATGAATGTCGGCACAACCTTCACCAGGAGGACAACGCACACTGCGATTGCTACGATCAGGACAACGATCGGGTAAACCATTGCTTTCTTAACCAGACCGGCAAGGTATGCATCCTTCTCGAACTGGGTAGCCATTCGAGTGAACGACACGTCGATGGAACCGGAAGCCTCACCGGCATCAACCATGTTGATCAGCATCGAAGGGAAGATCTCCGGATGAGCGCGCATTGAGTTTCCGAGCGTCTCACCTTTCGCAACACTCTGGCGAACTTCCGTGAGTGCCTTCTTGAACGCTTTGTTGGCCGTCTGCTCTTCCATCATGCCGAGTGCATCCATGATCGGAACACCGGCGTTGATGATACTCACGAACTGGCGGCAGAACACGGCAAGTTCTCGGTTGTTAACCTTCGATCCGCCGATGTTGATATCCTTGCTGAAAATGTTCGCCTCGGTAACTTTGATCGGCATGAGGCCTTCGCCCTTGAGCATCGCCGCAGCGCGGTCCGGTGCCGTAGCATCAATACTGCCTCTCTTCTCCTTGCCGAACTTATCGACGGCTGTGTACTGGAATGTAGCCATTCAAAACCTCCCTGAATGAAACTAGAATGAAACTTTCCTGCTCATCGCAATCGCATCCTGCGCGTAGTTCAAACAGTTCTCCGCGCTGATCAGACCGCCGATATAGAGGTTGTACAGAGCGTCGTCCATGGACTGCATGCCCTGCTTCTTGCTCGTCTGGATCATCGAAGGGATCTGGAACGCCTTGCCCTCACGGATGAGGTTACGCACAGCGCTGGTACCCATCATGACCTCGAATGCCGCGACACGGCCGGAGCCGGTCTGAATCGGAAGAAGCTGCTGCGAGATAACACACTCGATAACGCTCGCGAGCTGTACACGGATCTGCTGCTGCTGATGCGGCGGGAAGACGTCGATAACACGGTTGATGGTGTCGGCTGCACTGTTCGTGTGAAGCGTGGAGAACACCAGGTGGCCGGTCTCGGCAGCCGTGATGGCTGTCTGGATCGTCTCGAGGTCTCGCATCTCACCGACGAGGATAACGTCCGGATCTTCACGGAGGGCTGCTCGAAGCGCTCCCGCGTAGCTCTCGGTATCGTCACCGATCTCTCGCTGGTTAACGATCGATTTCTCGTGCCGGTGCAGGTACTCAATCGGGTCTTCCAATGTAATGATATGCTTGCTGTACGTCTTGTTGATCATGTTGATCAGCGACGCAAGCGTGGTGGACTTGCCGGAACCGGTTGCTCCGGTTACGAGGACGAGTCCTCTCTTTCTCTGGCACAGTTCCTGCACGGATGCCGGAAGTCCGAGTTCTCTCGGCGCCGGGATCTTGAACGGCAGGAGTCGCATGACCATTGCGAGCGTACCGCGCTGCTTGAATACGTTTACACGGAAACGTCCGCGGCCGTACAGCGAATGCGCGAAGTCGATCTCGCCGGTCTTCTCCATTGTCTCGACCAATCGGTCGTTATCCGCGAACAGCGGAACAACAAGCTCCTCAATCTGTTCGGGTGTCAGCTTGTCACTGTCGAGCGGTCTCAGGTCTCCGTCGATACGGAAGATAACCGGACGGCCTGCCGTGATATGAATATCTGACGCGTGCCTGTCGACGGCTTCCTGGAGGATGTCATCCAACTCTCTCATACAGCTGTCTGTTCCTTTCCTTGTATTTTACTCCTCGAACGATACTCGCAACATCTCGGAGTAAGAGGTGATTCCCTGCAGGCAGCAACGCACGGAACTCATGCGGAGCGTACTCATACCCTCCTCGAGGGCGGCCTTCTTAAGCACGTCGGAATCTTCCTTGTGGGAAATGATCTTCTTCAGTCTCGGTGTGATCTCCATGATCTCGTACACACCGATTCGTCCCTTATAACCACGGTTGCAGTTCTGGCAACCGACCGGATCATAGAGAACGACATTGCCGGCGTTGGCCGGGATGCCCATCGTCTCCTTCTCCTCGTCAGTCGCAAAACGTTCTTTCTTGCACTTCGGGCAGAGACGGCGAACAAGTCGCTGTGCGATAACACCGACAACGGAGTCGGCGATCAGGTAACTCTCCACGCCCATATCCATCAGACGAGCGATCGTAGCTGCGGAGCTGTTGGTGTGGAGGGTACTTACTACCAGGTGACCCGTGATGGACGCCTGTACGGCGATGCCGGCGGTCTCACCGTCTCGGATCTCACCGATCATGATGATGTCCGGGTCCTGTCGCAGGATGGAGCGGAGCGCCGATGCGAAGGTCAGTCCGGCCTTCACGTTAACGTGTACCTGGTTGATACCGTTGATATTCGCCTCGACAGGGTCCTCAACGGTGATGATATTCACTTCTTCGCGGTTCAGCTCGGAAAGCGCCGTGTAAAGCGTGGTCGACTTACCGGAACCGGTAGGTCCCGTAACAAGGATGATGCCGTGCGGGTTCGCCAGGATGTGGTCGAACACCTTCATCTCCTCGTCGGAGAAACCGAGGTCTTTCTTGTTTCTCGTCAGCGCCGTCTTCATGGCAAGTCGCATAACGCACTTCTCGCCGTAGTAGGTCGGCAGGATGGAAACACGGATATCGTACTCGACACGGTCGACCGTCTGGCTGATACGACCGTCCTGAGGCTTTCTCTTCTCGGAAATGTCCATGCCGCCGATGATCTTCAATCGTGCAATGATGGCGGGCAGGAGTCCGATATCATAGGTGATCTGCTCGAAGAGCGCACCGTCGATCCGGTACCGGACACGGACCTTCGTCTCGAGCGCCTCGACGTGAATATCGGAAGCTCTCTGACGGGCCGCAGACTCGATCATGTTTCGAACGAGCACGACGATCGGGGAATCACCGACCTCGTCGGTCTCCTCATCCTCGCCGGCAAGCATCTTGCTCTCGCGCTCCTTCGCGTACGCCTCAGCCGCTGCAAGGGAGTCGGCGTTACCGAAGTGGCGGTCGATGCACACCATGACGTCGTGTGCTGTTGCTATATAAGGTTCGATCTCCAGATGTGTGATCATCTGAAGGTCATCCAACGCGTTCATATCCATCGGGTCGACCATTGCCACCCGAAGGGTGTTCGGATTGTTCGGCGCGTATGCGAACGGGATCAGCATGTACTTGCGGAGAACCGGAGCCGGGATCAATGCCAGGATGTCATCCGGGATCTTGGCTGCCGTCGGGTTCACCATCTCCACGCCGAGCTGTCTCGTAAGCGCTCTGGTGATCGTCTCTTCCGTCGCGAAGTTCAGCTCAACGATGATCTCGCCCAAACGCTTTTCGCTGGTGCGCTTCGCTTCCAGTGCCTGCTGAAGCTGCTCCTGCGTGATAACACCTTCCTGAATCAGCATGTCGCCGAGTCGCTTTTTTCTACGGTAAACCTCACCGGCCATATGCCGTTTCCTCCCGATCCGATGCCGTCCACGACAGGTTCGCGTGCACCAGGCATGCTTTATTTATCCAAATCATACCACTTTTGAATAAAATGCGCAAGGTTTTCACTGTAAAAACTGTGCAAATTATCGTAAAAAGCGGTGCCTTTTGCAGACATTTTCATGAAAACACAACATATTGTGGTGTTTATGCATAAACAAGGCTATTTGTAGGGTGCGCGTTTGTAAATATTCTTTTAACGTTATAGCGGCTTGTTCAGCGTGTTTTTAATTTTTGCATTTTTCTGCAATAATTTTTGTCATCGTTTGTAAACAAACTGTAAACACTTGTAAATTTGTTAACATTTGCCGTGATTTCATCACTCCACAGCCACTTTGCGATTCTACTTTTTATTTTCTTTCATGTCAAGGGTAAATTTCTGTACAAACGATGGCTTTTCTTGTTTTTTATAAAATTTGTATTAACTTGTATTTAAGGAAGAAGTTCGGGTCATACCCGCCCCGACCGGTCCGGTTTCATTGTTGATCCGACTCCGCGATCCGGTCAAACCGACACCTGCCGCATCGGTTATCCGCGGTTTTTGTCGAGATATTTGTCATTATCCGATTGCATCGAAAAATGCTCACGCATTTGTGATATTTACCCATTTTTCGATGATTATGCTATTGTTTGTTGTAACTTTTTATGCTAATATTATTGCTAAGACCACCACGTAAGGAGGATTCTAACCCATGGCAAGAGATACCATTACCGTTATCATGGCAGTTTATAATGTCGCTGCAACTATCACCGAGACGATCCGAAGCGTCCTGAACCAGACGTACCGCGAGCTCAAGCTGTTGATCATCGACGACTGCTCCACTGACGGCTCTGATTTCATTTTGAAGAATTTTGCGAAGGAGGATCCGCGTATCACGTATGTCCGCATGCAGACGAACCAGGGCGTTGCGTATGTCCGCAACTACGGCCTGGAGCATGCGAAGACCGAATGGATCGCATTTTTCGACGGCGACGATCTGTGGCGTGAGGACAAGCTGGAGAAGCAGGTCAGCCTGCGCGACCGCATGCTCCGCGGCGATGTTCCGATGTACCTCGACAACGGCGATCCGAACCCGATGTACCCGGCGATCATTTTCTCCGGCACGGCGTATATGGATTACAAGGGCAACCGCTACGGCTACGTGCTGAAGGCACCCGAGTCCGTGACCTACAAGAAACTCCTGAAGCAGAACGTCATCTCCTTCTCCTCCGCGATGGTGAACAAAAACGTCATGGAGAAGTTCCCGGTCGACGGCAACCTGCACGAAGATTTCTACACCTGGCTGGTTGTTCTTAAGAAAGGCTTCGTTGCATACGGCATCGATGAGCCTCTCATGACCTACCGTATCGACCGCGACTCCGCATCCGGCAACAAATGGGCTGCCGCAAAGAAGAACTACAACGTCTACAAGAAGCTCCGCTTCGGCTCGATCAAGTCGCTGTACTACATGTTCTGCTACGCGAGAAGAAACTCCGCGAAGTACAACAAGATCAAGAAGAGCTGATCGGGAAAGACTGTATTTTTGAATTATCGAGAGAGCCGGACGCACAGCGCCCGGCTCTCTTTGCAAGAGCGGGGGTGTGCGATTTCGCACACCCCCGCTTCATTTTCCTATGTTTCGTTTTTCTCCCGTCAATTCTGCCGCTATTCTCGTATCGGAAGCTGCTTCGTATTCAAGCTCAGGCATCCCTCGATCAGGACTGCTTCCCGACTCCGTATCTCTTCCGCACGAGCCACGAGATCGGTCGATAGCCGAGGCACTTGAAACGGAACAGGAATCGCACTGCCTTGTTGGGCAGTTTCGAGTACACCTCCGGATAGTTGGTGCGCGTCATCTCGCCGAGTTCCTTGATGAAGTCGCGGTAGCGTTTCATCGGCGGGAACGAGAGCCAGATCCGCGTCTGCGTGACCACAAGGCGCGAAAGCTCGTACTCCAGATATTTCAGGAGCGCGTTGCTCGTATCCTCCTCCTTCTCCCGATCATAGAATTCGAAAATTCTCGTCATGACGAGGCGGTGATCCGACACGTACTGCTGCATGCGATTGATGTTCATGCTCTGTTTCGGCCGTCCCACGCGGTACTGGTACACCGGCAGGTCATAGAATCGCAGCGTGCGCACATACGGCATCGGGTAGAGCGCGTACTCCACGTCGACGTAGAAACATTTTTCGTCAATTGTTATATCGTTAGCCTGCATCAGTTCCGTGCGGTAGTTGAGCTGATGGATGCGGATGTACGGCATGTCGGCGATCTCACCGAACGTGTACGGTTTGTCGCAGTCAATGAAATGATAAATGTCAAACCGGTCCTCCGGCATGACCTTCCACGTCACATCCTGTATTGTGTTGTAGCGCGTGACGATCACGTCCTCGGTTGCCGTGCGAAGTTTCTCAACCAGTTTGGCAAATGCCTCGCCGTCGACCCAGTCGTCCCCGTCCAGTATTCTCAGGTATGTTCCCGTCGCCGCCAGGATTCCCGCGTTGATCGCAGACCCGTGGCCGCCGTTTTGCTTGTTGATCACTCGCACCGTGCCCTGGTATTTGCGCGCGTAACTCTCCGCCATCTCGCGCGTCGAATCCGTCGATCCGTCGTTGACCAGGATGATCTCGATCTCTTCGTTGCAGCCCGCCTCCACCATGGAGTCCACGCATTTGGCAAGGTACTGCTCCACGTTGTAAGACGGAACAATGATTGTGAGAACCTTCTCCACGAGGAACCTCCTTTCCGTGTGGCTTGCAAGTGCGGAACCGGCATCAATTTCGGCCCGGTTTGGTATTTTGAATAGTCTGGGCCGAACCGGTTTTGACAGGTTTAGGCCTGAAGCGACGTTTTTGGTGGTTTAGGCCATACTTACTTTAAAAGCGTTCGGCCTGAAACGGCATTATTGGTGGTTTAGGCCATACTTGCTTAAAAAGTGTTCGGCCCGAAACAACGCTTTTTGTAATTTAGGCCATACTTGTTTAAAAAGTGTTCGGCCTGAAACTTCTTTTCCTGCCATCCAGGCCATACCGACCGGAAATCCGTTCGGCCCGAATCAACTTTTTGGGCTAATTAGGCCATAACCAGGCTTCATCGCCGAGGCCCCGCGGGCTTTCAGCGTGTCCTGCGGGCTATGCCATCGTGGCTTTCCGAGTTTCAACAAGCTGCCGCGGGCTTTCTACTGCAGCTTGCCGCAGGGGGCGTAGCCGCAGGCTTTCCGCGGACCAGCCGCCGGAAGAAGCCGGCGTCAGAAGCCTTCCGTGCTGTCTTCCTTGAGCATTACGAGAACTGTCTGCAGCAACAGTTTCAGATCCAGCCACAGGCTGTAGCTCTGGATATACATCAGGTCAAGCATCAGCTTTTCCTTGTTGGTCGTGTTGTATTTGCCTTCGATCTGGGCAAAGCCGGTGAGGCCGGCCTTCACACGAAGGCGGTATTCATACTCGGGATAATTCCCGTCAAATCCATGCAGGTACACGAGCTGCTCGGGCCGCGGGCCAACGAGGCTCATGCTTCCGCCGAGGATGTTCAGAAACTGCGGTAACTCGTCAAGGCGGGTCGCTCGCAAAATCTTGCCGGCGCGGGTGACGCGGTTGTCGGTCTCCTGCATCGGCTTCGTGGCCTCGCTCTCGATCATCGTGCGGAATTTGTAAATCTTAAAAGGCTTGCCGTTCTTCGTCGCGCGTAGCTGCGTGAAGAAGACTTTGCCGTGGTCATCAAGCTTGATCAGGATCGCGCTCAGCAGGAAAAGCGGAAGCGTGAGGATCAGCAGGATCGATGCTCCGAAAATGTCGAACGACCTCTTCATAAAGCGCTCCGCGAGCGTCAGTTCCGTCTTCGCCGACGCGAAAATGAGGGCGTCACCGAACATACGATACTTGCTCGTCACTTCGACGATATCGCTGATCTCCGGCGTGAAGAGGATGTTCTTGCCTCTTCCGTAGCAGTATTCCACAAGTTTGCGCCGCGTCTCCGTGGGGATGTCCGTCAGGAACACGTTGTCGAACTGTTCAATCTCTTCCATGAGCCACGGTTCGGTATATGACACAACCTTGTCGCCGGGGATCTGTTCGGCTCTCTTTCGGATGTTGTCCAGCATTTTCGGCTGATCCGTATCAAGATTGACCACGTACAGCGTATGGCTGTCGCGCGTCGCATAATAATAAATTTCGAAACCGAGTCTCACCAGCAGAAGCGTGAGGATTCCCTGCAGCGCAACGCCGAACAGCAGCATACCGAAATTGTCCAGAAAATCACTGCTGCTCTTGATGACGCCCGTCGTCAGGCAGATCCACACGAACGTTGCGATATCCGTCAGCCAGGTGATGATAAATGCACTGTTTTGCACATTTTTCTTACTCTTCTTGCCGATGTCGTAGCCGCCGTAGATAGCCATGAACATGACGTGCACAACGACAAACACAACTACGATCTGCGCCGCGCTCTGGAAATCCGCGCGGATCGCCGGATTATTTATCGCCTGGAGCGCGTAAAATATGGCCACGACCCCGACGAACAACGTCAATTTTACCAGACCGATCAGAAATCTCCAGAAATCGTTCATGGCGCCCCCTAATACTCTGCGTGTACGGCTTCTGTGTGCATAGAAACCCAGTATCTGTCAGTATAGCATTATTTCAACGCAAGTGCAACCCGTTGTTTTCAGGGAATTTGACGTCGGAATCTTCGGAAAATGACGCAAAACGGCCGGGCAATCGCGCCCGGCCGGATTATTTTGTTCTGTATGCTTTTGCAGTCCGGTTCGGTTCGATCCTCGTTCCGGACGCATGCCTTATCGCAGGTCAAGCAACAGCATCAAAGCTCCCGCATCGCATCCTTCATCGACTTCACGTACGCGCCCACGTGCTCCGGCGCGTCCTTGCCGTACTGCGCCAGGATTTTCACAATGGCGGATCCGACGATGGCGCCGTCCGAAACCGCTGCCATGGCGCGCGCCTGCTCCGGCGTGGAAATGCCGAACCCGATCGCGCACGGAATGTCCGTGTTCTGCCGCACCGCCTCCACGATGGACGCAAGGTTTGTACGGATCTCGCTGCGGGTACCCGTCACGCCGAGGCTCGATACGATGTACAAAAAGCCCTCGGCCTCCTTCGCGATCATCGCGATGCGCCCCTCCGACGTCGGCGCGATCAGCGAGATCATCGCAACTCCGTGGCGCCGGCAATACGGAAGGAATTCCTCCTTCTCCTCGAACGGCACGTCCGGCAGGATCAGTCCGTCGATCCCCGTTTCCTCGCAGGTCGCGAGGAAACGCTCCGCACCGTACGAGTACACGACATTTGCGTAGGTCATGAACACCAGCGGCACCGTCACGTCGCGCCGGAGATCCCTCACCAGATCAAAGACTTTGTCGGTCGTGACGCCGCCCGCGAGAGCGCGTACATTTGCCGCCTGGATGACCGGCCCTTCGGCCGTCGGATCGGAAAACGGAATCCCCAGTTCGATCAGATCCGCCCCGTTGGCCACCGCCTCGCGCACCGCCGCTGCCGTCGTCGCAAGGTCCGGATCGCCGCACGTAATGAAAGCGATAAATGCCTTACCGTTACGAAACGCGTCCGCGATCCGATTCTTTGCGGCACAGCATGTATCCTTGCCTTCCGCGGTATTCACGCCCGCGCAGCATGCATTTTTCGATTCTGTCCCGAAATCACTCATGGATATCCTCCCCTCTGTACCGCGCGATCGCCGCGCAGTCCTTGTCGCCGCGCCCGGAAATCGTGATCACGATGATCTTGTCCTTGTCCATCGCGGGCGCGATTTTCCGCGCGTGAGCCACCGCGTGAGCGGACTCGATCGCAGGGATGATGCCCTCCGTCCTCGCGAGGTACTCAAATGCCTGCACGGCCTCCTCGTCGGTCACCGGCACATACTCCGCACGTCCGATGTCGTGCAGGTACGCATGCTCCGGCCCGACGCCCGGGTAGTCGAGACCCGCCGAGATCGAGTAGACCGGCGCGATCTGCCCGAACTCGTCCTGGCAGAAATACGACTTCATTCCGTGGAAAATGCCCAGCTTTCCCGTGGCGATGGTCGCCGCCGTCTCCCATGTGTCGACGCCGCGCCCGGCCGCCTCGCAGCCGATCAAGCGCACGCCCTCATCTCCGATAAAATGATAAAAACTTCCGATGGCGTTCGAGCCGCCGCCCACGCACGCGAGTACCGCGTCGGGAAGGCGTCCCTCCTTCGCCAGGATCTGCTCCTTGATCTCCCGCGAGATCACCGCCTGAAAATCACGCACGATCGTCGGAAAAGGATGCGGTCCCATCACGGATCCAAGGCAGTAATGCGTGTCGCTGATGCGGTTCGTCCACTCGCGCATCGCCTCCGAAACCGCGTCTTTCAGGGTCGCCGTGCCGCTCTTGACGGGGATGACCTCCGCGCCCAGAAGCCGCATGCGGTACACGTTCAGCGCCTGCCGGATCGTGTCCTCCTCGCCCATGAACACGACGCACTCCATGCCCATCAGCGCCGCAGCTGTCGCCGTCGCCACGCCGTGCTGGCCGGCGCCGGTCTCCGCGATCAGGCGGGTCTTGCCCATTTTCTTTGCAAGGAGCGCCTGCCCGAGCACGTTGTTGATCTTGTGCGCGCCCGTGTGATTCAGATCCTCACGCTTGAGGTAAATCTTCGCGCCGCCGAGGTCATTCGTCATCTTCTCCGCGTAGTACAGCCGCGACGGCCGCCCCGCGTACTCGTTGAAGAGCTCCGACAGTTCGCGTTGGAACTCCGGATCGTTCTTATATCGATTGTAAGCTTCCTCCAGCTCAATCACCGCATTCATCAGCGTTTCCGGAATGTACTGGCCTCCGTGAACACCGAACCGTCCGTTTGGATTACTCATGGTATGCTTCCTTTCTCTATCTTGAACAAATCATCTTACTGTCTTGCTCGCCTTCATTCGGACTTCTCTGCTCTCTCCGGTTATTCGGGCTTCCTGCTCACTCGCCGGCGCTTCGAACGTTCTCGCAGAATCTGCGCATCTTTCCGGCATCCTTCACCCCGTCGGTTTCAATGCCTGAGCTGACATCGACCGCAAATGGATGCAGGTCCGAGATCGCCTTCGCTACATTTTCCGGGGCAAGCCCTCCTGCCAGAAAATACGGTCTCCGGAAGCCGTGGAGAGATTCTCTCGCCAGCAGTTCCCCGGTTCCCGCGCCCGAATCGAACAGGAGATAATCCGCCGTGCTCGCCGCCGCTGCCGCAAGAACCCGCGCGATCTCCAGTTGAGCCAGCGCGCGCTCCTGTGCTGCCATAGCATCGGCCACCGCCTTGGCAAGTGCCTGCGCTGCCGAATTACCTGCGTTTGCCGGGTTGCCTGCGTTAGTCAGGTTGCCTGCGTTTGCCGGGTTGCCTGCGTTTGCAGGGTTGCCTGCGTTTGCAGGGTTACCTGCGTTAGTCGGGTTACCTGCGTTAGTCGGGTTACCTGCGTTTACTGAGTTGCCTGCGTTTGCCGCGAGACTTTGCGCCGCCCGCAGTACGTCCGCAAAACTCGGATCCGCAAAAGCTGTCTTTACTCCTGGCACAGTGCCGTTCGGCTCTGTGCCGATTGACCCGACGGCTCCCCGGGAGGCTGCCGCCGCTTTCGCTCTGCTTTGCCCGACATTTTCCGAAGAAGCACTCGCAAGACGGAATACCTGTATGATCGGCCGGTTTGTAAGCTTGCGAAGTCTCGCGATGTACGCTTCATCCTCCGCGCCGTGCAGCTGCGCGATATCAAGGGTTCCCTCGTTGAGCAACCCCGCCACCTGCTCCGGTTCCGCGTCGACGAAAACGCCGACCGCCTGAATTCCGTGCGCCAGAAGCGCGCGCAGCTCCCTCGCCTTCTCAGGCGTCACATATCGCTTGCTCTTCTGTGCAAACACGAAGCCGATGTACTCCGGTCGCAGCGCGTTGGCCGCTTCGATGTCCTGTGTGCGGGTCATCCCGCAGAGTTTTATTTTCGTCATAAAGCTGATCCCTCTGTGCGTTTGCCGTAGACATGCTCCGCAAAACCCGCCGGCATCCTCCGGCGATCCGTTTTCCCGGAGTGTCAGAAGTTGCCGCGCAGCTCCGTCATTTCAGCACGGTCAGTTGTAGTCGTGTAGCTCCACCGGTTCGGTTGCTGCCGCGCGACTCCAGCGGTTCAGTTGTTACCGCGCAGCTCCGCAAGTTTTGCGCGCTTGTCCGTCGCGCGCATCAGTGTCTCGCCGACCAGCACCGCATCCACGCCGTTTGCGCGCAGCGCCGCCACGTCGTCCGCGGTCTTTACGCCGCTCTCCGAGACGAAGATTACGTTCCGGGGGACCATTTGGCGAAGCTTGCGGCTGTTGCCCGTATCCACCGTAAAATCCTTGAGATTCCGGTTGTTCACTCCGATGATCCCGGCCCCCGCGCGAAGCGCTGTCTCAATCTCTTCCTCGTCGTGCGCCTCCGTGAGCGCCGCGAGTCCGAGGGTTTTGCAAATTCCAAGATACTCCCGAATCCGCGCCTCGTCAAGAATGGAAACGATCAGCAGCACCGCTGACGCGCCGAGAAGCTTAGCCTCGTAGATCATGTACGGATCCACCGTAAAATCCTTCCGCAGGCACGGGATCGTAACGCCTTCCGCAATTTCCCGCAAATGCTCGTCACTTCCGAGGAACCACTTCGGCTCCGTCAGCACGGAAATTGCATCCGCCCCTGCCGCCTCGTACTCGCGCGCCACACGGTAGTATGCGTACTCAGGCGCGATCAGCCCTTTCGACGGCGACGCTTTCTTGCATTCGCAGATAAAGGAAATTCCGGGGTGCGACAGCGCTGCCTCAAACCTTCCCGGCTGCACCGGAAGGGACTCCGCCATACGGCGAATGTCTGCCTCAGAAAGTCTCTGCTTCGCTGCCTCCGTGCGCTCGCGCGCATGCTCTGCTAATTGTTCCAGTATGTTCATCTGATCTACCTCAAGCCCCTGCTGATCGCGGGGCATATAACTCTTTTGTTTCTGTCGATAGCGGCTTTCGGTTCTGCTGCCGACCTCCGCGATCACGGCTTCGCTCTTGCTGCCGACCTCTGCCATCGCGACTTTCGACTCCGCTGCCGACCTCTGCAATCGCAACTTCCTGCTCTGCTGCCGACCTCCGCTGTTGCTTCTTCCGATCACTCCGGTCTGTTGCTGACCTCGATGATCTTCTCAAGCGTTGCCACTGCCTTGCCGGAATCGATGATCTCTGCAGCAAGTTTGACTCCGTCAGCAAAGGTCTCTGCCTTACCTGCGATATAGAGAGCCGCGCCTGCATTCATCAGTACCGCATTGCGCTTGTGGCCTTTCTGGCCTGCGAGAATGTCGCGGGTGATCTGTGCATTTTCCGCGGGAGTGCCGCCCTTGAGATCTTCCTTCGTGCAGCGTTCAAACCCGAAATCCTCCGGCTTGACCACCGTGCTTCGGAACCATCCGTCGCGGATCTCGCAGATCTTTGTCGGTGCGCTCATGGAGATTTCATCAAGCTTGTCCTGGCCGTAAACAACCATTCCTCGCTTCACACCGAGGTTTACGAGAACCTGTGCGAGCGGCTCAACAAGATACTCATCATAAACTCCGAGAAGCTGCATCGTCGGGTGTCCGGGGTTCGTCAAAGGTCCGAGAATGTTGAAGACCGTACGGAATCCAAGCTCCTTGCGGATCGGTCCGACATACTTCATCGAGGTGTGATACTTCTGCGCAAAGAAGAAGCACATTCCGGCTTCCTTGAGCAACTCGATGCAGCGCTCCGGGCTCTGCTGGATGTTCACTCCGAGAGCCTCCAGGCAGTCCGCTGTACCGCACAGCGAGGAAGCCGCACGGTTTCCGTGCTTTGCAACCTTCACGCCTCCTGCTGCAGCTACGATTGCCGCTGTCGTGGAGATGTTGAAGCTCTGCGCGTTGTCTCCGCCGGTTCCGACAATTTCAAATACATCCATACCGGTGTTCACCTGCGTTGCGTGGTCGCGCATAGCTGCCGCGCAACCTGCGATCTCGTCTGTTGTCTCTGCCCGTGCGCTCTTCGTGGAAAGCGCTGCCAGAAACGCCGAGTTCTGCGTGGGCGACGTTTCACCGCTCATGATTTCGTTCATTACTGCGTACGCCTCATCATACGTGAGGTCTTCCTTGCTGACGATCTTTACGATTGCTTCCTTGATCATTGTTTTGGTCTCCTTTTTCTTTATAATTCTCAGTGAATTAACTGCTCTGTATCTTGCTTTTTTTATCTTATTCGCTTCTTTTTTCCACAATTTCTGTTGTCTTACTTCTTTTCACTCGTGTTCAACAGAAATTATCGAGACAGGTAAAGCCGATTTTTATCAGAATCATGAATACTTCTGTTGTTACTCTGTGTTTTACTCAATCTCAACAGAAAGATTATCCTGCAAAGGGCGCTTCAACAGGTTTAGACTCATCTCTTTTTCTGTTGAATTCGCAATAACGGAGATTTTCAACAGAGTTTTCTCTGAAAACTACTCTTTTAAGGTATACCTCATTTGAGTTTCTTCTGTTGCTTTTCATTTAAACGCTGGTTTCAACAGAAACCCGAGTTAGCAGACGGGTTTTCAAGCTGATTCCCACGCCTGCCGACAGGGAACGAGTCGCTTCCGGGCGTTACCTTCGCCCCTTTCTCCCTACTGTCTCAGGAAATTCCGCAGCATTTGCTTGCCGTCCGGAGTCAGGATCGACTCGGGGTGGAACTGCACGCCGTAGATCGGATAGTCCCGATGCTGCACGGCCATTACCTCGCCGTCGTCCGTGACGGCGGTGACCCGAAGCTCCTCGGGGATGGTCGCGGCGTCAGCCGCGAGCGAGTGATAACGAGCCACGGGGGCTTCCTTCGGGCAATGCGCGAAAATCGGACAGTTCGCATCAAACTTGACTTGCGACTGCTTCCCGTGCATCAACCGCTTTGCGTATGTCACGGTCGCGCCGAATGCCGCGCAGATCGCCTGGTGTCCGAGGCACACGCCCAGGGTCGGAATTGTCTTGCCGAGCGTCCGCGCCGCCTCAATGATGATACCCGCGTCCTCCGGCCGCCCCGGTCCGGGGGAGAGAATAATGTGGTCGGGCGCAAGCGCCGCGATCTCGTCCACCGTCTTCTCGTCGTTGCGGATCACTTTGATGTCCGGATTGATCTCGCCGACCAGCTGATAGAGGTTATAGGAAAAGCTGTCATAGTTGTCGATCAAAAGAATCATGCGTCCACCTCCGCTGCCATTTGCAGCGCCTGCAGCGAAGCTTTCGCTTTGTTCAGGCACTCCTCGTATTCCTTCTCCGGTACCGAATCCGCAACGATCCCCGCGCCGCTTCTCACGAACACTTTGCCGTTCTTTTTGT
Source organism: uncultured Lachnoclostridium sp. (assembly GCA_946415315.1). Classification (GTDB taxonomy): domain Bacteria; phylum Bacillota; class Clostridia; order Lachnospirales; family Lachnospiraceae; genus ISDg. The sequence goes on along the minus strand of CAMKRZ010000005.1, from coordinate 55,403 downwards.
ACGCGATGCGGATCGCGATGCAGGTGTCCATGTTGCCCGCAAAATCGATGTAACCGATAGCGCCGCCGTAAATTCCGCGTTTGTTGTTTTCAAGCTCTGCGATCAGCTGGCATGCACGGATCTTCGGCGCTCCGGAAAGCGTTCCGGCCGGCAGCACCGCCTCGATCGCATCAAGCGCATCGCGGTCGTCCCGAATGGATCCGCGCACTGTGGAACCGATGTGCATCACGTGCGAAAACCGCTCAATCTGATGATACTTCTCAACCTCCACTGTACCGAACTTGCTGATCTTGCCGAGATCGTTGCGCCCGAGGTCGACCAGCATGTTGTGCTCCGCAAGTTCCTTCTCGTCCGCGAGAAGCTCGCTCTCGAGCATCGCATCCTCGCGCATCGTCTTGCCGCGCGGCCTGGTTCCCGCGAGCGGGAACGTATGCAGCACGCCGTCCGTCAGCTTCACGAGCGTCTCGGGCGAAGCGCCCGCAACCTCAACATCCGTACCCGCAAAATAAAACATGTACGGGGAAGGATTAATCGTCCTCAGCACGCGGTAGGTGTTCAGCAGGCTACCCTCAAACGGGGCGCACAGGCGGTTCGAAAGCACGATCTGAAAAATGTCACCCTCCCGGATGTAATTCTTCGCCTTCTCCACCATATCGCAGTATTCCTCGCGGCTGAACAGCGCCGTGACCTCACCGGTCAGGCGACCCGCGGGCTCCTGCTTCTTCTCACCGTGCCGAAGCAGTTCTGCCATCCGCTTGAGCTCCTCAACGGCTTTTGCGTACCCGGCTTCGACATCGTCGAGGCGAACGTTGGCAATCAGGATGATCTTCTGCTTCACGTTGTCAAACGCGATGACCTTGTCAAAGAGCATCACATCGACATCCTTGAACGACTCCGAATCCTCCACCTTGCCGCGCACAGCCGGCTCGCTGTACCCGAGGTAATCATACGAAAAATACCCGACCAGCCCGCCGGTGAACGGAGGCAGATCCGCAAAGCGCGGGCTCCGGCATTGCGCGAGAATCCCGCGGAGATATTCCGACGGATCGTTCGTCTCGATCGTCTCCTCCCCGTTCTGCAGCACGCCGTCCACGCAGGAGATCGCCAGTTTCGGGTCGTACCCGAGGAACGTGTAGCGCCCCCATGTTTCGTTGGCCTGCGCCGATTCGAGCATGTAGCAGTGGGTCGAAACGTTCTTCAGTATTTTCATCGTTTCGATCGGCGTCGTAAAATCCGACAGCAGTTCGCAGCTCACCGGCGCGAGGTTGTATTTGCCCTCGGCTGCAAGCGTCTGAAGTTCCGAAAGAGTGGGTTTGAAGTTCATTGGGTACCTCCTGAATAAATTGTTCCGCGCACCCTCGCGAGCGGAGCTCGCTCGGTGTACGTGCGCTCGGCCGTTCCGCTACGGTCTTCGACCGCTCCCGGGATCGTCCTTTCACCCTCGCGAGCGGAGCTCGCTCGGTGTACGTGCGCTCGGCACTCGCATCGCGGACTTCGTCCGCTTCCGGTCCCGTCCTTCCGCCTCGCCGGGAACCTCGTTCCCGCGAGGCCGTCAGTCCGATCCCGCCGCCCTCCGGCGGTGCGAGTGCTCTCGCTTAGCGCGCAAAAAGTCCTTGACAGAATGCTACTTCTGTCAAGGACGAATATACTTAATTCGCGGTGCCACCTTGATTCACGGAAAATCCGTGCTCTCTGCAGGATACCATCATATCCCCGGCATGTCACGCCTGCCTCACGTCGCAGAATACTCCGGGATACCCCGTTTGACTGCGCCCTCAGCGGTCCATTTGACAATGTGTTTCTTGCCTGACTCTCAGCTGCGCAGGCTCTCTGTGAAGGCATCGTTGCCGTTATCTCCGCTTCAACGGTTTCGCGTATGCGATTGTTTAACTGTTGCCGATTATAGCAGTGCGCCTGCCGTCTGTCAACAACTTTTTTACGGCGTTTCCGTCACCGTCGAATTCAGCATTTCTGCTTCCTCAGCCGCCAGCGGGTCTTCTCCTTCCCAGTATTCCCGCACGGTTCCTTCTTCTTTCATGGTGTCCGCCCCGTTATAGTTTGAGTTTGGCCAGTACCGCGTGTAAGCTGTAGTCTGCCGTCCTTTCTCGTCAAATTCTGTGACAATGAGAATCCCGTTTATTTCAGCCTTTGTTACATCATAACAGTTCCCATCCTCGATACGGATCAGGCGCCCCTCCGAATCAAAGATTCCTTGCTGACAACACACCATCTTCCCGGCATCATTCTCGCGCTCCGTGCGGAAGACAACTTGTTTGGTTTTCCCTGGTTCATAATCATTCGGCATCTGGATGCTGTAATACACTTCGTTGTAGCATTCATCATAATTATTCCGGAAGGCCTTCGAACGCAAAACCTGCCCTGCGACACCGGACATTTCTATGTAGGTGTCGATGTTTTCTTCTGTCAGTTTGCCGGCATTGTAAACTCTGCTTGACCGGAACGTTCCGTCTTCGTTGTACTCCCGTTCGTATCTGCTGGATTCTTCCGTCATAGACCCGAAATAATTAACCTCCGCGTGCCGCGACAAATTGCCGTTCTCGTAATACGAATATTCAACTTCCGTAACAAGCGTATCGCTCTTCGTTTCCTCGCGAAGACATTTTCCGTCTGCATCAAACCATGATTTGCTATATAAATAGACAGCTCCATTGGAGTCCCGAAACAACTCGTACTCATCATAACCGCCGTCGGAGTCATACCCATAGGCTACCTCAATGGTTCTTCCCTCATTCGGCCCCTGATCATCCTGCACAAAGACGTTTACGAGTAAGCCGGAAGAAGTATATTGCTTGCTTCCGTGAGATTTTTCGCCATATTCCGTTTCACTGATAAAGGAATAATTGTATTTGCCGACACCCTGTTCGGCATCAAACGTCTCCTCATAATGCACGTACTCGCCGTCGATCAGCGCGTTCAGAACGATATCTCCTTCGCCGCGCTCCAGCAGCCCGATCACGTCTCCGGCGGCAGTTACCGTCTTGATCCCCTTGATCGTGTCGGACTCACCGACGTAGGTGTATTCGGTTACGATCTCGTGCACATTCGATTTTACCGACACGTAATTCGCATGGTGCACCAGCCCAACGTTTCCATTTTCCTTTGCGGAATACGTTGCATACTCGTCCGGAAAAAGAAGTTCCCTATACCAGCCCGAACCATCCTCCATCTCCATCTGCCTTACAGACTTTCGGATGAGCCGACCGTTCATGTCGTACTCGTCCGATGTGGTTGGTTCGTAGCGCGACCAGTTCACGCACTTCAGAAGGTGCTCACCGGTGCTGTCGTAATACCATTTCACGATGGAGACAGCCCCCTCATCATCATATTGGCTCAGAGTGCGCTCCGTCCCCAGGTTTTCATATTTTTTCTCCAGCCATCGCGTGCCTTCGTCGGAATCAAACTGATACTCCCGGAACCCGAACTTCGGAAGCTGCTTCTCCGGCTCAGGCGTTTCTTCCTTCTTGCCGCACGCGGTCAGCGCAACAAGAAGTACGAACGTAAGGATGATTGTGGAAAATTTCGTTCGCATGATTCTCCCCCCCCTTGTTTTTTCATCTCAAAGCAAAGCCCCTTTTCCGACTCTTGCATTTGCACAATTCAACGTAACACGAGCACCCCCTGTTGTCAAGCAATCCGTCTGTTCAACCCGGCAAATGAGCACATAAATATGATAACGGAAGCCCGCAAAAAAGCCCATGACTCTTCGTCACGGGCTTTCGTCATATGGATTCCGTTTTCTCCGCCGTCACTCCAGCGTCTTCAGCGCGTCGCTCTTCGGGATCCTGTGGATCTTCCAGAGCTGCAGCGCGACGACCGCGAGGTAACTCGCAAGGCCGATCAGCACCATTTTCACGTAGCAGGCGCTGTCGATGCAGTACGGCAGGTAGCCGCTCATGCGCTGGTACAGATAGGTCTTGAAGACCAGCCGCAGCAGCCACGAGACAATCGGCACCGCAAGCAACAGGCTCGCCAGCACGACGAGCGACGTCGAAACGATGTACAGCCCGCCGATCTCACCGCCGGTGAAGCCGAGGATCTTCGTCATCGAGATGCTCACCGCGTTGCGCTCGATGATCTGCTTCGCGAGGAGGTAGACCATCAGGACGAACATGAGAACGCCGAACCATTTTACGGGCTCCATGAAGTCCGCGAAGGACTTCCAGAGCTGATCCGCGAAACTACCGAACGTCTCGCTGTCCAGGCGCATGTAAATGTTTGATTCCGCGAGTTCCGAGAGCTCCCGGTCCGCAAAATAGCCGCTGTAGTAGTCCGGTGTCTTCTCAAACATCGTGTTGAACTCCGATATGTTCATGAACACCGCGAGCGACGCCTCGTAGGGGTACTCCCCGGCGACGACGAACTCGTAGTTTTTGTCCGCGTACTTGTCGTAAAGGCTCACCGTGTCGCCCACGGAGACATTGTATTTGTCCATAAAGCCGTTCGAAATGAGCGCCTTGCCCTCCGGGATCGCGGTCTTCACGAACTTGCTGTCCGCCGAGATGCCGTAGACCGAAACTTCGTCCGTCTTGTAGTCTTTCTTCGTCGTTTCGAGCGTTCCGATCGCAAACTTCTCCGCGCCGTCGCCGGCCTCCTCGGGCGTCTTCAGAACGTACTGGTATCGGCTGATGCTCGTGTCCTCGATCCTCTTTGCCACGTCCCTCAGAAGCGGCTCAAACATCAGTCCGAAAATGATGATCGCTCCCGCGAGAATGATACCCACCGCCATCGTGATGTAGTTCGGCAGATTCTGCAGTAAAATGCGGGTGCGAAATCGCCAGGTGAACGGGATTTTCCGCGAGAGTTTGAGCGCGCGCTTTCTCTTGCGCCCGGAGATTTCGCGGCGCAGAAACTGAAGCGGACCGATGCGCATTTTCCAGATCAGGATGACGGCGTTGACCACGATCATGATGATCGTCGGCCACAGCGTCGTCGTCACAAACGCTTTCTCATTCCAGAACGTCTCAACCTTGCCGAGCGAGTACATATCGTTGTAAATGCCGACCATGAAGTCGCGGAGCGCCGTGTAGCCGAGCACATTTCCGACGATCATTCCCGCGAAAAATGACGCGAGCGGCAGCGCCATGTAGTGTCTTACCATCTCGCCTCTCGTGTAGCCCGAGGCGCGCAGCGTTCCGATGACCGACGCTTCCTTCGAGAGTGTGTTGATCGTCGTCACGGCCACGATAAATGCGAGCACTGCAACGACAATATACAAGAACACGATCATGGCGGCCTCGTCGCCGTTCATGTCCTCGCCGGCGAACTGGATGGCTTTGTTTTCGTACGCAGGCAGAAAATCCGAGACCTCAAGCATCGTGAGTCCGCTCTCGCCCAGAAGGGCCCGCTGCACGATCAACGTGTTGGTCGCGAAGAGCTCGTCGCGGAGTGCCGAAAGCACTGCCTCCGCCGCATCCTGCTGCGCCTTGTCCGACTCCGGTTTCGTCTCGTACCGCCATGCGTAACTGATCGTCACATGGTCGGAACCAAATGCGTCAAATCCTTCCTCCGACATCAGTCCGACGCCGAACGTCTCCGCGTCAAACATAATGTCGGCATTGTCCTTGAACAGGGCGCTGTAATTCGGAAACGCCAGCAGGCCCGTCACGGTCAGTTTGCGGCCACCCAGATTGACGGTGTCACCCACTTTGATGTCCGCGATGCTCGCGTGCAACGTGTCGAGCGCGATCTCTCCCGCTGCCTGCGGAAGACGTCCTTCCATGATCTCGGGGATGTTCACTTCGCTCGCGCGGTAGACACGGAGCAAAGTATTCGATTTCTCGTCGTCACCGAGAAGAGATGCGCTGCCGGAGATTCCGCTGTCGCCCTCGAGAAGGGCCTCACCGCTCTTTCCGACATTGCTCTTCGCGCTCTCGCCCGACGCGCCGCCGACATACTCCTCGAAGAAATCCGCGCGGGAGATCTTCACCTTCGCCTTCTGCGCGACCGCCGCCAGAAACTCATCGTCGGGGCGGACGTTGAACGAGAGATGACCGTCCTCGACATCATTTTCCGCGAGATTTCTGTGATACGCTTTTGCGATCCCGTCATTTGCCACAAGGAAGCCCGATACGACCGAGACAACCATCGTAATGAACAGAAAAATGACTAAATATTTTCCGAAGTCTGCCTTCAATTCGCGGGGCAGCCTCCGGTTCATGGGGTTTCTCATGTGCCGCCTCCTTACCACTCGATCTCGCTGACAGGCAGCTTGTTCTCGTTGAGGTAGTTGCGGTTCACGCGGCCGTCACGAAGCTTGACCACGCGGTCCGCCATGTTCTTGAGCGCGTCGTTGTGCGTCACCATGATGATCGTGTTGCCGTACTCCTGATTGACCCGCTCGAGAAGCGCCAGGATTTCCTTCGACGTATTGTAGTCGAGCGCGCCGGTCGGCTCATCGCAGAGTAAAATGTCGGGGTTCTTGATGACGGCGCGACCGATGGCCGTGCGCTGCTGCTGACCGCCGGAGAGCTGGGTCGGCAGTTTGTGACGATGCTCGTAGAGACCGAGCGTCTTGAGAAGCTCATCGACATCGAGCGGCTTTTCGCTGAGGTAAGCGCCGACCTCGATGTTCTCGCGCACCGTAAGATTCGGAATCAGATTGTAGAGCTGAAACACGTAACCGAGGTGATCTCTCCGGTACTGCGTCAGCCTTTTTTCATTCATGTCGGCGGTCTTCTCGCCGTTGATCATCACATATCCTTCGTCGGCGTCATCGATGCCGCCGATAATGTTGAGAAGCGTGGATTTGCCGCTGCCGGACGGACCGAGCAGCACACAGAACTCACCTTTCTCGACCGAGAGCTCCACGCCGTCCAGGACAACCTGTCGCGCCTCACCCTCGCCGTAACTCTTCTTCACGTTTTTGATCTCCACAAAACTCATGGTGTTCTCCTTTTCCCGCATGCAATGCGATACCAATTATTTACGCGCTGATTCGAGAGATTTCGTCCGCTCGGGGCATCGCTTTTTCTGCCGAACAGTTGAATGGCTGTTCATCTGTTCGGCATTATAGTTGAATGGCCATTCATCTGTCAAGCCCTTTTCGGAAATTTTTTTCAAAAATGTTCCCCTGGCGATGCGTGTACCGACAAGGCGCACATCGCGGGCAAAGCTCGCTCAGTGTACGTGCTCTCGTTTAACGCGCACGAAGGACCGGATATGCATTGCCATATCCGGTCCCGAAATTCTCAAAATATGCATCCTGCAGCGAGAACAGTTCCACGTATGGCAAGCATACATGAGTCTCGCATTTTCAAACAAGCCGGGCAAACTGCGCCGTGATGACGACTTGCTTCGCGACGCTTTTGCGCCTCGTTTACTACTCCCCCATGGGTTCGCGCACATTGTAGCAAAGGAGCGAAGGGATTGTCAACCCCGTTTTTTCAACTGCCGGTTTCCTCCGCCTGTTTTATTCGCACTCAGCGAAACAACTCATCCAATGTAATCACGCTGGAGAACACGCCACTGTATTCATTGTATGTCAAACCATAGGTCGTCACAAGAGTACTATGGACAACCTTCTTTTTGGGAATCACTCCGGAAAGCAGCTCCGTGCGTCGCTGCAGGACACGGTAGTACTTGTTGTCTACGACAAAATCATCTTTATAGAACTTCAACTCACACATATTAACAACATTGTCGTTGCGATCGATTAAGAGATCAATCTGTGTGCCCTCCGTATCATCACTACGTTTCGACCACACAGACTGCGTGGTCGCGACACCGCTGATTCCCAGTGCCGCCTTGATTTGACCTATGTGTTGAAAGCAAAGATTTTCAAACGCAATCCCCCTCCAGGCGACAACCGACTGCGACTGTACATTTTCCTCCCAGAATTCAGCGTTCAACCTCTGTTTGTTCCCGACAAATCGGAGATAAAAAATGCAGAACGGATCAACCAGCCGATAGTGTTCCACTCTCCCCGGAAGACCAAACGGCATGTAGCGCATAACAAAATTGCTTGTTATGAGCGCATTCAAGGCAGTGGTAATTGTTCCACCGTCCGTCAATTTGAGTTTTTCAAGAATTTCCTTTCGGGTAAAGCCGGCATTTTTCGATGCAAGGAAAATGACAATGGCCTTTACCAGCTCCGGCTTCTTGAACACCGCCGCAAACAACCTGTCAAATTCAAATGTCAGCTTAGCATCATCGGCGTAAAACAGGCTGTCCACATTTTGTGCCAACGACAAGCCCTTCTTGAAATACTGCAGATAGTAAGGAATTCCTCCGACAATCATGTAGCTCTGAGCAATATCGTACCGAGAGAGCAAAACTCCGTTCTCCTTAAAGAAATCCTCGCTCTCCGCCAGCGTGAACGGCATCAGTTTTATCTCATATGTTACTCTTCCGTACAATCCTCCGTGATTGTTGATCAGTTTATCAAGCATCCACGAGTTTGCACTGCCGCAAACAATTACCATCAAATTGTCTCGATGACATCCCCAATTGTTCCAAAAGCCTTCAAATGCAGTGATGAACCCCGAGTTCGCCGTATCCAGCCATGGCAGTTCATCGATAAATACTACCTGGCGGCTTCCGTCATCCTTCTTCTCCAATAACTGCTGAAGTCGAAAAAATGCGTCCAGCCACGTTGCCGGACATTGCGTGTCCTCCGCACCGTAACTACGCAGACTGTTATAAAAATGCGTCAGCTGCGCCTCCGTCATCCCGATTCTGCTATTCTCAATCGGAGACAACCCGGCATGACGAAAAGAAAATCGATTTTTAAATGTCTGCTCTACAAGGTATGTTTTTCCGACGCGTCGTCTGCCGTATATCGCAACCAATTCCGGTTTTTTCCGTTTGTACAGATCTTCCAGCTCCTGCACTTCCTTTGCTCTTCCTGTCATGGCCCCCTCCTCTGTCGTTTTTGAGAAATCTGTTAAAAAATCTCACATTTCTCAAAAACGTTTTCTTTCTGCAAAGAATAGCATAAATCAAGGAGTTTTGCAAGATTTAGCAAAAATGCTTTTGAGAAATCGCCGCAAAAAACTCATGTCTCTCAAAAACGTTTGTCTCTCCTTTTCCCCTTGCATCTTCCATAAGAACATGATATACTACAAGATGTTGTAGTATATATATGCGATAAATCCCATAGATATGGTTTACGTTGTTATAGAGCAGAGTTCCACCCATCCGGTTCGAATCCGGAGCAACCAGGGCCGGTATCCGATGAGATTGCATGATTGCGACTGTGCAACCGCGCAGGCGTATTGTTGTGTTATATCATCGATGCGAACCGAACTCTGCCTGTCCGACAACGTCGGGCAGGCCGTTTTATTGTCAGCACCTCTCAGGAAAGGAGACACGATGGTTGTTCGTCCGAGGCGTCACCCGCTGGTGCCGCTCACACTTCTGCTGTCCGTTCTCCTGATCGCCATGTTCGCGCAGACACCGGCATTGACACTGTTCGCGTTCATCGGTGCTACTCTGTACCTGGCCACTGCAGCGCGATCCGTCCTTACAATGCGAAGCGTCATAGGCTACCTGATCCTGTGGGTGTTGGTCGCCGTGACAAATCCTTTATTTTCCACGGGCGGAGCGACGCCCATCGTGTTCATTGGCGGGCGTCCATACACACGCGAGGCGCTCCTGTACGGAATCCACCTCGGAGGCATGCTGATCTCCGTGCTGCTGTGGTTCCGCTGCGAGACATTCCTCGTGGCGGAGGAAAATCGCTTTTTTCTCTTCGGGCGGATTGCCCCGAAGTCAGCCCTCTTAATATCCTCGGTGCTCCGCTTCGTGCCGCTGCTGCGCAGAAGAGCGGAGGCGATGCGCGGCGCGCAGACGGCGGTCGGCGTATATGACGATCCCGACTGGCTGCACCGGACGCGCAGCACCATGACAACCTGGTCCGCGCTCACAACGTGGTCTCTCGAGCACGCGATCGACGCCGGCGCCGCCATGAAAGCGCGCGGCTACGGACTGCCGGGGCGCACCACCTACCGCACGTGTCATTTTACGAAGACGGATGCGGTCTGCCTGACCGCTATCCTCGCGCTGGATGCCGTCACCATTGCGGCTCTCGCGACAGGTCGGCTGGATATTAGCTACTACCCTGAAATTATCACCGCGCGGGCGGGACTGCTCGGCCGCTGCGGAATAGCGGCATTTGCCGTGCTTACGTTACTGCCGTTTTTCTCATTCCTGAAGGAGGATCTCCGCTGGTGCTACTATCGGTCGAAAATGTAACCTTTCGCTATCCGAAAGCGGCCTCCGACGCGCTCCGCGGCGTATTTCTGTCCGTTTCCGACGGTCAGTGGGCGGTGCTCTGCGGCCTCTCCGGCTGCGGAAAATCCACCCTCCTTCGCCTGATCAAGCGCGAACTCGCGCCCTTCGGGCAAATGAGCGGGCTCATTCTTTTCGACGGAAAAACCGCCTGTAAAACCGCCCTCTCGAAAGGCTCCGGCAACCGCCCCCTTCCCGATTCGGGAAGTCAAGACGCTGCTTCCGAGGAGAACGATACCGTTCTCTCCGACCGCGACGCGGCCACCGGCATCGGCATTGTCCTGCAGGATCCCGAGTCACAGATTGTCACCGACGAAGTGTGGCACGAGCTTGCCTTCGGGCTTGAAAACCTCGGCCTGCCGTCGGACACCATCCGCCGGCGCGTCGCCGAAATGGCTTCTTTCTTCGGGATCGAGAGCTGGTATCACCGAAAGACGTACGAGCTTTCGGGCGGTCAGAAACAGCTTCTGAACCTTGCCTCCGCGCTGGTCATGAACCCGCGCCTGCTGCTCCTCGACGAGCCGACGGCACAGTTAGACCCCATCGCGGCAACCGAGTTCCGCAACGTGCTCACGCGCATCAACCGCGACCTCGGCGTGACGATCCTCATGGCGGAACATCGCCTGGAGGACGTGCTACCGCTTGCGGACCGCATTTTCCTGATGGACAGCGGCTCCATCGCCTCCGCGGGTACGCCTGCGGAAGTCGCGCAGTATCTCTACGCACACTCTCACCCCATGGCGGAGGCCCTGCCTGCTGCCACGCGGGTGTATTTCGCGATCACCGGAAGGTCTGCCGGATCGGGGGAGACGACGCCGGCCGGTGACACCGCGATGCCGTTTACCGTGCGCGACGGGCGGGCTCTGCTGACGAAACATGCCCGGGAATCCGACATTTTCCGAAAGCCCCGAAGCGAGGGTGCTCCCATCTCCGGAGAGATCGCTCTCGAGGCTCGCGATCTGCGATTCCGCTACGCCAAACAATCTCCCGATGTGCTTTCCGGTGCAACGATCTCGCTGCACGCGGGCGAGCACTATTGCCTGCTCGGCGGCAACGGCTCCGGCAAGACGACACTGCTGTCGCTGCTCGCCGGCCTCACAAAACCGTACGCCGGCTCCATCCGGCTTTTCAATCGGAAAATGACCTCCTTCGGGCCGGGCGAGCTCTACCGCAACAACCTTGCGTTACTGCCGCAGCAGCCGAGGGATGTATTTGTCGAAAAGACGATCCGGGAGGATCTGCAAAACGCCTTCCGTCGCATGGAAAATGAACCTGCGATGCAGCAGCTCTGCGAGCGGCTTCGCATCACGGACATCCTCGACTCCCACCCGTACGACGTGAGCGGCGGAGAGCTGCAGAAAGCGGCGCTCGCGAAGGTTCTCGCGTCCCGCCCGAAGGTTCTCCTGCTGGACGAGCCGACGAAGGGCATCGATGTGCGCGGCAAACATGAACTCGCCGGTTTGCTCGACGAGTTGCGCGAGGAAGGGCTCGCCGTACTGTCTGTCACGCACGACGCCGAATGGGCTGCCGAACACGCCGACCGCTGCGGTCTTCTCTTCGACGGGGAGGTGATCTCCGAAGGGCTGCCGGGGACATTTTTCGCGGACAACGCGTTCTACACAACAGCCGCGAACCGCATGGCCCGCGGGATCATCGACGGCGCGATCACGGTCGGGGATGTGATCGATTCCTGCTGTCGCACTTGCGACGATACGGCGGAGGTGTCCCTATGAATCGCCGCTGGCTGACCTTTCTGCTGTTCTTCGCGATGATACCGGCTGTTGCCGTGGGCGGAGCGCTCATTTTCCGAGAACGCCACTACGCCTGGATCTCGCTGTGCGTGGCGGTGCTGACATGCCTGCCGATCGTGTATGATTTTGAGCAGCGCGAGACCGGGTCGGCGGAACTGATGGTCCTGTCGGTGCTGACTTCGCTGTCGGTCGCGGGGCGGTTCCTCTTCGCCTGGCTGCCGGGGTTCAAGCCCGTCACGGCGATCACGGTCATCACGGCGATCTGGCTCGGCGCGGAACCCGGATTTATCGTGGGCTCGCTGACAGCACTGTTGTCCAACTTTTATTTCGGGCAGGGTCCGTGGACGCCGTTCCAAATGTTCTCCTGGGGTCTGATCGGCGGCCTCGCCGGTCTCCTGGCGCGCCCGCTGCGAAAACACAAAGTTCTGCTGTGCCTCTACGGAGTCTTTGCCGGGGTTTTCTACTCGCTCATCATGGACCTGTGGTCAACCTTCTGGATGGGCGAAGGCTTTTCGCTCGCGCGCTACCTGACGTACGCTACGGCGGCGATCCCGACCACGATCGAGTACGCGGTGTCCAACGTGATCTTCCTGCTGGCGCTCACAGGGCCCATCGGAGACAAACTGGACCGGATCCGCGTGAAGTACGGTCTCTTTCGCGAGACGGAAAATGAAGATCCCGCCGATTGACAGCGGTTCATTTTCCGAAACATCATCGACTCATTACAGCCTCAAAAGCTGTTTTGATAAATATTTTCAAAGGAGTGTCTAACAATGAAACGGATTCTCTCGTTCACCCTCACGCTCGTTCTTGTGCTCGGCCTGTTCTGCGGCATTGCGCTCGCGGACGACGGCACAAAAGTCTACGTCACCATCGCCGACAAGGACGGCAAACTTGTCCTCGTACAGGAGGCGATCACCGTCACGGATATCGACAACGACGGCAAACTCACGATCAACGATGCCCTGTACTGTGCGCATGAAGCAAAATTTGAAGGCGGCGCTGCTGCAGGCTACCTCTCCGAAATGACCGAATACGGCCTTTCGCTCAAGAAGCTCTGGGGCACCGACAACGGAAGCGGCTACGGCTACGATGTCAACAACGAAGGCGCAATGAGCCTCTCCGACGAGGTGAAGAACGGCGCATATGTCACCGCTTTCATCTACACCGACACCGAGACCTGGTCCGACACTTACTGCTTCTTCGACAAGAGAACGGCTTCCGCCAAAGCCGGCGACGAAGTTGCTCTCACGCTGTCCTCGGTAGGATATGACGCTTCGTACAACCGCGTGATCTCCCCGGTCGGCAATGCAAACATCACCCTGAACGGCAAGGCTGTTGACACCAAGACGGATGCCGACGGCAAGATCACTCTGAAATTCACGGATGCCGGAACCTACGTGATCAGCGCAAGCTCCGATTCCGTAAATCTTGTTCCTCCGGCATGTGTCATTACCATTGAGAAAGCTGCTGAAGAAGTTCCTCCGGTAGACGCTCCCATTACAGATGCTCCGGCGACCGGCGACACCGCTGCTCTTGCGATCCTCGCACTTGTTGCAGTCGGCGCGCTCGGCGTGATCATCGTCGTAAAGCGCTCACGCGAGGCATAAGATCCAACAGTCTTACGTTATGAACAATTCGGCGAAACACAAAAAAACAGGCAGCGGCAGGCGCCTCACGGCGCTGCTGCTTGCCTTTCTGCTGACGGCCTGCGTCCTGTCTGCGGCAGCCTTTTCGACTGCCCGGACGGCGCAGGCTTTCGGCGTTTCTTCGGAAAATGAAACCTCTGTAAGCCGGGCAACCGCGCAGGGATTTTTCGACGGGATCCTCTCGTATCTCCGACTCGAAACCGGCTGTTCTTCCGACGATCCGCAGGCGCTGATCAACGAGAGCCTCGGCCTTCAGCCGTCCCAAAATGTCTGGTTTCTGTTCGCGCTGAGCCAATACGGTGTCTACGATTTTCAGTCGACGGAGAAGGCACTGAAGGATTCCTTCCTGTATCTCGCCTCTCCGCTCAAGGGCACGGAGGTCCAGAAATATGCGCTGTTTTCGCTCGCCATCGGCAGCGATCTGGCCCCCTATGACGCGTCGCTGCTCGCGGAATCCGTCGGCTCGCAGGGGATCATGAGCCTCGTCTTCGGGCTTCATTTGCTGAATAACGGGGTTGAGCTCGACGATCACACCGCCGAGGAGACCGTTCAAAAGATCCTGTCCCTCCGCCTGGCGGATGGCGGATGGGCAATCTCCGGCACGTACAGCGATGTAGATGTCACTTCGATGGTCGTGCAGGCATTGGCCGTCTACTGCAAAACAGCAGGAGCAGGCGCTTCCGGGTCTTCGTCGGAAAATGCAGCTAAGGCAGTTGAGGATGTTGCGGAGGCCGTCAACCACGCCGTTGAACTGCTCGCCGGCCGGCAGAATGAGAACGGCGGTTTCTCCAGTTACGGCGCCGCCAACTGCGAGAGTTGCGCTCAGGTGCTCGTCGCGCTCTCCACAGTGGGAATCGATGCCTGTCGCGATGAGCGTTTCATCAAGAACGGCCGGACCATCCTAGATGCCATCCGATCCTTCCGCCTGGACAACGGAAGCTTCCGGCACGTCGCTGACGGAGAGACAAACCGTACGGCCACACAGCAGGTATTTTACGCGAGTATCGCTTACATGAGATTCCTTGACGGTCGGCCGTCGCTCTACGAGCTTGATGCCGTTCGGGAAGGACGCTCCGTCACTCCGGAGCCAACCGGCGCGGTTACACCGACCGGCTCGATCACACCGATTGTCGAGCCGACCTCTTCCGTTGATGAACCGACGCCCACCGCGAGTGTTTTGACACCAACCACAGGTGCTTTGACCCCCGTCCCGGGCACACCGTCGGATTCCGTAACTCTGACGCCCTCGGCCGGTAACCCGACACCCGGTGGCGCTTCGAAGGCAGACGATGCACAGAACACGCCGGGCAATTCCGACGCGGATATTCCGTCATACCGCCTGTGGGGCAGCGGGATCCTTGCTCTCATCGCCGCAGTCCTGCTTACTGTGCTGGCGTACAAACGTCGCCTTACGCGCCGCAACTTGCTGCTGTTCGCAGGCGTGTTCGCGGCACTCTTCGCGCTGTTGTGGTTTGTGAAGATTCAGACGCCGGAACAATACTACGCGAGCCTCGCTGTCTCCGACGAGGAAGCCGCCGGATCCGTCACTCTTTCCATCCGATGCGATACGGTTGCCGGAATAGACGGGCTCCCTGCAGACGGAATGTTGCTCGCTCCCGTAAAGATTGCATATCGCGAAGGCGATACTGTGTACGACGCGCTGACCGCCGCTGCCGCAAAAGCCCGATTGCCGCTCGACATCGGTGGCGCAGGCGGTTCCCTGTACATCCGCGGGATCGGCACGCTCCACGAGTTCGATCACGGCACACTCTCCGGCTGGATGTACTATGTAAACAACGAAGCGCCCTCCGAGAGCTGCAGCGCGCGCAAGCTGCGCGACGGCGACATCATCGAATGGCGCTATACCCGCGACATGGGAGTGGATACCGAACAGAACTAGGCCTGACAGGATTCAAACAAGTCATCAAGGCTCCCAATCGGCCCCCAAACAAAAAAGCCGCACGAAACCGAAGTTTCGTGCGGCCGCGCTATTCACTTCTTGCTTTTCTTACAGCCCGTACCGATCGGCTTTCTCGTCCACGATGAGAATCTTGCCCTCGCCCACGAGGCGGCGATCCGAATGGATCGTATCGCGGCTCTCGACGATGCAGTTCTCAATGTAGGTGTTGTCGCAGATGTGCACATCGTTCAGGATGATCGAATTCTTGATGGTCACGTTGTTGCCGACGTAAACCTTCTTGAAGAGAACAGAGTTCTCCACGACACCGTTGACGATGCAGCCCGAAGCGATCAGACTGTTTTTCACGACCGCGTCCGGATTGTACTTGGCCGGCGGAAGGTCATCCACCTTGGAATAGATATCCGGGTACTGGCGGAAGAAGTAATCGCGGATCTCCGGATTCAGGAAATCCATGTTCGTGCGGAAGTAATCTTCCACCGTCGCGATGTTGCTCCAGTAGCCTTCCATG
The DNA here is from genome assembly GCA_946415315.1 of uncultured Lachnoclostridium sp. Lineage (GTDB taxonomy): Bacteria > Bacillota > Clostridia > Lachnospirales > Lachnospiraceae > ISDg. The sequence continues at coordinate 39,326 of CAMKRZ010000005.1, read as the reverse complement.
CGGTATGCACAGATCCGCTTGCTGGTCTTGTAGCGCATCAGGACGCCGCGCACGAAATCGTAATTGTTGTCCGCGATGCAACGCTCCAGCAGTTCGATCAGAAGACGCCGGCGAACGACATAAATGCCGGTCGATACAAGCCGGTTATCCGACTGGATCGGCTTCTCCTCGAACTCGATGATGCGGTCATCCTCGTCAGTTGTAACGGTTCCGAAGCGGGAATTGTCCATGCAGTCGGAAAGCTCCGTCACCACCACGGTGATATCCGCCTGCGTATCGATGTGGCGGTTGATCACCTGGTTGTAATCGAGCTTGTAAATGCCGTCGCCGGACGCGATGACCACGTACGGCTCATGGCTGTTGCGCAGAAAATCCAGGTTCTGGTACATGGCATCCGCCGTTCCGCGGTACCAGAAACCGTTCTCCTGGGTGATGGTCGGCGCGAACAGATACAGACCGCCCTGCTTGCGGCCGAAATCCCACCATTTGGAGGAATTCAGGTGCTCATGCAGGGAGCGGGAGCTGTACTGCGTCAGCACCGCAACCTTCTGAATATGCGAGTTCGTCATGTTCGACAGCGAAAAATCAACGCTTCTGTAGCTGCCCGCCACAGGCATCGCCGCGATCGCCCGGCGACTCGTCAACTCCTGCATGCGGCTCGAATTGCCGCCGGCTAAAATGATACCGATTGCTTTCATGATTCGTCACCTGCCTTTATCAAACTCGCGCCGCTCTCCAGCCGGCCGTTCGGGTAATCGTCCTCGCTCGTGCCGCCGAGAATAACGGTGTTCTTGCCGATCGTCACGCCGTTCGGAATGACGGAATCCTCGCCGATCGTCACAAGGCCCTCGCTGTAAATGTGAGGCTTCCAGGTGTTGGGAACCTCCTCGCCGACGCCGAGTTTGCAGCCGTCGCCGATGACAACATTTTCCGCGATAATGGCCTTCTCGATGTAGGTGCCCTTGCCGACGGACGTGCCCTTCATGATGATGGAGTCGCGCACCACGGCGCCCTCACCGATCGTAACACCCTCGCCGATGACGGAGTTGTGAACCTCGCCGTAGACTTCGGTGCCCTCGCCGATGATGGCACGGTTGATCACCGCGTTGGACGCAATGTACTGCGGACGGATGACCTCACCCTTCGTGTAGATCTTCCAGTACTCGTCGTACAGGTCGAACACCGGCACGATGTCGATGAGCTCCATGTTGGCCGCCCAGTACGAACCGAGCGTTCCGACGTCTCTCCAGTAGCCGTTGAACTCGTACGCAAACACGCGGTCTCCGCGGTTGTGGCAGTACGGGATGATGTGCTTACCGAAGTCGCAGCCCTCCTGTTCGGACAGCGTGATCAGCGCCTCGCGGAGCACCTTCCAGGTGAAAATGTAGATGCCCATCGACGCCAGATTGCTTCTCGGATTTGCCGGCTTCTCCTCAAACTCGCGGATGCGCATGTCATCGTCGGTGATGACAACGCCGAAGCGGCTCGCCTCCTCCCACGGAACGGGGATCGTCGCGAGCGTCACGTCCGCATTGTTTCTCTTATGGAAATCGAGCATCTCCTCGTAATCCATCTTATAAATGTGGTCGCCTCCGAGCACAAGGACGTACTCCGGATTGTAGTACTCCATGAACCGCAGGTTCTGGTAAATGGCGTTCGCCGTGCCGGTGTACCACTCAGCGTTCGTACTCTTCTCATACGGAGGAAGAATGGATACGCCGCCGATATTTCGGTCGAGGTCCCACGGAATGCCGATCCCGATGTGCGTGTTCAGCCGCAACGGCTGGTACTGCGTCAGCACGCCGACGGTGTCAACGCCGGAGTTGATGCAGTTGCTCAGCGGAAAATCAATAATCCGGTATTTGCCGCCAAAGCCCACAGCAGGCTTCGCAACGCTCTGCGTCAGCACGCCGAGACGCGATCCCTGCCCACCCGCGAGCAACATGGCGATCATTTCTTTTTTTATCAAGAAGGTCACCTCCTTATTTCTCTCTCTGTAGTAATTTATCATACCACAAGAATGCTCAAAAACAAATGCTTTTCCAACCATTTTCTGTGAATAATGACGATAGTTTTCGGCATGTTACGGAAAATGCGACACTTTTTCCGTGTTTCATGAGTTTTTCCCGTCAAGAGGTGATTGCAATATTCGCAAAAAACACTATAATGGTAGCGGGCAGCGGGCGCGCTCGAGGCCCGGCGGAAGCACGCTGCGGGAACAGCGTTGATTCCACTATCACAGAGGCACGATTCCGTTTCCGGCGGTCAGGACTGTCGGTGTCGGAATACTGCTTCCCGTCTAACGGAGTATTTATGTTTGAATTTGATCTCAATAAGCCTGCGAGCGTTTATTTTATCGGCATCGGCGGCATCAGCATGAGCGGCCTTGCCGAGCTTCTCAAAACACGAGGCTTCACCGTGAGCGGCTCCGACCGCTCCGCGTCCGATATCACCGATCACCTCAACGAGATCGGGATCCCGGTGGCCATCGGCCAGCGCGCGGAGAACATCACGGACGGGATTGACTGCGCAGTGTACACGGCTGCTGTTCACGCGGACAACCCCGAATATATCGCCTGCAACGAGCGCGGCATCCCTCTGATCGACCGCGCGGAACTGCTCGGACGCGTATCCCTTGCCTACCCGGTTTCCATCGGCGTCTCCGGAACGCACGGCAAGACAACGACCACCTCGATGATCGCGATGATGCTTCTTCAGGCCGGCATGGATCCGACCGTGTCGCTCGGAGGAAAGCTTGACGCGATCGGCGGCAACATCCGCATCGGCAACTCGGACCGCTTCCTCTTTGAGGCATGCGAGTACACGAACAGTTTCCTCAAGTTCTTCCCGACCGACATTTGCATATTGAATATTGACGAGGATCACCTCGATTTCTTCAAGGATATCAACGACATCCGCCACTCGTTCCGCCTCTTCGCGGAGCGCCTTCCGGATGACGGCCGCCTCATCATCAACGGCGAGCTTCCGGATCTTGAGGCATTCCTGAGCGGTCTTCGCTGCGAGATCGTCACGTACGGCATTTGCCGCGACGGCCAGACGCCTGCGGACATGCCTTACACCTACGCTGCGACCAACATCACGATCGACGGCTACGGACATCCTTCCTACGATCTCTATATCCGCGGCAAATATGCCGACCGCATCACCCTCTCGGTGCCCGGCGTGCACAATGTCTCCAACAGCCTTGCCGCAATCGCAGAAGGTGTGTTCCGCGGCATCAGCATGGAAGATATGAAGAAGGCGCTTCTGATCTTCACCGGCACTGCCCGCCGCTTCGAGCTCAAGGGCGTGCGCGAGGGCGTGACGGTTGTGGACGACTACGCGCATCATCCGACGGAGATCCACGCGACGCTCACCGCGGCGCAGTCCTACCCGCACCGCTCCGTGTGGTGCGTGTTCCAGCCGCACACATACACCCGCGCGAAACTTCTGCGCAAGCAGTTTGTGCGCGAACTTGCTCTCGCCGACAAGATTGTCATGGCCGACATCTATGCCGCGCGTGAGATTGACGACGGAACCATCTCCTCGGCAGATCTGCGCGACGACCTGATCGCCATGGGCAAGGAAGCCTATTATTTTCCGAGTTTTGACGAAATAACCAGATTTTTAATAAAAAATTGTGTCAACGGCGATTTGTTGATAACCATGGGTGCCGGAGACATCGTAACCGTGGGCGAATCGTACCTGAAACTATAGTTATCCACAATATCCACAATCCTTTCCACCGAGAGCGATTGTGGATATTTTCAATTCGGCGGCCTCCGGGCGGTGGATAACTTTTTCTTCGGAAAATGCCGTAACTACGCGGGTTTCGCGCATTTTCCACAAGATTTCGGCTTCGGATTTATCCACGTTATCCACAATATCCAAAAAACGATTCTACCGGTTTCGTCCGGCCCTCGGACTATTTACAATCCCTTTTTCATCCGCTATAATGTGCTTCGCACGGTTCGAAAACGGACACCGCGAAAGCCGTGCGGAAGACTCCGTCTGTGACAGTCAGAACACACTGCGGGACGGAGAATAAATCCGGGAAAGGGAGGGCAAACCGAAATGTGTACGATTCGTATGAAACCGAAGACGAAACAGTTCGGAACGGCCGTCCCTAATATTTTTATCGACCGTTACATGAACGAGCTCGACGGTTCGTTCATCCGGGTTTACCTGTACATGCTGCGCCACTACACCGGCAGCAATCCGGATCGCCGGGATTCCGCGGAACTTTCCGTCGCCACGATGGCCGACCGGCTCCGCTGCATGGAATCCGATATCCACCGCGCGCTCCGCGAGCTGAAGCGCGTCGGCCTGCTGGACGTCTCCTTCGACGCGCAGAACCGTGTCGACGGCATCGAACTGATCGACCTGTTTGCGATGGAGGATGCGGACACGTATCCCGCTGCCGACGAGAATCCCCGCACGGAGGAGGACAGCCTCTACTCCGCGGTTCCCGCGCAGGCATCAGAGACCACCGTCGCCGAGGCCACTGCCGCGCAGGACACGGCATTAGCCGTTAAGCAGCCTGCGGATACTGCAAAACCGGGACCGGACTACGACGGCATGGAGAAAGCATTTGCCGTGACGAACGAGATCCAGGATCAGTTTGAGAAGGATCCCGCTTACCAGGGCCTCACTGACCTGCTGGAGCAGTTGCTGAACGACACGATGAGTCCCGATCTCTACCGGTTGATGCTCTTCGTATATGATAAACTGCGGTTCCCGAAGGATCTGGTCATTTACCTCTTCGACTACTGCATCGAGCTGCAGAAGGCCAACCCGAAGTACATGCGCAAAGTCGCCATCAACTGGGCGGAAAACGGCATTTCCTCCGAGAAGGAAGCGAAAGAATTCGTGCTTCAGTACGATTCCGCGATCCGCACCGTCTGCGACCAGTTCGGGCTGCATCAGACCCTCGGCAAGGGCCAGCTCGAGTACATACGGCGCTGGTCACGCGAGTGGAAAATGCCGCTGCCCCTCCTTGAGGAGGCTTGCCGCCGCACGATGAGCAGCATCGGAAAACCTTCGTTCCCGTATGCGGAGAAGGCGCTGAAAGCCTGGCGCGAGGCCGGTTTCACAACACTCGATGAGGTTCGTGCCGCAGACGAGAACCGTCCGCGAAGGACAGCCCGCAGCGAGAGAAACGCCGGCGACAACGCCTCGGGCAATCCGAAGAACGCGTTCAATTCCGGTTATGAGCAGCGGGAGTACACCGCTGAGGAATACTCCGCGCTTGAGCTCGCCATGAGACAGCGTCATTGATCGCCTGTGCCCTAATTGACATGAGGCAACGCCATTGATCGCCTGACCGCCTGTGCGCGGATTGACAGCGCAAATTCCCGGAAGGCCCGCGTGGCCGAAGGCGACCCGCGCTTCGGAACCGTGCTTCATTTTTCGGAGGAAACAACGTATGAGTCTCACCTCATCCGAATACCAGCATATACAACAGATGTATGAGGAACGACGCCTGAACTGCGAGAAGGAGCAAACACGGCGAAAGAACGAACTGTACGAGAAGATCCCCGCGCTTGCGGAGATTGATGAGCAGATGATCCACGGCTCCGTGCAGGCCGCCAAACTCGCTCTCGAGGGAAACAGCGCCTCGCTCGACGCGCTCTCGCGCACAAACTCCTGGCTGATCAGCCGCAAGAAACAGTTGCTCGTCGGCGCGGGCTACCCTGAGGATTATCTGGATCGCCGGTATATCTGCCCGCTCTGCAAGGACACGGGTAGTGTCGACGGCAAAGCCTGCATCTGCTTCAAACGCACCGTGATCAACGAGTTTTACATGGACGAGGGACGGCACGAGCGTCTGCAGAAGGAGAATTTTGCGACGTTTGACCCGGAGATGTACTCTGCGCAGTCCATCGACCGCGCAACCGGCAAGACGTACCGTGAGGTCGCGCTGGAAGCCCTCGCGGATGCGCACGCATTTGCCGACAATTTCGGCAAAGTGTACCGCAACCTCCTCTTAAACGGCAACACCGGCGTCGGCAAGACGTTCCTCACCAACTGCATCGCAAAAGATCTGCTGGACCGCGGATTTACCGTGTTATATCTGTCCGCGTTCCGCCTGTTTGAGATATTTTCCTACTACCGGTTCGGCGACCGGGAGCGCTCCCAGAAGGCTTCGATGGACTTCGACACCATCCTGGACTGCGATCTTCTGATCATCGACGACCTCGGCACCGAGATCCCGAGCTCCTACACAACTTCGCAACTGTTCATCTGCCTCGAGGAGCGCGACCTTCGGCACGCACCGACGCTCATCTCGACCAACCTGTCGATGGACGAGCTCGGCAAGCGCTACAGCGACCGCATCGCATCGCGGCTGTTCACCTTCCAGTACATCAAGCTGTTTGGGAAGGACATCCGGATCCTGCGCACCCTGTAACATTTTCCTAAGTCCAATCCCGCGAGGGCCTCGTGCCGACGCGGTTGGAAGATACTGTAATCGCCCGGCTCCGGCCGGGTTGTTACCCTTGGTACAGCGATACAACAAGAACCGGGCTGCCCGTTTGTCCGGTTTTCGGAGATCGCTCTGCCTTGAGAAAATCATATAAACGGAGGACACCCATGTCACAGGAAGACAAGTTTGTTGACAGCAGTTCCTTTGCTCCGCTGGGCATCATCGCCCTCGAGAGCAGCAAGTCCATCGGCAAGAAAGTCGACGACTACATCGCTTCGTGGCGCAACGCGCGCGAGCACAAATTTCTCGATGAGCCCGGGTATGACACCTACCGGCGCGACACTTACCTGATCGATACCAAATGCCCCCGGTTCGGCACCGGCGAGGCCAAGGCGATCATCGGCGAGACGATCCGCGGTATGGACATCTACATTCTCGTGGATGTGTGCAACTACAGCCTCACATACACGGTCTGCGGGCAGAAAAATCACATGTCGCCGGACGATCATTTTGCGGATGTCAAGCGCGTCATCGCCGCACTGAGCGGCAAGGCACGCCGTATCACGGTCATCATGCCGTTCCTCTATGAGAGCCGCCAGCACAAGCGCTCCGCACGCGAGTCGCTCGACTGCGCCGTCGCTCTGCAGGAACTGACCAACCTCGGCGTTGAGTCGGTCATCACCTTCGATGCACACGACCCCAGAGTACAGAACGCCATCCCGATCAAGTCTTTTGAAAATGTGCAGCCCACCTACCAGTTCATCAAGGCCCTGCTGCGCAACGTACCCAGCCTCAAGATCGACTGCAAGCACACGATGCTCATCAGCCCCGACGAGGGCGCCATGGGTCGCGCCGTGTACTTCGCAACCGTGGTCGGCACCGAGATGGGCATGTTCTACAAGCGCCGCGACTACTCGATCATCGAGGACGGCCGCAACCCGATCGTCGCGCACGAGTTCCTCGGAACCGACGTCAAGGGCAAGGACGTCATCATCATCGATGACATGATCTCCTCCGGCGAGAGCATGCTCGACGTGGCGAGAGAGCTCAAGAAGAGAAACGCAAGACGCATCTTCGTCTGCGCAACCTTCGGCCTCTTCACCAACGGCCTCAAGGAGTTCGACAAGGCGTACAAGGAGAAGCTCATTTACCGTGTAGTCACGACGAACCTCGTGTACCAGACGCCCGAGCTTTTGAAGCGCAAATGGTACATCTCCGCCGACATGAGCAAATACATCGCGCTCCTGATCGATTCCCTGAACCACGACGCATCGATCAGCGAGTATCTCGACCCGACAGAACGCATCCACAAGATCCTTGAGAAGAGGAGAAACGGGGAAGAGATATAAACGGGAGTGAAGGTGCTCACACCGGCAGAAGCCGGTGGCCGAGGCGCGCTGTGCCTCATGGAAGCTTGCTTCCGATGAGCACAGACGGCTCGGACAGAAGTGGACGAAGTCCACGCGTGAGCACCGAACGAGCGAATACCGAGCAAACCGACCAGCGGGAGGTTCGCGAGGTGAGCGCCGGCGAGTCGGAAGGAACGGCTCGGGAGCGAACGAAGTTCGCGGCGGAAGTGCCGAGCGCACGTACACCGAGCAAACCGACCAGCGGGAGGTTCGCGAGGTGAGCGCCGGCGAATCGTAAGGACAAACCCGGAAGCAGACGAAGTCTGCGATGCATGTGCCGAGCGCACGTACACCGAGCAAACCGACCAACGGGAGGTTCGCGAGGTAAACAAAACAAATTCTACTTCATCCTGGGCTGCGAGATTCTCTCGCAGCCCAATCTATACTTTTCTATACCGCCGAAAACGGCATCACATTTTCCGAAACATTGAATCTCTGACGGAACAACCCGCCTCGCACTTTTATCAAACACGTCATCATTATCATATTCAAAGTAAAAATCTGCACCGCACAACACGTATTATATCAATGCGCATTGACACAATGCGTATTGTTCTGCTATACTCCGGGAAAGGGGTGAACTATGCCCAAGAAACCCAAAGAGATGGAACGCGAGATCCTTGCTGCCGGTTGGGTTTTCAAAAACCAGGAAGGTTCTCATCGTCACTACGTGCATCCGCACAAACCCGGCAAAGTAACCATTCCGTTTCACAGCAAAGAACTCAGCAAAATCGTTGAACGATCCATCCGTAAGCAGGCCGGCCTTTCTTAGCCCCTGCCGTAAAGGAGGCAACCAATGTTATCAATCTATCCCGCTTGTTTTTTCAAAGAAGACACCGGTTACTCCGTCGTCTTCCCCGATCTGAACTGGCTTGCAACCTGCGGTAATTCCCTGCCCGATGCCATGCGCATGGCCGTCGACTGTCTTGCCGGCTATCTGTATACGCTGAAGCAGGACGGCGATCCGATCCCTTCCCCGTCTCCGATTGAGGCAATCTCCGTACCCGATATCGCCAAAGAACTGGGCTCTGACGCCGGGGACGCCTTCGTCAACATGGTAACCGTCGATGTCGAGGAGTATGCAAAGCTTCATTTCGAAAAATCCGTGCGCAAGACGCTCACCATCCCGACGTGGCTGAACACTGCCGCGCAGGAGCGTCATCTCAACTTCTCACAGGTACTTCAGGAAGCCCTGCTGGCAAAGATAAAAGCCAAGTAACCCAACACCACTCAATCACCTCTCCGCCCGCAACGGCGAATTCTCACTAAAACGCTTTGAACTTAAAAAGGATTGCCCGTCGGCGGCAATCCTTTTCTTGTCAGCATCCTAAATTGTCTTATTTCTGGTAATCCTTTACCGTAAAATACCTTCCGTGTCCCTTGATCGCTATCTCCCCTCCGGTCGGATACACCAGCTTGCACTCCCAGTTCGGTACATCCTGAGCGAGCAGTTTGATGCATTTTTCGGTGCCGTCAATATCCGCAAGCACGAACAATTCCCGATAATGCGGGGAATCATCCGACACCTGCACGGACTTCCCCGTACGAAGGATCAATGCCATATACTCCTGTCCGCTGTCCATTGCATGCAGCACGCCGAAGTCCGTTATGCCGGTGCCGGATTTGAAGAAAAACAGTGCCGGTACCAGACATAACAGTGAAAGAAATACTATCAACCCGAGATCACCTTGATCTTTGTTATACTTTATCAGATTCACGACGTAGAAGATTAGGAAAATGCTCGCTGTTTACGTCTGCCCTGACTACTCGCGTCTGCACGAGCGATGTACCGCAATACACGCACTCCCTCTCCTCGTTCTTTCTCGGCGCCCCGCAGTTCGGACATTCATCGAGCAAATACTCTTCAACATGTTCTCGTACCATAACTCCACCCGCCTTCCGAAACGATCCGATCTGACCTTTCCGGAACACATATTATCAGTCCGAGTATACATTGCTTATTTGAAAAAGTCAATATCATTTACTTCCCTGGCCGAAAAAGAGGCGCTCCCGTCTGCGGTCACATTTTCCGAGGACCGAAGACAAGCCGCCTCTTTACTTTCACTATTAATGGTTGTTCCGACTTACCCGATCACAGTACCGGCACCGGCACAATGATCAGCCGCGTCCACAGTTTACACCCGCTCAAACACCGGCATGTACTCGATCGGCGCGTCCACGGTGACGGTCTGACCTCCGACGAACGTTGCGCCCGTCGAGGTGAGTTTCCACGTTCCCGCCGGAAGGTACACGTCGCGACGGAAGCAGTCGTGCTTCAGGATCGGCGCAACAAGGTAGCGGCTTCCGAACATGTACTGGTCGGTGATCTGCCAGCAGCGGCCGTCCTCCGGGAACTCGTAGAACATCGTGCGGATGAGAGGAGAACCATTTTCCGAAGCCTCGTCGTAGAGGGAGGCAATGTAATCCTTCATCGCGATGCGGATGTCATAGTAGTTGCGCATAATGCGGTAGTTGTCCTCACCGTAGCTCCACAGCTCGTTCGGCTGGCCCGTGTGAAGGTAGCCGCCGCCCCAGTCACGGTCATCAAGCGCGGGGATGTCGTACGGACCGCGGTCACCGTGCATGCGCAGCACTGCGGAAAATGTCGCAAACTGGTACCAGCGGATCAGCAGCTGGCGGAAATACGGGTCATTCACGTCGTCGGTCATGAAGCCGCCGATGTCGGTCGTCCACCACGGGATGCCCGCGAGACCCATGTTCAGGCCGCACTGCAGCTGGTCGGCAAATGCCTCGAACGTCGAGGGCACGTCGCCCGACCACACGACATTGCCGTACTTCTGGCTGCCCGCCCAGGCACAGCGGAGAAGGTTGACCGGCGTCTTGCCGTCCTTGCTCATCTCGTCCCAGAAAATGCGGCTGTACATCTGCGGGTACATGTTGCTGCACGTGAGCGCAGGACCCGCGCTGTAGCGGTAATTCTCAAAATCATACACACCGTAGTCCGGCTCGGAGTTGTCGAGCCAGAACGAATCGATGCCGAGGTCGGCGTAATTCTTCTTGCAGACTTCCCACACATACTTGCGCGTCGCCGGATTGAACGGGTCGATCTCCACGCAGTCGCCCTGGTAGTCGTACGTCTGCTGCGCGCCGCGCTCGGTGCGGATCAGAAGCCCGAGCTCGGTCATCGGGTAGAAGTTCTCGCTCTTGCGGTCCACGGACGGCCACACGGACACCATCACCTCGACACCCATCTCGTGCAGCTCATCGACCATCGCCCTCACATCCGGCCAGTACGTCTTGTCAAACTTCCAGTCGCCCTGCAGCGTCCAGTGGAAGAAATCGATCACGATGCGGTCGATCTTGATGCCCTCCGCCTTGTACCGGCGCGCTACCTCCAGGATCTCATCCTGCGTGCGGTAGCGAAGCTTGCACTGCCACAGGCCCATAAGATTTTCCGGAAAATGAGGCGCTCTTCCGCTCACGCCCGTATATGCCGCGAGAATCTCCTTCGGGGTGTCCGCCACGGTGATCCAGTAATCCATCTGTTTCGTCGCGCGGGCGTTCCACTCCGTGATGTTCTTGCCGAACGTCACACTGCCGACCGCGGGGTTGTTCCAGAGCATCCCGTACCCAAGCGACGATACCATGAACGGAACGCTGATCTGCGAGTTGCGCTGCGCAAGCTCGAGCGTGCAGCCCTTCAGGTCCAGGTACGGCTGCTGGTACTGTCCCATGCCGTAGATCTTCTCGCCGTCGTTGCTCTCGAAAAGCACCTTAAGTTTATATTCGCTGCCGCCGGGAACACCCTTCCACTCGCGGTTCACGACCTTCAGGCAGCGGCTCTCTCTCGAGAGCGTGCCGCCGTAACTTCTATAATATTCTCTTAAAATGAGACGATCGTCTCTGTAAAATGAAAGCACGCCCGCAAAATTCACGGTCGCCTTCACGCGCCCATTCACGATCTCCGCGCACGGGTTCCCGTCCGCCTCACGACCGATCGTCACAACCGCTGCCGACGCCGGAACGTTTTCCGTGAGCGCCCATGCCACATCGGAAATCTCCGTCTGCATCGTCGCCCTTACGCGCAGGGAATTCTCCCCCCAACCTTCAATCTGCAGCGTCTCGCCCTGGCGCTTCGCCACCAAAGCTCCTTTTTCCTCGTAAAATACCATCTCTTACCCTCCTGTATACCCGTGCAAAGGCTCCCGAAACTCGCGGTAGAAGTTCTTTCCGCAGCGGGAACCGACTGTTTCCGCTATTCCCATAAAAGCACAAACGGCGAGAATTCACAATGGTAAATTCTCGCCGTTTTCCGTATATTTCGCTATGATTCGGGTATTATTTTCCGCGCACGATGCCGATCACTTTCTTAATGCTCAGCTTCTCGCCGGAATAGAGCACGAGACCGCGGTAAATCTTACCCGCAATCCACACCATAACCAGCGTGCACGCAAGCATCTCCGCCACGATGATCAGACCGACAAGGATCGAAACCTTGCCGACCAGGATCTCCGCTGTCGCCGTGAACGGCGCCGTGAACGGAATGTACCGACACACGGTGAGCGCAGCTTCGTTCTGCATCACTGCCGCCATGTAACCGATCATCCAGAAAATCATGGCAGGGAACGTGATCACCGCGTTGGCCGAACCGATCTCCTCGGGCTTTGTAACCACGCTGCCGCCGATACCGGCGATCGAATAGAACAGAAGCAGACCGAGGAACAGGATCGTGAGAGAAAGGATCACCGGAACGATCGTCATCGCCGAGGAACCGGTAACCGCACGGATTGCGTTAAATGCCTGCGCCACACGGTCCGTGTAATTCGGATCGATCGACTTGGCAATCGCGCCGCCCGCGACGTAACCGCCGATTCCGCTTACTATCCAGATCAGCACCTGGATGATCGACATGACAAAGCCCGCAAGGATCTTACCGAAAATGAGCGCGTTCGGCGAAACGTATGTGAGCATCATTTCCATGAGCTTGCTCGTCTTCTCCGCCGCCACATTTCTCGCGATATCCTGGCCGTACATCATCACCATGAAGTACACGAGCATACCGGAGATCATGGGAAGAAGGAACTTGACGAAGGCCGCCGCAAGGCTGGTGTCCTCACCGACAACAAGCGTTGCCGCAGACGTGGGCATCTTGACAAACATCGCCATCGTCGGATCGATCTCGCGCTCCACATAGTTCTTCAGAAGCGGGATCATCGCCTCGCCGGCCATTGTCACCTGGCCCTCGCTCCAGCTGCATTTCTTCGGACGGACCATGTAAATTCCGTAGCCGTCCTCCGTTGTCTTGATCACGGCGAAGAACGTGTCTTCCGCATCGTCGCCGGTCTTCGCTTCCGCAGCCTTCACCTCATCGGCAATCTTCGCGTTATTCTTCCACTCCACCGTCACCGTCTTGCATTCCGCTACGGCATCACGGATCGCCTCCGCGATGTCTGCGCTGTTGAGAATGCCGCCGTCCTCGCACACGATGTCGGTCTCGTTGCAGACGATCATTTTCCCGACCATCGTCGGATCTTTCTCACTCTTCTCCGAGCTCGCGCTGATGGCCATGACCGCCAGAATTCCCGCGAAGATCAGCACCGCGATGACGATCGTCGACACGAGAAAACCTTTCTTCTTCAGCATCTGCGCGCACGAGAACCGGAATACATTGCCTGTATTTCTTCCAAAGGAGCTACCCATTACTTCGCACCTCCTTTGCTCTTATTTCTTGCCATAGCAATAACATCTTTGAACGTCAGTCGATTGCCCATGTTGGTGATCAGACCTTCATACACGCCCGCCGCAAAGCGGATCAACAGGAAATCCAGCACCAACAGAAGAGCGATCGCGATCAGCGCGTACGTAATCGGCACCACACCGATGATACGTGCGCCCGGCGTCACCATCGGGGACGACAGCGGGAACACTTCGCAGAACCGGACGAAAGGCCCCGTCGACGATTTCTGCATGTAAATGATCGCTCCGATCCCCATGTACATGCCGATGATCGAAGTAAACGTAAAATACTTAAGCGCCTCCTGAAGTTCCTCCATCTTGCTGACCATCGCGCCGCAGATGCCTGCAAGCGTCGCGTAGAAGACCAGGCCGAGCACGATCAGCGCAAGCGAGATCAACGCATTGACGATCGTAAGGTTCGACAGGATTCCCGTCGGGATCAGCGACGTGAGATACGACGCCTCCGTGTGGAACAGAACTTCCGTCAGCTTGTTGGAGCACACCATCGCAAGGACGAGAACAACATACTGCCCGACCGTCGCCACAAGCATGGCGAGGATCTTACCGAACAGAAGCGCCATCGGGCGAACTGAGGTGAGCAACAGCTCCACGACACGGCTGGATTTGTCGGTGACAACCGCGGATGCAACCTGCGTTCCCGACATAATGCAGACCATGGCTACGATAAACATGAGTGCATACGCAACGCCGAACTGGCCGCTGCCGATACCGGTGTCCTCCTCGGCCGAGATTGTTCCGTCCGCGCCGAGATAGTTCATCTCAACCGTATAATTGTAATCCAGAATCTTCAGATCGTCCTCGGAAAGCCCGCTGATCTTGATCTTGTACTCATCCAGATTCTCACAAACCTTTGAGAGCAGTTCCTGACATTCGTCGTCATTCACGTCGCTTCCGGCAACGCGCACGACCTCAACCGTGATGCCGCGCTCCTCATTCATATACGTGTGGAGAATGACATCCTTGCATTTTGAGCCCTGCCCTTCGAGTTGCTCACTGATCTTCTTGTAGTTCGCCTCATCCGCCTCGCGGTAGGCTGCCGCAATCTCCTCGAGTGACATTGTCGATGCCATTTCAAGAAGATCTCCGGGAAGATTCAGCGGCATCTCCTCAAACTTTACTTTGGAAAATGCTTTTTTCCCGGTCATGTCCGTGATCGCCGATGCATTGTCCACAAACGTAAGCCCATTACAGATATGTACCGTCTCGATGGCGGTCTCTTCCAGTTCCTTCTTCTCACCGCTGCCCTTGATGAGCTGCATCACCGGCGCGGCCAGAAGAGCCACAACCAGCATGAAGATTGCCGAGACAATGTACGCCTTGCTCTTGACGGTCTGAATGAGCGTAAAGCGAAAGACCTCGCCGGTCCCTCTAAGCTCACTGCTCTTCATTGCCCGCACCTACCTTTTCCACAAAGATTTCGTGCAGCGAAGGCTCGCGCAGATCAAACCGGATAACCGTGATCTTGTTCGTGATCAGCGTGTTGAGGAAGGCCATCGCCTGCTCCTCACCGGTCACGCGAAGCTGCGTCTCCGCCGGCGTCTCCTCGATCACCGTAAGGCCTGCCGCCCGGATATACTCGTCGATCGGCTGCTCACATTTTACGAAGAGATTGACACGTCCGTAGCTCTTCTTGATCTCGTTCAGATTGCCCTGAAGAACCACGTTGCCGCGGTTCATGATCGTGATATCGGAGCAGAACTCCTCGATTGTCGGCATCTGATGGCTCGACATGATGACATACTTGTCCTTGGAGATCTCATCGCGGATCACTTCCTTGAAGAGGTCGGTGTTGACCGGGTCGAGACCGCTCATGGGCTCGTCGAGGATGACAAACTCCGGGTCTGACAGAAGCGCCGCCATCAACTGCACCTTCTGCTGGTTACCCTTGCTGAGCTGTTCCGCGCGCATGCTCTTCGCCGGCACGGTCCGATATCCGTCGTCCGCGGGATCATTGCTCTTCTTGAGAGCTCCCTTCACCTTGACTCTCCTCGTAGGGAAAATGTACTCGTCGAGCTGCAATCTCTTCGACCAGTACTTGATCTTCTCCATCGCCTTGTGCTTCGGCACGCCCTTCAGTTTCGCAAAATAAAGCAGCTGATCCAGAAGCGTATACTTCGGATACAGACCGCGCTCCTCTGCAAGGTAACCGATGTTCATCTTCTCCGGCTGCATCTCGGTGCCGTTCCAGAGGACTTCCCCCGAATCCCTCTTCAGCATTCCGAGGATCATACGGATCGACGTCGTCTTGCCGGCGCCGTTTGTGCCCAGCAGTGCATACACACCCGGGCCGTCCATTTTGAAGCTCAGGCCGTTCACAACGGTCTTCTCTCCGTAGGACTTCACCAACTCACGTACTTCGAAAGACATTTTTCTAACCTCCCGTTTTTCAGGATCCCCCTGCCGCTGCCGCAATCGTGCGGGCGCTGCGAAACACGCGCTTGTTCCGCATTCCTTTTAGCTTCGTTCCGCCTGTTCCGGCCGCCTTCGCAGTCAGTTTCCCTCGTTATTCACAACTTCTGCGATTATATCACACGTAAATATCGTTTACAATAATATTTTCCCCATTTTTACTTTTTCTTTACAATGTTTCACAGTTTTTTCACGTTTTTCCATACGGAAAATGCCCGCGACACGCAGCAAACACCGCTGCCGGGAACACCGGCCTCCGTTTTCCCTACAGAATTCAACAACGGCGTATCGGAAAAAGCATGGAAGAATTTTCCGGATAGTGGTATACTGATCATAATACGTTCTTATATAAAACCACTCTGCGGAGGTTTACTATGATACAGAACCTGAGAGATCAGATCAACACCGTATTTGTCGGCAAGGAAAATGTCGTCGACCATGTTCTGGCCTGCCTGCTGGCGGGCGGTCACGTGCTGCTCGAGGATGTTCCCGGCGTCGGCAAGACAACGCTTGCCAAGACGCTGGCGCAGGCCGTCCGCTGCAGCTTCGGCCGGATCCAGTTCACGCCGGACACGCTCCCGTCGGATGTGACCGGTCTTTACATTTACAATCAGAAGACTTCGGAGTTCGACTACCGGGAGGGCCCCGTCATGAACCAGGTGCTTCTCGCCGATGAGATCAACCGCACCTCGCCGAAGACACAGGCGAGCCTTCTCGAGGCCATGGCGGAGGGTCAGGTCACCGTCGACGGCGTCCGTCATGCGTTGCCGGAGCTCTTCTTTGTGATCGCCACGCAAAATCCGATCGAGTACCTCGGAACGTATCCGCTTCCCGAGGCTCAGCTCGACCGTTTCATGATGCGCCTAAGCGTCGGCTATCCCGCCCCTGACGCGGAGATGACGATGGCTCGAAACTACCTGGACGGTCTTCGGAGCGAGGCCGGAGTCAGCGGCGCTGCCAATGCGGAAGGCACCGACGGAGCGGCCTCCGACAAGCCTTCTTCCGACGGCGTCTGCGACGTCTCCGACGTGCTTCGCATGCGCAGAGAGGCTGCCGCCGTCCACGTGAGCGACAGTGTCCTCGGCTATATCCGCGAGATCATCGACCTCACCCGCGTGGAGAAGCAGCTCGCCCTCGGCGCAAGCCCCCGCGCCCTCCTGTCGCTCGTGCGCGCCTCGCAGGCGTGGGCATACCTTCACGGCAAGGAGTTTGTGCGCCCGGACGATGTTCGCGCGGTTGCCGTCAACGTGCTTCACCACCGCGTCATCCTCAGCGAGGAAGCCCGCATGACCGGCGCTGACACTGATGAGATCGTGACGACTCTGGTGAGAAAAGCCAAACTTCCGAAGGAATAACACCTCACCGGCGGCTTTCCGCCGTACGTAAACTCTGAGATCAGGAGCGCTGCGCCTATGCTTCGTAACCGTATTATCGTCGGCCTTTTATGGATTGTGTCGCTTGTGGGGATCACCTTCTACGGCGGCACGATTTCGTATGGCTTTTTTATCGCGGTTACGCTCCTTCCGCTGCTGTCCTTGTGCTATCTTCTGAGCGTTCGCCTGCGATTTTCCATCTACCAGAAACTGGAGGGGAAAACTTTCGTCAGCAACCATGCGATCCCGTACTTCTTCACGCTGCAGGACGAAGCGAAGTTCGCCTTCGCCGGCGTCAAAGTCTTTTTTTACTCGGATTTTTCGTCGCTGACGGAACTTCGGGACGGCATCGAGTACGAGCTGTTCCCGGATACGGGCATCACCCGCGATACCACCCTGATCTGCAAATACCGCGGCTCCTACAACGTCGGTATCCGCTCCGTCGAGATCACGGATTTCCTGCGTCTGTTCCGCATGCGGTATAAAAATAAGGAGCCGCTGGAAGTTTTCATCCGGCCGGACACGGTCGTCCTCTCCGATCTTGCAAGCGTGCGCATGCCACGTCTTCTCGCGCGGGAATCCGCGCAGAACGGCACCGTTCCCGAGGCGATCGTGCGCGAGTACCAGCCGGGAGATTCCCTGCGCCGCATTCACTGGAAAGCATCTGCGAAGGAAGGCCGGCTTCTCGTGCGTCGTGTCACAGGTGAACAGCAGCAGCACGTCTGTATTCTTCTGAGCACGTTCCGCGCTTCGGAAAAACCGGAGGAGTATCTTCCTCCGGAAAATAAAATGCTCGAGATCGCGCTCGCCCTCGCCTCCTATTTTCTTCGCCGCGGGATTCCCGTGCGCGCATCCCATCGGTCGCAGGCGACAGAGACCTGCCGCATGGACAGCGCCGACTCCTTCGACAAGTACTACGAAATCTGTGCCCATCTCAATTTCTCCCCTTCCTTCGGGGATGACGGACTGTTCGACGGCCTCATTAGAAGGCCGGATGCCGTCAACGGGCACATCACATTTTTCGTGCTCTCAACGTGGAGCGCAGAGGCGGAACGCTTCGCCAAAATCCTGAACAGCAACGGCACTGCAGTGGTCGTTTATCTTGTCGCGCCGGAAGGCACTCCGGCAATCATTCTTCCGAACTCCTTGCCGAGAACGGTAATGATACAGGTGTCTCCCGATGCTGATCTGAAGGAGGTGCTGTGATGAAGCGATACGCCTCCTACTGTTATGAACCGATCCTCGCGATCCCGGCGGCCCTCGCCGTCCTTTCGATGGCCGGTACGGAGCTCGGCCTCGAGACGGCTTCGTTCGGCGCCGTCCTGTACACCTGCCTCACCTGTGCGGTGTGCGCGTTCTTCCGATACCTGCACGGCAGGGAGCGACTGCTGTTGCTCGGCGCCTCGGCAATCTTTCTGCTGCTTCCCGCCCTCTACGGTCTGCTCGAGAGCACCGAGGACTACCACTACGAACACCGCTACCTCTGGCTCATTCCGCTGCTCGGGGTTGGCTGTGATCTGTGCGCCGTGCTGTGCCGACGGTTCCGCGCGGCAAGGTATGTGTCCGCCGCTACCGTGATCTCGGTCCTTGTTTTCTTCCTGATCAGCGAGACCACGCTCTCCCAGGCCTGCGTCATGCTCTTCCTCGCAGTTCTTCTTCTGCTCTTCGCGGACGAGACGCAGACGCTTTGGCGCAGCAAGAGCGGGCACACGGAACACGCGCTGCATCTGACGTTCATCGCGCCGTTCATCGCGATCTGGTTCGCCCTTGCCCTGCTTCTTCCGGTCAGAAACTCGCCTTACGACTGGGAACTGTTCCGCAACATCTGGGGCCGCCTTCAGGATTTTGCCATCTCCCTCACCCAGAGGGGAAACGGCGGGAGCGCGGATGACCTCGAGACCTACAAAGTCGGATTTTCCGACGATCCCACATCGATCACCGGCAACATCGAGTACGAGGAGAAGAAGCTGTTCCGCATCGAGCGTGTCAGCGGCTCCCCGCCCTCGCGCATCTATCTCGCCGGGCAGTACTGCGACACGCTGGAAGGCCTCACCTGGCGCGCGACCATCGAGGACGACACGGATGAGAGCAACCTCGACGTTTTAGAGTCGCGCAGCACGTTCAGCCGCGCCGAGCACGCTTACGACTACCTGCAGTCGATCGAAGTCCGCATCACCTATCGCGAATTCGCAAGCCGCTTCATGATCGCGCCGGAGAAAACGCTCCTCACCCGAAACCTTCTTTCGCAGAATGACTTCACCCAGCAGGGTCACAACTTTGTTTTCAGCCGGAAAATGGGGATCAACACCGAGTATGTCGTGGCAGGCTACCGCATGAACCGGCTGCACAGCGCCTTCCTCGAGTTCATGCGCGAGGTCGAGCCGATCACTGAGGATGACTGGAACCTGATCCTCGTGGAGTACCGCGGCGCCATGGACCATCTGACCTTCGACCGCCTCCTGGAGCATCAGGCACGGATGAAAACACGATACCTGCACGAGTTCGTGCTCCCTGACGCGGCGCGCGAGTTTCTGCTCAACGCTGTCGGCGAAACAGACAACGCCTTTGAGCGGATGATGCTTCTGTCGCAGGCGCTCTCGGGGTTCACGTACACGACAACTCCCGGGAAAATGCCCGACACCGTCACGGACGGAGCCTCCTTCCTGGAATACTTCGTCGGATCGCGGCGCGGCTACTGCTCCCATTTTGCAACTGCCATGGTGCTGTTCGCCTGGTCGGAAGGCCTTCCGGCCCGCTACGTGTACGGCTTCAACTCGGCGATCGCCTCGGAGGGAACGACCGTAGTCACCTCGGAGGACGCGCACGCCTGGTGCGAGATTTATTTTGAAAATGTCGGCTGGATCCCGTTTGATGCTACCCCGGGCTACACGGAAGGCGAACTCTGGTCGATCACCAGCGAAAATGAGCCGACTCCGTGGGTGCCCACCCCGAAGCCGACGGAACCGCCGGTGCAGCCTGAGTCCGAGCCGGAGGCAGAGAACGAGGAATCGTCCTCGACGTTCCCCGCTCTGCGGATCGGTCTCTACATCCTGATCGGACTTGTCGCGCTTGTGCTCTTCGCGATCCCTCTGCTTCTGCTTGACCGCCTGATCCACAACCGCCGCTTCCGGCAAATGACGCCGGCGGAGCAGATCCGCGTTCTCTATCGGCGGAACTCGCGGCTCCTCGCCTACCTCGAACTGCCGGCAAAAGAAGACGAGACGCTCGCGGAATACCGCGAACGGCTTCAGCCACGCCTGCCGGACAATGCCGTAACATGGCTCACGCCGTACGAGGAGCACCTCTACAGCGCTTCCGCCGATGCCCGGGAAGTCGTTGCTTCCATGCTTCGCGGAAACACCGCCCTCGCGGAAGCGTTCCGCGAGAAGAGCCTGAGAAAATACCGGCTCTGCAGCATGACCAACCGCCTGCTGTAACCGACATTTTCCTTCGGAAAACAACTTCTGTCCGCCGCCCTCCGGCGGCAGAGCGGCTCTCACTCAACACGCAAAACGGCACGCAAGCCCGGGTTGACCGGTACCTGCGTGCCGCTGTTTTTACTCATTTTCCGATGATCACGGATTATACTTGTCGCCGAAGTACTCCTTCATCTGCGAATCCGAAAGCTTGAAGTACGACTTGATATCGCGAAGCACGTTCTTGTCTCGCTTGCCGTCCTTGACGTAGTTGTAAAGCTTCTCGATCTGGCTGTTCCAGCCGCTTACGGTCTTGCCCCAGCGCTGGCGATCGGCCGGGATCTCGGACTCGATGATCGACTTCCAGTGATCGATCTCCTTCGTGATGTACTCCTCGTTGAGGAAGGTGTCCATCAGATGCGCGTAGCGCTTGAGGAACGCGTCCTTGCCATTCGGGCTCTGAATAATCTTCCGGAGCATGATCACGGTGTTTCTGTTCTTAACATTTGTGCTCTCGAGCTGCCAGGTCAGCGGATCGTCCTTCTCGTGGTAGAAGCCCCAGTCAAGGTCAAAGAACATCCAGCGCCATTTGTTGTCGCCCTCGGACGATCGGAAGTACCGGATGTTGCCGCCCGGGTCCTTGTCGCCCATATAGGAGCGGCAAATGTACCAGTCAAACAGGCTGTCAAGATCGATGCGGCTCGCTACGTAATCGTAGTTATCCTGAACGGAGAGATCGTGGTTCTTAACGTATGTGTACAGCGCGACGTAATCGTCCTTTGTGCCTGCCTCAACCGATTCCGTATAGCCCTGAAGCAGATCCACCGACTCCGTGGACACATCGTAGTGCGACGCAACGTAATCCTCGCTGAACCGCTCGCGGATGAAGTAGATGCCCCAGTATTCTCCGGAGAGATACAGGACAACCGGCTTGCTCGCCTGCGCGCAGAGCGCCGTGTTGCCGATGGTCATGTGCGTCATAAACTCGTCGCGGATGATGGCAAACTCCCAGTCCTCGCCGCCGCCCTTAAGCCGGAGCGAATCGAACGAGTCGATATCCAGATCGTCAAACACCTTATATTTGAGTTTGCTCGCCCCGTAGGAGGAGCGGAATTTTACGTTGAAGTTTCGCTTGTCCGCGTCACGGCTTCCGCCGTTGTTTCCGGAGAGCGAGATTCCGCACGGCACGGAAAATTTCTCCTCGCCGTTCTCGATCAGCGTCATCATGACTTCCGCCTCGATACCGCTGCCTTTCTTGTTGAGCTCCACGACACCCTTCGGTCCGAGCGTAGTCTCATACGGCCCGTTCACAACGAGAACCGGAAGCTCATGTGTCTTGCCGATCACGTAGGTGTACGCCGCCATTTCGCTCTCACGACCGTCCTTCACGGCAAATGTGCGGATCGTGGTCACATCGGTCACGGGGATGTCCCCGGTATATACTTTCGATGCTGTCGTCGGCTTGCTGCCGTCGGTCGTGTAGTAGATCGTTCCCTCGCCGAACAGCGTGATCATAAGCGGCTCGTTGTAAATGCCCGAAGTGTAATTGGCCGCGGGAACCGACGTGCGCGCCGCATATCCCTCGCCGGGAGCGCTGCCGGGCGTCGGATTGTCAAAATACAGCCACTCGCCGTCCTTGCGCCCGAAGCTCGAGTCCGCCGGAAGATCGCCCGGCACCTTGATCCGGTCGCAGAACCCGTCCGCGTTGGAAAGGTAGATCTTCTCACCGCTGGAACTGATCTTGAACGGCGCCTGATTGCCCTCACCGACACCGTTGCAGTAGAGCGTGTACCGCTCACCTGCCCCGAGCGTCACGTTCGGCAGCTGATATTTCTGAGGATTGTCCTTGCTGTCACTGATCCAGTAGTCGCTTAAGTTGATCGGCGACGAGGAGATGTTGATCAGGTCGATCCAGTCGTAGTATTTGCCGTTTAACGGAGCGTATTTGCTGTTCGAGGACATCGCCTCCTCAAACGCAAGTCCCGTGAGCGGCATGCTCTTCCAGTCGATCTCCTCCTCCCCGGGTTCGCCGGTCGGCACCGCTTCGGTTCCTGTCGGTGTCGGATCTCCCGGATTTTGTTTCTCCTGCCCGGGTGTCGGCGTCACTTTGTCCGTCGTCCCCGGATCGCCGCCCTTCGGCCACAGGATAAACGCGACTCCCGTCACGCACAGAGCAAAGATCGCAGCCATCAGGATCATCCGATTGCGCTGCTGTCTCTTTTTCTTCTTGCTCATTTTCTTCTTCCGCTGTTGCGGCTGAGTCTGACTCATTCTCTCCTGTACTCCTTCCGTCTGCGCTTATTTGCAAAACGCATCTGTCTATCACACTTTCGTCCGTTTTATCGTCTCATTTTTCGAAAAATGATCATGCCTTCCTCGCAAGCTCATCAGAATCCAGGAATACCGTAAACGGACCGTCATTCAACAAGCTCACCTTCATATCCGCGCCGAAACTTCCGGTCTGCACGGTCAGCCCGTACACCTCCCGAAGCCTGCTCACCGCGTATTCATATAAGCGCTCCGCCGCCTCCGGGCTTCCCGCCTTCGTGAAGGACGGCCGGTTGCCGTGCCGGCAGTCCGCATAGAGCGTAAACTGCGATACGACCAACACTTCACCGCCGACATCTCCGAGCGCGAGGTTCGTCTTTCCGTTCTCGTCCTCGAAAATGCGCAGCCCCGCGAGCTTCTTCACCATCGCGTCGGCAATCGCCTCCGTATCGGTGTCACACGCGCCCAGAAACACCAGAAAACCCTTGCCGATCCGCGCGATCTCCGATCCCTCGACCGTGACCGACGCCTCGGTTACGCGCTGTATCAAAAACCGCATCAGTCATTTTCACGGAACGTGATCATTCCGCCCTCCATGCTCTCCAGGATTGCCAGCGACTCCAGTTTTACGCCCATGTCGCGGATCTTCCTGCCGCCGTCCTGGAACCCTTTCTCTATGGCGATCCCGCAGCCAACAAGCGTCGCGCCGGCCTGGTTGACGAGATCCATCAGCCCCAACAGAGCGCACCCGTTTGCCAGAAAATCATCCAGGATCAGCACGCGATCATCCTTCGTAAGGAAGCGCTTCGAGACGACAACGTCGTACACGCGTCCCTTTGTGAACGAGGTGATCTTCGTCGCATAGACGTCCGCGTCCATGTTGTTGCCCGCGGTCTTCTTGGCAAATACGGCGCGGCAACCGAACTCCTCCGCCGCGATGCACGCAAGGCCGATGCCGGATGCCTCGATCGTGAGGATCTTTGTCACTTCCGTTCCGGCAAACCGCCGTTTCCACTCCCTCGCCATCTCGCGGAACAGCGCCGCATCCATCTGGTGATTCAGAAAGCTGTCGACGCGCAGGATATTCCCGCTCTTCACGATGCCCTCTGTGCGAATCCGATCTTCCAAAAGCTTCATGTTCCGCTCCTTCCCGCATGGCATGTTTCGTCCAATCCCATACCTTACAATAATACACAAAACTCCGTTCAAAAACAAGCGGAAAATCCCGAATCCTTGTTGACTTCCGCGTTTGCCCGTGCTACAATCGGGGCGCATATGACGCCGCGAAGAACGCGGCAGCACCCCCGGCATCAAGACCTCCGATCCGCCGAATGCGATGGATCACTTGACCCGGCCGGCCCTGCCTCTGCCTTCCAGGCCGAATCGTATTTTCTGTTTCTGATAGGACGGTTTCCCGCGGGATTCCCACCTGAAAGGACAGTTGTTTTTATTGCATTTTTCACAGTGAGAATGTATCTGAAAAGAATTGCATTCTCATCCCGAAAGGAAGGTATCATCATGAAAAAACTTCTCTCTCTGCTGCTGGTTCTTGCTCTCGCCGCTGCGCTTGTCGGCTGCGGAAGCGACAACACGAGCAGCAACGCAACCTCAACCCCGACCAATGCAGCTCCTACTGCATCAGGCGATGTGACGACTCCCGCGGATCCTACCGCAACGTCAACGCCGACGGAAGCTCCGAAGGAGCGCGCGAAAGTATCCGTCGCCGTTCTGAAGGGACCCACGGCGATCGGCATGCTGAAGCTCATGTCCGATGACGAGGCGGAAACCTCCGCCAACGATTACGATTTCACGGTTGCCGGCACGGCTGACGCGATCGTCGGCTCCGTCGTCAAGGGCGATATCCCGATCGCGGCGGTTCCCTGCAACCTCGCAGCAACGCTCTGGAACAAGACCAACGGCGGGATCACCGTCGCTGCCGTCAACACCCTTGGCGTCCTGTACATTCTCGATACCGGCACTTCCGTGCAGAGCGTAGCCGATCTCAAGGGCAAGACGATCTACGCAACCGGCGCAGGCACCACGCCGGAGTACACGCTCCGCTATCTGCTGCAGAGCAACAACCTCGACCCCGACAATGACGTGAACATCGTCATGCTCTCCGAGGCAAGCGAAGTCGCAGCCAAGATGGCTTCCGCCGAAGGCGACACCATCGCCATGCTCCCGATGCCCTACGTCATCTCGGTTCTCTCGCAGAACAGCAACGCGCGCATTGCGCTCGACGTCACCAAGGAGTGGGAGAAGACCAACGACTCCACGGTGGTAACCGGCGTCATCATCGTGAACAACAAGTTCCTGAGCGAGAACAAAGCGACATTTGACGCATTTCTCGATGAATACGCGCTCAGCACTGCATACGCAACCGAGCATGTCGACGAGACCGCAACGCTCTCCGAGCACTTTGACATTTTCAAAGCAGCGGTTGCCAAGCAGGCAATTCCGTACTGCAACATCGTATGCAAGACCGGCGCAGACATGAAGGCTGCTGTTTCCGCATACCTTACCGTTCTCTATGAGGCCAACAAGTCTTCGGTTGGCGGCACTCTTCCGGATGACAGCTTCTACTATAACCGTTAAACTTGCTTTGTTCCGAACCGATGTTTAGCGCCGTTTTCCGGCGCTGCTATGAAAAACGGCGGTGGAATGATCTCTCCGGATCATTTGCCGCCGTTTGTGTCAATTCAGGATATGCGAAAAATGAAAGGCCGGTTTTCTGATATTCCGGGGCGGCATTTTCCCGTGCTTTTATTTTCCTCTTGACGAAATGTTCTATTTAGTGTATAACATACTTGTGGGGTAATTGTAGTTTACCCGTCTGCACTGACATAAAGGAGGAAATCACTATGTACGATAATGATCTGTTTAACCAGTTTTCCGAAGCGTTTCATGATATGCTGGACAATCTGGATAAAGGGCTGCGCGACGGTGTCGGCGAGCTGAAGGACATGAAGAAAAACGTCGAGCGCAACGGCCTGTTCGGCGAGAAGAAGAAAGAACGGGAAGAGCGCAAGACCAACTACCGCACGCCGTTTGACGGGATCGCGAAGAATCTGTCGGTTCCGAGCATCGACAATCCGTTCAAAAAGAAGAAGATTGCCGCTGATGTGATCCGCTGCAACGGTCTGCTCACCATCCGTGCGGAACTGCCCGGCTATGAGAAGTCCAAGATCCACGTGGATTACCGCGAGGGTGTGATCATTCTTCGCGCTGATCGCGAGTTTATCGATGTCGAACCCGGCGAGAACTCGGAGGGAGTGCGCAACTACAACCGCACCTCCGACCGCTACTACGGCAAGATTGAGCGCCAGTTCAATGTCGGCAAGATCGACATCGCCTCGGTTCGTGCGAACTACAACAACGGTATTCTGACCATCACGTGCGAATGCCAGGATGACGGCTCGAGCATCGATATCGACTGACCGTCGGTAACTCGGCCGAACGAACTGCGGCCGATCCTTAAAACTGCATACACACAACCCCCGGACGCATCGCATAGGGCAATGGACGGTCCGGGGGTTTTTTCGTTTTCTATGCTTTCTCTCCGAGTCGCTCGAGCAGTTTCACCAGCAGATTCCAGGTCCGCTCCACCGATGCGATCTCCATGCGCTCCTTCGTTGTATGAATATCGAAAATGTTCGGTCCGAAGCTGATGGCATCCGTCTCCGGCATGTGCTCAATAATCAGACCGCACTCAAGGCCCGCGTGGATCGTCTGCACAACAGGCTCCTCTCCGTACACCTCACGGTACGTTTCGACCCATGCTTCGCGAAGAGGCGATTCCGGACGGAATTCCCATCCGGGATACTCGCTGTGGCGCTCGGCAATTCCTCCGCACAGGGAGGTCAGCAGCGCAATCTTGTCCCCGAGCTGCTTCTTGCGGATCGGAACCATGCTGCGAACGGAGCTGTCGACCACGACCGTGTCCCCAATGGTACGCACGATACCGACATTGTTCGAGGTTTCCACCAGTCCCTTCGGCTCCGTGCTCATCGCGCTCACGCCAAACGGCACCAGCAGCAGGAAGTCGAGCACTTTCTCAACGGAAGCCGGGTTCATCACGCGGTAGCTTCCCTCGCGGATCATGAACTCCCCGCCTTCTTTCGTCTCCTCAAGCACGAACGCCACATCCGGTTCCTGCCGGCGAAACGCCGGAAGTAGCGTCCTCTCCGCCCGGTCAAACGCCCTGCAGATCTCATAGCGCTCGTAATCGTTGACGCAAATGACCATCTCCGCGGATGTCGGAATTGCGTTGTCCTTCTCCCCGCCCGCGATCCACAGCGGCTGGAGCATTTTCCCGCAATCCATCTCACGGATAAGCAACGCGAGCAAAAGGATCGCATTCGCGCGGTTCTTGTCGATCTCCGTGCCGGAGTGTCCTCCGCGGCAGCCCGTTACCGCAATGCGCAGCAAATCTCCGGACACCGTGTCTCTCGATACGGAAAATGAGGATTTCTGCGTGAGTCCGCCTGCACAACCTGCGAGCAGCACGCCCTCGTCCTCCGAGTCCAGGTTGAGCCAGCGGCGTCCCCTGACGTCCTCCGCCAACAGCTCGCGCGCACCGTCCATGCCGGTCTCCTCATCGACCGTCGCCACCAGCTCGATCGCCGGATGAACGAGGTTATCCGCCGCAAGCACCGCAAGTCCGTAGGCAAGTGCAATGCCGTCGTCGCCGCCGAGGGACGTTCCCTTCGCATAAACGAACTGTCCGTCCTCTGAGATCGCGACGTCAAGGCCGTCCTTCGTCATATCCTTTCCGCAGCCTTCGTCCGCCACCGCAACCATATCCATGTGTCCCTGGATCACGATCGCCGGCGCCTGTTCGCACCCCGGTGTCGCATCTTTGCGGATGATCACGTTCCCGCAGGGCTCTGCGATATACGCGAGTCCGTGTTCCTCGGCAAATCCCCGAAGATACGCGCTGATCTGACCAATGTTGCCCGAGCCGTGCGGGATGGCACAGATCTCCTCAAAATACTTCCAAACCTTGTTCGGTTTCAACCCTTCCAACATACCATTTTTCCTCCGTACTCACCGCGTTTTGTCCGCCGTTACCCGTAGCATACCACAGTTCCCTGCCTCTTTCAACACGAAAGAAGCCGGAAGACTTCGGAAGTCTCCCGGCCCTTTCGGAAAGTGTTAATAACAAAGGTGAATACTGTCAGCTTTAGTTTGTCTGTCGGAAAACGATGTCGCTCATCGCGTTCCGTGTTCCCTCTCTCTGCTTGGAGTATATCACGGTTTTTCGCAGTCTTCAACCACCGATTTTTCCGTTCCCGGCTTCCTTTCCGGTGTTTTCGGAAGGACTTGGCAAAAAACTCTTGTTTATGCAGTATTTTCCGTCAATTCCGCACTTTTTCAATTATCCGTTCTGCACTTTTCTAGATCTTAAACCGGTATCCAACGCCCCAGATGGTCTCGATGTACTGCGGATTTGCGGTGCTCACCTCGATCTTCTCCCGGATCTTCTTAATGTGAACTGTCACCGTAGCGACCTCTCCTACCGCTTCCATATCCCAGATGGCGCGGAAGAGCTCGTCCTTCGTAAAAACGCGGTTCGGGCGTTCCGCAAGATACGTGAGCAGGTCGAACTCTTTGTTGGTCATGGTCTTCTCTTCTCCGTTTACATACACGCGCCTGGCGTCCTTGTCAATGCGCAGTCCGCGGATCTCGACGATGCGGTTTCGCTGTTCCGCGGCCCTCCCCTGCATCACGCTTCCCACAAGACGCTCATATCTTGCCAGATGAGCCTTCACTCTTGCCGTCAGCTCGCTCGGACTGAACGGCTTGGTGATATAGTCGTCCGCACCGAAACCGAGACCTCGTATCTTATCGAGATCATCCTTCTTCGCGGAAACCATCAGAATGGGAATATTTTTCTTCTCCCGCACCTGCCGGCATACTTCAAAACCGTCAACGCCCGGCAGCATCAGATCGAGAATGATCAGGCTGAACTCTTCCTCCAGCGCTCTGCGCAGACCGCTGTCGCCGTCCCCCGCAATCTCCACAAGATACCCGGCCTGCTCGAGATAGTCTCGCTCGAGCTCGGCGATCGCCTCCTCGTCCTCAATGATCAGAACTTTCTGTTTTTCGTTTTCCATCGTGTGTTCCCCTGTTCTCGTCATCATTCCTCAGTGCCTTCGGCGCGTCGGTTTCGTCTTCTCTTTCGCCGTCTTTCCCGGCCTTCCGTCTCCGCGACTTCCGCAACACTTCCGTTGCACTTCGGCAGCGAAAAATGCACCGTTGTTCCTTCACCGACCGTACTTTGGATCGCAGCCGTACCGCCGTGCGCCTCCACGATCGATTTTACAATGGAGAGCCCGAGGCCGCTGCCGCCCTTCTTGGTCCCGCGCGAGCTGTCCGCCCGGTAGAACCGGTCAAACACGTACGGCAGATCGCTTTCGGGGATTCCGCTGCCGTTGTCCGTCACGGCGATCCGGATGTCTGCCGCGTCCTCCGTCACCGTCATGGTGATGCGCTTCTGCTCCTTATCCATATATTTTACGGAATTTCCGATGATATTTGTGATGACACGCTTGATATGCTCCGGGTCGAACAACGCCGCCGCGTTCGCTTCACAGTGTTCTTCATAGCAAAACTCGATTCCCTGTGTCTCCAGATCGAGGCTCAGCTCGGCTATGCAATCCGCCAGGAACTCCCGGATCGGCAACTCCCGAAAATCATAGGTCATCGCGTTTTGTTCAATCTTCGCATAGAATCCCAGCTCGTCCACCATGCGTTCCATGTCGGCGGCCTTGCTGTAGATCGTGCGGAAATAACGGTCCTGCTTGTCAGGCGTGTCCGCAACCCCGTCGAGAAGCCCCTCCGAATAGCCCTTGATCGCCGTGAGAGGCGTCTTCATGTCATGGCTGATATTGGCGATCATTTCCCGCGATTCCTGCTGATACCGGATCTGCTGTTCCGACAGCTGCTTCAAATGCAGTCTCATCGACTCGAAATCCTGCTGCAGCTGTCCGATCTCGTCCTTCTTGCCGACCTTGACCTCCCCGTCCAAATTGCCTTCACTGATCCGGTTAGCCGCGCGGCTCAGTTCCGTGAGCGGCCGCACGATGCTTCGATAAAGCCACGTAACCACGATGACCGTCGTGATCACAAGAGCGATGAACAGCGCGATCAGCGCCTCGACGAGAGTCCTCTTCCACTGCGGGAGCAGATGGTTGATGTCCGTGATCAGAAAGATCGTCGCATCACTGCCGTCACCCGCGCGGTAGTCGATCTGCCGGATCAGCGCGTGGGACTCGCCCTCCAGGAACATGCTCTTCTCTGCTTCCGTCTCTCCTCCGCGGTATTCCGGAAGACGTCCCGACACGGTCTCGTAAAATTCCGGATCGCCGACGTAGACGACCTCGCCGTTCTTGCGGATGCACAGGAACGAAAACTTGTCCTTCAGCTCCGCGTTGCGGCTCTCCACCCATGCCGCGTCATCCAATTGCCCCGGATTCGTCCGCACTGTCGTGAGAAGTTCGTTAAAATCGTCCTTCACAAGGCCCTCGAACAGGGACGGCGAATTCTGAATGATCTCAATCATGTCGGTGTTCATGTTGTACGAAACTGACAACAACTGCACCTGAAAATGCAGGATCAGCCATACCACAACCGCGATCAGAAGCAGCGGAAGCAACAGGCACAGAATGATCGAAACCAGTATTCGTTTTCGCAACCGCATCTGTCTGCCTCCTTTCCGATCCCCTTCCGCAGACGGTCTGCCTGCAAGAGGCCTTTACACTTCTCAGGACGGCTCCCGAAGGGTGTCCGTCCTGCCCGTATTTGCAAAATGCGGCGCAGGTTTCTTCCTGCGCCGCACATTTTCCTTGATACAACAGCTTACGCCGCGCACCTTCTTCGGTTCATCCGTTACTTCAGAGTACTCTTCAGAAGCTCGGACGCCTTGTTAATCGACTCCTGCTTCAACAGCGATACCCACAGTTTCTTTCCCTTGTAACTGTAGCAGTACTGGTAGCTGGCGTCACCGGACGTCGCGTAACTGCTCACAGACCATTTTGCCTCATCCGACAACTGCATTTTCGCGAGCGATACCAGCTGTGAAAGCGTGATATCCGTCTGCGTACAGCCGGTGATGCTGTTGATCAGCGACTGGTAATTGGAGATTACCGACGCCGTGGACAGCTTGTTGATGATTCCCTTGAGAACTTCCATCTGATGCTTACCGCGGGTCACGTCCCCACCGGTTACACCCTTACGCTCTCTTGCAAAGGCAAGCGCGGTCGTTCCGTCCAGATGGTTCAGTCCCTTCCGGAACGTGTACAATCCGTTGTGCGTCGTAAAATCATACAGCGCCTCGGCATCCACTCCGCCGAGCAGATTGATGATCTTGATCATGCTCGTAAAATTCAGTCGCACGTAGAAATCAATCTCGATGCCATACAGGTTTTCGAGCGTCGCCATCGAATAATCCGGACCGTACAATCCTGCATGCGTCAGCTTGTCGCGCTGTTTTGTCGTGATTCCCGGAATGTGAACATACGCATCACGTGGTGTCGTAACAATGGTGATCTTCTTCGTGTTCGGATTGACCGCCATGATCA
Organism: uncultured Lachnoclostridium sp.; assembly: GCA_946415315.1. GTDB lineage: Bacteria > Bacillota > Clostridia > Lachnospirales > Lachnospiraceae > ISDg. The sequence continues at coordinate 7,727 of CAMKRZ010000005.1, read as the reverse complement.
GGTTGACGTCGCTTCGGCTTCGCACCGTAACCGCACCGTACCGGTCGATACCGCTGACATAAACGATGAACGGTTCGGACGTCAGATCCTTACCGGAATTGTCCTTTCTCGGCTCTTTCGGCATAACGGTCGGGGTCGGTCCCTTTGTCGGCTTCGGAGTCGGCGATCCGGAACGAGGTGTCGGCGTCGGGGTAGGAGACACTCCCGGAGGCAATGTCGGGGTCGGCGTCGGAGACACTCCCGGAGGAAGCGTCGGCGTCGGAGTAGGATCCTCCTCCCACGGGTCAATCTCCCAAGGATCATCTTCCGGAAGCTTCTGTTCCTCTTCGACATATTCGATCTGAATAACCTCGATCACCCGCGTGTCCTGGGAAAATACGTGTCCCGATTCATCCACTTCCTGTCCGGCTTCGATCAGACCCTGCGATTCCGCATACATGCTTCCGCAGAAAACAGCCTGCACTTCATCGCTGTACAGCGCGTCCGCCATTTCCCAGAGATACACGTATTCCACCAGCTCAATGTCGGTGCCGGTGGCTTTCTGTAGCGCCTCAAGCGCCCGGTTCATCGAATTATCAAACCCGTTCGACGAGTAACCTACCTTGTAGCCTGCAATTTCCGAGCCCTTCTGCGCAGGATCATCCTTCATCACGCAAAGCCAGTACTCCTCGTACTTGGTCACGTCTTCGGCCTTAACACCCATCACGTCGGATGTCGATCGCTGGATGCTGCCTACGCTGAGCACGATCAGCATCAGGATACAGGACAGGATGATGGAAACATATTTTCCGACGATCTGCAGATTCTTCAGAAAATGCAGCAGGATCGTTCCGGCCAGCAGGAATACCAGCAAAAGCGCCAGTCCTGTCAGAAAATGCGTCGGTTCCTTGCCGCGGAGCATCGTATATGCCATGCTGAAAAGCTCCTCGAGCTCCGGTTTGCGGCAGAGTGTCGAAAAACAAACGATAAACGCAATCGCATGCCCGAGGATCAATACAAGTGATGCCACGTGGTTAATCCTGTCGGAGAACCACCAGAACAGAAGCATGCTGACCGCACAAAGGCCAAACATCAAGATGACGATCCATGTCGTGATCAGCTCGTTGCGATATCGCATAACCACGATCACCGCGGAGCCGAACATGCTCGCCGTACACAGCGATTCCGCGACACGAAGCATCGTCCAGCGGCCCTTCTCCTTCTTCGGAGAAAGAAAAACAGCAGCAGCGCAACCGGCAGCGATCAGAACACACATGAGGATCATAAAGAGAATTTCGGTTACACCGAGAACCTTTTTGATTCCCATTGTCACGACCGAACACAGCCAGAAGAAGATTTCGATCGCACCGATTGAACAAATATAGATTTTTCGCCATTTTGCCATCGGAAACACATAGTATCCGATGAAGACCGCCGCCGTCAGGATCATCAGCAGCGCAATCTCCTGCAATGCCAGCGGAAGCGTTATCGCCTTCAGCGAAGATATCGCAGAATCCTTAACGATCGAGACATCGACGACGAAAAAAAACAGCAGCAGCTGTGCATACAGCAGTATCGCCGATATTCCCGCTCTCACTTTCTTATACGTCATAATTCCTCCCATTCAGGCATAGCGATATGCGTCATGCTTTTCGCCTGAAAATGCGGGGCTTCTTCCGAAAGAGTACCCCTGCCGACGCATAGTTGTCCGCTATGCTGCGGCGCCCGGTACGGGCGCCGCCACAATATCGTTCTTTTCTCATCCCCGGGGGATGATCCTCCACACAAATTCCTGCATTACCGGGGCAACCCCGGTCACGGCATCCTGCCGTCTTGCTTCATAGAAGCATCATTTCGATCTTCGGGTTCAAATAATACACGTCCGATCACGGACGAACTATCATTCCGATCACAGTCTCGTGCCGCACTGCGGGCAGAACGGAGCGATGTTGTCCCCCTCTGCTTTCCATCCGCAGTTTCCGCAGAACTTCACGGTTACAGGCTTCTGCTGTCCGCAATTGCCGCAGAATCTGGCAGTATTGCTTGTCCCGCAGCCCGGGCAGATCCAGGTTGCAGCCTGCGCAGCCTCAGTCTGCGGCGCGTTCTGCGCATTGATCGGCTGGTTCGGTGCGCCGTAAAGCGCGTTCTGCGCATTGATCGGCTGGTTCGGTGCGCCGTAAGGCGCGTTCTGCGTCTTGTAAGCCGTGTCGTTGCCGTACGCGCCGTTCACTACTGCGCCGCCTGCTGCACCTGCCGCAACCGTATCCACGAACTGCTGCACGAAACCGCCCTGGTTGTTCGCGTAGTTACCGCCGTAATTGCCGCCGTTGAAAGCGGTGACGGGCGCAGCCGGCTGTCCGAGCAGTGCTGCTCTTGCCTGTGCCAGAACCATCTCATAGTTGTGGTAGTGAGCGGAATTCATGCCCTCAACCTTCGAGGAATTGAGCTTGACCGTGATCTCGTTAAACCAGCGCCAGTTCAGCGTGATCGTGATCTTGAAGTCATAAAAATAGCGATATCTCGGCGGATTGTAGCTCACGCGGTTGCCGTTCGCATCCTTCGTGTACTCTTCCTCGCGGTTTTCCTTGATGTCCGTATTGCAGGACGTGATCGCCGTGATCGGAAGAATGTCCGGGTTTTCTTTTGCAAAATTGCCGGGTGCAGAGTACGTCACCATAAAGTTCTGGCCGGCCGCGTCGATATAGATCTTCTGGCTGTCACCGAACTGGCTGCCGACAACGAACGACGCCAGCTTCGCGCTGTTCTGCTCGCGCTCCGCAAGGTGCTGCTTCATCTCCTCGACCGTCGTCTTTCTGCGGCCGTTGAAGAACGGGGACATCTTCTTGTTGCAGGTACCGCACATATTGCCGTCTTCCAGCTTATGATTTCCAAGAAAACTGATTTTCTCCCCGCAAATATCACAGAACTTCTTATCAAACAATCCCATATTTCATTTCCTCCTTATCATATCCGGCGCAATTCCTCAGAGTGCACCGCTTATACACTATACCAAAAAACCACCCAAAAGTAAAGTCTGCGGGAGGGAGCCACTGTTTCCGCCGAAATGCATCACTCTTTCTTTTCGCTTGCAACAAACGTGGAAAATGCAACCCCCGTGTAGCGCTTGAAGCATCGACTGAAATAGTTCGGATCCGGCACGCCGACCTCCGCCGCGATCTGGTACATCGGCTTGCCGGCGAGCGCCGCCCGCTTCGCGTGCTCCACGCGGCATTTGTTGAGGTAATCGACAAAACTCTCCCCTGTTTCGTTCTTGAACTTGCGGGAAAGGTAGCTGGGATTAAACCCGAACGCATTAGCCACCTTGGTAAGGTTTAAGTCCGTCTCGAAGTATCTCGTCTGGATATACTCGCGCACCTTCTCGATCACGCGGGACACATGCCCCTGCTCGAGGACGCTCTCATTTTCCAGGACTTCCGGCTCCTCGCCGCGCGCCTCCCGCTGTTCGTTGAGATACAGAAACAGACGGCGGAGCGTGTCGTTGATGTCCGCCTTCTCGATCGGTTTCAGGCGATAGTCAAACACGCCGATGCCGATAAACTCGCGGGCATACTGAAACTCGTCGTACGCCGAGAGCACCACAATGGCAAGCTGCGGATACCGCTCCTTGGCCAGTCGGGAAAATTCAATCCCGTCCATGAACGGCATCTGCACGTCAACAAAACAGACATCCGGCTGCAGCTCGTCGATCGTGTTGATCGCCTCAATTCCGCTGGCCGCCGTCCCGACAATCTCCATGTTGTACGCCGACCAGTCGATGGTCTTCGACAGCACCTTGTAGATCGCCGGCTCATCATCAATAATCATAACCCGATACATAGACACCTCTCATTTTCCGAAAAATGCTGCTCCGCGGCTTTCCCTGCGTTACTTGTTCCGCAAAACCAGCGTAATCTTCGTATATTCCCCTTCTTTGCTCTCAATCTTGTAGCAGTCGTTCCGCTCCTCAAAATAGCAGAACCGTTCGATGGTTCTTCGCAGACCGAAATGCTGCCCCTCGCCCCCCGTCATGATCTGCTCGATCTTCTCGCTGCTCATGCCGAGCCCGTCATCGTACAATTCCATATAGACGAGGTCATTTTCCTTGAAAACACGCAGCCGGATCAACCCGTGGCCACCCTTCGCGCGGATGCCGTGGTAAAGACTGTTCTCGATGAGCGGCTGAATTGTCAGCTTCGGCAACAGACGGTCAAGACAGTCATCCTCGATCTCGTATTCATCGGTAAATATATCTCCGTACCGCAGTTTCTGCAGTTTCAGATACTTCTTGGCAATCTCAATCTCCGTCGAAAGCGGAACTTCGTTGCTTCCCTTGCTGAGGAACTGGCGGTAGAAGCTGCCCAGCGTCTCCAGCGCGTCGTACACCTGCTCGCGCGGTGTTTCATCGTCGATCGCAAGGCTCGCGATCATCTCGATCGTATTATACAGAAAATGAGGCTTAATCTGCTGCTGCAGGATGTTGATCTCCGTCTTGCGAACCGATTTTTCCTTGTCGAGCAGCTCCTCGATCAGACGGTTCATCTCCACCAGCATCTCGTTGTAATTTTCCTTGAGCATGCCGATCTCATCATCGTTGGTCTCCATCGATACACGCCGCAGCCAGCCCTTCTTCACCGCCTGCATCGATTCGGACAGTTTGAGAATCGGACGCGTGATGTATCGACGGATCATCAGGTCGAGCACAAACAGGGAAAGAAGCATCAGCACCACCGAGACAAGGGGAACCAGAACCATCTTGTAGGTAAGATTGTCCCACAGCAGATAATGTTCCATGCAGGCGACCCGGATTCCGGTGTCGGGAATCTCGTATGTTGCATAGATCTCACGCCGGATCAGCCCCCTCGTCACCAGCGAACCATCCGGCTCACAGATGGCATCGTATCCGCGGATCGTCTCCTCCTCACCGGTCACAAAGATTGCTTTGTCCTCATGGTCGTAGAAAATGTACTCGCGGTTGTCCCAGACGTATTTGTCGAGCGCGCCTTCAAGCTGCGCCACTTCGAACGTCGCACAGATGACTCCGAGTTTCCGCTGCGTATCCGCATCATAGAAGATTCGCAGCATGCACATGACAGAGCCTCTCTGCGGCACCACGATCCCGTCGCCGTTCAGCCACACGACATACCCGCCGCGCTTCTCCTCAAGCTTCTGCATTTTCGCGCGCAGCGCATCGCGGTCGATACGCACGATCGCGGACGTCATGCTGTACGGCTCCGGCGTGGTCTCACCGTCAAGATAGTCATACCGGATCAGGAATACCGAGGAAACCTCGTCAAACGGCGCCATCATGCGCGCGATCGTGTTATCGTTGAGCATCGTATCGCTGGACGGTACGTTCTCGCTCGTAAAATACTCCTTCGCGATCTCGTTGCCCGTCATGGCCAGCATAAACTCATTGACGTTGTTGATCCGGGTCTGTATCGTCTTTCCGATGGTCTGCAGATCGGTTGTGACCGTCCTGCGCGCGTTGTCCACGATCTGATTTTGATAAATGAATACGAACAAAAAGCCGAAACACAGGATATACAGGATCGAGATTGCGGTGACCAGCCGCCGCAGCTTCTGCTTCAGCGTCAGGGAACTGAACCCGTGCCTGCGCTTTGGCTTCGCGGAGGCCTTCTTCACACTGTCCGCCTCCAGCGCATTGTTCCGAAACCCTGCCCCGGTGTTGCTTCTAAGCGCGTCTGCGGCGTCGCTTTGCGGCTCAGTCCTTCGATTGTCAGATGTGTCGTTACTCATCGTCAGATCCTCATTTTCCGAGCTGGATGCTCATCCGCCGGCACAGTTCCTCCGGTGTTATGGTTCCCTTATAGAGGGCGCAAATAAGATCCAGATAAACGTTCTTATTTTCCGCCGTCATAAGCGTATCAAACCAGAGCGTGAATGACGTCGCCTCCGAGGCGAGCTTCGCTACCTTCTTCGGCAGCGCCGGCACTTCGGAATCGTCATAGTTGACCTTCCAGGCAGGCACGCCCGCGCCGGACAGATATGCGTACTTGGACACGCTCCGCGCCAGTTCAAACGCCACCTCAGCGGCTTTGTCCGGGTACTTCGTGGTGCTTGCTACCATCAGCGTGTCCGCCGCACCGCCCATATAATCCGTGATCTTCACGTTGTCGCTGTTGATCACCGGCAGCGGGAAGCAGTCAAATGCATCGGGATCGTCGACATTCACGTACTCACCGCCCAGTTTCTCGTAAAATCCTGCTGCGAGCCAGGATCCGGTGATGTACATCGCCGCGGTTCCGTCGTAAAGTTTCGCGATGCATCGGTCATTCGTCAATTCCACCGCGTTTGGATTCATGTAACCTCTGTCAATGATCGTCTTCACCGCCGCCGAAGCCTTGATGAAATCTTCGCTGTTGTAGGATCCCTCCTGCGCTGTCAGAACTTTTGCAAGCCGCTCCGGTCCCACAGACTTCAGCGTGAGTCCGTCATGGAGCATCGCGAGAACCCAGGAGTCCTTCACGCTGTTCCCGATGGGCACATACCCCGCATCCTTCAGTTTCTGACAACACACCAGGAAATCATCGTAGGTGGTGGGCACCGTAACACCGGCATTTTCAAAGGCCCGTTTATTGTAAAATGCCAGCGACACCGGCATCACATAGGTAACTCCGTACAGCGTATCGTTATAGGTGCAGTTCACCAGCGCCGCCTTCGGCAGTTCGTCCGCATACTTATTATAGTAGCGGTCGATCGGCAGCACTTTGCCGCTCTCCACGAAACCCTGCGAAAAACCGCCGCCCCAGGTGTAGAAGACATCCGGAAGCTCATTTCCCGCGATATAGATCTGGATTTTCTCCTTGTAAAGCTGGTTTTCAATGGTCGTCATGACCACTTCACAGTCGGAATGCGTCCGGTTATAATCCTCGATGGCCTTGACGAACGGGTCGTGAAAGCCGTCTCCCGGCGTCGCAATCGTCATAATCCGAATCCGGATCTTATCGCTTTTACCGGCGTTCTTCTCCGAATCGCAGCCGGCCGTCATACAAACGACCATTGCCAACACAAGAAGAATTGCCGTCAATACTCGAAACCGCTTCACAACAACCCCTGCCTTTCTGCGTAACAGTGCAACCATATGAAAAATGCAACTTCCATGGGAACACAATATTTCATTTATTATAACACATTTTTCCTATAGTGAAAGCCCCTGTACAATCGCACAGGGGCTCCCATGTATGAAGCACGCGGGATTCGAACCCGCGACACCTTGATTAAAAGTCAAGTGCTCTACCGACTGAGCTAGTGCTCCATCCTTTCGGATTTCCATATTCTTCGGCATCATTTTCCACGGAAAATGCGGCTGCGGAGCAATCTGCTCTGCGCTTAGAATATGAAAAAATGCCCAGAACCGGAATCGAACCAGTGACACGCGGATTTTCAGTCCGCTGCTCTACCAACTGAGCTATCTGGGCATGGTATGTATTCGGTTGTCGCCTGCTCCCAGCATCCGTTAAACAAATATCCGGGAAGGAAACAAAACTCCGAACCATACGGTTCGGACGATTGCGGGGACTGGATTTGAACCAGCGACCTCCGGGTTATGAGCCCGACGAGCTTCCAGACTGCTCTACCCCGCGGCAAATGGATGGGGAAGGATTCGAACCTTCGAAAGCGTCGCTAACAGATTTACAGTCTGCCCCCTTTGGCCACTCGGGAACCCATCCGTATGGGGCCTACAGGGCTCGAACCTGTGACCCTCTGCTTGTAAGGCAGATGCTCTC
>CAMKRZ010000004.1 GCA_946415315.1 uncultured Lachnoclostridium sp. | reverse complement strand
CCCCTTAGGTAGATTTTGGTATTTACCGTGTCTACCTCAGGGGGATCATATCAAAACCGTCGCTCCCTCGTTGTCACTTTATTTTCGTACCAACGGATGCCGGAAAATTCTCGTCATCCGCAAGTCCGTAGGATCACAAATTACTTGACCGCAATGTTGGAAATCTTGTCCACAGCGGCCTTGCTGGTGTCCAGATCACCGAGCGTAAAGGCAAGCATATACGCGCCGTCTTCCTCACGGACAAGCATCGCCACGCCTTCCACGGAATAAATATCCCAGCCGTTGTATGTACCGAGCTTCTCATATTCCTCGAACTCAGCCATCACCTCGGCAAGTTCATCTGCCGGAAGTCCCTTAACATCCATCGTCGTGATGGAAAGTGCATTGTATCCCTCCATAACCGTCAGCGTACCGGCAGTATCCGAATACACCGTCCAGTTGCCGTCGAGATCAAACGTAAGCTCGCGGCCGGTATTCAGCGTGATGGTTGCCTTGCCGTTTTCCAGAGTGCTCTTTACATCCACTTCCGGCGCGCCCGTGGGCCCAGGAGTAGGCTCTGCGGTAGGCTCAGCAGTAGGCTCTGCAGTAGGCTCTGCGGTAGGCTCTGCGGTAGGCTCTGCAGTAGGCTCAGCAGTAGGTTCTGCGGTAGGCTCAGCAGTAGGAGTCGCAGTAGGCTCCGGGGTAGGCTCCGGAGTAGGAGTTGCGGTAGGCTGAACAATAACGGTCGGCTCGGGACCGTCCGTAGGCTTCGGGTTCGGCTTGAGGATCATACCGAGCATGGGCTCAGCAACATCGTAGAGCTGCTTAACCGTCATGGTTCCTTCAGGTGCCTTGACACCGGGGTTGCCCGGCTTAACGCTCAGCACAACAGAAGCATTGACTGTCTGCGCTTTCTTCGTGCCTTCCTGGTTATCAGGCGTTACGGTCGTAACTTCGCTCGTAGCAGTCAGCTTAAACTCAGCCGTGTACTTCTCGTCATCAGCCGAAACGCGGATCTTCGTCTCAAGCGGGACCTCTTTGTCGAAAGCCTTGATCTTCTCGATCGTCTCATCCAGAGCTTTTACAACCTGATCGATCTTCTCGCTGTTTCCGGTAGCCTCGGAAGCTGCCTTCTTAGCCTCTTCCTTGTACTTTGCGAGCTGGTCGTTCAGCTTCATCTGCTTGACGCTCTCGACCATCTTGTCGATGTACTCCTCGGTAATACCGTAGTCCTTACCGATCTCAAGCACGTCGCTCTTGTAGGTCGAAACGATCTTCTCAACATACTTCTCAAGGTCGATATTCCAATCGTCGAGTGAATCTGTGGAAGCCTTGATCAGCGACTCAAGATCGCTCTTGATAAAGTCGCGGAGCGCGGTCACAACCTGCGCAAAGTCTTCCTTCGTCTTAAGGACTGCCGAGTAATCGCCGTCCTTGCCCTCGATCTTCGAGTTCTTCAGCATGTTCTCGAACAGGCTGACAAACTTGCCTACATAGTTCTTCTGGAGCTTGTCGTTGTAGTTCGGCATGTCATCCGGAAGCGGGAACTTAAGCCAGCCGAGCTTGGAAGTATCCAGATCCAGGCTCTTTTCGCCGCTCTCCGCAGCCAGCTTCAAAACTGCTTCCGCAATACCCTTAACGTTCAGGTAAAGGTTGTTGTCGGTTACTGCGAAAATTTCATCCAGTGCAAAGTTGATATTCTTGCCTTTGACAGTGGACGCAACATTCAGACCGAAACTGCAGGACTTGCTTTCCGCGTCGATGTTGCAAAGGATCGTTCCGTTCACGCTCTCACCGGCGTAATCCATAGCGATATCCGCCTTGAACGTGCCGGAAGTGGTATTGCCCATTGCCTCGAGCATGTCGAACATGTCGCCCTTAACAAGCTTCGACTTAGAATCCTCGTCATCGCCTCCCTTGGAGCCGCAGCCTGCGCAAAGCGCTGCGGTGAGGCAGAGGATCATAAGCAGTGCGATCAATTTCTTCATTACTGTTTCCTCCGTTATTTGTTCCTTTTCTTTCTTTACTTTGTTACTGTAGGGAAATATCATTTACCAACCCCACGGAGTAATGATATCCCATAACAGCAAAAAAATCAATAGTTTTTCGTAAATGTGACCATACTGTGAACACTTCACGGGATCGGTCACCTGCGATCCCCGGCCCCGGCCGCTGTCCGTCGGCCTCTTCGGGGAAGGCTTTCTACACGATGCGGTTGGCGATCTCCGCGAACTGAGCCAGCGTAAGAGCCTCCCCTCGTACGGTTTCCGAAAGCCCCGCTTCCGCCAGCACCTCCGCCGCCTGTTCCTTCGTGCAGGTAAGCTCCTGACTGCCCGCAAGGCTGTTGACGAGCATTTTCCGACGCTGGGCAAATGCCGCGCGGATCACCGCGAAGAGCGTCGCCTCGTCTTTCACCGCAACCGGAGGCGTCGGCAGAAGAGTCAGCCGGATGACAGCCGAGCCCACGTTCGGGCGCGGCATAAAGCAGTTCTGCGGCACGTACGCCGCGATATAGGTCTCTGCATAGTACTGCACCGCGAGCGACAGCGCGCCGTAGTCCTTGCTGCCGGGCCCCGCCTGCATGCGCTCCGCGACCTCGCGTTGTACCATGACGGTGATGTTCTGTACGGGAATATGCTTCTCCAGAAGCCCCATCACGATCGGCGTCGTGATATAATACGGAAGATTCGCGACCACCTTGATCGGCCGTCCTCCGCGCTCCCGCACGAGCGCATCGATGTCCGTCTTCAGAATATCATCGTTGATGATCGTGAGATTGTCGTAATCCCGGCACGTGTCCTCCCGAAGGATCGGCACGAGATTCCTGTCGATCTCCACGGCAATGACTTCCTTCGCCCGCTCGCACAGCACCTGCGTCATCGTCCCGATGCCCGGCCCGATCTCCAGCACGACATCTTCCTTTGTCACGCCGGCCGCGTCCGTGATCTTGTCGATCACATGCGCGTCGATCAGAAAATTCTGCCCGAACTTCTTCTGAAACGTAAAATGATACTTCTGCAGTATTGCGATTGTCTCCTTCGGATCACTCAGATACGCCATCGCATTCTCCTCTGAACCCCGTTCACTGATCTTTGTTTCTTTCCCCGAGGAAATACTCCATGATCAGCCGGGTGCTGTCGTCATAATAGTTGCCCTGTTCCAGCGATTCCTGCGTCTCCCAGCCGGTCTCCGCCACATCCGCGGCCGTCTCCGAGTACTCCTGAAGAGGGTGCTCGTCCGCGGCGTATTCCTCCTGTGCCACCTTCACCGCATCCGTTTCGTCCAGATACAGCTGCTCCCAGTCCGGTCCTTTATCCACGTCCTCGCTCAGGTATTGCGCATAGAGCCTCTGTCCTTCCTCCCGACCGTACTCCTCTTCAAGCGCGGCGGCGAGATCGTTCAGAAGCCGGAAGTAGGCACTGTCGCAGCCGGAGTAGATCATGATCGGATCCTCCGCGAGGATACACGCCAGCATCCCCATGTGCTCGCCTTCATTTTCCTTGTAAAATCCTTTGTAGTGCGCCGTCTCGTGCGCGATCAGCGTGTACCAGTAGAGATTGTCGACGTACTTGTTGTACGTGATCTCCATCGTGTAGGGGTAGGTGTATCCGCCGATCCCCATCCAGTCCAGCACATCCGAACATTTCGCCGCTTTCGGGCATCCGTAGAACCCCTTCAGTCTGGGGTAGCGCTCCGACAGATTCCTCATGGACTGAATGACGGACTGATATGCCGTCTCCTTGTCCGGGTAAATGATCCGGCCGTCCGCATCACGCGGAAGCGCCTTCTGCGCGTCGCGAAACCGCTCTCCGATCAGATTCTTCACATAGCGGTATTCCTCGATCGTGTACCCCCGACGCTCCGTCTCCTCGCCCATCACATGGCCGTTGTACGGGATCCACCAGTGGAACAGGTACGTCCACAGGAACCAGACCACGACCACGAGGATCACTTTCATGTAATTCCGATAAAAACGGTTATCCCGCTGCGGTTTTCCGCGGAAATGCTGAAACAGAGCGATCACTCCGAACATCAGCGACAGGGCAACCGTCAACAGTCCGAACATCGCGGCGGCATACATGATCATCTCCCCTGCAGCGAACGGAAAGACATCGAACGCCCTCGCAACCACGCCGTGGATCACCGGGAACACGTCGTTTACGTACCAGTCATCGAAACTGCTGACAAAACTCAGCGCAAAGAAAACCACCCACACCGCTGCGATGACGAGCAGTACCTTCGCGTACAGGCTAAGCTTTCCTTTTTTCCTCTCTTCCTTCTCCATCCTGCTCCTCCACAAGCCGGCTTGATCGAAGCAGCGCGGTCCGACTCTTTCGTCAGAGGCTGTCAACGATCAGATCCCGGCAAAGAAAACAGCTGTCTCGCATTTTCCTCCGTGATGCGGACCACCTCTTCCTCCGAAACGCCCTTGATCTCCGCGATCTTCGCGACAACCTGCGGCAGATACCCGGAATCGTTGCGCTTTCCGCGGTACGGCACAGGCGCCATGTACGGCGCATCGGTCTCCAGCACGATCTGTGAAAGCGGCGCCGCTGCCACCACATCCGGGAGACGTCTCGCATTCTTGAAGGTGATCACGCCGCCGACACCGATGTGGAAGCCGAGCTTGCGGTACGCTTCCGCCGTCTCCGGCGAACCGCTGAAGCAGTGGATGATGCCGCCTTTCACCTTATCCGCATACTCCTTCATCACCGCCAGCGTATCGCCCTCCGCCCCTCGCGAGTGGATTATCACCGGGAGCGAGAGCTCCGCCGCCAACTCAAGTTGCCTTCGGAACCAGTGTTCCTGAGCCTTTCGCTGCTCCGTCCGCTCCTCCTCGGTCAGCTCGTCCTCATGGCCGTAGTCGAAGCCGATCTCGCCGATGGCGACAACCTTCTCATTTGCCGCAAGAGTGCGCAGTTCATCGATGTCCGCCTCCGTCATCTGCGGCGCATGATCCGGATGCACCCCGACGGCTGCATACACAAACGGCCACTCCGCCGCGAGCGCAACCGACTCCCTCGAGCCCCGCATGGACGCGCCGACATTGACCACCGTTCCGACTCCGCGTGAAGAAAGACCGCGAAGCAGCGCTTCCCGGTCCTCGTCAAACCAATCGTCGTCGTAATGTGCATGTGTGTCGAAGATCATATTTCGTTCACCTGTAGGAATCAACCCTTCAATCCGTTCGACTGGCGGATCATATCCTCCACGACGATATCGTAGATCTCGCCGACGGAGTTTAAGTATTCCAGCAATTTCCACGGCTCATTTGTATGAAAATGAACCTTGATCAGATCTTCATCGCCGACCGCGATCAGCGAGTTGCCCTCAATGTGCGTAGTGATGTACTCCGCGATCTCATCCTCGTCGAGATCCCTGTCCCGGCGGTCAATCAACATCTGCGTGTCAAATCGGTATGCGAAAGGATCATCCTCTGCATCAATGCTGTGGATCGGTTCCATAACTGTCCCCCCGTATTCTTCCGTCTTTGCGCCGGACCGCCTGTCAGCGGAACGTCCCGGCATGTCTTGGAGTATAGCCTAAAACCTTCGAAAAATCAAGTGCGCGGGCACAGGGAACCCTCCCCGTGCCCGCGTTTTTTATCCCGTTCCCGATCGTCAGTCGCAGACCACGACACGCGGTCCGATCTTACTGATCTGAACCGTCGTGCCGACCTTGCGCTCCGCGGAGGACCGGGTCTTCCGCCGCAAGGCATAGACCGTCATTTCCTCGCCGTCAATATACGCCCGCATGCTCAGTGGAAACTCCACTCCCCCGTTACGGAAGGGCAAGTCTCCGCTGATGTACGAATCCTGTACAATCTCGGCGGAGTATTTCTTCCCAGACAGCCGGATCACCGCATAGATGATCATCGGCAGAAAAGAGCACACCAAAGCAATCAACGCTCCGCCGGCAGACAAGACAGCGAGATAATAACACGACCTCTCTTTCTCTTCGTACTGCTTGGCAATCCGCTCAAACTGCGCTCCCGGATCAAAAAGAAAATAATAGCTTTCACCGCTCCATTTTTCGGCAAGCTCCAGATTTTCCTCCTTGCCCCTGCGGTACATCCCCGAGAAGTACTGAAAAGATGCCGTAGCCAAAAGGAGAAGCAGCATGCCGAACAGAAAAATCATCGCAAACATATTGAACAACCGCGGTTTCTTCGTCTCAAATAAAAACTCTCTTTCCATAATTCCCCCCACCGGATCACTCCAGCGAATACTTCTTGTCGAACGTGTCATAAATCTGATTGAATTCCATGTTGCCGAACTTGATGCCGCTCAGGTACTCGTGCGTGTCAAATCCACCTCGCTCAACCTCGATGACCGCAACGGCGATGTTGCTGCAGTGGTCGGAGATACGCTCGTAGTTGTTGAGGATGTCCGAGAGAATGAAGCCCATCTCGATGGAACAGCCACCGCGCTGCAGACGCGTGATGTGGTTTGTCTTGATCGTGCCGGTGAGTTTGTCGATGACCTGCTCCAGCGGCTCGACGCGGAACGCATACTCCATGTCGTCCTTTGTGTAGCACTCGGTCGTCATCGCAAGGATCTCATCGATGGCGTTCGTGAGGACGCGAAGCTCTTTCGTTGCCTCAGCCGTGAAACCGAGGCGCTTCTCGCGGATCTCCTCCGCGGCCTTGTAAAGGTTGACCGCGTGGTCACCCAGCCGCTCGAAATCACCGATCGTGTGCAGCATTTTCGAGATGATGCGTCCATCGTGGTCCGAGACCGTCTTCGAGGAAAGGTTCACAAGGTAGCTGCCCAGCTTGTCCTCGTACATGTCGAGCTCATTTTCCACGCGGAGAACTTCGGCCACACGCGCCTCGGAGTAATTGTCGAAAAGGCTCATCGCGTCGTAGAGGTTCTGGCAGGCGAGCTCCGCCATCTTCTTCGTCAGGTTGTTACACTCGGCGACGGCAACGGACGGGGAACGAAGGACACGGACGTCGAGGAAACTCAGGTTCTGCTGCATCTCGGACTCTTCCTTCGGCTGCTTGATGATGCGCTCCGTCATGCGCGTGAGCGCTCCGGAAAACGGCAGCAGCACGATCGTGGTCAGCAGGTTGAACGCCGTATGCACGATGGCGATGCCGACACTGCCGATCGCGTTCTCGAGAAATGCCGGCGGCTTGATTGCCTGCAGCAGGCAGAACACGGTCAGCCAGATGGCGGTTCCGAGGATCTTGATCATCACGTGAACGGTCGCCACGCGCTTGGCCTTATAGTTCGTGCCGATGCAGGAAATGAGGGACGTCGCGCAGGTACCGATGTTCAGGCCCATGATGATCGGGATGGCCATCGCAAACGTGAGAATACCGCCCTCGGAGATTGCGATCAGAATACCGATGGTCGCCGCGGAGGACTGGATCACGGCCGTGATCAGCAGACCCATCAGCACACCGAAGATCGGATTGTTGAACTTCGTCATCAGCTCGCGGAACTCAGGCACGTCACGCAGCGGGCTCACGGCCTGCGACATCATGCTCATACCGTTCATCAGGATGGCGAAACCGACGAACACGGTTCCGATACTCTTATATTTGTCGCGCTTGGAGAACATCAGAAAACCGATGCCGACGAGAGCCAGGAACGGCGAGAAAAATTCAGGCTTCAGCAGTGTCAGCCACCAGGTGCCCGACGAGATCGAGCCGAGGGTCAGCAGCCATCCGGTAAATGTCGTTCCGATGTTCGCGCCGAAAATTACCGCGAGCGTCTGCCCGAACTGCATGATGCCGGAGTTGACGAGACCGACCAGCATGACGGTCGTCGCCGAGGACGACTGCATCGCGATCGTGATGCCCGCGCCGAGCGCCACGCTCACGATCGGGTTGGCGGACGTCTGCTTGAGCATACGCTCCAGCCGGCCGCCGGCCATTTTCTCAAGTGCCTGCGACATGACCCGCATGCCGAACATAAAAAAAACAAGACCACCAACGAGCTCGGCGATGTTCATCATGCTCATCCCGTTGCCCGCGGCAGTCGTTGCCAATAGTGTCATCATACGCGCTGTACTCATTCTTTCGTCTCCTTATATTACACATCCGCAGTGTATCAGGGAAACGTGAAGAGACCGTTATCGTTATGTTAAATCCGTGTTAAACCTCACACTTCTCATACGTCTTCGCGAAAATGCCGCCCTCGATGACATAGAAATCCGAGGGGTCATCCGCGCGCACAACGAAGTAATCCCCCTTCCTGCCGAGGTAGTATTTGTCGGGGTCCCACTCGGTGAAGACCTTCACCCTGCCGGTGATCTCCTTCGCGAAAATGCCTTCCCCGCCGGTCGCGATGCAACTCCCGGCAAACGGCAGCAGCGGAAGACGCTCGCCGGTCGCGTTGTCAATGATGTTGGGCGGATACTCGCCCGGATATACGTAAGGCTCGTCGGTGACGCGGTAGAAACTCTCGAACTTGCTCCGGCTGATCGGATAGATTTCCCCGTTAATGTTGAGAATGATGTACGTATCCTCCGCGGTAGTCACGTCGATGTCGCCCTCCAGCGTCCGGATCGCGACTTCCCTGCCGGGCCCCGCAAAATCCGCAACCCGCACAAAGCCTGCGTGTATCGCCTTCTTGCGGTAAAATGCAAACTCCGAAAGATCCTGCCGGTACTCTCCCGCGTACAGGATCTCCGAAGAATCAAAGTATTCGTTCATTCTTGCCGCGATGAACCGGCTGATTTCCTCCTTCTCGTAGCGCACACCGGCCTTCACGATCAGATCCTTCTTCAGGAAACCGCCTGCTTTTACCAGGTGTCCGCCGCCTCCCCCGAGATTCTCGGCGAGGAAGGCAGCCAGCTCGCTGGCTCTGACCTCCTTCACGCAGCTGCGCACGGAGTATTTAATGCCCGACGGAAGAATGTTGTAGACGACACAGCTGTGGACGCCGTCCACCTCCAGAAACATATCGCTGATGAGCCCCAGGATGTTGGAGTCACACATTCCCGCCTCGACGATCCCGTAGCAGCGCTTCTCGTCCACGGTTGTATTTTTCAAAGCATCCCCGGCGATGCGCAGCTCGTCGATGGAGAGATTGGAATTGCGGAAGAGCGTGATCAGCGCCTTGTTAAATGCCGCGATGTCGCGAAGGTCGCGGTCGCTCGGATGCGAGATCTCCGTAAAATCCCCCGTGTCCGTCATCAGCCCGTAATACAGCGCCGTAGCAACGTTTTTGTCCTCGTTGATGTCGATGCCCTCCGCCCGCAGCATCTCGTACAGGACGGTCGAACACGAGCCGTAGTTGCTCCTGACCTCGCTCAACGCCGGTATGTCCGCGGAAATCTGGTGATGGTCGATGACGGCCACATTTTTCGCGGAAAATAAAGTCACGTTGCTCTCGCCGTACTGGCAGTCCACCGTGACCAGCAACTCCGGCATCTCAAGGCTGTCGACGTGTTCACAGTTGATCCCGAGATTCTCGTTCATCAAAATCAGATTGCTCTTGGTGATCCGGTTCTCCCCGCCGTAGACAAATCTGGCCGGAACACCCTTGCGCCCAAGGTACCAACGCAGCGCAAACCCGCTCGCCAGAGCGTCGGCATCCGGATTGTCGTGGCACTGGATGACAACCTCGCCGAATCGGGTAAGATCGGACAGCCGAAGTCCGGCATTGTTCCCTTCATACTTTATTTCCATAGTCTCACGTATTTCCCCTGATTTCCTCTGCATTCTATCTGTATGCTATGATTCGGTCCATCTCCATCGGATCCGCCGTATAGAACTTTTTGTTCTCCTCCCGCTGTTCCTTCGTCAACCGGATCTCTTCATACTGATAGCTTGTACCTTCTTCCTCATCCGATGCCAACCACTCGCGGAGCAGATTGCCATACGGATCGTACTCATAATACGTTCCATCGCTCTCATCCGATGCAGATCCATAGAATATCAAATTGCCCTGTTGATCGTACCGGTATATCGTCTCCGTAAACTCAACGCCGTCTTTCGACGAACGCTCCTTCAAAATGCGCCCGTCCTCACCGTAAATATTCTGTTCGACGTAGATGACTTCTCCTTTTGCATCGGTGCCGTTTGCGCTGATCAGACGGTCGTCCCGGTCGTATATTTTGATATATACGGAACCACTGTCATACTCCACTCTCTCGGTGTATCCGTCGTTAGCGTACTCGTAGGTGTACCTCCGATTGACAAAAGGCTCATCCTTTGACCGATAATTATACTCTATAACTTCGCGATATCTTCCTTTCGCATCGAACCGATAAGAAAGCCACACATATGTATTTTGTTTGCTTTTATCCTGTTTGTCAGGATACTGCCTATAATCCGTTTGCATCCATGTCCCGTCATCGTAATACTTGACCTCCCGGGTCAGCCACCATTCGTCCTTACGGAATTCATATTGCTTTCGAACTCTTCCCTCCGAATCGCACTCGCTCTTCCTTGTCTGCACCGGCGTCCATTCGTCGTCCTCCGGCGTCCATGTCTCGCATGAGATTTCATAACCGTTCACGTCGCGATGATATCTTGTTTTTCCATCAATATTTCCGTCTTGATCGTAACTGATCGATCCGGTCTCATGCCTGTCGGTATCATAAAATGTCCGTACGGCATACGACTGAGACTCGTTATCCCAGTATTTCGCATGACTTCGGATCTTTCCGGCCGGATCATACTCATGCTCCTTTCGCTCACGAATTTCAGGCTCCGTAGAAGTTCTTCTGTAATCATAATCCGTCATGGTCACACGCGTAACCGGGGTTTCCCCGTCGTAGTAGTATTCCAGATCGTAAGTCCATTCAAGCCTGGTGCCCGAATAATACGACTCTTTCGTCAATCTTCCGTTCGAGTCGTATTCGTACTTATATTCACACGTCCCGTACTGCTTTACAATTCCGCCTTCTTTCTCTGAGAAATGATTCTCATATCTTGTTTGCTGTTTCTCTTTCAAAACCCAGATTGATCCGTTTTCTTTCTCGTTCGAACCCCTAAATACAAAAGCGATCAGCACTCCCCAAATCACGATCATCAACGCACATATGCCGAGGACCACATACTTCCCCTTCTTTCCGGACTGCGCACTTTCCATAAAAATCCACCCCCCATCGAACCGCATGACTATTTCTGATATTGTACCATATTTGAACTGCCGTAACAATCCTGCGTTTTCCGCGTTTTCGCTCGTTTTTCGTTTGGATTCCCGAACAGCCATACAACACCGTGCCTCATCAAAAAAACCGCATCGGCGACCGACACGGGTCGCTGACACGGTTTTTCTTATCGTTCGCAAATTCTGTACGACGGTTTCAGGCTATCTGATTTTCCGAAAAAAATCAGTCTGCTTTCTCCTCGCTCTTTTTCCCGATCACCAGTCCCGACACCACGCACAGTGCCATCGTGATCAGCATGTCCGGAAGCGTGTTGCCGACCGGAATATCGACGCGCATCAGGAGGCGGTACACGACGAAACCGATTACCCAGATGATCAGGTTGCGCCAGTCGAACGACTTTTTCGTTCTGTCGCGTTTGAGGATGAAGAAATCCGCGATCTGCACCGCGATCATCGGCGCAAATACAGAGCCGATAAAGTACAGGAAATCCGTGATGTCGTCCATCGGGAACAGGATCGCGCCGACCGTGCCGATCACGGTCACGCCGATGCCGACCCACCGGCAGTTCAGTTTCTTCGAAACGGACTCGCTCGAGACACCGGCCGAGTACGCGTCAAGGAACGTCGTCGTCACCGTGGAAAATACGATGATCAGAAGTCCGACAACACCAAGTCCGGCCTTCACCACGATCTGCGCAATGTCCGACTCCGCCGTGAAGATGGAGGAGCCCATGCCGATCACGTACATCCAGCAGCTGATAATGCCGTAGACGATCGCGCTGACCGCCGTCGCCTTGACCGGTTTCTCCGCGTCGCGCGTATAATCGCTAATCAGCGGAAGCCACGACAGAGGCATCGCAACCGACAGCTCCACCGCCGCGCCGAAGGTCATGGCATCGTCGGTAACCTCGTGGATAATGCCGTCGCCGAAGATGACGAAGCTCAGGATCACGGTCAGGATGAACAGCGCCGACATCGCGACCGTGTTCACCTTACCGAGGTTCTTGATACCGATGAAGATCCACAGCACGATCAGGCCGCCGATCACAAGGCACCACACCCACTTGATCTTCTCGCCCCAGATCCCGCCGGCAGCGCCCGCGCCGTCGTAGATCATGATCGCCGTCCAGCCGACAAGCTGAACGATGTTGAGGATGGAGAAGAGGAGTCCGCCCTTCGAGCCAAAGCTCATTTTCGCGATCTCCATCGAACTCTCGCGAACCTTGCCGCCGATCAGACCGGCGAGGAACAGCATGATGCAGCCGATCACATGGCCGATCAGGATCGCCAGCAGGCCCTTTGTAAAGCCAAGAGGCGCAAAATACGTTCCGGTCAGGATCTCCGCAATGGAGACCGCCGCTCCGAACCAGATCAATCCGTTCTCAAAGACGGAAGTACGTTTCTCACTCATCACTCCGCCTCCTTCGCGTATTCACCGGTCAGGGCAAATCCGTGCGCCATCGGGCCGGATCCCTGTCCCAGATCGAGCATCGCCGAAAGAGCGTCGGAGATGTATGCCTTCGCACGCTTCACCGCTTCAGGAAGCGCAAATCCCTTGGCCAGATTGGCCGCGATCGCGCTCGAGAGCGTGCATCCCGTGCCGTGCGTGTTCGGGTTGTCGATGCGCTTGCCGTTGAACCAGGTCATCGTCCCGTCCGCGTACAGCAGGTCATTCGCATCGTTGATCTTGTGGCCGCCCTTCATGAGGACCGCGCAGTGATATGTGTCGCCGATCAGCTTCGCTGCCTTCTCCATGTCGTCGGCCGTCACGATCTTCATCCCGGAGAGGATCTCGCCCTCGGGGATGTTCGGCGTCGTCACGGTCGCGAGCGGAAGAAGCTCCTTCGTCAGCGTCTCCACGGCATCGCTCTTGAGCAAAACCGAGCCGGAGGTCGCCACCATCACGGGGTCGACGACGACATTTTCCGCCTTGTACTCACGAAGTTTCGCCGCGATCACGCGGATCAGCTCCGTCGAGGAGACCATGCCGATCTTCACCGCATCCGGGCGGATATCCTCGAAGATCATGTCAATCTGCTCTCCCAAGAATTCCGGGTCAGTCTCCCGGATTGAACGAACGCCGGTCGTGTTCTGCGCGGTCAGCGCGGTAATCGCACTCATCGCGTACACACCGTTCATGGTCATCGTCTTCAGATCGGCCTGAATCCCGGCGCCTCCACTGCAGTCGCTGCCCGCAATGGTCAATGCTGTCTTCATCTTCATTGTGTCACACTCCTTTTTTCTTCAGCATTGTTTTATCACGGATCGCGCGTCGCCGCGCTTTCCGAAGCGACACAAGGTGGTGCCCCCGGTGTGCCGCTGTGATATCATTGTTCGGTTATGTCCCCGGCTCTGCCGCGAATCGCGCGGCCGTCAGTCGTCCGCGCAAGCCGGGCTCACACTTACTCCCCCACAGTCTCCTCCGCGATCTGCCGAAGTTCCCGGCAGGCCCCTTCGATGTCATCCGCGCCGAAGATCGCGCTGACGAGGGCAAATCCGTCCACGCCCGTTCCCGCAAGCTCGCGCATGTTGCCTTTGTTGATGCCGCCGATGGCAACCACGGGAACATCAACCGCGTCGCAAATTGCCTTGAGCGTCTCCTTCGGAAGCACATCCACATCGGTTTTCGTCGAGGTTGAGAACATCGCGCCGACGCCGAGGCAGTCCGCCCCGTTTCGCACGGCATCGAGGGCTTCCTCCACGCTGTGCGCGGAAACGCCGATCATCATGTCCTCACCGACACGCTCCCGAACCTTCGCGGCAGCCATGTCGTCCTGCCCCACATGGACGCCGTCCGCGTGGCAGGCGATCGCAATGTCCACATTGTCGTTGACGAAGAACGGAACGCCGTAGCTTCTGCACAGCGCCGCGATCTCGATCGCCTCCGCGCAGAATTCCTCCTCCGGCAAATCCTTCTCCCGAAGCTGGACGCAGGTCGCACCGCCCTTGAGCGCTTCCTCCACCTGCTCGTATAACGTCTGCTCTCCCGTCCATGCGCGGTCCGTGACCGCGTAGAGGAGCATGGTTTTTCTGTCACATTTCATAGGTCAGTCCCTTTCACCGCCCGAACGCTCACTCACTGCTCTGCCTCGGGCTCATCGGATCCTCGCGGACCCACTTCCGCTCACCGCATCTCGTACTTCGCGCCGCCCTCCAACTGCTCCGGCGTCAGTCGGAAAATCGCGTCGATAATGTAGTTCCGATAGGTCGAATTTCCGTCCTCCGCGGACAGCCTCCGGTATGCAATCTCACCTGCCAGACCCATCGCGCAAACCGCCGCTGCCGCCGCCTCGAGCGGATGCTCCGGGTTGGCCGTGATATACGCCGCCGTCATCGCCGAGAGCTGGCAGCCCGTGCCGGTGATCGACGACATCATCGGATGACCGTTTCGAATGCAGTACGCCTTCTCGCCGTCCGTCACGATGTCGATCGCGCCGGTGATCGCGATGACCGTTCCGAGCGCGCGGGCTGTTTTCTTAGCAAACGCCACAGCGCCGTCAAGCGTCTCCTCCGTCACCGCGTCGGCCGTGTCAGCGTCCACGCCTTTCGTGGTCCCGCTTCCCGCCGCGAGCGTCTTGATCTCGGAAATGTTGCCGCGGATGACCGCGAGTTTCGTCTCCTTAACGATCCGAAGCGCGGTCTCCGTGCGAAGCTTCGACGCGCCCGCGCCGACCGGATCCAGCAAAATCGGATGTCCGAGCTCGTTGGCCTTCTTCCCGGCGACCAGCATCGCCTCGATCGTGCGCGAATTGAGCGTTCCGATGTTGATGTTCAACCCGCCGCAAACGGACGTGATCTCCTCGACCTCCGCAACGTCGTCCGCCATGATCGGCGAGCCGCCGCACGCGAGCAAAATGTTCGCGCAGTCATTTACCGTAACATAGTTCGTAATATTGTGAACCAGGGGCCTTGTCGCCCTGACATTTTCAAGCATTTTTCCTAACATGGCTCTTCTCCTTCCCTCTGCCGACGCCCGCGCTCTGTCGATCACCGTCCTCAGTTCCCTGCTGACCGCCGTCTACCGCCTCCTGCATCACGCGGAGCATTCCGGCCTTCTTCAGGCTCATGACCACCGCTCCCGCGACCGCGGCCCCCACCGCCGTGGAGATCAAAAACGGCACGATGTACGCGTAAAATGCAACCTTCGACGCGTCGGTCCCCATGAACAGCACCGCGATCGGATACGCGCACAGACCGCCGAGCACGCCTGTTCCGAAGACTTCGCCCGCAAGCGTCAGCGGTACATTTTTCGTCTTCTTATAGGCGAGTCCGCACAGAAACGCTCCGATCATGCTTCCCGGAAACGCAAACAGCGTTCCGAGCCCGGACAGATTCCGGATCAACGACGCGACGAACGCGGTTCCGACCCCGTACACCGGACCGAGCAGCACGCCGCAGAGCACGTTAACCAGGTGCTGGATCGGCGCGCATTTGCTCCCGAACACGGGGAACGAGAACATACTTCCCACCACGGCCACGGCACAGAACATGCCCGCCATGGTCAGTTTGATCAGATTTTTGTTTTTCATACAGCTCACTCCTTTGAGATATCGGAAACGCTGATCTCAGCAACGTTTCCGTAATGAAACGAAAGCCCATAGCGGGCCTTCGCCGGAAGTTCGGTCGATGCTTACTGGCATCCTCTCACGCCGGAACACGGCTTCCCATCGCTGCTGATACAAGACGCAGGGCGCTCCCCCTCCGTCCGCCGCCGAAGCGGATATGTTTCCTCTTCATCAAGGAGGAATTAAAACAGTGAACTGACACGGCGCTACTCGCACACACAACCTCGCGAACTTCGTTCGCTCGGTGTACGTGCGCTCGGTCGTTCTGTCGCGGCCTACGGCCGCTACCGGTCTCGTCCTCCGAAATCTTCGGAAACTTTGTTTCCGAAGATTTCATCGTACGACCCCGCCGCCTTCGGCGGCAGAACGACTCTCGCTTAGCGCGCAAAAGGGAGGCATGACCCCATGATCAATGCCTCCCGGTTTACTTCGTATTACGACTACCTACGGCGGCATGATCCGCATCAGGTTGAAGGGTCGAAGTACACTAACTTCCTCTCAGCCTGTCCGCACAGACTCCCCTGTCACTGTTTTGCATTCACGTTATACACTCATTTGCCGAAGAATGCAAGTTCTTTTTTCGGAAAATGCATTCCTCTGCTCACACGTTCTCCTTCACTCCGGCAAATGCACCGTCACGGCCAACCGCCCGTCCGCATACTTTGCCTCCGCGCTTCCGCCCATGCGCTCCGCCAGAGTCCGCACAATGGAGAGCCCGAGACCTACTCCCTTCGCGCCGGTCTCTACGGTGAAGAATCGCTCGAAGAGCTGCCCTGCCAATACGGGATCCAGTCCGGACGCCGCATTTTCAAAAGTCACATCGCCGTTCTCCGCAAGTGTGACCGACAGGTCGCCGTCGCTGTAGCGCACGGCGTTCGTGAGCAGGTTTGCGAACATCCGCGAGAGTTCCGTGCGGTTCGCATTTCGCTTCACCGGCGCGTCCGGCAGCGTGACTTCGGGCGTGATGCCGCGCTCCGAAAGCATCGGGTACGCGCCCGCGATGCTCTCCGCGAGTACCGTGTTGAGCGAGAGTTCCTCCGACTCCTCCACCTGGTCTTTCGAGACGATGACCGAGTATTGGAGAAGCTCCTCCGTAAGCTGTCGCATGACCGCGGTGCGCTCGCCGAGCACCTTCAGGTACTGCTCACGCTCCGCAGGATCGTCGGTCTCCGAGAGAAGCGTCAGGTATCCGCCGATCGCCGTGAGTGGCGTGCGAAGGTCGTGAGAGAGGTTGGCAACCGCGCGGTTTAAGTCCGTCACGCTCTTCCCGCAGGCACGCTCCGTAGCTCGCATCGTGTGAAGCTCCCGATTGAGGACATCCACCAGGCGGCACAGGTCCTTATCGCGGTCCGGTGAACCGACCGACGTGTCGGATTCGTCGCGCATGCGCGCGCTGAACTCCTCCGCGATCTGCCGCATCGCCCGCTTCATCAATGCAATTTTCACAAAAAGCCCCGCGCACAGGGCGGCGAGGGCGATCGACACGGCAAACCACATGGTATTTTCCTCCGCGAAAGGAGACGCTGCCCGTCGCAGCGCCTCCTTCGGTTTCGATTACAACTATTATCGATTGACGCTTATGCGTTTTCTCAACTCAAATCTTTCCTCTTAAACACATACACGCCGAAGACTACGCACAACACGGAAAATGCGAGCGCGCACACGACCGTCAGCCACGGACGGTCCGGCATGGTCGAGACATTCAGGCTCGTGACCTGCCCCTCGGGGAAGCAGCGGGAAAGAGCGTTCACAATCTTGCTGTCGGGTGCGGAATCGTACATGATCACGAAGAACATCAGAAGCGCGTACGTGAGAAGATAGTTGAACAACATTCCTTTGGCGCCCGGTATGATCACGGAGATCAGCACGCTCATGCACAGTTTGGAGATCAGCATGCAGACGATGATCACCGAGGCAGCAATGACATTTTTCGCAACAAGACCGGTCGTATCGCCGAACAGCCCGATGAGAAGCGCCGCGGAACCGAGGGACGCCGCCGATACGATCAGCCCGTTCGCCAATCCAACCAGGTTCCAGGAGAGGAACACATTTGCCCTCCGGTGACCGACGATCAGCTTGTTGCGGATCGCGCCGCCGGTGAACTCCGCGGAAACAAACAGCATGTACGCACCGCTTACGAAGAGCGGGGTCATCAGCACCGACAGGGAACACAGCGTATTGCAGAGGGAAACTCCCGACGCCTCGCCGTCCGTGCCGGAACTGAAGAACATACACAAATAAACGATCGACGTCACTCCCACAAGCGCTACCAGGAACGATCTGCTTTTCAGCAGTCTCCGAAAATCGGTTCTCAGAAGATTACGCATGGCTCTCACCTCCCACCAACGAGAGGAAGAAGCCTTCCAGATTCTCGTCCTGCTCCCTGCAGGTTATGATCTCGCACTTGTCCTTCCAAAGCGCCAGCGCCAGCTCTGTGATATTCGGCTGCGCATAAATATCAACGCTGTCCTCGCCGGTGACTGTGTAGTCCGTACCGCGGCGCTCCAGCTCCCGCACAAGCACATCTACGTTCGTCACACGCACGCTCACGCATTTGCGGCAGGCTCCTGTCAACTCGTCAGCGCTCATTTCCCGAACGATCCGCCCTCCGTCGATGAACCCGTAGTGGGTTGCGATGCGGGACAGCTCGTCCAGAATGTGGCTGGAAATCAGGATCGTAATCCCCTCCTCACGGTTGAGTTTGAGGATCAATTCGCGGACGTCGACGATACCCTGCGGATCCAGTCCGTTGATTGGTTCGTCGAGGATCATGAAATCGGGATGACCGCACAAAGCGATCGCGATGCCGAGCCGCTGCCGCATGCCGAGAGAGAACTGCTCGGCCTTCTTGCTTCCGGTGTCCGCCAGGCCCACCAGTTCAAGAAGCTCTTTGATGCCGTCGTAGTTCGGCAGTCCGAGCACCCGGTACTGGTGCCGGAGATTCTCCTCCGCCGTCATCGCCGGAAAGATCGACGGCGTCTCCACGACCGCGCCGATGCGCTTGCGCGCCGCGTGGATCGCATTGTCCGTGTGTCTCACCCCGTACAGCGACAGATCGCCGTCCGTCGGTGACTGAAGCCCGCACGCCAAGCGGATCAGTGTCGTCTTGCCTGCGCCATTTCGACCGACGAAGCCGTAGATTGCCCCCTTCGGCACATGCATCGACAGACCGTTCAGGGCATTGAAATTCCGGTAGGATTTTCGCAGGCCCTCGGTAGTCAGTACAAACTCCATAATGATTAACCCCCTTTGAAGAAGGAACTGAACTCCTTCTTTGTCTGACCGTGTCCCGGGCTTTCATACCCGTGATCACCGGCTCTGAGAGGAGCATATCGGAAAATGGTTAAGAAAACGGTTAACGCAGTCGATATCTTTCGGTTAAGATTTCCCGGTTTTCAACATATAGCCGATTCCCCACACGGCTTCGATTCCCGCATTCTCCGTCACGGACTGCATTTTCCGACGAAGATTGTGAATGTGGATCTTGAGCGAATCCTCCGTGCAGTCCGGCGTGTCGTGGCTGATGCAGTCGAGGATCGTCAGCTTCGCGACCACCTGCCCCGGCCGTTGCATGAGCAGTCGCAAAACGGCCGCCTCCGTCCGGGTCAACTGTGCGCTCCGTCCGTTCGCGGCTATCATGCGCGTATCGGCGTGCAGTGTGAAGTCCCCAAAGCTATAGATCTCAGTGTCCGCAACCGTTCCCTTCCCGCGCAACTGCACCGTGATGCGCGCCAGCAGTTCGTGCAGGTCGAACGGCTTCGTGACGTAATCCACGGCGCCGCCGAGCAAAAGTGACACCTTGTCCTCCGCGGATGCGCGGGCACTGAGGACGATCACCGGCACGGTGCCGAGCTTCGGCAGGACATCCTCGCCGCTCAGGCCGGGGAGCCCCAGATCCAGAAGCACCAGGTCGGGCTGCGCCTTCGAGAACGCCAGCAGCGCCTCCGTCCCGGAAAATGCCTGCACAACGGAAAAGCCCCGCTTGGTCAGTGCCGTACGGAGCATTTCGTTGATAGATACGTCGTCGTCAATTATGAAAATGGTTGCCATGACTCCTCCGCGGCGGGATTACTTTCCCTCTGCTTCCCCGGCAGGTGCCTCTGCGGATTCCGCCTCATCCTCCGCCTTCTTCGGGAAGCGCACTGTGATCTTCGTGCCCATGCCGAGCTCGCTGTCAAGCTGTACGGTCGCGCCGTGGAAAGCCGCGCCGTGCTTGACGATGGAAAGTCCTAAGCCCGTGCCACCGATCTCCTTTGAGTGGCTCTTGTCAACGCGATAGAAGCGCTCGAACACACGCGGCAGCTCCGCTCGCGGGATACCGATGCCGTTGTCGTGCACGATCAGGATCGCATCGCTGCCTTCCTCCTCCACCGTGATCTGCACGCGGCCGTTCTCATTGTTGTATTTGATGGCATTGTCGATCAGGTTGTAAACCATCTCCCCGATGATCTGCGGCGAGCCCGTCACCACCTCATGGGTTCCCGACAGGAACACGTTGACATGCTTTGCGGCTGCCGCGTCGGACAGCACGGACATCATTTCCTGCGAAACCTTGTACAGATCGACCGGCTCGCTCGAGAGGATCGACTCATCCTTCTCATCAAGCTGCGAGAGCTTGAGAATATCGCCGACAAGCGTGATCAGGCGCTGTGCCTCATCGTGGATCTTGTTGGCAAACCGCGTCACATCCTTCGGCTCCACCATGCCCGCGCCGAGGATCTCGGCATACCCGGAAATTGACGTGAGCGGAGTCTTCAGCTCATGCGAAACGTTGGCCGTAAATTCGCGGCGCATCGTGTCCTGTTTCTTGTGCTCCTCCTTCAGCTCGTTCATCTGCTCGAAGAGCTGGCGGTTCTGCGCCTGGATACGCTTCACCAGAGGCTGCAGCTCGGGATAGGCGTCGCGCACTTCCGGGTTGGAGGGATCGATCGCGTCGATGGGCTCCGTCACCTTCCGGCTGATCCGCACCGCGATCACTGCGGAAAATACAAGCACCAGCACAAGCATGATCGTCATGGGATAAATGAGGCGCACCGCCAGCTGACCCGGTGTAAAGCACTCCTGCGAGACACGCAGCACCCTGCCGTCGGCCAGCTTCACGGCATAGTTAAAGGTCGTTCTCCGCAGCGTATCGGAGTACCGCTTGCTCTCGCCCTTGCCGTTCACGAAGGCGTCCTTCACTTCCTCACGGTCCGCGTGATTTTCCAGGGACGATGCATCCTCCTGGCTGTCATAATCAACGCTGCCGTCAGGCTTGATCACCGTCACGCGGAGCCGGATATCCTCCGTCGATTCCGCCTTCTTCAGCACATCGGTTCCCGACGTTTCGATCAGCCCGCTCAGGTACTCCGCCTGCTCGCGGAACTCCTTCTCCTGCTCCGAGCTGACGTAGCGGTACTCGATAAACAGCGTGACCAGCGTGGTGATGACAAACACCGCCACCGCTACGATGAATACATTTTGCAACACCTTAACTTTCATATGTCTACCCCTCTCCGCTACGAAATCCGATACCCTACGCCCCTCACGGTCTCAATGTGCCTTCCGGCCTTCCCGAGCTTGCTGCGCAGCGTACGGATGTGCACGTCTACCGTGCGGTTCTCTCCGTCGAAGTCATATCCCCAGATCGTATTCAAAAGTTTATCCCGCGAGAGCACGATATCGCGGTTGCCGAGCAGCATGCACAAAATATCGAATTCCTTCTTCGTAAGTGTCACCGGCTCGCCGTCCACGGTCACCGTATGTTTCTCCGGGCACACGTACAACTCGTCCAGCACATACTCGGTCTCGTCGCTACTGTCCTCGGCCCTCCGCAACAGCGCCTTCACCCGCGCCAGCAGCTCCATCATCCCGAACGGTTTCGGGAGATAATCATCCGCTCCCTGGTCGAGGCCGACCACCTTGTCGTACTCGCTGCTTTTCGCCGTCAGCATCATCACCGGCAGTTTCTTCATCGCGGGATTAGCGCGAAGTCTTCGTAAAATGGACAGCCCGTCCTCCTCCGGCAGCATGATGTCCAGGAGCACGAGCCGCGGCAACTGCTGGGCGCACGCCCGGTCGAACTCGGACGGCCGCTCGAAGCCCTCGGCCTGAAGCCCCGACTGCCGCAGCGTGTAGATCACCAATTCGCGGATGTTCTCATCGTCTTCCACAAGATAGATCATGCCGCGACACCTCCTTTTCGGAATGAAGTGGATGAATCAGAGAGCGGCTGCACTATGTTCACGCAG
Organism: uncultured Lachnoclostridium sp.; assembly: GCA_946415315.1. Lineage (GTDB taxonomy): Bacteria > Bacillota > Clostridia > Lachnospirales > Lachnospiraceae > ISDg. The sequence continues at coordinate 199,539 of CAMKRZ010000004.1, read as the reverse complement.
CGCTGCGCCCCTGATTGTCTTTCCATTATCGCACAAGATTGCCCGTTTTACAAGACTTTGCGGCTGTTCCCGGGCATTTTCGGGGTCATTTTCCGACCAGCCGGTCGATGTCCTTCTCCGAGGCGGACGGGTACATTTTCCGGATGTGCCCGACAATCCTCTCCCGCGACACCGCCGGATCCTCCGAGTACGCGGCCGTCACCGCCTCGTAACCCCAGATTGCCTCCGGCGGGAGCGGGATTGACACCGCCATGCCGTACTCCTCGCCGCGCTTGTTCTCGCGCCGCCGAAAATCCGAGATCACAAGGTACGTCTGCATCTGCAGCCCGGTCAGGATTCCCGGAAAATTCTTCTCCCCGCCTTTGCCGAACCCGGCTTTCTTCTTCAAATCCGTCGCGAGGATCTGCTCCTCGCGGAAGACCGTTTCGCCGTCCTCGTCCTCGCCGAGATAGAAGTCCATGATCCGCTTCTCGCGCCGGGAGGCCAGACCGTCCTGCCAGCGGGCGTCGAAGTCGTAGCCGTTTCTCCGGTAATTCGCAAAATAAGGCAGCCACGCGAGGCTGATGAACCCCGCCTTGCCGTCGAAGAATTTGCCGTATGCGACTTTGCGGTCGGCCGCGATGATCTCGCGCCACTCCCACGGGTCCTCCTTGCGGCTGCCCGACCACCAGTACCGCGTCGATGTGTGTTCCTCCACGGAAAATCCTTCCACCTCGTTGCGGAACAGCGGTACAAAGCCGATCTCATCGATCCATGCGACCAGTTCCTGCCAGCTGCGGATCCGTTCCGGATCGTTCCAGACAAGACCGCGCATGATCCATTCCCCATTTTCCACGTGTGACATTGGCGTTTCCCCTCATGCTTTATTCAAACTCAAACTCACGCACTTCGCAGTTCCGGATCCCGAAGGCTGCGTACTCGTCGTTGGTCATCTCGAAGAAGTAGGACTGTACGACCCGGGCGATCCCGTTGTGCGCCACAAGGATATATGTCTTGTCGGGCTGCGCCTTCAGCTCGTCCAACAGGTTGTACACGCGCTGCGCGAGGTGAAGCATCGACTCTCCGTGACCGCCGTAACGGCTCGCGAACTGCTTCTTTGACTCGCGGAACTCTGCGCCGTCCCGCGCGGTGGACTCGTATTTGCCGAAATTCTGCTCGAAAAGGCGCGGCTCCTCGCGGGCAGGGATTCCGGTCACTTCGGCGATGCACATCGCCGTGTCACGCGCCCTTGAAAGCGGCGAGTACAGGATGCAGTCCGCCCTGATGCCCATCTCGCGCACCTTCTCCGCAACCTCTCTCGCCTGCTCGCGGCCCTTCTCAGTCAGCGGACTGTCCGTCGCGCCGCAGATCTTATTTTCCGAGTTCCAAACGGTCTCCCCGTGCCGCACGAAATACATCTTCGAGCGGCTGCAATTCGCATTCCGCGGGGCTTCCCACTCGTCGCGCAAGATCGCGTAGATCGCGATGTCGATCAGCCCCTGATTGTTGCGGCTCGCCTTGCGCAGTATACCTTCCCTGCGCATTCCGGCCTTCGCCATCACCTTGCCCGAGTTCGGGTTGTTGATATCGTGAGCCGCCTCGATGCGGTTGACGCCGACCTCGCGAAACAGGAAAGCAATGACCGCCCGAAGCGCCTCCGCGGTGATGCCTTTGCCCCACCACGCACGCCCGAGCGCGTACGTCACCTCCACGGTTTCCGTCCGTTCCTTCACAACCGGCGCCGCGACTGTGCCGATCACCTCGTTTGTGTCACGCGCGACGATGGCCCAGCAGTATCTGGCCGGGTTCTTGTAGCGCTCCTCAAAATCCTTCAGAAGCGCGACGGTGTCCTCAATGGACTTGTGCAGCTCCCACGTCAGAAAATGATTGACCTCCGGGTCGGTATTCAGATTCCGATACATCTGCTCCGCGTCCGCAACCGTGAAACGTCGCAGCAGAAGCCGCTCTGTGGTGATCTCTTTTGTTCCGCAGTGATTCATTCGTTTTCCTTCTTCCGTATTCGCTTCGCTCATGCCGACAGCATTTATCTGATTATACCACACATCGGCTTTTCCGAAAACAGGGATTCCGATCCCGTTTACCTCCTTGCGCTTTCTCCTGAAAACCTGTATTATTAGGAAGGCTATAACAAATCCACAGTAAGAAGGTCTTTTCATGCGTAAACTGCTTCGATATATGGACGGCTACCGGCTCCGCGCTGTGGCTGCCCCTCTGTTCAAACTCTTCGAGGCGATCATGGAACTCCTGGTTCCGCTGATCGTCGCCTCCATCATCGATATCGGCATCGCCGGCGGCGACCGCGGTTACATCGTGCGCCGTGTTCTTTTGATGGTTCTCTTCGGCGTCGCGGGACTCGCATTTGCCGTGACAGCACAGTACTTCTCGGCGAAGGTCGCGGTCGGCTTCACCGGACGGATCCGCCGCGCGCTGTTCAAGCACCTCGGCACGCTCTCGTACACCGAGATCGACACCATCGGCACGGACACGCTGATCACGCGTCTCACGGGCGACATGAACCAGATCCAGAACGGCGTGAATCTCACGCTCCGTCTGCTGATGCGGTCGCCGTTCATCGTGCTTGGCGCGACCATCATGGCGTACACGGTGGACCACCGCGCGGCGCTCGTCTTCGTCGGACTGATCCCGGTTCTCGCAATCGTCATTTTCGCGATTATGCTCGTCAGCATTCCGCTTTACAAGCGCGTTCAGGAGCGCCTGGACCGCGTCGTGAGCGCGCTGCGCCGCAACCTCGCGGGCGTGCGCGTGCTTCGCGCGTTCAACAAGGAGGAGTCTGAGCGCAGGGATTTTGGTGAGCGCACCGCGGATCTGGAGCACGGCCAGCGCACGGTCGGCGGGATCTCCGCGCTTCTCAATCCGCTCACATACTGCCTCGTCAACATCGCGATCCTTCTTCTGGTGTACACCGGCGCGCTCCGCGTGGAAGCCGGCATCCTGACGCAGGGCGCGGTCATCGCTCTCTACAACTACATGAGCCAGATCCTCGTGGAACTCGTCAAACTCGCGAACCTCATCATCAACGTGACGCGCGCCATCGCGTGCGGCAACCGCGTACAGAGCGTGTTTGAGATCACCCCGTCGATCACTTCGCCGGAAAATGTGATCCCGGTCGACACGCAGTCCGCCTCCGGGAATCACCCCGCGGACAATTCCGGCGGCGACACCGCTCCGATCATCTCGTTCCGCGATGTCTCCCTCCGCTACGCGAAGGCCTCGTCGGACATGCTTATGCACATCACCTGCGACATCTATCCCGGCGAGTACGTCGGCATCATCGGCGGCACCGGCTCGGGCAAAACCTCGCTTGTCCATCTGATCCCTCGCTTCTACGACATCACCGGGGGCTCTCTCGAAGTCTTCGGCCACAAGGTAAACGAATACGACCTCGATTCGCTCCGCCGCGCGGTCCGCATCGTGCCGCAGAAGGCAGTTCTGTTCTCCGGCACGGTCCGCAGCAACCTGAAGTGGGGCAACCCGGACGCAACCGACGAACAGCTCTGGGATGCTTTGGAAAATGCCTGCGCCGCGGACTTCATCCGCGCACTGCCCGAAGGGCTGGATGCGCCGGTCACCAAGGGCGGAAGCAACTTCTCGGGCGGCCAGCGCCAACGGCTCACGATTGCACGAGCATTTGTCTCGGACGCAACAATCCTGATCCTCGACGATTCCGGCTCTGCGCTCGACTACGCCACGGAGAAGAAACTCCGCAGTTCGCTTCAAGCGATGAAAGGCAAAACCATCCTGTACGTATCACAGCGCGCGGGCGCGCTCACTTCCTGTGACCGCATCCTCGTGCTCGAGGACGGAGAGCTTGTCGGAAACGGCAGACATGAGGAACTTCTCGGGACCTGTCCGGTTTACCGCGAGATCGCGGCAGCCTCCGGGATCACGGAAGCGACAAAACCTGCTGACGGTTCCCGCGACAACACTGCGCCTTCCTTCAGGATTGCGACGGAAGGAGGTGCAAAATGAAGACGAAGCCTATTCTTTCCCACCTCTTCCGTTACCTGCGCCGCTCCCTGCCGCTGCTCGCGCTTGCGCTGCTGCTCGCGGCGGGCTCGGTCATTTTACAGATCCTTGTTCCGAGACAGATCGGCAAGGCGATCGACACGATCGTCGGACCCGACAAAGTCGCCTTCGCGGAGCTGTGGAAGTTCCTCCGCACGGCGGGCATTTTCGTGCTGATCTCCGCCGTCTGCTCGTGGCTGATGACGCTTCTTCTGAACCGCGTGTCATTCCGCACCGTGCGCGACATCCGCAACGATGCGATCGACCATATCACAAGACTGCCTCTCGCGTATCTCGACAGCCATCAGAGCGGGGACATCGTGAGCCGCGTGATCACGGACGTGGATCAGGTCGCGGACGGCCTGCTGCTCGGTTTTGCGCAGTTCTTCACCGGGATCCTGACCATCGTGGGAACGCTCACGCTGATGTTCCTCACCAACGTGAAGATCGCGCTCGTCGTCATGCTCTTAACGCCGCTCTCGCTGTTCGTCGCGCGCTTCATCGCGTCGCGCACATTTTCCATGTTCAAGGAACAGAGCGTCGCGAGAAGCCGTCAGACATCGCTCATCGACGAGCTTGTCGGCCAGCAGAAGGTCGTGCAGGCATACTCTTATGAGGCCCGCGCAGTGGAGCAATTCAACGACTGCGACCGGAAGCTGTGCGACTGCGCCCTCAAGGCAACCTTCTTCTCCTCGCTCACCAACCCGAGCACGCGGTTCGTCAATTCCACGGTTTACGCGGCATGCACGCTCGTCGGCTCCTTCTCCGTCATCGGCGGCGGACTCTCGGTCGGCATGCTGACGACGATGCTCGCATACGCGGGACAGTACGCGAAGCCGTTCAACGAGATCTCCGGCGTCGTCTCCGAGTTGCAAAATGCTCTCGCCTGCGCGTCGCGGATCTTCGAACTCCTCGACGAGCCTCTGCCTGCGGAAAATTGTCAGTCCGCGGAGGCAACGTCTGACGTGGCTCTTCCCGAATCGCTCCGCGGCGACATCTCGTTTGAGCACGTCGCATTTTCCTATGTGAAAGAGCGCCCGCTCATCACCGACATGAACATCTCCGTGCGCGCCGGCTCCCGCATCGCGATCGTCGGCCCGACCGGCTGCGGCAAGACCACGCTCATCAACCTGCTGATGCGGTTCTACGAGATCGACAGCGGCACGGTCACCTTCGACGGACTGCCCCTTACGAGCATTCCGAAGCCGTTCCTGCGCCGCAACATCGGCATGGTCCTGCAGGACACCTGGCTCTCCGACGGCACCATCCGCGACAACATCGCGATGGGCAGGCCTGACGCCACCGACGAAGAGATCAAAGAGGCCGCCAAGGCAGCCCATGCGCACAGTTTCATCCGTCGCCTCCCGAACGGTTACGACACCGTCCTCGGCGAGCACGGCGGCGGTCTCTCCGCCGGCCAGCGGCAGCTTCTGTGCATCGCCCGCGTCATGCTCTGCCTGCCGCCGATCCTCATTCTCGACGAGGCAACGTCCTCGATCGACACGCGAACCGAGTGGAAAATACAGGATGCATTTTCCGTGATGATGAAAGGCCGCACAAGTTTCATTGTCGCGCATCGCCTCTCGACCATCAAAAATGCCGACCTCATCCTGGTGATGAAGGACGGCAATGTGATCGAGCAGGGCACGCACGACGAACTCATGACAGGCGAAACATTCTACCGCACACTGTATCTGGCAGGCAGCGGCACCACCTGAGCGAGCGATTGAAAACAACACGCGAAAGCAACAAAAAGGCGTGGCAGAGATTATCCCTGTCACGCCCGTTTTCATCTTTGCACCGGGTTGTAAAACTGTGCATTTAACCGTGCCTGCTCCTCGGTGATTATCATCGATGTGTATACCGCTTCTCCGCCTCCGCTGTACTCGGTTGTCCCGTTTTCCGTAACATCATACGTTTTCGCCGAGACAAGATTGTCGTGTTCATCATAGAAGTATTCCCGAGTACTCCTGTATTCGGAAACTATCTTTCCCTCTTCGTCATAGCTGCAATCAGCGTACTCTTGTTTGTCGTACGGACCGTCCTCCGGAGTACTGTTAGCTCCATGCAATATGTATGTATTCGTATATACCTCATTCTTTACACCGTCGTATGGCTCTTTCCACCAGGAGTCTGTCCGTTCCGTATATTCCTGCCCCGACCGAACAGTCTCGAATATTCTCCGGTATTCAGCATTTCCTTTCCGATCAAATCTCGTTTGGATCTTTCGGCCCTGCTCATCGGTCGTATAAACCCAGTTCTCCTCATAGTATTTGTTATCCGGATTGTATCCCTTCCGAACCATTTCGGTCTCGTTCCCCTCGGGATCGTATGTCGAAATCGTCACCGTGCCGCGCGCATCATAGCTGCTTCTCGATTCCTCTTTCCTCGAGCCGTCCTCATAGTATTCCACTTCCAGCACGAGATACTCCGTCTCCGTCACCCCGTTTATCTCGTCCTCAGAGCGGTACACCCTGTACTGACGCAGCACTCTTCCGAGGGAGTCGCACTCCGCACGGACATTTAACGACTCTTCTCCTTTGGGATTCCGTTCTGTCTCACTGATCGTATGGCCATACTTATCGTAGGTGTACAGTACCTCCAAATGCATGACACCTTCATAATAGCCTACTTCTCTCGTCAACATTTTGTTTTCATCGTACTCAAATTCAACATCTATCTCGTATTCCCCGTTATCGTTAATCCAATACTTTACTACTTTTCGCTCTCTGCCGAGAGAATCATATGTCCGCTCAGTTTTAACGTATCGATCGTATTCTGTTTCAAACAGATTCCCTGTTTCATCGTCATACGCGTACTCGTACAGTTCCGCCTCCTCACCGTCGTTATACAGCTGCATGGAGATGCACCTGGCGTGTTTGTCGTAAGTGAACTTTGTACTGATCTGCTTCGTCCCGTCCGCGTCAATTCTATACTCTTCGGTCGGAACCCACACCATGACGTAGCCTTCCGGCACCTCCGTCGATTTTCCGTTTTCCGTGTTGCCCGTTCTTCCGTTTCGGAAAATGATGACCAGCCACACGGCCCACGCAACGATAACTACCCCACAGATTGCCAACGCCAGAATTTTTATCTTTCTTTTGTCCATAACCCCTCGAATCCGGTTTCCGGTCCCCTGCCCGCGCCAGAGCTCTTCAAGCCTTCGACAGCGGTTACCGATCCCACTAAATCATTCTCCGGACAGCTGTAAAACTGCCTCTGAAAATCATCTTACAGAAACTTTGAAAAAAACGCAAGCAATTTTTTGTAAATTGTATTGACATTTTCCGTCTGTGGTGATATTATCATCTCACAACGATATCGTTTTGATATCACGTAAAACAGTAAGAATCCTATTCATCACGATAATTACAGGAGGGAACTATGAGTAATCAAAACTATACCGGACTTACGTCCAACTCACTCGACACGCTGGCCGAGCGAAAAGAAGTCACATTGACGAAGCACAAAAACGGTATGAAGGCACTGATCTTCACCTGCTTGATCTACCTTATCGGCATTGCACTGCTGGTCTTCGGATGCATCGAAGAGGATCTTGTTTTCGTTATTCCGAGCACGATCATCCTCTGCATCGGCTGGTTCCCGATGCTCGGTCTGAGAGTTCTGAAACCTGAGGAAGCTCTCGTGCTCACCCTGTTCGGCCGCTACTACGGCACGCTTCGCGGCGACGGCTTCTTCTGGGTCAACCCGTTCTGCACCTCGATCAACCCGGCTGCCAAAACGCAGCTCAACCAGAGCGGCGACGTCAAAACCGTTTCGACGCCTGCCGTCTCTTCCGCAACGGGACTTGTGAGCAACAAGCTCTCCCTGAAAGTCATGACCCTCAACAACAACCGTCAGAAGATCAACGACCGCCTCGGAACGCCCGTGGAAATCGGCATTGCCGTGACCTGGAGCATCGAGGACACCGCGAAGGCAGTCTTCAACGTGGAGAACTTCAAGGAATACCTTTCGCTGCAGTGCGACGCATCGCTTCGCAACATCGTGCGCATCTATCCGTACGACGTAGCGCCCGGCGTTGATACCACCGGCGACGGCATTGCCGACGAAGGCAGCCTGCGCGGCTCCAGCGAGATTGTCGCAGACCGCATCCGCCAGGAGATCCAGGATCGCGTGGCCATCGCAGGTCTCCACATTTACGAAGCCCGCATCACCTACCTTGCCTACGCTCCTGAGATCGCGGCTGCGATGCTGCAGCGCCAGCAGGCATCGGCCATCATCGATGCCCGCAAGATGATCGTTGACGGCGCCGTCGGCATGGTCGAGCTTGCTCTCGAACGTCTCAAGGAAAATAACACCATCGACCTTGACGAGGAGCGCAAAGCTTCCATGGTTTCGAACCTGCTCGTCGTACTCTGCGGCAACCACGACGCACAGCCGATCGTGAATTCCGGAAGCCTCTACTGACAGAATTCCGTCGCGTTGACCGGAAAACGGTCCGTGATCAACGAACGACTACGTAAGTAACTGTATGGTTGCTCCGCTGCCGGGTGCCCGGCAGCGGGACAACCGCGTTTTCCACACGAGAGGAGGCTCCCATGGCAGAGAAGAAACAGATACCGCTCCGTCTTTCAGAGACGCTGTACAATGCGATCGCTGCGTGGGCGGAGGACGATTTTCGGTCGGTCAACGGCCAGATTGAGTACCTCCTGACGGAATGCGTCCGCCAGCGAAAGAAGAACGGAAGTCCGCGCCCACAGGAGCTGGACGTTCCGCCGGAGCTTGACATTCCGTAACATAACCGGCGAGGTGCAAACCTGCGCCGCTGCGCGTTTAACATAGAATGATACAACTGTACCCTTAACCGAAAAGAGGCCCATCATGAGTAACTTTCATCTGCGTAAAATCGATATCATCGTGTATGCCCTTTGTCTGGCTGCCGTGATCGGAATGTTTGTCTACGCTGCTGCCACGCGCAGCACGCTGCCCGAGCAGATCCCGACCCACTACAGCCTGACGGGCAAGATCAACGGCTACGGCGGCCGCAGCTCCGTTTTCATGATGCCGGTCGTTCTGCTCGTCCTGCTGCCGACTCTGATCATCACGGGGATGATCCCCACCGCCTGGAATCTTCCGGGTGTCAAAGTGACCAAAGCCAACGCCCCTTACATCACGGCTTGCGTTCGCAACATGATGGACGGTATGCTTCTGACGATCACGGCAACCATGACGACATTTTTCGTCTGCCAGGTCCGCAATACCAACGTGCCGATCTTCGTTCTTCCGCTGATGCTTGTCCTGTTCCTGGTCAGCATCATCTACTGTATCGTTCAGACGAGGCAGATCAGCCGAAACACCCCTGCGGATCCGGAATAATCCGAACGAATCGCAATATAAAAACAGCGGTGGTTTTCACGTTTCCTGTTGAAAACCACCGCTTCATTTGTCGATTTCAAAATCGTGACTTAATCACAGCCGCAACACCCGGGTACTGTCCTCGCCCCGTTCATTCTCAGCGGTACAGATTCCTCCACTCCAGATCGCCGTTGTTCATGCCCTTCAGAAGCATCTCCGCCGTCGCGATGTTCGTCGCAAGCGGAATGCTGTACTCGTCGCACAGCGGGATCACATAGTTGAACTGAACCTCGTAGTTGACCGCGCGGTCCGTGTTCCGCAGGAAGATCACCAGGTCCAGCTGGTTCTGCTCGATCATCATCGCAAGCTGCTGCTCACCTCCGAGACTTCCCGACAGGAACTTATGAAGATGTAAGTTCGTCGCCTCCTCGATCATGCGCCCCGTGACGCCCGTCGAGTAAAGCTCATGCTTGCAAAGTATTCCTTTGTACGCGATACAGAGGTTCTGCATCAGCGCTTTTCTCGTATCATCCGCAATCAATCCAATATTCACAAGTCACCCCTCGCTTTCCTTATCACGCGCACCCCAAATGCGTTCTACCACAGGATCCGCTTCCTCGGCGTTTCCTGACCACCGGCACTCCGTCGGCTTCTCCTAAATATCCACGTAAAATATACCATAACTCCCCATAACCGTCAATTTACCATTTTGTGAAAAAAACTTGTTGCTAGACAACCGAAAATGAATTGACGTAATAATTTGCTTTCAGGCGAAAAACGTGACCTTCATGCCTTTTCCGCAAAGCATATGTAAATGATATTGACTTTTTTAATTGTATTATGCTATTATCAAACAAATCAAAATCTTGTCGCTCGACAACAGGGGAGGTGATCGTTATGACAAGAGATTACACGGATGAGCTTGATTATCGTTGTCCTCACTGCGGGACTCCGGTTCGCCTGATCGACACCGAATGTCCGCACTGTGAACATGGTCTCAGTTATGGACGCAACATCAAAAAAAGCAGTTATCCGATAAGACATAAATACCAGAGGTTACCGAGGTGGATGCGGGCATTCTTACTGGCCGCCGTTCTTACCTTGCTGGTCATCGCTATAATACAGAAATCGATCCTTCTTGGTCTCCTCTTCTGCATACTGTTTTATACGTTGCTGACTCTGGGGAGCAGAGGAAACCTGGCAATTCTGTTCTTCGGTCGTCTTGGCCTGGGTATCGATGAAATGGAACCGTGGGACAGCACACTTGCTGAACCTCGGAGCAGATAATAGCAACTGTCCGGAATGTCGACAACGGCATTCCGGTTTTTTATTTCTATTAAAAAAAGTGAAAAAAGTGCTTGCATTTTTTAAACTATCGACTAAAATCTGTGATGATTGCGCTTAACTCGGAAGAGGAAGATAAGAGCGGCCGTGCGCAGAGATCGACCGCGGGAAAGAATTGCCCGGCAACGTGATTCGCCGGTTAGAGTGTTCACAAGGAAGTGGAACCATGGGCTACGAAGTATTTCTGGATCTGGCTTTGATCATCATATTTGCGAAGGTGTTCGGCATCCTCGCGAGAAAGCTGAAAGCACCGCAGGTCGTCGGTGAGATTCTCGCCGGTCTCCTTCTCGGTCCTGCCATCCTCGGCTGGGTGCAGGCCTCAGAATTTCTTGCAACGATGGCGGAGATCGGTGTTGTTCTGCTTATGTTCTCAGCAGGACTGGAGACCAACCTGCGCCAGCTCGCGCGCTCCGGTCTTGTTGCGACGCTGATCGCGTGCTTCGGCGTGGCGGTCCCGATGGCGGGCGGCACGGCATTGTATATGCTCTACTACGGAGTGAACTCATTTTCCGGACCTGAGTTCCACGAGGCAATCTTCATCGGCTGCATCATGACCGCGACGAGCGTCGGCATCACCGTTGAGGCGCTGCGTGAGATGGGCTACTTGAAAGGCCGCGTCGGCACGACCATCTTAAGCGCCGCGATCATCGACGACGTCATCGGCATCATCGTGCTCACGTTCGTGCTCGGCCTGAAGGACGAGTCCTTGAGCCCGCTGACGACAGTCCGCAACACGGTGCTCTTCTTCGCCGCCGCGTTCCTGCTCGGCTACGTGTGCTACCGTCTGTTCCGCAAATACGACCAGCTGCACCCGCACACGCGCCGCATCCCGATCCTGGGTCTCGCGCTGTGCCTTCTGATCGCGTATTCCGCCGAAAAATTCTTCGGCATCGCGGACATCACGGGCGCGTTTGTGGCCGGCATCATCCTGTGCAACATCCGCGACTCGAAATACATAGCTGAGAAGATGGACATCAACTCCTACATGCTCTTCGGCCCTGTATTTTTCGCCTCGATCGGTATCAAGACCTCGATCGACACGATGAGCGTAAGCCTTCTTGTCTTCTCGATTTTGTTCGTCATCGTCGCGATGGTCACGAAGGTCATCGGCTGCGGCGCGATGGCTAAGATGTGCAAGTTCAAGAACAATGAGGCGCTTAAGATCGGCTGCGGCATGATGACGCGAGGCGAGGTCGCGCTGATCATCTCCCAGAAGGGCCTTAAGGTCGGCCTGATGACGTCGGACTACTTCACGGCCGTCATCCTGCTGATCATCGTCTCCTCAATCGTCACTCCGATCACCCTCAAGCTGTGCTTCAACAAGTGGAAGGACGAGGAGTGCGAGGCTGATGCTGCAGAATCAATTGCTTCGGAGGACGAAGACACCGATTCGGATGATGCAACCACTGCAGAAACGGTCGCTTCGGAAAACATGGCTGCGCCTGCTGCGATTGTCGGTGGCAAGAATGGAGAAAACGAATGCCGGAATACGCTTTCATAAGACGAACGATACTTCTCGTTACTGCGCTGGCGATATGCCTGTGCCTTGCGGGCTGCGGCAAGAAGCAAACCACGGATACCGAGAGCGATTTGAGCTTCCTCACAAACACCCCGGAGGTTGAGAATCCGACCCCGACTGTCAGCAAAACGCCGACAGTCCCGGTTGCCGAAACGCCAACCGAATCCATCCCTGTGATCGGGGCAGAGAATGACACTCCTCTCTACACGATAAATTCTATTATACAAAGGGAAATGTTCGAATTGTCCGTTTACATCCCTGAGGATTTTCCGATAGAAATCACTGATTATGAGTTTTGGGCAGATAAGGAACGACTGGGAGAGCGAACCCCTGTCGATAAGTCACTTCGGCATCTGGCACTTTCGAAGGAAAAAGTATCCGAAGCGTTCATCCGGCTCTATAACGGGTCAGAATTCGTTTGCGATTGCACGATCGATCCCATGGAGGAACGCGGCATTCTGAATATACCACTGCCTGAGCAGGAAATTCGTACGGAATAATTGGAGCATTCTAAAAAAGCGCCTGTTCAATCGGCGTTTCTCAAAAAAAGCGACCTATGAAGAACAGGGAAATACTGATCATCCGTCAGCATTTCCCTGTTTTTTTGTTATTCGTAAAATGCGTCTCACCCGAGCGCCACGTCCAAAGCCATCATCAATGTGAATCCGACGGAAAACATTAATACGCCGATGTTCGTATGCTCGCCTGCTGACATCTCCGGCACCAGTTCCTCCACCACGACATACATCATCGCGCCGGCCGCGAAGCTCAGAAGGTAAGGCATCGTCGGCACCAGCAGTGCTGCCGCAAGAATTGTCAAAGCTCCGAAGATCGGCTCCACCGCACCGGACAAAGCACCGTCGCGGAACGCCGCAAGGCGGCTCTTTCCGTTCGCGTGCAGGGGCATCGAGATGATCGCACCCTCCGGAAAATTCTGGATCGCGATACCGATCGACAGCGCAAGCGCCGCACCGATCGTGATCTCCGCATTGTCCGCGAGGAAACCCGCGTAGACAACGCCGACTGCCATGCCCTCGGGGATGTTGTGAAGTGTCACCGCCAACACCATCATCGTCGTCTTGGCAAAGTTGCTGTGAAGACCCTCGGGCTTATCGCTGTCCACATGCAAATGCGGGATGACCGAGTCGAGAAACAACAGAAGCAATACGCCGCACCAGAAACCGATAACCGCAGGCACAAACGCCCAGCGCCCCTTGCCTGACGCCTGCTCCATCGCCGGGATCAGAAGGCTCCAGATGGATGCTGCCACCATCACGCCGGCAGCGAAACCGCTCAGCGCGCGCTGTACCTTTTCGTTCAACTGCCCGCGCATAAAGAACACACAGGCCGCACCGCCCGCGGTGCCCGCGAACGGGATCAGCAATCCGAGAATGACATCCTTACTCCACATAGTCGCCGCCTTCTTTCCGGTTAGTCTGCGCTAACCATCTGAAGTATAGCACATTTTCCAGAGAAAAACAATTCCGACTTCCTGTTCGCCGGGTCAGTCCTGCATTTTCCGCAAAATATCCCCCTTGCGGAACAAGCTGCCCTTCACTTCCTCACGGATCGGCTGAAGTTGGCCCTGTTTGATCAGGTAGGACAGATTCTGCCGCGAGCACTCAAGCAACTCACAGCTCTGCGAGGTATCGAGCGCATTGTTCGTGACGTAAGAAGTAAAGTCATCCGGCCGCAGCGGGATCAGGGTTCCGGTCTCGTACAGCACTGACGCCGGAATATCATAGGCGTCATCGAGCGTCACACAATAGCCGTCCGTCCCGACCTTGGCGGAGCGAAGCAGCTCCGGATTGTCCGGGATCTGCAGTTCTTCGTTGTCCCAAAGTTTTAAGAAACTTACTTTTCGGACAGTATCGTCCGCGAAAAAGCAGATCCAATAGCCGTGCTCTGACACCAGACAGTCCGTCAGGTTCTTCTTTCGGCGCTCTGTTACGTATCCCGGCAGAGCGTCGATCTTGCGGATGATCATACTGTCCTGCGGACATCGCCCCCCGGTAATCTCCAGCAGTTTCATCTCGTCGTACTCTTTCAGCTTATGTGCTGACAGGATCGACTGAATGTTCTGTCGCTCGCTCGGAACTACGCGTCCTTTTACCCAAAGGAGGCTGATGTCCCGGGGGATCGTGTACACGCCGCGCTTGACCAGCGCCGTCAAAAGAAGTGGTGCAGTCCACTCGTCAAGATCCGGTGCAAGCTCGATGACAAAGCTTTTTTCCTTCTCGTAGTAAAGCAATACGCCAATCGACAGGTCATTTTCCTGATCATAAATCTCATACGTTTTCATTGATTTCACTCTCCAACGATGTGTATCGCTTGTGGATCATGCGCCAGATCGCCTCAAGGAATGTCTCCGACAACACGCCGTCCAGTCCTGCTAACAAAGTCGCCTTGTCCTTCTTCTGTAATTTCCCCAGAAAAATGTCTTTCCGGCCTCCCAACAGTTTCAGATTGTCTTTGCAGGAAAAAGTGCCGATGAAATTCTGACATTTCCGGTCCGCCATGACATCAAACTTTCTTGCTTCCTCGTCCGTCGCACAGGAATACAAAAGCGACAATCCGTGATCAAACAACGGAGCAATCCTTGTGGTGTGCGCTCTTGCATTGCGCAACACCTCAATGTTGGCCCCGTGACGGTCGCGGTTTTCTATGATGTAATCAACTGCGATTATCGTATCTACATAATCCTTCCAACCGTTTCGCACACAAAAATCATAATGCGATTCCCCGGGCAATGCATTGAGACGGTAATAATCATCGAGCGCCACCTTGCTCTCGCCGCGCTCCTTAAAATCCGCGGATGCACACAGGTACGTTTCATACGTCTTCCCCTCCACGCGGATATCCGCATGGATCAAATCGTACGATAAATGCTCAACGCCAAGAATTGTCAGCAATCGATCCACGATAATCTCGTTGACACACTCGTGTCCGACCACTCCCCTCACCGGATCAAAATTGGATAATTTATAATATATCTTCTCCCCGGACAGCGACGATTCCGCTTTCAGGAACGTCCCGACCGTACCGCTGGAATTGCGCATATGGGACCATCTTAGATACGTCAGGTCCTGTTTCTCTCTCCATACCGTTCCGTTCATGGCTTCTCCTCTCTATTTGACGCACGTCAAATATAATCTTTTTATCATGTTATCATATTATTTGACGCGCGTCAAGTATGATTATCTTTACGTAAAAAAGTTGCAGAACGGTAACCGACACCGCTCTGCAACTTCCCTGTTCACTTTACTTTAGTTTACATGCTCATCCGGTAGATCGCGAGCATATCCTGCTCGTTCAGCTTCCGCGCCAACCCCATCTCGCCGCCGACACCGACCGCACACTTGTGTGCCATGAGCACGAGGTCCTCCTCGGTCGCCTTGACGCCGAGCTCGCGGAGGTTCGTGGGCATCTTGATCTCGCGGTAGAAGTCCTCGACCGCCTCGATGCCGCGAAGCGCGATCTCCTCGTCGGTGCCCTCGTTCGCGACGCCCATCACGTTGATCGCGAAGCGCTTGAAGCGCGGCAGGCAGTTCTTATAAACGTAACGCGCCCAACTGCCCCAGATTGCCGCAAGGCCTGCGCCGTGCGCTACGTCGTAGAGGCCTCCGAGCTCATGCTCGAGCTTGTGCGTCATCCAGTCACCGCCGTCGTTACCGCAGCCTGTGAGACCGTTGTGTGCAAGGCTTCCGGCCCACATCACCTCGGCGCGCGCGTTGTAGTTGTTCGGATCCTTCGCGAGGATCTTCGCCTGCTCCTTCACGGTCCGAAGAAGCCCTTCCGCGAGAGCGTCCGTGATCTCCATATTTCCACCGTTCGTAAAATACCGCTCCATCGTGTGCATCATGATGTCGGTGCAGCCGCACGCCGTCTGGTAGTCCGGCAGCGTCATCGTGAGTTCGGGATTGAGGATCGCGAACTTCGGTCTGGAGTAATCACTGCTGTAGCCGCGCTTCACCCAGCCCTCCTCCTTCGTGATGACGGAGGAATCGCTCATCTCGCTTCCGGTAGCAGCAATTGTGAGAATGACGCCTAAGGGCATGCAACCCTTCGCCTTTCTCTTGTAATCATAGAAATCCCAGACATCGCCTTCATTCGCAAGGCCGTAGCCGATCGCCTTCGCCGAGTCGATCGCGCTTCCGCCGCCGACCGCGAGAAGGAAGTCAACGCCCTCCTTCCGGCATAGCTCAATGCCCTCGTACACAAGCGTCAGATGCGGGTTCGGCACCGCGCCGCCGAGCGTGATGTACGCGATGCCCGCCTCGTCGAGCACCTTCGTGACGCGCGAGAGAAGTCCCGAGCGGATCACGCTTCCTCCGCCGTAATGAATGAGCACCTTCGTGCCGCCGAACTCCCTGATCAGGTCCGCAACCTGATACTCCGTCTCCTTACCGAAAACCACCTTCGTGGGTGTAAAATACCGAAATCCAAACATACCTTCTCTCCTTCCATACATTTTCCGAAAAATAATCGGGTATGCCATTATCGTAGCACACCCGATCATCTCAAAAAATAGCGAATATTATACTTTCCTTGTCGTCAAGCCGCTTTCGCGCCTCTCACTCCCCGTAGTCAAACCGCTTGAGGACGCCGTTCATATCGCGGTAGAAGATACATTTTTCGTTCTCGTCGAACGCGACGTAAGTGCCGTTCCAAAGTGCGCTGTATCTGTCATCATCCGCTGTGAACGAGTACTTCCCGCGCGCCTCGTACAGCGGGCAAATGCCAACCGTGCACGATGTAAAGTCAAATCCATCCCTGTTCTCTCGCCGCTCATCCGTGAAGAGGAAAAACGCAAGATCCGGTCTTCTCCTGTCGGAAAGACCCCAGGTGGCGTCGATCAGATAGCCCTTCCCGCCAAGCACGATATAATTCCACGCATGCAGATCAATATCGGGATCGGTCGGAGCGCCCGAGGTCTCCTCCACATCGACACCGCACTGCAGCAACAGATAGCAGTACAGCGACGCGATCTCCCCGCAGATCCCCCGCTTCTCGATCAGGACGCGATACGCCGACTGCCGATCCATCCACTCGAGGCTGTGATCAAGCATTTCGTAGTCGTAAACGCAGTACTCGGTCAGGAACTCATACATCGCAAGCGCCTTCTCGAAGTCCGTGTAGTCATCCTCCAGCACATCATTTAAGACCGCGCAGATCCTCTCCTCAAAATCGCGCGCCTTCTCCAGAAACTCCTCCTTTGGAATTTCGTACGTGATCTCCGCCCATCCGTTGCCCACGTAACTGGCGGACGCGTACACTCCGCCGACAGGATAAAAATTATGTGCCATCGAGCAACACCAGTCCGCGGAATCCCGGTCGGTACACGCAAAGCGGTCCTCGCCGGCGCGGAGCGCATCCACAAAGCGGAAGAAGTTGTCTCTCCTCTTCTCGCCGTGCTGCTGCAGTAAGATCGTGGAAAATACATGCGGATTGAAGGTGTAGTGAGCCCCGTCGTTGTTGCGTATATTTTCCGGATGAACGGTGTTCCCGGCCTTGGCAGTCAGGGTTTCCGGATACTTCTTCGCGGCAAGGGCGAAGGAGTTGACGAAATCCAGTTCTGCCATCAGGTCGCCGAGTGCCTCAAGCGTCCCGTCATCCTCCGTCCGATCCGGCGTGATCTCGACGCCGCAGGATTCCTTTACTTCCTTCAGACGATCCGCAAGGCAATCCGCAACGTTATCCTTCGCAAATTCGCAAAATCCGTTGATCGGGGACGTTTTCCCGCTGACATCCCACAGCAGCAGCTCGTCTGTACCTTCCTCCATGGAGGCAAGCATCACAACACAGCAGCCGCTGACAACACCCTTCGGAGAGAGATACGCACACCCGGAGATCACGGACTCCGGGATCATTTCAGATACGGTCCGGTTCTCCATGTCATACAGTCGGTACTCGCGCACACAGGTGTCGTCGTCAATCCATCGGCAATAGGAGCCGCACAGTGTCTCGCCCTGAAGGAAGTACTGCTCCTCGCCGGGCTCATTTTTTGGAAACGCAACGCCCTCGCGCAGGAAGCCCGGCGTATGGAAGAACCAGGTGGAATCCGCGGTCACGGTGTCCGGCAGGCTTACAGGGGCAATCCGGTCCGCATTCCAGTCATCCCCAAGGTTCGCCTCCGTCTCATCCCGGTAGTATATTTCACCGTTTTCCGGGATGATCAGAAAGCCGAACGCATTGCTGTCCTTAAGAACCGTAAGAAAGATCCTGCGTCCTCCCTCGGTACCGATATACCGCGTCACCTCGTACTTCGGATCAACGTCATACTCCCCCGCCGGCTGCCCCCCACGGTCGGTTGCCAGCAGTTTCGAGCCTTCGTTGTCAGCATGCCAGAACTCGCCGCTCTCAGAAACGCCGAGCATCCAGGAAGCCTTCTCCACCCGGGGAAGGAAACTGCTCTCCTCCTTCATGGTATTGTCAAACACATGGATCCGGAATGTATCGCGCTCCTCCAGGATCACCGTTCCGTCCGCGAGCAGAATCGGCTCGGTGATCAGATAATCCACTGACAGCCGATGCTGTTCTTCGCTCACGCACGGCTGCAACAGCACAAAGACATTTTCCGCATCATACTCCTCTCCGGATTCCGGCGGCGCGAACCACAGCAGGGTATACTCCCCCGCGCATTTCGGTGGCATGGGATACCATCCCTGCATCAGTTCCTCGACCGGAATTCGGAAAATGTCATCCCGCCCGTACGTCTCATACACCTGCTCTACAAACGGTACCGTCGGTGTCGGCGTTGCCGTCGGGGCGGTTGTCGCTGTCGGCGAGGATGTCATCGCCGCTGTCGGTGAGACATTTGCCGTCTCCCCGTCTTTCGTCTTGTCATTGCCCTTGCCGCACCCTGCCAGCAGGCAAAGGCACAGCAGAAGGATTGGCAGGAGCACCCCCGCCGCCCTCTTTACAGTATTTTTGTTTGTAACCATATGATCTGCCCGCGCGCCCCCTCGCGCGAAACTCCTTTCTCTTCCGATCCCCCGTCAACGGCCGTAATCAAACCGCTTGATCGAACCGTTGCGATCGCGGTAGAAAATGCATTTTTCGTTCTCGTCAAACGCGATGAAGTATCCTTCCCACAGCTCGCTGTAATGCTCGTCATTGCACTCAAACGAGAATTTCTTGCGGGCGCCGTACATACCGCAGAATCCGACGTCACACGAATCGGTCCGGTAGCCGTCCCGGGTCTCGCGCAGCTCGTCCGTGAAAAGGAAGTACTTCAGATCCGGCTTGTGGTTGTCCGTGAGGCCCCAGGTGGCGTCGATCAGATACCCCGTCCCGTCGAGCAGGATGTAATTCCAAGCATGCGAGTCCGCGCCGTACTCGACCGCAGCGCCGACGACCTCGTCCACGTCGATGCCGCACTGCAGACCGAGATACTGGTACAGCATCGCAATTTCTCCGCAGACGCCCTGCTTCTCCGTGAGAACGCGGTAGGACGACTGTCTGCTCGTC
This sequence comes from uncultured Lachnoclostridium sp., assembly GCA_946415315.1. Taxonomy (GTDB): domain Bacteria; phylum Bacillota; class Clostridia; order Lachnospirales; family Lachnospiraceae; genus ISDg. The sequence continues at coordinate 179,864 of CAMKRZ010000004.1, read as the reverse complement.
CATGTCTCGTCCCCGTTGTGGGCCATCATGTCGTAATCGTAGACACTGTACTCCGTCAGAAACTCATACAGTGCCAGCGCCTTCTCAAAGTCCGTGTAATCGTCCTCGAGCACGTCATTCAGGATCTCCTCGATCCTCGCCTCGAACTCACGCTCCTTCGCAAGGAACTCCTCCTTCGGGATCTTGTACGTGATCTCGGCCCATCCGTTCCCGACATACTCCGCATCGGCGTACAGCCCCGCGAACGGGAAGAACATCATCGCATATCTGCCGCTGCTCCAGGCCGCGTCGCCTTCGTTCGGACAGCGGAAACCGTCCTCACCTGCACGGAGCGCATCCACATAGGCGTAGAACACGTCTCTGCGCTTCTCCCCGTGCTCCTTTAGATAGAACGTGGAAAATACGTGCGGGTTGAACGTGTAGTGTGCCCCGTCGTTGTTGCTCATATTTTCCGGATGGATCGCTTCCCCGGACTCCGACTTCAGCACCTCCGGGTTGTTCTTCGCCGCGAGCAGGAAGGAGTTGACAAACTCAAACTCCGACATAAAATCACCGAGCGAACCGAGTGTCCCGTCATCCTCCGTGCGGTCCGGCGTGATCACAATGTTGTACTGTTCCTCGGCTTCCTTCAAAAGCTCCGCCAGGCACCCCGCGAGATCATCCTTCGAAAAATCGCAGAAACCCGTGATCGGTGTCGTCTTCTCCCCCGCGTTCCACAGCAGGATCTCCTCCCCGCCGCTCACGCGGCTGACCACGATCAGCACGATCCCGTCACCGACGATCCCGTTGACGGACGCATAGCTGCAGTCGGGAATGTCGCCCCCGGACAACACTTCAGACACCGTCCTTTTCTCCATGTCATATAACCGGAAGTCCATCAGGCAGGTCTCGGGTCCGGTCCAGCGATAGTTGTTGCTGCACAGGGAGTTCCCCTGGACAAAACAGATCTCCTCATTGGCCGTTCTCTTCGGAAACGCGACACCCTCACGCAGGGCTCCGGGTTCATGGAAAAACCAGGTCGCATCCGCATTTACGTTGATCGGCGCGCGCATGGGCGCGTACCGGTCCGCTCTCCATTCATCGCCGAGACTGTCCTCACTCTCGCTCCGGCAATACATTTCGCTGCCGTCCGCGGGGATGACGTAATAGACGAAAACGTCGGCATTTTCCTGCACCGCAAGGAAAAACTTCTGACCGTTCCGGGAACCGAGATACCGCGTCAGACGATACTTCGTGTCATATGAATACTCGCCCGCCGGCTGTCCCTTCAGGTCGTACGCCAGCAGTTTCCCGTTCGCATCGTCCGCGATCCAAAGTATGTCATCCTCCGAAGCGTCGACGAAAACCGTTCCGTTCATCTCACTCAGCAGAAAATGCCCCGTCTCTTCTAGCGTATTGTCGAACACGTGAATGCAGCCGGTCGCCGTCTCCTCCAGGATGACCGTGCCGTCCGCGAGCAACCGCAGTGTGGCAATCGGGTAATCGAAGGAAACCCGGTACCGTTCCTCATTCACGGCAGGCCGGATCAGCACAAGGCTATCGACCGCCTCGTCCTCTTCGCCCAGAAGTGAAGGGCTGAACCACAGAAGCGCGTACTCCCCGGCGCACTGCGTGCTCATCAGATACTGTCCCTCATCTACCTCCTTAACCGGCACCCGGTAGACGTCGTCGCGCCCGACAGTCTCATATGTCCTCTGCACAAACGGCACCGTCGGTGTCGGCGTGGCCGTCGGCGTAGGCGACGAAGTGGCTGTCACCGATACCGCAGCGGCCGCCCCCTCTGTCACCGCTGTCCTGTTATCGCCTTGTTTAGGTTTGTCTTTGCCGCAGCCGGCAAGCATTCCCACACACAACAAAAAGGCCAGTACGGCGAAACTGACCTTTCCTGTCCGCAAACTGTTATTCTTCTTTTGCATACGTTCTTTCCGCGCCCCCACGCGCAAAACTCCTTTCATCACCGGTTCCCACGTCCCCACGTGAGAAACCCCCTAAATCTCGGTCCTGATTTCGAACCTGTGGGATTGTAGCACAAGCAAGCGAAAAATACAATAGCAACATCGCCTTTCCACAAAAAAGCAAGCCCGGAACACCGTCGCCGCAGTATTCCGGGCCCGTTCATTCAGATGTCGGGGAAACGCCGAACAATTGACGTTCCGGCAGTTACGCCAACTTCACAAGCACATCGTCCACGAAGAAATCCGCGCGTCCGTCGGTCTCGACATACAACTTCGCAGAGAGCACGCCGTCCGGAAGCGTCGCAGTCGTGTGGATCTCGGTCCACTCGCCGACCTTCGAAGGAATTTCTGCGCACAGTACCGGCTCGGAGCCGTCCACTCCGACGCGGATCACGCTGTCGGCCGTCTTGACGAACATTGTGACATCGATGGTCTTTCCGATGTACGCGGACACATCGAGGGAGATCGTCGCATCCTTCTCCTGGCGGGTAACACCGAGCGACTTGCTCTTGCCGTCCACAGACTCCCTGTCGGTCACGAAGATGAACGGAAGGTGTCCCGCGCCGCGGATCGCCGCGATGTTGGTCTCCTCCTCGAAGCTCTCCTCCTGGCCGATCAGCGAGATCTCAAGGTCATCGAGGAACAGCGGGCTGCAGGGACCCTGGTGATCCTCCTTCGTGCCGAAGAACAGACGCAACGAATGCTGTCCGGAAGGTACCTTGTAGGAAGCACTGATCTTCTTCCACTCCGTGCCGCCCTCGACAACCGCGATCTGCGGGAACACGCCCTCGATGTCGGCGCCTAAGGTGATCTCCTTCGCCTCACTGTACACCCACGCGTCAAGCTGGATCGTCTGCCCGATGAAGTCGGTGACGTCACAGGTGATGCCCATCCAGTCGGCAAATCTCGGTGTCGTAGTGAGCGAGCGCTTGCCGCTGTGCGCCTTCTCCTCCGAAAGGACACATTTTCCGAAACCGCGCATCTTGAAGCCGTACGTTTCGGGATCCTTCGGCTCCTCGCCCTCGGGCGTCTCGAAGTCGTACACATGCTTTCCGAGGTTTCTCTCCACGTACTCCGGCTCGCCCAGGTCGCCGCCGTTCACCGCGTAGATCAATGCCTCGTGCGACTTCTTCGCGGAGAGGTCCTTGCGGAACAGCAGAGGATCGGCGCCGCGGATCCAGGAATTGTCGTCCGTCAGACCCCAAATTGTCACGGAGGTGAGGTTCGCGCCAGCCTTCTTCGCCGCGATCAGTCGCTCGAAAAATTCTTTGTAAAACACCGCCTGATAGTACTCGCGGTTGATGTTGGTGCAGGTGCATTTTACGTCGAGCTCGGTGATCTGAACCTCGCGCACAAGGCTCGCGTATTCGTTCAGAGCGTCGATGTACTCGTCGATGTTGTTATTGTCCGAAATGTGGCCCTGCATGCCGATGCCGTCGATGAGGCCCTCGCCGATGATGCTGCCGTGGCCGTGTCCCTCGCGCTTCAGAGCCGCGATGATGGCCGCCTTCTTGTCGGGCTGCCACTCGTTGTAATCGTTGTAAACAAGCGTCGGGCGGATGCGCGCAAGCGCTGCCTCGTCCGCCGGGTCGATGCCGTACACGCCCGCGTACTGCACGGAGTGCTTCAGCACCGCTGCCTTCGCGAACCGGAACGACCAGTAGATGAAGTCATCGCCGATCACCCGGTACCAGTAACTGTTTCGAAGACCGGTCTCGGTCTTGTCCGCCAGCTCGATCGCCTCGTTGACGACATCCCACGCGTAAATCTGCTCCGCGTAGCCCTCGCGATAAATGTAGTCAAGCATCGTGTCGATGTAGCTCTCGAGGCGCTTAAGCATCGTGTCGCGGTCAACAAAGCACACCGGATCCAGCCTCTGCATAAAGCGGAGACGGGGATTTTCCTTCAACTTCTCCTCGTCCACCGGAATAAACACCGGCTTGTACTCCTTGCAAAATGCCTCCTGCGCGCACTGGCTGTGCCATACCATCACGTGGGCGCGCATTTTCAGACCGTTCGCCTTCACCCAGTCAAGCATCTTCTTGGCGTTCGGGTTGATCACGTACGGCAGGTAGTCCTCGCGCGCATCAGGGCTGTTCCATCCCATGTTGTACGCCGGTTTCATCTCGTTCGCGCACGTCATGCTCGAGAACTCGCGCACGATCAGTGCCTCCTTGTCCGGGTTGCCGATCTCATTGTTCGTGAACTGGTCGTGGATGCTCTCCACCGCCGTTCCGATCTTGAACAGGTCCTTGTAAGCCTCTTTTAATACCATTTTCCTTCCTCCTGAATAATCCCTCTTTTACTATATCCAACGGGGCCTCCGCTGCACGCCGCGCGGTCGGGATCCCCGACAGAGTCAATTTCCGTGAACGATCCCGGGCAGTCCCATGACTTCCTCGAGCGTTCCGATGTAGCGAAGCCGAAGGCTCACCAGCTTAAGCCCCTCCTGCGAAAAATGCATCCTGTGCACCGCGTGGTTCGAGTTGAAGAAGACCTTGCCCGTCTCCGTCACTTCCTTCCCGTTCGTGCCGTGGAACACGAAGGAAAATGTGGGGATCCCGGCGAAGAACCAGGTCACCGGCAGCTGCGCCGCCTCCGTGCCCTCGCCCGTGACTGTCAGCTCGATCTCGTAGCCGCCGATCTCCTCGATCTCGAGTCCGTAGCAGAAATCCACGCCGCGCACCGCGCGGACGTGCGACAGATCGATCGTCGTGTCGCGTGTCACCGCAAAATACTCGATGTCGTCGTTCGCGGCCAGCTCCCACTCCGGCCCGCGGTTGAACAGATGAATCTTCCGCTCCTCGCCGCACATGCGCGCCATCGCGGGAAGGCGCATCAGCACGCCGCACACATTTGCCGCCGTGCGCAGCAGAACTTCCCTCGGCACCCTGCCCGAGGCGATCGCCTCCGGAAGATTGTCGCCGTGGTTGTTCTTCGAGCCGTCCGGGCATACCATGTACGTGTCATTTTGCGCGAGAACCATGTCCGCAAAATTCGTGTGGCTTCCGCCTGCGGTCTCCGAGCGGCCGGTCGCCGCGTCTTCGTTGATCGCCGCCCACCAGTCGGTCATGACGAAACCGTCAAAGCCCCACTGCTCGCGCAGGATCTTCGTGTTGAGTTCCGCGTCGCACGAGGTCCACATGCCGTTCACGCGGCCGTAGGTCGTCATGACGGTGCTTGCGCCCCCGTCGCGGATCGCGATCTCGAAACCGCGCAGGTACAGCTCTCGCAGCGCTCGCTCCGAGACGACGGAATCCGACGCATAGCGGTTCAGCTCCTGGTTGTTGCAGCAGAAATGCTTGATCGTGCCGGTCACGCCCACGCGCTGCAATCCCTCGAGCTCCGCTGCCGCCATCTGCCCCGTGAGGAACGGATCCTCGCTGAAGTATTCAAAATTGCGCCCGTTGAACGGATGCCGGTGCAGATTCATTCCCGGTCCGAGCACACAGTCAACCTTGTAGTGGCACATTTCCATACCGACATGCAACATCAGGTCCGCGACCAGATCGCGGTTGAAGGTGCATGCGATCAGCGTTCCGATCGGGATCGCCATCGCCTTGTCGCCGCAGTCGAGCCGCAGTCCGCTCGGTCCGTCCGAGCAGCAACCGCACGGCACACCGTGAGCTTTCAGCACCTCGCTCGTTCCGCCGAACGCCGCTGCCGTTCCCGGCGTCACCTTCGGGCTTCCCATGCCTTCGCCGCGCACAAACGGCAACAACTCCTCGTTCGTGAACTGCGCGAGGAACTCATCCATCGTCGCGTTCCCGTCGCGCACATCCTTTAACATCAGTCCGCGGTCGCCCGTGTACTCCGGCGCCTCCGGCAGCTCCGGTTTCGCGCCTTCGCCGCAGCCGAACGCGTCCGTTCTCGTCGGCACCGGCTCGAGGATATATTCGTATGCAACATTGCCGTCCGCGTCACCCGTGCTCTTTCTCGCGGCCTTCCTGCGCTCAAACGGCACGACCGGCTTCATCGCGGTGCCGCACTCCTCGACAACCTCGGTCTCCGCGAGGGTGAAACGGCAGTACTCCTTCGCGTCGCGCACATTTTCCCCGAGATAAACGACATACTCGCCCGCCTCCATGACGAAGCAGCCCTCGTGGCCGCTCGCGCCGGAATCGTCGTAGGACGACATTTCCCGACGGTCGATCGTAAGTCCGATCATCTCTCGCTCGCCGGGCTCGATCTCACCGGTCTTGATAAATCCCGCGAGCACGCGCGCCGGCTTTCCGAGAGCCCCCTCCGGCGCCTGAACGTAGCACTGGACGACGCATTGTCCCTTGCGATTGCCGGTATTGCGCACATCGGTCGCAAGGTAGAAATACATGCCGTCGTAGGACGACTCTCCCTGCTCGATCTCGAACGTGGTATAGGAGAGCCCGTACCCGAACGGATACCGAACCTTCTCCTTCGCGGCGGTCTCAAAATGACGGTACCCGACGTAGATGTCCTCGGCGTAGAGATTGCGCACGGGGCTTCCGAAATTGTCACTTGCCGGGTAGTCCGCCGCATCGTACGCGATCGTGTCTGCGAGATGTCCGCTCGGGCTCACGCGCCCTAGAAGCACATCCGCCACGCCGGCGCCGGTCATCACGCCGCCCTGCCAGATGTACATCACGGCAGCCGGTTTGCAGAGATCGACAAAACGCATGTCGATGATGTTGCCGGTATTCAGCAGCACGATCGTGCGCGGACACGCCGCGCAGACGTTCTTAAGAAGCGTCATTTCCGTGTCCGTCAGCTGATAGGACCCCGGCTGATTCCGGTTGTCCTGATCCTCCCCGGCGCTCCGCCCGAGGATGACGATCGCCGTGTCCGTGCGCGCCGCGACTTCCCTCGCAAGCTCCTCGCTCACGGGCATCTCCGCTTGCGACCACGGCTCCTTGCCCCAGCCGATCCCGACCTCGCGGGGATTTTTCTCCTCCCACGCGCGGTAGATCTCCATGAGTTCCTCATCGACGGAGATGTTATTTTCCTCGGTCAGAACGTCGATCAGGCGCACCCTCTTGGGAATGTTCACCATGCCTCCCGAACCGATACCGGCTATGTACTCTTTGCTCTGAATGCGGCCGTACACCGCGATCCGGGAGTTCACCGCGATCGGCAGAACGCCGTTGTTTTCCAGAAGAACAACGCCCTCGGCGATCACTCTCCTGGCAATGTCCTCGTATTTAGCGTAATCCAGTACCATTACCCTGTTCCTCCTCGTATTATTACGCGCGTATCACACGGACACGGCAGGTCTCCCCGCCGGACGTCCGCGGTCATCCTTCGTTTAAAAATGCCGGGCACCTTGCCGATGCCCGGCTGCAGTCTCGTTCCTTCCTGTCGGAACACTCTGCCGATGCGGCCTTCCCCCGAATTGTCGCATCACAGTGTGAACTTTATCACATCGAGGTTCTCCAGCAGTTTCTCAACGCCCAGCAAAATGAGCACGACACCGCCGATCACCTGCACGATCCCGTTGTAGCGGGTCCCCTTCTTCCGTCCGATCCACACGCCGAAAATGGACATCAGCGCCGTCACCAGAGCGATCGCGAGAAGTCCCGTGATGACGATCCCCGCGCTCTCTTCTACGAAGAGAAGCCCGACCAGAAGCGCGTCACAGCTGGTGGCGATCGCCGGTCCGATCATGCTCATCGGATCGATCCCGTCGCCGTCCGGAGGGATATGTGACGTCAGCGATTCCCAGATCATGTACGCGCCTGCAAGCCCCAGAGCCGCGCACGGGATCCAGACGTACGAACCGTAGCTGTGGATCAGGGAGATCAGCTTGCCGATCAGCATTCCGCAAAGCACCATCGATGCCTGGCAAAGCCCGAACCAGAACGCGCATGTCATCGCAATCTTCTTGCCGCGCTCCTCCCGGATCAGACCTTTCTGCGCCGACATGGCAAGGGAATCCATCGCCAGGCCGACCGCTACCAACATCAGAACCGCATAACCCATACCAAACACTTTCCTCCGTAACTGTGTTCTGCACCGTCCCAAAGGCGGTATCACTTCAGCTCATCTTAGCACAGTTCCGCAGTATCGTCAATCCGGAGCAGCAGTTCCCGAAGCAGCGCGAAGGCCTTCTCAGCGCCCGCGGTAACGTTTTTATTGAAGTCTCCGCCGTCGCCGTCATACGTGTCGCTGATGCATTTTACGGAAAATGCCCTCACGCCGTTGCGCTCAGCCACCCGCGCGATCGCCGCGATCTCCATGTCGCAGATGTCGCATCCGAGGGCCGCCAGGGCATCCTTGTCCGCAGGGTCTTCCACAAAACGCTCACCGCTCGCCACCACCGTCTCCCGAAGCTCCGGGTTGATGCTCTTGGCGAGTGCCGTGAATCCCGAATCCAGCGGAATTTTCTCATCCTCGTACTCTCCGTACTGGTGCGGCGCGACCGGGTCGATCGTCGACGTATCAAAATCGTAGTTCACGGCCGCTTTGACCGCGAAAAGGTCCTTCACTTCCAATCCCCGGCGGATTGCACCGGCAACACCGAAGTTCATCACCGCCTCGACATCAAATGCGGTAATCAGGAACTGCGTAGCGGAAGCAGCGTCAATCTCCCCCCAGCCGGAAAGCACTGCATAGACTTCGTGCGCTCCCATCGTCACGTGGTACGCCTCGCGCCGCCCGACCGTCACGGTCTCAATCTCGCCGCCCTGTGCTAAAAATGCCTGAAGCTCCCTCTTTATGGCAATCACAATTCCGATTTTCATCCGTTTGATCCCCTCTTCGTTTTCTCTCCGCTATTATACCGTAGAATTCCTCTGCGCTCAATCGTTTCATCTTGAAAAATGATGTCAGATATGCTACTTTTGAGATGTATCGCAGGTTGTATATGTATTTTCTTTGAGGAGAAGCCCATGCTGAGTGAAAAAGATTATGCAGCCCTGAGGGAACGGCTCCCGTTCTGGGATTATATTCCGGAAGATCTCGTCGAACAGCTTCGCACGCATTCGTACATGCGTGATTTTATCGCCGGTGAAAAGATTACCGATGCCGGCAATTCCAACATCGGCCTCGTCGTTGTCATGACCGGCCGCATCCGCGTCTCCCTGGTCTCTGCGAACGCGCACGAGGTCACCATCAGTGTGGCAAGACGCGATGAAATCATCTATATCGGCGGCAATCCGACGCCGAATGTCCTGAACAACTATGAGTTGGAGGCAGAAGTCGACTCCCGCAGCATTGTCGTGCAGCTGGTCGATTTTGAGAAACTTCTTCACTCGGATGTCCGCATCGAAAACACTGTACTGCGCTCTGTGCTTGGTCAGTTCAACCGCATTCTTTTCGACATGCAGAACTTCCTCTTTCAGGATCTCGACAGCCGGCTCGCTGCGCAGCTTCTCTTCGAGTACCACCAGCAGGGAAGCGCGACCATCGTCACGACGCACCAGCGCATCGCCAACAGTATCGCTTCCTCGCGCGAGGTTGTCTCCCGCACGCTGAAGCTGTGGGAGCGCCGGGGTCTGCTGACGCTGTCCCGCGGCAAGATCTCCCTGCACAACGTGGACGAGCTTACCATGATGGCAGGGGATTGATTGTATCAGAGTATACAATTAAAGAAACACAACATCAAAAGATGTCAAACAAAAGAAGGAACGGGCTGTTGGCTTTGCTCACATCCCTTCATGCTCGTATTTGTTATTCACTCCTGCTAAAGCACTTTGAATGATAAAAGCGAATTGCTACGCGCTGACGCGCTCCCGCAATTCGAACAACCACTCACACTCCCGGTCTGCTCGCTTCGTTCGCATCCCTTCGTGTTCGTGTTTGTTATTCATTCGCAGAGGGGCCCGGAAAGCACATTCGCTACGCGATGTGCTTTCCGGGCCCCTCTGCTCATTCTTTTATCATTCAAAATGCAACTGCGTCCATAGTAACCTATGAACGCAGCTTGTGTGGGGGAGAAATTACTTCTGAGAAGTAATGAATCAGCGTATTTTATTGGCGGGTCAATAAACAAAGGCTTTATCAACCCTGCAACCGCAGTATATCACAGAATTTTAATAAATAGTGTGATTTAGTCACGTTTATATGCATTTTTCTCAAAATATGCAAAGCGGAAAACAAATGACAAAAATTCTGTCTTTTTTTATTCCACTTGCGAAGACATTCCGCGTGACAAGACAACGCAAGTACGTTATAATAAAGCATCACCACCGCTACAGGAGGCATATAAAGATGAAATACGGTTATTTTGATGACGCGCGCAGAGAATATGTCATCACCACTCCGCGGACTCCGTATCCGTGGATTAACTACCTCGGCATGGAGGGTTTCTTCTCCCTGATTTCAAATACCGCCGGCGGCTATTCTTTCTATAAGGATGCCCGCTTGCGCCGCATTACCCGGTATCGCTACAACAACGTACCGATTGATATGGGCGGTCGCTACTTCTACATCAAGGACGGCAATACTGTATGGAACCCGGGCTGGTCTCCGGTGAAAACCGAGCTGGACAGCTATGAGTGCCGTCACGGCATGGGCTACACGATCATCACCGGTAAGAAGAACGGCCTGAAGGCTGAAGTCACCTTCTTCGTACCGCAGAATTACGACGGAGAGGTTCAGCAGGTTGTTCTGACCAACGAGAGCGATGCTGCCAAGACCTTCAGCCTCTTCTCGTTCGCTGAGTGGTGCCTCTGGGACGCTCAGGACGACAGCAACAATTTCCAGCGCAACTTCTCGACCGGACGCGTTGAGGTTGACGGCTCCACGATCTACCACAAGACCGAGTACCGCGACCGCCGCGATCATTTTGCATTTTACACGGTCAACACCGACATCGACGGCTACGATACCGACCGCGATTCCTTCATCGGTCTTTATAACGGTTTCGGCGATCCGCAGGCCGTACTTGCCGGAGAGGCAACCAACTCATTTGCCGACGGCTGGGCACCGATCGCTTCCCACTACAAGAAGATCACCCTTGCTCCCGGCGAGTCGAAGACGCTTGTCTTCATCCTCGGCTACGTTGAGATGCCTGTCGATCAGAAGTTTGAAGCTGACGGCAAGACCATCAACAAGACCAAGGCTCTTGCCATGATGAACAAGTATAACACCCCGGAGAAGGTTGCAGCAGGCATGGCGGAACTCCGCGCTGCATGGGACAAGCTTCTCGGCATCCTGAACGTTGAGACTCCCAACGACAAGGTCGACCGCATGGTCAACATCTGGAACCAGTATCAGTGCATGGTTACGTTCAACCTGTCCCGCTCCGCATCGTACTTCGAGTCCGGCATCGGCCGCGGCATGGGTTTCCGCGATTCCAACCAGGATATCCTCGGTTTCGTTCATCAGATTCCGGACCGCGCGAAGGAGCGTATCATCGACATCGCTTCCACGCAGTTCCCGGACGGCGGTTGCTACCATCAGTACCAGCCGCTCACCAAGAAGGGCAACGCCGACATCGGCGGTGACTTCTCCGACGATCCGCTGTGGCTGATCCTCTCCGTTTCCGCTTACATCAAGGAAACCGGCGACTGGTCAATCCTCGACGAGATGGTTCCTTACGACAACGATATGAGCAAGGCGCAGACGATGCTCGAGCATCTGAAGGTTTCCTTCTATCACATTGTCAACAACCTCGGCCCTCACAAGCTTCCGCTTGCGATGCGCGCCGACTGGAACGACTGCATCAACCTCTCCTGCTACTCCGATACTCCGGGTGAGAGCTTCCAGACATACACGAACCCGAAGTTCAAGGCAGAGGGCGGTTACTCCAAGGTTGCCGAGTCCGTCATGGTTGCAGCTCTCTTCACCTACACCGGTCCGAACTACGTTGCGATCCTCAAGCATCTCGGCAAGGACGATGAGGCCAAGGCTGCTCAGGATGCAATCGACGCGATGAAGGCTGCCATCATGGAATCCGCATGGGACGGCGACTGGTTCCTTCGCGCATACGATGCAAACGGCGAGAAAATGGGCTCCAAGGAGTGCGAGGAAGGTCAGATCTTCATCGAGCCTCAGGGCTTTGCGATCATGTCCGACGTCGGCAAGGAGCAGGGCACCGCTGAGAAGACGCTCGCGGCGATCGACGAGAGACTCAACACGAAGTTCGGTCTTGTTCTGAACAATCCCGCATACTCCAAGTATTACATCCAGTACGGTGAGATTTCCACCTATCCGGGCGGTTATAAGGAAAATGCCGGTATCTTCACGCACAACAACGCATGGATCATCTGCGCGGCTGCTTACGCCGGACAGGGTGACCTCGCGTTCAAGTACTATTCCGAGATTGCTCCGGCATTTACCGAAGAGACCAGCGATATCCACAAGACCGAGCCGTTCGTTTACGGCCAGATGATCGGCGGCAAGGATGCCGGTTCCGACATCGGACGTCCCGGCAAGAACTTCGGTCAGGGCAAGAACTCCTGGCTGACCGGTACCGCGGCATGGAACATGGTTGCCATTTCGCAGTACATCCTCGGCATCATGCCCGACTTCGACGGCTTGAAGGTTGATCCTTCGATCCCGGCGGAATGGGACGGTTTCACCGCAGTCAGACAGTTCCGCGGCGCGACCTACAACATCACGATCAAGAATCCGAACCACGTTTGCAAGGGCGTTAAGACCCTCACGGTTGACGGCAAGGCTGTCGACGGCAACGTAGTACCGGTACTCGGCGCCGGTGAGCATACCGTGGAAGTTGTCCTCGGCTGATAATTGTAACCTCACAAAAACAAGCGGCATCGGATTTTCCGGTGCCGCTGTTCTGTTCGGAAAATGAAATGCCCTCCGCGTAAGTTGATTACACGGAGGGCGTAATTTTTCCTTCGATTGTCCGCATTACGGCTTCGGCGTAGGCGTCGCCGCCGGTGTCGGAGTCGCTTCCCCACCGGGCGTCACATTTGCGGTAGGCTCGCCGTTCGGCGTTGTGTTCGCATCCGGAGTCGGCGTCGGGGTGACGGTAGGCGTCGCCTCGGGGGTCGGCCACGGCTTCATCAGCACGTTAAGGTCAAACTCCCGCGTGAGGCCGTTGACCTTACCGTCGCTCGTGTACTGCCAGATGTTGAAATCATAGCGGTACGTAACCTTGTCAACATAGTTGGCAAGCCAGAACGGATATTCCGCAATCTCGTCCCGATTGATATTCAGGATGGACCAGTAGACACTGGAGTACACCATCGGCTGATACCCGGCTTCCGCGATGCGGTCGAGGAACGCCTTCGTCACAGCTGTCCGCTGGTTACGGCTGATGTTGTTGCCCCGCGGCCCGTTTTCCAGATTCGGATAATTCTTCGGATTCCACTCCTCGGTGTCAAATACAACCGGCCATGTGATATCGTAATCCTTGATCACATCCAGGACGAACTCCGCCTCGGCGATCGCCTCGGCCTCGGTGATCGCCTGCGTACAGAAGTACACGCCTACGTAGAGGCCGTTTTCCAGGGCGCCCTGAATGTTATCATGGACGTATTTGTCGAGCTCAAGCGTACCCTCGCCGGGTCCGCGGTATCCGACGCGGACGAAGGCAAACTTGATGCCGGCGTCCTTCATTTTCTTCCAGTCGATCTTCTTGTCATGCTCCGAGACATCGACACCCATCATGGACGTGATCTTCCCGGTGTCATCCGCCAGATACCGGAAGCCCGTCTCGTCCTGCCAGTAATGATCCTTGTCGAACAGGAACGTGTTCTTCGCAACCTTCTTGTACTCCGGAAGGTACAGTTTCTCGTCGTTTCCGTTCGGGATCGAAACCGGATTCTCGATATAATTGATCGCCGGCGTGTTCACACCGTTGAAATCCGCATCCGCATAGTTATAACTCACGTACGCGCCGACCGTCGCATTGCTCACCTTGAGCGTGCCCTGCACCGGCAGGATCGTCGCCGTGACCTCGCCGTAGTACTCGCCTTCGCGCACGTACAGCGGCGACACAATATGAATTCCGTCGTCCTCAACCGACCACGAGAATCTCTCTCCGAAGGAAAATGCTCCGTTCCCCTTCTCTCGGACCTGTTCCAGCACTTCATCCGAAGCGGCAAATGCATACCGGTTTCCGTGCCCCGTCGTCAGCATGACCGTCTTCCGCAGGTCGTTCGTATTAAAGCTGATCTCGTCATCGTCCGAAGTGGATCCGGGGTCTTCCAGTTTCGCCCAGGCTTCCTCTCCGAGTTCCAGTTTGAACCAGTTCTTCACGGCATCGAAGCAGCCCTGCTCCTTGCCGACGTTCATCAGGCCCGGCTCAAGCACCACGACCGAGGTCGGATACTCGCCCGTCTGCTGCACGAACAACACGTATTTGGTGCCGCCCATGATCACCGGTTCCGGCGTGAGCGTGCTCCAGTCGTCCGCGAGCGTGTAGGGCACCTCATAGTCGATCATCTGTGCGGTCATCATCCACGAACCGTACTCTCCGCGCTCCGCGTCCTCCCGCGAAAGGTATTCGTTGCGGTAGAGAAGCGTAAATTCCGGCGACGACGCGTTTCCGTAGGAAAATGCCACATATTCCTTGTCCATCACGGTCTTCAGGGAAGCCGTGTAGCTCCCGTTTTTCGCGTTGAACTCACGGATTTTCGACTCCACATCCTCGCAGATCCGGTAGGCATTCGTCTTATCCGTGACCGGCTTCGTCGGTTCCGCCTCCCCGCCCGATTTGTTTTTGCTCATAACATACCAGAACACGCCGCAAAGCGTCAGCAGGATCGCGGAAACCACCAGCGTCAGGATCATCCACGTCTGTTTGCGTCCCCGCAGCGCCTGGTTCTGCTCCTCCAGGCTGTCGCGCTCCTCCTGGAGCTCCCGAAGCGTCCGCTTGCCCGACTGCGTACGAAGCGCCAGTTCCTCAATGTCATAGCCTCTCTCGTACGCTTCCTGTTCTGTTTTATCGTAATCAGCCATATTCATTTTCCCCAATACAACTCGTTCTCTCTTGCGCGCACGAACTGCTGCCGAAGACCGCCTTTCCCCCGAAAAAACTGCTGCGGGAACCACCCTGCGGCCTGCCGGGTCCGTCACGTTAATCAGTATAACAGGGATTTCGGAAAATGACAATGATTTGTGATTGACAAACCCCGGACAATCTGTTTATAATAGCGCCAAGACAAATGCCGTGAAGGAAAAGAGTACCGTTCTCACGAACCAACAGAAAGTTGCCGGCCGATGAGAGGCGCAGGGAACGCGGACGGGAATACATTCCGGAGCATCGCACCGAACCCGCAGGGAAGTAGGCTGCGACGGCCTGCCGCCGTTACACGGCAGAGTATTATCGGAACGAATTCCGCGATACTCACAAAGGTCACGGGTGTGAGCCCGCGGCGAAGAAAGGTGGTAACACGAGCGCGCCCTCGTCCTTTTCAACAGGACAGAGGCGCGCTCTTATAAGTTTCAGGAGGACGAAACAATGAAAATCTACGAAGAACTGCAGGCCCGCGGCCTCATCGCGCAGGTCACGGACGAAGAGACCGTGCGCAACCTTGTCAATGAGGGCAAGGCAACCTTCTACATCGGCTTCGACCCCACGGCAGACAGCCTTCATGTCGGCCACTTCATGGCACTTTGCCTGATGAAGCGTCTGCAGATGGCGGGCAACAGACCCATCGCTCTGCTGGGCGGCGGCACCGGCATGATCGGTGACCCTTCGGGCAAGACCGATATGCGGAAAATGCTCACCAAGGAGCAGATCGCGCACAACATCGAATGCTTCAAGAAGCAGATGGCCCGTTTCATCGACTTCTCGGACGGTAAAGCCCTGATCGTCAACAACGCCGACTGGCTTCTCGACCTCAACTACGTGGAACTTCTTCGCGAGGTCGGACCTCATTTTTCGGTCAATCGTATGCTGACGGCCGAGTGCTACAAGCAGCGTATGGAGCGTGGTCTCACGTTCCTTGAGTTCAACTACATGATCATGCAGAGCTACGACTTCTACAAGCTCTTCCAGGATTACGGCTGCAATCTGCAGTTCGGCGGTGACGACCAGTGGAGCAACATGCTCGGCGGTACGGAGCTGATCCGCCGCAAGCTCGGCAAGGACGCTTCCGCGATGACCATCACTCTGCTTCTCAACTCCGAGGGCAAGAAGATGGGCAAGACCGAAAAGGGCGCTGTGTGGCTGGATCCCGAGAAGACAACTCCTTACGAGTTCTACCAGTACTGGAGAAACGTGGCCGACGCTGACGTTCTCAAATGCATTCGCATGCTCACGTTCCTTCCGCTCGCGCAGATTGACGCTATGTCCGACTGGGAAGGCAGCAAGCTGAACGAGGCGAAGGAGATCCTCGCATTCGAGCTCACAAAGCTCGTTCACGGCGAGGAGGAAGCCGTGAAGGCGCAGTCCGCCGCTCGCGCAGTATTCGGCGCAGGCAACGCGGACGAAGCTCCCGAGGCACCGATCGGCGAGGATGCATTTACCGACGGCGCGGTCGATCTTGTGACGATCCTCGTTGCTGCAGGCCTGGCTCCCACCCGTTCCGAGGCTCGCCGCAACATCGAGCAGGGCGGCGTCACCGTGGACGGTGAGAAGGTTGTCGACTTCAAGGCTACCTACACGAAAGATCAGATCGCCGCAGGTATCGTCGTAAAGCGCGGCAAGAAGAACTTCAAGAAGATCGTGCTCGGGTAATGCAGTGAAGACACTCATGCCCGCTGAAGCGGTTGCATCTTTGCCGCCGGAGTGATACAATGAGAAAGCGAACCGCCGAGGTCTGCGAGGCCGCGGCGGTTTTTCTTGTCGGAGGGGAAATTACCATGGAGCCGAACATCGGTGAGATCAATCGAACGGACGCCGGGAACGAGCCCCGCAGATTCTGCGGGTACTCGCTTCTTGAGTACGTCTATATTTTTTTCTTCTTCGCAATTGCGGGCTGGATCTGGGAGTGCAGTCTCTATCTGATCCGCGATCATGTCCTGGTTAACCGCGGCACGAAATACGGCCCCTGGGTTCCCATCTACGGCTACGGCGGCATCCTTGTGATCCTGCTTCTATACCGCTTCCGCCACAGCAAAGTCCGCGTCTTTTTGTACGGCATCATCATTTCCACCGTGTTTGAATATCTCACAAGCGTGATCCTGGATTACGGCCTCGGCGTGGTCTACTGGGATTACACCAGTGATTTCTGCAATTTTCAGGGCCGCATTTCCCTGGTAAGCTCCCTTGCGTTCGGTGTCTTCAGCCTCTGCGGCACCTACCTTTTCGCGCCCGCAGCTGTGTGGATTTCCCGCCTGTTGCAGCCGAAGCCACGCCGCATCGTTGGCATCATCCTGTGCTGCCTCTACGGCCTCGACATTCTGGCCTGCGCGATCTTTGGGTTCAACCCGGCTTCGGGGCTGTGAGGGGACGTGCTCATTTTTCAAAAAATGGTTCTTGCGGGTGACGAAAACAACTTCCCCGAGAGTGTATAATCCGTTTTAGCAAAAGGTAAGATTACGGGCAGATTACCGAGAGCCTGTTCGTATCCCTACGGAGCATTCCCATGACAGCAACGAAGCAAAAAAGAAACACTCTATTGTTCGTCGGCTTTCTTCTGTTGGCCGGCGGGCTTCATATTGCGGCCAATATCGTACACAACACGGTTCCGCCGCACTACTCTGTCAACACGATGCTCTTCTGCGCGGAGTTTGTCATCTACTCCTCGCTTCTTCTCTTCTGGCTCCGGTCCATCCGCATCCGTCTTCTTCCGACAAGGGCCAAAACCTACATGATCACGCTGGCGCTTCTGATGATCCTTTACCTTTCCCTGCGCGCGTATAAGTACCGTATTGCCGCAAGTCCTGCTGGCATACGGCTTTCCTGGTATGTCTTCTATGTGCCGATGATCATGATCCCGACCCTGTTTCTGATGGTCTGCATCCGGATCATCCTCGGTGAGCGTTCCGTCAGGCCGGACGAACGTCTGCTGCTCCTGCCCGCCGGTGCCCTCACGGCGATCATCATCACCAACGACTTGCATCACCTGGTGTTTGTCCCGAAGGAAGGCGTCACGAACTTTACCGGAAAGGCGGGGACCTATACCTACCGCCTGCCGTTCTACCTGACCTATGCCTGGATGATCCTGATGATCCTGGTCGGTGTGATCCTTCTGATCAGGATCGTGGGAAGCAGAAAGAATCGACGCCGGATCCTGTTCATTCTTGCGGATATCCTTCTGTGCTTCTTCCTGATCAAGCTGCACGACATCTATTATCTCCGGGTCCGGCTCTTCGGCA
Organism: uncultured Lachnoclostridium sp.; assembly: GCA_946415315.1. Classification (GTDB taxonomy): domain Bacteria; phylum Bacillota; class Clostridia; order Lachnospirales; family Lachnospiraceae; genus ISDg. Next base: position 161,760 of record CAMKRZ010000004.1, on the reverse strand, counting down.
CGGATCGGAACATCCGTTTTATCCCGCCGTACGAATCCCCGGAAATTCATGTGTTCTGCATGCTGGCAGCCTTCGAATTCTGCATCCGCAAACGACTGATCCCGCACAACGAGGATTACGCCGGCTACATCTCAAAGATTCCGCTGCCGATCCTGATCACCGATCGGAAAATGCAGCCTGCCTACCGGTCCGCAGGTGAGATTGAAGTGTCCGGATCCGTGCTCACCGACGCCCTGTCGGCCCCTGTTTATCCGCAGCCCGATCAGAAGCTCTCCGGTCAGAGTATTCCGGGCGGTTATACTTTCTGGCTGGAAGACGAGCGCGAGGTCCGCAGCGCCAACGAGCGTCTCCGCGAGGCCAACGAGCTGCTGGAGAGCGAGAACACGCTGATCGAGTACGAGAATCGTCAGAAAGAGGAAAATGCATATCTCCGCTCGCGCCATCACATTTTCCATGAGATTGCCGAGAAAATGTACCCTTACCAGAAACGGATCGAGGAACTGCTCACATCGACGCAGCCCGGCTCCGCGGATTTCCGCAGCCTGATTGCCGACGTCTCCGTTCTCAACGCTTTCGTAAAGCGCAAAACCAATCTGCTTCTGTTGTCCTCGGAGCACGACGCCATCGAACTCCGGGAACTGCAGCTGGCGGTATCCGAATCCGCAAGATACCTCACCTACGCGGGGCTTAAGGCCTCCGTGGATGAGAGCGGATGGCCCGACGTGACGCTGCCCTCGGCCACCGTCATTGCCCTGTACGACACCTTCGGAATGCTCGTGGAGAAAATGCTCGGACGAGCAACCCTGCTGATGATCTCCTACACCGGGGACGGCCTGCGAATGGCCTCCGACACGGAGATGACGCTGCCGCTCACCAGAGCCACCGCTCCCCTGCCGGTATCGGAGGTGCAGCAGGATGACATCCGGTATCTGACCGTCTCTGTACAGAAAGGCGGTGACTGACATGACGATTTGGGAAGCCATGACAACACTGTTTCGGGAGTCTCTGGTCGGATGCTCGATGATACTGTTGCTGTTATTATGTTATCTCCTGTTGGAACTGTACGGCCTTCGGCGATCCCGCCGCACAATGATAATCCCGTTCGCGGTGACACTGGCCAATCTCACACTGTTCTACTTCCTGCTGGATTGTATTTTCCACTACGAGGAGCCCGAGAAACCCAGGACCTGGCCGTCCGCAGTCAACGCCTTCGGAAAATTACCGCTGTCCTGCCTGATTGCCGCAGAAGTGCTGACGACAACCTACCTGGTTTTCGCCTTCTGCAGGCTTTCTCAGTATCGCAGGGAGCATTTGACACCGCTGTCCGTCAAGAAGGCAATCGACCTTCTCCCGGCAGGAGTCGCCTTCGCAACGGAAGAAGGCAGCGTCGTATTTGCCAATCTCACGATGAACAAGCTCTCCCGCGCGCTGACGGGCCGCGTTCTCACGGACACGACGCCGATCCTGACGCTCGGGGAAAATGAGGGCAGCGACATTTTCCGTCTCGCCGTTCCGAACTCATCCTCTGTATGGCAATTCTCGTCAGACTCGGTAGATAAGGACGGCTCGCTGTACCGCAGACTGATTGCCACTGACATCTCCGCGCAGGCTGCCGTCAACAAAGTACTGCAGGAAAAGCACGACAAGCTGACTGAGCTCAACCGCCGTCTGGATATATACAACCGCAACGCGGAGCGCATCATCATCTCGCAGGAACTCCTGAACGCGCGGATGCAGGTACACAACGAGACGGGACATATACTTCTTGCCTGCCGCCACTACATGGATCACCCGAGTGCGGTGGAGGAGGAAGGACTTTTGATGGCGCTCAAGCTGACCAACGCTCACCTGCTCAACGAATATGAGAGCGACGACACCGAGCGCGACGCCCTTTCGGAGGCGATTGAAATGGCCTCTTCCATCGGTGTAAAAGTGCGGCTTACAGGTATGATACCGGAGCGCGGAGACCCCCGGGCGATCCTTGCCGCAGCAGTCAGCGAATGCGCGACAAACGTGCGAAAGCACGCCGACGGGGACACACTGACTGTAACCACCTCAGAGACGGATGGCCTCGTCTCAATGACACTCATCGGCAACGGTAATTCTGTGACAAAGCCCGTCACCGAGTCCGGCGGTCTCGCATCCCTGCGAAGACTCACGGAGCAGGCCGGCGGAACCATGGAGATTACCGCAGCGTCCGATTTCACATTGACAATTCATGTGCCGGCTGCCGGCCTGTAACCGCACCGGATATTGCCGCGTATCACAGGATACCGGAACCGCGGCCTGTGCCGCTGAAAGGGGGATCTCAAAAATGTCCGAGAGGATCAAAGTTGTGATCGCCGACGACCAGTATGTCGCCAGAGGATTTTTCGAAATGTATGTGAAGATGTCCGCGAACTATGAGCTGGCAGCATCCCTCGCCACCGCCGAGCAGGCCGTGAACTACTGCCGCGGGAACCGCGTCGATCTCGTCATCATGGACGTGATGATGAAGCGCGGGCTGGACGGGTTGACCTGCGCGGAGACAATCAAGGCCAACAACCCGGGAATCCGTGTCATTCTGGCGACATCCACCGCCGAATACCAGTGGATTGAAAAAGCCAGACAGGCCAACATCGACAGTTTCTGGTTCAAGGAGTACGACGAGCGCTCGCTTCTGGAGGTCATGGACCGCACGATGCACGGAGAGTCGGTCTACCCCGGAACTCCGCCGAATCCGAAGTTCGGCGACATCGACAAATCCGGCCTAACTGACAGGGAGCTGGAGATTCTCCGGGAGCTCACCACCAACCGCTCCAACGAGGAGATTGCAGAGCGATGCGGCATCTCGCTCAACACGGTCAAGCGGCACATTCAGAACATGCTGGTCAAGACCGGATACACCAACCGCCTCGAGCTGGCGGTCAACGCCAAATCCCTCGGACTGGTGGTCCACGATGACGACCGGACGGACCGGAAAAGTGACGAAGAATAACCCGAATATTACATGCGGCGGCAGGCATCCTGCCGCCGTATTTTCGTGGCATTTTATTCCTCGCAATACGAAAAATGGTTCTTGCGGGTGATGTCACACTCCCGGGGAAAGAATATAATGATATCGTCGGCATATTTCTATGCTATCTGCGCACTGAATTGAGAAGAAAATTGCGCGAACAGTTCGACGATAACGGAAAATTCCGGGAGAAAGGAAACAAGACGCGATGAAACACAAGAAAGCACTCCTTCTGATCATCCTTCTGGCGGTTGTAACGATACTTCCGCTCGTGCATCGCACGGCACAGGCCGATCCATCCGACACAACGTATGTGTGGATTGCCTCCGGCGACGCGAACACTCTGAAGGATTACCTTACCAGGGAAGGTTCTTACGTCATCATTCTCGAGAATGACATCGACACCAAAATAACCACGGATGACAATTCGTACTGGTGCGAAATTGTAGGAAGAAAAGCCATTGATCTGAATGGACACAGCATCACGATTCACAACGACAATGTCCATCAATCTACGCTATTCCGGATTCCTGCAGACGCCACACTGATTATTTCAGCAAACGCAGACGAGGACCCGGACGATGTGAAGGTCACCTACAACGGATACATCAACGAAGACGGCGATATAAAAATCCGCAACCTTTTTGAGGTATACGGAACCCTTATAAACAACGGTGCCAACCTTCATGCCGGCAGATCCAAATCTTCCACTAGACATGGAAACACTGTTTACCGGATGACTTTGGGCCGAGGTGTGTGGGTAAAGAGCGGCGGAACCTTTGTAATGAACTACGGTCGTGTGTACGGCCGCGGTGCGATGTGGAATGAAGATCATCTTCTTGTCGTTTCGCTGACCGCAATCAAAGCCGACAGCGACGCTACCGTATTGATCAACGGGGGAACCGTGTATGGAAAGGGCCATGCCAATTGCTTCCAGCTTGATAGCAACGCGAATGTGAGGGTTGCTTCCGGATATTTTGAATCATCCCCTCTCCGGTGGATTCTGCAAAGCGGAATCGAACATCAGGATCGTAGAACCGAGGACGTCGGCCTTGAGTCAAAACACATAGCGGAACACTCAACAGCGGCATACAAGCATGTTGATGATGACCTATCCTCCACTTCGAAATCCGTCACCGTCACCATGAAGACACAGTACTGTAACATCAACGCTGTCGACGCGGAGATGTACGAGCAGGACGGAAGCAAGTTTTATCTGTTCCCGCAAAATGCCTCAACCATAAAGGTCAGTGACTATCCGGAATATTTCCCCGGCAACCCGGTAAAACCGTATTTTGACACAAACATACATGAGGGCGTGCACAGATACGAATTCACATGGGTTATCACGGAAAACGGCAACGATGTAGCGCAGGCAGTCACCCACTATGACCATCTCGATCTGAAGAAGGATGTCCCCGGGTTTGCCCCGGTTCCGGGTAAAGTGTATACAGTTCGCTGCGTAATGGCGGAATGCGTCGTTGAACCCGAAGGTGAGAAGGCCCTGGCTCTGTACAGCTTCAGTGATTCCATCAATGTTGCCGAAACATATACATTCGGCGACGCTGTTCCGCTGACAAAGGAATTATTTCCGGACGACATTTTCCGTCAGTACCTCATTGACCACTTCGATTGTGAAAACGGTACCGACGGCTATCTCTCTCGGAAAGAACTCCTGAATATCACTGATCTGGACCTCCTTTCCAAAGGGATCTCTTCGCTTGAAGGCATCCAGTATCTTCCGTATGTGACAGCGATTGACGCGGAGGACAATTCTATAACCTCCTATGACGGCTCGGGGAACCCTTACCTGATGTCCCTCGAGTTTCGCGGGAATCCGCTGGCAAGCATCGATCTGACAAAAAACTTCAATCTCCGTGTTCTCGACTTGACCGAGTGTGACGGTAAGAATGCAAACCTGAGCCTGGATCTCACGAATTGTCCCAATCTGCGCAAACTGGATCTGGCCTCCAGCGATTTTATATATGTTGACATCAGCAACTGCGCGACTCTGCGTAACCTCGTACTGCAGAATGAACCCACCGATTATGTTGAATCCGGGGTCAGCGTTTATCGGGATGATGCCGGAAACCGGGTCAGTGTATCGCTCAACAGGCCGGGATTTCTCTATGTAGCACGGTTTGACGAGGAGCATTTCCCGGACCCGGTTTTGCGAGCTGAGATTTGTAATCATATCCACTCATTGCAGGAGGGAGCTCTCCTTGATGTCTATTATGCAAAAGCGGTTGATACAATTGTCATTGAGGAAGAGGATATCACCTCCCTGAAGGGCATCGAGTATTTTCCGAATCTGACATGGCTGGATGTTACCGACGGTAAGTTGACAGAAGTGGATCTTACCTGCAACAAAAAGCTGGAAAAGGTCTACCTGCACCGAAACAAGTTAACCTCCTTGGATGTGAGCGGTCTTACCGCCCTGGAGACTCTGTCTGTTTTCGGCAACAAGTTGACCTGGTTGGATGTCCGTGGGTTCACCGCCCTGAAGTATCTGGACTGCCAGGACAATCGTATCCGCACTCTTGACGTCTCGCAAAACCCCAGCCTGACCACTCTCTACTGCAGTAATAACCAACTGAGGTTGTTGGATGTCAGCAATAATGCAAACCTGGAATATTTGTCCTGTAACAATAATCACCTGGAATCACTCGACGTAACAGACTGCCCTGAACTGTTGACCCTCTCCTGCGCTGAAAATGGACTGGCCGAATTGTATCTCGGCAACAACACGAAGCTTAAAAAGCTGACTGCATGTGATAACATGGTGGACACAATCGACATCAAAGGTTGCGACATTCTGAATTCACTCGTGACGGGAACGTCCGCAGCTCGCCAGGAATACAACTGTGGCTCTTACAACATTATGTGTGACTCCTGGTCGGGTGAAAATCAGACAGCCCTCAAGGTTGACATGTATACATTGTTGCTTACAGATCCGCAGCTGACCTATGCCGTTGTCTCCTTCGAAAGCAACGGCGGTTCCGAAATACCACAGATAAGCACGCTATCGGGATTCCCCATCTACTCCCTTGGGACGACTCCCAGCAAACCTGACTCGATATTCCTCGGATGGTACACAGATCCCGATTTCGCAACTGAATTCATCTTCGGCAACTCGGGAACTATCGTAAACGAGAATATAACCCTCTATGCCAAGTGGAAGGATGACGTTCTGCTTATCACGGATCAGCCGGAAGACAAGGAAGTCGCCGTCGGGGAAAATGCTCTTTTCATCTGCACGGTGTATGGCGTTGGGACTTTGAATTATCAGTGGCAGTACAAAGCGCCCACTTCTGAGGAATGGAAGAATTCCGGGCAGAGCGGAAACAAGACCAATACCCTGTGTGTAGTGGTAACGGCGGGACTCAACGGGTATCAGTTCCGCTGCATCGTAACCGACGGAAAAGGACGCACTGTCACCAGTACAGCGGCTACGCTGACGGTGAATCCGAAGATTACGACCCAGCCGGCAGATATAACGGTGACTGTAGGAAGCACGGCGGAATTTTCCGTGGCGGCAATCGGCAAGACACCCCTGTCCTATCAGTGGCAGTACCGCAAAGACGGGAACAGCACCTGGGCTGCTTCCGGTCAGAATGGCGCAAAGACGGCGACGCTCTCCGTAGCTGCCACCGCCGGACTCAACGGATATCAGTTCCGCTGTATTGTAACGGACGGCAACAACCGGAAGACTTATTCCGACTTTGCTACACTGACGGTGAACCCGAAAATCTCGGAACAGCCGTCGGATAAGAGCCTTCTTGTAGGCTCAACGGCGAAGTTTACAGTTGCAGCGACCGGCAAGGGCACGCTTACATATCAGTGGCAGTACCGAAAGAATGCGAAGGCTTCCTGGGCAAACTCCGGACAGAAGGGAGCTAAGACCGATACGCTTCTTGTCTCCGCAACCGCAGGACTTCACGGCTATCAGTTCCGCTGTGTCGTGACGGACGGAAACGGGCAGAAATCGTATACGCGCGCAGCAATGCTGACACTGAAGCCGAGGATCACCACCCAGCCGGTTGATAAGGATCTGCTGGTAGGCTCCACGGCGAAGTTTACGATCGCAGCGACCGGCAAGGGAACGCTCACATACCAGTGGCAGTACCGGAAAGACGAAAATTCTTCCTGGGCATACTCAGGACAGAAGGGAGCTAAGACCGATACGCTGTTAGTATCAACTACTGCAGGCCTTCACAGCTATCAGTTCCGGTGTGTTGTGACGGACGGAAACGGACAGAAGTCCTACTCGAAGACAGTTACCCTGACGCTGAAGCCGAGAATTACCACGCAGCCGGCGGACACGAGCGTGACAGCCGGCACCAAGGCGAAGTTCACCGTGGTCGCAACCGGCAAGAGCACTCTCACGTACAGGTGGCAGTTCCGGAAGAATTCGTCGAGTGAATGGGCAAACTCCGGACAGATCGGCAACAAGACCGCAACACTCTCCGTTGCGGCAACGAAGGGTATGAACGGTTACCAGTTCCGCTGCGTTGTGACGGACGGCAACGGGCGAAAGACATACTCAAGCATTGTGACGCTGACCGTAAAATGATCGGCCGATGAGCACGAGTACTGAAGCAATTCCTATACAACAGAAAAGCGCGATTTCGGAGCACTTCCGAAATCGCGTTTTTTATACATTCATCTAATTGCCAATCCTTCTCACTGCTTCTCGATCACGTTCGGCACGATGTCCTTGACGTCGTCCACGATGATCGTGCACAGATCCTCCTCGCTCGGGTTCTTGATCGAAACGACGCGGGTCGCGTGGTTCGTAATCGCCTTCTCGAGGAAGTTACGGACCTCACGGGCATTCGCAAAATTCTCCGCCTGCGTCCTCAGGCAGTTGTCGAAATAATCGATCGCCGCCTGCCGTGCCTCGGGTGAGAGCTTGTAGTCCTTACCGCTGCACATACCCTCTAAGATCTTGATGAGCTGCTCCGGCGAGTAATCGTCAAAGCGGATGTACTTGTTGAAACGTGATTTGAGACCCGGGTTCGAATCGAGAAACTCGTCCATCGGCTCCTCGTAACCGGCCACGATCACGATCAGTCGGTCGCGGTTGTCCTCCATCGCCTTCAGGAGCGTATCCACCGCCTCCTGGCCGAAGTCATTTTCCCCTTTGCCGACGTTCAGGGTGTACGCCTCGTCGATGAAGAGCACACCGTCCATCGCCTTGTCGATCACTTCCTGTGTCTTGATCGCCGTCTGGCCGACGTAACCGCACACCAGACCGCCTCGGTCGACTTCGATCAGCTGTCCGCCCTTCAGAACTCCCAGCCCTTGGAAAATCTTTCCAAGCAGTCGCGCGACTGTCGTCTTGCCTGTACCGGGATTTCCGTAAAATACCATATGCTTGCTGATGTCCGCCGTCTTCATGCCCTTGGCCTCGCGCATTTTCTGCACGCGGATCAGGTCAACGATGCCCGCGATGTCCTTCTTCACGCGGTCGAGACCGATGAGGGAATTGAGACTCTCCATCAGCTTATCGACATTTTCCTGATCGCTCGGATCGACAACCTTTCTCTCCACGAGAAGCGGCTTCGGCTTGATCAGTTTGAAGTTGCTTGTGTAGAATACGCCGTACTCCTTCAGGAACGTCTCCAGCATGGTGACATACTGCGTCATGCGGTTTGTTTCCTTCTCGCCGGCATTATCCTTCGTCGCGAGAATGTGCTCCGCGAACAGCTTGTAGGTGTCCGCGAGGATCTGCGCGTTCTGGTACTTATTCGGATCGTTGCCAATCTTCTTGCCGGCATCGGCGAGGATGAAATACTTCATCGCGCGCGGTCTCGTCGAACCGTACGATCCACCCTGAGCCGCAATGCGACGGCGCATATCCGTAACTTCGTCGGCGCGCATCTTAAGCTGCAGCGTATCCTTGATGAGATCCTGCTCCTCCTGCGTGATCACGCCGTCGGCGTCCGCAAGGTACAGGGCAAACTCCATCATTTCCCGATGCAACAGCACTTTAAGCGGCATGCTCAATGCGAGCACGCCGCCTATGTTCAACCGGCTGATTGTCATGCATACGGAATCGCAGATTTCCATCAATTCCTGCAATGATTTTTCCAATGATAAATCCTCCGTTGCCGTCGGGTTGATCACGGAACGCACCGAACAGATCGGCGCTTCCGCGGTATTGTGTTACTGAAGTACACGTACCTTCAGCACACCGTCGAGAGCCGAGAGCTTCGTGACGATCGCTGCCTCGTCCACCTTGCCGCAAACGTCGAGCACGCTGTACGCGAAATCTCCTCTGCTCTTGTTGTACATATTCTCAATGTTGATGCCTGCCACAGCGGTCGTGAACTGCGAGAGCATGTTCGGCACGTTGCGGTGCAAAATGCAGATACGGCTTGCCACGCGGCAAACGCCCGCATCCAGCATCGGATAGTTCACGGAGTTGATGATGTTGCCGTGCTCGACATACTCACGAAGCTCGCGCACAGCCATCACTGCACAGTTGTCCTCGGACTCCTGCGTCGAAGCGCCGAGATGAGGGATTGCGATCACGCCCTTCATGCCGGCCGTTCTTGCATTCGGAAAATCCGTGATATACTTTGCAACCTTGCCGGAAGCAAGCGCTGCTTCCATCGCATCGTCATCAACCAGAAGGTCGCGTGCGAAGTTCAGGATGACTACGCCGTCCTTCATCGTCGCGATCGTGTCCGCGTTAATCATCTTCTTCGTGTCATCGAGAAGCGGAACATGAACCGTGATGTAATCGCACTCCTGGAAAATCTCCTCGCGGCTGTTCACATGGATGACGCTGCGGGAAAGCTTCCATGCATTTTCCACGGAAATGTAAGGGTCGCAGCCGTATACGGTCATGCCGAGTGCTGAAGCAGCGTTAGCCACCAGAACACCGATCGCACCGAGGCCGATGACGCCGAGCTTCTTGCCCTGGATCTCGCGGCCTGCGAACTGGCCCTTGCCTTTCTCGATGAGCTTCGCAACGTTCTCATCATCCTTGATCGTCTGTACCCAGTTGATACCGCCGAGGATGTCGCGGGAAGTCAGAAGAAGGCCCGCGATCACAAGCTCCTTCACGCCGTTCGCGTTCGCGCCGGGCGTGTTGAAGACTACGACACCTTTCTCAGCAAGCTTGTCAAGCGGAATGTTGTTAACTCCGGCGCCTGCTCTCGCAACAGCAAGAAGCTTGTCGCCGAACTCCATCTCATGCATAGCGGCGCTGCGCACAAGCGCTACGTCAGCATCCGCAAAATTGTCGGTCTGCTCGTAAGCAGCGCCGAATTCATCCAAACCGATCTTAGCGATCGCGTTCAAGCAATTATATTTCATTGTGATTTCCTCCGTTTCTGTGTTCCGGCGGAGGGGTTTTTTCCGCAATCATCCGCCGGTTGCGAAAGCAGTCTCAGGCGTTCTCAGCCTCAAACTTCTTCATGAACTCAACGAGCTTCTCAACGCCCTCGATCGGCATTGCGTTGTAGATGGACGCACGCATGCCGCCGACGCTTCTGTGACCCTTGAGGTTCACAAAGCCTGCCTCGGTAGCCTCCTTGATGAACTTCGCGTCGAGATCGGCGTCGCCGGTCACGAACGGAACGTTCATAAGGGAGCGGGAGTTCTTCTCAACGGTACCCTTGAAGAGCTTGCTCTGATCAAGGAAATCGTAGAGGATAGCAGCCTTCTTCTCGTTGCGCTCCTTCATAACCTCAAGTCCGCCCTGCTTCTTGAGCCACTTGAAGACCTTGCCGCAGATGTAGATGCCGTAGCAAGGAGGAGTGTTGTAGAGGGAATCATTGTCCGCATGAGTTTTGAACTGAAGCATCGTAGGCGTGCCCGGAAGCACATCCTCGGTGATCAGATCCTCGCGGATGATGGCGATCACAACGCCGGCAGGTCCGATGTTCTTCTGAGCGCCGCCGTAAATGATCGCATATTTGGAAACGTCCATCGGCTCGCTGAGGAAGCAGGAGGATACGTCAGCGACGAGATCCTTGCCCTTCGTGTTCGGGAGCGTCTTGAACTTTGTTCCGTAAATGGTGTTATTCTCGCAAATGTAAACATAGTCCGCATTGTCATCGATCGGAAGATCGGAGCAATCCGGAATGTAGGAGAACGTCTTGTCCTCGCTGGAGGCAATGCACTTCGCATCGCCGAACTTCTGAGCCTCCTTGAAGGCTCTCTTCGCCCACTGACCGGTCACGATGTAGTCCGCAACACGGTTCTTCATCAGGTTCATCGGGATCATGGCAAACTGCAGATGAGCGCCGCCCTGAAGGAACAGCACCTTGTAGTTGTCCGGGATGTTCAGAAGATCCCGAAGATCCTGCTCAGCGTCCTTGATGATCTTGTCAAAAACTTTGGAGCGGTGGCTCATCTCCATAACGGACTGGCCGCTCCCCTGGTAGTCGAGCATCTCTGCTGCGGCTTCCCTCAATACTTCCTCCGGCAGTACGGCCGGACCTGCAGAAAAGTTATACACTCTTCCCATGGTTTAGTACCTCCTGAATAGAATATATCGTGTCCGCATATCGCGGAAAATTGGTAAGCGGTTCCTCCCCGGGAGAAGAAACTATCTTCCTCAGGGCCGCTTAACAACCATTCTATACCTATGCCGCATTTTCGTCAAGGAAATTCGGACGAAAAAGAGCCACCGGAAGAAGCCTCCGATGGCTCGGAAAATCTGTCATTTTTCGAAGGTCGATCCCCTACCGCAGCTCGCAGACGATCACCATCGGACCTTCCTTCGCGAGCGCCCGCTCAAGCGCCTTGCGCGCATCGTCACGAGTGGCAACGCGGATCGCCGGAACGCCGAGCGCCTCCGCGATCTTCACGTAGTCCGCGCGGTCATCGAAGCTCGTCTGGTAGTAGCGGTCGTTGTAGTACACATGCTGCCAGTGCCGCACCATCTCCAGGCCGTGGTTGTCGCACACGATCTCCACGATCGGAAGGCGGTATTTGGCGGCCACCGAGAGTTCGTTCATGTTCATCCGGAAACACCCGTCGCCGGCCACGTTTATGACCCTCGTGCCGGGGCGTCCCATCGCCGCGCCGATCGCTGCGGGAAGGCCGTACCCCATCGTCCCGAGTCCGCCCGACGTCAGCAATTGTCTCGGGCTGTGGACGCGGTAATTTTGCGCGATATCCATCTGATGTTGCCCGACTTCCGTGGTAATGATACAGTTGCCTCCCGTCATCTCATCGAGCAGCAGCGCCATCCAGCGGGACGAAAGCGCGATCGAAGACCGGTCTTCGTAAAATGCTTTCCTCGCCTCCGCGTCCTCGCTGCGAAGCTTCCCGCAGCGCGCCATCCAGGTCACGTGTTTCTGCTCCGGAAGTTCCGGCAGCAACGCCTTCAACACATCGTTCACATCGCCGACCGCGTACGCGTCGACCGCGATATTTTTATCGATCTCCGCGGGGTCGATGTCGATCTGCAGGATCTTCGCCTGGCTGCACCAGTCCGGGCGGTTGCCCGTCACGCGCTCGCTGAACCGCACTCCAAGAGCCAGAAGGCAGTCGCACTCCGCGATCGCCGTGTTGGCGCCCTTCGTGCCGTGCATGCCGACCATGCCCATGGCACGCCCGCCGGTTCCGCCGTACACGCCCTTGCCCATCAGCGTCTCGCACACCGGAGCGTCGATCCGCTCGGCAAGCTCCGCCACGGTCTCCTCCGCGCCCGCGGCAATACATCCGCCGCCGACAAGGATCAGCGGTCTCTTCGCCTTCTTCAGGATCCCGCGGAAGTTCTTCGCCGCTGCCTGCCGCGCATCCCTGCTGCCGGCAAACCCGGCAAGTTCCTCGTTCCCGTCCGCCGAGAGCACGCGACCGTCGTGGTTGTCGTCCGTTCTCTTCGCCGCGCGGTACGCATTTTCCATCTCCTCAGTCCACTCGGCCGTCGTCACGTCACGCGCGATGTCCACGAGCACAGGCCCGGGACGCCCACCCGCCGCGATCGCGTACGCCGCGTCCATCACGCCGCGCAGTTCGCGAATGTCCTTCACAAGGAAGTTGTGTTTCGTGATCGGCAGGGTGATCCCGAAAATGTCGATCTCCTGGAAGCTGTCCCGTCCGATCGAATCCACCGTCACGTTGCAGGTGATCGCGATGACCGGCACACTGTCCATCATTGCCGTCGCGATGCCCGTCACCAGGTTGGTCGCGCCGGGACCGCTCGTCGCCATGCACACGCCGACCCGGCCGGTAGCCCTCGCGTAGCCGTCCGCCGCATGCGCCGCACCCTGTTCGTGGGCCGTCAGCACATGGCGAACCGCAGTCTGCCGATACATTGCGTCGTAAAGCGCAAGATTTGTTGCGCCGGGGTAGCCGAACACAAGGTCCGTCCCGTGCTCACGCAGGCATTCGATTACCAGTTCACTGCCGTTCATGTGCACGTTCTCCTTTCTTTCTCAGTCCTTAACGTTGCAAGTCATTGTCCGCCGCAGGTCCGTCCTCACTGTCGCCGGTCCTCCCGCCGCAGGTCAGTCCTCTTTGTTGCTTTCTTCCGCGCCGCTCCAGTCCACGATCTTGATGTAGTTACCCCAAAGTTTTTCGGCGACCTTGTAGATCCGTGAATAGGAAAATGATTTTCCGTTGCTGTACTTGGTGCAGCCGTGCCCTTTGGCAAGTTCCTCGGTGTAATCCTGAAGCGCGTACACGCGGTAGTTCTTACCCTGCTTCGTCTTGCCCTTGTCACCGAGTTTCTCGCTGCTGTATTCCCAGTGATTGATGATCGGGATCATGGAGCCTTCGCGCAGCGAGCACCCGTTTTCATCCTTGTAAAATTCGAGATACGCCATACCCTCGACGTTACAGTCCGCCTCCTTGAAGTTGGAGATGAAGTTGCCGAGTGAGTAATATACAACCATCTTGTGGCCGTCCGCGCCGGTCAGCCACTCCATGGTCTGCCCGATGTGCGGATGCGCGCCTACCACGGCGTCCACACCGCATTCGAGGAAAATCTTCGTGTATTTCTTCTGCGTGGAGTTGAGTTCATCCATCGCGTACTCCTCGCCCCAATGCGGGAACACCACGACGAAATCGGCCATCTCCTTCGCCCGCGCGATATCGCTGCGGACGCGGTCCTCCTTGAGGATATCGACGCTGTACGCCGCCTCCTCGGTAGCAGACTTCTTGTTCAGACCGTAGGTGTAGTTCAGCAAAGCTATGCGGATGCCGTATTTTTCGACGACCGAGATCTTGTTCTGATCCTCCACACTGTCGTGAATGCCCAGAAGCGTCACGTCCGGGTAGTTGGTGCGCCAGAACTCGATCGACTTCTGGATCGCTTTGTAACCGTGGTCCGAGGAATGGTTTGTCGCCATCGTGATGATGTTGAAGCCCGCCTTCACAAGCTCATGGCCGACCTCATCCGGCGTGTTGAAGGATGCGTACCCGTGGTAGGAACCCCACATTTGCCGGTTGCCGAAGTACTTCTCCTCCCAGCTGTCGCCGACATAACCCTCGTCGCCGCCGATCGGCGTCTCCTGGTTCACGACCGCGAAATCCGCCATCTGAACGTATTTTTTGATGTAATCGTAGTTGTGGCTGAAGTCGAACGTTCCGTCCTCGCGGTTGTAACCGTCCTCCAGCAAATACCAGTCGTAGAGGTTGTCACCGACCGCGATCATGCTCACGACATTCGGTGTCGGAGTCGGTGTCGGCGTGGGCGACGGGCTCGGGCTCGGCGACGGGCTCGGCGTCGCTGTTGCCTTCGGTGTCGGCGTCCTTTCCGGCATCGGTGTGACGGTAGTTTTCGTCGGTTTATTCTTCCCGGCGTTTTTGAGCGCCGTGTTGATCCCTTTGATCACGCTCACAGCCAGGAGTAAAATGATACCGATAACCAAAAGAACGACCAGTATCTTCTTCTGCTTTCGTTTTCGCTTCTTATACTTCAAATACTGCTCTCGCGTCATCTTCGCCAAGGTACTTGTCCCTCCGTGATCAAGCCAGGCCGGGCTTGCAGGGTTTCACTGCCTGCCGGCGGTAGTAAAAATACAATTCCTCTGTTGCGAGCGCCATCTTGGTGACCGCAAAATCCCGCCCGTGCGGGTATGTGTACCACGTGTCCTCAAGCGTGTTCAGGTCCACGCAGTCACCGAATTTTCCGAGATATTCGTACTCGATGTGCACCGAGTACTGCGTCTTCGCCGCGATCTCCATGGAAAACGGATTCCCCTCATCGTCCGTTCCGCTCACGTGGAAGCCGGTCATATCATGGCGCATCGTGCCGTTGCCGAGCCTCACGAACTTCTTCGCGTTCGGCAGCGAATCGACATGCACCTCGAGGTCGCCGGACGAGTACGTCCCCGCCTCGACCTCCGCGCGCACATTCGCGCGCTCCCACTCATACCAGTCGGGAATATGCGTAAAATCAAGGCCTTTCGTATCGCCGGCTGTCGCGGCTCCGGCAGCCTCATCCCTGCTCAGCTCCGAGAGCGGGCTAACCGTCCAGCTCTCGCCGCACGCCTCGCAGAAAAGCTTCATCCCCTTGCTGTTCATGCGGAATTCGGTTCTGCACGCAGGGCATTGATAGAGCACCTTGTGAAGGCCTTCCGCGTGCCCCGTGTACTTCGTCGCGATGCCCCGCTCCTTCTGCCAGGCGAAGTCATCGTACTGAAACATCTCAACGATTTTCCGATTGATCTCATCGACCGAAGACTCGGCCAGTTCCTCCGGCGTGAAGATGCACGTCATCTCCGCCTCAGTCGGCTTGATCCCGCGGTCGTGCAGGTTCCAGAACGGCGAGTTCACGTGGTGTCCGTGGCAGATCATCGTCACGACCGGCACCTTCAAAAGCCGGCACAGTTTACCGATCGACTCCGGCAGCACGGCTGTCGTCCCGCACAGGGAATAGCGCGCCTCGGGGTAGATCACGGCAATGTCACCGTTTTTGATCACCTGCAGTAGCTGGCGCACAAGCACGATGTCGTTTGTGAACTTCCGCTTGCAGATGCAGCCGACGTTGCGAAGCAGATTCTCCCTTCCGATGAAGCCGTCGATCGCCACGACGTAGTTCGCGCGGCTCGGATAGATCGCCTTCGTCGCGACCTTAAAATCCATGAACGCATTGTGGTTGCACAGCAGTACATACGGCGGTTTGAGCCCCTCCGTGCGCACCTTCGTGATCTTCGCTCGGTGCTTCCACACATCCGGGAGACTCAGCAGGATCGTGAGCGGACGCAGGTACCATTTTGTGCGGACCGGCGGTTTCGCCATATCAAACCGTTCAAAATTTTTGTGGTCCATCGCTGCTCCTTCCGAAAGCCACGTCTTTTTTCCCGTGGTCACTGTGTTTCCGCATCATCGAAGTACACAATAAATCTATGATATCATACCACAGAATCCGTTCTACCACAATAGTAAGAAATTTCAAAAAAGCGGAGAGCCGATTGGCCCTCCGCTATCTGTCATACTCTATACGCCTTGATCAGGATCACCTTGTCGTTATAGAACGGCGAATCATCCGATCCGACGCCGATGTAATCCTTCCCGAGAACGTCGAAGAAATTCATGTTCACACGGAACTCCGGAAGGCGCCCGACGACCCGCTCCCCGTCCCACAGAAGCGACGAGTTGATGATCATGCTCATGTTGCCCTTGCTGTCCATGGGGCTGCCCGTGCAGTTCAGCGGGATGATCGCAGACCGCCCGCCGAGAAGCTCACGGATGGTCTTCTCGCTTCTGCGGATGCGAAGGTTCAGTCCGCCCGGAAACGGCAGATCCGCATAGTTGCGTCCCGCCGACCTCGTGTGCGGCACTCCGTACTTCTTCGCCACACGCTTGTCAGAATAGCCGGTCCTGATCACACCGTTTTCGATCAGCATAAGTTTGTCGCCTTCGATCACGCAACCCTCGCCGTCCCAAAACTTCCAAAACCAGGTTTCCTTATCCGTCACGTCATGCTCGAGCGTAAAATCCTCGCTGAACAGTTTCTCCCCAACCTTCCCCGTGAGGCGTGACGTTCCGAGTGCAAGCGTCTCCGCGTCAAGCTCGTTCGCGATCGTTTCGGTGAGCGAGTAATACTGGATGCACAATACGATCTCCTCCGGCACCTCCGCCATCGTCTCGTACGAGCCGAGGTACAGGTCCGCCATCGTGCGGAAAATCGTGCCGTCGTCGAGCGTGCGCGTGTTGAACCCGAAGTTGCCGTCGATGATGTCGCGGCTGCCCTTATGCTTGAACATGAGGCCCGCGCCGAAACACGCGTCCGATTCCTCAAAGTCCGTGCCGAGATCGTTCGTCAGCGTGTAGCGGCATCTCTC
This sequence comes from uncultured Lachnoclostridium sp., assembly GCA_946415315.1. Lineage (GTDB taxonomy): Bacteria > Bacillota > Clostridia > Lachnospirales > Lachnospiraceae > ISDg. The sequence continues at coordinate 144,510 of CAMKRZ010000004.1, read as the reverse complement.
GGCGGTAAAGTTTCCGGAAAATGTGAACTGCGGGTATTTTTCGAGAAGGTACTTCATGTACTCCCCCGCGACATCCATCAGCTCGCGGTCGGTCACCGTGCTCTCGCTCTTGTCGCGTTTGCGCTGTCCGCCGGCTTCCGGCATGAACGGGTACGGTCTCGCGCGCTCCGGGTCGGCCTGGGCTCTCGCAAAGCCCTCCTCGTCGCCGATCTCGCCGATGCTGTAGCAGATACCGACTTTCTCGCCGTCGTACACGCGGTACGAACTCTCGACGGAGTTGTTGCGCTCGAACGCCTTGGGTTTATTTTCCTCGTAGGACATTTTGGAAACCGTCCTGCGGGTGCTATGTTTTTCTTTGATCGTCATAGTAAGATTCCCCCTTAACTCACCTGTAATTTACGTACGCGGATGCTCGGGCCGCCGGCGGAAACACGGACCATCTGCCCCATTTTCCCACAGGTGTACGAGTCGAACAACTCGAAATCCGAGCCGACGCGGTCGATGTCAAACAGCGTCTGGAACACCGAGCCGGTCAGCATGTGAACGCGGAGCGGCTCGCAGATCTTGCCGTCACGGATGCGGTAGCAGACCGTCGCGTTCATGACAAATGTGGCGCTGCCCGTGCCGTCCGAAACCATGTAGACGTAGATGCCGTCCTTCGTGTCGGCGATGATGTCCTCGAACGAGTCCGTGCCGCCCTTCATGAAGGTGTTGGTCATGCGCACGACCGGCCTTTTGCGGTAGTCCTGCGCGCGGCAGTTGCCGGTCAGCTCCTCCGTAAGAGCCGCTGCCGACGTCGAGTCGTGCAGGCGCCCGGTGAGCACGCCGTCTTTGATCAGCCATGTCTCGCGCGCCTTCGTGCCCTCGTCGTCGTACGGAATGTAACCGTGGTTCGGCATGTCGCCGCTGTCGCAGATCGAAACGAGGTCCGAACCGACTTTCTTGCCCATCGTCCACTCCTCACGGAGCACCGGATCGTTCAGCATGAAGTCCGCCTCGCTCTTGTGCCCGAAGCTCTCATGCGCGAACATCGCCGTCGTGATCGGAGAGAGCACGCACGTGTACTCGCCCGGCTCCACATCCACCGCGTTCTTCAGAAAATCGATGTAGCGCTCGCGCTCCGCAAGGATCTCCGACTCATGTCCGATCAGATCCTCCGGCGTCACGCCGAAGAGTTGTTTACCGCAGTTCATCGGCTCGCCGTTGCCACCCAGCGTGTACCACACGCCCCCTGCGCAGATCTGATAGTCGTAGACGATCTCGCTCCCCTTCGAGGAGTAAAAACTCTTCCTGACATACCCGCCGCCAGCGCTGACCGACCACGAGTTCACCTCCGGCATCTCATCCTCAATGCACGCCTCGACGTAGTAATCGATCACGTCCGTAAATCGCTGCCGCGCAATGTCTTCGAGCTTGTCCCCCTCGTACAGCAGCCGCTCCTCACGGTTGACCTCCAGAAGCCGGATCGCCGGATCATCGTAGATCGCGGGGTTTGGCTGCGCCAGCTCCGCGAGCGCGTCCAGTTCCTCCTGCAATCGGTCAAGCTCATTCGTCGACGTCGTGTACCACAATTTTCCGTCGTACACGCGTATCAGCGCGCCGTTCTCCTGCGTGGCCCTGTCGTTCACCAGCTCGCCATTGAACTTCATCAGATTCACGCTGTATTTTTCCTCGATCCGAATGTCCGCATACAGGTCCTTCGGAAAATGAAACTTCTCTCCCATAATTGTATTCCTCCCATTGATCATTCACTTCCGCGAGTGCTCGTTACCGCTCACCCGCATTTTCCTCTGCACTCGCTCACTTGCACGACCCGATCTTCGACCGGTCCGCCCAGCTTTGCGTTCTGCTCGCGGACTGCATCGAATACCCCTGCGGCGAATGCACATACGAGTCCGCCATCGCAAAAATCCCCACAAACAAGCCGCCCAGCGTCATGTTCACGCCGTACGCCTTCTGGTCGTCCTCATCGTTCCCGATAAGCTGCACCTCCAGGATCGGCGATTCTCCGTCCCTGCCGACCGATCTCCCGATATAGTCGAGAAGCGCCGTGATCTTCTCCCTCGGCACGCATGTCGCCTTCTCGATCGTGGAGAGGCTCGCCAGCTCGCCGTGGCGGAGCGTGTACAGGAAGCCGAGGACCTTCAGGTTGTCCCTTTCGGCGAGTTTCCCGAAGAACTCCCGGACCTCGGTCGTGTCGCTGAACCAGCGCTCATAGCCTTTGTCTCCCTCCGGCTGACGAAGGAAGAGGAAGCAATCCTTGTTCTTGTCCAGACGCATGAACGAGTAGCCCTCGTCAAATGCGATCGCGCTCGACATCCGCGCGCTGTTCTCCTCGTGCTGCGGTCTGGCGTAATAGTCGACGGAGTTCTTCCAGCTGCTGATCTGAATTGCCCACAGCAGGCGATGAGCCTTGTCGACGAACTCCTTCTGCATAACATCATAGCTGTTCTCACTCCTCCAGACCGACGACAGCTCGTTGACAACCTGCTGCTCGATCGAGGCGCGCCGCTCCTCGCGTCCGTACAGATAATCAATGGAAACCTTGAAATAGTCCGCGATCCGCGGGATCAGGTCGCCCTCCGGGTAACTGCCGTTCTCCCATTTGGATACCGCCTGCGCGCTCACCCCGAGGTAGCTCGCGAGCTGCTCCTGTGTCACCTTGCTCTCCTTGCGAAGCGCCTGCAACGATTCCCCGAAACTCATATGTAACTCCTTTCTGCAGGCTTGTGCGTGTTTTCATCCCCCACACCGTGAATGTCACTCACTCGCCTCTCGGTTGATTTGTCTGTATCATAACACAATTTTGGGTTGAGTGTTAGTGTTAATTCAAGTGTTAGTTTAGTTTTGAGTGGATTTTCCAGCCGATTATCTGCTTTCCGTTGATAAGCCTTTGGAAAATCAACCGAAAAAGCGGGCTTCCCTACCGCGGAAAGCCCGATCCTGTCCCGAATTCAATTCAAAAGCTGCTCAAAACCGATCACTCGCCGGCGGTCACTCCCTGTCCGGCAGTACCCATCGGTCGTACTCGTTCAGCTGAAGCGTAAGCGTTTCCTCCTGCCCGCCGCCGACCGGTGTGCGCTTGACAACAAGCTTACCGTTCTCCTCGGCAAATCTCAGATCATATCCCGGATCCGAAATCCGATCCCGATATCGCCCCTCTACCAGGAGGCAGGTTCCGTCGCTGATAGGGCTACCGGCAGGATATCGAAACGTCAGACAAATCTGCCTGAAAGAGGAGGCATCCCCGTCCAGGTCGGCCACATATGCGTTCAGAAACTTCTCGACACCCTTATTCCAGCTGCTGAAGATCGTGTCGATTGCACCCTCTGAACTGTGCCTGAGCCAGTAATCGTCCGGGTTCGGATAGTAAAGATAAAAATCTCCTCTGTCCACTACGTACACCGTCGGACAATCCTCCCAAGTGTCCGTCTCCTCATTGTAGAACGTAGCATCGTACTCCTCTATGCGGACCACCTGACGCGCCTCCGCATCACCCTTCATGTAGTCAAACCAGCACACGACCGGATTTCCGTCATCCTTGATCACCCTGATCGAATCCACCGAAGAAGGGTTAACGATCAACTGATACTCCAGTTTGTCACCCGCGAAAACGAATCTGCCACGATCCTGACCCTTCCTGTTTTCATCTTTTGACGTATAGATCACGAAATCCTCGTCCGTCAACTCGCACCACACGTAAGTTTCCTCACGTGCGAAGCGCATTTCACCGGTCGTCTTATTCTTGAAATCATATGCTTCGGCGACATGGGAATCCAGCATGAGAAGTTCCTGGAGCCCGTCTCCGTTCAGATCCGTAAAATGAAACACTCCGGGGGACGTGTTTCCCTTGAGGACTTCCTTGCCGTCCTGCATAACCTTATACGGTCCCACCTGCCCGTACTCATGTTCATCATATTCCCACGTGAACGTACACCCGGGAAGGTTGGAGCATGTGACCTCCATGAACGTAATACGAATTCCCTGTCGTTTCAAAACCGGTACGTCCGTAACGGTCCATGTCAGCCTCTCCTTCGGCTTCTTCACCGCCGCTGTCCAGGTCTCCGTCTTCCCGTCAAGCTCATAGGTGTACTTGAGGTTGTAAATTACCCCGTCAAAGGGTGTTTCGGTCGGCTCCGGCGTCACCGACGTCTCCACAGTACCGTTGGTACTGTTGCCCGATTTGCTGTTGGCCGGTTTGCTGTGGTCCGACAGCAATGCGATCGCCACACCGATCAACGCCACGACAACCGCCGCAGCGATCAGGATGCAGTAACGTTTCTTCGAACCCTTAGCCGTACTCTCTTCCTTCTGATTCTCGTTCATAACAATCCCCCTTTTAATTCTTTATCAGCATTGCCGCTCTGTGCAGCAATAACTCTCCGTTCATTGCGCCGCGGAAGGCTGCGCATCCGCGCCCGGCCCCTCGGACGACAGCGCGAGCGTTTCCATGTCGTAGTAGCAGACCCACATTTGCCGAAGCGTTACCTCTCCGCCCGGCGTGGCCGTAAGCTCCGGATCGTCCGTTTGCGCAGTCTCTGTTCGCTCGTACACATTCAACTGAATATACTTCCCCGTCTTCCCGGCGATATCGTCTCTCTCCGTAAAATAAAACGCTGTCTCCTTCGTGCGGTCCGCGCTGATGATGGCAACCCGGTTGAGATTCCGAAGGTCCCGAATCCCCGAGAGCAGTGTCGTCATGATCTCCGGAACATCCCCCTCTGAAAGTTCGATCGTGAGTTTCAGTCGATCGACCGACAGTTCCCCGGATCGCAACGCGCTCCGCAAATAATCCTCCATGTTCTCTTCCGTCACTTCGTACGGCAGCATCTGATACGCCATGCCGGTACGGCTGTAAATCTCGAACTTGCCGTTCTGCTTTCGATCCTCAAACTCGCGCGCCGGTATCTCCAGGATCGGTGAGCCGTTGAGTCCTGCCTTACTCCCACCGAAACCCAGGTTCTCCGCCAGAATTTTCGCCACTGTCGCGTCGCAGAGTTCATGATGATCATCCCGGTACATGCGGCCGGTCCCGGTCACAAAAATGCGCTTCGAGACCGTGTCTCCCGCGACAACGTTCAGTTCCAGCGCATCCGAAAGGCCGTGTCCCTCATCCAGGAACCCGAGCGCCTTAAGCAACTTGATGTCCGTCGCCTTCGCTCCGGGCTCATTTTCCGCGAGCCACTTTTCAATGGCTTCCGTGCCTTCCTCCGTCAGTTTCCGGACGTCCTCCTCCGTGTAGTACTGCGGCGTACACCCCGTGAACAGACAGGAAACTGCCAACGCAGCGACCGACACTGCACACAGCAACCTCCAAAAGAGTGTTTTCTTTCGCTTCTCCATACCTGACTCCCTGCCGGTTTCCGATCCCCGAAACGATGGGATGTTCCGGAAGCCAGCTCTACAGCTCTCCGCTCAGGATCGCGTCAATGATCGTTTTTCCGACCTTAAAGTTGTTTCTCATCGCCGTGTCGAAAATGTCGAGGGTCTCCCCGCTTTCATCTCCGGTCGCCCGTTCCTCGAAACTGCTGTCCCACATCAGCTCAGGGTAATCCCCGTTCATGAAGACATCCAGGTTGACGCTGTCCCGGATGACGATGCTGCGGTCGAGCAGTCCGAAGCGCTGCAGCGTCTTCACGATGGCCATATCCTCCATCTCCGTCGTCGCAAAAGGATCCTCGCAGCCGTAGGTCGCCACCTTCTTCAGAGCATTTTTGTGGTCATACCGGCCCTTCCAGAAATTGTCCCCCGTGACGCCGGTCCCGCGAAGCACCTGCGGCTCCCGGTTGGCCCAGGCTTCTCCCGGAAATTCTTTCGCAAGAAACGCCTTCGTCTTCTCCGTCGTCTCCAGTTTAATATTTTTCACGAGTTCATACACGCGGCCGGTAAACGTCGGATTCAGTTTCACGACCGACAGTTCGTCGTGGTCATTTTCCGAAAACCAGGTCTCGTCGGTCATCACCTTCATGTCGCGCGGGTCGGCATGATGTCCGAGGTCGTAATCGACCGTCGCCGTCAGCACGAAAACATCACCCATGGTCCCGTAGCCGGCGGCACTGCCCGCGCAACCGGTCGACAGAACATACGCCTTCGAAAAATCAAACCGGTCATCCGAGAGAAGCATCGCGGTGTTGAGGGCGGAATCGACTTTCCCCATGCCGGTAAGATACAGCGCAACGCCGTCCTTCACGTACAGCCGGCAGCCCTCCTTCGCTCCCGCGATCTCGTACTCCTCGCCGCCGAGGACATACTCCTCAAAGTAGTACTGTGCTTCCCCCGCCGCATCGCCTGTCATCTGCCCGATCTCGAACTTCGGCAGGATCAGCACGTTGATCTGCACCCTGCCTTCCGTCTTATTCCGTGTGGGGTCATCCCGCAGCAGCGTGATCAAAACACCCGCAGCAAACAGACACGCCGTCGCAAGGACGGCAGCCAGCAACCTTCTCTTCATCCCCATATTCCTCCGATCAACACTTTCCATGAAAAACCGACTCGCACATTCCGAGATCAGCGCTTCCACGGATCATTCTATCATAAAAAAGCTGCCTCTTCAATGGAGTACCAGCACCTTCAACACTCGCATCATCATTACGCTCCGATTCACACATCAAAACGATCATTTTCCTCTAAAATTCTTGCAGTACACTTTCGTGTATGATAAAATGAAATATCACATAAAGCGCTCACGGAAGACCTCTTCTCCTCCTGCACGCTTTATACTCATCTAACAAAGGAGGTGCATGCGTTTTGTTTTGGAAAATCTTTGCCTACATCTTTATCTGCGGCTTTGTTATCTTCATGGTAGTATGCCTGATCTATAACCGAAACGTCAGGAACAAGCTTTTGGACGAAGGAAAGATCATTATCCGGAAGAAGGGCTTCTGGGATATGTCCGAGACGTTCACCATTCGGAAAGTGACCTTACAGGCGATCTACAACAGAATATCCGCGGATGATATGAAGAAGTACATGGGGCAGTATGAACTCCACGACGGAAAATACATTTTGTTCCAGCACACCGGTGTAAATGAGAGTTTTAAGGCAACATTGAGGCTCGTATCAAGCGAAGATGATCTAAACACCTACCGACTGCAGGTGGACGAGTACACAACAAACAGTTCTTACCCTAACGAACAAAGCTTGAATGTGGTTTTCACTGCGGTTGAGCGGATTTTCCTGAGTTATGATCCGAACATTCAGGTTGTTACAGCTCCGATTGCAAGAAAGACAACTCGAGGTTAGGCAACATGAAAGCAACAGGCGTCTTAGTTATCGTGGCATGTTTTGCCATTGTTTATGTCATGATATCCATATGCGACAAATTGTGGAAGGCTTTTCTCCGTCGGCACGACAAGTCAAACGACAGAAAGCAGATGGAAAACACGCCAACCACTTGTGAAAACCTGATGGACCGATATAAATAACGATCAAAGGAGATAACCATGAAGAAAACGTATGCGTACAACGGTATTGTATTAGGCATTTTAGCAGGTTTCTGTGTCGGTGCTCTTACGGACAGCATAGCCCTCGCCATTATAGCAGGCGTCGCCGGTTCGGTTTTGTTCTTTTTCCTGATCAGAACAATCGAGAAAGCCATCGACAAAGGCGTGGATGCCGCCGCCGGTGCGATCAAAAACCGGATTGATGCTTCTCATCAGAAAAAAGCCGCAGAGAAGCAGAATGCCGCAATGACTGCTGAGCAGGGAACCTTCTGCGTCTACTGCGGAGAGAAGATTCCGGCAGGCATCGAAATCTGCCCGAAGTGTGGAAAATCCATTAACGAATGATCCCTGTCTCCTCACAACCGATTCCGAACATATAAAAAACCGCTGTTCAACAGCGGTTTTTTTGCGGATATTTTGATTTTCATAGTATCGGCACGCGACACATTTCACGATACCGGGTACCTCGGATTCTGCGTTGCACCTGCAATATAGCCCGGCGCTGTCGGAGCAGCTCCCGGCGTTGCATTTGCCGTATTGCCTGTCTGTGACGGTGCGGACGCGGTATTTGCCGTATAAAGCATCCCTGATTTAACTCCCGCCGCGTATATCATCTGCGAGATATTGGTAAGTTGAGCATATTGGTTCTGCATGGAAATGATGATCTGGTTCAACTGTTCGGCCTGCTGCTGCAGAATGCTATTCGTTTCCTCCACCATCGCGATGCGGATATTGATTTTCCAATACCAGCACACAATCTCACGGCAGATCAGAAAGATAAGAATTATAATTCCGAGAGCCAGAAAAAATGTACCTAACGCTTCCAAACCAGATTCACTCAAAAAAACGACAGCCCTCATAACTAAACCTCCTCATGAAATTTTAAATAGTATAACATTCGGAGGGACATTTTTCCATCCTTTTCCGGCAGAATATCTCATGAGATCAGACAGCAAATCCACCGCAATTCAGCCGTACCTCTTAGGCGGGAATTTGCGCCACACGTCATAGTATTCCGCAGGGTCGATGATGCCGAGCGCGCGCTCCCAGATCACCGGTTCCTCGGAGGCTGCCACGCATGGGAACGACGCCCGCAGTGCCGCGCAGATCGCCCGCGCCTTGTCGCGCAGATGCGGGCATTCGGAAAATGTATCCGTGTCGCATGCGTACATCCGCTCCATCACCGTCGCGCGATCCTCGTTCTGATTCCACATGCCGTAGGAGCGGACGAACCAGATGTCGTCGGGGTCATTTTCCAGGCGCGCGTAACCCGCGTACCTCACGCCGGGAACCGCGTCGTCGCTGGATACGTACTCGAGCTGATACGGGTATTTCTCCGAATTGAGCGTCACCCAGTAATCGAACCATGACATGTCGTTCGCATCCGTGTACGCCCAGATGCGGTATTCCATCAGATGCATGGTCTCATGTGCGAACGTCGTGCCGAATGAGGAGAGCGCGTCCTTGGAAAATACAACCGCCATCCGGTTATCGCTGTAATCCACCACACCGGCCGCCACGAAATTGTTGTCATCGGGAGCGACCATGTATTTGTCCAGATACATGTCCACACCGGTTTTGTCCTCACCGCACATTTCCCGCCACAGCTCTGTCGGGTACTCCGTGAGGCGCTCCGCCACGCACTCCACAAAATCGAGAACGGCAAAGCGATCCTCGAGCGGCGTGATCTCATACCATGGGACAAACGGACTGTTCTGAAGGCTTTCCTCATCGTAGTGGATGTCAATCGCGTACTTCTGCCGGATCGCCTCCACCTCACGGTCGATGCGCGCCTGCAGGTTCTCATCCGTGGTCTTCTCAATGTCCGCGATCGGCTCCGGCTCCTCACGGCTCACATCCCAAAGCAGCAGTTCCCTTCCTCCGTCGACGGTCTCAGCCTCGAAGAACAGATAATTTTTCTCGTTCAGACACCTCGGATTCAGCCGGTCATACTGCGTGATCCTTGAATTCCCGAGACGTCCCGCGACAACCTGCCGCGACAGATCATAGACGCGGTAATCATACAGACGACGCACAGACGGCGTTGTCGCGCCGTCGCTCTCTGTCCCTTCCGACGGTTTTTCGGTCGTTTCCGCCTCGGTGACGAAGCATTCGCCGCACCAGACACTCATGTATTCATGAGGCGCTGCCTTGGGGAAGAAAACCTCGCTTTCCGGGTTTCCGAGTATGCGCAGAGACCAGTTTCGTTCACCGTAGCGGCAGCCGAAGATCCCGTTGTACTCCGCGTGCGACTCCGCCGTGGAAAGCTCCGTCGCGCCTTCCTCCAGAACCATGGTGCACAGCGTATATTCCTCGCCGACCCCGCGGAAATACTTCTTTCCGTGAAGCGTGCCGATGTACTCGTCGACATCGTCAATCGAGTGAGGGTAACTTCCGACCGGACTCCCGTTTATGTCATATGCTTTGAGACATTTTTCGTCCGAATCGCAGAACCACAGAAGCCCGTCCTTTGAAATGCCGAGAACATCGAGTCCGGAGGACATCTCAATCTCGAACGTGCTCACCGGCTCGAATTCACGGTCATACACCCGAACCTTGTCGCTCTGCCAGTCCAGCATGACAACCGTTCCGTCCTCGAGAAGCGTCACACTCCTCGGGGTAAAATCCGGGGTAAAACAGCGTTTTATATCCGGTCTTCCCAAATGGAACAGCAAGTATTCCAGCGGATGCTCGTTCTCCCAATCCATGTCGTACATCATCACCAGGACATAGTCCCCCGCCGACTGCACTTCGTTGCACATCGCATAGCGCTCCGTCTGCGCCGCGTCCGAAAACGTCACTTCCGTCAGTCGGAAAATGTTGTCCTCACCCGCGGTCTCATACAGTTCCGCCAGCGAGTACTCCTTTGGCGCACGCTCCGGGGTCGGCGTCGGGGACGGCGTGGCCGTCGCGGTCGGCGAGGCACTTGTCGTCGCGGTTACATTGCCGGGAACATCGGTTCCCCCATTATTCGTTTCCTTACCGCAGCCGGTAAGCAACAACAGAAGGACCAGCGCAATCAATGCGCCGGTCCGAATCATACAACTCCGAACAGAGTTCTTCCTTTGTTCTTTCATAGCTTCTCAAGCGCGGTTTTGCGCCGCGCGCTCCTTCATAAGATCTCGCGATCCGTCATTCTGTCTCCTGCGGCCCGAGAGCACTCTTCATCTTGCCGTACTGTCCTCTTGCGTTCCACAACAGCCAGCTGGAATACCCGGCGTCGTAAACACCCTGGAGCTGGGCCGAAAGCTGTTCCGGACCGTATTCGATGTGACCGCTTACCCAGGTCGCGGTAAACGCCTGCATCCAAGGCCTCACTTCGGCACACCGCCCTTTCGCCTTGTTGGCTGCAAGTTTTTTCTTCGAGTCCAGCATCGCGTTGTAGATCAGCTCATACGGCTTTGCATCCGGCACTTTCAGGTTATAGTAACCCGAAGTGTAATGCGAAGGATACACCATCGGGCAAATGTAATCCAGATAGCGCGTCATCGCCTCGTAATTCTGACCGACTGCGGCAGCGTCGATCGCGCTGCTTAAAACAACGCCGAATACGTCGGCAGACACAAACACGCCCATCGGTTTCAACTGTTCGCAGGCATACCGGACAAATCCCGTGATGGTCGCTTCCTTGTTCTCACTCGTAAGCTCCTGCCCGAAATCCGCCTCAGCGATCTTGTTGGTAGGAAAACGGCAATAGTCGAGGTTGATCTCGTCGAATCCCATGCGCGCCGCTTCCCGTCCGATCTCCACCAGATACTCCCACAGTTCCGTGTTAAACGGATTTAACCAGTAATTCCCCTCATTGTCCTTGTACCTCGTTCCGTCCTTTTTATACAGGGCAAACTCCGGAGTCTTCTCGCCTGTCGCGAAATCGCGGAAGCAGGGAATTCGCGCAATACAGTAAACGTTGCGCTCCTTGAGCTTCGTGAGCAGCAGGTTGATGTCGGTGATGCGGGGATCCATTTTCCCCTTCTCCTTCAGAAGTTCCGACTGCACGCGAACCGTGAGGTAGCCGTTGTCCTCCTTGAAGTCGAAGATCACCGCGTTCAGTTCCGTGGTGTCCAGAAGGTCCAGGATGTAGTCCAGCTGCGTCTCCATCATGTTGGCCGTCTGATACATTCCCTTGAGCCCTTCGCGCGGCGTGCGCGTGTCGACAAAATCCTCCATCCAGATGTCGTTCTCATCGAGCGATTCGAGGTAGCGGTCGATGTAAAGATTGTACGGAAGCGCCGGTGTGTTGTCCTCCGAGTTCATGTTCTTAACGGCGACCGTCGGCGTAGGCGTAGGCAGCACGATCTGCGGTTTTTCGGTCTTCGCAAGGGAACGGTATCCGTACCATCCGGCAACTGCACACACGACGAAACAGACCAGGATGCAAAGCAGCTGTCGTCGCCTTCTGGCCCGCAACGTGCCCGACCGTCTTTTGCCGGTCGCGGCTCCCGCGTATCGCTTGTTCTTCTTCATCTGATGCCCTCTCAACCTTTCGAAGCCTCATCCGAACCGTCCGCTTTGTCGTCCTCCCCGCTGTCAGCCTGATCCAGCATGTCATTCACGGTCTGCTCGTCCTTGTGCACGCGGTTGTACACGGCAACCATGATCCAGCCCAGCGGCGGAATGATCACCAGTCCGGCGATCCCGGTTTTCAGGAAGGCATCTCCCTCTTCCCCTCGGAACGCTCCGATAAACGCCATCACAAGCGATGTCAGGATCAGCAAAAGCGTGATGCACAATACAACTATAGGATATTTCGGATATTTCTTCATCGTGTACTCCTGTCTTCGGGCGATACCGCCCGGGATCACCGCGCATCCCCGATACCGCGGTGTTTTTCCGCAACCGATTGTTTCTTTCCCCGTTCCGTGCTACAATGATGCTGCTGCCGGGCACATTTTCCGCATGATCCGGAAAATGATCCTCGGAAATCCACCTCAGAGAAGGAGATCTCCATCCATGCTATCCGACCTGCCGCGCGACCCGAACATGTTAGTCAGCTACCTGAACACGCTCCTTCGGGATTACTATTCCTCCCTCGATGAACTGTGCGAGGAAAAGGACATTTCCGCGGAGGAACTGAACCGTCTTCTCGGGGACATCCGCTGCCGTTATGACAGTGCGACCAACAGCATCCGACCTGTCTGAAAATGGGTCGTTACCATCTTCCTAAGTTTACCACAAGTGACCGATTTGTCAAGGAAAGGCCTCTATGACACCATCCATCCGATACCTCTACACTGGCGGTCAGGGCGAGATCGAAGTCAAGCGATCCCGCTTCATTGCGACCCTCGCTCCCGTGACAACCGAAGACGAAGCCGCGGCTTTCATCGAGCAGCAGAAGAAGCGTTACTGGGACGCGCGCCACAACTGCTCCGCATTCGTGATCGGCGCCAACGCGGAACTCACGCGGTGCAGCGATGACGGCGAACCGCCGCACACCGCAGGGCGCCCGATGCTCGACATTCTTCTCGCCGAGGAGCTGCGCGATGTCTGCGTGGTCGTGACCCGCTACTTCGGCGGCATTTTACTCGGCACCGGCGGACTCACGCGGGCTTACCGCGATGCCGTGAAGGAAGGTCTTGCGCACTGTGCGATCGCTGTCCGAAGGCAGGCGGTCCCCGTGACGATCCGGGCGGATTACACCGCCGGCGGGAAAATTTCCTACCGCGTCGCGGAGGCGGGCTACCCGATCGTCGACACCGTGTACGCCGACGATGTCACGTACTCGCTGCTGATCCCCGGAGAGGACTGCGGCTCATTCCGCTCCGCCGTCGCCGACGCCTCACAGGGTAAGGCCGTCTGGGAGGAGAGCGACCCCGTATGGTACTCGGATATTGACGGAAAGATCATTGTACACTGAGTTCCGGGAACTCCGTTTTCGGCGTTCCGCGGTTCTGTCCGGGAAGAGTTTTCTTCCCGGATTTTTGCGTTTTCACAGAAACGTAACGCAATTGTAACACTTCGCGGCCATTTGTAACCGAATCGTAACCCGCGGTCGGTTTACATATGCATCACTCCGTGATATAATTATGGTGGTTTTCCAGCGGGATTGATGCGCGCTTTGCACGTCCCGCGGTCCGTTCGGATCACCGGGCGCGTGGGGCGTCCGGAGCAGAACCTGCGGAATCATGTGCATATCATCCTGTTTTCGCAGGACAGTTCAATAACGTCGCGCAACCCGCGCCGGAAGGAATTACGACACTATGAATTACAGTCATTACAACATCGTTCAAAAGCAGAAGTATCTGAAGTCCCCTGTCCGAAGGGTTTACAGCCTGCTCCGCATCTGGATGTTCCGCATCGCCCTCGTGGCAATGGTGCTCGTGCTCGTCCTGGGCTGTTTTTCGGCCTACGGGGCATACCAGGGCATCGTTTCCATCTCCCCGACGATCGACAACATCAACGTGCATCCGGATCGGTTCTCCTCCAAGATCTACTACCCGGACGGCAAGGAGATCGTGGAGCTGGTCGGCTCCGGTACGAACAAGATCTACTGCCCGATCGACCAGATCCCTCAGCGCGTCCGCGATGCGTTTATCGCGCTGGAGGACGAGCGATTCTATGAGCACAACGGTATCGACGTGCGAGGCATTTTCCGTGCCGCTTTCTCGGTCATCAAGGAGCGCGCGCTGGATTACGGCGCGAGTACCATCACGCAGCAGCTTCTGAAGATCATGGTGTTCGAGGGCGGTAACGAGCGAAGCTCCGTCGACAAATCCGTCCGTAAGATCCAGGAGCAGTTCCTTGCCATCCGTCTCGAGGACAAATACGACAAGGACACCATTCTGGAATACTATCTCAACATTATCAACCTCGGAAACGGCTCCACCGGTATCGGCGATGCCGCAAACCGCTACTTCGGCAAGGAAGTCGGCGAGCTGACCATCTCCGAAGCCGCCGTGCTGGCTCCGATCGCATATTTCCCGAGCGGTATGAATCCGCTCCGCAACGACGAGTCGCTCGAGCGAAACAAGGTTCGTCGCGGCAAATGTCTCGACAACATGCTGGAGAACGGCTTCTGCACGCAGGAAGAGTACGACGAAGCCGTTGCCGACACGGACAACGTATATATCCGCATCCGGCAGCACGCGGAGAATGAGCCGGAAGCCTTCAATCAGCAGCAGTACTCGTATTTTGTGGACGAGCTCATTGAACAGCTGATGACCGATCTGCAGAAGAAGGGCTATTCCGAATCCCAGGCAAGCGACCTGCTGTACGCCGGCGGCCTTGAGATTTACACGACGCAGGACCGCGACATCCAGGCAATCCTGGATTCGTACTTCACGAACGAAGAGTATTTTCCGAAGATCAAATCCGGATCCTACTACGAGCTTGCCAAAGGGTATGCGCTGTCGTTCGTTCCGAAGAGCGAGGCGAATTCCAAACTGCAGAAGCACTATCATCTGAACGATCTGCTGAACTACTACAAGGATTACAAGGATTCCGCAAAACTCTTCTATCATGAGAGCAGCAAGAACCTCAAGGGCATCAGCGTTTATACGACCGACCCCGAGAAGTTTGACGTGCTGATCGATGAATTCAAAGAAGCCATGACCGTCAAATACCAGCAGGACAACCCCGGTATTGAATTCAACACGGCGGAATCGCGCACTTACTCGATCCAGCCGCAGGCTGCTATGGTCATCATGGATCAGGAGAACGGCAATGTGGTCGCCCAGGTCGGAGGCCGCGGAGAGAAAAAAGGCAACCGAGTGCTGAACCGGGCGAGCAACACATACCGTCAGGCCGGTTCCACCTTCAAGGTGCTCTCCTCGTTCCTTCCCGCGATAGACCGGCGAGGCTACACGCTGGCAAGCACGTTTGACGACTGTTATTTTGTGTATCCGGGCTCGGACAAAGAGGTGGTAAGCTGGTACAACTACTTCAAAGGACTTTCGACGATCCGCCAGGGTATTTACGACTCGCGAAATGTCGTCGCCTGCCAGTGCATGATCGCCGTCACTCCGGAGATCGGTGTACAGACGCTCTTAAAGCTCGGTTTTTCCAAGATTGACACGGACGGCAGCGACGGCTTCTCCGACTACAATGTCTCCATCGCGCTCGGCGGTCTCACCGTCGGCTGCTCCGTGCTGGAGATGACCGCAGGCTACAATGCGATCGCCAACAAGGGTATCTACGTTAAGCCGCGTTACTACACAACCGTGTATGACCACAATCACAATATTCTGCTGGACAACACGCCTGAGACGACACAGGTGATGAAGCCCGCTACTGCCTGGCTCCTCACCGACGCGATGGTGGACACCACGACCATTGGTACCGGTACGAAATGTGCCTTTACGAAGCGCCCTGCCATTCCGGTCGCCGGCAAGACCGGTACCGCGCACAAAAACGTCGACCTGTGGTTCGTCGGATTCACCCCTTACTACACCGCAGCAATCTGGAGCGGATACGACAACAACCTTCCGCAGACTGAGAATCAGTACTATCGATACCTGTGGCGCTACATCATGGATGACGTCCACGTTCTCAAGGGGTACGGCCTCGATGAAAACGGCAACGTTCGGGATAAAAAGAAAGATCCGATCACGTTTGAGATGCCGGATTCCATCGTAACTGCCGATATCTGTACCAAATGCGGCATGCTCGCTGTACCGGGGCTCTGTGATGCCTACGCCGGCGGCAACTGCATTGATACGGAATATTTCGAGAACGGCACCCAGCCGCATGAGTTCTGTACCTGCCACGAGCGCGTCGTGATCTGTACGGAGTCCGGAGAGAGAGCTACTCCATACTGCCCGTCGACAACGACCAGGGTATTGTTGAAGAAAGTCGAAAGCGCGGAGACACTGGCACACAAGGGAACTTCCGACACGGCCTACACGATTTCCCACGCTTCCAACACCTGCAGTCTCCACACCAGTTATTACATTCCGACTCCTACTCCGACACCGGACGGCGGTGCAACAGCGGATGGCGGTAACGGCGGAGCGACAACGGACTGAGGAAACGATCATGACACAGAACAAACCACCGCGAAAGCCCTCGCCTCCGACAAATTGCGACTACTGTCTGTACTATGAATACGACGAGGAATACGAGTGCTATACCTGCAGCAAAGACCTCGACGAGGATGAGATGGCGCACTTCATGCGCGGCGAATCGTTCTCCTGCCCGTTCTATCGCAACGGCGATGAATACCTCGTGGTACGCAAACAAATGTAAAAATAATGCTAATTTGGCTGAAACGAGTAAAAATAATCACAACGATTCCATTTGCATTCCGTAACGGCTTTTGCTATACTGATTTTCAGCAGGAAGTTTTGGATGGTTATACGGACTGCTGATATTACATAAGACGACAGTTTTCTTTTTCCTCTTTATATTACGCGCAGGGGACTGCTACCGATGGGTTTTTCACTGGAAGAACCTGCCGGTAGCAGTTCCCTTTTTACGGCATTTTTGCAAACAGACAAGGCCGGGCTTCTGCCCGGCCTCACATATTTCGTTATTCTGTTTCCTCGTCCGTGATCAATCCTGCGAACTGTTATTGTTCTTCGCGTAATAGAAGAACACCGCGATCATCATGCCGATGGCGATCGCTCCCGCAAGGAGCACGCCCAGCGCGTAATTTTCCGCTGCCAGCTGCTTCTTGGGTTTCTCCTGCTGCGCATTGTCCCCGGTCTTCGATCCGGAGTCATCCCCCTTCTGACCTTCCCCGGACTCTGTCCCGGAAGGATCATCCGAAGTGGTTCCGTTGTACGTCCCGTTGCCACCGTAAGTGCCGTTGCCGCCGTAGGTACCGTTGCCACCGTAGGAACCATTGCCACCGTAGGAACCATTGCCACCGTAAGACCCGTTGCCGAGTGTTCCGTTGTCATAATTCACAACAGCCGGTCCTCCGTCCAACGGCATCGCAGCGGCCCTGCATTGCCCGATGTGCGAAAGAACAAACATAAAAAGAACAAACAGCAATGCAACGTTCCTTGCTGTCTTCGGAAGTCGATATGCGTTTCGTCCGAAGCCCTCTCTCATAACTACCCCGTGTTGCCGCCGTAGCAGGATCCGAACCGGACCTGCAGCGGAACAAAGTTTTTTCTATACAAAGTCATTATAGCATAAAACGACGCAAAAAGTAAACCCTTTTCCCATCCACTTCCTGTTTACAAATTCCCGAAAAAAGGGTATGATAATCGCAGTATTTTCCATGTAATGGTATCCCTAAGGAGTCTTCGGAATGGACCTGTCCAACACTGCGCCGACAACCGAAATGCGCGTATTCCCCCGCCTCGCTGACAGCCGGCGGGTTCTTGTTGTCGCGCTGATCAAACTGGTCGTGGACTGGATCCTCTTTGATCTTATCCTGTACGAACCCCTTCATCAGGCCGGGGCATTTTCCGCTCTCGCTGCCGACTATGAGTCATTGTGCGCGTGGCTTCGGGAAATGTCGCTGCCGCAGCCGACTTACACGGTATATTTCGTGGTCGGACTTGCGCTGGCCGCCCTTTTGTATCTCTACGCGATCTATATCATCGATGTGCGCAGGCGCGTCAGCTACCTGGTTTACGCCGGATTGTGCGGCGTCGATGTTCTCTTCGTTCTGCAACCGACCGGACTGCTGCTCACCGTTCTGTTGTGCGCTCTGCTCATGACGTTCCTGCGGATACGTAATGCGCTGCTTCGCTACGGCCTGTGCGCCGCAGTCATTGTCGCGTACGGCATTTTCGTATGGTATCCCGCGCTCATTGTCATACCGGTCTATCTGATCTCCCGGCTCTGGCAGCGCAACGACACGCACGCAATCCGCGTGTGCGTCCTTCTGATGGTCGTGTTCTGCCTTCTGTATCAGGCCGGCGTGATCTCCCGCATCTATCAGCTTCACCCGAGCATCACCACGGATGTGACATACCGCCGACGCTTCCCGGACGAGAACTACATGGGGCACGTCTCCTACTACCTGCTTGACACTGTGTTCATTTTGCTTCGCATCATTTTCCCGTTCGACGTTCTGATCTTCGGGAAGGGCGTGCTTGACCGCATCTACGCCGTTGCGCAGCTTGTGACGATCCTGCTTCTGTACCGCCGGATGAGGCGGCTGATCCAGATCGACTGGCGCGGCAAAGTGCTCCGAGAGGACCGTCTGCAAATGGATTCCCTCGTCGTGCTCTCCGCCCTCGCGTGCGGTCAGTGCGTGACCGCGCAGGAACCGATCGAAGCCCTTCGCTTTCTGTCGGCCTGCTATCCGTTCCTGCTGTATCTCTCGTTCGGCGCGGAAACCCGCATACGGTATCCTGTGCTGAACCGCGATCTCTCGGGCACCTGCCCCGTGGTTTTCTGTCACACGGGAAATGACAGTTATGTCTATGATATTCTGCGTCGCGCCGGCCGCTCCTGCGGTTACCGCAACGTAGTCCTGCTCGGTGACAACAGCAACCGCGGATACGTCGCCAACTGGGCAGACGCCTCTACCTGCAATGCGGAGGAGACCGAACAGTTCCGAAGCATTTTCCGCCCGTACGGGGAGGATTCCGACGCGGAGTTTGACCTCGCCTGCCTGGAGCGACATTTTGCGCTGTACGGCTTTATGAAGGAGCGAGGGATCGAGCGCTGCTTCCTGTGTGACAGTGACGTGCTCATTTTCGGAGACCTGTGCAAACTGGACATCGGCGACGCTGATTTTGCCTGCACGGGAACCGCCTCCGACGCTTTTCTTACGGAAAATGTCTCCCCTCACTGCGCGTACTGGACGATCAGCCGGCTTCGCCAGTTCCTCGATTTCGTGATGTATGTCTACCGAGCCAATACGAACTGGCTCGAGGAAGTGTGCCGCAAGCAGGCTGAGGAAGGAAAGCCCTCGCGCATCACCGACACCGTGCTGCTGACCGCCTGGTGCAAGATCCTGACCGGCCACGACAAATCGTTCCGGTACCGGAATCTCTGTGAGATCCGGGAGGCTGACGCGGACTCCGTCCCTTACGACCGCTACGTCTGGGACTATTCCCTCTCCTCGCCGGACAACCTCAAGACCGACGAGTACCTGTTCAACAAAGTTCGCCGCACCAAGAAATTCCGGTTCCGCAATCACATCCCGTATTTCACGCTCCGTGAGGACGGGGGGGAAGTCGCTGCCATGTGTCTGCATTGCCGGCGCTGTAGCCGATACATTCCGCTGCTGATCCGCGAGACGCGGTTCACACCGCTGTATGTGCTGAGCCGGCTGATGTACCCCCGCGGAGACAAGCGCCCTGTGATCCGCAAGGCACCGGCTCCGGAGGAGGCACAGACCTGACAGGTCTCAGGCAACGCGTCTCAACAACAGAGACGGAAGCAAGTCCACAGGCAATGCCCTGCTTTCGAAAACCGAACATTTTCCGCACAAAAAAGGAACTGCCGCCATGGTGCGCTCAAGCCGCTCGCCATCGACAGTTCCTTCTGTTTACTTTTTCTTCAGCTGCTCGATGGCTTTGTTCACGGAGGAGATGAACTCGCCCTCGGGGAAACGCTCGGTGTACTCGTTGTAATACCGCAGCGCCGTTGTCGTATCACCCGTTAACTGGTAAGTCAGCGCGAGGTAGTACATATTTTTCTCGTTATCCGCGGATTTTTCGTAGGAGTAGATGAAATACTCAAGCGCATCCGCGTAGTTCTTCTTGTCGTACAGCGCGCGGCCCTTCTCATACAGCTCCGAACTCGTCATCGTGACCGACTTCGCATCGGGATAATCGCTCAGAACGCGGTCGTAGATCTGCTTTGCCTTCTCGTTCGCAAGTTCCTCCTGCGAGACCGCCTGCAGACGCTTCTGTAAAATGAACAGCTCATCCTTCGAAACTTCCGCCTTCTGCTTCATCCCGAGGTAGTACGCCGTCATGTTGAACATGTTGATACCGCCGGCCTTGTTTCGCAGATCCTCGAGCTCCGCCGCGTTGGCTTCCAGCTCGGTCTCCTGCATATCGATCTTGTTGCGCAGGGACTGCGACTCCTTCTCGAGCGCATCGATGTCCGTCAGGTACTTGGACATCTGTTCCGCGAACTCAGCCTGCTTCTCTTTGGACTCCTGCCTCATGCCGGTCTTGACACCGGGCACCACCAGGAAGTACACGACCATGATTCCGAGGAAAATGCCCACCAGCAGAGAGATCAGGATCCGGTAGTCGATATGGTCCTGCTCCTCCAGGTACGAGGCATACGTCTTGGTTGTGACAACCTCCGCCTCCTCTTCCCTGTCCTCCGCAGCCTCCACGGAGAGCTTCAGCTTGCGGTTCGCCCGCAGCATCGCCCGGATCTCGCGGAGATACTTCATGGACGTTGTGTTGGTCACATCGATGGCGAGCGTCTTGCGCAGACACGCGCGCGCCTTGTCCATCTGCCCGTATTTCATGTAAATGAGGGCGAGCATCTGCCATGCGCGGATGAACTTCGGATTCAGGCTCACCGCCTTCTTCAGCTGCAGGATCGCAAGATCATCCCCGTCATGCGCGACCGCGTCCACGGCGCCGTTGTACTTGCGGATCGCCGTGTTCAGGTTGTCAAGCTTCGCGGGGTTGGACCGCATCATGCTCAGGTACCGCTCGGCGGGGTTATTTTCCTCAAGAAAACTTCGGCTGATGATCCACTCCTGGATCGCGGCAACCGGGTCACCCATCTCGCAGTACACAAGGCCCAGCAGATTGCGAGCATCGACATTTTTCTTGCTGATCTTAAGCGCGCGGCGAAGCATGTCCGCAGCACCCGAGAGGTCGCGGTTTCGCGCCTTCTCCAGACCGCGGTTATAGAAATAGCAGGAGTATTTTCTGGTCTGGCGGTTCACTTCGATGTCGTAACCGCATTTTGCGCAGACGCCCTTGGAAATGATCATGTTGGCGCCGCATTTCGGACAAATCATATTACAGCTCCTTCTTCTCCTGGAGAATCCTCTCAATCACATCTGCAGCGTCCGAGATCTCTCGGCTCAGCACGGCTTCCTCCGCCTCGCTGATCTCCATGCTCGGAACGTATTTTTTCAGTTCTTCATCAAAATCGATCATCGCATTTCTCCTAACTCAAAACAGCTCCCCGCGCCTCGCGGGGCACTCTTCGTTTCCTTAGTGAAACAGCGGTCCCTCCGTCGGCATGCGCTCCCATACGCGACTGCCGGACTGCCTTGTTCCAATATATCACAAAACGCGGTTTCCCTCAATCTTTTCTTGACAAAACCTGCGCGAACAGCGAGAATGAAAGTTGGACAAACACACTCGAACGCGCGGAATTTTCCGCGCAGCGCGCACGCGCGCTCTGAAAATCACACACAAGGAGGTACCATCATGCAACTGAAAACCGTTTCCGATGTTCAGCTTTTCTGCCGTGAGAACAACATCGCGATGATTGATTTCAAGATGACCGACATCGACGGACGCTGGCGTCACATCTCCATCCCGGTGGCAAGATTTACCGACGACACGCTCCGCTACGGCATCGGCTTCGACGGCTCCAACTATGGGTTCGCGCCCGTGGAAAACAGCGACATGGTCTTCATCCCGGACCTTTCGACAGCCGCGATCGATCCCTTCTGCGAAGTGCCGACGCTCACGATGTCGGGCGATGCGATGATCATCGACTCCCCCGCAAACCGTCCGTTCGACCAGTATCCGCGCAACGTCATCCGCGCCGCGGTCGACTATATGAAATCCACCGGTATTGCCGACACGATGATCATCGGACCGGAATTTGAGTTCCATGTGTTCGACAACGCCTGGTACGAAGTCAAGGCGAACGGCGCCTCCTACGAAGTCGACACGCAGCAGGCGGAGTGGAATGCCAACTCCGACGACAGCAAGGGCTATCAGGTCAATCCGAAGCGCGGCTACCATATTTCCGCACCGAACGATATCACACAGGACACCCGCAGCCGCATGTGCATGCTGATGGAGGAGATGGGCGTGCCCGTCAAATACCACCATCACGAGGTCGGCGGCTCCGGCCAGCTTGAGATCGAGGTCGAACTCGGCGAGGTCTGCTCAATGGCTGACCGCACGATGATCACCAAGTATGTGATCAAGAACCAGGCTATCCGCGAGGGCAAGACAGCGACGTTCATGCCGAAGCCGATCGCTTCCGAGGCGGGCAACGGCATGCACGTACATATGCTTTTGCGCAAAGACGGCAAGCCCGTATTTTACGATGCTGAAGGGTACGCGAGCCTCAGTGAGACCGCGCACTGGTTCATGGGCGGTCTTCTGAAGCACGCCGCTTCGCTGTGCGCCTTCACGAACCCTTCCACGAACTCCTTCAAGCGTCTTGTGCCCGGTTTCGAAGCGCCGGTTACCATCGGTTACGCAACCGCAAACCGCAGCGCCGTCATCCGCATCCCGGCGTACGCAAAATCGCCCGATTCCAAGCGTTTCGAGCTTCGCAACCCTGATGCTACCTGCAACCCGTACTTCGCGTACGCGGCCATTCTGATGGCCGGTCTGGACGGTGTCAAAAATAAGATCGATCCGCACGCAAACGGCTGGGGACCGTATGATTTCAATCTCTACTCCCTCTCCGATGAGGAGAAGGCGAAGATTGACGGCCTTCCGACCTCACTCTTCGAGGCTCTCGATGCGCTCCGCGCCGACCACGAATACCTCACTGCAGGCGGCGTCTTCCCGCAGCGCCTGATCGACATCTGGATCTCGCGCAAGGAGAAGGAAGCCATGGAGATCGGCAAGATCCCTCACCCGGCAGAGTTTGCGCAGTACTTCGACCTGTAAGATCACGCACTGCCGACACGATCGCGGATGTATCTTCGCAAGTCTCCGCGAGCTTCGCGAGCAGAACGGCTTTCATTTTTCACACACAAAAAAGCGTCCCTTTCCGTCAGGATCGGGACGCTTCTTCATTTTCCGATATTGTATTTTCGAGTCTGACAGGATGAGTTCGATCTGCTACCGCTGCCTTCGCAGCGATTCGATCAATCCTCTTCCTCGGTCCGCTCTCTGCGCTTCATAAATACGAACAGCATCGTTGCCAGTGCCGCTCCGAGCAGAGCTGCAAGGATCGCCATATTCATGGTATCTCCCGTGCGCGGCTTCGGATCGTCATCCGGCTTTACGGTCGGAGTAGGCGTCGGCGGAACCGGCGTAGGCTCTTCCGGAGTAGGAGTCGGCTCCTCAGGTGTAGGAGTGGGCGGCTCCGGCGTAGGCTCCTCAGGTGTAGGAGTGGGCGGCTCCGGCGTAGGCTCCTCAGGTGTAGGAGTCGGCGGTTCCGGTGTAGGCTCCGTCTTCTTCTCAACTACCGTAAACAGTGCTTCCACTTTGGTTTCATAATCGTCGAACGCTACCGAAACCGTATGGTCGCCGATTGACAGTTTGTCAAGATAATCCGCCTTCAGGTCGAGGATCAGACTGCCTTCCGTAGCGGTGTATCCGCTGGCCGGGATCGCCTGTCCATCCATAAAGGCTCCCGCAAAATGACTGAATGTCTCGGAGTCATAATTGCTGCTGAACACAAACCTCAGTTTCGCGCCGGATTCCTTCTCATGCTCGGAACCGTCGCCGGACTCGAGGTAATATACCTTTGCAGGCTTCTCGTCGAACTGCGCCGTGTAGGTTACATCCTCAACTACCATCGAAACGTTCGGGTACCATTCTCCGGTAAATGTATACACAAAGCCTTCCCGCTCGTTCGTCGTCGGCGTCTCTCCGCTGTACTCGGGTGTCGCGCCGTACGGCAGTTTCTCTGTCTTCAGCACATTGCCCTTGCCGTCGACCCACGTGATCGTGAATTCGTTCGTCACTTCCTTGAACTGTGCCGTGTACGTGGTATATCTCTCCGCCACCGGTACGAACTCAGGAGTCCATCCGGTGAACTCGTAATGGTATTCCTCGTAGTACGACCGTTTTGTCGGCTCGTCTCCGTCATATACCGGGGTCTCCCCGTAAGGAACGGTCTTGACCAGCAGCTCGTTACCGAGATCATCCGCGAAGATGACCACACAGCCGTAGATCTCAAACGGTATCTCCGCCGTGCCGGTCAGTTTGTAATTCGGGTTGGAAAGAGAATCCACGGATGCGACATAGTCATCACCGATCTCGGTCTGACCGCCGACTACCGTCACTTCACAGCTGTCGCCCTCCGCCAGGTTGCCTACCCATGCCTCCGGCTTATGCTCCTTGCCGTCGTACGGATACTCTCTGTCTTCGGACCACTCGATGCTGACCTCCTTCGGTTCCACCGTGAGCGTTCCGTTCACAACTTCAAACGTCACGGTCCCGAAGTTTTCGTTCGTATTGACGAAGTCTTCCGGCGCCATCGTCATCGCATAGCTTCCGGCATCCTTGCCGCTTGCCGCACCGTTTCCGCTGAACTCAAAATCGTCAATAGTGTAAACCGGATCATTGATCTCAACGTCGTAAACATCAAACGTATGCGTCGTACCGTCATACACGACCGTCTCGTCGCGTCCGGTGATCTTCACAACCACGGAGTTGTTCGGCTTGATCGTCATTTTGCCGTTAACCGCGACAAATGTGACAATAAAGTTGGCGTTATTGTTCAGGCACTGCTCCGCCAAAATGACCATCGGATACTCGCCGACCAGCACACCGCCGGTCACAGCGACATCGTAATACTCGAAATCCTGCTCTGTGTAGAGAGGATCGCTGATATCAACCGTGTAACCGTATACACTCTGCAGTTCTCCGTTGTAAGGCTTGGCGTCCGAGTTACCGGTAAGCGTTACCGTGACCTCTCTCTCCAGAATCTGCAGAACACCTTCCTCAATTGCGATCACATAGTTGCCGGGAATGAACTTCTCGGTCGTCGTGTACGTGATCGTGTTGAAGGTCTGATCACCGCTGACATTGCATACACTGCCTTCCGCTTTCAGGTCGGTCACTTCGCCTTCCACGAACCCGTCGCCTTCCACTGTCACCTTCGGTCCGGTCAGTGCAGTGCCGTCATACGTCTTCTGCGCGGACTCGCTTATCAGCTTCACGTAGCGCTTGTCAATGCTCAGTGTACCGTAGTTCATGTACACACTTTCATACAGTGCGTCATTCGTGATCGTGTAAGTAAATGTGTTATTTGCAAAATACTCCGTGCTGTAATCCTTCACGCCATCCGCTGTCGACGTGATCGTCAGCACATCGCCGTTGCCCAGCGTAAACTTCTTTCCTGTTTCATCATCCGCGGGAATGGCAACTCCGCCGTACGTTACCGAATACTCTTCCTTCGTGTGGCTCTCACCGTCATAAGTCCAGCTTGCGTCAGCAGAAGTGATGTTCAAAACGTATCTTTCCGTGGGAAGCGTCGTCAATGCCTCGACCTCCTCGGGGTCATCTCCCCGAGCTGCCTTCGCGTTGGCCTTCACGGTATTCACGATGGATCCGGCATCCACATCTGCCTTTGTCACAATATAATCGTATGTAAACGTTGCGGTTTCTCCGGGCTGTAATGCAAATGTTTTTTCGCTCAGATCGACCAGGTTATCCGTGAGCACGCCGTCCTCAACCGATACGTTACCGGTGTTCGCAACCGTAATCGTGTACGTAACCGTATCGTCGATCGTCACTGCTCCGTCAGCCTCTATCTTCTTCGTGATGGAAAGCTTCGCGCTCGCCGCAGCTGTTGTGACTTCCACATCATCGGAAGCCTTCACCGCCGCCCCGGACGGATCCAGGCCTTCCACCGTGACTGTGCGGGTAACCTTGCCGGCATCCATATCGGCCTGCGTCACAGTATAGTTATATGTAAGCGTCTTCGTACTGCCGGGAGTAAGATCGAACGACTCGGCATTGCCGATCTGTGCGATCGGCGAGTACTCCGCCTTGATTCCCGTGACAGTTACGTTACCGCTGTTTTTGACAACCACTGTATAACCGATAGTATCTCCCGGCTTAACATCACTGTTCACGGATGCCGTCTTTGTCACCGTCAATTCCGGTTTTGCAGCAACTGTTGCAACCGTTGCGCTGCCGGAAGCCTCAACTGCATTTTCCTTATGCGCAATTCCTGTTGCTGTCGATGTGCGCGTAAACTCGCCGGCATCCACATCACTTTGTGTCACAGTGTAAGCATAAGTGATTGTTTTCTGTCCGTCGGGCGCAAGATCAAACGATTCCGCACTGCTGCCGGTCTCCGCAATCGGCAAATGACTCAGCGTAACACCATTGATGGTTGTGTTCCCTTTATTCGTCACAACAACCGTGTAGGTAACCGTATCGCCAGCCTTCACTTCGCTACTCGGAGCGGCCGTTACTTCCACGTCGAGTATTCCCTGAAGGATTGTCAACTTTCCGTTCTCGGTCGTAACGACGTAATTGCCGATTTCAATCTCCTCGCCTGCAGTCACGTTCGTGCCGTCTACTGTCGCGATCACATTCGGCCGCGTGCCCATATTCGTGATTGCGCTGTCCTCGGTCATCGTAACCGTAAACTCATGCGTATCACCCTCTTCCAGATCAGTAGCAGTAAATCCGGAACAGGTAAGCTCCGTTCCGTCATAGTACTTGTCAGCGCTGCCTGCGGTAATCGTTACAGCCTTTCGGTTAATCGAAAGCGTACCTACATTCGTGGTTACGTAATCGTAACAGTCGGAATTTTCAAGCGTGTACGTAAACGTGTTGTTTTCCGCATAGTCGGCATCGTAATCCTTCACGCCCTCGGCCGTTGCAGTGATTGTCACCTTATCGCCGGTAGGCAGCGTGAATACTTTGCCGTCGGTCTCAGCATCGGCAGCAACCGACGTTCCGCCGTATGACACCGTGTAAACTTCGTCCTTATGGGTCTTGCCGTCATAGGTCCAGCTCTTCGTGGATGAAGTGATTTCCAGCGCCTTCGTGCTTTCAGTAATCTTCAGCTTGCCTTCAACCTTGGTAATCGTATAGTTGTCTGCCCTGAAATTAGCACCTTCGGTGTACGTAATGGTATTGGTGATTTCGCCGTCTGCAACGGTTGTCACGCTGCCGGTTGCCTTGATGTCGGTCACTTCGCCCGCGACAAATCCGTCTCCGCCGACAGTCACTTCAGGACTCGTCAGCGCTGTTCCGTCATACTCTTTTTCAGCGCTCGCGCTCGTCAACGTGACGCTGCGCTTCTCGATGGACAGCGTACCGAAATTCGTGCTTACACTGTTGTAGTTGCCTGCATTGGTAAGCTTATACGTAAATTCATTATTCTCTTTATAGCCTGTATTGTAATCCTTCACGCCGGCCGCTGTTGCGGTGATCGTCAAAATATCGCCGGTAGGCAGCGTGAATACTTTGCCGGACGCATCGGCATCAACCGTCGTTCCGTCGTATGTCACTGTATAGACTTCATCTTTATGGGTCGTGCCGTCATAGGTCCAGCTCTTCGTGGAGGAAGTGATTACCAGCGCCTTCGTGTTTTCAGTAATCGTCAACTTGCCATCTGTCTTGGTAATCGTATAATTGTTTGCATTGAAAGCAACACCTTCGTTGTACGTGATGGTATTGATGACTTCACCAACGTTTGTCACGCTGCCGGTCGCCTTGAGGTCGCTCACTTCACCTTCGACAAATCCGTCTCCGCCGACAGTCACTTCAGGACTCGTCAGCGCTGTTCCGTCATACTCTTTTTCGGCACTCGCGCTCTTCAAAGTAACAATGCGCTTCTCGATGGACAGCGTACCGAAATTCGTGGTTACGCTACCGTAGTTGCCTGCATTGGTGAGCTCATACTTGAACGTATTATTTTTATCATAGTCAGCATTGTAATCCTTCACGCCGTCAGCCGTTGCAGTAATCGTCACCGTATCACCGGTGGGCAGCGTGAATACTTTGCCGGATGCATCGGCAGCAATCGTCGTGCCGCCGTATGTCACTGTATAGACTTCATCTTTATGGGTCGTTCCGTCATATGTCCAGCTCTTCGTGGAGGAAGTGATGACCAGAGCATTCGTGCTTTTGGTAATCGTCAGTTTGCCTTCATTCTTGGTGATCGTATAGTTGTTTGCATTGAAATTATCACCTTTGGTGTACGTGATGGTATTGGTGACTTCACCATCCGCAACGGTTGTCACGCTGCCGGTCGCCTTAATGTCGCTCACTTCGCCTTCGACAAATCCGTCTCCGCCGACAGTCACATTCGGCTTCGTCAGCGGTGTTCCGTCATACGGCTTCTCTCCGTCTTCGCTCGTCAGCGTAACGATACGCTTCACAATCGCCAACTCACCATTTGCGGTGGTTACCAGATAGTTTCCTACCACCGTCGCCGTTCCCGTGGTCACAGCCACACCATCCACGGTTGCGATCACATTCGAATTTGTACCAACATTCGTGATCGTGCTGTCCCCGGTCATCACAACCGTAAACGTATGGGTGTCCCCCGGCTCCAGATCGCTTGTCGTGAATCCGGATTCCGTCAGCGCAGTTCCGTCATAAGTCTTATCATTATTCTTAGCTGTAATAGTCACGGATTTTCGATTTACTTTCAATGTACCGTCCGCTGCCAGCACATAATAGTCGCCGACCAGAACCGCATTTTCCGTGTTCACCGCAACGCCGTTGACTGTCGCGATAACGTTGGGCTTAGTGCCTGCATTCGTAATCGTACTGCCGTCCGTCATCAAAACAGTAAACACAGGCTTATCTGCGTCCGCGAGATCAACCGGATACCCGGTTACAGTAAATGTATTCTTGGTCAAAGCACTGCCGTCGTAAGTCTTCTCATCACTGTCAGCAGTAATGGTTAACACTTCCTTGAACACGGCTAAATACGTCGTATTTCCAAGCGCCGCCGGCAAACTGTCGTTGGCATAGACTTCACCGGTCTTCTTGTCTTTCCATCCGTAGAACTTGTAAGAAACACCGTTGGAAGAACTCTTGACCGGCTCATCTCCTGTGTACTTCGTTTTATCGCCGCATTTGACTTTTACGGTTTTGAGCGTGGTCGTATCGTTCTCATCCCTAAACGTCATCGTATACGTATTGTTTGAATTATGCAGTTTTACCGTATATTCCCGGTGAAACGCCTTTGTGTTGATATTTCCCCAGTCAGCCGCGGTAGCACCATCCAGCCAGCCTCCCTGAGCCTCATCCCAGGTATCGGCATGGGTCAGTTTCTGCACCGCTTTCAGTGTTACATTTTGCGTGTCGATTGTATAAAAATATTGTACATCCGGCGGCGTTGCCTGTTTTGCCGGATCCCAGTAAACATACTCGGTCTCGTTGACAGTAAGGGTCTCCGAATAGTGACTGAAATCATACGGCAACGCATCATACGGGAATTTCGTCTGATCGATCTTAGGTTCTTTATCATTCGATGTATCAAATATATTGACCGGAGCAATCAGGATGGCATCATTCTGTTTCTTCAGTCTGTAATATACATTGTTGACCTTGAGATAGTTGTACACCGGCTGAATCGCAGTATCGACCAGCGTGATCTTATAGTCACAATGGAAACTCTTCAAGCCGTCCCCGCTGGGCTCCGTTGCGGCGTGATCATCGAACCAATTGTTAGGCAGCAGCCAACCGCCGGAAGTTCCGCCGATTTTATTGTTAAAATGCTGGATTCTCAGTTTTGCACCTTCTGGTGCATTGTTTGTTTCCGGTACTACTTCATAGTAGCCTTTATCGTCACCGTATTCGTCACCGGACGCGACTGCTGCAGCAAGGTTGGGCTCATAGTCATTGAAATAAACGTAATTCCAACCATCGTTCTTCATTCCGGAAGCAACGTTTCCGTCTTTATCATAAATATAGTTCGTGCCCTCTATTGTCACAAAGAGACCCGCTTGGAGCCCCTCATAATCGGTCTTATACCAATCGGTAAGCAGGTTATAATTCTCCGCTTTGTCTTCATAAAATGCCGCGTCGGCTTTATAATCCTCTTTGACACGGATAGTCGTTTTATTCAATCGGAAAAACGCTTCCTTGTTACCCGCGGTTTTTATCTCCGTCTTTTTTCCCTCGGCATTGTACTTCCACAGTTTCGCAAAATTATACAAAATGTCATCAACCCACTTTTCCTCCCCGGCGGCCTTCGCAGTCACTTTGGCCTGCAGCTGCCGTCCGAAAAGCCCCGTGAGCTCCGAAAAATAACCGCTTGTCACAACAAGACAAACGATCATCAGGACCGCTCCGATTCTCTTCAAAATCCCCGTACTCTTTTTCATGATGCTTTCCTCGCAGATTTTTTATTCGACGTTCGAAATCCCCCTCACACGCTCCGGTTCATCGTCGTCTATGTTTTGTGACGCGTTCACATACGCGCCCATTCTACATCAGTCTAATGATACCCCCGAGCTATGGAATTGTCAACAAAAAACAGCGGAAAATGCAAGTTTTTTTGCGTGTCTCAGCTGCATTTTCCGCTGTTGTATTCCGTTTTCTTCAGATTCAGTTCTCCGCCGGTTCCCCGCGATGCAGGATCTTCCCGGCAACCTCCCGCAGAATAGGCTCCCGAAGCAGCAATCCGACAAGCACATAGATGCCGAAGTACACCGCTGCCTCCGACGCCAGCCGGAGAAACACATTGCCGAACGGCATGTGAATAAAGTATGCCGGAACCGCCGCGATCGCGCAGGCGATCGGCGTGCGGACATCGGGCAGCGTATCCCGCACAGACAGCCCGACCTCGCGGTAAACATAATAAAAACAGAGAATCCAGACGATTGCCTCCGAAATCAGCGTCGTCGCGGAAGCACCGTTGATGCCGTATCTCGGGATCACATACAGATTGAGCACCAGGTTGGACACGGCACCGATAATCTCCGCCAACAGCAGTCGTTTTTCACGCCCTGCAGGGACCAGCACCTGTCCGCCGAGAATGTTGCTCAGTCCGATCGGCGCGATGGAGATGACCATGATGCGGAACGCTTTCGTCGCTTCCAGGTAAGAGCCGCCGCCCATTGCGAGCACGCAGTCCTCCGCGAACACAAGCGCGAACGCGAGAAGCGCAAGGTTTACCGCCATGATCAGCCCGATGGAGCGGCGCGTGATGCTTCGGAATCTCTCCCGGTCGCCCTCGCTCCACGCGATCGATACCTGGGGAAGCGCAGCTGCGATCAGCACCCCGCCGAAGCAGGTGAGCAGCGTCTTCCCTTTGAAAATAAGTCCGTACAGACCGGTCGCATAATCGCCCCTGATAATTCCCAGCATGACGATGTCGAGATTGACATAGATTGTCGTCATACAGCTCATCGCAAAGAAGATCAGCAGCGGTTTCAGATGCTTTGCATTGAAGCGAAACCGGAACCGGTAGTCGATCTCACGGCGAAGCATAAAAAAGTTGCAGATGCTCATCGCCGCCGTCGGCAGCACAGAAAGGCCCGCATACAGCAACATGTCGTCCGGTGATCTCACCGCTATGAACACCAGCACGAGCGACGTCGTCCGCGTGACCAGCGTTATGTACATGAGATAGCGATAGCGCTCCAAGCCCTTGAAGAGCCACTCACATCCGACGGCATTCCACACAATGACACTGCCGAGGATCAGCATAAGCGCCCGGTTGTCGCGGAACATTCCCACGGTGAAGCACAGTACTGCAAGGATTACTCCGCTGGCCGCTGCCAGCAGCAATCCGAGGCTGAACAGTTCGTTGAAAACTCTGGTCAGTTTCTGCCGGTCATCGCGGAACCGCGCACAACACCGGATCGCATACCACGGCATTCCGAGCCCCGCGGTCAGCACAAAATAGTGCACGATCGAGTTCGCAAAATCCACTCTGCCGTTGGCCGCAGGCTGCAGCTTACGGCTCACGTACATCATGCAGATCGCCCCGAACAGATACGTCATCGCGGTGATGACCGTATTGTACGAGACGTTCCGTGTGATCGAACGGGTTTGATTGTCCGTCTGCTGCTTCATATTACTTCCGACCTTCACGCTTTTTCTCTCAAACGCAACAACGCGGTTTCTTCCAACCGCATTGTCCGCTATGCCGCCTTATGGCAGCCTGTTTTTACGTAAAATGAGACACCTGTCACAGTCTTGCAAACCACACTCTCGCCAGTTCGGTCCACAGTCCGACATCCTCCGAGAGCGTCTCGTCAATCTTGAACTCAAAGGCCGGTGCCTCTGCATCCTTCGGCGGTTCCGGAGTCTCCTGCTTATCCGGGAACTGAAGTTTCAGCTCCTCCACGCGGCGCTCCGGAACGTTCACGCCCTTTCCGGCCTTCACCGCTGCGACAGCCAGCTCCACCTGCTCCATCACATAACTGCCGTCCGTCCAGCCGCCGAAGCCGAAGCCCTTGCCTGCTCCGAGCCCGTGGAAGCCCGACGGGAAGACATAGTGCGCGAAGGGAACACCGTTGGCGCGGCACGCCTCCGCGAAGAGGTAGCTGTTCTCCACCGGTACGAGCATGTCCGTCGCCGTCTGCCACAGGAATGTCGGCGGCGTGTCCTTGGTCACATTTTTCTCAAGCGAAAAATACTCGAGTTCCTCCTCCGTCGGCTCCGGTCCGAGAAGCGCCTGAATCGACGAATCATGGGTATACTTACCCGCCGTGATCACCGGGTACGACAGGATCGACGCATCCGGCCGCGCGGAGAAACATGCGTAGACCGGGTTCGTCTCCTCGACATCATCCCAGTGCACCGTCACGCTGCCGCACACATGTCCGCCTGCGGAGAACCCGCAGATTGCCAGTTTCTTACCCCGGATGCAGAACTCCTCGCCGTGGGCCCGCAGATAGCGGATCGCACGCGCGATGTCCCGAAGAGGCTGCTTCTTCAAAGGCACGGAAAATGTGATGTCCGTAGTGTACGTGAGCACGAACACGTTCATCCCCTGCTCATAGAAAATCTTCGCCACCGGCTCACCCTCGTGTGCCGCAAGCATGCAATAACCGCCGCCTGGAACCACCAGCATGGCATCCCTCGCAGTTTCGTCCTCCTCGTGCAGAAACGCACGAACATTCGGCACAAACCCGTACGCCGCAGCGTAGGTGTACTCGCCTTCCTCCCAGATATCCCTGCGGAATGATCTCACTCTTCCGTCCTCACTTTCGTCATTTGATGCTTCCGTCCGCATTGAACAGCGGCAACGGCGCAAGGAACTGAATATCCGTGCGGCTTGCCGCATCGCCTTCTGCCAGCACGGCCACGCGACCGGTCACGATACCGCCGGCCTCGTTCACCAGCTCCTCCATCGCACGAAGCGAACCGCCCGTGGAGATAACGTCGTCTACAAGAAGAATTCTCTTGCCGCGGATGATGTCCGCATCGTCGCGGCCGAGATAAAGCGCCTGCTCACCCTTCGTCGTGATCGAACGGTCGGTCACGCGGATCGGATCTGGCATATATACCTTCGGTCCTTTTCTCGCAATAAAGTATTTCGTCGCGCCGGACTGCCGCGCCATCTCGTGGATGATCGGAATGCTCTTCGCCTCCGCAGTCAGCATGTAATCATAACTGTCCGCCGGAACAAGCTCCAACAGCTCCTTCGCACACGCCACCGTCACCTCCGCATCACCGAAGCAGATAAATGCTGCGATGTACAGGTCATCCGTGATCTTGCACAGCGGAAGATCCCGCTGCAGTCCTGCGATTTCCATCGTATATTTCATGATAAAGAACCGTCCTTTCTTTTTTTCCGTATCCGCAGATCGTTTCAGCAGCCGGCGTCGTTATCCTGAAGCCGCCCGCAGGATTTCCGTTCTGCGCAGGGTTTATGCACCTTTTTCAGTATATCTCACATGTCGCACATTTTCCACGATATTTTACGGAAAATGAAGTTTTTCGGCAGTTTCGCGGATCAGCCTTTTTTTCTGCCGGATTCCGGCAGGATGCCGGACACTCCCGGGCCGGTGAGTTTACTGACTTTCCCGCTCTTGGAAGCCGCAAGCCTCAGGTCAAATTCTTCGATCACCCCGTTGACATGCGTGATGATTCCCAGCAGTTTGCCGGTGTTGCCGAGACGCTTCAGGGATGTGATCGAGTTCCGCAGCGGATCGCCGCTCAGCGTTCCGAAGCCCTCGTCCAGGAAGAGTGCCTCAATGCCGTTTTTACCCGTGAACTCTGCCATCGCCAGCGCAAGCGAAAGGCTGATGCAGAAGGTCTCGCCGCCGCTGGTATTGCTGATCGGCCGTATGATCTCCCCTTCCCTGCACAAGAATGACCATGGGCTTCTCTTTGTCCAGGACAAGCTGCTGATCCGGTTCGAGCATGGCCATATACTCATTTGCCTTGATGACAAGGTTTTTCATTGCGATGTTCTGAACGAACACTTCAAAATCACTTCCGTCCTTCACGCCGATCATGGATCTGAGATTGCTGCAGATCTCCCGCTTCTTCGCAAGGCTTTCCAGTTCAGAGTCCTGTGCTTTCCGCTTTTCCCTGGCAGCGTTATCCGCGTCAATCTTCTGCTGGATTTCAAAAGATTTCCCCAACGCCTCCGTATGTCGATCCTCGCACTGTTTCCGCTCTTCTTCCAGGTCTTCCGCTGATCTGTCGACAGGACACTTCTCACCAAGCTTATTCTTCGCTTCGAGTTTATTTTTCAGAGTGTTATTCGCATCCCTCAGGGCACCGTCAACCTCATCCCTTCTACGGTTCAGCGCCTCGCGTTCTTCCGATGTCTTCACGCAACTGCTGAATTCTTCCTCAGACGAGAAACCGTTCTGCGTAAGGACCTCGTCAAATTCCTTCTTCTTTTCGACACTCTCTTTCTCCCGCTCCTCGATTGCCCGGATTGCGCTGTTTCGTTCCCCTTCCCTCACTTTCTTCTGAGTTTCGGCCTCCTGCTTCTGATTCCTTGCGGCCTCCAACTCCTCTTTTTTCTTCTTCAGGTCTCTGTCAAAATTCTTCTCATCCTCTTCGACGTTTCTTTCTCCAAACAGGTCTTTTCTCTCCTGAAGAAGCCCGGAATAACTCTTTTCGGCTTTTTCAAATTCTGTCTTCGCTCCGTCCGCATCGCTCCTGAGTTTTTCAAGATCGATATTCTTCCTCTCCGCGTTCTCCCGGATTTGCTTCTGCTGTTCAGAGCTAAGGCCCTCGCTCTGTCTCTTAAACTCCTGCGCTCTCTTAGTCAGTCGTTTAATCACATCCTGCAGCTGCCCGACCGTACCGCTGCCTTCCTGATCGACCTGTTCATCCCAGAAACGGATTGATTTGTTGACCTCATCCAGGATTTCCTTCTGTCGGCCCAGTGCCTGCTGCATGCTTACTTCTACAGTTTGCACCTGAATTCTCAGGTTTTCCGCATTTTTCTCGGCTTCCGCTGCGTTTTTGCCCGCCTCCTCCAGCTTACTGCTGAGTTCCGCGACATCCGCTGCCACTGTCGCAGTTTCCTTCTGTCCGGCCTCGCTGTCGGCTTCGGCCTCCGGAACTCTTTTCGGCGAACCACAGGACGCGTGATACTCCGAGCCGCAAACCGGGCAGGCTTTTCCCTCCACCAGTTTGCTTCGTAAAATGCCCGCGATCACGACATGCTTCTGTTCCACAATGCTCAGCAGTTCCTCGTTGAAGCGATCCCGCTCCCGGCAAAACGTCTCATAACGGTCCGTTTCGTCCGCATGCAGCTTCTCATATTTTGCCTTGTCCGCCTTTGCGGTCTCGTAATCACCTTCGGCCTGGTTCAGCGTCTTCCGGTTTTCCTCGAGTTTCACACAAAGTTCGGACAGATTCCCGTCCTCTGCATTTTCCGCAAGGTAACGACTGCACTCGTCAATCTTCTCCTGCAATTTGGAGATTTCCCCATCCAGCTCGTCCGCTCTCTTTTGTTTGCTGTCATACTCCCGCTGTGTTTTCCGGTATTTGTCCTCTTTTTCTTCGTAAGATTTCTTCTCCGAGCTCAAACGGATATCCAATGCACGAACCCGATTCCACAGTTCCCTCTTCGCCGGCTCTTTGCTCTCCAGCGCTGTAACATCTGCCTTGCATTTTTCTTCTTCAGCCGAAGCCTCGTCATAGCGCTTCTGCATTTCTTCCACGGCAGCTTCGGCTTCCTTCTTCCTCTGTTGTTCCGTTTTCAGACCTTCTCTGGCAGACTTCAGCACGGAAAAACTTGCCTGGCAGTTCAACGCCTTCTGTGCACGCTCAAGCACTGCCCGGTCAGTGGCAAACTCTCTCACCGCATCGTCCGCCTGCTGAAGCTCAGTCTCGGCTTTTCGCAGATCCTCTACGGCAGAATCCCACTGCTTTTTGAGTGTGATCTGATCCTGAATCTCTCCTGCCTTCTTCTGTTCCTTCTTCGCTTCGCGCTCAGCCGCTTCCTTCTCCTCACGCAGCTTAGCTACATCCTCCTCCGACAATACAACGATCGTGTCCCTTAGCTTTCTCCGGGCTTCATAATCCTCCAGGAAAGCGTTCGCAGTGGCCCACACCTCAGCACCGATCTGTTTATAATACCCGGTTCCGCTGACTCTTGCCAGAATAGCCGCCTTTTCGCGGGCATCGCTGCGAAGGAATTTGCTGAACTCTCCCTGCGGGATCATGATGGAGCGCACAAACTGATCATACGACAAATGAATCAGCGCCTCCGTTCCTTTCGCCAGCCTCTCAACGGTGCTGCCTTCACAGGTTTCACCGCCGATTTTTACCACTTCGTTCGTATCGGCATACTCGATGCGTATCTGCGGATTCTGCAGATTCCCGTCCACCTTGTTGCGCGCCCTGTTCTGCCGGAACGTACTGCGGATCACGCCCTTGTCACAGGCATACGTGACCGAGGCCATACAGTTTCCGGATTCCTTGTTCATAACCTCATTGTTGCCCGCGGTCATGTTAGGCTGTCTCGGAGTTTTTCCGTACAGTGCAAGGGTAATTACATCCAGTATTGTTGTTTTTCCGGATGCCGTCGGGCCGGAAATCACAAACTGATTGTCATTGATCCCATACTCTTTATCCGTAAAATCAATACTCCAGCGGCCTCTGTAGGAATTGATATTTTCGAACTCTATCTTAAGCAGCTTCATTGTTTCCTCCACGTAACCCCCGTGCTCTCCCCGGGTTACTCCGACATCCGATTCCGGCCTCTCCGGTTTTCTCAAACGCTGTCCGAATCCTTGTCCGCGACCTTAACCTTCGCCTCGGCTTCCTTGAAATAAGGCAAATACATCTCCACGAGTTCTTTCAGCCGGAGTTCCTCCTCCTTCGATCCGTCCGGATCGATTGACATCCAGGAACGGATCAAACTCTCGGCTACCTCCTCGACGGAAAGCTCTTTCATCTGTGTCATGCTGTATTCACGGAAGACTCCGTAATGGTCGACATCGTCTCTCTTTCTCTTCCAGTGCAGAATCTTCATTTGCCCGGGAAGCTTCAGCTCCTCAATTGCTGATTCAAGGTAAGCTCTGTCCGCAGTTTCGTACATAATCTCAAGGAAAATGTTCTCGTAGGAGCTCGCATCTTCCCCATTCCACAGCTGCTCTGCCAGTTCCTTGATCTTCCGAAGGATCTCCTCCCTCGACCCGGTGATCCGCCGGTACAGATTTGTCTTCGGCACTTCGATCGATTTTACGATCGGCACAGAATTTTCCGCCCCCGTGCTGTCCAGGTCAACCTGCAGCACGCACCGCGGAATGTTTGCGTCTTCGAAGCCCATGACAAACGGGGACCCGGAGTAGCGGATCCTCTCCTCTCCGCCGACCCTGGTCTGGTAATGGATGTGACCGAGCGCCACATACGAGAACTCTTTCGGGAAAATGTTCGAATGCACTTTGCCCAGTTTTCCCCTCACATCAAGCTGGAGAACACCGTCGTCCGTGACGATCTCCCGATCCTGATCCGCTGCGCCGACCGCCTTCTCGATGTCACCATAACGACCCTCAAGACCGGCAGCATACAGATGTCCTGTGACGATCACCGGAAGGCTTCGACCGTCTTTCCTTGTGTCAATCTCCTCCAAAAGCTGCCGATACAGTTCCCCGTAAGCGCGGTCGTTAAACTTCGCCTCGTCCGTGTCCCACACAATTCCGGAAGGCACTTCCATTCCCGCCCTCTCGTACGAAGCCTCATAGTACTTTCGCAGCACGGACTCCCGCAGATACGGGATCGCCGCACAGAGCGCGATGCATTCCCCGTCCTTCCCTAGCAATTCGAACACGAGATCCGGGATCGTCCGCTCCCCGATCTTGCCGATCACGTGAATGTTCAGCGCATCGAATACCTCTTTCGTCGTGTCGAGCATATCGCCGGAGTCATGGTTTCCGCCGACCACGATCACGTTCCTGCAATCCGTATCCAGGAGGGACGCAAGGAAACTGTAATACATTTTCTTGGCCTCGTTCGACGGATTGTTCACGTCGAACACGTCCCCGGAAACCACCAGCGCATCAACGTCATTTACGGAGACAGTACGCCTCAGCCACTGTAAGAAATCTCTCTGCTCCCCCGAGCGATCCGTGTCATGCATCGTGTTTCCGAGATGCCAGTCTGCCGTGTGAATCAGTCTGATCATTTTCCTTCTCCTCCTGTCCCGGTCTTTCCCCATATTTTACCATATGTCACCGCCTTTTGCCACTCAGTATCTTTCCTCCCGCGCAAAGAAAAAAGGGCTCTCCCTCCCGGTGAGCCCCCGTCGTTTCCTTTGTTTTTCGGAAAATGCCGTCAACCTTCGCTGCTCTCTCCGCTGTAGATGCGAACCCGGTTCTCCGGGTCGGCCTTCGACTGATACAGCGCCACATCGGCTTTCTTGAAGATCTCCGAATACTCCTTCTCAAAACCGCGGTAAATAGCTACGCCGACGCTGATGCTCACTTTCTTCCCGTCATTCGGCAGCGAGACATTTTCCGATGCTCCGGTGACAAGATCGGCAGCCTTCCTGCCGGCTTCATCACGGTCATTCGTGTCCTTGATGAACACGATAAACTCGTCCCCTCCGAAGCGCCCGACGATCTCGTCGCGGGTGAACATCCCGCCGAGCAGACTGCCAATCTGCTCGATGACACGGTCGCCGACGTCATGGCCGTACGTGTCATTGATCGCCTTGAACCGGTCAACGTCCAGGATGAACAGAATGCCCTTATTTTTCGCCTCGTCCGCCAGAAACGCGTTGATCTCTCTGGTCAGGGCGCCTTTATTTTTCAAGCCGGTCAGCTCGTCGGTATCCTTCTGGATGTTGATCTTCCTTGTCAGGACAAACTCACGGACGCGCACGGCGTTCGAGATGATGCTGAGGAAAATGCCCACGATCGTAAAGATGATCACGTTGACCACGTCCACGACCCAGACATCGTGCGCCTTCACGCTTTGCATCCAGAGCACAAACACGGTCGCCGCCGCGCTCAGCTCGATCGCCATGAAAAACGGCCTGTCGATGATGAACACCGGCGTGATCAAAAGCAGCGCGATAAATGTCGTTGCAGGAACCGCAGCGTTGTTTCTGGAGATGAAGCAGCCAAACAGAAACAGCAGAAAGATCGACACATAGATGATAAGCTGGGCAACGGTGGAATCTTTCTTCAGGACAAAGAAAAATATGATCGCTGCTGCCGAATACAGAAAGGCAAACAGGTAGATGTACACGTTGATCTTCAGCAGCTGGTTGAGCAGCGCGCTGACGGTCAGCGACGCAAAAACCGCTGCCATAAAGAAATGAAGTATCCGCCATACGACGAAATTTGAGACGTATGTCGCCTTTTTGATCGCGTTGTATTCGTCTTTCTCAAGGCCGCAGTAGAAAAGATAATTGCGGACGGTTTGCAGCATCTTCATAACTTTTTCCTCAGTACTCTTACGTTATCCGAATGATTATTTGTCGGACTCCGGCTCTCCTGTCTCTCCGGTTTCCGGGTTCCTTTCGGCACTCCCGAAAAGACGGGGATCCTGCGCGAGCATTTCCGGCGTTCCCTCATGTTCACTCAGCGCGCGAGCGATCTCATTCAGCAGAACCTCGCTTTCGATCCTGTCCGTAATCTCACGATACGCCGTCAGATCCTCAAACTCAGAGGCTCTGCAGACAGCGGCCAGGAACGTCGGCAAATCCGCAAGGTCCAGCGTTGTCTCCGCCACATTCACCAGCTTCTCCTGCTGTGTCAGCCGGCCTGCCGCCCTGCTCCGAAGATCCGGAAAATCGCACGATATCGCGATCATGGCCAGAATGTTCTCGCTCGTGGGATTCTCAATGAATCTCTCTATTTTCCTTCGGTTCTGACTCTCCCATATCGGCTTGAACAACCTCATTGTTGTGTCCTCCGTAATAAGGCTCAGTTCTACTGCTTCTCACCCCGGGACATCGAGACTACCGTCTCCACATGCACGCTCTGCGGAAACTGATCGACCGGCTGAACGCGTTCAATCCGATACCCGCCTGCCGCCAGAATTTTCAGGTCGCGGGCGAGCGTAGCCGGGTCGCAGGAGACATAGACAATACGCTTCGGCGCCATCGAAAGCATCGTGTCGATCAGGACGGTGTCACAACCCTTTCTGGGCGGGTCCACGACGATCACGTCCGCGCCGATCGCAGGGTTCTCCCGCACGAGGCGCGGGAACACATCCTCGGCCGCTCCGACATAAAATTCCGCGTTGGTTATGCCGTTGGCAATCGCATTGATCTTCGCGTTTTGAATCGCCTCCGGAACGATCTCGATCCCGTACACCTGCTTCGCGGAGCGGACGAGAAAGAGGGATATCGTGCCGATCCCGCAGTAGAGATCCCACACGGTCTCGCTTCCGGTTAGACCGGCGCAGTCGAGCGCCGTGTCGTAGAGAATTTTCGTCTGCACGGGGTTGACCTGGTAAAATGACATCGGCGAGATCTCAAACGTTACGTCGCCGATCCGGTCCGTGACGGAAGCCTTTCCGAACAGCGGGATCAGGCGATCGCCGAGAATCACGTTGGTCTTCTCGCAGTTGACGTTGAGGCAGAGTCCGACGACTCCCGAAACGTTCTGCAGGCGCTCCCAGAGAAGCTCCGGCTTCGGAAGTTTCGTGCCGTTGACGACGAGGCACACGACGATCTCACCGGTCGCAAAGCCTTTTCGCATCAACACGTGGCGGACCAGGCCTCTGCCGGTCTCCTCGTCGTACGGCGTTGCTCCGCTCTCCGCAAGATAACCCCGAACTGCCGCAAGGATCTCCTCATGACCGGGCCACAGCATCGGACAGCTGTCCGTCGGCACAATGCGATGGCTGTGTCCTGCGTAAAATCCGATGGAAGCGCCGGCAGCCGGAGTTTTCGCCCCGCTCGCAGGCCCCACCGGGAACTGCCCTTTGTTTCGATACGCGCGCGGTTCGT
Organism: uncultured Lachnoclostridium sp.; assembly: GCA_946415315.1. Classification (GTDB taxonomy): domain Bacteria; phylum Bacillota; class Clostridia; order Lachnospirales; family Lachnospiraceae; genus ISDg. The sequence continues at coordinate 103,009 of CAMKRZ010000004.1, read as the reverse complement.
CCATTCCGATGATCGGAAGGACCTCGACGTCAGCAAAGCCGCCGATCCGGCTAATGCAATCCTCCACGCGTTTCTGTTTCCAAGCAAGCTGCGCCTCATACGACATGTACGAGAGCTGGCATCCGCCGCATGCTCCTGCCACGGGGCACTCCGGCACGACACGCCCCGGGGCCGCAGAGAGGATCTCCTCCGTCTTCGCGATCGCATACGTCTTCTTCGCCTTCAGAATGCGCGCCCGCACGGTATCGCCCGGAATTGCGCGGGACACAAAAAGAGTGAATCCGTCAACATGACCGATCCCCTCTCCCGTGTCACTGATATCTTCGATTGTAACCGGAACGATCTGATTTTTCGTAAACACGCGGATATCCTTTCCGGCCGGGTTCACCGACGCCTGCTCGACCCTCTCCGAGCTGTTCTTTCCGTCAGCCGCCGACCGACCTGCGATCCTTACACCCCCGTAATTCGATTGCGTCCCTTCTCACAGTCACCGCCCCACTTGCGGTCCTTACACTTCCGTGATGCGTATGTTGGAGTCCAGAAGCCTCTGGAAACCGTACCAGCCGTTCGTCGCGGCTGCTCCTCCGTCCCGCATCAGCTCCCGCAGCGTCTCCATCTTCGCGTCGAGATTGTCCGCCATGGAGAGCGCCAGCGCCTCGCAAAGCGCGGGCTTCTTCGGCGAGCCGAATTCCAGCTCCCCGTGATGCGCGAGAATACAATGCTTCAGCTCCGCTGCCAGCGTCTTCGGAAAGCCCGGAATCATTTCAATTTTTCGTCCGATCATCTCGGCGCCCATATAGATATGCCCGAGAAGATTGCCGTCGTCAGTGTAATCATTTTCCGGAAAATCGGAGAGCTCCTTGAGCTTGCCGATGTCATGGAACATCGCCGCCGTGACGAGCAGGTCGCGGTTCAGCAACGGATAATGCTGCGCGTACCAGTCGCAGATCTGCGTCACGCTCAGCGTATGCTCCAGAAGGCCGCCGATGAACGCATGATGGACCATCTTAGCCGCGGAATGTCTGCGGAACCGATCGAGGAATGCCTTGTTCTCGAAAAATTCACCCAGCAGCTGACGCAGGTGAGGCTGCTTCACGGACTGGACAAATTTGCCGAGTTCGGCGAGCATCGCCTCCACATTTTTCTCCGTGCACGGCATATAGTCCGACGTGTCGTACTCGCCCTCGCTTGCCCGGCGCACGCGCTTGACGTTGAGCTGCAGCGCGCCCTGGAACGACGTGACCTGGCCGTCAACCTTGATGTAATCCATCGCCTCGAAATGCTCGATCCCGTTGTTGAGCTCCCAGATCTTCGCGTCAAACGTGCCCGTCTTGTCCTGCAGCGTCAGCGACATGTAGGATTTATTCGCCTTCGTCTTCAGGTTTTGCACCTGCTTACAGAGGTATATCTCCTGCACCATTTCCCCCTCATACAAATCTTTCAAATACCTCATAAACAAATCCTTTCAAATATATTCTTTCTATTACTCCCCAATTGATATAAACCCAAACAACCAATCCTACATTGAAACCTTATTTCCACACAACTAACTCACAGTTTTTATACAACAACTCTTCAAACAGTCCCCAAGTCCACTTTCTCCCTCAATCATTCCGGTTTACAGACCTTATCACCACAAAACTTCATACAGACGCGACGAGAGCGCTGATAAAAGCCGAAGCGAGCATTTTCACTGCGAGCTGAGGCTTTTTATCGGCGGTAGGCGGCGCGTCGAAGGAATTCTCCCGGTTAGCAGGCATCCCCCGGTGCTCACTCCTTGCGGATCTTCACGGTAGCCTTGAATTCCTCTTCCCCACGCCGGTAGGTAATCGACACGGACGGCTCGTTCTCGCTCTGCCGAAGAAGAGTATTGAACTGACTCACGAAGAACAGTTCGGTGTCACCGAATTTGAGTAAAATGTCACCCTTGCGGAAGCCGGCTTCGTCCGCTGCCGTGCCCTCGAAGACCTCGGTGAGCAAAATGCCGCCCTTGATGCCGAGCTTCTTGCGCGTCGCGCTGTTCAAATCCGAAAGCATCGCGCCGAACGCCACTGTCTTGCTGTCGTTGAGCATGTCGTACAGCAGGTTGCTGATACTGTTGATCGTGATCGTGCGGATGCAGTTGCTCTCGCCGAATGCCTCCGTGATGATGCCGACCACCTCACCGTTCGCGTTGAGCGCCACGCCGAACGCTCCTTCGTTGAGGGGCATGTTGGTCTCCAGCAGTTCCAGCGCATTGTCGCGGATATATACCGACTCCTTCTCCGAAGTGACGAAGCCGACATCGACCGAGCGGCTTCGACCGTTCACAAAACCGATCGCGACAAGCGCGGTTCCGACATCGCACTGCGCGGAGTCGCCGATCGTGATCACGGAGATCCCGTCCTTGTCATAATCGCTCATATCCTTGTAGGAAACCGCAAGCACCGCGAGGTTGACCTCCTCGTTGCGGCACACGACGCGCACCGAGGAACTGCTGCCGCGGTTGAACGTCACCTGCAGATCTTCGTACGGTTTCTCCAGGAAATCGTTGCGCACCATCACCAGGTACTCCACCTTATTATCCCCGAAGATGATCCCGAAAAATGTGCGGCTCTGCGGCGTCTTCGTTCCGAACACCGGGTCCGTCGAGTAGCTCACCGCCGACACCTCCGCGATGCACGGGTTGAGCGCTCTCGCGGTCACGCGGACCGCGGAGTACAGCGACTCCAGTGCCAGGAATGCGGTCGGATCGATCTCCGGATCAACCGGTTTCGTAATGACCGGTGTTACATCGCTCGGTTGCACATTGACCGGTGTCTTTTCATCGGACCCGTTCATGATGTCCGAAGTTAATTTGAACGTCACCGACGCGATGATGCCGAACAAAGCCGCGCCGAAAATGACCGTGAGGATCATGGTCAGCGTTTTCCGACGCTTGAGCTGACGGTTCTGCGGAGTCTGTTCCTCGTTGATAACGCCGTAGCTGTCAGCTGCATCGTAACGACCATCCGACAGGTCGAAAAATGATTTCTTGTTCTTTTTGTCTGTCGATTTTCTAAATATATCCATTTCGATTACTCCTCAGCCTTCGCCAGGCTGAACACGAACTCCGTGCCGACGCCCTCCGTGCTGCTCACCTTGATATTCTCATTGTGCGCGGCAATGATCTGTTTCGTGATGGACAGTCCGAGGCCCGTGCCCCGCTTGTCCTTACCGCGCGACAGGTCGGTCTTGTAGAAACGCTCCCAGACCTTGCTGATGCTTTCCTTCGGAATGCCGATACCGGTGTCTCGTACGGAGACGAGAACCTTCTCCTTCCTCTCCATGACGGACACGTAAATGATACCGTCCGGATGGCTGAATTTGATGGCATTGTCGATCAGGTTGTGAACCACCTGCTGGATCTTTCCCTTGTCCGCATGCACGATCAGCGTATTTTCCGGGAAGGAAAGGCGGATCTTCAGGTTTTTCTGGGAACATTTTCCTTCGAACGTCATCGCCGACTGCTTGAGCATCTTTGTGATGTCAAAGTTCGTAAAGGAAAGGTGGACGCCCTTATTTTCAAAGTTACTCAGGTCCAGGAGATCGTTTGTGAGGTTCGCCAGACGATCGGTCTCGAACAAAATGATGTTGAGGTATTTGCCCTGGATCTCGTACGGGATCGTTCCGTCCTTGATCGCCTCCGCATAGCCCTTGATGGACGTGAGCGGCGACCGGAAGTCGTGGCTGATGTTCGCGATGAAGTTCTTCTGGTACTCGACGAGGTTCGCGTGCTGATCCGCCAGCAGGTGGATCGAGTTTGCGAGGTCGCGGTACTCATCGCGCGTGTTGATCTTGATCTCGTGGTCAAAATCGCCGTTAGTGTAGTGCACGACCGCCTCCTGGAGGAGACGCACATTTTTCGTGTGATACGCGGCAAATACGAACCACAGAACGGTTCCGAGCACCAGAAACGCGAACGCCGTCATGTCGACGATGAAAAGCATCTGTTTCGCATCCGCGAGGATCGTGTCCCACGACTCGCTGACGACGATGTAGCCCCAGATGTCCACGTCGGAAAGCACCGAGTCCACGGCCAGTCCGCGGGTTCCCCGGTAAAGTCCGTCGATCGACGTATCACTGTTCCAGTTTTTGTTCAGCACGCTCTTCGGGACCATCTCGCCGACCAGGTCCTTCTCCGTAGCCATCCGGATTATGCCCTTTCCGTCGACGACCCAGACTTCACAGCCGACCATGTTGTACACGGAATTCAGCTGCTGCTGGAACATTTCACTCGTGAGGCCGGCGCTGCGGCTCTCCTTCACGTACTCCACGGAGATCTGCCGGCTCTCTTTCTGCAGTTTTTTGCGGTGCTCGTCCTCGAAAACATTACAGGCTATCCGGTAACCGATCAGGTTGATCGCCAGTCCGACCAGCACGAGAACCGCCGCCATGCACAGAAAATACTTCTGCCAGATTTTGTTCTTCATGGAGGTTTATACCTGATTTCTCACTTCGAATTTGTAGCCGATGCCCCATACGGTGGAAAGTCTCCACTCGTCATGGTCACGCAACTTCTCACGCAGTCTCTTGATATGAACGTCGACAGTACGCGTCTCGCCCTGATACTCGTAACCCCAGATGCGCTCGAGAAGCTGCTCTCTGGTGAACACCTGGTTCGGATGCGACGCGAGGTAGTACAGAAGTTCGAACTCCTTCGGCGGCATCTCCAGCTTGTGGCCGCAGTACGTCACATCGTAGTTCGTCTGGTTGATAACGAGGTCCGTGTACGTCACGTACTCGCCCTGCTGCTCCTCCACCGGGCGCACGGTCACCGACGGCGCTTCCGCCGGCTCACTGCGGAATCTCCGCAGTACGGCCTTGACGCGCGCCACGAGTTCCTTCGTGTCGAACGGCTTCATCATGTAGTCATCCGCCCCGAGCTCAAGCCCGAGCACTTTGTCGAAAATCTCGCCCTTCGCCGAAAGCATGATGATCGGCGTGTCGGACGTCTTGCGGATCTGCCGGCACACCTCGTAACCGTCGATGCCGGGCAGCATCAGATCGAGGAGCACCAGGTTCGGCTTGAACTCCTCAAACTGCTTCACGGCCTCCTCGCCGTCGCCAACGATGCGCGTGTCAAAACACTCCTTCGTCAGGTACAGTGCGATCAGTTCCGCGATGTTCAGATCGTCGTCCACGATCAGGATTTTCTGTTTCTCTGCCATGTTGTCGTCCTTTCTCCTGCATGTGCAGATCGTTCGGAAAATGCCCCCGGCACTTCCGTGTCTCCTCCGAAACCGAACCGGTACGGTTTCCTGTACTTCTTTTGTCTTTCACCTTTGCCGGTTTACTTGAATTCCACCTCTGACGAGCCGTAGTCCGGCGAGATGGTAACTCCTTTGACATACTTCAGCTTCTTACAATGGTTGTGAACCGCGGTGCGCAGCGCCCCGGTGCCTCTTCCGTGGATCACGGTCACCTTCGCGAGATGCGCAAGATACGCATCGTCGAGGTATTTGTCGAGTTCCGCCAACGCCTCGTCGACGCGGAGACCGACCAGGTTGATCTCCGGCCGGATCGTCAGGCTCTTCGCGCCCGTCGCGACCTTCACGCCGGAGTTGTCCTTCTTCGGCGTCTCCTCCTCGAGTTTTGCAAGGTCCGCAATGTTGACCTTCGAGGTCATGATGCCCATCGTGACAAAGCAGTCGCCCTTCTCGTTCGGCAGTGAATGGACCGTGCCCTTCAGATTCATGCTCAGCACCATCACGGAGTCTCCGATACGGAAATCCGATGCCTTGTGCTGCTTCGCCGGTCTTGCCGCCGGCTTCATCTGCGGCAGTTTCTCCTCGAGATCGCTCAGTTTCTCCCTCGTGCGGCGGCGCTCATTTTCCAAATCTGCCGAGGACACGCGGGACTCGAGCTTGCGCACGCGCTTGATCGACTCGTCGGCGTACGTCTTCGCCTCCTCGAGCGTGTCGCGCGCCTCCTCGCGGGCCTTCCGCAGGATCTCGTCGCGCTTCGCCTCGATCTCGCCGGTCCTGCGCTCCCACTCCGCGCGCATCTGCTCTGCTTTTCTGCGGTCCTCGCGCGCCGTGAGAAGCTCCGCCTCCATCGCCCTGCGCTTGTTCTCAAGATCGGTGATGATGTCCTCGAAATTCCGGTCGGACTCGCCGATCTGCTTCTCCGCCTCGTCGATGATGGTGTCCGAGAGGCCCAGTTTCTTCGAGATGGCAAATGCGTTGCTCTTGCCGGGGATGCCCATCAGCAGCCGGTACGTAGGCCGAAGCGACTCGACGTCGAACTCGCAGCAGGCGTTCATGACGCCGGGCGTGCGCAGCGCGAACAGTTTGAGCTCCGCGTAGTGCGTCGTCGCGATCGTGCGGATGTCGAAGCGGTGCAAGTGCAGCAGGATCGACGTCGCGAGCGCCGCTCCCTCCGTCGGGTCCGTTCCCGCGCCGAGCTCGTCGAACAGAACGAGCGAATCCTCGTCCGCCTCCTCGAGAATATGCACCGTGTTGGTCATGTGCGAGGAAAACGTACTGAGCGACTGCTCGATACTCTGCTCATCGCCGATGTCCGCGTACACTTCGCGGAAAATGCCCATCTCCGTGCCGGATTTGGCCGGAACCGGAAGCCCCGCCTGCGCCATGATCGTGAAGAGTCCGACGGTCTTCAAAGTGACCGTCTTGCCGCCCGTGTTCGGTCCGGTGATAACGATCATCGACGGATCCTCACCGAGCGCAATGTCGATCGGAACGACCTTTTTGTCCGGGATCAGCGGGTGCCGTCCCTGAATGATGCGGATCGTGCGGTTGTCCGTAAAAGTCGGCCGGTTTCCGCGGATCGCGCGTCCGAACATGGCTCTTGCGAAGATCAGGTCCAGCTCCGCAAGGCACTGTCCGTTGTATCGCAGCTCATCGACCTGCGGCGCGATCAGCTCTGAGAGTGCCGCCAGCACCTTCTGGATCTCCTCCTGCTCCGCGATCGCGAGCTCCCTCAGTTCGTTGTTCAATTTGACGACCTCCATCGGCTCGATGAAGGAGGTCGATCCCGTCGCCGACTGATCGTGGATCATGCCGGCCACCTGGTTTTTATACTCGCTCTTGTACGGCAGGCAGTACCGCCCATCGCGCTGCGTGATCAGCGTGTCCTGCAGCAGTCCCTGCTGCGACGCCTGCGCAAGGATGGACGCCATGCGCTCATGGATCTTGTCGTTGGCTGCCTTGATTTTCCGACGCACGCTCCGCAGTCCTGCGCTCGCGTCGTCCGCGATCTCCTCCTCCGAGAGGATGCAGCGGTTGATCTCCCTGCACAGCTCGGGCATCGTCTCGAGCAGTTCAAACCGCTCCGTCAGCGTGTCCTGCGGCGCGTCCTCGCCGCGCGTGCCGGTCGTACCGTACTGTTTCACCCGCTGTGTCGCCGTCAGGATCGCTCCGATCCGCAACAGCTCCGCCGCCGTCAGACACCCGCCGTGCTGCAGCCGCACAAGGCTCTCGCCGATGTCGCCGATGCCGCCGAACGAGAGGCTGCCTTTCTTGTCGATCCGCTTTGTCGCATCCTCGGCCTGCATTTGCAGCAGGTCCGCTTCCTCGAGCGTTGTCACCGGCATCAGTTCGCCTGCCCTGATCCGGCCCAATGTCGAGCCGGCGTAATGTATCAGCATTTCGCGTATCTTGTCAAATTCCAGTACGCGAATCGCTCTGTCATTCATGTTAATACCCTCCGACGGCTATTTCAGGCGGGCTGCTTATGAGTCCGCGCGTCAGCTGCTAAAGCAACTAAGGGTGTGCTTCGGCCGCATACCATAAGCCGTTTCTTCGAAACTCGCTTCGCTCAAACATCTCATCGAGCGCTATCTTTCCCCTCGGAGTAGAAGCCGAGGAGGTAGTAACGCCCGTTGATCTCAGTATAATAGTATCCACTTCTGTAGCTCGCGTTTCCATCGGCAAATCCATCAAAATCGTACGCTTTGATCGCCGGAAAACTGCTGACCACATCTTCACTGAGCTCACTAGCATTCACCTGCATGGCACTGTATTCTTCCGCCGGTACAACGGTCCACGTCGTCTGCGGCGTCCGGAACGGACTGATCCCTTCCTGCGCCTGATACTCCACCTCGAGTCGGAAGAAATATCCTACGATCAGCGTCTTAAATGAGTTCAGATGCTCATTGATCTGCTGCTGCCTGTCTGCCGGGAATGCTGCCTTGAAGGCGTCGAAATCAAGCTGTGCCGCCTCGGCGTCATTGGTCGGCGCCTCCATCTGCGATGCGATTTTCTTCAGTTCCGTGAAAAGTTTGTACGCTTCCTCACAACTCATCCCCTGCGTAAAATTATACCCGTATTGACTCTGCCATTTGGTGTAAAATACGGATGCCATCGTGAGATCATACACGTCGTTCAAGTCCGCGTAATGAAAGCCGTTGTTCAGAAAAGCGACCATTGTCGTGTACAGCTCGTACTCCGAAGCCGCACCCTTTGCCGCCACATACGTATCCCGCGTATCATCGTCCTTGTCCGTCGGGGTTATGCTTGCTCCCTTGTTATCTTCGGCTGACGGCGTGATCGTGGGCGGATCCGACTTTGTCCGATCCCCACATCCGACGGTCAGTATCGCCGTAACAAGAATCAGGATCAGTAATACTGCTTTCACTTGTTCGAATTGCCTTCTCATACGTTTTGCTTTAACTCTCACGTTCTCCATACAATACCACGCCGTAACCGCCATTTATTTGCTCCATGTAAGCCGGTGCAGCTCGCCCTTCATCTTCATGCCTTCGAAATCGAGCTGCCGAAGCGCCTCGTAGGCCACGATCGCCACCGCGTTTGAGAGGTTCAGCGAGCGCGTCTCCCCGATCATCGGGATGCGCACACACGTGCCCTCGTGCTCCCGAAGGATCTCCTCCGGGATACCGGCGCTCTCCTTGCCGAACATGATGTAGCAATCCGGCTCGTACTGCGCCTGCGTGTACACAAGGTGCCCCTTGGTTGTCGCGTAGTAGATCTTCGCGCCCTCATTTTTCGAAAGAAAATCCTCGTAATCCTCGTACACCGTCACGTCGAGGTCCGGCCAGTAGTCGAGCCCCGCGCGCTTCAGCTGCTTCTCGTCGAGCGAGAATCCAAGCGGCTTGATCAGATGCAGCCGCATCCCCGTCGCCACGCAGGTACGCCCGATGTTGCCGGTGTTCTGCGGGATCTCCGGCTCATGCAATACTATGTTTATCATGGATTATTTCTCCGCGCGCAGCTTCTCCACGAACCGGCGCAGCCGTCCGAGCGCCTCCTTGAGGTTCTCGAGCGAGTACGCGTAGGAGATGCGCAGGAAGCCCTCGCCGCTGTCGCCGAACGCCGTGCCCGGCACGATCGCGACCTTCTCCTCCTGCAGCAGCTTCGTCGCAAAATCCTCGCTGCTCATGCCGAACTCCGCGATGCACGGGAACACGTAAAATGCGCCAAACGGCTCAAAGCACGTGAGCCCCATATCGCGAAGCTCGTGCAGCACGAACCGCCTTCTCTTGTCGTAGGCGTCGCGCATCATCGCGACGTCCTCGTCTCCGTTTTTCAACGCATCGATAGCTGCGTACTGGCTCGCCGTCGGCGCACACATGATCGCGAACTGGTGGATCTTCGTCATTTGCGAAATGATCTCCTTCGGGCCGCACGCATAGCCGAGTCTCCAGCCGGTCATCGCGTGTCCCTTGGAAAATCCGTTGATCAGTATCGTGCGCTCACGCATGCCCGGCAGCGACGCAACAGACACATGCTTCGTGCCGTATGTAAGCTCGCTGTAAATCTCATCCGAGACGACGATGATGTCCTTCTCGATGCACACCTCCGCGATCGCCTCGAGATCCTCCCGCGTCATGATAGCGCCGGTCGGATTGTTCGGAAAAGGCAGCACCAGCATTTTCGTCTTGTCGGTAATCGCGTCGCGCAGCTCCTGCGCCGTCAGGCGGAATTCATTTTTCTCCTGAAGAGGAATGATCACCGGCACGCCCTGCGTCAGAATGACGCACGGCTCGTAGCTCACGTAGCAAGGCTGCGGAATGATGACTTCGTCACCCGGGCAGACCATCGCGCGGATTGCAAGGTCGATCGCCTCGCTGCCGCCGACCGTCACCAGGATCTCTCCCTTCGGCTCGTACAAAACATCGTAATGACGGTTGACATATGCGCTGATCTCGTTGCGCAGCTCAACCAGTCCGGCGTTCGACGTATAATGCGTGCGCGCCTTCTCAAGCGAGTAGATCCCCTCCTCGCGGATGTGCCAAGGCGTCGCAAAATCAGGCTCGCCGACGCCCAGACTGATCGCGCCCTTCATCTCCGTTACGATGTCGAAAAATTTACGTATGCCCGAGGGCTTGATGCCCTCCACGGCTGGGTTCAGAGGATTTCTCATGGCGTGATCAGCATCCTTTCATCCTCGATTTTCTGCACCAGCGGCAGGCCGTGCTCCTTGTACTTCTTCAGCACAAAATGTGTCGACGTCGACAGCACCGAATCCATCGGCGAGAGCTTGCTCGAGACAAACTCCGCAACGCTCTGCAGCGTCTTCCCATGGATCATCACGCACAGATCAAAGCCGCCCGACATCAAAAATACCGCGTCGACCTCGTCAAACTGGTAAATTCTCTCCGCAATCTTGTCAAAGCCCTGGCCTCTCTGCGGCGTCACCTTGACCTCGATCATCGCCGTCACGAGCTGTCTGTCGGTCTTGTCCCAGTTGATCAGCGTGGGATACCCGCAAATGATCCGGTCCTCCTCCATCTCCCTGATCGATGCCGCCACGCTCTCCTCGCTCTCGCCAAGCATGATTGCGAGCTCCTTGACGGTGAGCTTGGCGTTCTGATCCAGGCTCTCCAGTATTCTCATGTCCACTGCCATGTTTATATCCTCCTGTTTCTTTCTTCGTTTCTATACTCCTCCCCGATAGGGTTCCAGATAGCGTTCCTCCCCGCGGTTTCGTAAAATGCGGGCAGCTTCCATCGTGAGATATCCTATGACGGATGTCTCGATTTTCGGCGCATTCTCGCTCGGGGCATCCTGCAGCTCCTTTATCAGCCGCTCCGGGTCCGCTGTCACAAACAATACGCTCCCTCCTGCCGGTATCTGGTACGGATCGATGTCCACCGTCTCGCACACTTCGATGGTGATCTGGGCGATCGGGATCTGCGGCAGTTCCACGTTCATCCCGCAACGCAGCTTCTCCCCGAGTTTCCACAGGGCACCGTACACGCCGCCGTCGCCGCCCGGCACCGCCACCGCCGCGCCGGCTGCGAGACCCGTGCGGATGATCTCTGCTGTCGCCGCCTGCTTCGGCAGTTCCCCGATCCTCTCCAGAAAATGCTTCGGATACCTTGCTTCCATCGTCGCCCGGTTGCGCTCGTACTGAAGAAGCGTTCCCTCGATCCCGGCTGATCCGACCATCACGATGAACCACTTTGAATCTGCTGCGAATTGCATTGCTTCCGACGATGCGGCATCGTTATGCCCTTCCGTGGCAATCGCGCTCTCCCTGTTCCGGCACAGCTCCGCCTCCAAGGTATCGCCGCCGAACGCGCTCACGTGGACAAGCACATCCTCCCGTCTCTCCCGGACGATCGCGACCTCCTCAAAGGCCGCTGCCTCGTACGCGGGTCGCAAAAACTCCCGTATCTCCGCCTCCGGCATCTCCTCAGGCACGCTCACTAGAAGCGTGAACGCTGCTGCTTCCCTGCCGATCGCTGCGAGAGTCGCTCTCGCCCGCTCCGTCGCCATCGCGGCAATCCTCGGATCGCTTCCGCTCATCGTCCCGACTGCAGTGCGAAGTTTTGCGTCCGCTGCAGCCGCGATCGCAATCCGTACGGAAACTGACGCTTCCTCGCCGAACCCCGCAGGGCGCCTGCGCAGGAATCGCTCCCGACCGAGCCGCGTCGTCAGACGCTCATTTTCCGCTGTTCCGACCGGACCGATCATCCTGGCATCCTCCCGTGATCATTTGCCCGGGCGGTCATCCGCCGGGCGCAGGGAACAATATCCCATAATCGCTTTATTATATCATACCCCCCGCGCAAATGCAAAGAAAAAGCGCCGGAGCCGCCCAATTGAGCAGCTCCGGCTTTTTCAAGGAATCGCATGAACTTTTTACTTTTTCGATCAATCGGTTTCTGTCGGGAGCAGGATCGTCACCTGAACCGGTGTGACCTTATAGATATCATTGTAAGCCGTTTTCTTAAAGGCATAGCTGACAGCGAACGTGATCTCACCGTTTGTCGCAGTGGCACATACATCTATCATCTTTTGGCCAGCCAGATCCTCGTTGACCACGTAAACCTCTCCATCCGGGAAGAATCTGTGCTTAATATAGAACTCCTCCATCTCTCCATCTTCTCCCAGATACCAGCCGGGCTGATCTTCATCGAGAGTTTTATAGTGCGCAATGGCATACAGAGGCACTATTTGGTCAATGGTAATATCTCCGAGATATTCTTCGATCGACATACTGTAGATTTCACACGCCTTTACGAGGTCTATCGTCATCTTCGTTACTGTCACACCGTCTTCCGTGACATTTTCTAAGGTGATTGTCTCTCCTCCTTCATTCAAGAGAGCGACATCAACTTTGACTGCCTCTGTCGTCGTATGCTCCGGATCGTTCTTGCAGTAGAATACGTTTTGGCCCGCCTTCCATCCGCAGCAGCAACCATCCTCATCGAACTCCTGATACGGTTCTGACGACTTTTCTTCATCAAGAACCCAGTCATGGCCAAGCGCCTTGGAGTCGATCTCCATCGTTCTCGTTCCGAACGCTTCGTTCTCAAACGTTGCCTTGTAGGTCGCCTTGCCGGCTGCCTCGCAGGTAGCCGTGTCCTTCACGAACGTTGCCCTGGCCTCCTCGCTCTCGTAGAACGTTGTGTCTACGGTACTGGTTCTCCTCGCGGTCATCTTGCTGCGATCGTTGTTCAGGGACAATTCCACATCGCCCCATACAGGATCCTTTTTCGCGATATCCGTCAGTGTCTCCTCCATCTTCGCAAATGCAGGATTCTCAAACTCTGCCGTGTACGTTGTCTGTCCCATCTCGCGGACCGTCGGCTCCTTTGTCACCTCTGCATTGACAGTGACCGTCTCCGTCTGATCCAGTGAAGATTCATTGATACAGGAACGGGATGCCCTCGCCTTCGCGTGACCGTCAAGCCACTCATACTTGACCTCGCTCCACTCCGGCTCCAGCTTAGCGATGTTCGCAACGGTAATGGATTTCTCGCCGAACGCCTCGTTATCAAACTTCGCTGTGTACGTCGTCTCACCCATCTCAAGAACCGTCGGCTCTTTCGTCTTTGTTGCGTTCGTCACTTTGGTCTCCGTCTCGAAGTGCGAAGGATCTGTAAGGCAGGTGCGCTTGGCCTCTATCAACGTATAGTCATTCAGCCAGGTGTAACTCACCTCACCCCATTCACACTCATGTTCAGGTTCTTTCTCCTTGACCGTAGGCCAGATCAGAACGACCTTCGTCTTTTCAAACTCGTACACATTCGCGAGTTTTGAGTCATCCGGTGTAAATGTGAACGTAACCGTCATCGAGCCTCCCTTGGTCGCGTCCGCAAGCTTGTAACCCGCCTGATCCGCGTCTGCAACCTGAATGCTTCCGATGATGTGATATGCGTTGGCTCCTGCAAACTCAGCATCTTCGTAACCCGGCAAATACCAGCCCGGGTTTGCCTGGTCAAGCGTCTCGTAATGCGCAACCGTCTGCACCCAATCCTGAAGCAGGTTCTCTACGGTATACTCATCACCGTACACTTCTCCGAGCGATACGCCCGCTACTTTGTACCATTTTTCGAAGTCGATCGTGATCGTTGTCACGCCGTTCGCTACCGTGCGGGTAATGTCCTCACCCTCTGCGAAGAACGCAACCGGAACCTTGATCACTTCAGTCTGTGTATGCTCACTGTTGTTGCGGCAGGACTTGACGGCGAGACCGGTCTCCCAGCCGATGCAGCAGCCATCCTCGAAGATCTGCTTCGGAAGATACGACTTCTCCGCATCGTCATACCAGTCATGTCCGGTAGCCTTAACAACAACCGTCTTCGTGCGTGTTCCGAACGCTTCGTTCTCGAACTCCGCAGCATATGTAAATTCAACATCGTTCTCGCAATCCGGCTTGACGTCGCCCTGCAGAACTGCTGCAACCGTCTCGGTCTCCACAACCGACGCATCCGTGCGGCTGACTCTGGTCGCGGTCATCTTGCTGCAGTCTTCGGACAGCTCTACCGTCACCTCGCCCCAATCAGGATCGAGCGCTTCGATATCGGCGATCGTCTTCTTCTGCGTTGCAAATGCCTTGTTGGTAAACTCTGCCGTGAACGTCGTCTCACCCTTCTCGGTAACGGTCGCCTTCTTCGTCACTTCAGAGACAACTCCGACCGTCTCCGTTTCGATGTGATCCGGATCGTTTGCGCATACGCGCGTTGCCGTCACAGTACTGTTGTCATCAGACCATGTGTACGTGACCTCGCCCCAGTTGTGACCGGTCGCCTTCACGGTCACTGTCTTTGTCTGCCTGGTAAACGAGTTTTCGCTGAACGCTCTCGTCGTGTAAACCACCGTTCCGTCTTCCGTACAGGTCGCCTTCTTCGTAACCTGTTTGCTGGTGTACACCTCCTCAACAATATTGTGCTGAGAGTCTCTCAGGCACGGCAGCGTTGCCGTCACCTTAAGATTATTTTCAGACCAGAAATATACGACATCGCCCCACTCACAGCCGAGCGCCGGAATCGCTTCCTCTACGTACTCGCCGCAATCCAGGCACTGTCTTCTCTGTACGCCGTCCTCAAAACAGGTCGGAGACTTCACGACTTCAGCATCACCGAGATGTTCGTGATTGTTCTTGTCACTTCCGTGAGGAACCGGCTCATCCTTTGTCGCGCCGCAGCCGTTACATGTGAAATGTCCCACGGTATCTCTCACGCAGCTGCCGTTCGTCAGGCTCGTGCATACCCATTCGTGCATACGCACTGTGGCAAGCGTGATCTCTTCCGTCTTCCCGCAAAGCTTGCAGGTATGGCGGGAAAGTCCGAAATCACAGGTGGGTTCTTTAATGATCTCCTCCTCGCCCCAGTCGTGTACATACTCACTGATCGGAAGTTCCACTTCTTCCATCGCGATTCCGCAATCCTGACAGTGGCATGCTGTGATCCCGTGTTCGACACAGGTGGATTCTTTGATCGTAACGCGATGGTTGTCGGACAAATGTTCCCCGGTAGGAGGAATGCTGTTGCCCGGATATACGATCGCTCCGCAGTCATCGCAGACCGAATCTCCGTCATAACCTTCCTTGACACAGGTCGGGTTCACCTTGTTCTCAATGTGGAACGTTCCGGTATGAACGTTCGGATCCAGCGGAAGCTCCTCATGGTACTCCGCATGACACCACTCGCAGCGGTAAAGCTTATCGCCGTGCGTCGAACAGGTCGAAGTCTCCAGAACTATCGAGGTCCACTTGTGTTTCTCGGGATTGATCGGGAGTTCCACGCCGTCCTTGATCATACCGCAGAGTGCGCAGGTGTAACCGGCAAGTCCGGTCCTCGCGCAGGTTGCTTCGATCGTCACACTCTCGCCGGTCCAGTCATGCACATGCCAGAACGCTGTTGCCACAACATCCTGACTCGGCATCACGTAATTGACATCCATCACCTTGCCGTCGATCATCCATACAAGAACCTCACCTTCGCGATCCTTGAGCGTCGGTGCGACCGGCGTCGTGCCAATCTCCACAATATTCGTGCGGACTGTCTTGCCGTCCTCGACCCAGGTGATCGTAGCGAATCCGAGAGTATATCTCACATAGACCGTAATGTCCTTATCCGGCATCTCGAATTCCGGAGGAATTTCCTCGGAATCTTCGGCCTTGCCGAACCGCATGATCGCCTGATAGTTTTCCCGGTAAACCAACTCCGGAACCGCCTGATACAACATGTCACCGACGCGGAGAGTGGTCGTCACCGACTCTGTGTCGCTGAGGATCCAGGTAACCGTATGCGATTTGCCCTGGAAAGCAGCCGTGTAGGTGATATCATGACCGGGCATGATCATCTCTGCCGAGACAGCCTTGCCGTCCTCCGTCACCCAATGGGAGAACTCCATGCCGTCCATCTCCGGGATCAGATCCTTCGGGATCGTAATATTCGAATCGACTGCCTGTTTCGTTGTTCTGACGACAGTATCGCCGTTCTTCCACAAAATGTTATACTGATTCGGAGTCTGCACACCGAATACTACGACATATTCATCCGGAACAAGCGTATCCTTCGTCACCTTCGACAGGCGCTTTGCATTTTCGCTGTTCGGATTCTTCAAAGCTTCCATCGCCTCCGCAAGTGCATCGGATGCTGCGATGGTCCATGTGTATTCACTTCTGCCCGGATCCTCGAACCGATACATGTACCATACGGTCGTATACGTGTCCTTCCGGTAGTTTTTAATGTCATCCGGCATGAAATTCATGAGCGGCTGACCAACCATCACTTTGCACTGTCCCGAGTGATGTTTACGCTCCGTTGTCCCCGGCTTTATCGTCCACTCACTGGAATATACGGAACCGTGGTAACCGAGAACCGTCAGGTCATCTCCTACGATATCCCAGCAGATCCGGCGCTCCTGCTTCGTGTAGAGGATCTGGATCACCGTTTCCTTGCCGCGCATGGTAAACCATGTTGCTCCGCTGCCCTTTTCAACCGCTTCCTTGTTGGTCTTTTCAAACTCCGTCAGCAGACGGGAGATTGCTTTCACTTCTGCATCCAGAGTTGCAACCCTCTGACCTGCCTCCTTATTCTTCTTTGCCCATTCGTCCTTCTCAGCCTGAGAAGCTTTTTTGTCGCCCTGAACCCTGTTGTTTTCATAAGCGATCCTTCTTCCGCTTGACTCAGCTGCTTTCAGTTCCCTGCTAAGCGTCTCGAGCCTTCTGCGAAGCTCTGACTCGTCCGGGTACTTCAGATGATACAGCTTATATCCCGGATAGCGATCCGTGATCGCGCTGTCGATCTGCACATAGCAGCGGATTCCGTCGTATCCGCTCACGCTGCCGGTGCCGACCACTTCCCACTTCGTATAGTTATTCGCATCCTCCTGGAGCAGGTACTCTACCTTCGCAGTCTGTCTCGTACCCTTCCAGTGAACCTTAACCTCCCGCTGAAGTGTCTCCGTGCTGAAACCGAACGCGTTGTTCTTGTAGCTGAACACAACCTTGCCCCATACCTCATCGGTATCCTCAACCGGGCAAATGTAGATCTCATTCGTCGCGGGGAGATACTGGAAGGAGGACGGGCCTTGCTTCACGTTACCGTCTTTGTCCGTATCGAAGCACTCGACCACAAAATGGTCCTCATTGTACTGTGTCCAGGAGCGCGTCGAGGTAAGCACAACCGGGATATCCTCACCGGTCTTATCGTCTTTATAATATCCGATCGTCGACGTGGTTACCGTGTACGGCTTCGCATCTTCCTCGCACACCTTCTTCGAATCCATGCTCTTCTCGGCAATCTTGCCGCTGTTGAGAGCCATCATCTTGATCTTGTATACGTCGTCCGGTACCTTGACCGTATCCTCGCCGTCCTTGATGGTGACCGACAGCTTTTCAGAGTTCTTCTTGATCACGAAGTCGATCGGGTATTCCTTGCAACCGAGCTGGATAAGCGGTGTCTTCTTGCTGTACAGACTCCAGCTCTTCGAAGCCTTGCCCATTCCTACCTGAAGTTTCAGGCTGATGTCGGCGTAGATGCCGATTTCGAACAGAAGCGAACCCATCGCTCCGCTCGTGGAACCCTGTCCGGACGTCCACTCATACCAGCAGTACAGGAAGCCGTACAGCTCCGCGTACAGGCCGGCCGTTGCCACAACGCCGACTGAGTCGAGGTCCGTGCTGAACAGACCGACTCTCAGGTCGAGGGCGACGCCGATCTTCACGCCGACCATACCGAACGCGTAGAAGTCCGCGCGGAAGTTCGGTGTTTCAACGTCCTTGACAGAACCGCGACGTCCGATTGACTGCTCTTTCTCCTCCGGACCGCCGCCCCAGATCTTGGCGCGGAAGGAGAAGGAATACTCTTTCGCGTTAGCGTACATCACACCGGCACCGATCGCTGCGTTGATCTTCAGTGCGACTACGAAATTGATCTTGAGACCGCAGTGGACAATACCCATCGGGTCTACCGGGAAATCCATTCCGGCAACTTCCTTGTTGATCAGGTTAATGTACTGCGCATCGTTGGACAGCATTCCGGAGTATTTGGTGGGCAGATCGCCGCCGACACCGGGAGAGACGAAATCCTGCTTGGATTCTTTGCCCTTCTTCTCCTCGCCGCCCTGGTTTTCATAACCCTGACCTTTGCCCTTGTTTTTGTCTTTCTCTGTCTTGTCAATGAACTTCTGACCGACTTTATTCAGGATGCTCGCAGCCTTCTGCTTCGCATCGCGCTTCGCCTGATCACCTTCCGCACCACTGTTGTCTGCGACATAGTTATTGACCATCTCGGCCCAGTCCTTGTCCGCATTCGGGTTCGGGTTGTTCTTGGTCTTGGCGGTGACGGAGATGCCGAAGCCGGAGTACGTACCGGCCTGTAGCGATGCTGTCACATCCAGACTCGAGGTCAGACCGAGATTGTTCTTGTGACGGACGACTCTTATGGTCGGGTTGATCAGGAATTCCTGCTCGAACACGATCGCCGGCTGGATCTCCAGAATGCCTGCGTCCATGATCGAGATCTCGATCGTAAAGGATACTCCGATCTCTCCGCGGATACCCTTCTTGCCCTTAAAATGATTGAGTTCCGTTCCGAGGAGGACCGTAACCTTAATGTCACTGACCTTCACCTTCTCGGCGCCGTCCGCAAGCATGCGGAGATCGTCGAGCGTGATGTCACCGTCCTCGGTCTTGATCGTCATATTGCGGATTTCCTCGGCATGCTCAAGGCTGTCGAGATCCGTCTCCTGGCCGAGCACGAGAGCGGTCAGGAAATCACCGGTCTCCTCAATGATACCGCTGTTCATAACCTGCGCGCGCATCTCTTCCTCAAGCTGCTTCGCGTCGGTCTCCGTGACTGTAAACTCGACTTCCGGCATCTCCTTGTACATGAGATTCTCATCGCCGTACATCTTCTTCTCGGAGATAACCTCATACTTGACCGTCAGGCCGCCGTCCTTTGCCGTTACCTGCGTGACGGTACCGTAACCGACCGCGCTGAAGTCCTTCTTGCCGAGCGTTCCCTTGAAAAATACGAGAGCGTCGCCGACATCCACCGTCGTATCTGCCGTGAGCTGATACTCCTTGTACGCAGCCTGGCCGAAGTTCACATCCGCTGCCGTCAGCTCGATCACGCCGTCATCGATGCTGCCGTCATCCGGAACCGGAAGCACGTCGGGAAGCGCAACGATATCCTCAAGACCCGCGCGCGCATACTCGTACTTGCCGTTGCCGAGATCCTTCGTGATCTTAACGTACGCGACATCGTCATCGGTAAAGCCCTTGCTGTTGACGGAACCTTTGTTGACGGCGATCACCTCGCCGATCTTCAGTTTGTCGGAACCCGAGTATGTCAACTCGCCCTTTCCGTAATTTTCCTTCGCAATGAAGTCACCGTTTTCATCGGTCTCAAGGTCGAAAATGCCGATAAACTCGACGCCTTCCACCTTGTCCGCGGAGACGTGGTGAACTTCCGGATCCACACTGATATTTTCAATCTGATCGAGATGGACCTTGATGTTATATTCCGTGACGACATCATCCGTGACCTTGTCGTCATAGTAGAAACGAAGTTTTGTCGTATCCTTGATCGTCAGGGAGTACAGCGTACCGCCGTCCCACTCACCGCTCTCGGCGGTGACGAGCCAGTGCTCACCTACGATCTCACGGTGCAGGAGCGCATCCTCAAGGTAGCGGACCTGTTCGACATCGAGGTGCAGATCCTCGCGCCAGAATCTCTGAAGGCTGTCATCCTCCTCAAGTCCGAAGTACGCCTTCAGCTCATCTTCCGTCGCGGTTGCAAGATTGATGTCCATCGACTCGAGGATCGCCTTCGTGACTGCGTCAAGCTCCTCGTAGTTGATGTTCTCCACCAGTTCGTCGACGGAGATCGGGTTGCCGTTCTCGTCCGTGAGCCCCTGGTAAGAACTGTCCTGCAGCTCTGCAGGTGCAAATCTCGCGACCAGTTTCACGCGCTGATCCGTCGTGATCGGCAGTTCCAGCGCACCGGACTTGTCGGTCTTCAGAAGCGCCGTACCGAACGAATTGCTGCTCGGTTTTTGCTCCTCCTGCTCCACCAGCGCCCAAATCTTCTCGGCTGTCGCCGCATCGATGCCGATGCTCGTCATCCACGCCTTCTCCTCCGTCTCACGAACGGAAACAAGCGTGAACGGAAGATTTTCCGTACCGAAGCTCGCATCCTCCAGCATGAGGAGATTGCGAACCTGCTCTGCAGTCAGGCCGTAGGAAACCAGCTCAAACGCATAGTTTGTCGCAACATCGGTGCGCGCAACATACGAGAGCGCTCCTCCGTCCTGCATGCCGTCCTTGAGTACGAAACGGGGATACAGCGTCACATCGCGGTCGACGACATCGCTCTCACCGACAAGCTCCTTGCCGGCTTCATCGTAGCTCCAGCCGAGGAACATCGAGCTGAATCTCGTCGGTACCGCAAGCGTATTGATCGCGGTTCCCGCGGGAACGATCGCTTCCTCGGGAAGCATGGTGTTGTACTTCTCGTTTTCACTGGCATTTTCCGGGAGGGAAAATGTCACTCTGCAATACCCTTCCGGAACCGGTGAGGGAGTTGTCGTGGCGGTCGGATCGGTGACGTCGCCGCCTTTCTGCTCTGTTCCCGTGGGGGTGATTTCCGTGCTGTCGTTCTTGTCGCCTGTCTTGCCGCAGCCGGACAATAGTCCGCCCATCAGAACGATCACCAGCATAATCGCAATCACTCGAATCATCATCGTCTTTTTCATCGTTGTTTCCTCTGATCGTTTCTTGTTCTGTCAGTCACCTGCGCCGCCGTGCGGCACTGTTCCGTCGTTCTATTCCTCAACTGCTGCGTTGTACAGTTGCAACGCCAGCAAGATCGGTGATGCAAAATTCAGGTTCTGTCCCTTGTCATATGTCCCGGAGACAATTCCGATCACCGTTCCGTCATCACCGAGCAGCGGTCCTCCGCTGTTGCCGGCCGAAACCGGCGCGGTGAAAACCAGTCTGCTTGTCGTATCGCTCTCCCATGTCCCGGCGATGTTGCCGAACGTCACGAGATTGGTCATGCCGAACTGGCTTCCGATCGCCACGACGCGTGACCCCCGCAAAGGCGGTTCGGTCAACAGCGGGATCATCGGCATAACCTTTCCCTCCGGCAGGAGGCAGATCGCGATGTCGCTCTCCTCCGACCCGCACAGCACCTTGTCGATCCGGAAGGTCTCTCCGTCATCCTGCGTGGCGATCATGTAGTCCATGTTCACGATCACATGCGCAGCCGTCACCAGGACTGTCTCGTCCAGTGCGCAGAAACCGCTTCCGGTCGCGATCCTGTCGCCGTTCCGGTCGTAAACTTCCAGCTTTACTACCGATTCCGCCATCTGTTCGATCGCGCTCGGGTTGTCCATCCACGTCTTTCCCGCAAACTCGATCGGTGCTACGCCGCCGGGAGGAGTTCCCGTAATCGGTGTCCCTGTCTCCGGACCCGTGTCTCCCGGGTCAGTTTCCGGTTGCCCTGTCTGCGGCCCCGCGCCGAGGTCCGGTCCTCCCGGATCTGTTCCCGGCTGTCCTGTCTGCGGGTCTGCGCCGGGCTCCGTGCCTCCCGGGTCAGTTCCGGGCTGTCCTGTCTGCGGATCCTCGCCGGGCTCCGTCCCTGTCGGAGTAGCCTCCGTACCGGGCTGTGTTTCCGACGTGTTCTTTGCCTCGTCCCCGGACTTGTCTTTCTGTGTGCTCTGGGTTGACCAGCCGGGAGGTCCCTTCTTCGTTTTTTCACACCCTGCGAGGAGAAGAGCTGAGATCAGAACGATTAAAATGATACATATTCGTTTTTTCATTTGCCCTCCTCCCCGCTGCTATCAACACTTTCCGTAGTCATCTCTGTAACCGGCGGGTCCGCTTCCTCATGACGTCCGCATGACTTCCGCCTCAGGTACAGGCAACCGATAGTGACGGCGACTCCGAAGGAAAATGCCAGCACCGCGGCCAGCACGTATCCTCCCGCCTCCTCCGACAGAAGGAACGCTCCGTACTTCGTCATGTACGAACCGCTGTCCGTCCATCCCGGAAGCAACGCCGTCACGGCAACCAGCGCCGCAAGGAGGATTCCGCTCGCTGCGGAGAGAACGTAATATCGCCTGCGATTCCGACGATCCGCAACCGCGTTACTGCGCCGCAGAATTTCCGACAACATTTGATCTGTTGTGTATTTCACTCCGCATCACCTCCCTTTCTGCATGAATGGTTTCCGTACCGTTTATCAGCCGCTTTGAAGCGGTTTTGAACCGCCCGATTTTTTGACTGTTCTACCCCTTTGTTGCCGGTTTCCGACATTTTACCCACCCGAAATGAAATTTTCTCGCAAATTTTTGCGCACAAAAAAGAGCGCTGTTCGGTGAGGAACAACGCTCAGGGGTTCGTGCATGGTACAGCGATCCGGTTTTCGGGAACTCACTCCGTCCGCAGGAGCCGCTTCGGGATCATGCGGTACAGGAAGAACATCAGAACCGCGGTGAAAGGCGGCAGTATGTAGGCGATCACCGAGGTGACGCCGGGCCGGGACACCAGCAGGTTGTAGATCGCGTGGAATGTCGTGGCAAGCGCAAGACTGCCCAGAACGGTCGCGAATGAAAATGCCTTCAACCGCTTGGCGAGCACCAGCCAGATCGACAGCGCAAAAATGCTCTCAATGTGCATCACGCCGACAGCCATTCCGCGAATCATGATGTAGGCCAGGCTCTCCGCGCCGATGGTAAGAATGTAACAGCAGTTCTCAAACGTCGCGAAACCGGCTCCGATCGCGACTGCGATCATCGTGAGATTACGTCCTTTCGGCTCGAACACCACGAGGAAGAACACCAGCGGACACAATTTCAGGATTTCCTCCACAACGGGAGAGACAAAGATGGCCGTGTCATTTTCCCCCATACCGGTGATCAGGTTGAGGAACCCGCTGATGTAGGCCGACAACAGGCACATGCCCATTCCGAGCAGGAATGCGGCGACAAAACGCCGCGCCTCCCCCCGTACGAACAACAGGCAGACCGCAAGGGGGATCGCGATGCAGAGGAGGATATTTTCCGCATAAATGGTCATACGTGTAACACCTCCTTCTTCAGCGAACAGTACGTCAGCAAAATATTCACGGAGGTGAACGCAAAGAAGATCACATAAACAACAAAATTACTGCTCAGATACAAAGATATCACCACCCACGCGAACAAAGAATACGCCGCGCACACGCCCCGGTCGGTCTTCGTATCCCGCATGAGCGATCCGACCGTTCGGACCAGCAGCAACACAGCCCCGGTCAGCAAGACCGCATAGCAACCGTACTCCGCATACTCATTGACCGGCTCCGGTGCAAACGTGCAGACCATCTGCGTCGCGATGACAATCGCACAGCCCGCCCCATAGATCAGCCAATAGATGTGCGAATACACACCGGAATACTTCATGCGGATGGCAATGCAGCACATGAGATATCCGAGCGTAATCCCTGTCAGAATATCCTGAACCCACTCACCGGAGGCCAGGATCCACACCGCCGTGTTGCCGGCAACAAAAAGCAGCGTTCCGGCAAGCTCCTTCCACACGGAGATCCGCTGCCGGACCAGTCCGGTCGTCAGCGAGGCTCCAAGCAGAAGAAACATCGACCATTCCGCGATCTCGTTGGCCGCAAACGGCATCGGCTCGTCCGCGTACATGAAGTCATAGATCAGCCAATACGCGTCGGACAGAAATATACAGGATACCGCAAAGCCGAACAGCACCAGCCGGATGGACTGGTGTCCCTTCCGCAACAGAAGGAAGGAATCTGTCAGCGCATACAGGATCACAAGCATTTGAAAAATGAGGAATGCTTCTGCACTCATACCACTGTTGTTCCCTTCTCTTCCCGGATTTTCCGGTTCATTGCGCGCCAGGAATGACACAGAAGCGTCACGCAGATGCCCAGCGCAAAGGCCAGAACGCCGATCACGACATACCCCATATACGGTGCAGCCAGGATCAGGCTGCCGTAGTGCTGTGCCGAATTGTCCGTCGTCGCGTCCGTGACACGGGGCAGGAACGCCGACACAATTATGATCATCGCAAAGCAAGCCGCCGCGGCGACCGCGAATCCGATCACCTGCTTCCGGCCGGACCGCTTCTCACGCACTTCGTCCGCCCGCTGCATAATGATGTTCAATTGTTCATCCGTACTGCGCATCACTGAATCCCATCCTTTCCAGTTTCTCACGGAGTGCCGCTCTCCCGCGCTCCGCCAGATGGTAGATCTGGCGCCGGTTCTTCCGCATCACGCGCGCGGCCTCCTCATGTGACATTTGCTCAAAATACAGTAAGATCAAAATCTGCCGGTAATCGTCGTTCAACTGCTGTAACGCACCGTACAGCTGACGGTTCCGGTCCTCCTTCAGAAGCTGCAGCTCCGGCAGTTCTCCGGGGTCCGGCGTCTCCTCCGACAATTCCTCGGATGCGACCGGCCGCCTCCTTTGCTTTCGCAAATGCATCAGCGCCAGGTTCTTTCCGATGGAGAAGAGCCACGTCTTAAATGCGCTCCGGCCCGAAAACAGCGTCGGTCCGGCTGCCACCTCGGCAAACGCGTCCATCATCAGTTCCTCCGCGTCATCGAGGTTGTTCACATAGCCGTTGATAAACAGCATGAGCGTCTCCCGGTGGCGCTCCAGAAGGATCCGGAACACCTGTCCGTCATGCGTTGTCAGGTATCGGCTGTACAACGCTTCGTCTGTTTCATTCATCGCAGGGTTCCTCCTTCCGGTGTTATTTTCGAAAAATGCGTATCGCCTTTCCTACCGGTTTCTCTCCGGGATCGACAACAGCGCCGAAACCGCCAGCAGCACTCCTGTCGCCACTGCGAGCGCGCCTGCGGTTCTGCCCTCATAGATCCGCAGATAGTACTGCGGCGCGAGCAGCGCGCGCACATAGCGGATCACGGGCATCGTCTGTCCGATGTCGATCAGGATCGGGCAGCACAGGTAACTGATCAGCACGAGGATCGGGATCATCGCGCAGACCGCATGCACCGACGGGATCAGGAATCGAAGGATGTTGCACAATCCCGCCGCAAGCAAAACATACAAAAGCATGGAAAACAGTTCCCGCCCGGTCGTCGTCCACAGCCCGCTGATCGCAAGGCACACAAGGCCGACGATCCCGGCCATCGCCGTCGGGAGCAAGATGGACGCGAAGGAGATCAGCGGACGTCTCTCACGCGCCATGACGCGGAACCGACCTTCGGCATCGTCCTGGTACCAGAACACCAACCCCGCAAGACCCGTCAGCAGCACGAAGATCGCGATGGTGCCGCGGATCGGCTTCTTGAGAACGCTGATCGCGTCGTGCTTCTTCTCCTCGATGACGAGTTCGCCGTTCTTCTGCGCCGTCGTCACATACTCGACGAGTATGTTGCTTGCCATCTCGTCTCCGAACTTCTTCTCCAGCAATTCCCTGATCTTGTCGCTGTCGCCTTCCTTCACGACGCCGCTCTTGTTGACCAGGTACTCCAGCATCAGATCCTTGCCGAGGATGCGGATCAGTTTGATGTACGCGATCTCGTTGACGAACTCGCCGTACATCGTCTGGTCGGACAGGACGGCCGTGATCAGCCCCTGCCACTCCTCGGTCGGCAGCTTCTGCGCGATCCCCGCGGAAAAAGAATATCCGCACTCGGCGCGTCCCGCCGCCACATCGCTGTAGAGGTCCTCTTCCTCCTCGCACTCATAGAAAACGAAGAGTTCGGGAACATTTTCCGAAAGCTCGCGAAGATATGTCTTCGCAAACTCGTCCTTCTCCTCAAAATACACGGCAACATGCAGCTTGCCGTCGTCCGCCGTGATCAGCGCGCGGTACAGCAACAGCACCGCGGGCAGCATGAGAAAAATGAGCACGAACGACGGTTTCTTGAGAAACCGCTTGGCGGACAGCAGAAGCCACACGAAGAAACGCCTGACCGTGCCCTTCACCTTGTCCGCGCCCGTGATCGGGCTTACGGAGAGATCTTCCGGGGACTCAAACGGCTGTCTGTGCGCGACCGTCTCCTCGGTTGCCGCGCAGGACTCGGGCAATGCTGCCTCCTCGACCGTGCGGATCAGCTCCTCCGGGGCGTCCCTATCCGGTTGTCGATTCGTATCCGTCACCGCTGCTCCCTCCATCGATTCCAGGACATGATGCCGACCGTCGCCAGCCAGGCTGCCACTGCCTCAAGCGCCAGAATGCCCGTGCGCGCCCAGTCTGCCTTCTGGCGAAGACCGCCGACCGAGACGCGGAGCATCGTGAACGTCGGAAGATACCGGCCGATGCTTCGTACCGCCTTCGGCAGGTAAGCCGTCGGCACGATACAGCCCGACGCATAGCCCATCAGCGCCGTGAGCAGGAACAGAAGCAGGATGCCGCCAATCTGGTTGGCCGCAAACGTATATACCAGAAGAACCAGAGCCGCCGCAAGTGTCAGCAGGGGAAGCCCCGCGAGATACCAGTAGCGAAGCTCCGAGAACTTCGTGATCGCAAAATACCGGTCCATGGTGTCGGGCCAGCCGAGCCATGCGACGTACAGCACAAGAAAAACCGTCGTGTAGAAAATGAAGAACAGCAGCAGCACCGCGAGATACCGCGCCAGCGCGAGCAGCGGCGATTTGACCCCGTGCATGGCCAGCTGGTCTTCAAGAGAGCGCGCATCGCCCTTCAGAAGCGTGCCGCACGCAACGCCGCCGAGCATCAGGAGCATGACGATACCGGCGCAGAAATAATACTGGAACAGCGTCTGTCCGTCCGTTCCGGACGCATCGGCCCGCAGGAACGTATCCTCGCGGTTGATAACGCGCTTGCCCAGGTACAGCTCGATCTCGTCCTGCAGATTGCTGAGACTGTTCCCGGAAACACCGTATTCCTCCGCGATCTGCAGTGCGCCTGCCTCGTACGAGGACGAGACCGCGATCAGGCCGGTGCCCACCTCGATCAGCCCCTCCATCAGGCCCTGCTCCAGACTATTCATCGTCGGGGGCTCGTAAAATCTGGCCGGTCCGGAGTCCTTCCTGCCGAACACACTCTCCACGAAATTCTCGGGGAACACCATGGCGCCGTCGAAACGGCCTTCCTTCAGCCCCGCCAGCGCTTCCGCCTCGGTCACGTCGGAAAACCGGAACACCGTCGAGGCACTCGCCGACGACTGCAGCACGTCCATGCCGTAGTTCTTCAGGTATCTGTCCTGCATGACAAGCGCGATCTCCACGCGGTCCTCCTGCTCTTCCTTGCTGAGGGCGGCATTTCCCGCAAGCGCAACCACGGCAAACAGGGTCACCAGCAGAGCGGTGCCCAGATAGTACTGAGGCAGGATTTTCAGCGCCCGTTTACCCTCAAGGCCGAGGAATTCGCGAAATAGTCTCCACATAACGTTTCCTTAGTTGAACAACTGGTTGATATACCACTGCACCTGCGATTTGCCCTGTTCCAGGATCTCCTTTGCCTTCTCCTCCGACATCGTGAGAAGCGGTACCTTCTCTCCCTCCGGGCTCAGCACGCCGTTGCGGGACGGCGTAACCTTGAGCTGCCCGTACATGGTGACATGCTTGTCCGTAGCGCGATCGCGGTAGGTCAGGTTCGAAATGTCCATCTGCCAGCCGCTCTTGAAATTGCATTCCGCGTTCAGCGAAAGCGTCCCAAGTGTCTTCCCGCGGTCGGTAACATTTGCCGTCCATTCGAACAGCCCCGTCGAAATGCTGTAGGAAGCCGTGCCGTTTAAGCCGATCTCATCCATGCCCGGCATTTTCAGTGTTATGTCAAACGACTTCGACACCACCGAGCGGGTGTTGGTCGTGATCGTTTTCTTTGCGCTCAGTTCGAACGTCTCGCCGCCGATGTCGCCGCTGATCGCCAGCTGCAGTTTGTCCTGCGGATCGTCCGCGCCGAGACACTTCAGTTTCACCGACAGATTGGCCGGTTTCTCCCCAAAGAAACCGTGCACCTCCGCCGTCAGCTGCGCCAACTCGCCTTCCTTCGTCACGTACGCGAGCACGTCGATACCGTTACCGCCGTCCTCCTGCGGTGCTAAGCGCCAGCTGAGCTTGCCATTCTCCGCTGCGATGCTTCCGGCGAGACTCTCCAGAATTCCGCTGAGTTTCCCGGTGATCTCCCGAAACATCTCCTCGTCGGTATCGATCCGGAAAATGTAGCAGGGAACCTTCTCGCTGCCAACGATCAGTCGCTCCGTCAGTTCCTTTCCCTTCTCGTCCTTCAGCTGCTCATACCGGATGGCGTCCACCATGCGGTCGATCTCGGACGCTCCGCCCGGATAGGCCGCCACGATCGCGTCCCGAAACGTACGGCCGATCGCAAGCGCGCGCGTGCCGTACCCGAAGGCAAGGCTCACAACATTTTGCGCCGTCTTACGATCCGCCTCCGAAAGAAGCGACCATGCCGCCGACTGTTTCCACTGCCCCGGGACATCCTTCATCGGCACGGTGAGCACGGACTTCAGAATTTTCGGAGAGGCAATCTGCAGCTCCCCGTTATCGTATCGCAACTGAAGCACCGAGAGCGTGAGCGCGCTCACGGCAAATCTCACATCGAGAGAGTACGCGTCACCGTCGTAACTGTTGATGAACGCAAACCCCATCCCGTTATAGTCGCTGAATCGGGTCGACCCAAGCATCTCCTCAAGACCGAGGTCCGCCGGAGTCATGTCGGTGTTGCGTAGCTGGATCGCGATGCCGACATCCGTCGGTTCGTCGCGCAGATACTCCGCAAGCTCCTCGATATGCATCACCTTCATCATCGGCTCGCGATACCCGAGAGACTCCTCGAAGGCATCGCGAATCGCCGCGCGGCACAGCTCCTGCGGCGTCTTTCGCTGAGATGAACGGTACAGGAACGTTCCGAGCCCGATAACGCAAATAAGCCCTAGCGGGATGAGAAACAGCCACCACCGCAGGGCTTTCTTCTTCATCGGTTTTTCCTCCGTCGTCCAGACCACATTGCCGTCGCTGTCGAACGGCGGACGGACGAGTTTCCGATCCTGTTCCATCTGCATTCTCCTCAACAGCGGTTGTCTATCCGACAATTCCCTTCTTCAGTTCCGCAAGCAGTCCGTCCCCGCGAAGATTCTTATCAACCTCGCGCAGATACCCTTCCTGCATTACCATCAGCTTGTCGACAAGGGAGAGCGCCTCCTCATCGTGGGTTGTTATCACCACGATACCGCCGCGCCGCTTGTGCTCCGCGAGATAGTCGCGGATTGCCTCCTTGCAGATCAGGTCGAGCGCCGCATCCGGCTCATCGAGGATCAGCACCGGCGGGTCGTTGGCCACCGCACAGCCGATGCTCAGACGCTTCTTCATACCGCCCGACATGGCATCGACACGCACGTTCAGAAACTCCGGGATCCCGAGCATGGCCAGCGTTCCGCGCTCGAGCTCCTGCTCGATATCGTAACGGCTGTTGCAATACCACAGCTTCAGGTTGTCGAGAGCCGTCAGCTCCGCGATCAGCGGGTTCTCCTGCGGCACATAACCGATCAGGCGCTCGCGTTCCGCCGGCTCTTTCAGCATGTCATGCCCGAATGCCGTAAACGAACCTCCGCCCGCGCGAAGCGTGCCCGCAAGAATCTTGAGAAGCGTCGATTTGCCGCTTCCGTTCGCACCCGCGATGGCAACGCACTCGCCCTGTTTCGCGGAAAATGTCGCGTCCCGCAGAACAACCTTCTTCCCGTACTGTTTTGTAATACCCTTGACTTCTATCATCTTGTCCTCAACGGTTTCTCATCACTTGACCATCATCGACAAAAGACCGACCACCATCGCCAGCACCAAAATGATCGCAATGATGTAAATGATTCTCTTCTGGTTCTTCTTGCTGAAAAAATTCATACGTCCTCCATTCCGGTCGCCCGCCTCCCGGGCACCGCTGCGCTCAGCGCGCATATACATAATTATTTTAAACAAAACGCGAGCGGAAATCAAGTATTTTCCGACAAACGAAAGGGGCGCCGGCCGGCGCCCCTCGCTGATCGGACCCGATGGTCCGTGTTCTCAGTTTTCATACTCAATACGAACCGCACCTTCGCACAATCCTGTCACCGTCACATCAGGCTCGATCTCGAGAATCTTCAGGTTCGTGTTGTTCGTCAGATCAATATGATCGATACCCGCACCTCCGATGCGCAGAACCTCCGCCTCCGTGTTGTTGCTCAGGTCAAGGGTTCTCTCCACAAGGTTGATCCAGTAGATATCCAGCGTCTTCAGATGCCTGTTGCAGGTGAAATCCAGCGCTGACAGTTTTGTCAACATCCCGCCCCGGAAATTCTCCAGTTCCGTGCAGTATCTCAGGTCAATGCTGGAAAGCCCGTTCCATGAACATTCAAGAGACTGAAGTTTTTTGCAGGTTCTTACATCAAGCTTATTCAAGTAATTATTATTACAGTCAAGTTCCTTCAGGTTTATATTTCTGCTGAGATCCAGCCACGTGAGACTGTTGGAACGATACCCTCCCCACGTTTCTTCGGTAACGTAATAACTGCCGCAATATAACGTCTCCGCCTCCGTAAAATACTCAAGCCCACGAAGGCTCTCAATATCCATTCCGGCAACATTCAAAGTCTTTACTGCCGCCAGCTCCGCCGCGCTGAGCGTGCCATCCCCGCTTGTATCGAAATTTTCCGAAATAAAGCTACGGAAAATATCATCGGGGAACCGGTTTTCATTGATCGTAATCGTCCCCACCGTCAGTTTCACTGCATCCGAGGTTACGCTCACTCCGTTCTTATCGGTAACCACGCATCGGAACTGATACCCGTTCATCGACGACGTCGCGGTAAACGCCAAAATGTTCGTACGACGACCGGTCAGATCAGTATTCGCCCAGGATGACGATGCGGACGTTCTGTACTGCCATTGATACTTGATACCATCTCCGTCCGCGACAACCGTAAACACTGCCTTTCCGTTGATCGCTGCCTCGTACGATTTCGGCTGCACAAGGATTATCGCAACATCCGTGCTCACATACCCGAGACTCGTGTTGTTTCTCAGATTGAGGCTGCCGAGCGCGTTACCTTTTGCCCTCAACGTATGAAGCTCGGGATTCGCACTCGTGTCCAACGCCGTTAGGCTGTTGTTCTCGCAGTACAATACTCTGAGGATCGCATTGTTCTGAAGCAGAAGCTCCGTCAGCTTATTATTTTCACAGAACAGAGTGTTTAAATCGGGACAGTTGCTTACTGTCAATGTTGTCAATTGATTGTCACGGCAATTCAACATTTTAAGCCCCGGCAATACAGCGGTGTTCAATGTCTTCAGCTTATTGTTGCTGCAATCCAGCCAGCTCAGTTTACTGTTGCCGCTGAATGTAAGCGACTCCAACTGATTGTCCTGACAATATACTTCCTGCACGCCGGAGCATCCGCTTAGGGACAGTGATTTCAGCAGGTTGGAATTACACTTCAGCGTGTGCAATTCCTCGAGTCCCGCGACATTCAGCGACGTCAGTTGATTGTAGCTGCAATCCACCTGCGACATTTTTCCGTCATAGCTCAGATCCAGTGAAGTCAGCCGGTTTCCGCGACAATCCAGTATTTTCAGCGAGGTACAATTACTCACATTGAGAGATGTCAACTGATTGTTGCTGCAATAGAGAATTTCCATCTTCGTAAAGGCGCTCACATCAAGCGATGTCAGACGGTTGCCCTCGCAGGATAAGGCAGCCAACTGCGTGCAATCGCCGATATTCAGCGATGTCAGCAGATTGTCGCTGCAGTTCAGGTAAGTCAACTGCGTGAATCCGCTCAGATCCAGCGAGGTCAGACGGTTGCCTTTACACTCCAGCCATGTCAGTTCCTTGTTTCTGCTCAGATCCAGTTTTGTGAGAAGGTTGCCGGAACAAACCAACTCCTCAAGATTGGCAAAAATCTCGACACCCTTGAGGTCGGCAGCTCCGATTCCCGCGTAGCCGTACATTTCAACATGGTCATATACTCTCAGCCACGTCCTTCCGAGGATCTCATCTGCACTGAGCGTCCCGCTTTCGTCACTGTCAACATTTTCCGCGATATAATTCCGGAACGCCTCGTCCGGGAACACATGCGCATCGATCACGAGCTCCCCGATCGTCAATGTGGCCGCATTGGATGTTGCGGAATTGCCCGCACCGTCCTTCACGATACAGCGGAACTGATAGCCGTTCAAAGCTTCGGTCGTCGCCACGGAAAGTGTCGCCGTCTTATTGCCGCTCTGGGCGGAGCTTTTCCACGTGTCCGAGGCGTTTCTGCGGTACTGCCACTGATACGTGAGCCCTGTTCCGCCCGCTGTCACGGAAAATTGCGACAGCACCCCGGCAGGAACGGAATACGAAACCGGCTGCTTGAGGATACCGAACACCTTCAACGTCGCAGCGCTCGAATATGTTGTCTGCCCGTTGCCGTCTGTAACGGCGCAGCGGAACTGATACCCGTTCAGCCCTTTCGTTGCAGCTACAGAGAGCGTTGCGGTCTTGTTGCCGCTCTGTGCGGAATTTGCCCATGCACTTGACGAATCCTTTCGGAACTGCCACTGATACGTCAACGTGCTCTTGCCGGTCGCCGCCACCGTAAACTGTGCCTTGGTGCCGGGCGTCACGCTCTTGCCCGTAGGCTGCGTGGTGATCCTCGGCTTTAATGTCAGTGTCGCGGCGCTCGAATACGTTTTCTTCCCGTTTCCGTCTGTCACAATACAGCGGAACTGATAGCCGTGAAGGCCTGCCGTTGCGGATACCAGAAGTGTGTCGGTCTTCGCGCCCTGCTGTCCGGATGCGGCCCATGCACTTGATGCGTTCTTACGGTACTGCCACTGATACTTCAGCGTGCCCTTTCCGGTCGCTGCGACTGTAAACTTCGCCGTGGAGCCCACCAGAAGGCTCTTGTCAACCGGCTGCGTGGTGATCCTCGGCTTAAGCGTCAGCGTCGCCGCATTCGAATACGCTTTCTGCCCGTTTCCGTCCGTCACGACGCAGCGGAACTGGAAGCCATGAAGGCCTGCGGTAGCAGATACATAAAGCGTATTGGTCTTCGCGCCCTGCTGTCCGGATGCGGCCCATTCGCTTGATGCGTCCTTCCGGTACTGCCACCGGTATGTCAGTGTTCCGCTCCCGGTTGCAGCCACGGTGAACTTCGCCGTGGAGCCTACAAGCAGATTCTTGTCAACCGGCTGCGTGGTAATCGTCGGCCCTTCCGACGCCGCCTGTGCTTTGCCGCCGAGACCTGCAAAGTACAGTAACGATACCGCCATGGTCACCGACAGGAGAACTGCCAAAAGCCGGCCTGCTAAATGTCTCTTCATCCTACTGATCCTCTCTTTCATCGTATCTATCGGAAAATGAACGTAATCCCGCCGGTTAATTCACCTTCAGCGTGACCACGGATGAAATTGTCTTCTGTCCGTTGCCGTCCGTCACGATGCAGCGGAACTGGTAGCCGTTGAGCGATGCTTTGGTCGCCACCGAAAGCGTTGCCGTCCTCGCGCCGGTCTGCCCGGAATTGGCCCAGGCATACGAGGAGTTCTTTCGGTACTGCCACTGGTACGTGAGCTTGCTCCTGCCGGTCGCTGCCACCGTGAACTTCGCCGTGGACCCCGCTTTCACGCTCTTGTCCGTCGGCTGCGTTGTAATCCGCGGTTTCAGCGTCAGTGTGACGATCTTCGAATAGGTCTTTTGCCCGTTCCCGTCCGTCACGATACAGCGGAACTGGTAACCGTGAATCGCGGACGTAGCGGAAACCAGCAGAGTCGCCGTCTTCGCGCCCTTTTGCCCGGAGTTCGCCCATTCGCAGGATTCGTTCTTCCGATACTGCCACTGATACGTGAGCGTGCTCTTGCCGATCGCTTCCACTGTGAATTTTGCCGTGGAATTGACCAGCAGACATTTGTCCACCGGCTGCACGGTGATCTTCGGTTTCACCGTCAGCGTAGCCGCGCTTGTGTACAATGTCTTCCCGCTGCCGTCCTTTACAACACAGCGGAACTGGTATCCGTGAAGCCCTGACGTAGTTGCTACCGAAAGCGTCTTCGTCTTCGCACCGCTCTGGTTGGAGCTCGCCCAGGTACCGGAAGAATTCTTACGGTACTGCCACTGGTAAGTGACCGATTTTCCGGTCGCGACAACCGTAAAATTCGCTGCCGTACCCACCGTCACGCTCTTGCCGACCGGCTGCGTGACGATCCGCAGATCCGCTTTATTCAGGATGGCGAGCATCGAGGACGTCACCGTCACGCTGTTCACCTCGAAGAGTCGCTGCATGATCTTCTTGAAATCAGCACGGGTCACTCTTCCGTAGGGATCAAGCCACAGCTCCGATTTCGGCGCGTCCAACAGTCCCGGTTTCGTCGAGCCCACCTGCTCCCTGGCCTCCATGATGTTCCATGTCGCGGACCAGCAGAGCGCCTCCCAGTGGTCGTAATCGATATCAAAAT
This sequence comes from uncultured Lachnoclostridium sp., assembly GCA_946415315.1. GTDB lineage: Bacteria > Bacillota > Clostridia > Lachnospirales > Lachnospiraceae > ISDg. Next base: position 68,387 of record CAMKRZ010000004.1, on the reverse strand, counting down.
AATCCTGATAATCATCGCTTCGGCCGAAATCGATCGCCCTCTTGTACTTCTTGACTTCGGAGTACCGCATCAGCATATACACCAGGTCCTGCCGGGTGATCCATTTTCCGAACCCGAATGTGTCGGAAGAGGTATCCGGATAGCCGACGCAGATCGCGTTTTTCTCGCCCCAGAGCAACGCGTTTGTGTATGCGGTTCCCACCTTTACATCCGTAAAACGTGTCGTCAGTCCGCTGACACTCGGCTTCCCTGCCAGCTCGTACAGCGCAAGCACGACATCCTCTCGCGTGAGCAGCGATTCCTCCGTTATGCCGGAATTCAGATCCGAATACCGTTCCTCCGTGACAGGAACCGTGACGGTCGCTTTCGTGCTCACCGTGATGCCGCTGTTGAGCCAGATGTAGAATTTGTTGTCGCCGCCCGTGGAGTCTTCTCCGCCGTAATCGATCGTCCAGGACTGTCCGAACCACTCCTGCACGTGGCTGCCCTCCTTGTAGGTCTTCACAAGGAACGGATTGTTGCCGATGTTCAGCGAAGTAAAGTTGTTGATCGCCGCCTGCAGGTAACGAAGCTTCGGATTGTAGCTCAGATTCAGGGACGTCAGCTGATTGTCCTCGCAATACAGACAAGCCAGCTTGGGATTTTTCGAAAGATCCAGCTTCTTGAGTTCGTTGTAACTGCAGATCAGCTTCTGCAGCTCCGGGTTGTGACTCACATCCACCGTGGTGGCGTCGTTGTTGGCGCAGTTGTAATACTGAAGCCCGGGGCACTTGCTGACGTCGATGCTTCCCAGCCCCGGATTGTCCCAGACGTCCAGACGCTTCAGTTTCGTATTGTGCGTGACATCCAGCTTCGTAAAATGATTCCGGAACGCGTCGAGGTGGGCCAGCTTCGGGTTCTTGCTCAAGTCGAGCGTCGTAAGTTCGCAGGTGCCGCAGGTCAGGTGTTCCAGCTCCGGATTGTGCGTGACATCCAGTTTTGTGATCGGGTTGGTGTTGCACTCGATAAATGCCATTTTCGGATTCTGCGACACATCCAGCGCCGTCAGCTTACAATCATAGCAGTAAACCCACAGCAGTTTCTTGTTCTGCGTGAGATTCAGGGACGTAAGCGGGTTGCCGGAGCACCACAGTCCCCGAAGGTCCGTGAGCTTACGGATGTCCATGGACGAGATCTTGTTGTCCTTGCACCAGAGTCCCTGGAGGTTGACGAAATACTCCACGCCCTTGATCGATTTGATCCCCAAACCTTCGCAATAAATGTTTATCGTCTCGCCGAGTTCTTTGGCGTCCAGCGTTCCGTTTCCGTCCCGGTCATAATCCGGACCGGAGATCACCGACCGGAAAATAGGATCCGGAAAGTTCGTTGCATTGATCTTCACCGGAGTGATCGCAGCCGCCTGCGCCGTATTCCCCCCGTCGCCAAGGTTCAGCATCCCTGCGCTCAGCACCATGATCACCGTCATGAAAACGGCGATGATCCGGGATGTCCTGCTGTTTGCTCTTCCCATCATAATACACTTCCTTTTCCTCTTGATCCCCGTGTCCCGCGATGCGAAACACGAGCGTACGCGCACTGTCTTCTCACCCTTTATTGTAAACAATTGAGCGACGGAAAACAAGAGTTTCGAAATGCGGGAGCGTTTGCCCCCGCATTTCACTGTCATTTATTCTTTCGCTGTCACTGCACGGTAACCGATACCGCATTGGAGGTCACCTGATTTCCGTGAACATCTTTTACGATACAGCGGAACTTATACCCGTTCAGCGCATTTTTCGCCTTGGAGTACAGAATGTTCGTTGTCGCGCTGGCCGCTTCGGAATCCTTCCACGTGTTGGTTGCAGGATCCTTCGCCTGCCACTGGTACGTGAACGGCCCGTCACCGCTGACCTCGATCGTAAAATGTACGGATGTGCCAACCGGAACGATAACACTCTTAGGCTGTGTTGTGATCGTCAGCCTAGACGTCGTTACGGTCAATATCGCGGTGCTCGAGTAAGACTTCTGATTATTGCCGTCCGTCACGACGCAGCGGAACTGATTTCCGTTTAAAGCATCCGTGCTGGCCACTGAGAGGGTTGCGGTCTTGCTGCCTCTCTGTCCCGAGTTTATCCAGGCCGCGGAAGAATTCTTCCGGAATTGCCACTGATAGGTAAGCGTTGCCTTACCGGTCGCTGCCACCGTGAACTCTGCCGTGGATCCCGCATTCACACTCTTGTTCGCGGGCTGTGTCGTGATCCTCGGCTTCAGCGTCAGGGTAACGGTCTTCGAGTACGTTTTCTGACCATTCCCATCCGTCACGATACAGCGGAACTGATAACCGTGGAGTCCTGCAGTCGCGGAAACCAACAGCGTGTCGGTCTTCGCACCCTGCTGCCCGGAGTTCGCCCAATCACTCGAGGCGTTCTTCCGGTACTGCCACTGATAGGTGAGCTTCGCCTTGCCCGTAGCTGCCACTGTGAATTTTGCGGTAGACCATACCAGAAGGCTCTTGTCCACAGGCTGCGTGGTAATCCTCGGCTTCAGCGTCAGCGTCGCCGCGTTCGAATACGATTTCTGGCCGTTGCCGTCCGTCACGATACAGCGGAACTGATAACCGTGAAGTGCTGCCGTAGTGGAAACCAGCAACGTATCCGTTTTCGCTCCCTGCTGCCCGGAGTTTGCCCAGGAAGCGGATGAATTCTTCCTGTACTGCCATTGATACGTAAGGTTGCTCTTTCCTGTCGCTGCCACCGTGAACTTCGCGGTGGAACCTACAAGCAGGCTCTTGTCCACAGGCTGTGTTGTGATCCTCGGCTTCAGCGTCAGCGTCCCAACTCCCGAAAAAGCTACCTGTTCGTTTGCGTCCATTACGATGCAACGGAACTGATATCCGTGAAGTCCTGCCGTTGCGGACACCAGCAAAGTAGAGGTTTTCGCTCCGCTCTGCCCGGAATCCGCCCATTCGCTCCTTCCATCCTTCCGGTATTGCCAGCGATATTTCAGCGGTCCAACACCGGTTACCTCTACCGTGAATTTCGCCGTAGATCCCACCAGCAGACTCTTGTCCGCCGGCTGTGCTGTGATCTTAGGAGCCGCCGTACTGTCAGCGCAGGAGAACCCGGGCTCGTTTCCGAAGACACGTATGATATCCTCATAATAGTTGTGCTCTTCATCGAAGTCCTGTATGCCATAGTCTCGCCCTATAAAAGATTCTTCATCCCCCCAGTTGCCTCCATACTCATTGATCCAATATCCGTTTGCTCCATCGCCTCCTATTGCACAGCCGCAACCGCCGTATATAACATTCATGTCATAATCAAGCGTACCATTTCCGAGGTTATGTCTGCAGATAACGACTCCGTTATCATAACAATAATAATTATAGGATTCTATATCTGAATCATCATACTCCTCATATATCCATATTTCCAATTCCTCGTCATACCGCTCATATACCGTAGGTCGGTAGATCTCCTCGTACATATATTTCACGTATAGGTCAGACGGAAGAATATAAGAAACCGTGTCGTCCCTGAAATCAAACAGCACTATGTTCGGATTCCGGCTTAGGTCGACCTGTTTGAATGAATTGAATCCACAGCTGATCGAAGTCAGATTAACATTCTTGCTTACATTTAACGAGCCGATCATGTTGCCGGAACACGCAAGCGTATTCAGTTTGGTGTTGCGGCTGACATCCAATGACGTCAGTTTGTTATTCGAACATACCAGATGCGTAAGGTACGTATTATTGCTGATGTTCAGCATGTCCAGCCTGTTGTTTCCGCAATCCAGTTCCTTCAGTTTTTTGGCCGTCGAAACGTTTATGTTTGACAGACGATTTCCGAAACAATACAGATAGAGCAAATCCTGTGCCTCGCCCAACGTCAGACTGCTCAGTTCGTTAAAATCACAATCCAGCTGTTCCAGATACGTGTTGTCCTTTACAGACAGGGCAGTCAGTTTATTCGCACAGCAATCCAGTTGTTCCAGATATGTATTGCCGCTGACATTTAACAACGAAAGATTATTGGCGGAACATTTAAGGGTAACCAGTTTCTTGTTGTAACTGACATCCAGAGATGAAATCTTGTTATTACAGCAGGACAGCACCTCCAGCTCCGTATTGTAGCGAACATTCAGTTCCGTCAGATCGTTATTGCTGCAGTACAGTTCCTTGAGCGAAGTAAACACTTCAATTCCGGCGAGAGACGAGATCTTTGCTCCGCCCGTTTCGTAATCACCGGTATAATGAAGATATTCTCCGAATTCTGAATTCTCCCCCTCACAGGGATAAACAGATACTCTGATCTCTTTCACCGCAGCGATTTCCGCGCTGCTCAGCTTTCCGTTTTTGTCGGTATCAATATATTCTTCCACATATTGACGAAAATATTCATCCGGAAATGTCGATGCAATATCCACGTCTCCGCCGGCCGCTTTTGCGCGGCTGATCCCTGTTCCACTCGCAAAAAGGAATACCGAGATCAGTATTCCGATCGCCAACAATTTGATCCTTCGCATCATGTTTGCACCTCCCAGTTCTCAATTATCCTTCTTCTCCGCACAGACGGACAAACGACGGTTTCCCCCTCAACGTTTCCGTCCACACCGCTTCTGTACCGTTTATCATAGCGAAAATAAAAAGGCTTGTCAACAATCGGAAAACGGTAAAAAGCGGGGGCACATCACATGCCCCCGCAACAGGATCAAGTTTTCATTTTCCGATGACGCATTAATTACCGATCGCCGACCGCCAGTCGTAGTCCGTCAGGGAAACCATAACCGGCATCTCGAACGCTACATGGCTTACCGCGTCCTTTTTAAAAGCTGTCGATATTCCGATCAGGAAGTAGTCATACGTCATATTTCTTCCGTCCGGATAATCGGAAGATCCTTCCGGATCCGTGTTCAGTAAGAGAAGCGGATCATCCCAGGTGCAGTCGACATAATAGTATTTTCCGTCCTCCAGCTGCACCGCATTCCATGCGTGGTTATCGCCGTAAATCTGCTCGTTCGGGATTCCCATCAGATCCATAAATGCCGCAAACAACGCCGCATATCCGCTGCACACCGCGACATGGCCGTTCAGTGTTTGCGATGCGCTGTACTGATTGTAATTAATATTGTCATAGCGAAGGTTGCACACCATCCAGTCATGAATGGCCTTAATCTTCTCGACACGGTTCATGGTGCTGTCGGTATTCGCTGCGATGATGCCCGACATGGTCTGCAGGTCGGCTGCCGTCAGCTCGTAGAAGTATTTGTTGCGGTAGTAAGACAGGCCCAATGCATTTTCCACGGAGGAAAGGCTGTTGGTGTTGCCGTAACCGTAGAAGTACGTCAGGTACTGATTTTTGCTGATATCCAGCGTCTTGAGTTTGTTGAACCGGCAGTAAAGCAGTACCAGATCCTTGTTGTTCGTAATGTTCAGCGTCGAAAGGTTATTGGTCGAACACTCCAGTATCTGCAGAAGCGTACATCCGGAAATGTTCAGGGAGGTAATCTTGTTGTCGTTGCAGAGAAGCATCACCAGGTTCGTACAGGCCGATGCCGAGAGCGACGTCAGCTCGTTGTTGGAACAATCGATGTCAGTGAGCGCTGTGTTCTTGCTCAGATCCAGCGTCGTAAGCCGGTTCATCGAACAGTTCAGCGATCGTAAAGCCGTGTTACTGCTCAGGTTGAGACTGCTCAACCGGTAATCATAGGTGACCTCTTTCTCCGTATCGTAGTAATACAGCCCGACGCACGCCAGCTCCTCCAGCTTGCTGTTCGCGCTCAGATCCAGCGACGTCAGCCGGTTTCCGCTGCAATTCAGCGTCTTCAATTCGGTGTTGCACTTCAGATTCAGCGAGGTGATGGTATTGCCGACCAACTGGTATCCGAAACGGTATTTCCTGCTCGTGTCGATCCCGGAAATCTCACTGATCGGAGTGCCTGTCTTCCCGCCGGCATAGAAGATCGCGACTGCGATCTCACTGCTGCAGTTAAGCGTCTGCAGTTTCGTGAAGAACTCGATGCCCTTCAGGCTGCCGATTCCCATACCGTGTACATCTATGGTTTTCACCGCCTGCAGTTCCGCCGAACTGAGTGTTCCGTTTCGGTCTTTGTCAAAGTTGCTTGAGACATAACTGCGGAACACACTGTCGGAGAACGTAGATGTCGTCACCGGGACATTGTACACCGTCAGCGTAGCTGCCTTCGAGTAGGTCTTCTGCCCCTTCGCATCCGTGACCACGCAGCGGAATTTGTAACCCTGCATACCGGCTGTCACCGCCACGGAAAGCGTTGCGGTCTTATTGCCGCTCTGCGCGGAATTCGCCCAGGTAGTTCCGTTCAGCGACATGTACTGCCACTGATAGGTCAACGGCGTGTTGCCGGTCGCTTCCACGGAAAATGAGGCCGTAGTTCCGACCGATACATATTGTTCGGAAGGTTGTGCCGTGATCCTTGCGTTGATCCACAGTGTAGCAGCGTTGGAGATCGTCGTTTGTTTGTTGCCGTCGGTCACGATACAGCGGAACTGATAGCCGTTCAGTCCGGCAGTGGCCGCCACAGAGAGCGTTGCGGTCTTATTGCCGCTCTGACCCGAGTTTGCCCATGTCGCATTCGAATCCTTTCGGTACTGCCAGCAATATGTGAGCGTGCTCTTGCCGGTCGCAGCCACCGTAAATTTCGCCGTGGTGCCTGCTGCCACGCTCTTGCTCGCGGGCTGCGTGGTGATCCGCGGTTTCAGCGACAGCGTCGCCGCATTCGAATACGATTTCTGTCCGTTTTTGTCCGTTACGATACAGCGGAACTGATACCCGTGGAGTCCTGCCGTAGCGGAGACCAGAAGGGTCGCCGTCTTCGCGCCGGTCTGTCCGGAATTTGCCCAGGACGAGGACGCGTTCTTGCGGTACTGCCACTGGTAGGTAAGCGTTCCCGCACCGGTTGCCTCCACTGTGAATTTTGCCGTGGATGCCACCAGCAGACTCTTGTCAACCGGTTGCGTGGTGATCCTGGGTTTCAGTTTCAGCGTAACGGTGTTGGATGTTTTCGTCTGACCGTTTTTGTCCGTTACGATACACCGGAACTGATACCCGTGGAGTCCCGCCGTAGCGGAGACCAGGAGAGTTGCCGTCTTCGCGCCGGTCTGTCCGGAATTGGCCCAGGCGGCGGTTTCGTTCTTGCGATACTGCCATTGGTAAGTCAACGTTCCCACACCGACAGCGGCCACAGTGAATTTCGCAGTGGAATTTACAAGCAATTCCTTATCAACCGGCTGTGTGGTAATTGTCAGCGAAGTCGCAGCGCTCGCCGGCTGCAGACTGACAAACCCTGCCGAAACGATTATGATCAAAGCCAGCGATATGGCCAGAAGTCTCTTCTTCATGTTCCGCCTCCCTCGTATTTTTCGTCTTCAAAAACTTTTGACTGAATTATAGCATAGACACGTTTTTTGCGGAAGTGTATGCCTTTTTACAAGCAGTGGTTACAAACACGCAAATGTAAGAATTTATGACATTATTGCAGGAATTCACGACTCGTCGACTGCTGATTGTTTTCTTGCCCATCATAACAATAGCTCAGCCGAGCAAATCTCACGATCAGATCACTCAGAGACAAAAAGGCAGATATGCCGATTTACGACATATCTGCCTTTTTTACATTGTGAAAGGATTATACTCTCTTGGTTCCACTCGAACAAACGACCTAATTTGCAGCGTATATAATCGTTACTTCGCTGTCAGCTTCAACTTTTTCGGATGTCAGTTTGACACAATCACTCAAGTCTAATTCTGTCAATTGATTATACTTGCAGTTTAATGTTTGCAGATTCGTGTTTCCTTTAAGCTTAAGCGCAGTCAAATTGTTAGATGAACAATTAAGATAATTCAGACTCGTACATCCATCAAGCTTAATTGTAGTCAGACTGTTATATGAACAGTCAATCCATTCAAGACTCGAGCAGCCACTTGCATCCAGTGTCGCCAGCGGACTGTTTTCAATCCACCACATCATGCCTGCCGTAGAACAGTTGAGCCCACTCAATTTTTTATGATTGCTTACATCCAGCGACTGAAGATGATTGTACTCACAGTAAATTATTTCCAGATCCGGGCACTTGCTGACATCCAGTGATGTCAGCTCATTCGACCAGACATTGAGATATTGAAGTTTTGTACAGTTGCTGATATCCAGTTCCGCGATAGCATTATCGCAAAGATACAGCCGGAGAAGATTAACGCACTTACTCACATCAATCGCCTTCAGCGTATCTCCGCTTCCAAGATAATCTGACCATTCGATCACCTCAAGACTAACATTTCGACGAAGATCCAGCGATTCGTTAGGCATACAATAACCATACAACTCTTTTAGTCCTGTAAGAAGACTGGGATCAAACCCCTGCACCGGACACATAAAGAAGTAGACGTATGACAGTTTTGTATTGTTACCGAACACTACTGTTTCCAGATTATGACAATCGGAACAATACAGCTTCTCCAGTTTCGTATTCGAACTCAAATTCAGTTTTTTGAGGGAATGGCAAAATGTTAGTTCCAACTCAGTCAACTTTGAATTTTTACTCAGATCAATTGTCTGAGAACAGACAAATTCACCGGCTTCTTCATCCCATAAAGTACAGCCAAACATTTTGAGTGTCTTCATTTCCTTGAAGAGTTCGATTCCTTTAAAGCTGATGGCCGGAACACTCAATTCAAGATTTGTTACCGCATTGATCTCCGAAACGCTCAGAGAACCGCTATGGTTTGTGTCAATATTTTCAGAGACAAACGAACGAAACTCCGCATCCGGAAAACTCGTACCGTTTATCGCGACACCAACCCCCAGGATCGCTGCATTCGAATACGTTTTCTGACCGTTGCCATCCGTGATCACGCATCGGAACTGATATCCGTCCAGTCCCGCGGTAGACGCCACGGAAAGCGTCGCGGTCTTATTTCCGCTCTGTGCAGAACTCGCCCATGCAGAGGATGCATTCTTACGGTACTGCCACTGATATGACAGCGTTTTACCGGTGGCAACGACAGTAAACTTAGCCGTGTTACCTGCCGTCACTTTTCTTCCTGTCGGTTGCTGCGTAATTCTGGGTTTCAGTGTCAGTGTAACGACTCTGGAGATTGACTGCTGTTTGTTTTTGTCGGTTACGATACAGCGGAACTGATATCCATGAAGAGCTGCGGTTGTCGCAACCCAAAGCGTAGATGTCTTCGCACCGGTTTGTCCGGAAGGCGCCCATGCACTTGAGGAATTTTTGCGATACTGCCATTGATACGACAAACCCGCTCCGGATGCTTCCACCGTAAGTTTTGCAGTAGAACCTACAAGCAAATTCTTATCTTCCGGTTGCAAAGTAATCCTGGGTTTCAGCGTCAGGGTTACCGTGTTCGAGACCGTCTGCTGTTTGTTTCCGTCAGTTACAATACAACGGAACTGGTAACCATGAAGTCCGGCGGTTGCCTTAACCCAAAGCGTTGATGTCTTCGCACCGGTCTGCCCGGAAGGCGCCCACGTGCTTGTTGCGTTCTTCCGATACTGCCACTGGTAAGTCAACGTCCCCGTGCCTGTCGCCTCCACCATAAACTTCGCTGTAGAGTCCACCAGCAGAGATTTATCCACCGGCTGTAAGGTAATCTTCGGGCCTGCCGTTGCCGCATTTGCCATTCCTGCTTTGACAGCAACCAGCAATACAACTATTCCAACCAATGTAAGAAGCCGCTTCATGCAATTCTCCCTTCTCGTATATGTTTATGTCTCTTCTGTCAGAAACACCTCATAACGAAAAACTACTGCACCTTCAGCGTCACTACATTCGACGCCGTCGTCCTTCCGTTTCCGTCCGTCACGAGGCAACGGAACTGGTAACCGTTGAGCCCCTTGGTAGCAGCTACGGAGAGCGTCGCGGTCTTGTTGCCGCTCTGTCCGGAGTTCGCCCATTCACTCGAAGCGTTCTTACGGTACTGCCACTGGTACGTGAGCGTTGCCTTGCCGTTTGCCGCCACCGTGAACTTCGCAGTGGAGCCCGCTTTCACGCTCTTATCCACCGGCTGCGTGGTGATCCTCGGCTTCAGTGTCAGGGTAACGGTCTTCGAGTACGTTTGCTGACCGTTCCCATCCGTCACGATGCAGCGGAACTGGTAACCATGAAGAGCTGCCGTGGCGGAGACCAGCAGCGTGTCGGTCTTCGCTCCTGTCTGTCCGGAGTTCGCCCACTCACTCGAAGCATTCTTGCGATACTGCCACTGATACGTAAGGTTTGCCTTGCCCGTAGCTGTCAACGTGAACTTCGCCGTGGAGCCGACCAGCAGATCCTTGTCCACCGGCTGCGTGGTGATCCTCGGTTTCAACGTAAGCGTCGCCGCGCTCGAATACGTTTTCTGTCCGTTCCCGTCCGTCACGATGCAGCGGAACTGATATCCATGAAGCGCAGCAGTCGTGGAAACCAGCAAGGTATCGGTCTTAGCTCCCTGCTGTCCGGAGTTTGCCCATTCGCTCGAAGCGTTCTTACGGTACTGCCACTGATACGTAAGGGTTGCCTTCCCTGTTGCCACTACGGTAAATTTCGCTGTGGAACCGACCAGCAGGCTTTTATTCACCGGCTGCGTCGTGATCCTCGGCTTCAGCGTCAACGTGGCAGCTCTGGATGCAACCGTCTGTCCGTTCTTGTCCGTCACGACACATCGGAACTGGTATCCATGAAGCCCGGCGGTCGTCGACACCAACAGCGTTGCTGTTTTCGCTCCCTGTTGACCGGAATTTGCCCAGTCACAATTCGCATTTTTCCGATATTGCCACTGGTAAGTCAGCGGCGCTGTCCCGGTCGCCTCGACTGCAAACTTAGCTGTAGAACCGACCAGCAGGCTCTTGTCTGCGGGTTGGGAAGTAATCTTCGGTCCGGCTTTCTCCCATACCGCATACAAAGTCCAGTCTCCGCTCAAAGGTACTGAATTGCCGCCCTTATACGTTGCGGTTGTTGCCGTAGAACTCGATGACCAACCAAGGAACACGTATCCTGTGCGTACCGGTATATCACTCGGGATTACACAAGTAATTCCTTCCTTTCCGCGGATATCATTCGGTGCTCCTGACATTCCGCCATTGAGATTAAACCGAATTCTTGCCATCCGGTACACAGTAGTCATTTCGGAAGGCTCCGAAGTAACTCCGCTCGAAGAAGAAGCAACTACCCGTATGTAATACAGAGAACTGCCCGAAAGATTTCTATGCGGATATCGGAATGTCACCTTTGTTCCCGTAGTTGACGCTGTGCTTGAACCGATCTCGCTCCAGGACGAATCTGACGACTTCCTGCAGTAAACGGTGTATTTGCTCGCGCCCTCAACCCTGTTCCAGCTGACCACCCACTCACTCGTTGACCAATCAAACGCCGCACTGATCTGTTCCGGCTGATCCAGCTGCGCCTTTTTGATCGCGCTGCTGGTAAGGTCAACTTTCATAGCCGGGCGGATACCGCTCAGAATATCCCAGATTACTGCATAGTCAGTATTTGTGTATGATGTCCCGCTTCCCCTTGCCACAAGGATCGTGGAGATCGGATAATTCCCGTTTTGAACATAGGCGATCGATCGAAGAGTCCAGTAAAAACCACCGGAACCTGTGCCGGCTGCTGACCCCTGTGCCAAAGCGTAATCCGTTGATTTTCCGTCGGTCGTAACCCCGGCAACACTCTTGTACTGGTCAAACTCTTCCGCCGACAGAAGAAACACCTTATCCTTAAAAGTGGAGAAATTCGGAACCTCCTCTTTAAGCGTCGTCTCATTGATGACATTCTGTCGTTCTGTCTCGGAAAATGCCGCGTTGATAAAGTTGAAGTCCTTATATGTATCCTGAACAAACGAGGGAACCGTCAACCACTCGCGGATTGTAGCGCACCGGTAGTTAACCGCCCAACCGCCTGAATACAGCACCGACTCGGGGCCGTTGTACGAGGTTTCCTTGTAATATTCGCAAAATGCCTGCGCATCCAGCCCGTATCTGGACAGCAGGAATCCCTCCTCCGGATCCAACACGATCCATTCAATCGGCTCCCATTTGAAGAAATACGTGTTTCCCTTTAAATAGCCGTTCGCCTCCTGGCGGCTGTCTATTCCGGGCTTTCCCCAACTATATGGCGGCCGGTACTCCGTTATCTTAACGGCGCGATACTTCGCTCCCTGGTAATCGAAATCGCAATACGACATCATATCGTAATTGCGTTTCATCATAAAATTACTACTGCCGGTATCATAAGCAGAATTATAGGAGGTGTATGGGTAATTCGTAAATGTCTTACCTCTCACCTCCGACTCCAATTTTCCGATCAAAGTCGAATCCGTCACATGGGTCTGCGGATACGATCCGAACGTAACGATATCGCCCGCAACATAGCCGTTCGTATTCGAAGCCGCATCCGCAACCTGTCGGTTGGCAAACAACGACACGAACACAAAGCAGGCCAACAACATAACTACTGCCAGTTTTCTCTTCATCTCTTTCTCCTTACTGTCATAACACTGCCGTGTCAAAATATGCTGACATCCGTCCCGCAGTCCCGTCATCAGCACGATTTCGCGCGACAGTATAATTGTATATAAAACTACCGCAGAAAACAAGTGCTATCCGCAAACAGCTTGCAAAAAACTGCGCCCGTACAAAGCTCCGTAAACGGCGGACTGTCTAATGAAAATACCCTCCTTACCGGTTGCCCGGCAAAGAGGGTACGATTCACTAAACTGTTGCTTCCGAAAGAATCCTTGCTCCTTCCATGGTGCAGCGCCTGTTACGCTACTGCTTACTGAACGGTTGCATTAACGGAAGCACATTTACTTCCGGTGAAGGACATATTGTTGCCCTCAACCACCGCCTCGACCTTGAAATAGTAGGTCGTTCCGGAGGAAAGACCGGTCACATCATAGGAAGTACCCGTGGTGCTTCCGAGATAGATGTAGGTCTTATCGGTGCCACGGTAGCGATAGACATTGTACTTCGTTGCGGCCTTGACTGCCGACCACTTGACGGTTACCGTGTTCTTGGCATTCGATGTGGCTGTAACTCCCGTGGGCACAACTGGCGTGCCGAGCACCATAGCGTTTGCACTGGATGATTTTGCTGACTCGATCCGGTAGGTTGCGGTCTTCTTGACTGCGACTACCTTGTAGTAATACACCGTTCCGACGGAAAGGTTGTCACTGTCAACATAAGAGGTTTGCGAGGTGGTAGCCTTGTAAACGTAAGTATTCGTGACCCCCGTATAGCGGTAAACGTCATACTCCGTTGCACCGGCGGACGCACTCCAGCGCAGAGTCAGCTTCTTATCTCCTGTAGCCTCAGCGGAAAGCCCGGTGACCGGGGCCTGTGCGGCGATGACTTTTGCACTGACAGAGGTGGATTTGCTGCCGATATAGGATGTATTATTGACCTCAGACACCGCCTCGACCTTGAAATAGTAGGTCGTGCCGGCATAGAGCCCGGCGACATCGTAAGATGTCTTCGTGGTGCTTCCGAGATAAATGTAAGTATTATCAGAGCCGCGATAGCGATAAATGTTGTACTTCGTCGCGTTCTTGACCTTTGTCCAGCTGACGGTCACAGTGTTCGGAACGTTTGAGACGGCGGTGAGTCCGACAGGCGTAGCAGGCGCTCCAAGCACGAGGGCGTTTGCACTTGCCGATTTTGCCGACTCGATCCTGTAGGTTCCGGTCTTTTTGACTGCGACTACCTTGTAATAATATGTCGTACCGACCGAAAGATTGTCACTGTCAACATAAGACAAATTCGAGGTAGTTGCTTTGTAAACATAGGCGCTCGCAGAACCCAGATAGCGATAGACATCATACTCCGTTGCGCCTGAGGACGCATTCCAGCTTACGGTCAGTTTCCGGTCTCCCGAAGATTCAACGGCAAGACCGGTAACCTGAGCCGGAGCGCTGATGACTTTGGCGTTGACGGAAACCGATTTGCTGCCGGTGAAAGACATATCGCCGACCTCAGTCACTGCTTCAACTTTAAAGTAGTAGGTTGTGCCGGCGGAGAGCCCTGTGACATCGTAAGATGTCGTTGTGGTGCTTCCGACAGGGATATAGGTCTTATCTGTGCCTCGGTAGCGGTAAACGTTATACTTTGTTGCTGTCGTGACAGGTGACCAGCCAACGGTCACGGTATTCAGCGCATTAGAGACGGCGGTGAGTCCGACAGGCGCAGCAGGGGCACCAAGCGCTATGGCGTTGACACTTTGTGACTTAGATGATTCAAGTCGATGTGTGTCGCTCTTATCAACCGCAACCACCTTGTAATAATATTTCGTTCCGATCGCAAGTCCGTCGCTGTCAACATAAAACAGGTCCGAGGTAGTTGCCATGTAAACGTAATCGTTAGCGGAGCCCGCGCTGCGATAGACATCATACTCCGTCGCGCCTTCGGACGCGCTCCAGTTTACTCTCAACGTTTTGTCCCCGGCGATTTGAACCGCCGGATCCTGGGGCGCGTTAGGCGGCTTCCGGCAGACAGTGTTCCCACAAGCAGGCGCACTTTTTTCTCCGTTCGCGGTCTCAGCGGTCACACGGAAGTAGTAGGTCGAACCTCCCGCAAGCCCTGAAGCTGCATATTCCGTGTCTGTCGTAATCCCGAGCTCGATGTATTCGCCGCTCTTAATCCGCTCCACGCGATATTGGGCAGCCCCCTGGGAAGCATCCCATTTCAAACGAACTGTGCCGTTGCTGACGGTTTCAAACGTCAGGTTCTGCGGGATAGGCGGAATGCTTTCGCTCACTGCGTTTACCTTGGCATAACTGCTGCGACTTGATCCGTCTTCCGTTTCAGCCCTTACCCGGAAGTAATACTCAATCCCGACGGAAAGCCCGTCAACGGTGAATTCCGTATTTTCCGTAACCGCGATTTCGGTAAATCCATCGGTTATATAGCGTTCAATGCGGTATCTTCCCGCGCCGTCACATGCCGACCAGCTGAGTTTCAAAGCGCCTGTTGCAACCACGGTAGCTGTCAGATTCTGAGGCTCGGAAGGAATGCTCAGGCATTGTGCTTTTGCGGAGACTCTCGTGCTTCGACTGGAGCCGTCCGCAGTCTCGGCTGATACGTAGAACGTGTACGATGAGCCGACAGAGAGATCGGGAATCGTAAACTCGGTGTCCTCGGTAGTGCCGACCAGCTCAAATACACCGTTGCGATATTTCTCAATGTAATACCGAGCCGCGCCGGGAGATGCGTCCCAACTCAGATGAAGCACGCCTGTGGCAGACGGAACACTCGTCAGATTAGTCGGTGCCGCCGGTATACTTTCACATGTCGCGTTAATCAGGGCACCGTTGCTAAAGCTTGTTTCGTCTGCGGTTACAGCGATGACCCGGAAATAGTAGGTGTTTCCGGCGGTAAGTCCGGAGACTGTGTATTCCGTATTCTCCGTTTCCCCGATCTTACTGTAGGCGCTGTTTGAATAACGTTCAATATAGTATTTTGCGGCGCCGTCACTTGCGGACCAGCTAAGTTTCATAACGCCTGTTGAAACCGTAACAAGCGTCAGATTGAGCGGTGCCGCCGGAATGCTTTCGCACACCGCATTGATCCTGGCATGTTCGCTGTGGCTTGATCCGTCCTCTGTTTCAGCCCATACCCGGAAGTAATAGTCCGTTCCGACCGAGAGACCGGAAACTGTATATTCCGTATTTTCCGTAACTGCGATTTCGTTATATGCATCGGTTATATAGCGTTCAATGTGATATCTTCCCGCTCCGTCACATGCTGTCCAACAGAGTTTCATAACGCCTGTTGCAACCGCAGTGATTGTCAGATCCTGCGGAACAGAAGGAACGCTCAGGCATTCTGCTTTTGCGGAGACTCTCGTGCTTCGACTGGAGCCGTCCGCAGTCTCGGCTGATACGTAGAACGTGTACGATGAGCCGACAGAGAGATCAGAAACCGTAAACTCGGTGTCCTCGGTCGTTCCGACCACCACAAATTCACCGTTGCGATATTTTTCGATGTAGTACCGGGCTGCCCCGAGGGAACCGTTCCAACAAAGTCGAAGCGAGCCGGTGGCCGATGCTTCGATGATCAGAGCGGTGGGGGGTTCCGGGATGCTCTCGGTCAAACATCTTACCGTGTAAGCCGAAAGTCTGCTCTCGTTCCCGTCAACCGAAACAGAACTTATCCGAAAATAGTAGTAATAACCGGTTCCGAGCTCTTCAACTGACATGGTTGTTGCAGAAGTCTCCCCGCAGAGCGCCAATGTCTCGGAATCAACGTATCGATAAACGCGGTAGAGAACCGCTCCGTCTACCGGTGCCCACGAAAGGGTGATGGTGCGTGTAGCGGACGCAACCGCCTGCATAGTTTCGGGAGGATCCAGGTACGCGCGACACAACACCGAGATAAGATCCGTGGAAGGTCCTTCACTTGCCTGCCCGCCAATCATCATGATCGCTGCCGCACGGATGCGGTAGGTCTGACCGGGTGTCAGGTTATCAACGACAAGCACAGGCGATTCGCTGTCTATGACGACAGGAGTTTCCTCGTCACCGGCATAGATATAGAACCGGTATGAACCTGCACCGTTGCAGACGGCGACGCGCAGCGTGATCTCGCCCGTATCTGTGGCGATGGCGGAAAGGTTGCCCGGTGCGACAGGGACATCGGGAATAAGCGCGGAAAGATCACTGACCCTCAACGCCGGACGTATCCCGCACATCTCGGAAGCAACCTTCATATGATCGCGTTGTTTACCGACCGAATTCACAAAGCTGATATCGCTCGAGTGACCTCCTGCCGTTCGTAGGATCCATGCACACGGTTGGTTCTGGGAAGCAGTATCAACGCCCAATCCCTGGCAGCGGGCATAGTCCGTTCCCTGCAACACTCTCGCATCATTGGAAACGCCGAGAAAATACGCATCGTTCATGATCTCGTTGCGAGAGAGCAAAAACACCTGATCGACAGCATCAGCATAGTCATAGTCTCCGTGTGAACTGTACTCATGAAGGGTGCTGTTGATAAGCAAAGTTTTTTCTTCTTCGGAGAATGCCGTGTTCAGAAAATCGTTGTTCAGCCAGGCGCGAATGTCACTCGTGTTCCAGTCATTGACCGGCTGTGTACATGCCGCGTCCTTGAAGATATAATACGTCTTCCCGTCTATGATTTTGGCGGTCTCCGAGGCATATATCTCAAAGTTAAAGGGCTGTGCATCCAGAGCAAGATCGGCGACAAGCAAGGTCCCGTCATCGAGGCCCCCGTCAACCAGTCTCCATTCAATAGGATCAAAACGGAACCAGTATATCTCATTAACGAAAAAACCATTGTTGTCCTGATACGATCTTCCCTCCTCAGACGGCATGTAGGAATATGTCGGACGATATGCGGAAAATCGTACGGCTCGGTATTTCACGCCCTCATATACAACATCAGCATATCGCATGTAGTCTCCCTGCGTCTGTGAACCGATCATTCCGGTGCCGGAATAGTAGCCATAGGAGAGCATGCTGCTAACATCAAGAAGCCCGTTAAGCGCTGCGATCAGCGAAGCGTCGGTGACCTGCGTCTGGGGATAGGTCCCGAACGTAAAATGGAACTCTCCTTCCGTAGCTCCTGGTAATTCCTCAACCGTCAATGGCTTACCGCCGGTTTTGGTCTCGAAATATCCAAAACTGTTTATCATCTCGTTCATGTCGCAGTATTCACGCTGTGGCTGATAATGCAGCGGAGTACAGAAATAATCGGAGGTTTCCACCTCGGGATTGCCGAGAAACACTCCCATGACCGGATCAAACAGGTAATATACGCCCTTGTCAAGCAGAACGGAGCACTCATGGGAACTTATGGTTGTACCGGCAGTGCTGGTACAATCAACAACATAGGTGTTGAGACCGAGTGCTCGGGTCATTACCACAAAGGCGGAGTTGTAATGCTGGCAGATTCCTTTATTGGTAATATGCTCGGGATCTCTTGTCAGGAAGCCGTATGCCTCACACACTCTGTTGCGGTCGTAGCTGCTTCGATAGTTGATGGTTTTATGAATGTTATAATACAGCCAGTCCACGTAAGGCATGTCAGCGTCATATACCCTGTCCTTCATGAGATAGGCATAGATCGCACATACCTTATCGTAGGTGCTCATATCGTCAGTTAATATCTCGGAAAAGATTACCTGCACAACGGAATCAAGCGGTTCGTATCCAGTGGTGATCGGATTTAGCTCGGCGCCGTTGATAATCCTTTCCTTGTCCTCAACGGAGAGCTCATCGGGTTCACCCACATCCTCCTCGCCTTCATCCGGCAGCGGATCCGTCAGTGAACGGTTTTGTACCCCGCCCGAAGTGATCTCTGTCGTATCCCCGAACGCATAAGCAAAGCGATCAGGCGCAATGGCAACAGAAATCGTCATACATATAGTTAACAAAACAGCTATACATCTCTTCATTCTGTTCACCTCCCGGTATATCAAAAAAGCCTGGCCGACATGTCTGTTATCAGTAAAATAATCTTACTTTACTTTTGATATGCCTGTCAAGGCAGAGCTGACTCGTGCCGGAGCATCCCCTCCTCTGCCATCTGCAAATCCGCAAATATGACAGATTATTTTACATTTCAGATGCATGTTTTTCGCGATTTTCGAGCATAGCCACCGCCAAGCCGTCTCTCCCTTTCTCAAACAACAACCGGCGGATATCGCAGGGATATCCGCCGGCAAGTGATCACACATTTTTGTATTTATCTTCCGCGGCAATACTGTCGTTTCACCGCATATTCTTCAGTACGGTCCCTCCTGTCGCAGGAACGTTGATCGTGATGTGCCCGTCGTGCGGGATCAGGATATGTGTGTCCACCCCGAAGCCGTCACAATAGGTATGGATGAGTCTGACCAGCGCTGTTGTATCCGCTACGCCGGCGCGCCACACGGGCACCTCGACAACACGATCCTCATCGTTATTGTTGATCACCGTGATGACCGTCTCCGTCTCGTTCATTCGTGCGAACGCGAGCACTCCGGGCTCCTCGACGAGCATCAGGAGCGATCCGGTGCGCAGGGACGCATACGACTTGTGGATGCGGATCATTTCCCGATGGAACTGCATCATCTGCGGATCCTCGTGCCCCCACGGGTACGTGCGACGGTCGTCCGGATCGGTCCATCCGCACAGTCCTGCCTCGTCGCCGTAGTAGACGCACGGTGCTCCCGGCCAGGTCATCTGCATCATGACCGCCTCGCGCATCACCGCCGCGTTCACGCCCTCGTCCGCTGCCGCAGCACCCACCGTGGCAGTACGGCCGACTTTCCGGTTGGTTCTGGTCAGAAAACGCGAGTGATCGTGGTTGGAGAGCTCATTCATCGCCACCTGCAGGGAGGCCGTCTGGAATCTCGCCATGTTGCACCGCATCGCAAAATCGAACGCCTTCTCGTTGTTCAGCATATCCTCGCGGTACGCGTCGCTGTGCTTCTCCATACCGGTCAGGAACCAGCTCACCGGCTCCATGAACGCATCGTAGTTCATCACCGAATCCCACTCGTCGCCGCCGAGCCATGCCGACGCGTTGCCGTAGTGCTCCGCCAGAATGAGCGCATCCGGATTTGCGGATTTTACGTCCCTGCGGAACTCCTTCCAGAATTCGTGGTTGTACTCCTCGCTGTGTCCGAGATCTGCCGCGACATCAAGTCGCCAGCCGTCCGCATTGAACGGGGCGCTGATCCATTTGCGTGCGATGCGCATGATGTAGTTCTTCAGTTTCGGGGATGTCTCATAGTTGAGCTTCGGGAGCGTTTCATGGCCCCACCAGCCGTCGTACTTTTCCTTGCCGGTTTCCGGGTCTTCGGAAAATGCGAAGAAGCTCCGGTACGGACTCTCCTTCGAGTAGAACGCGCCGTCGTCAAAGCCTTCGGCATTGCGATAAATCCCTTCGCGATCCAGCCATTTATTGAACGATCCGCAGTGGTTGAACACGCCGTCGATGATGACACGCATGCCCCGCGAATGCGCCTCCTGAACCAGCTGGGCAAAAAGCTCGTTGCTGGCTGCAAGGTTCTCGCGGCTCGTTACTCTCGCGACATATTGCGCAGAATGCGCATTGGCCGTGTCCCCCTCGCAGAGTCCTGTCGGCGCATCCTTCACGATCACGCCGAAATGGGGATCCACATGGTCGTAGTCCTGAATATCATATTTGTGACTCGACGGGGAGACAAAGATAGGGTTTAGGTACAGCACTTCAACTCCCAGCTTGCGGAGGTAGTCCATTTTCCGAATGACACCTCGCAGGTCTCCGCCGTAAAATTCCTGCACATCGCTTCCGTTCGGAGCCCGGTTCCAGTCAGTCACGCGCTGCGAGTACCGGTCGATGTAGTAGTACTCTCCGGTCTGAACGTCGTTCGTCGGATCACCGTTGCAAAACCGGTCGACGAAGATCTGGTACATGACCGCGCCCTTCGCCCACTGCGGCGTGTGAAAGCCGGGCGTGATCCGGAAACAGACGGTCTCACGATCCGCGAGCATCACGCCGAGTCTGTCGTAGCGGAACACGCCGTTCTGCGTAGCGATCTCGAAGAAGTAATGGAGGAACCGGTCGGTGAGTTCCACCTCCGCGCTGTACCAGTCAAAGCGATCGTCACTGCGATACTGTGTCATATCGATGCGCCGCGCTCGTTCACGTACCACAACAGAGGCTCTGCACGCCTGGTTTTTCCCGACTCGAAGCCGTATGGTTACTGTATCGTACATCTCAGGCTCGCACGGCGAGCGAAACATCTCTGTTCCGTCGCTGAAGACCGCCTCCGGTACGAACGGCCTGAGTTCATTTGTCTGCGATTCCGCACTTATCATCACTGCCATCGGCGCCCCGCGCGGACGCCTGCTCCTTGACTAACATTTCCTGTATGGCGGTTTCCCCGGCAAATCATCGAAGACACAAGCCCCGCATCTGACGGAAGCATTTCTCATGCCGGAAAGCTCACCCAAATTCTAGTATATCACCAAAAAACAAGCCTTACAAGGAAAAACGGGAATCCGCCGGCATACGATCCGGCAAATAATCATCCCACTGTTCCGGGTGTATTTCCATAGTTAAGATGCCCCGCGGCAAGCCGCAGGGCATCATGATCTCATTCGCGTTACCGCCCCAAAAGAGCGGGTATCACTTTGAAAAATTATACCGTACCATCCGTATTCGATCCGGAATTCTCAGCCGCTGCGCGTTCCGCCGCTAACTTAGCCGCTCTGCGGGCTCTCCGTGCCGCACGCTCCTCCGGCGTCTCAGCCGCTCTGCGGGCTGCAATCCGGGCCGCGCGCTCCTCGTCGGTCTCCGCCGCTCTGCGGGCCGCGATCCGCGCCGCGCGCTCCTCCGGCGTCTCAGCCGCTCTGCGAGCCGCAATCCTTGCTGCTCGATCCTCGTCCGTCTCTGTTCCGCGCACTGCCTGCGGTTCATACTGCGGGACCTGCAGTTGCTCCATGCTGTTCCACAGCACGGCGTCCTGCTCCGTCTCCATGCTCACGGCCTGCTCGCGGGTCTGCTCCTCACGTGCCTGATCGGATTCCTCATTGCGCACAACACTCTTTCTGTTGCGTTTGCCGAGTCTCGCCGCTCTCTGCTCTGCCTTCTCCGCCTTCACATTGTTCGCGATGATCATGATCAGGCTGATGATGACTGCAAGTGCAACGAAAGGACCGGTCGTCTTAATGCCGTTTCGGATAAATGAGGTGGAAAAAATCCCCTGACGAACATACTTGTAATCGCCGACTTCCAACGTAAGATCATTGATCTTCTGCGAGTTCCATGCCTGAAGCATCGTTCTGAAGTCGCCGACAATCGCATCGCATCGGGATACCAGGAGATTAATCTCCTGTTCCAGGGCCTCCCTCTGGTCTGCGGAGTTGGATGCAGCCTTCTGAAGCGCGGCCACGATCTGTGCATCTGTCCAGTTCATCGGATCATTGGCATCAGAGCGGGCGTTACCCTTGTTTCCGGTATCGTTCGCGTTACCGTTGTCGTTTCCGCCGTTACCTGCGTCAGCAGGATCGCTTCCATTGCCATCGCCCTGGTCAGCGATATCGCCCGTATTGCCCGCAACGTCATCCTCATCAAATCTGAAGATTGATCCGCCGATCGAACTGCTGCCGTTCACGCCTCCGAGAAGATCCTGCAGCTTCAGCAGAATATCCTCCTTGCGCGAAACGAGCTTCGTGTTGCCGTCGGCAATGCTCTTGCGTGTCGAGATCAGCTTGTCATATGTCTCGGACGAATTGCCGTCAATCTTGGTCAGTGATTCCTGTGTGCTGATATACAGGATTTCCGCCTTCTCATATGCATCCACCATGTTGTCGATAAGCTTCAGCACATTCTCGTTAGCCGTCAACCGGTTGTTGATATTGCGAAGCTCATAGCGGTACTGTGTGAGCAGACGCTCCGAGTCCTTGGTAAGCGCATTCAATGTCAGTTTTGCATTGATGCGGCTGATATCATTGACGATCAGATTATTCAGACGAACAGCGATGTCGTTGAAGCCGCTTCCGTTGTTGCGGAAAGACGGTTCTCCGTTGTACAGATCCGTCGCATAGTCGATCATGATCTGAATCCGCTGCTCGATGATCTCCAGCTGCTGGGCGTAATCATAATCCGAAAGATTAAGCGCGCTGCTCTCACGGGGCTTGCCCATGACGGCAACTTCGGAAAAATACTTCTTATACTCATCGACAATGCCGGAAAGGAGCGTTTCCATCTCCTTCTTCGACATTTCCTCTTCCGTCGAATTGCTCAGCGTGATGGTGAACTGCGTCGGATGGAATTTGTCGATCGTCAGCTGACGATTCGCCGTAAAATCAAGCAGCGAATCATAGCTCATCGTCTGATTGACAATGTCCACAGGATACTTGCCTGCGATCACAATGCATTTGCGGATCTCATCCGCAGAATACTTCTGATCCAGGGAAGCTGCAATCAGTGCTTTGTTCAGAACCGTATCGGAAAGCATCTCCGCGATGTCAAACCGATAGCCGTTCGGCGCTATGCCGTCAGCCGCTCCGTCAAACGACATCTGGAGTGTAACATACTCTCTTGCCGGTGAGCGTCTCGCGAAAAATGTAACTACCGACAAAACGGCGCCGATTACGATCGCCACACACAATATGCAGATCACTCTCCGCCACAAAACCGGTATCTTCTTCAATTTACCGTTTCCGGAAATTCGGTTTCCTGCTGTATGATTACTCATCAGTCCACCTCCTTTCGTCCGGACACTCTTCTGTTTGCGCGCTTCAACTCTGCCACGAAGGCACTGACAAACCATAATCCGCACGCGATGAAAGCACCAGCCACGGCACCGACTGCCATTTTCTTAACATTGGTTCCGAGGAAGCCTTCCGCCTCGCCCTGCGCGGAGGAAAACTCCAGATAGGTTGTGTAGAACGGTCTCTCGACAATCTCCTGCATGTGGTCATACACCTGGCGATACGCTTCGGAGCAGACATCAATGGCACGGCGGAGTTCCTCCTTAGCCTCGGCAATATCCTTCGTGGTATTGCCCGTCTGCAGCGCCGAAATCTTATCCTCCAGATCTGCGATCCGGATCTCCAGGGAAGCCGCGCTTCTATAATCCGACGCCAACTCCAGAACAAGCTGATTATAGTAATCCGTTGTCACCTTCGTTGCCTTGGTCGTATCGCTGCTCTGGTTATCCACGAAGATCTGGTCCGGCTTGTAGGAATCGATGATCGCCTTCATCGTCGCAATATTACCGTTGATCTCCGCCAGACTCTGCTGCGCATTGCGGAGTCGGTACTGGTACTTGGAGATCATGGTGTTTCGGTCTTCCGCGATACTGTTGGCATAAACGTAGGAATAGAGATAATCCACATTCACGCTCTGAAGAGTTTCGATATAGACCTTCAAATCCTCCAGTGACCGTCCGTCGCTCCAGGAACGGTACGCCCGGATATCCTTCGGTTTCGAATCGCAGTACGAATAGAGATTATCCATCGCATCCCGCAGCAGATCCAGACTCTCCATGACGTCCAGACTGTCCACATCGATAATGGAAACCTCATCCGCCGGAAGATACATATCCGCGTACGTCTTCGCAAGGTACGCGTTGTAAGATTTCAAAACCTGATCAAGAAGATTCCGGAGATCCGAATCGGAAAGATTCACTCCGCCGAAACCGTTGTCCAGCGCTACGATAAACTGGTTGATATATGTGAGTTTTACGCTCTGCAACTGCGTATAGGCCGCATTGGTCTTGTCCTGCAACATCTTCGACGCGACTTCCTGCTGTCTGCGGCTTTCCTCTGTCAAAATGCGGTCGATGCGGATATTATCGCGCAGTCTGCTGACGGTTACCGCACTCGGAAGGGAAACCTGATCCAGAGCTCCCTGAAGCACGTACGCGGACGTCAGCTGCGAGAGATCCAGCTCCTTCCCGTCCGGCGCCGTCAAACTCGAAACCGTCTTACCGCTCGGCAGTTTATAATTCAACGTAACAACCGATGATACCCGCACCATATGTGCCTGCCACTGATACATAAGCAACGGCGCACACATGCCGAGCACCATACACAAAATGAGCACCCACGCGTACACGCGGCGCTTCACTCTCATAACATGGAATACCCGCATTAAATCAATGCCGCTCTCCTCGCCGTCCGGGCGATTTACGACGACATTGATCTGCGAGTCCTTTTCGAAGGACAAAGGGGTCACCCTGTCTTGATAATTGTCAGACACTTTATCGGCTCCTCATTTATGCATAATCTTTGTCAACTGTTCCCACAGAAAACATGCACCCCGAAGGGTACAAGCATAGTCAAGTTTATACGAATAACTCGAAAAAGTCAAGAAAGAAAAGAATTCGGCGGCCCTATACGCCGCCGATCATCCGGGGCGTTTTCACTGTGGTAATCGCCCCGGTTCACTGTTCAGTTTTTTGCAAATACGCTTTTTCGAGATTCTCGCGAAGAAACTCTAGCGACTGCTCCCTCATCGTCTCCAGTTTTCGACTGATATCATCATAAACGATTTCCGACAGATTCAATTGTTCCGGGATCACGGAAAATATCCTGTCCCCCAGGCCAATCGAAGTCAGAAAATCATTCATCCTGACGTTAATGCCCTTATCCTTGTCATTCTTGGTAACGGTGAAGAATTTCCTCTGAAACAACACGGAAAATACCGTTGCGTGAAAAGAATTCGTCACGACATAATCCGCATCATGCAACAACTGCAGCCACTTCTGAGGTTTCTGAACGAGCAGCATTCCCTGCGAAAGCGCCTGCTTGGGTCCATATGCGGAATAGATCACCTTTAACCCTGTGGCCTTCTTCAGCTTTGTGATGAATTCCTTCATCGTCTGATTCAGATGCGTGATATAGACGAAAATATAACCCTTCTTTTTTTTCGCATCAGGTATGATTGACTCCCACTCGTCGCGCGTCAGCAGCAGAACCGGATCCGCAACAACGGTCGCTGTTCTGTCGAAAAAGCGTCGGATCACATCTGCCCCGGTCTTCTCCCGAACCGAAATCTCATTCAGTTCGGAGATTGATTTTCTGACTGCCGAGATTGCTTCCTCATCAATCTCTGCCTTACCGAAGCTGGCCGCGTAGGAAAACTTGTATTTCTTCGCAAAATCCAGATAGTACGCCAGCTGATTACGCGAAAAATCAGGGTTCCATATCACATCGCTTCCGCAGACGAACGCATCCGCTTTCTTGTTCAGCGAGGGCAGCTCCTCCACGCTGTGCAGATCGGCAAATGTCAGATGCTTATCCTCAAAAGACGCAAACCGGGATCTGAACAGTGCCATGATCGGCGACAAATACGTCTTACGCGCTACCTCTTTGAATGTTCTGATTGGAATTAATTGATAGGAACACCGTTCTCCCGATGACAGTTCCATCCCGGTTATTGCTTTATGAAGCGCGTACGTCTGAAAACAACTTCCGTAATTGATCGTGTGATCGAGGGTGATTCCATATACACTAAGCATTTCAGTCCTTCCTTTCGGTTGACTATCGCAGCCTTTTCACCGCTGCCCATAACCGTTTCGGTGTTTTCGTCTTGATCCAAAGGAGCAAACGTCTCTTGTTCCGCAAGTACTTCTTAGAAGCTTTCTCCCATCCACGGTTTCGCAACTCTGAAAAAAATGCATCCCGGAAGCCCGGAACCGTATGCACTTTTCTGGTCTCGCCAAGCGTGAGATTGTTGGCCGCCGCGATCTCCCGGCATTTCGCTTCGGAAAATGCCAGCTGACTCTTCAGCGCGTCAAACAGTTCCGCGCCCTTTTCGGTATTGACCAGCACCGCTGACACCCCGGCGGAAACATCAAATTCGCTGTGATATTTTTCGACCTCCCAGTAATCCCCGAACGTGATGTCATCGACACGCTGCTCGTACCGATACGGACAGTCGAAACACGATCTGCGCACGGTAACCTTCGTATAGAAAGCATAGTAATACGGGTTGCTGATATAGGTCTGACATTTGCGTCTTTTGGATGTGTTGTAGGTGATATGGACTCCCACTCCCCCCGCATCTTTGTCGCGGAACTTCAGATCAAGCGCATCCAGAGGAACATTCTTCGTGATGGTTTTCAAATACTCGCGAAATGCATACGGGCTCGGACTTCCTCCGCAAAGGAATCCGACGGTATATAAGTTGTCGTAACGCTTGCGCAGGTAGTTCTTCAACCCTGCGACCTGACACGACAGTCCGGTAAACAGGATGGTGCGCCCGGACTCCAACTCTTTTTTTATCTCAGGATAGGTGTCGCCTGCCCAGCTCCACACATACTTGGATCCGCGCATGGGCTCCGTCTCTGCTTCATTTTCCGCTCTGCGGATCACCGCGTTGTACTTCTCGTCCCAAACGCATCCGTAGACAACTCCGCCCCGCGCAAAGATTTCCCTTGACAGCGCAGTAAAGAAACCGCCGGATGTACTTTTCTTCAAAGCATCCGGGTCGGTTAACTGAATTGCATATGCTTTTTGTATGCCGTGTTTTTCCGGCACGGTGATCGCAGGGCAAACCTGTCGGCACAGGCCGCAGTCTACACATGCCTCTGCCAGAATTTTCGGAGAAGGAAACCCTTCCTCGTCATCCTCGAAAACGATCGCGTTCCGCGGACAGCTCTTCATGCATGCTCCGCAGCCGGTACAACTCTCTCGTTTTACCGAAGAAATATTCTTTGCTTCCGACATCACGAT
The DNA here is from genome assembly GCA_946415315.1 of uncultured Lachnoclostridium sp. Taxonomy (GTDB): domain Bacteria; phylum Bacillota; class Clostridia; order Lachnospirales; family Lachnospiraceae; genus ISDg. The sequence continues at coordinate 41,211 of CAMKRZ010000004.1, read as the reverse complement.
ACCTCCTCACGACGAAGATTCCTTCCGTGATCCGCCTGATTACGACGACAGTCTTCCGGAATCAACCGCAACGGACGATCCGGTGATGAAGGCTGCTTCCTCGGACAGCAGAAACGCAACCGTAGCCGCGATATTGTCCGGTTCGCAGATTCCCAGATACTGTCTCTGCAGGATTCCCTTCAGATCATCCGAATCCCCGCCGTTATCCATAATCTGGTCAAAGATCGCCGTTCTCGTGATGCCCGGCATCACCGAGTTGACACGGATCTTCTTGGATCCGAGCTCTTTGGCCATGCAGCGGATCGCGCTGTCCATAGCCGCCTTCGAGGCACAGTAGCCGGTTTTGCTCTGATTGCCTTCCTGCGACGCTACGGACGAGATGCCGACAATGCTCATGCCCTCGTTAAAGTTCTTCTTTTTAGTGATGATCCGGACAATCTCAACAAACGAGAAGAAGTTGATGTCCATCATCTGTTTCATGTAGTCATAAACGCACAGTTTGAGCGGGCGCACGGTTCCGATGCCTGCGCTGTGAACGAATCCATCCAGAGGTCCTCTCTCCTTGATGATCGCCTCGATCTGCTCCGCGATCGCGGGAACATCCGCCAGATCCATCGCGTAGTACGCGGCGGCTCCGACAGACTCAGCCGCGGCGGCGAGTTTCTCAGGGTCTCTCGCAACCATGATCACTTCTGCTCCGGCAGCCGTCAGCGTACGGCTGATCGCCTCACCGATTCCGGAGGAAGCGCCGGTAACCAGTATTCTTTTTCCCGAAAAATCAAATTTAATCATTGTTGATCTCCTTAAAACGGTTCGTTGATGATTCCTTCCAGGAATATCTCATCGGTCTCTGCCACCGGCAGAATGTCATCCGTATTGATGGTTGCGGATGCAACTCCCCAGGACAAACCTACTCCAAAGCAACAGAACATGGTTTTGATCGTCTCACCGCTGACATCCCCGTAACGATCACAGAGAGCGATCGTCGCCGCAGGCGCCGAGGTGTTGCCGTAACGATCGATGCAGAGCGGCATTTTCTCCATCGGGATCTTGAATTTCTTGGCCAACTGTTTGGAAATGTACTGGTTAGCCTGATGGAACGCAAAGCAGTCGTACTGCTCCGGATCTTCGCCCGTCTTTTCAATAAAATCGCGGATCGCCGCAGGGACTTCGGAGATCGTAAAACTGAAAACATCCGTCCCGTTCATATATGTGTTATACAGGTTCCGGATATTGCCGTCCGGCCACTGTACATCCTCGCGTACGGCATTCATGTTCCGGTAGCCGCCTGCGGGAGCGATGATCGCGTTATAACCGTTTCCGTCCGAGCGGAGAAGAACTTTCATCGGGGAGTTCTCCCTCTTCTCGAGCAGCACTGCCGAACCGCCGTCACCGAACAGCATCGCAACGGACTTATCCTCGGGATTGACCATCTTCGTAAGCGTCTCTCCGGTTATCAGAAGCGCTTTCGTGATGTCGGAATTTGCCATCATCGAGGCAAGCACTTGAAGTCCGTAGACAGTCGCCGAGCAACCGAGTCCGATATCAAATGCCGCGCAGTCCTTCGACAGACCGAGCCGCTTGTGCAACACGCAAGCCGTAGCCGGTCTGCGATAGTCAACGCTGTGCGCGATGAAAACGAGAGCGCCGATCTCCTCCCGGTTGATCCCCTTGTGCTTCAGCAACCGCTCCGCGGCGACATAGCCAAGATCCGAAGCAGTCTGATGCTCAAGCGTTTTCCGAAACTCCTTCACGCCGGTCATCTTGGAAAACTTCTCGACAGCATCCTGTCCGAACCGTTCAATGAAGCTGTCAATTTCCACTCTCTGCGTAGGCACTGCGGATGCTACTCCGGCAATCCCGATGTTATCGTATTGAAAGAAAGCCATATCGACCTCCCTGTTTAATCAAACTACCTGATCCAGTCCACGGTTATTTCGCGTACATTCAGGTTGTCCCGCCGCTTTATGAATTCCGGTGCTACCTGCGGGAACATGGCGCAGCTCAGAACATCTTCCTCTGTCTTCGCAATATCACTGTATTGTGCCTGAATCCGGCTCAGCTCCGGCTCAAGATTATCCGCCGGTCTGCAGGTGATCACTTCGGCGTCACCGATCGCCTTCTTCAGAACCTCCTCGTTGACCGTTCCGGGAAGCTCGCCGTACTCGCCGCGAAGAAGGCCCTTGGATTCTTTCGTAAAGCTCTTGTAGCGTCCCATCAGCACGTTCAGAACCGCCTGCGTACCGACGATCTGGCTGGTCGGCGTGACCAGCGGAGGATATCCGAAGTCCTCCCTTACGCGCGGAACCTCCGCAAGAACAGCTTCCATCTTATCCTCTGCGTTCGCCTGCTTCAACTGCGACAGAAGGTTCGAGAGCATGCCGCCCGGCACCTGGTACAGCAGGGTATTCGGGTCAACGCGAAGAACCTTCGAACTGATGGTTCCCTCTTTCTCCATTTTCGCGGCAACCGTCTTAAAATGCACTGCCGCTTCGTTAAGCTTCTTCAGATCCAGACCGGTATCTCTCCCGGTTCCCTTGAGGGATGCGACAAGCGACTCGGTCGCCGGCTGAGCCGTTCCGTTGGCAAACGGAGATAACGCGCAGTCGACAATGTCAACTCCTGCCATAGCCGCCATGAGGTAGACCATGGAACCGGTTCCGGTCGTATTGTGCGTGTGAAGATGGATCGGGATCGAAACCTTCTCCTTCAGCTTCTTAACCAGATTATATGCGTCAACGGGAAGCAGAAGGTTCGCCATATCCTTTATGCAGATCGTATCTGCCCCCATCTGCTCCAGCACGATCGCCTTCTTGACAAAATACTCTTCGCTGTGAACCGGACTTGTCGTATAGCTCATCGCCGCTTCCACCATTCCGCCGTACTTCTTTACGGCTTTGATGGATGCCTCCATGTTCCGGACATCGTTCAGCGCATCAAAAATGCGGACAACATCGATTCCGTTCTCAATTGATTTCCGGCAGAAAGCCTCGACCATATCATCCGCATAATGACGGTATCCGAGAAGATTCTGTCCGCGAAGAAGCATCTGCAGTTTCGTCTTCGGCAATGCTTTCCGCAATGTACGCAACCTCTCCCACGGATCCTCATTCAGGAAGCGCATACACGAGTCAAACGTAGCTCCTCCCCAGCACTCGATGGACCAGTAACCGATGCTGTCCAGGATCTCGCAGGCCGGAAGCATATCCTCCAGCTTCATGCGCGTGGCAGCCTGGCTCTGGTGTGCATCTCGCAAAATGGTGTCCGTAATCAGCAAAGGTTTCCTGCTTTCAAACACTTCACTCATCCAATAACCCTCACTTCACTTCAAACAATACATCGCCGCCGGCTACGGTTCCGCCTGCGGTACAGTTCATTGCCGTGATCGTGCCGTCGACCGGCGCAAGAATCTCATTTTCCATCTTCATAGCTTCCAGGATCAGAACAAGCTCGCCCGCCTTCACTGCGGAACCCTCGCCCTTCTCGATCCGGATTACCGTACCGGGCATAGGTGCAACCACTGCTCCCGCACTGCCTGCGACAGCCGCGCTCTTCGCAGGCGCGCTCTCAACGACTGCCTTCGGAGCGCTTACAGGCGCTGCGGTCTCTTTCTTGGGTGCCACCGGAGACACACTGCCTTCCCCCATCAGTTCGATCTCCATCTCATAGGTCTTGCCATCCAGTGTAATACGGTACTTGCTCATGCTTTCGAATCCTCCAGTTGATATTTGTGATACGTGATGTTGTTCTTCTCGATATACTCTTCCAGGCTGCTCTTGTACACTTCCCGGAAGGAACGAACAACAACTCTTTTGACATCGGTTTTATTTTCCTCTGCCACAGCGGCCACCGCCATCGCCAGAACTTTTTCCAACTCCATCGCGTAGTTCTCCTTTCGGTCTATTACAGCGGAATATTTCCGTGCTTCTTAGCCGGCTGCACGCGATCCTTCGACTTCAGCATCCGGAAGGCCGCAGCAATCTTCTCTCTGGTCTCCTCCGGAAGAATGACTTCGTCGACATAGCCGTGCTCTGCAGCAATATACGGATTCATGAATTTCTTGTTGTACTCGTCAAGAAGCTCTTCCTTCTTGGCCTGCGGATCCTCCGCCTGCTCGATCGCCTTCTTTCCGATGATGGAAACCGCTCCCGAAGCACCCATGACGGCGATCTCGGCAATCGGCCATGCATAGACAACGTCCGCGCCGGTTCCCTTGCTGTTCATGGCAATGTAGGCTCCGCCGTACGCTTTGCGCATGATCAGACCGACCTTCGGCACCGTTGCCTCGGAATACGCGAACAGCATCTTTGCGCCGTGACGGATGATGCCGCCGTGCTCCTGCTGGCTGCCCGGAAGGAACGCCGGAACATCGACAAGCGTGAGCAGCGGAATGTTGAAGCAGTCGCAAAAACGGATGAATCTGGCTGCCTTGTCCGAAGCATTGATCTCAAGCGATCCTGCCATACACTGGCTCTGGTTCGCGATGATACCGATCGTTTCACCGTCGAGACGCGCGAATCCGACAACGATATTTTTCGCAAAATTCGCCTGAACCTCGAAGAAGCTGTTCACATCCACAAATGTGTCGATCACCGCTCTGACATCATACGGTTTCCTGGAATCTACCGGCACAAGATCACTGATGATCGCGCAGTTGTCTCTCGTTCTGCCCTCGACACGCATCGGTCTGTCCTGATTGTTCTGCGGCAGATATCCGAGAAGCTGACGCACGCCGTTTAAGCAGGAAAGATCATCCGGGTACACAAAATGCGCAACGCCGGAGGTCGAGCTGTGCACCGCAGCGCCACCGAGATCGGCAGAGGAGATCACCTCGCCGGTCACCGATTTCACGACTGCCGGACCCGTAATATACATCTGGCTGTTCTTCTCAGCCATGAAAATGTAGTCGGTGATAGCCGGGGAGTAGCAGGCTCCGCCCGCGCACGGTCCGAGAATGACCGAAATCTGCGGGATCACGCCGGACGCGATCGTATTGCGGTAGAAGATGTCCGCATAACCGGAGAGTCCGTCGATGCCTTCCTCAATTCTCGCTCCGCCGCTGTCATTGATCGAGATAAACGGAGCTTTCATCTCCATCGCCTTGTCCATGGCACGACAGATCTTCATCGCCTGAGCTTCACCGAGCGATCCTCCGCCAACCGTAAAATCCTGGGATGCCGCGAACGCGATCCGTCCGTGAATGTATCCGTAACCGGTAACGACGCCGTCGCCGGGACGTTTCTTTTTGTCCATTCCGAAATCGGTTGCGCGGGAGGTGATCATATCATTGATCTCGACAAATGTCCCGTCGTCGAAGAGTGCTTCCATGCGCTCACGCGCTGTCAGTTTCCCGGAATCATGCTGCTTGGCAATCCGCTCCGGACCGCCAGCTGCAGCAACATTTTCCCTGCGCTGATTGAGATCATCAATACTGCTTTTCCACTGCTGTTCCATTACTTCTGCTGTACCTCTCTGGTTTATGTTATTCTTGCAAGGCAGATCTTTCGGCGAACCCGTTTTATCCCTGGGACATTCCGCCGTCGATCAGTATGGACGTTCCGGTAATCGTCTTCGCGGCATCGCTCAAAAGAAACGCGATCGTGTTGGCCACTTCGATCGGCTGCGTAACTCCCATATACTGTTTTTCCTGCATTTCCCGAACTTCGAAGGTGTCCGGGTACCTTTCTATATAGGACGTGTACATTCCCGTGTTTACCCAGCAGGGCATAATGGAATTGACACGGATTTTCTTCTTCTTCAGATCGCAGATCAGGCACCGGATCACGCCATCCAGAGCTGCCTTTGATGCACTGTATGCTACTTTGGACTGTTTCCCCTGAATGCTTGCCGTCGAGGAGATCGCGACAATGCTTCCCTCATCAGTGAAGCAGTCCTTCCTGGTAATGCAGCGGACGATCTCGATAAAGGAGAACAGATTCGCGTTCATTACCTTTATAATGTCTTCCTTCTTGGTCATCTTCAGCGGTCTCATCGGCGCGATTCCCGCGCAGTGGGCATAACCGTCAAACGGCCCGCATTCTTCAACCATCTTTTTTACCAGTGCCTCAATGTCATCGATATCATTGAGGTTAAATACATAATACGCATGGCCGTCGCCGCTCAGCTGGCTGAAGACCTTCTGCAGCGCTTCCTCGCGGATATCACACATTACGACCTTGGCTCCGAGCTTGCTCAGCAGTATCGAAGTTTCCTTCCCCATTCCGCCGGTAGCACCGGTAACCAATATCCTCTTCCCCGTCAGATCCATTGGGTTAATCATTCTCAATCCTCCTTAAACACCGGTCAAAAAGATGATTCCATATCGTTCCTGTTCCCTCTCGAAAACAAGTGTATGTTAGGCTTGTATTTCTTGCCGACAAGAAACCAGCGAACCAGCAGCATTTCCACCATATACTTAATATAAAGGTGCGAAAGGAAATCCAAAAAGGATGCGTAAAAATACATGAGGAATACATACGCGATATATGCATACATCAGTAACCGAAAATCTATCGGATTATCCCCACTCGGTTTTCTGCTCTTGCAATAAAGGACCATATAAAAAACACCAAACAAAGCAAAAAGCAAGAAAAAGCCCCAAAAGCCGAACTCAACATAAGTCGGTCGAATAGCGGTAGGTGCATTACCGATGGATGTGCCATTGGGACTTGTAATAAAATCGGAATAGTAATTGTATTTCCCCGGCCACCCGATCAGAGCCGTCAGGGATTGGTTCAGATAATAAAATGTCTTCTGACCGAAAACATCCGGTTTCTCGATCGGATTGATCCAATACTGATCCAATATTGCAATTGGACTCCCTGCATAAAAGGTAATGTAGTAAAGCGGATCCTTATCCGAGGTTCGACCGACAAATCCGCGGATTCCTGAAAACAGTGCAGCCAAAACTACCAGCGATATCGCCATACGTCGGACCATTTTTCGCGTGGACTTGCTTTTTTTCCATCCGACAGCACGTTTATGTATGGTGTATGCGACGATCAGCACAACTACCCAGAGACGGATCATATTGGATCGGTCACCCTGAATAAACGTCGTCAACGAGTAAAGGATAACCGGAACCCAGGACAGCGAGATCTTCCTTTTGGAAGCGATCAGGTTGTTGCCCACAATGTAAGCATAAACGACACTGATCATCTTGCTGGCTTGTAAAACATTCTTTGTTATGAACGACATTTTAAGCGTCGGATCATTAACATCTGTCGTTACACTTGCTGTTAGTTGACGATATTCTCCGATTGCAGATAATAATCCGGAAGAACCGGTCACTCTCCGAATGTGGCTGTAAATCAGGTAAAATGCCAACAACTGAAACGCCATAACCAGATATGTCTTCAGCGGTTGGATCACAATCTCTCTCGGCAGAACTACCTCATGAGAAAACGAATACTTTCCGATTTTGGGATAGCGAGAAATACAGACCCCAATGATCCCTCCGACCATCGTTGCCAGAATACACGCTGCAATCAGACCGGTTGTTTTCGGCGAGAACTCCAGTCCCCATCGTTCTTCATTGTAAAATGTGCAAAAACAACCAAAAAGGAACACCAGCGCCACAGCTGTGGGCGGTGCAAGCAAATCGGTGTCAAAAATCACAAAAGACAACAAAAACAACAGGCTGAGCACAACCAGCGTCACTGCCAGCATTTATGCAGACCCTCCACAAGACAACGGTGTTAAACGCAGTCAAAAAAGGCATGTGCCATGTCTGACCATACATGCCGCAAAACATCATTTTCCTCAGGCATCATAATCGGGATAATATGCTCCCACATTATCCCGAAAACGATTCCTCTTAGTCGGCGTGATTACTTGTTCATCAACGCGACAATGTCTCCAACGGTCTCAAAACCCTTGATCACATCACCGGTCAGCTTAACGCCAAACTCATCCTCCATGAGAACGATCAGAGACAGTTTTGCCATGGAATCATACTCATCAATGTCATCCAATGCTTTGTCTACAGTAAGATCACCCTCGTCCAGCTCAAGCATATCCTCAAGCAGCGCAAGTTTTTCACGTTCAGTCATGTTTTGTTCCTCCATCATAATAATTCTATATACATCAGCAGAAGCTGTATGTACTCACTCAGACTTCTTCAGTTCGCCTTCATCATCGTAATCATCGGAGTAGCCGTCTTCATAGGTATCGTAACCGTCCGTAATCGGAAGAATATCCTTAACGTTGATCTTAAATCCGACAACGCCCCAGGACAAACCGACTCCGAACGAACTCGTAAGGAGGTTTACCTCCCGGTCTTCCTCTACCGTTCCGTATCTGTCCACGATCGCAAGCGGAACCGAGCAGCCGCTCGTATTCCCGTAGCGGTCAAGACATACCGGAACATTTTCCATCGGCATGCCGACACGTTTTGCAATGTTCTTCAGGATCATCATATTGGCCTGGTGAAGCACCAGGTTGTCATAATCCTCAATTTTTGTGTCCGTCTGTGCCAGATACTCCTCGAGCAACTTAGGCACCTCGCTGATCGTAAAATTGAACACCGCGATATCATCGCCCGGAACACTCTGCGGTCCCTCCGGATGTCTCCACGCACCATACGGGATCGACAATGCCTTATGTCTGGTACCGTCGCTCATCAAAGCGGAACTGAAGCTGCCCTCCTCGCTCTTCTCCAGAAGGATTGCCGCGCTGGCATCTCCGAAGAGAAGTCCCGTATTGGAGGACATTACTTTCTTCCTGTGTCTTCTTCCTCTCGCAAGAGAATCGCCGACCGTTACAAGCGCCTTCTTCGCATTGGAGGAGTTCAGAATACTTGCAGCAAGCGAAACACCATATACAAACCCCGAGCATCCGAGGTTTACATCAAAGACCAGGCAATCCATGGAAAGGCCGAGTCTCTTCTGAATCGTAAGCGCAGTAGAAGGAGTCCGATAATCCGGCGTCTGCGTAAGATTGATCAAAACACCGATCTCTTCCGGTTTATAATAGCCCGAATCCATAATCTGCTTTGCCGCCGTATAGGAAAAATCAGCCGCAGTCTGATTAAAATCGCTTTTTCTCTTCTCCAGGATCCCGGTATTCTTCATAAAGTTCTTGATATACTTGGGATCCGGATTGTCCAACTCGCTTGTTACATCGATGACAGTCGGCGGAACAGAAGCAGCGATTGCCGAGATCTTTACGCCGTCATATTTGCTGAAAACCATTCTTTCGTACTCCTTTCTATTAGCAGCAGGCGAATCCGCCGTCTACCGGAAGATGAACGCCGGTGATCGTGTGCGACACGGGAGAAAGCAGGAAAATGATCGCGTTGGCAACATCCGCCGGTGCGTTCATGCCGAGGAACTGACGAGGATTCGCCTGAATCTTCATCTCCGTTTCCTTCATCGTAGCTTTCAGTTCCATGTACTCCGTGTACATTGCCGTAGCCGTAGCTGCAGGCTGAATGGTGTTTACACGGATCTTCTTCTCTCCGAGCTCTTTCGCCATGCAGCGCATTGCTCCGTCCATTGCCGCCTTGGAAGCTCCGTATGCGGCCTGTGCCGTTGCGCCGTGAGTTGCAGCGATCGAAGAAATGCCGACAATGCTCAGGCCCTCATTGTAGCGGCCCTTCTTGCTGAGAATACGGACGATCTCGAAGAACGAGTAGAAGTTCACAAGCATGATCTTGTGAAGACGTTCAAACTTATAGTTGATGATCGGAAGATTCTTCACGATACCGGCACACTGAACATATCCGTCAAACGGACCGGTTTCCTTGATGATCCCGACAACGATATCCTCAAGTTCTTCGATCTTGGACAGATCCACTGCGTGGATACTGTGCCCTTCACCTTTCAGCATGGACAGGGTTTCCTTAAGTCCTTCTTCCTGAAGATCCATAATCGAAACTTTCGCGCCCATTTCGCTCAGGATGATTGCCGTCTGTCTTCCGATTCCGGAAGCTCCGCCGGTGATCAGAACATGTTTTCCCTCCATCTGAATGTAATCGTACATAATCTACCTCCTTGGTATTCTTTTTCAGTAAGCAATTCTTGGCGACCTATGGTCAATATAATAACTCATTTGTCTCATAAATGAAATCCCCAAAATGACCGGGATACACACGAATATCTTTGGAAAGGTTTTTCAGCCTCGGAACACTGGTCGTTTCCCACTGTTTTCGGCTTCCTCCGGGCGCCCCGAAATTGGTCTTGCAATCCTTGATCAGACTGTCTCCGGAAAATAAAGCCGTCTCGTCCAGCAGGATTCCGATACTTCCCGGAGAGTGTCCCGGAAGTTCAAACAACAGCCATCGGTGTCCCAGCCAGCCGAACTCCTTCCGATCCGTAAAGGTTTCGTCTGCTTCACAGCAATACCCGGGATCGTATTCCGGGATCGTGTCCGCCTTAACCCAGGTCTGCAGCTCACAGAACACGCTGAAATACCGCGCCAGGTTTTTCTTCGGATCACGAATGCTCGCTGCGCAGGCACTGCTGCAAACAACCGGAGCGGTCGTCTCCTCTTTCCAAAGATTGACTCCGGATATATGATCATAATGCTCGTGCGTCAGAAGAATGCACTCCACATGCAGCCCCTCTGCCGGTCCGACGTCATCAGAGGGGTCGATCACGATCGCGCGGTCCCCCTCAACGACCACATACATATTCGAAGACAGCACTTTTGATTCATATCTCCTGATCTCGATCAAGCGTTCAGAGCCTCCAGAGTCTCCTGCAACGTCTTCATGTTCTCCACACGGAGAATCCGGACATCGGTAAGCGTCTTCTTCACAAGACCGGACAGCGTCTTTCCGGCACCGCACTCGATGAACGTATCGACCCCGTCCGCCTGCATCTTCTTCAGTGTTTTAACCCACTGTACAGGGCTCATCGCCTGCTTGACAAGCAGGTCTGCCACAAGGGATCCGTCCGTCAGCGGCTCGCCGTCAACATTCATATAAACGGGAACCGAGGGGTTTTGGAAGGATATCTTCGTGAACTCCTCCGCCAGGCGCCTTGCCGCCGGCTCCATCATCGCGCAGTGGAACGGAGCGCTCACTGCCAGCTTCACACAGCGAAGTCCCTCTGCCTCTGCGATCGAGCACGCCTCGTCAACGCCGGCCACAGAACCGGAAACAACGGTCTGAACAGGGCTGTTATAATTTGCGGCTACCACATATCCCTTCGTCACTCTCTCGCAGATATTTTCAACCTGCTCCGAAGTAGCGCCGATGAACGCCGCCATCGCGCCTTCACCGGGGGCAACCGCCTCCTGCATGGCATCCGCGCGGATCTGAATGAGCGGGAACACTTCCTCAAGGGAGATCGCTCCGGCATAAGCAAGCGCCGCATACTCTCCCAATGAGAATCCGGCAACCGCATCCGCCTGGATTCCGTGTGCCTTCAGCGTCATCGCCGCGGCAATATCTCCGGTCAGCATGCAGGGCTGCGTGTTGTGGGTCAGGTTCAGCTCCTCCTGCGTTCCTTCAAAGCAGAGACCGGAAATACTTCTTCCCAACGCCTCGTCAGCCTTGTCAAACACTTCCTTCGCCGCAGATTCCTCCGCGTACAGATCCTTCATCATTCCGGGGAACTGCGCTCCCTGTCCGGAAAACAGAAAACCGATTTTTGCCATTGACAATTAATCCTCCCTCTATTTCTTTTTTCGTACTTTTTGGATCAGGTTTTTAATCTCTTCTTTCTTATGTATCACCAGCGCAACGACCGCAACAAAGCACACGGCGATCACCGAATACCGGATTATCGTGCTCTGATACAGTAACAGAGCAATCGGAATGAGCGCGATCGTTGCGATCAGTACCGCAACAAACGTTTTCCCCGAAAGGATCTCCTTAATCTCCATCTTCATCGTGATCCGATAGTGAAGCAGGCACAGCAGCAGCTGACACAGCACTGTCGTGTAGCATACCGCCATATATCCGAACAGATACACGCCCAGGATATCCAGCCCGACATTTAACACAGCAACTCCGCCGGTCAGTATTGCCGCATACTTCGGTTTCTTGTGATATGTCTCAATGTTGACAAAATTAGCCGTCAGAACCGTAAAAATACCGCAGAGGATGTTCGGCGGCAACAGGTAGATCGCGTCCTTATACTTTGCTCCTCCGAGCACAAGGATCACCTCCGGGCCGACCGCCAGTACGGCAAACGTCGCCAGGATGACCATCCACAGGTACCCGCGGTAAAATTTCTTAACATCGTCGTGGTTGCGCCTCTTCAACATATCATACAACCAGGGCGCCCACGCCATGTTGATCGTCTGAACCAGAAGCAGTATGATATGGCTTGTACTGTGCGTTACTGAAATGTTGCTGACATTTTCGGGCGTACACATATGCTTCAGCACGATCGAATCCGCAGTCAGAAGCACTCGGCTTCCGAGATAACTGAGGGCAAGCGGGATTCCCAGCCGCAAAGCATACTTCCAGTAGGATACGTTAATCTTTCTGGACCCGTACAAAAAATAGATGTAAAAGGCAGTTCCCAGTGCAATATACAACGCATGCTGCCCGATAATCCTGCCAAACAGAGCGTCGTTATCCCTCATCACAAGAACCATCACAACAGCAATGGCCGGAGAGATGATGGATGCACTTATTGAGATAGCCGAACTGGTCTTATATTTATATTCCACACGCTGTTTTGTCTGAAACATCGTCAGCGCCGGCGCCGTAAACAGATACGCGAACATCACGTACATGTATTCCTTCTTCATCAGGAACAGCTTGTCAAATATATGCGGAAACACACAGTACAGACCAAACAGCACTCCGGTAATCAGCGAGCATAAACTGAGCGAAGATGTTATATAGCTCTTATATTCGTCTTCCGAATAATCAAATCGCGCCAGGTTTAGCGTCCCGTGCAGCTCTAGGCTGCAGAAAATCAACAGGATCGATTGCCAGGAGCAAAATACGGCAAAATCACCGTATTGGGCCTTGGTCATCAACCTGGTAAAAATCGGCATGGTAATGAATACCATTCCCCGCGTCAAAAACACCGAGGCGGTATACCAAAAACCGGATTTCAGAAGCATCCGTTTTCCGACTACTTTATCCGTCATAATCCGAACTCCAACTTACTTCTCCCGAACACTCTTCGCCGGAACTCCACACACATGGGTTCCGGGCCTCAGATTTTTCACAACAAGACTGCCCGGATCCACAACGCACCCGTCGCCGATGTTCTTCCCCACTGCCAGGAACACGTGATCCCCTACAAAACAGTCATTCCCGACCTCTTCCCCAGCGATGTTGGCATAACGCATCACCGTACTGTACTCCCCGATCCTGTGTCCCGATACCATTGAGTGGAGCACTGTCGCAAAGTTTCCGACCACCAGTTCCGGCTTAGCCGAATAAGGAGCGAAAACACATCCTTCACCGAGTGACAGCCATTTGGGGAACGCAAGCATCCAAGGTGCAACTACCGTCTCAAACCGGGCATTTTTCTCACGAAGGAGGGTTACTGCCAACCTTTTTCTCGCCGGATCCTTCACGCCGAGAACAACGTTGACACCTTCAGCGGGAGTCCAGTCGCGCACGGTTCCCAGTACCGCGATCGGAAAATTCTCTCTCTCAACACCGGTCTCATCCAGGAGAACAAAACCGTCTATATGGTACGGCTGTTCCCGATCTCTCTGAGCATTCCATTTGTTGATCTGCTCAAGGATGCTGAAAATCTCCAGCCCGAACAACCCGTCACTCACTATAACAACATTTTGCATCGCCATCGCCTCATCAACCAATCTGTACGGCAGGGACACCAAAGACCGTCGCATCTTTCTCCACATCGCCCGTAACGATACTGCCGACACTGATCTGCGCATCGTCACCGACGGTTACGCCGGAAGTGATGACCGCATGACTTCCGACAAATACGCGCTTGCCGACAGTCGCATGCTCAACCACCGTAAAGCCGGTTGTTGTGCTGTAATCTCCGATCTGCGCGCCCGCACCGATAATGGAAGCATTTACATTCACAAAATCCCCGAGCACGGCGCCTGCGCTGATGCTGTAGGCTGTAATAAAACAGCCTTCGCCGAGCGTACAGTAATCCGACACAATGCTCCACGGAGCGATCAGCGTTTCAAACTTACACCCTCTCTGTTTCAGCATTGTCGCCAGTTTTTCCTTCACCTTCGGGAACGCCGCTCCGATCGTGTACACTTCATCGCCCTTCGGCTGCCAGTCCGAAATCTTGCCGATGATCGGTACCTTCACGTCCTTTCCGTCCAGCGCATTCAGGTTGTCGTCAAGGAATCCCAGAACATTATACTGGTCTCCGCGGCCGTCTACTCTCGCCTGATAATTGATCCCGTCGATCACCGAGAGTGTCTCCAGCCCAAAACTGCCGGCGCAAACGATAACGATATCTTTCATGTTACATCTCCGTTCTCAAACTTCGTCCCGTATGATCTTAACCTCGTTGTACTTCATCATGTAAACACCCTCATCATAAGCCCCGATGTTCCGAGCGTTCGCATTTCCTCTGAGGTTTTCCAGGACCAGTTTCATATGGTCACAGCCGGACTCATATGCATGCGGGTATCCGCCACCGAACCGGGGGTTCACCTCGCTGATATAGTACTGTCCGTCGATCTTGAAAATGTCAATGTCAATCTGTCCCCGGAATCCGGCTTCCTTAACGAATTTCTCGATCAGGGCAAACAGTTCGGGGTCTTTAAAACTCACTGCCTTGTCGGTCTCTCCCGCGCGCATCAGGATCTTCTTCTTGGTGAAGATCGAGACGACCTCACCGGAGATCAGATCGATGTATACGTCCGCACCGATCTCCTGTCCGTTGAGAAACTCCTGTATCATCAGATCCTGACTGTGCTCAAAGAGCAGGTCAACGGTCTCTCCGTCATAGACTTTGGAAATGCTGATGCTGGCGGATCCCCGATACGGCTTCACAAACACCGGATACGTGATCTCTCCTCTGTCCACCGCCTCGTAGAACGCTTCTTTCTCTTTCCACGATCTTGCGCAACGGTATCCGTGCTCAAGCAGCCAGTGATACATCTGCATCTTGTCGAGTGACATTTCACAGAGCTCATAAGAGCTGCCGATAACCGTCACGCCCAGTTCCCGGAAGCGCTCCGCGTTCTTCGCCAGAAGGCTCAGCTCCGGATCGATCAGGCTCAGCACTCCGCTGATCTGTTCCTTCCTGCAGATATCCAGTATCACGTCGATATATCCTTCGGCGGTGATCGGCGGAACAATGTAAAACCGGTCGGCCTCATAGATGGCAGGCCCCAGTTTGCTGGCATCCGTGGCGATTACGTTTCCGAACCCTTCAAACGTTCTCTTAAAATACTGAACGACTTTGTTTCTCGTGCCCGCCGCCAGAATAAGAATATTAACCATCGTTTACCTCTTCTGATTCTTAAGGGCTTCCATAAGCGGAACCCGGTTTGACGCAAGCGCATCGGGCGATCCTTTTCGGAAAATGACCACGCCGATCGTCTGGAAGAAGATCTTCACATCCAACAGGAACGAGATATGCTCCGCATAATAGGTGTCCTTCTTAAGGCTCTCCACCCACGGGATCACGTTTCTTCCTTCCACCGAAGCGATGCAGGTAAATCCGGGTCTGACGAGATGACGCTTGTGCTGCTCCTCGTTATAATACGGCAGATAGTAGATCAGCAGCGGTCTCGGTCCGACAAAACTCATATCCCCTTTGAGGATGTTGAACATCTCGGGGATCTCGTCCAGACTGATCTTGCGCAGAAAATTCCCGAACTTTGTCTTTCTCTTCTCGTTCGGGAGCAGTTCTCCGTTCTCGTCCTTATCGTTCGTCATCGTGCGGAACTTGATCAGCTTAAACACTTTTTCCTTGTATCCGACTCTGTCCTGAACAAAGAAGATCGGCGCTCCGAGCTTGATCCTCACGAGAAGCGCTATCACCAGGAAAACCGGCGACAGAAGCAGGATCATAGTTGCCGACAGAACGATGTCGATCAATCTCTTGATATATTTCTGATATATCATGAATCTGTTACCTCACCTTGTCAATGCTGTTTCATCCGTCACTTTTTTGCACGGTTATGCTTCTTCCGGAAGCGTTCCCACGCCTCCTCCGCAATCTCCGGCGGCAGGTACTGATTCCGGAACACGGGATTGTTCTTGTTGAACATTTTCCGGAACGCCGCATACGTATCAAAACGGCCGACCACCTTCGCAGGGTTTCCGGCGACGATGGAATTCTCGGGCACATCGGACGTCACAACCGCCCCTGCGGAAATGATACAGTTGTTTCCTATGCTTACGTTCGGCATGATCACGGCGTCCATGGAAATATATACGTTGTCCCCGATCTCAACCGGACCGAGCGATTCCCCGGAGACAAGCCCGGCGTCGGGCATCGCTCTCTTCAGAAACGCATCGATCATATCGTGCGTAAGAATGTGGCAGGTTTTGTGCACGCACACATTATTATGAAGCACGATCAACTCGGGATAAAGAGGGAGGAGCCAGGGGCCCCATTTACAGTTATCTCCCATTCCGCCGAGAAGATTATGCTTCTTCAGATACTTTGCTTTCCTGTAATCTCCGCGCGACAGAAGCATCCGCACGCTGTGATACATACGCTTGAAAGTCATGGCAACCCTCCCGTATCACATGTCAGCCCTGAAGGCGCTTTACCAGTGCTTCGATCGCGGCAACACTGTTGAAATTATCCACACTGATCTCTTCTGCCGGGATCTCTACGGAAAATTCTTCGTCAAGCGCAGCGATCAGCTGCATCAGATCAAGCGAGGACAGGATCTGATCGTCCATCAGCGCCTCGCAGGATTCGTAATCCACATCGTCGTGAATCTCGTTGAGAACCGCAATTACTCTTTCTTTCATAAGTCTATGTCCCTCCCGGTCATTTTCTTTTTTCGGTTTCGTAAAGTGTCATAAGTGCCTGCCGGTCGATCTTTCCGTTCTTGTTGATCGGCATTCTTTCCACTGTCATGTAAATATTCGGGATCATGTAATCCGGCAGCGTCTTCCGAAGCTCGGCATTGATCTCCTCGCGCGCAGCCGTTCCGCTGATAAACGCGAGGATTTTCCCGTTCTTGTGAAGGTACTGGCAGCACGCCCGGTCAACTCCGGGAACCGCCTGAAGCGCGATATCGATCTCCGTCAGCTCGATCCGGTGTCCGAGGTGTTTGATCTGGAAATCTTTCCTCGAGAAATACACCATCTCGCCGTTCTCGTTGATCCGGATCAGATCTCCGGTGCGATAAATTCTCTCATCCCACCGATCGTTCAGCGGATTCTGGCAGAAGACTTCCCTCGTCTTGTCCGGATTCCGCAGATAGCCGAGCGCAACGCAACTTCCCGAGACGCACAGCTCGCCGACGCCCATCGGCTCCGTCACTTCCTTATCCTGTTCGTCGAGGAGGAAAACCTTTCTGTTTCGGAACGGGATTCCGATCGGCATGGCGTCCCCGTCGGCAAACTCTCTGTCCAGTATATAGTAAGTACAGTTGCAGGTGATCTCCGTCGGCCCGTACAGGTTGACGTACATGGCGTCCGGCAGGATTTCCTGCAGCTTCTTAAGATGCTTGATCGGCATGACCTCGCCGGAGAACATGATAGCCCGTATATGTTCCGGCTTCTTATACGCAAGGACACGCATTGTGGTCAGGAAGCACAGCGCGCTGACCGCCCACACCAGGACCGTGACATCCCGATCGTACAGAAAATCACCGAGCTTCAGCGGCTGTACAAAATACTCGGTCGGGATGATCTCAACCCTTGCTCCGGTAAAGATACCGGAATAGATGTCTTTCACCGATACGTCAAAATCAAACGGAGCCTGATTCGCCAGGACGTCGTTCTCGCGGATGGAGAAGACCTCCGTGAATTCCGAGATGAAATCCACCACATTCTTATGGCACACAACAACGCCCTTGGGCGTTCCGGTGCTTCCGGAGGTGAAGTTCACATACAGGGGATCCGTGTCCGCCAGCGCGTTCCGGCGCGCGGCGAGAACCTCTGTATCCTCCTTGCCGCCCAGCAGATCCTCGATCACCAGGATCTCGCGGTCGGTGATCTTTTCCAGTTCCCCGACATGCTCCCGGTCGGTCACGACCACCGGCGACTGCAACAGCTCAAGCATGGCTGCGATCCGCGCGGCAGGATGGCGGAGATTGATCTGCGAATACGCGCAGCCCGCATAAACCGCTCCGATGAACCCCGTTATGGTCACGGTGCTCTTGTCCATATAGAACGGAACGACGGTTCCGCCTGCCACATATTTTGCAAGAGCGGTGCCGACAATCCGACCTTCCTGAATCAATTCCGAGAAAGAGATCTCTGACGTTACGTCCGCAAACGCTGCTTTGTCGGGATACTCTTTGCCAGTTTTTTCCAAATAATCCAGTACAGTCTTCATTCGTACGCTCCTCTTCAACGTAACCTTGTGTTTAAAGGGCAACTCACAAACCGGCCTGCTGTGCTTTACAATACCGGTACAACGTGTATTTTCCGTCTTGTGTCAGAACCGGTTTCCTCATCATTCCGACGATGTTCAGATCCGAAACCGGAAGGAAACCGCAGCTCTCGGATGCCCGTACGGACGGAATGTTGCCTTTCAGGATCCAGTCATATGCGCATTCATACTGTTCCGGATAGTTGTCCAGAACCATGCGGATGATCTTTTTGGCGTACCCGTTGCCCCGCGCGGCTTTATCAACGTAGTAAGGTCCGAGGATAATATCGTTCTTCGCGGAACACTTCAGTCCTCTTCCACCCGGTGTGACCACACAGAACCCGAGCGGGATTCTGTCCGGATCCAGCAGGTAGTACACCCGATAGTGCCCCTTGTGAAGGTACTCCTTCAGGTACCTGCACCTGCGGACAAACGGCATCGGCTGAAAATGGACCAGAAGCGGTCTAAACAGCGTCGGCCGATACTCATAAAGCGAAAGTCCGCTCTCCTCTGCCACAAGACTCAGCCGGGACATTTCCTTGTCCAGTTTCGTCATTTCGGATTCCTCTTCCCCGCGGATTACCGGAACGCTCTGTGGATGATCTCGATCACCCGATCCTGCTGCTCCGCCGTCATCTTATTGTCGCTCGGCAGGCACAGTCCTCTTCGGAAAATGTCTGCGCCGACATCGATGCCGCTGCCCGCAATGTAAGCGTTGCTCTTGCCGCGGCCGTTGCCCTCCACCGTGATGAACGCGTGCGTCCGGTAGATCGGCTGCATGTGCATCGGCTTCCAGATCGGACGGCCTTCCGCGTTAAACGCGGCAATTGCATCCAGGATCTCATGAGGCGAACTCTTGCCGCTCTCGTGTACGTACAGGTAATCCTGCTCGCCGCGCACCATCGGCGCCATGGCGTCCTCATCGATGATCATGCAGGAAAGCCAGAAGTTCGGCTCGCTCTTTGCGGCATCGAAAGGATTCATCTTCACGGGAAGGTCTGCCAGACCTTCTTTGTAGCGCTCGTAGATCGCTTTTTTCTGTGCAATATGCTCATCCAGATAAGGGATCTGTCCGCGGACAACTCCCGCTACAATATTACTCATCCGGTAGTTGTAGCCGACTTCCTCATGCTGGTACCACGGAGCCGCCTCGCGGGACTGCGTGGACCATTTGCGGACTTTGTCCGCGTCCTCCTTGGAGTTCGTGAGGAACATGCCGCCGGCGGAACCGGTGATGATCTTATTGCCGTTAAACGAAATGCAGTTGTAGTTGCCGAGCGCGCCGGTCTCAACCCACTCGCCGTTCAGCTTGTATCTCGCGCCGAGACTCTCCGCGGCATCCTCCACGATCAGCGCTCCGTGCCGATCGGCGATCGCCTTGATCTCGTCCATCTTGCCTGGCGTTCCGTAGAGGTGCGCCACGACGATCAGCTTAACTTCCGGATAAATCTCGAACGCTTTCTCCAAAGCCTTCGGGCACATATTCCAGGTGTCAGCCTCCGTATCGATAAATACGGCTTCTCCGTCCTCATACGCGACCGGATTGATGCTCGCGTCAAACGTCACATCACTGCAGAAGACCTTATGGCCTGCCAGCGTACCCTCGTTGGGGCGCGCCTGTCCGTACAGTTTCTCTCCCGCAAGCTTCGTTGCAAGGTGCAACGCCGCCGTTCCCGCGGAAAGGGCAACTGCGTATTGTACGCCGACATAATCGGCGATCTGACGCTCCACCTCGTTGATGTTCGCTCCTACCGTGGAAACCCAGTTGGTCCGGATGGCATCATCCACCCATTTCTGCTCGTCGCCGTGCATTGTCGGCGTGGCGAGCCACAGTTTTTTCTCAAACGGTTGAATCCCTGCAAATCGGGGGTCCGACAAAAAGTTATTCATCACGTTTCATCCCTGCTATCTCTGTTTATAATTCCTATGCCTCGGATATCAGGCTGACATCCCGGCCTTTCGAATCGGAAAACCTGTCATCAATCGACCGACACTACGGTACCGCTCTCCGCTGCATCCCCGGCTTCCTCCATCAGCAACCGGTACGTCTCGCTCTTGATGGCGTCAACACCCTCCTGATGGTACGTGTTCACCATGCCGGCAACCAGTCTTTTGATGTCTCTGCTGTTTGCGTATGCCGCATCCATCAGGTCGTCAAGATCATCAAGGAAGCTGTCGATGTCGAACTTGATCGGACATCCGATGTGGATCTTCTCATTTTCCGTCTTTCGGATGCCTTCCTCCGCCATGAGTTTTTCCTCGTACAGCTTCTCGCCCTGACGAAGTCCGGTGTATACGATCTTGATGTCCTCGTCCGGCTTCAGGCCGGAGAGGCGGATCAGGTTGCGCGCCAGCGTATCGATCTTCACGGGGCTGCCCATGTCGAGCACAAAGATCTCGCCGCCGCCGGCGTTCGTGCCGGCAAGCAAAACAAGGCTGACCGCTTCGGGTATCGTCATGAAATACCGGATAATGTCAGGATGCGTAACCGTAACCGGTCCGCCCTTTTCGATCTGCTTCTTGAAGATCGGAATGACACTTCCGTTGGATCCGAGAACGTTACCGAAACGGACCGCCACAAACTCGGTCTTAATATTGCGGAAGAAGTCGGCGTTGGCTTCGAGGTTCAGTTTCTCCTTGCCGCCGCGGGTCTTCGTGTAATGCGTGAAGAGCTGGGGGATCTCCGCTGCCTTTCCCTCCTTGATCTTCGCGTCGAAACTCTGAATGATCATCTCGCAGAGACGCTTCGACGCTCCCATGATGTTGGTGGGATTTACCGCCTTGTCGGTGGAGATGAGCACGAAGCGCTTGCAGCCGTGAACCATCGCGGCGTACGCGGTCTTGTACGTGCCGATGGCATTGTTCTTGATCGCCTCGCAGGGGCTGTCCTCCATGAGGGGGACGTGCTTGTGCGCCGCTGCGTGATAAACAACGTCAGGCTTGTACTGCTCGAAAACCTGGAACATTTTCCGGGAGTCGCGCACGGAACCGATCAGCGTGACAAGGTCAAGCTCCGGATGCTTTTCCCTCAACTCAAGCTGAATGCTGTAAGCATTGTTCTCGTAGATATCGAAAATGATCAACCGCTTCGGATGATGCTCGGCGACCTGTCGGCACAACTCGCTTCCGATGGATCCACCGCCACCCGTGACAAGCACTGTCTTGCCGTGGAGGAACGCGAACACCTCGCCCATATCGACCCGGATCGGATCGCGTCCGAGAAGGTCCTCAATGGACACATTTTTCAGACTGGAAACCGAAACATCACCGTTGACAAGCTGGAACATGCCCGGCAGGTTCTTCAGCTCGCAGTCCGTCTCCTGACATATGGTAAGAATATCCCTGCGCTCCGCCATGCTCACGGAAGGAATGGCAAGGAAAATCTTCTGTACCTGATAATGCTCTACGGCCTCGAGAATATTCTCGCGGCCGCCCACTACAGGAACTCCGTCGATATAGCGTCCCTGCTTATTCTTATTGTCATCGATGATACACACAACGCGGTCACCGACTTCCTTCGCCCCGTTGATCTCACGGACAAGCATCTGTCCCGCCTGCCCGGCTCCGATCACCATGATGTTATAGCTCACACCCTTAGGCTTTCCGATACGCGTCTCTGTCTTGATCAACAGGAAGAAGCGATATGCAAAACGCACGCCGAGGATCAGGCAGAACTGGATAACGGCGCCGATAACATAGTAGGAAATCGGCATTCGCTTCACCTTGTACGTGTCAAAATACAGCCGAATCATCAGGGTAATGCCGACCGTATGGATCGCTGTCGTGATCATTGACGCAATGATCGTTCTCAACAGCTCGCTGTAACTCGCAAAGCGCCAAATACTCTTATACAAACGCAACAAATAGAAGCACATTATCGCCAATACGATATAGACCGGCGTAAAATGCTTCCATGCGCTCAAATATTCTTTCGGTATCTCTGTAAAACGACAATCAAAGCGAAGCCATAAAGCCACAAAATAACTCATGGACACAACAACAATGTCATAGAGTGCCAGAAAAAGGGCCACTCCGATCCAATGCTCCTTGCCGAAGAACTTGCGCATCGGCCTCACTTTTTTTTCGGACGAATTCATCTTATATATTCTATTGACTCCCGCTCCGGCAGCCTTCCGGGCCGGGCAGGAAGTCCTCCTGTCTAATCGCTGTTATACGGCGGAAAATGCCGTTACTTTTTGGTCACACGGAGTGATTGTAGCATATATCGGCCCAAAAAGCAAGTATTAGGAAACCGCTGCTCCCGCGTGGCCGGTGTCGCTTCGCTTTCAGCCGTTTACCGGTCACTTCACGTTTTTTTGAAATGGATCGTCAGCGACCGGGATTGAATCCTGTACCGCTCTCTGAGCGTCGCTCTTATGCGACAGAGGGGCTGATAGATCCGATACATCCAAGCCAGTCCCGAATCAAGCAGATCCGTTTCGCCCGCAGGATCAGCTCAAAGAGAACCGCCACATCCTCATAGTATCGACCTTCGGAAAATTCGATCCCGTCCCAGAGTTCCCTGCGAAACACTTTATTCCAGAGGCAGGGGGATATCCTGGATTCCAGCAGAAAATGAAACCCTTGTTTGGAAATATACACGTTTGCCGGAACTGACGAGACCCTCTTTGTCCGTGTCTTTCTGGTAGCATAACATATGGAAATGTCGGCGTTGTTCCGCTCCATCTCCCGAACCATCGCTTCGATCATTTCCGGATGGAAGCGGTCATCCGAATCCAGAAACGCGATCAGCTTCCCCGTCGCCGTTCTCATGCCGGTGTTTCTGGCTTCGCTCACCCCTCGTTTCCCCTGATGGATCACGCGAACTCTCCGATCACGTTTTTGGTACTCGTCACAGATGCTGCCGGAAGCATCCGTAGACCCGTCGTCAACCACGAGGATCTCCCGATTCCGGTAGCTCTGTCCGATCGCACTGTCTAACGCTTCCCGCACATATCGTTCCGTATTATAAACAGGAATAATAACGCTCACCAGTGGTTGTTTCACGTCAGTTTCCGCGCCTGCTCCCACGACCGTCCCCTTTCATGGCATATACATAGTTCAAGTGTCCGTCGGAATTGCATTCCGGCAGACACTTGGGTATCAACGTTATCAACTCTTCGCTTTCGGGCCTTACTGAGCGTACTTCCGCAGCTCCTCCACCCGGTCCGTTCTCTCCCAGGGCAGATCGACATCCGTGCGGCCGAAATGTCCGTACGCCGCAGTCTGCCTGTAGATCGGACGACGCAGGTCGAGCATCTTGATGATGCCGCCCGGACGGAGGTCAAAGACCTTGCGGACGACCTTCGTCAGTTCCACGTCAGAGAGTTTGCCGGTGCCGAAGGTGTCCACCATGACAGAGGTCGGCTCGGCCACGCCGATCGCATAGGACAGCTGAACCTCGCAGCGGTCGGCAAGGCCGGCAGCCACGACATTTTTCGCGACATAGCGCGCCGCGTAGCTCGCGGAACGGTCTACCTTCGTGCAGTCTTTGCCGGAAAATGCGCCGCCGCCGTGACGAGCGTATCCGCCGTACGTGTCAACGATGATCTTGCGGCCCGTGAGACCGGAGTCACCGTTCGGTCCGCCGATGACGAACCGGCCGGTCGGGTTGATGTAAAATAAGGTATCGTCGTCCACCATCTCCGCCGGCAGAACCGGATCAAGCACGTATTTGCGTACATCCGCGTGAAGCTGCTCCTGCGTCACATCCGGATCGTGCTGGGTCGAGAGAACAACCGCGTGCAGATGCACCGGCTTGCCGTTCTCGTCGTACTCGACCGTCACCTGCGATTTGCCGTCCGGACGAAGGTACGGAAGCGTTCCGTTCTTGCGAACCTCGGCAAGTTTTCTCGTAAGCTTGTGCGCAAGGCTGATCGGATACGGCATCAGCTCGGGAGTCTCGTTCGTCGCGTAACCGAACATCATACCCTGGTCACCGGCACCGACATCGGTATCCTCCATGCGGCTGCCGGCGTCCGCGGAACCGTCCTGCTTCGCCTCCAGCGCCTTGTTGACACCCATCGCGATGTCCGCCGACTGCTCGTCGAGCGCCACGATCACGCCGCAGGTGTCGGCGTCAAAACCGTATTTGGCACGCGTGTACCCAATCTCGCGGATCGTGTCGCGCACGGTCTTCTGAATATCTACATATCCGTTGGTCGTAATCTCACCCATCACCAGCACCAGGCCGGTCGTGATGGCCGTCTCACAGGCGACGCGGCTCATCGGATCCTGCCGAAGCATAGCGTCCAGCACGGCGTCCGAGATCTGGTCACAGATTTTATCGGGATGCCCTTCCGTTACCGATTCCGAGGTAAACAAGCGCTTTTCCATAACGTCAATATCCTCCGTAAAATGTCTTTATCATACCGAAAACCGCCGGCGTGCCAGCGGTTCCGTTTCCCGTCAAAGTTATACGATTGTCTCTTTTCTAATGTCTGCGCCGATTCCACGCAGTTTTCCGTCAAAGTCCTCGTATCCGCGCTCGATGTAATCGATCCGGTCGAGAACAGTCTTTCCGCCTGCCGCCAGGGCCGCGATCGTCAGCGCCGCGCCGGCGCGCAGATCAGGCACTTCAATATCCGCCCCGTGAACAGACTCCACTCCGCGGATCTTCGCGGTTGTATTGTCCTTCACCGCAATGTCGGCTCCCATTTTCCGAAGCTCTTCCACATAGCGGAAGCGGTTCTCGAAAATGTTCTCCGTGACGGTACTGTTGCCGCTGCCGAGCATCAGAACAACGGTGATCTGCGGCTGCATGTCCGTCGGGAAGCCCGGGTACACGCGGGTGCGGACCGTCGACGCTCCGAGGCGGGTCTGCGGATCCGCCACGATGCGGACATCGGTACCGCTGTCCAGCTCCTCGACCGTCACGCCGATCTCCTCCAGCTTGGACGAGATGGCCTCCAGGTGGCGAGGGATGACGTTGCGAAGCGTGACATCGCCCTTCGCCGCCGCAACCGCGCACATAAACGTGCCGGCCTCGATCTGATCGGGAATAATGGAATACTCCGTGCCGTGCAGTGACTCCGCGCCGTAGATGCGGATCACATCGGTTCCGGCGCCCTTGATGCGGGCTCCCATACTGTTCAGGAAGTTCGCCACATCAACGATATGAGGCTCCTTGGCCGCATTTTCAATTGTTGTCGTGCCCTTGGCGAGAACTGCCGCAAGCATGATGTTGATCGTCGCTCCGACGCTCGCTACGTCGAGGAAAATGCCGTTGCCGTGAAGGTTCGTCACGTTGGCATAAATGCAGTTCTCATCCTCGTTCTCGTCGCACTTGACTCCGAGCGCGCGAAGACCCTTCAAATGCTGGTCGATCGGTCTTGCACCGATCTCGCATCCTCCCGGCATCGCAACCTGTGCGCGTCCCTTCTTGCCCACCAGCGCACCGAGCAGATAATAGGATGCGCGAATCTTCTGTATGACTTCCGAATTGACAACCACCGATGAGATCGTCTTGCCGCAGATCACAACTTTGTGCGAATCGATGCGCTCCACCGTCGCGCCGATCCCCTCGATCGCATCCAGCAGAACGTTGATGTCGCTGACATCCGGCAAATTCTCAATGGTGACCGGCTCGTCCGTCAGAATTGCACCGGCAATGATGCCAAGCGCCGCATTTTTCGCGCCGCCGATGACCACTTCCCCGTGCAACGGCTTGCCGCCGTTAATGATATATCGATTCATACTGTTCCGTCAGTGTTCCGTCAGGCAACCCGACTGTCCTCCAAACTGTATAAGATATCCCCATGCCCGCTTACCGGGCAACTGTTCTTACTTGCTCTCCTTGCCTCCGATGTCCTTCAGCAGATTGAACAGCATCTTCTCCATGTCCTCGTCGGGAATTTCCGGTTTCTCCTTCACACAGGGAACCACCTGCGTGTCCGCCATCTTCTTCTCGTCGCTTTCATCATCCGTTTCGCCGCCGGTTACTTCCGCCGTCGCGTTGCAGACTTCGTTTCCGAGTCGCTCCGCCACTGCCTCAAGCTCCTCATCGGCCTTGTCGCTCGGCGCGAACACAACGTCCTCCGCGCTCAGTTCCCCGGATTCCTCCTCCGGAAAATTCTCTTCGTCGCAGGCGTCGTCATCGTCGTCGGCCTCATCCTCATCGACGTTATCGCCGTCGGAGGCTTCCTCGGAATCCTCCTCGTCAAAGTCCTCGTCGTCGTCAAACTCGTCGAGATCGTCGTAATCCTCGTCGTCGAACTCATCCTCGAAGTCGTCATCATCGACTCCGTCGAGCGCTTCGAGATCATCGAGATCATCATCGTCGAACTCGTCAAGCTCTTCCTCGTCAAAATCGTCCTCGCCGTCGTCAGCCGCATCTTCGGTTTCCGCAGCGTCGTCCGTCTCTTCCGCGTCGTCAGTCTCTTCCGCGTCGTCAGTCTCTTCGTCGTCGCTGTCCTCAGCGCCGTCCGCGTCAACACTCTCGTCGCTCACGGACTCTTCGTCCGCCTCGTCTTCTTCCTCCGATTCCGCTGCATCATCTTCCTCTTCGGATTCCTCTGCATCCTCATCGGCTCCGGCGTCTTCCCCGCCGTAGGCTCCGACGACTACCAGTTCATCGTCATCATCGTCTTCGTTGTCTTCTTCGTCCTCTTCGGCCTCGTCTTCGACTTCCTCATCCTCATCGGATCCGGCATCTTCGACAGTTTCCCCGGACGCTGTCACGCTGTCCGCATCGTCCTCGTACTCGTCTTCGAACTCCTCGTCGTCAAAATCGTCATCGTCGTCATCATCGTCGAAAAATACGCGGTCGATCTTGCCTTCCAACTCCTCGGGAAGCACGTACGACTCACGAAGCGCCTCGAAGGAATCCGCGATCCCGGCCGCGGTCGTCTCGGCTTCGCCGACGACCTCTTCCGCTGCCTCGAATTTCTCCTCGGCAAATTCCTCTGCCGCTGCGATCTCCTCCTGCGCCGTCTCCTCGACTTCCGCGGAAATCGCCTGCACCTCTTCGTCAACCTTCTCCGATACTTCCTTTGCTGCGGAGTCTTCGCTCTCCGGTGCTTTCTCCGTGAGATCGATCTCTCCGAACAGCGAGCGATCCTCTCCTGCCGGCTGATGAAGCGACAGGAATTCGGGTGTGCGAAGGTACGGCTCCGAATGCGCCGGGGTCGCCTGTGCGATGGACTTCTCGTCGAGAGACTCGTTCGCCACCGCTTCGGCGCGGGCATTTTCCTCGAGAAGGGCACTCACGTCCTCCATCAGGGACTCCGCCATCGCCGTCGTGTCAACGCTCTCGTCAGGTGTCTCGGGCGCTGCCACCGGCTCCTCCTCCGTCACGCATGCATCAAAAAGCACGCGAGCCTTCGCTGCAACCTCGGAATCCGGAAAATACTGCAGGATCTGTCGGCATTCCTTCGCGCAGGCCTCGCGGTCATTATTCTTGTAATACGCCTTGGCCAGCTCGAGGGCCCAGACGTCCGTATACTCTTCATTTTTCAACTTGGAGAGGCTCTTGATCAGAAACTCCGGCTCCTTGCCGAGCATGCAGTCAACACGGTAGCGATATACTAGACGCTCCGGATTGTCCGGCTCCATGCGGCGGAACTCGCGGAGATACTGCTCCGCTTCCTTGGGCTCCTTGAGTTTCAGGCAAATCTCAATCAGGCCGGTCATAACCTTGTGGGTTTTGTTCCGGCCGTACATCTCCATATACAGATCCTTGGCGTCCTGATAACGCCCTTTCTTCATGTAGACTTCCGCGATCGTCGACAGATCATACACGGAGGAGACCTTCTCGGGATTGATCTTCTCGGCAATCTCGAGCGCCTCATCATACTGCTTCGCGCGGAACAGTTTCTTTACTGCATTGACTTTGGCGGTCGTTGTCAGTAACATGCTACTCTCCTCTCCCCATGAAAGGCAATCACCAATACAAAAGCCGTGCGAAGTGCGTCGAAACGCCTTTCCGGACGTTACCATAGCAGTTGACTCGGTCCAGGTGTACTCGCGGCGCATGAGAGGTTTCGCTTAGTGCTGCTGTATTCCTACCCTGACACGGTTCACAAATTCCCATCGCGCGAGGCCCAAACTTCAACGTTACTTACTACGGGCAGCTCCAAATCGGACGCCCCTCGGCACATCATCACCCCTGCTGTAGCGGATTGCAGGTACAGGGCACCGCTATCTCCCCGGTTGCACGGCATAGATAGTATAATGGTTTTCCTCTTTATTGTCAACCAGAATAAAGACAGGGAGAAGAAGCGGAAAATGAGGGTGGAAACGGAGCGGAAGTGTGCTCGCCGCTTGGGCGCAAGCGAGGACTGCGAGGCGCGGACTCCGTCCGCTCCACTTGCACGGCACTTCGCAGACTTCGTCCGCTCAATGAACGTGCGCTCGGACATTCTGCCGCGAACTGCGTTCGCTCCACTTGCGCGCACATCGCGGACTCCGTCCGCTCAATGAACGTGCGCTCGCGCGGCACTTCGCGGACTTCGTCCGCTCAATGAACGTGCGCTTGCGCGGCACTTCGCGGACTTCGTCCGCTCAATGAACGTGCGCTCGGACCACGCACCGCAGACTTCGTCTGCTCCACTTGCGCGCACATCGCGGACTTCGTCCGCTCAATGAACGTGCGCTCGGACATTCTGCCGCGAACTGCGTTCGCTCCCGATCAATCCCGCGCCCCTCATTGGAATCACGTTTCCATGACGGGCTCGGGATTGATCGCCGACTCCGTCGGCAGAATGTCCTCGCTTGCGCGCAAGAAAACAGCCCCTGCATTTCTACAGGGGCTGCTTCCGGAGAAGGTATTTTTGTTACTTGGGGTGTAGCAAAAACTATAATGTATTGGGGTTTACGTCCATTATAATACCATCGATGTGCTCTGCCGTGTGCACAAACATTACAAAAACGTAAATTTCTTTTTGTGCAGTTTGACGGAGGCCTTTCGTCAATGTGTCTATATCATATCAAAATACAGCGCTGTTTTTGCTACTTTTCCGTCGTTGTGCACAATTCCGGTATTTTCAGGCTCTTTCAAACCCGTCTTCGGTTGTGTCCGCCTGCCGGAACGGCACTGCTCTATTTGTCATTATCGTTCAAAAGATCAAGTCTTCCATCACTCTTCGCCGTCCAGCGTGATCTCCGTCACCTGGGGCACTTCCTCGGGCTCGATCCCGAACAGCGCCTCAAACTCCTCGCGGGTGATGCGCTCTTTCTGAAGCAGGAGCTCCGCACAGCGGTCGAGTATGCCGCGGTGCTCGCCGACGATGCGCTGCGCCTCGGCGTAGCATTCGTCGATGATCCGGCGAACTTCGTCGTCGATGCGGTTCGCTACGGACTCGCTGTAGCTCTTCGTATGTCCGTAATCGCGGCCGATGAAGACCTCGTCCTCATCCACATCGTAGTTGACCGGACCGAGCACATCGGAGAATCCGTACTTGGTCACCATCGCGCGCGCCATGTGAGTCGCCTGCTTGATATCCTGGCTCGCACCGGTCGTGATATCCTCGAAGACAAGCGATTCCGCGACACGTCCGCCGAGGCTCACGATGATCTCCTGCAGCATCTCGCCGCGCGTGTGGAACATCTCGTCCTCGCCCGGGAGCGGCATCGTATAGCCCGCCGCGCCGGTACCGGTCGGAATGATCGACACGGTATAGACAGGTCCGACATCCGGAAGCACGTGGAACAGGATTGCGTGACCGGCCTCGTGGTACGCGGTGATGCGTTTCTCCTTATCGGAAATGATCCGGCTCTTCTTCTCGGTTCCGATGCCCACGCGGATCAGCGCCTTCTTGACATCCTCATAATTGATAAATGCACGATTTTCCTTCGCTGCCGTGATCGCAGCCTCGTTCATCAGGTTCTCCAGATCGGCTCCGGAAAATCCTGCCGTCGAACGGGCGATGTGCTCAAGGTTGACATCCTCGCTGAGCGGCTTGTTGCGCACATGCACGCGCAGGATCTCCAGACGCCCCCTCACATCAGGACGACCGACCATGACCTTGCGGTCGAAACGACCCGGACGCAGGATCGCCGGATCGAGAATGTCCACGCGGTTCGTCGCCGCGAGAACAATGATTCCCTCATTGACACCGAAGCCGTCCATCTCCACGAGGAGCTGGTTGAGCGTCTGCTCGCGCTCGTCGTGACCGCCGCCCAAACCGGCGCCACGGCGTCTTGCCACGGCATCGATCTCATCGATGAAAATGATGCACGGCGCATTTTTCTTCGCCGTCGCGAACAGGTCTCGCACACGCGAAGCGCCGACACCGACGAACATCTCCACGAAGTCCGAACCGGAGATCGAGAAGAACGGCACACCGGCCTCGCCAGCTACAGCCTTGCCGAGGAGTGTCTTGCCGGTACCGGGCGGGCCCTCCATCAGGATACCCTTCGGGATTCGCGCGCCGACACGGATGAACTGCTTCGGATTCGCGAGGAAATCGACAACCTCCTGAAGCTCCTCCTTCTCCTCCTGCAGTCCGGCGACATCCTTGAATGTTATCGGATTATCCTTGCCGTCGGTCATTTGCGCCCTGCTCTTGCCGAAGTTCAGCACCTGTGAGTTGCTTCCTCCGCCGAGCGAATGTCCGAGCACCATGAACACCAAGATCACGGCGATCAGGATGACTAAGTACGGGAACACCAGCGTCCAGAACCAGCTCGGCTTGTCCACCTCAAGGACAACGACCTTGACCTCGGGCGTCGCTTCCGCGTACTGCTCAATTCGCGTGATATCGGTCGCATTGAACGAAATGAAACTCCCGTCCTTCAGCAGCACCTTGATCCGGCCGGTCGGTACCTCCTCGTTGGGCGTGATATACACGGTATCCACTTTGCCTTCCTTCAGCAGATCGCTGAACTGCGTGAAGGAATACTGTGTATCATTTCTGTCCGCCAGACCGGAATAGATCATGGCGATGATAAAGATGGCGAGTAGCATAAAGTAAAATGCGTACCCCCGCATCGATCTGTTGCTTTTCTTCATTCATCCTCCCCACAGTCGGTAATGCTTAATTTGCCGATGAACGGCAACGCGCGATATTTCTGGGCATAATCCAGCCCGAATCCCACGACAAATTCATCCGGGATCTCAAACCCCGTGTAATCCACCTTCACATCCGTGACCCGCCGCGAAGGCTTGTCGAGCAGCGTACACAGCCGAAGCGTCTCCGGCTGGCGGCTTCTCAGCATCTCGAGAAGGAATGCAAGCGTCCGTCCCGAATCCACGATGTCCTCAACAACGATCACGTTCTGCCCGCGAATGGTCTCGTCAAGATCCTTGACGATCCGCACGCGCCCCGAACTCTCCATGTCGTCGCCGTAACTCGACACCGACATGAAATCCAGCTTGATCGGCAGGTTGATCCTCTTCGCAAGTTCCGTCGTGAAAAACACGCTTCCCTTGAGAATGCACACGAGCTTCAGCTCATCACAGCCCGCAAAGTCCGCCGTAATCTGCTCCGCCATCTCACGCACCCGCGCAAGAAGTCTTTCCTCCGAAATCATCACACTGACTGTTTCGACTGTTTCCATATTTGCCTCCGTAATCACGTCAGCTGCTATCCAAAAGCGACGGCTCTCATTCGCCGCTCTCCTCCGTCAGTTTCACGATCAGCACACGCTTCGTGTCCTCAGTCACCCGAAAGCGCTCGCTGCCGCGCACGCCGGGGATCCACAGGACCTCCGACTCGTCCGCCAGCATCACAAGCGGGATCTCGTCCCGCCGCTCGCGGGGCACTTTGCTGTTCACGAACACGTCCTGCACGCGCGCCGACCGCCCGTCCCGCGTGATCGCGATGCGGTCTCCGGGGCGTCTCGCACGCACGACGCAAGCCTTGCCCATTGTATCATAATCAAACCATTTCGTATACGGGTCTTTCGAAAAATCAGAGCAATTTTCCGCGTCGGTTACGGAAAACGTCAGCGTCATCCGCCGCGCTCCGAAGAACGTTACCTTCACACCGCGCTCGATCTCCCGGCGCGTGATCTCATGCCGTCCGCCGAACGCCGCGATGATGTCCTGAGCGGGCTCGATCTCGCGGTAACCGCGCCGCAGCGTCACGCCGTGCGGAAAATCCGCCTGCGCCGAGACGCGCCCCTCGCACAGCCGCAGAAGCATCGCCACGTGCGTGTCCGCAAGATCCTTGCGGTGTCCGCACACAAGCTCCAGATAACGGAGCGCAACCTCCGGCCGGAGCACCTCGGGAAGCGCCAGGAGATCCTCGCAAAGAAGCCTCCTCTCGCCCTCGTCGATCACGGCCGCGCACGCCTCGTCCGTCCTCTCCTCCAGGTACTCGCGAACCGCCTCCAGCCGCTCGCCCGCCTTCGAAATATTGCGGGCCGCCCCCGCGTTGCGGGCTGCCAGAAGAGGCATCACGCGGTTTCGCAGAAAATTCCGGTCCCCGTCGTCGTCGCGGTTCGTCGCATCTAAGCAGTACTCCTCGCCGCGAAGCGCGAGATCGGCAAGGATCTCGTCCTTGTGCAGCGCGAGAAGCGGTCGGATCAGCCGCAGGTTCGGATCCGAGAAGGGACGGCTGTCCATCGAGATGCCCGTCAGTCCGCGAAGACCGCTGCCGCGCATGAGGTGCAGCAGGATCGTCTCCGCCCGGTCGTCGGCATGGTGCGCAACCGCGACACACGACGCGCCCACCTCCGCGGCCACGCTCTCAAACGCGCGGTACCGGACGATCCGCCCGGCCTCCTCCACGCCGATTCCCTGCTCTTTCGCGTACGCCGGTACATCCACCGTGACCACGCGAAGCGGTATCCCTCTCTTCTCGCAAAATGCCCGGCAGAACGCTTCGTCGCGCTCCGCCTCCGCGCCGCGGATCTCATGGTTCACATGCACGGCGGTGACGGACAGTTCCATTTCCCGCGACAACTCTTCGAGCATCACAAGAAGGCACAGCGAATCACTTCCGCCGGAAAATCCGACCACGATGCCGGTCCCCGGCTCCACCAGCTTCTTCCGCTCCGTCATTTCCCGAACTCTGCGCAGCGCCTCCGTTTCCATGGAAACCTCCCTTATTCTTTCGGCTTCTCTGTCGGGGTTGCCGTCGGGGTTACACCGGTGCCGTCATCCGCGCGGAACAGGATCTCATCCTTGTACACCAGTCCCAGCACCTCGCGGGCAACCTCCTCCATGTAACCGCGCGTCTTGACATACGCCCGGTACTGCTCGATCTCCTCGGAGCGAACCTCCTCCTGCGCTTTCAGCCGGATGAGCCTCTCCTTCTCCCGAACTTTCCGGTCATATTCATCCCTCGCATCATTTCGCAAAATGATGAACGCCGCGCTGATCCCGGCAACCAGAACCAGCAGGAGAAGAACCGAGACGGATCTCTTCGCAAGCTTGTGATTTTTCGGAACAAGTCCCTTCTTCATGTCTTCTGTCTCCTACAGGTAACGGAACAACTCCTTCGCCTCGTCCTTGCGCACGGTCTCCGCAACGGAAGTCACTTCAACCTTCACTTCCTTGTTGCCGAACCCGATCTCAATGACGTCCCCGACTTTCACCTCCAGGGAGGCGCGGGCAACTTTTCCGTTGACCGTGACACGCCCGGCGTCGCACGCCTCGTTGGCGACCGTGCGCCGCTTGATCAGCCGCGAAACCTTCAGATATTTGTCAAGCCGCATGGTATCTCCTCCGCACGATAATACGTTTCATCCGTCGGGCGGTCCGTCCGAACCGTCCCGAACCGCGCCTCCCCTGCCGCTTTCGCCATCAGGACAAGTCGTCTCCGGATGAACAAGTGGGCCGGTCAGCAACCGACCGGCCCACGATGATTTCTTTATGCAACAAGGCACTCGTTAACAATTACTTTTTCTTCTTCTTGTTAACAGCATCCTTCAGAGCGCTGCCGGCCTTGAACTTCGGCTGCTTGGAAGCCTTGATCTTGATCGTCTCGCCGTTAGCGGGATTGCGTCCCGTACGAGCAGGTCTCTCGCTAACTTCGAAGGTACCGAAACCAACAAGGACAACCTTCTTCTTAGCTACAAGCGTATCGGTAACGGTTCCGATGAACGCATCGACCATCTTCTTAGCGTCTTCTTTCTTAACGCCGGCCTTCTCAGCAATAGCTGCAACCAATTCTGTCTTATTCATTACGTCGTTCCTCCTGTGATATTATGATATCTCCATGGTTTGCGGCGGTTTCGCGCAGGGCGCAGCCGCAAATCATACTCACAGTTCAGTTATAAACGGAAACGCCTGCAAAGTCAAGCAAAAATGTGCCAAAACACAAGGAAAACCGCGGTTTTTCGCCATTTTTACGGGGAAAATACGGATTGTCGGACACATTTTCCGAAAAATGCGGAAAACGGCTCATCTTCGGGGTTTTTGCATCATCTCAGCACTTCGGCCGTCGGACGCAGGCCCTCCGTGCCGAAAAGCGTTCTCACTCCTCGCCCAGTTCCGCAAGATCCGCAAGATTCAGCGCCGCCTGGTACGCCTCGGAGTTCTCGTCCACGCTCGGAACTGCGTACCATTTTCCTTTCACGCAGATGCTCCAGCTGACATCGGAATCGCGCCCCGTCTGCTTCTTGCCGTCAGCATCGCGGTATCTCCACTCAAACTCGATCTCCGCGCGGGCAACCTTCTCGATCGCGCCGTCATACAGATCGGCATACTCCGCGCGGATCAGGTCGATTCCCTTAGTGAACCCTTCCTCTCCCCTGGAATACTCCGTAACTTTGGTGCCGGTCCGGCGATAGGATTCCTCGTTGTTCTTGAGGTATTCGCCTACTTCTTTGAAATACGGCTCGATCTCATTGTGAAGCTGACCGGAAAGCGTGAGGCCGAGTTCTGTCATGCAATCCGCATTGTAGATCGTCGATTCGACGAAATCGTTGAAGTTACACTTATAGACCGCGTCAAACGCCGCATTGGCCGCGTTCTTCGAGCTGCGATGCGGATTATACAACGTCTTCAGCAAAATTACGGTTACCACCGACAGGACGGCGGCAACGACCGCGATCGCGATCAGCGCCTTCGTTGCCGTGGACATTTTCTTCCGGGGTTTATCACTCTTCATACTCAATACCTAAAAATATCCCCCGGACCGCAGCGCGGCCCGGGGTAAACAAATACATAGTCAGCAAAAACTGCAACTGCCGCTCAGGAACAGATTACTTGCCGGACTTCGGAACCCAGGACTTGTCATCCTTGTTCCAATCCATCTCAAGATACTCTGCCAACGCGTTCGCCTGCTTCTGGATCTTTGCGTTCTCGGCGTCACCCTTCATCTTCGAAGAGCGCTGGTAGAAATACCAGGTACCGGAAAGCTTTACGCAGGTGTAATACTGATAGGTAGTATTGTCGTCGTTCTTCTTGTCGTTCTTATCGAACCACTTAACCTCAACAATCGCGATCTTCGAAATGGACTTGATCGTCGCGCCGTCTTCCAGCTCAAGCTTACGAACGAGACCCTGGAATGCCTTATCACCATCACCGAACTTCTCGTAGTCCGTGATCTCCCAGGTCATCTCAACTTCCTTTTCTTCCTTTTCCTTGTCGAGCTTCAACTTCTTCTTCGCCGACTTGTTTTTCAGAAGCGTAAGATCGTTCATATCTTCCACGATGTCATAGTAATCACCGAGGATTTTTTCCTCCGCTTTCGCCTGCTCTTCCTGAGCCGCAAGCTCTTTCTTAATGTACTTCTTTACAACGCTCTTCGGGCCACCGGAGAGAAGGAGAACCAGAACTACCACAAGAACAACAACCGCTGCAGCTGCGCCGATGATGATCGGAAGCTTGCCGTTGCCGATCTTCTTCGACTTCTGAGCCGGAGCAACCGGTGCAACAGGTGCTGCCTGAGGCACGGGCTGAGGTGCCGGCTGAGGTGCTGCAAACTGAGCGCCGCAGATCGGGCATACAGCGGAGCCGTCAGGAATCTGATTGCCACATTTTGTACAGAACATATCTTTTTCTTCCTTTCTCATATTATTTGCCGGGCAGGCTTGCCGCGGACAAATTCCCCCGAAGCGTATGCCAGCGCCCATACACAAATGAATATATCGTATTTTCCGCGCTTTTGCAAGTGTTTTCGCGGTACTTTTCGCATTTCCGTGTGCAAATATCACAGAGCGCGACGCCGGTTCCCGTTTCTTTTCTTCGGAAAATGCTCGTTTTCTCCGCTGTACGGCGCTTCTCTCCCCGGACCGCACCCTCGGAAACGCCCCCAAAACCATGCGTTCATATTGACTTTCGGACCCCGAATGGGTATGATGACATCGTGGGAGTCAGCCGCCCCGCGGAGCGCCGCGCGGCATGCGAGAGCATCGTCCGGTCTTTCCCGTGCGGGCTCACATTTTTCCCACAACGGAGGCCTCCATGCAGGACAATTGCTGTTGCGACAAGCACACACCCATCGTCATTTGCGACCATGCGTCGCTCGGGTACGACAATCAGACCGTGATCCCGGACCTGAATTTTGAGATTTATCCGGGCGACTACGTGAGCATCGTCGGGGAGAACGGATCCGGCAAATCGACGCTCATGAAAACGATGCTCGGGCTCCTTCGTCCCTTAAAAGGAGACATCCGTATCAACTGCAGCAAGGGAAGCGGTTGCATCGGATATCTGCCGCAGATGAGCGAGATGCAGCGGGATTTTCCGGCGACGGTCCGCGAGGTCGTCATGACCGGTCTTCTCGGCAAGAAGGGCTGGTGGCCGTTTTTCACGAAGAAGGATAAACAGCAGGCCGCCGACGTGCTCCGGAAACTCCACATCGAGGACTTGTCCGGCCGCAGTTACCGCGAGCTTTCCGGCGGTCAGCAGCAGCGCGTGCTGCTCGCCCGCAGCCTCCTGGCAGCGCATGAGATCCTCATGCTCGACGAGCCGATCACCGGTCTCGATCCCGCCGCTGCCGCCGAGCTTTACGAGACGTTGCGCGAACTGAACCGGAACGACGGCATGACCATCATCATGGTCACGCACGATATCAACAGCGCCGTCGTCAACTCCTCCAAGATCCTGCATGTCGCGGGGGAGCACGCATTTTTCGGAACCACCGCACAGTACATGGCGAGCGAGGAAGCGAAACTGTTCTTCCCGCCGGATGAATAATACAGACAGGAGATCGATCTATGTTAGAGCAACTGAAAAAAGACGTTCTGGAAGCCAATCTTGAGCTTCCCAAATACGGACTTGTCACCTT
Source organism: uncultured Lachnoclostridium sp. (assembly GCA_946415315.1). GTDB lineage: Bacteria > Bacillota > Clostridia > Lachnospirales > Lachnospiraceae > ISDg. Next base: position 3,671 of record CAMKRZ010000004.1, on the reverse strand, counting down.
CACCTGGGGCAACGTCTCCGGCTACGACCCTGAGTCCGGCCTCGTCGTCATCAAGCCTTCGGGAGTGTCGTACGACGGCATGACCGTGGACGACATGGTTGTCGTTGACCTCAACGGCAAGATTGTCGAGGGCACCAAGAAGCCCTCCTCCGATACGCCCACCCACCTCGCGCTCTACCGCGCATGGCCCGGTGTCCGCGGCGTTGTGCACACGCACAGCCGCAACGCGACGACCTATGCGCAGGCATGCCTCGACATTGTCGCGGGCGGCACGACGCACGGTGACTACTTCTACGGCGACATCCCCTGCACGCGTTACATGACGCCTGAGGAGATCGCCGGTGACTACGAGCTTGAGACCGGCAACGTCATCATCGAGACTTTCCAAAAGCGAGGAATTGAGCCGCTCAACATCCCCGCCGTGTTGGTGCGTTCCCACGGTCCGTTCACATGGGGCACCTCCCCTGCCGAGGCCGTTCACAACGCCGTCGTGCTCGAGGAGCTCGCCTACATGGCGATGCACAGCCAGATGCTGATCGGTGACGCCCCCTGCATGCAGCAGGAACTGCTCGACAAGCACTTCCTTCGCAAGCACGGCCCGAACGCTTACTACGGACAGAACTGAGGTAACCTTTGAAATATCCACGGAACAAACGATTGCTCGCGTTAGCGGCGGTTCTCCTGATCATCGGAACCGCCGTTTTCGGCATGATTCCGGCTAACGTTGCGCTCGCATCGCCCGCAGGCAACACGCTTGCTCCGCCCACCTCGGCCGGCGTCGCGGATCCCGTCCTGGAGGGCGGACCCCAGATCGGCGCCAAATACGCCATCGTCATGGAGGTCGGCTCAGGCGCCGTGCTCTACGCGAAGAACGCGACCGAGGCCTGCTCGCCCACAAGCCTGACCAAGCTGGTGACCGCGCTGCTGGCCCTCGAGACGCTGAACCCCGCGGACACAGTCTCATTTTCCTACCAGGCCATCCACGGGATCGGCACGAACGTGACCCGCGTCGGTATCGTGGAAAATGAGCGCATCTCCGTTCAGGACGCTCTCTACGCCATGCTCGTTGCCTCCGCGGACGAGGTTTCGTACGCGCTCGGTGAGAAAATGGGCGGTGGAAAGATCAAGCCGTTCTACGAGATGATGAACAAGCGTATGAGTGAGCTGGGCGCCGTCAATTCCGACTTCTCCAGCGCGACCGGAACCGACAACACGAAGCAGACGTCCTGCGCGTACGACCTCGGACTTGTCGCCTGTGAGCTCGCGCGAAACGCCCTTTACAACAAGATCACGTCGTCGAGCTGGTACGACATTCCGCAGACCAACCTCAAGGAACACCGCGTGATCGCGCAGACGCACCAGTTCATCCGCAAGACGAAGAAATATGAGTACGCCACCGCCGGCAAGACGGGCGGACAGGCGGCGGACAAGACCTATTCCCTGTGCACCTACGCGGAGCGTGAGGGAATGCCCGTCGTCGCGATCGTGCTCGGTTGCTCCGGCAACGACGCCGCCTACGACGACACCGTGTCTGCGATCAACTACGCGTTTGAGAATTACAAAGCATTTTCCATGAAAGAGATTGAGAGCGCCGTGAACGAGAACTACTCCGGCCTCTTCGACTACTGCACGATGTTCGACGACGGAAGCGGCGACCTCATCTACATCGACCGCAACTCCACCATCGTGCTGCCGCGCGGCGCGGACGCCTCGACGCTCACGAAAACGGTGGAGTACAATCTCCCTTCCGAATACGTTCACGGGGAAAATGTCATCGGCCACGTGGTGTACCTCTACCAGGGTCACCGCGTCGGAAACGCCGGCATCCTGTACAACAACCCGGAATTTCCGATGTCACAGACTGAATTTGACGCGGTGTGGCCGTACTTCCTGGTGCCGCCGTCGATGCTGAAATCACAGGGCGGGGAGGGCGTCGTCATCGACAATTCCTACCTGATCCCGAGCATCACGCCGACTCCTTCCCCTTCGCCGACACCCGCCGGCGGCAGCGCTGACCCGGGAACATACGCGACTCCCACTCCGTACGCACGGCTGACCCCTTCCACGTCACTTAAGAAGCAGGAGGATACCTCCGGGTTCCTCGGCTCCTGGTCCGTGCGCGCAAAAGCAAGGCTTCTCGGCGCAGGTATTTTCACCGCGCTGTTCCTGCCCTGCGTGATCGTCATTTTCATCGTGCTTCCGCGTCGCCGCAGACGCAAAAACCGCGTGACAAAGCGGTTATAATCTTTCACCCGAATGCCTGCGCCATTCCGGATAAAAACAGTTTCTTCGGGTGTATATATTCTTTTTGAGGGAGAAAACCACACATGAAAAAGCTCTTGCTTCTTGTCCTGACTCTGCTTCTTGCGCTGTCGGCATTTGCCTGCGAATCGCAAAATTCCGGTGAAAACGGCACAAAAACGCCCTCTGCCGGACAGACGACACCGACCGCTGCCGCTGTGCCGACGGACACGCCCGCCCTGACAGAGAGCGTCACTCCGACGGAGACCGCAACTCCCACTGTCGAAAGCCCCACACCGACCGTCGCGCCTACGGAAGCCCCGACTCCCGAGCTGACGACCACACCGGAGCCGACTCCGACATACTATGTGGAGCCTCCGCTTGATGACGACAGACCCACAACCGTCGGTTGCCATCCCATCACTCTCAGCGGAAACCGCGACAATCACACCGTCACCGACCGCTTATGCTACTACGAGGGCGACAAATGCTTCATTTTTTTCGACACGGATCTCGACCTTCCCGGCGACTTCTGCAAGAACGTGGAGCTCATCATCGACGCTCTCGAGCAGGAAACCGGGATGAGTTTTCTCAACTGCAGCGAAAAACCGATAGGCGTTGACTGCTGCACCATCCGTTACGGCTATAATCCCTGGGGCGACATTTCTGTCGGAAAGAAAGTCGGCATCTATGTCTTTGCGGACAAAAAAGACGAGGCTCTTCTTTCCTGCGCTTTTGAGAGCACCTGCGAGTTCTACTCCTATGACCTTCTCAGCGAAGAGATCTGGAACTCCGTCGATTCCTACCGCACAGCAGACTGGAGACGGCATTCCTTCTGCGCTTACGGCACTCTTGTGCACGAGCTTACCCACTGCCTCACCATGCGATACGCCACCTATACCGACATCATTCTGGAGGGCTGTGCCGATTACTATGAGGAGAAAGTGCTCACCGCCCTCGCAGATAAATCCGAGGACTTTGCGAGTTCTTTGGAGTGTTTGTATCTGTCCTCCCAGGTACAGGACAAAGTGACTCCGGAAAATGCGGAAGCCATTTTCCTCAACGATTACCGTGACCTTTCCCATGCGGACCGCGGCGATGAGTATACGCTGGGAAGAATGATCTGCCTCTTCCTCGAGGAAACCTACGGAAAATCCTTCATGCGAGATTACGCCGATGCTCTTACGGCGGCCGGTTTCCCGATGAGGACCGGGTTTTCCTTCGTCACCATGGACGATGCCGCCATTCAGAAACAGGCCGAGGTTTTCAAAAGCCTCTTCGGCGACGATGCGTTCACTCGATTCGGAGCATGGTATCAGGATCACCGGTAAACAGGACATCTGAACTACAAGCAAAAAAAGGCACCGACATCGGTCAATGTCATTAAGTTAAGATGACAGCATCAAGAGTTCTGTATCAGAGATGGTACA
>CAMKRZ010000003.1 GCA_946415315.1 uncultured Lachnoclostridium sp. | reverse complement strand
AACAGCGGCTTATAGCCGCAGAGGAAACCACCAGCTCAGCTGGTGGTCATGATTTGCATATAACAGGGGATTCTCACTCCTGCGGAGTTTCCTCGGGCAGGGATCGTTCGATATCTGCCTGGTCAGATTTTTCGGGAAGAATCAGCCGTACGCGGTCGATCCGGTTTTTGTCGACTTCGACAACCTCGTAGGTCACGCCGTTTTCATCGGTCGCTTTCTCGCCCTGTGAGGGGATGTGCTCGAGAAGGGAGTAAAGATGCCCTGCGATGGAGTCGTAGTCGTCGGATTCAAGCGAGAGCCCGGTGGCGTCGTTGACATCGTCGAGTTTCGCTGTGCCATCAAGAAGGAACTCGGAGTCTGAGATCTTCGTGATCGGGTCCTGCTCATCCGCGTCGTACTCGTCACGGATCTCACCGACGATCTCCTCCAGAAGATCCTCGAGCGTGATGATCCCGGCGGTTGCCCCGTACTCATCGAGGACGACTGCGATGGTGAAGGAATCCTTGCGCATCTCCGCGAGAAGATCCGCGGTCTTCTTGAATTCGTAGGTGTAGAAGGGCTTCCTCATGAGCGTCTTCACATCAAACGCCTCACGTCCGCCGTCGTAGTGGAAGAGGTCCTTCAGAAACAGAATGCCGATGACATTGTCCTGCGTGGTCTCGTAGACCGGAAGACGGGAGTAGTTGTTGGCGCGAAATGCTGCGACAATATCGTCGTAGGACATGTCCGTCGAGATAAAGTCAACGTCGATCCGGGGAACCATGACATCTTTGGCCACGGAGTCTCCGAAGTCGACCACGTTCGTGATCATCTCTTTCTCCTCATTTTCCAAAACACCGTCCTCGTGGCTTGCTTCCACGACCGTGAGGAGCTCATCCTCCGTGATCGTCTGGCGCTTGCGCGGGTCGATGCCGAGCACGCGCAATAGACCGTTTGAGAAGACGTTGACAAAGAAAATGAACGGTGTCATGAAGACCGTGTAGGCACGGATGATCGCGGAGTACGCCATGGCGATGCGGTCACTGTAGATGGCGGCGATCGTTTTGGGAATGATCTCGCCGAAAATGATGACCAGGAACGTGAGCACGCCGGTGGCGACAGAGAGAGGAATGTTCCCGCCGATACCTCTCACAAACACGGATGTGAGCGCGGATGCGGTGAGGTTGACGACGTTGTTGCCGATGAGGATCGCAGAGAGCAGCTTGGGCTGGTTGTCGAGAAGCGCAAGCACGCGTCTCGCCGCTCTGCGGGTATCCGAGAGACTCCGCATTTTCATCCGGTTGACGGACATCAGAGCCGTTTCCGCGGATGAGAAGAAAGCGGAGAGGATGAGTAAAATGATAATGATTGCCAGTTGTAGTCGTGAGGCAGGGTCCAAGAAAAAATCACACTCCTTAGTTTGGAAGAGTACTGCTATTTGTTGCTGTGAACGGCAATCCACGCGGTCGCAGCAATGATGATACGAAAATATTATACAGGAGAGAGACGGAAAAATCAAATATTGTCTTTTGACCGATGGGGTGCACAGTAGTTCTTCCTCTTTTTTCTGTCGATGACTTTTTTGTTCAGACTATTTTCACGGTTTCTCACTTTCCCTGTTGCGGAATCTATGGTATAATGCAGGCGGTGTCCGCGGTCGAGAGCGGATGCGGCGGAGAGACTGCCGCGGAGCGGACACGGGAAAGGATATTATGTTAGAGTTACGGAACGTCAGTTTCTCGGTTCTCGAAGAGAACGGAGAACAGACGAAAGAGATTATAAAGAATGTCAGTCTTACCATCGGGGACAATGAATTTGTCGCGATCACCGGCCCGAACGGCGGCGGCAAATCCACGATGGCGCGCCTGATCATGGGCATTGAGAAACCCACTTCCGGGCGTATTTTCTACAACGGCGAGGATATCACGGACCTTTCGATCACGGAGCGCGCAAAGCTTGGTCTCGGGTTTGCGTTCCAGATGCCGGTCCGGTTTAAGGGCATCACCGTGAAGGACCTTCTGGCGCTCGCATACGGCGGCAAGCTGAGCACTTCCGAGGCGTGCCAGTACCTCTCGGAGGTCGGTCTTTGCGCGCGAGATTACGTGAACCGTGAGGTGAACGCGAGCCTCTCCGGAGGCGAGCTGAAGCGTATTGAGATCGCGACGATCCTTGCGAGAAAACCGCAATTTTCCGTGTTCGATGAGCCCGAGGCGGGCATCGATCTGTGGAGTTTCCAGAATCTGATCCGCATTTTCGACAGGCTGCACAAGGAGATGAACGGCTCCGTCGTGGTCATCAGCCACCAGGAGCGCATCCTCAACATCGCTGACCGCATCGTGGTCATTGCGGGCGGCGAGGTGCTGGAGCAGGCGGCCAGCGAGGAACTGCTGCCGAAGATCCTGAGCGACTCGCTCGCGTGCCTGACGCACCATGAAACGATGGACGCCGGCAAGAGCATTGAGGAAGGAGGTAAGTGATCATGGATGCGATTCAGAAACAGCTTTTCGCACAGATCGCGGACCTTCATGAGGTGCCGCAGGGCGCGTACAACTTCCGCGTGAACGGTGAGGGCGCGGGGCGCAATACCACGGAAAATATCAATATCGTGACGAAGGCGGATAAACCCGGCATCGACATCATCATCAAGGCGGGGACGAAGCGCGAGAGCGTGCACATCCCGGTGGTGATCTCGCAGACGGGTCTGCAGGAGTGCGTGTACAACGATTTCTATATCGGCGAGGATGCGGACGTGACGATCGTCGCGGGGTGCGGCATCCACAATTCGGGGGACAAAACGTCGGAGCACGACGGTATTCACACGTTCCATGTCGGGAAAAATGCGCATGTGAAGTATGTTGAGAAGCACTATGGTTCCGGCGAGGGAACCGGCGAGCGGATCCTGAATCCGGAGACGGTCATTTACCTCGACGAGGGGAGCACGCTCGAGATGGACACGGTTCAGATCGAGGGTGTTGACTCGACCGTGCGCACGACGCGCGCGACGGTAGGAGACGGAGCGTCCCTGGTGATCCGCGAGAAGATCATGACGCACGACCGCCAGTATGCGAAGACCGATTTTTCAGTGGAGATGAACGGCGAGGACAGCGCGGTTGATCTGGTGTCCCGCTCGGTTGCGAAGGACAATTCGCGTCAGGAGTTCATCTCGAACATCAACGGAAATAACCGCTGCAAGGGACATTCCGAGTGCGACGCGATCCTGATGGACCACGGTGCGGTGGCGGCGGCTCCGAAGCTGACGGCAAATCATCTCGATGCATCACTGATCCACGAGGCGGCCATAGGCAAGATTGCCGGCGACCAGATCATCAAACTGATGACGCTCGGGCTGACCGAGGAGGAAGCGGAGCAGCAGATCATCAGTGGTTTCCTGAAGTGATTGGTTATCCGTATTGGGGGAGATACTGCAATTTCAACGAGGAGTTTGTAAGAGAATGAAGTTGATTTCAAGAATACGGCTGGGCGCGGCCTGCCTGTTGCTTCTTGTCTGCGTATTGTCGCTTGCGGCATGCGATCACGGCGGAAACGGCAGCACAACACCGACGTCTGAGCCGACAGAGATTCCGGCGACCGGATGCGAAGTGCATATCCTGGCCATCGGCAAGGCGGATGCCATTTTACTGCTCGCGGACGGCAAGGCGATGTTGATCGATGCCGGCTACAAGCATAACGCGGAGGAAGTTGTCAGCTACCTGAAGAACCACGGCGTGACACGCCTCGAGTATGTGATCCTCACACACGGCGACAAGGATCACGTGGGTGGAATGGCGGACGTGCTGCGGACATTTGACGTGGGCACGGTCCTGCTTTCACCAAAGAAAGAGAAGTCCGAGTATTATGCGGACATGGTGACCGTAATTCAGCAGAAGAACATCACATGGCTTTCACCGGAAGTGGGAACGACGTACTCGCTCGGAACGGCGACATTCCAGACGCTTGCGCCCGGACCGAAGGCGCTGAAGGAAGGCTCGGACAACGATGCTTCCATCGCGATCCGTTTTGCGTATGGCAACCGGAGTTTTCTTCTGATGGGCGATGCGCTTTCCACGACGGAGAAAGAGTTGATGGATTCCACGCTCTCGATCCGCGCGGACGTTCTCAAGACCGGCCATCACGGCAAGAGCGATGCGACCAACAAGAAATTCCTGAAGGCCGTACAGCCGACGTATGCGGTCATCTGCTGTGGCGAGTCGGAGGTGGACGATGAGGCCGGTGAGCCGTCTTCGAAGGTCCTGGAGCTGCTGGATGACTTTCATGTGAAGACGCTTCGGACGGATGAAACCGGCACGATCGTGTTCACGACGGACGGCAAGGAACTCACATGCAATGTGGAGGACTAGTATGACGGATTACACACAGTTGCTTGCGGAAGCGATGAAGGCGCGCGAGAACAGTTACTGCCCGTACTCGGGCTTTGCGGTCGGTGCGGCGCTTCTGACGACGGACGGAGAGATCTACCGCGGCTGTAATGTGGAAAATTCTTCCTACGGTGCAACGAACTGTGCGGAACGGACGGCTCTTTTTGCCGCCGTTGCGGACGGAAGGCGCAGAGGAGACTTTGTCGCGATCGCGATCGCGGGAGGCCCGAAGGACGGCGAACTGATTCCTTGTCCGCCGTGCGGGATTTGCCGGCAGGCGCTGTCGGAGTTTGCGGATGCTGCAGAATTCAAGGTGTTGTGGGCAACCGGCGAGGACATTGAGTACGAGGAGCACACGCTGGCGGAACTGTTGCCGTTTGGGTTTACACTGTAACAATCTTACGAGTGCGCACCGGAATGCCTGCTTCGCGGGCACACAACAACGGTACAAAAACGTTCGATAATTATTTTTCGACAAATGCTTGACAATGCCATTGTTCATGGTATAATAGCGAAGTACCGCTTGGAGACAGACGGTACTTTTTACGGCGAAGTAGCTCAGTTGGCTAGAGCATGCGGTTCATACCCGCAGTGTCGAGGGTTCGAATCCCCCCTTCGCTACTCCCATACGAGCAGTGGTTTGCTTGGCAGACCGCTGCTTTTTTCTTTGTACAACCGTCGGAAGGAGGTACCGGATATGAAGGATCAGAAAATGCTGCAGATGGCAGCGGATCTGTGGGAAATGTATCAACAGGAGGACTGGAAGGGCAAACTTGATCTGATGCGACACAGCCTTTCCGTGAGTATTGACAGCGACAACGGTGCGTACGCGTGTTTTCACATGATCCTTGACGAGAGCAACCGGCGGGATTATCGGGTGAAGGTAAGGCAGCGGGGAGATGTCGAAGACACCGGAATGAGGGCGTTTGTCCTGTTTTTGTTTGCGTTGAAATCCGGGGAGACGAAGATGTTCCGCTGGTCAACCGGATTGGGAGAAACGAAATGGATATTGTCCCGGCATGAAGTCTCGCTTTATTTCGAAGCACCCGGGTTAAGTTTTTTTATCCGTTACGGGGTATTCAGGGACGCATTTCGTGACGCATATGAAAGGTTTTACTCTTGGGGCCACGGCCTCGAAAAACGGATGATCAAAGTGCCGGTATCGGATTACCGATTTCTGGAAACGCTGGATACGCAGGATGAATTTGAACTCGTTCGTTATGTTGAAGACGGTCATTCGTTTGAAACGACGGATGTGGACAGGCTGTTACGGTACATAAATGAATGCAGGGATATTGAACTGGCAACATTTGATGCGGAAAAGGATCGCATCCTCGGATACAGAAGACTGTGTGAAGCGATCGAGTACTGTGCGAAAGAGCAGAAATGCCTGCGGAGAAGAGAAAAACTGCTTCCCGGCACAGGAATCGAATTCGCAAGGCTGAAAGACAATTGGGAAGTGAACGACTTTTATTACGACTTCTCCGCGGATCATAACGAACGGCATTATTTGGTATATCGTCGCTACGGAACTCTTCCGGACGGAAGGCATTACGGCGTTTGTATCTGGCCGCAATCTGAGGCATGGCCGCCGATCTCTGTCCTGATGATCGTCCGTGAGAACGGAGAAATGACGGGAAATACGGAAATTGACGATCGCTGGGATGTGCCGGACAGTGTCCGCTGGCCTTTGGCGGTAACGGCTTCACCGAGCGGCAAATGCCTCATCTGGCTTAAGGACGGCGAAATCTGGGCATGGCATTTCGATGAAAAGGAAGGCGACTTCATATCGGGCATGGGAGAATGCCTGAATAAACGACTTGAAAACCTTCCGGTAACGGATGCCTACATGGGCAAAGACGGTGTCCTGGCATTGTTCGTGAAAAGCGAAGAAAGTAAATATTATGCATATCTCTGCGATGAAGATATTGTTCTTACCCGTTACCTGGGCGAGCACGAGTTTGCCTGGATACCCGCTAATCAAAGGGAAGCGCCGGGGAGCGAAAGTCACCTGAAATACTGGCCGGACTCCTTTGCCGTCATAATCCGCAAAGAAAACGATGCATATGATTATTTTGACTGCGGAGTGCGGCGCGTCTGCTTTGAGACCGGACTGGAAGTGATTAAGGCAGGGATGCTTGCCGAAAACCCCGACCTCGAGTCGGTAACAATCCCGGAGTCGGTCAAAGAGGTTCAGACATGGGCTTTTGGCTGCTGCAGCAAGCTGAAAAATCTGGTGATCAGGGGAGATCTTTCGCGAGTGGCAAACTGGGCAGAGAATGCGTTTGAGTCCTGCGCATGCGAGGAGTACTATCTGCGCATACGAAATTCCCGGAAGTAGATGCTGATTCATGATGCAACAAAAACTCCGTTGTCTGCTGTGACAGCGGAGTTTTTTGTGAAGACAAAGTCCGTGGCGGTTTCTTGTTTCCGCCTCGGAATGAATTGATGCAGGAGTATGATCGTCCGCGGGTTACGGGGCCGCGGCCCGATGAGGCCGGCTCGTTGCGTTGTCGGCAGTGTCTGCCTTAGTGTACATGAATCATGTGATGCGGCTATTCGGATACGGCCTCTTCAAACGTGAGATTATCGTTGGCCTCCGCGGCATCGCGGAAGACCGTGAGGAGTGTTTCCCCATAATCGCCGAGCGACTGCAGCATGCGCTCCTTGCGACAGAGGATCAGAAGCGTCGGCTCACACGGGTCGGTGAGGATATCGTACAGCGCATCAAGGTTGCGTCCATAGTATTCCGGCGCATGCAGGCGCTCCGCCAGGTAGATGTGCGTCGCCTCTTTCGTGTTCATGTAAAGCCCGTCAAGCAGGATGGTTTTCATGGGCTCCTCCTTCGGAAAATGCGGTTTCCGGGGTATCTTTCGGGACACATCGGAGACCTCGCGAAATGTCGTTTGCCGGTCATTCACGTCAGTACAGCTGTGTGAACGATTCATAGTGGTCATCAGTGTAGAAGATCAGTCCGTCGTTGGAGAAAATGATGCGCTTGGCACCGCGGCTCTTGCCCTTCGTATCGATGTCGCACTCGTAGTATTTGCGGCCGCTCTTCTTTGGCAGAAGGCCTTCGTAGTTGCCAAAGTTGTCGCCGCCGATGGCCTTGCCCCTGGCGTATTTGTCGACGCTGCCGCCGCTCCAGCCGAGAGCCTCGGCTTCCTTCTTCGTGATGTAGTTGCCCGGAAGGTGACCGTAGGTGTGGATGTACAGCGCGACATTATCCTTGTCGTAATACCAGCCGTCCTCGTCGATGGCCGGCTTCGGAGTCGGTGTCGGGGTTGCGGGTTTCGGTGTCGGTGAAGGCGTTGCCGGCTTCGGTGTCGGTGTCGCAGGCTTCTCCGTGGGCGTCGGCGTTGCCGGTTTCGGAGTGGGAGTGGACGTTGCCGGCTTGGTCGTCGGCGTTGTCACGGCGGCTTTCGTGGGCTCGGCAGCGGTGGGCGTTGCAACCGATCCGGTCGGTGTCGCGGGGGCAGCGGTCGGGGTCACGGTTCCCGTCTGCACAGGCACAACGGTGAGCGTCGATCCGGATTCACCGGAGTTCCCGGAATCGTTCTTGCCGGCGGTGATCAGGCCGTAGATCAGCAGCCCGGCGATCGCGAGAACGATGATCGTTGCCAGGATCGGATGTTTTTTATAATTCTTCAAAATGTTGATGATGTATTCCATGTGTGCCGTCTGTCGTTACGCGTGACAGACATTCCTTTCGTTGTGTGGGGGATTACCTTTACACGATAGCATTTTCCGTGCGGAAAATCAACTGTGACGCGGCGGAAATGTTTGCAATTGCAGGGGTTTCGTGGTATTATCGTAAAGGCTTTACGGCGCGCGGGCAATACTCATGAGAGAGGCTGTTTCGGTGCCTGCGTGCGACAGGGTAAAGACGGATGGGAGAGAAAACCATGCGAATCGGAACCGGGTATGACGTACACCGTTTGACGGAGGGAAGACCGCTGATCCTGGGCGGCGTGACTGTGCCGTTCGAGAGAGGGCTTGCGGGGCATTCGGATGCGGATGTTCTGCTGCACGCCATCATGGATGCACTGCTGGGAGCGGCTGCTTTGGGGGACATCGGGCTTCATTTTCCGGACAATGATCCGGTGTATGAGGGGGCGGATTCCCGCGTGCTTCTTCGGAAGGTCGGGCAGCTTGTCGCGGAGCAGTGTTTCGTGATCTCGAACATTGACGCGACGGTGATCGCGCAGCGGCCGAAACTGCGGGACTACATCAACGATATGCGCGGCAACATCGCGGATGACCTCGGACTCGACATCTCGCAGGTGAGCGTGAAGGCGACGACCGAGGAAGGGCTCGGGTTTACGGGCGCGGGCGAGGGAATCGCGGCGCAGGCAGTGTGCCTTCTGGAGCCGATGGTGTCCTACACGGAGGTCGCGTACGGCGGCGGGTGCAGCAGTTGCACGGGATGTCCCGGGTGCGGACAGTAAACAAGGATCCGGTGTTTAGAAAGCTGATCAGGACTTTCCGGCGTGCGGACGGCAGGACAGGATGAAGAAAATAATTACGTTTATCACGGGAGAGAAATTACGGGTATGATCATTTCACAGACCATTGCGAAGGAACTGAACATCAAGGTGACGCAGGTGGAGGCAGCGATCGCGCTGATCGATGAGGGCAACACGATCCCGTTCATCGCGCGGTACCGCAAGGAGGCGACCGGACAGCTCAACGACGAGCAACTCCGTGACCTGAACGAGAGACTCATGTACCTTCGCAATCTTGAGGACAAGAAAAAGCAGGTACTTGCGACGATCGAGGAGCAGGGCAAACTCACGGACGAGTTGCGCAAGGCCATCGAGGACGCGATGACGATGGTGGCCGTGGAGGATCTGTACCGGCCGTATCGCCCGAAGCGCCGCACGCGCGCGACGGACGCGAAGGAGAAGGGCCTTGACGGGCTTGCCGCGATCATGACGATGCAGTACACCGACAAGCCGATGGAGGTTGAAGCGGAAGCGTATCTCTCCGAGGAGAAGGGTGTGACCGATGTGCAGCAGGCGCTGCAGGGCGCGATGGACATCGTAGCCGAGTCGGTCAGCGACTCCGCCGATTACCGCAACTACATCCGAGGCATCACCTTCAAGAAGGGCATGCTGTACTCCGAGGCGAAGACAAAGAGCGAGGAGCCTTCCGTGTACGATATGTACAAGGCATTTTCCTCGCCGATCGAGAAAATGAGCGGCTACCGCGTGCTGGCTGTCAACCGCGGCGAGAACGAGAAAGTGCTTACGGTGCGCATCGAGGCGCCGGAAGAGGACATTCTCCGCTACCTCGAGAAACAGGTCATCGTGCGCGACAATCCGAACACGACGCCTTACCTTAAGCTCGCCGTGGCGGATGCGTACCGCAGACTGATCGCGCCGTCCATCGAGCGCGAGATCCGCAACGAGCTTACGGAAAATGCAGAGGACGGAGCCATCAAGGTATTCGACAAGAATCTCACACAGCTTCTGATGCAGCCGCCGATCACCGGCAAGGTTGTCCTCGGCTGGGACCCGGCGTTCCGCACGGGCTGCAAACTTGCGGTCGTGGACGCGACGGGCAAGGTGCTGTACACGGTTGTCATTTATCCGACGGAGCCCCAGAATAAGATCGCTGAGGCGAAGTCGTTACTCAAGAAGATCATCAATCATTTCGGCGTGGAGCTGATCTCGCTCGGAAACGGCACGGCTTCCCGCGAGTCGGAGAAGGTCATCGTCGAACTTCTCTCGGAGATTCCGCAGAAGGTTGCGTACGCGATCGTCAATGAGGCGGGCGCGAGCGTGTACTCGGCGAGCAAGCTGGCGACCGAGGAGTTCCCGAAACTGGATGTCGGGGCGAGAAGCGCGGCGTCCATCGCAAGACGTCTGCAGGATCCGCTCGCGGAACTCGTGAAGATCGAGCCACAGGCGATCGGCGTCGGGCAGTATCAGCACGACATGAACCAGAAGAAGCTGGCGGAGAGCCTCACGGGCGTTGTCGAGGATTGTGTGAACCGCGTCGGCGTCGACGTGAACACCGCGAGCGTGTCGCTTCTGGAGTATGTCTCCGGCATCAACAAGACATTGGCGAAAAATATTGTCACCTACCGCGAGGAGAACGGCAGCTTCCGAAGCCGCAAGGAGCTTCTGAAAGTCGCGAAGCTCGGACCGAAGGCGTACGAGCAGTGCGCGGGCTTTCTGCGCATCCGTGACGGCAAGGAGGCGCTCGACAACACGGGCGTCCATCCGGAGAGCTATGAGGCGGCGTACAAGCTTCTCGAGAAGCTCGGCTACACCGCAGCCGACATCGCCGCAGGCGGTGCGAAGGGCATGCGCTCCCGCGTGAAGGACACCGCGAAACTGGCGAGTGAACTCGGCGTCGGTGAGATCACGCTCACGGATATCATCGGAGAACTTGAAAAGCCTTCGAGAGACCCCAGAGAGGATATGCCGAAGCCCATTTTACGAAGCGATGTGCTGGAGCTTAAGGACCTCAAGCCCGGCATGATGCTGAAGGGAACGGTCAGAAACGTCATCGACTTCGGCGCGTTCGTCGACATCGGTGTTCACCAGGACGGTCTTGTGCACATCAGCGAGATGTCGGACAGCTATGTGAAGCATCCGCTCGATGTCGTGAAGATCGGCGATATCGTGGAGGTTCGCGTTCTCAGTGTCGATGAGAAGCGCGGCCGCATCCAGCTTTCCATGCTCTCGGAGGAGGCAGCGGCCAGACAGGCAGCGGCGAAGGCAAACGGCGCAGAGCGGAGAGACCGGGACAATCGCTCCGGAAACCGCGGCGACAACCGCGGAGGAAACCGGAACGATAACCGCGGGAACCGAAGATAACAGTTGACGCATTTTCCGAAAAATGAGGAAAGGATCGCATCGTGGTCGGGAGCTCATTTCGTAATTACATATTGACTAAGTAGGTGAAATGCGGTATTCTTTGACGAAAATACAGGTAACGGAGGTAAACAACATGGCTTACAAGAGAGTGTTGACAATTCAGGATATTTCGTGTGTCGGACAATGTTCCCTCACCGTTGCGCTGCCGATCCTATCGGCATCGGGAACGGAAACCTGTATTTTGCCGTCGGCGGTTCTCTCGAATCATACGGCGGGCTTCTCGGGGTTCACATTCCGCGATCTGTCGGACGATATGCCGGCGATCAGCGCACAGTGGAAGAAGGACAAGATCTCCTTCGATGCGATCTACACCGGGTACCTCGGAAGCATCAAACAGATCGACTATGTGAGAGAAATCTTCAACGCCCACTGCAAGGGTCTGAAGATCGTGGATCCGGCGATGGCGGACAACGGCAAACTTTACGTTGGTTTTGATGAGGCGTACGCCGCAGAGATGGCAAAACTCTGCTTTGAGGCGGACATTACGCTGCCGAATATCACCGAAGCATGTATGATGACCGGTTTTGAATATAAGGAGACGTACGACCGCGCGTACATCGACGCGCTGCTTGCGAAGATGTGCGAGCTCGGCGCCCGGACGATCGTCCTCACGGGTGTTTCGTACCGGGAAGGACGCACGGGCGTGGTCGTCAACAAGAACGGCGTATCAACGTACTACGAGCACAAGAAGCTCTCGACCGGCTGTCACGGCACGGGCGATGTATACGCATCGGCGTTCGTCGGCGCGCTCATGCAGGGCATGAACGAGCAGGAGGCAGCGCGGATCGCGGCGGACTATACGCTTCTGTGCATCGAGAAGACGGTTGGCGATCCGAAGCACTGGTACGGCGTCAAATTCGAACTGGCACTCCCGGAGTACATCCGGATGCTCGGACTTTAAGGAGATCATTATGGAAGACAGATTACAAATGTACAATACGCTGACGCGCAGCATCGAGCGCTTTGTCCCGAACGTACCGGGCAAGGTCGCGATGTACACCTGCGGACCGACAGTGTATCATTTTGCGCACATCGGAAACCTGCGGAGTTATATCCAGGAGGATGTGCTGGAGAAGACGCTTCGCTACCTCGGGTATGATGTCAAGCGCGTGATGAACATCACCGACGTGGGACACCTTTCCGATGACGGAGACAACGGCGAGGACAAGATGGTCAAGGGGGCTCAGCGCGAGCACAAGACCGTCATGGAGATCGCGAAATTTTATACGGACGCATTTTTCGAAGACTGCCGCAAACTCAACATCAAGACGCCCGACGTGGTGGAGCCTGCGACCGGCTGCATCCCCGAGTTCATCCATATGATCGAGGTGCTTCTCGAGAAGGGCTACGCATATCAGGCAGGGGAAAATGTCTACTTCGACACGTCGAAGCTCAAGGAGTACTACGTACTCACGAACCACAGCGAGGATTCGCTGCTGGAGGGTGTTCGCGATGATGTCGATGTCGACCCGAACAAGAGAAACAAGAACGATTTCGTGCTCTGGTTCACGAAGTCGAAGTTTGAGGATCAGGCGCTCAAGTGGGACAGTCCGTGGGGCGTCGGTTATCCCGGCTGGCACATCGAGTGCTCGTGCATCAGCATGAAGCATCTCGGCGAGTATATGGACATCCACTGCGGCGGTGTGGACAACATTTTCCCTCACCATACGAACGAGATCGCGCAGTCGGAGTCGTACCTGGGACACAAATGGTGCAACTACTGGTTCCATGTGAACCACCTCAATGACCGCAACGGCAAGATGAGCAAGAGCAAGGGCGCGACGCTCACCGTCTCCGTGGTCGAGGAGAACGGATACGATCCGCTTGTATACCGTATGTTCTGCCTGCAGTCGCACTACCGCAAGCCTCTCGAGTTCTCCTACGAGGTCATGGACCAGGTGAAGAGCGCTTACGAGAAGCTTCGCCGCAGGATCTCAGGCATGGCGGCAAACGCGGCCGGCGAGGTCGACAGCGAGGCGTTTGCACAGTTCCGCAGACAGTTCGAGGATGCGCTGTGCAACGATCTCAACACCGCTTCCGCGATCACGGTCCTGTATGATGTCCTGAAGGCAGACATCCCGGACGCGACGAAGGTTGCTCTTGCGAAGAGCTTTGATGAGGTGCTCAGTCTTGATCTGACGAAGCCGCTTCCGGAGGCGGAGGGCAGCGGAGCGGACGGTGAGCTCACGGCCTGGGTCGAGGAGATGATCGCAAAGCGCGCCGAGGCGAAGAAGGCGAAGGATTTTGCGACGGCAGATGCGATCCGCGCGGAACTTGCAGCGCGCGGCGTGCAGATAAAGGATACCCGCGAGGGAGTAGTATGGGAATTGATTTCACAGAGTTAAATGTTGCGTCGGCGATTCTTGCGAAAGCGGGAATCGCCGATTGCGGTACAACGGATACAGCGGAAAATGCCGGTGCGGCCTCGTCGAAGGCGGTGACCGCGCCGCTTTCGCTTTCTCCGCTCACGCTCGCGTATATCGGCGACTGTGTCTATGAGCTGGTTGTGCGCACGATCGTTGTCGGGACCGCGGAACGCACCGTCAACACGATGCATAAACACACCTGCCGGTATGTCAATGCCGAGGCGCAGAGAGCGATACTGGAGCTGATCTCGGATCGGCTCACGGAGCAGGAGCAGTCGGTTGTCAGACGCGGTCGCAACGCCAAATCACACTCGGTCGCGAAGCACGCCTCCGTATCGGATTACCGGCACGCGACCGGCTTTGAGGCGCTGTGCGGGTACTGGTACCTCTCGGGACAGAACGACAGGATGCTTTCGCTGGTCACGGAGGGGATCCGTGAGCTGGATAAGGCGGAGCAGAAGGAGAGTTGATATGCGATACGAGGAATACACGATAGAAGGCCGCAACGCGGTGCTGGAGGCATTTCGCGCGGGCAAGACGATCGATAAGCTGTTTGTGCAGAACGGAGCCAAGGACGGGCCGATCCAGTCCATTTTGCGAGAGGCCAAGAAGGGTGACACGATCATCAACTTCGTTGAGAAGGAGCGCCTCGACCAGATGAGCCAAAGCGGCAAGCACCAGGGCGTCATCGCGCAGGCAGCGGCGTACGAGTACGCGGAGGTTGAGGATATTCTTGCGGCGGCGGAAGCGAAGGGGGAGGCGCCTTTCCTGCTGATCCTGGACGGGATCGAGGACCCGCATAATCTGGGCGCGATCATCCGTACTGCAAACCAGGCGGGCGCGCACGGCATCATCATTCCGAAGCGCCGTGCCGTGGGGCTTACGGCCGTTGTCGCGCGCACCAGCGCGGGCGCGATCAACTACACGCCGGTTGCGAAGGTGACGAACATCGTGCGGACGATGGAGGACCTGAAGAAGCGCGGCATCTGGTTCGTGTGCGCTGACATGGACGGCGACGTGATGTACCGCGTAAACATGACCGGCCCGATCGGCCTTGTCATCGGCAACGAGGGTAGCGGCGTGAGCCGTCTTGTGAAGGAGGCGTGCGATTTCACGGCGTCGATCCCGATGAAGGGGGATGTCGACTCGCTTAACGCATCGGTGGCAGCAGGAATTCTGGCGTATGAGATCGTGCGGCAGCGGAGCGCTGTGAAGAGCTGAGAGAATGTTTGAGAACTCACGCGACTGCCGTGCGTTTTCGATGATTTGCGATTGACTATGGAATTACGGAAAATAGCGACAATTTACAACAACTACACCGAGCGATTCGGAATACCGAGGCAGAGCGGGATCGCGCCCGAGGTGATGAGCCGGATCGTGTTCGAGAAGGAATATCGCAACCCGGACGCGCTGCGCGGCATTGAGGGGTTCTCGCACCTGTGGTTGATCTGGGAGTTTGACAGGATCGAGCGGGATGCCGGCTATCGGCCGATGGTTCGGCCGCCGAAGCTCGGCGGCAACACGCGTGTCGGCGTGTGGGCAACGCGCTCACCGTACCGGCCGAATCCGCTTGGATTGTCGGTCGTGCGGCTGGTATGTGTGGAACAGACCGGTGAGGGACCGGTGCTGATCGTCGAGGGCGCGGATCTGATGAACGAAACGCCCATCTATGACATCAAACCGTATGTGCCTTACGCGGACAGTATCCCGGATGCGGTAGGAGGCTTTGCGGACGAGCATGCGGGGGATCGGCTTACGGTCGTCATACCGGCGGAGGTTCGCGAGGCAGTCATAGCGTGCGGACATGATGAAGCGTGGCTCGCTGCGCTTGAGAAAGTGCTCTCCGCTGACCCGAGACCGGCGTACCAGGATGATCCTTCACGACGGTACGGAATGCGTTATGGAGACGCGGAGATTTCATTTTCCGTGGTGGGGACAATTCTGACGGTGTGTTCCGTCGTAGGCGTACACATCTGGGAATAGCATATTTTTCGTCGTTTTACACAATACTATGCTTTGTGATTTGGATACTTTTTCTTTGCGTTGAATAATGAGATATGATATAATCATGATGGTATCGGATTTCACGGAAGGACGGATACTTATGTCGGGTATGGTCCTGAATACTGTTGGGAATGTGAACATCGTCAGGGGTTTATGAAGATGAAAAACGGAACAATGCTTTTCACGGCAGGCAAACAGAGCTGCCTTTTTGGCATAGAACAGGAAGCATGAGGTGCACAGTATGGTGTGCGCATGCTTTTTTTGTTTTCTGAAAGCCGGATACAGATGAAACATAATTTTGAAATTTTGAAATTGTATAAATTTGCGTTAGGAATCCGCTGACAAATCGATACTTATTGAGTAAAGGGAGTTAGCAAGGGTTGTATAACCGGGAAGGAGGGAGTGAAAGTCAATACGACTTCAGTCGCTTTGAGAAAGACAATTTGTGATACGAAGAAAGGCAAAGGTGACAAAAAATGAAAACCAAGCGTAAGAAAAGAATTTTGACAGTTATTGCAGCAATGGTATTGATCTCTGCTGTGGCCATCCTGGTAAAGGTGCTTTATGATCCGGGGGCAGGGGGTGATCCAAGCACATGGGACGAGATACCGGTAACTCCGGCGGAAGAGATGCATGGGCCGATCATGGCCGGGAATCCGGGATCAATGAAACTCGCTTCCGACATGGGAGAACCCGTGACGCTCAAGTTGAGCACAGAGATGCAAAGTGAGTACGACAGACTTGCGGGTTATGTGATGGCGAGCGGTACACAGGACGATGTGAACCCCAAGGATGTTCAGAAGGGTATCAATCTTGTCTGTGACGCGATCGCAACGGGCGGAGATCCGCTTAAAATAGCGGTTTTTGCAGGCAAGAATATTCTGCCTTTGGTACTGAATCTTCCGCAGGATAAGTCCGATCAGCAGAAGATCATGGACCAGTTTGATAAAGTACTGAAAAACCAGCAGCAGATGATCAACAGCCTTCATGAGATCAGGGAAGACATCATGAAGGGAGAACTGGCCCGTAATCTCAACCAGTTCTATGATATTGATAGCGCCAAGGCACTTGTTTTATACTATGAACTGATTGAGGAACTGGAGAAGAGTGACGATGCGAATCTTACGCAGGAGGAGTTGG
This sequence comes from uncultured Lachnoclostridium sp., assembly GCA_946415315.1. Taxonomy (GTDB): domain Bacteria; phylum Bacillota; class Clostridia; order Lachnospirales; family Lachnospiraceae; genus ISDg. The sequence continues at coordinate 218,424 of CAMKRZ010000003.1, read as the reverse complement.
ACGATCTTGCTGCGCAGAGAAGGTATCTTCTGGATTATTCCTTTACCGGGGAGAGCGACGGAGGAAAACCGGATGACCCGACGCCCGTCAGCGATTCCCTCTGTGACCTTGACAAGAGAGTCATGCAGATGGGATGCTACCTGTGTGAAGGTCATTCCGTGTCCTACGGCAGCGGAGCGGACAATCTGTTCGGTATCTATCATCAATGGTGCAAGTATAAATATAAGTGGGAACATCAGGCGTACGATGACTGGATGACCTTCCGGAATTCTGCATATATTCAGTATATGGTTTCTGCCAGCATTGACAGAATGTCGCTGGTGTCGAGAATTGAAAACCGCAAGGAAGCCGGTTATGCACACAGCACTACGCTCGAAGGACGTCTGAATCAGCTGGAACAGCAGATCAAGGATGTGGCTAAGGCGTTCAACAGCAGTAGTGTTGTTATTCGAAGCGATGAATATAGGTATTATCAGTATCCCGGACACGAGTGTCTGCTTTACGCAAAAGCGAAGAAGCAGGTTGTTCCGATGGAACCGGACCGGAAGTCGGGTGTTGATGTATATAACCATAAGTATACAAATTTCCCGAAAGGCCTGCGCAACAGAGGAGAAGGAAAGATTTGGGTAAACCTTGAATTCTGGCGCACGTTCATCAGCTACAACAAGGACAGCGGCGGTACATCGCTATGTCCTACAGTGGAATGGTTCAAGGGTGTGTATGGTGATTACGGTGGAACGAAAAACCTGTGGCAGATTTTCTTCGATCCCAGCGAGGGCAATATGCAGGCACCGGAAGGCAGTAACAACGGCAGCTGGAGGTTTATGGTGGATCCGTGCATAGGACATGAGATGACTCACTATGACGGCGGCTTCTGGAGAGCCGATCAGGTGGCAACTCCGATGATCGATTTTTATGCAAATGAGGATCTCAGCGGAAGACGTGGCCTTGGTGTTGATTTCTACACGTATCATTATACGTCCAATGAGATCAATGAGGATTTTGAGAAAAACATCGGAGGCGTTATCGGTATCGGAAGAGCCGACTAAACCGTATGTCGAATTCTGCAATGTCGGAGACGGTGATATAAGCGAACGAATTCGAAGTGATGCGAGTGCACCCGTCAGATCGGTGCACTCGCGGATGCAATTTGGAAGGGAAATCACCGATGATGAAATCGAAGAGATTTCCGGAGGGGAAAACCTCATTGAAGACCTTTATAATAACATAAAAAATATAATCTTCAGAAAAGAATTCTGGACAGAGAATTGGTGATAAACACGTATTCTACCGGGAACAGAGTGCTTGGTGAAACATGTAATTTGATCTCGTGAGCGTCCGGAGAGCCTGGGAAAACAGTATGGATATTCTGTGGAGGATTGTTGACTATGTCGATGGACAAGATAGTAGCATTTTTCGATGAACTGGAGAAGAATGATAATGTGAAGAAACTGGCGAAGGGCAAACCGATGCCCGAAACGCGGGAAGGGATCATCTCCGGGTTTGTTGAGGTAGCGAATGAACTTGGCTACGAACTGTCAAAATCGGATTTCCTTGAGTTTATCGATTGGAAGAAGAGTGAGCTTCGGAGAAAGATCGATGCCGACGCCGATTATATCCAGCGGCTGGACGATGATGAAATGGATCAGATTGCGGCAGGTTTTTCCCTTGAGGCGCTGTATGCAAAACTGTTCTTTTAGTTCGCATAAATGCATGAAATGATTGCAGTGCTTGACTTTTCCGAACGAATGTATACAATGGTACATGTATGAAAGAGTCGCTCCACGGCGGCTCTGATGGATTGTATACACGAAGAAGAGGAGTCTTGTGAAACAATGGACGACAAAGTTTTCAATCAGGAGTCAACGGACAAGTATTCGCTCCGCGGTATGGTGTTCACCAAGATCCGCGAGGACATTCTGTCCGGCAAATATACGGAGAACGAGGAGCTGAAGGAGATCACCATCGGCAAGGAGCTCGGCGTTTCGCGTACGCCTGTGCGTGAGGCGCTTCGTCAGCTGGAGCTTGAGGGACTGGTCAAGATCATTCCCAACAAGGGCGCTTATGTCGCCGGCATCAGCAACAAGGACGTTCAGGACATCTATATGATCCGGTCCTGTCTCGAGGGGCTGTGTGCCCGCTGGGCCTGCGAGCATATCACGCAGGAACAGATCGACGCGATCGAGGAAGTCATTTATCTCTCCGATTTTCATGTGAAGAAGGGGCATTTTGAGCAGATCGTCGAGCTGGACACGAAGTTCCACGAACTGTTGTACGCATCCTGCGGCAGCAAGATCCTCGGACACCTCCTTCGCGATTACCACCAGTATGTGCACAGTGTCCGGAAAATAACGCTTTCCGACCCGGCGCGCGTGCGTAACTCCAACGCGGAGCACAGCGCGATCCTGGAAGCGATCCGCAACCGCGACGCGGACAATGCGGAGAAGCTTGCGCATGAGCATATCATTCAGACAATCTACAACATCAACAATCACAAACTCGTATAACTGGGGCGTGCCCTTTTTGTATGGAGGTTTTGTATGGACGATGATGCAATGGAAAGAGGACGATATACAGCGGCGACAGTACTGTTCTTTCTGTGGGCCGGAGCGGCATTGTATATGTCGTTTGTTCTGGATAAATGGGCTTCCGGAGGGTATTTTCAGGAGAATCTTCGCTGGCAGGTGTTAACGTGGAAATTTGTTCCGCCGGTTGTTATGCTGGTTGTCTTTCTGAAAAAGTGCAACATCCGATGGTATGTTGCACCGATTGCGGTTTCATTCCTGCTCACGATTGTGGTTGGCAGCAGAGTATCGTATCGCTTATTTCGCGTAGGAGTAGTTGACTTCGGTGGAAGATCTATTTTTTCAGGCGAGCGGATCTTCTTACCGAGTCTGATCATTGAATTTGTTTTTATAATCCTGCAGATTGTCTTCCTGTTTAAACGCAAAGGGATATTTGCCGTTTGTTCTTTAGCCCCGGCTTTTCTTTTCCTTTTGATCGGTTTCTGGGAAGGGTATGGCTACAAGGGCTTTCTTCTGGACGGTTCGGCTGAAACTTTTTTGATGATGGTTACATACATTTTCCTGGACAGAGCTATACTGGATCCACAGCCGAAGAAGCGGAAGACTGAGCCGCAAGAGTTTACAGCGAGTGTTGCTCCGGTGACTTATCAAATGTTCTGCCCCGCCTGCGGCGAGCGCTTTCCGGCAGGAAGGAGATTCTGCAATCAGTGCGGCGTTGAGTTGAAGATGTTGACACGACCGGAGAACGCTGCGCAGCCTTATGTGGTACAGGAGAAGGATGAATCGAGCTTTGGATGGGCTCTGCTGGGCTTCCTGATTCCGATGCTCGGATTGATTTTTTATCTCAGCTGGAAGGATACAATGCCGCTTAGGGCAAGGTCCATCGGGAAAGGCGCGTTGATCGGCGTGATCGCGTATGTCCTGTTTGTGGCTTTATGTGTTGGTGGGTATATAGCGATAATGGCATCGCTGAGAGGTTATTGATGTTGAAAATGATGAAAACCGGCATCCCTTGGGTGCCGGTTTTTTATGTCTATGAAGTCAATTTTTGTGCTTTCGGAGTCGCTTCGCGGGGAATTACGTGAGTTCCTCCCACTCGGTCATTGCCGCCAGGAGAGCTTCCTCGACGGTCTCGCGTTCCAGACCCAGTTCGTTGAGCCGCAGGGAGTTCGTGCAGACTTCCGGGGAGGCCATGAGTTCGTCAATCTCGGCGATGCGGGTTTCGCATTGTTCGATGGTCTGCTCGAGAGTTGCAATCCGGTTCTGCAGTTTTCGCTGCTTCGCCTGAAGCTCCTTCTGCTCCTGCCAGTCGAGCTTGCTGTCGGTGTCCTTGCGGGAAGCGGAAGTGCTTGCCGGGGAAGCCGTTCCGGTGTTCGGAACGACCGACCTTACAGCGGATCCTGCGCTTTGCGTCGTTTTGGCGGTATCATTTTCCGGGGAACCGAATGCGAGGGCTTCCCGGCGCTCGCGGAAGGCGAGGTAATCATCGTAATTGCCGTCGTAGGAGAGGATCGTGCCGTGCGTAAGCTCCAGAATGCGCGTGGCGATCCGGTTGACAAAATACCGGTCGTGAGAGACGCAGAAGACCGTTCCTTCGTAGGCGCGGATCGCGTCCTCGAGAATCTCGCGGCCCTGGATGTCGAGGTGGTTGGTCGGCTCGTCGAGCAGCAGGAAATTCGCCTCCGAGAGCATAAGCTTGGCCAGTGACAGCCGTCCGCGCTCGCCGCCGCTTAAGGAAGAGATCGGCTGGAACACATCGTCGCCGGTGAAACAGAAGGCCGCAAGCGTGTTGCGGATCTCCGTGTTGTTCATGCCGGGATAGGCGTCGGAAAGCTCCTCAAATAGGGTGTTGGATTCGTTAAAGTTCTGCTGCTCCTGGTCGTAGTAACCGATGCAGACCTTCGCACCGGGGCGGATGGTCCCGGAGTCAGCAGGGACAAGCCCGCGGATGATCTTTAGAAGCGTCGTCTTGCCGGTGCCGTTGTCGCCGAGCAGCGCGACCTTCTCACCGCGGCGGATCAGCAGCTGCAGGTGGGAGAAGAGCGTCTGACCGGAGTAGGATTTGCCGAGATCGGTGACAGTGAGCACGTCGTTACCGCTTGTGATGTGTGGCGTCAGCTTCAGCACCATGCCTCTGGGATCGCCGGCAGGACGGTCGATACGCTCCATTTTGTCGAGCATTTTCTCGCGGCTCTCCGCACGCTTGATCGCTTTCTCACGCCCGAACGAACGGAGTTTGGCGATGACCGCCTCCTGATGGTGGATCTCCGCTTGCTGATTCTCGTACGCGCGGCGCTGTGCCTCGCGCACCATCGCCTTCTTCTCGGCAAATTCATCGTAGTTTCCAAGGAACATCATGGATGTCTTGTTGTCGATCTCGACGACTTTGGTGACGATCTTATTCAGAAAATACCGGTCGTGGGATACGACCAGCACGGCTCCTTTGTAGTTGGAAAGGTAAGTCTCCAGCCAAGCGACGCTGGCCAGATCAAGGTGGTTGGTCGGCTCGTCGAGCAGTAAAATGTCGGGCGCTTCCAGCAGAAGCTTGGCAAGGGCAACGCGAGTCTTCTGGCCGCCGGAGAGAACCTGCGTCTGTTTGTCCCACGTGGTCTCGTCAAATCCGAGTCCGCGCAGGACACCGATCACCTCGGAGCGCGCGGCATAGCCGCCGAGCCGCTCGTACTCCTGCGAAGTGCGGGAATACTCGCGGTAGAGCGCTTCAAGCGCCTCTCCCGATGCGTGCTTCATGTCCTCCTCGGCGCGGTGCATGCGGTCTTCGAGCGCCCAGATGTAGGATTTTACGGCGAACACCTCGTCATAGACGGTCGTATCGCCGGAGAGTTCCTGATGCTGCGCGAGGTAACCGATGCGCGTGTCCTTCGCGATCGTGACGTTGCCGCGGTCTGCGGAGAGCTCGCCCACGATGATCCGGAAGAGAGTGGTTTTGCCGGCTCCGTTTCGCCCAATCAAAGCGACCTTCTCATGTTCGTTGACATGGAAGGTGACGCCCGAGAGAACGACGCTTTCGCCGAACTCTTTCTCAATGTTGGAAACGGAGAGTATCATGGAAACCTCGCGCAAAAACTGCATAATAATCAACGCTTACTATACAATGAAACCTCGGAAAATGCAAGCCGTTTGCGTTGACAACGAGCCGGCATTTGAAGTATAATTATTTTGTGTGTGGTGTGTTTTTTCGAGCGAAAGAAAGCCACACTCGGAGGTGGTCATGAGCCGGAACCGGGACAATTGTGTGGTTTACACGCCGCAGCAGCTTCGGGAAGCAGAAGAGGCTGCGATGGGTGCGTGCGCACTGCCGCAGGTGCTTCTGATGGAACATGCGGCGCTTGCGGTGGCCGATGCGATCTGCGAGGATGCCGGCACGGAGGAGTACGGACGGTTCCGTGTTGCCATTCTGGCAGGCAACGGTAACAACGGAGCGGATGCGCTTGCAACGGGTCGAATGCTGGTTCGCAGGGGATTCCGCGTCACCTTGTTTGAGTTGGAGAAGAACGCGGCGAAGGGCCGTGAGAGACAGCAGTCGTGGGTGTACCAGTATGACGTTGCGAACAACGCGTACAGCGAACAGCGCACATGGCTGCTGCAATATGAAAACGAGAATACATCGGATCCGGAAGCCGGAACGCTTGAGTGGGCCGTCATCTCACCGGAGATTGACTGGAGTCGGTTTGACTATGTCGTCGACGGAATGTTCGGCATCGGGCTGAACCGGGAGATTGTCGGAGTCCTGCGGGATACGATCCTGTCTCTCAACGAATACACCGTTCGGGCAAAGCTGCTCGGGCATGACCGCGCGAAGGTTTTCGCCGTTGATATCCCGTCCGGAATCGATGCCGGTACGGGCGAGATCTGCGGGGCAGCCGTTCGGGCGGATGTGACGGTGACATTTTCCGGAGCCAAGATCGGACAGCTGGTCTATCCCGGTCGGGACTACTGCGGAAAGCGGATTGTGGCGGACGTGGGTATTCCCGCACCGAATCTGCAGAAGGCTTACGGCTGCGCGATGATGCGCCCGTGGCGCATGAAACGGAGAGATCCGGCAGGACACAAGGGCACGTTCGGAAAAGTGCTGGTGATCGCCGGTTCGGATACTACCCCCGGCGCGGCGGTGCTTGCCGCGACAGCATGCTACCGTAGCGGCGCCGGCATGGTGAAGGTCGTCAGCACGAGGGCAGTCCTTTCGGAACTGCTGCATGTCCTTCCGGAGGCGGTTCTGTGCGAGCGCGAGGAATGGCTCGCGGACCCGGAGAAGCAGGCGGCCGGTTACAGCGTGGCGGTTGTCGGACCCGGGCTGGGAACCGACAGCGAGGCGACGGAACTGTTGTACAGCACGTTAAACATCCGGCGGCTGATCCACATTCTGGACGCGGATGCCATTAACCTGCTTTCTTCACAGCTGCGGGAGACGGAGCTGTATCAGCGCATTTGTGAGATTTTGGGAATCGTGGGAGACCGGTGCATTTTCACACCGCACCCTGCGGAACTGGCAAGACTCCTCGGGTGGAAGACGGAGGATGTCGCGGCCAACCGGATGCTGGTCGTGAACCGCTGGCACGACGCGGAGGCGGCCCGAAACAGCGACGGCACGATCCTCGTCATGAAGGATGCAACGACGATCGTCGTCGGCAACGGCGCAACGTATTTCAACGAGACCGGCAACGACGGAATGGGAACCGCGGGGAGCGGAGATGTGCTCGCGGGCATGTGCGGAGCGTTGGCGATCGATGCCTGCAACGGATATCGCACGCTTGACCAGTGTGCCGCCCAGGCGGTGGCCTTGCACGGGCTGGCAGGAGATCTTGCAGCGGCGAAATACGGCCGGGCAGGCATGAAAGCGGGAGACATCCTCGATGCGATCCCCGAGGCGATCCGGGAGGCAGGAACGGCAGAGTGAGTTCCGCAGAACACGAGTTAAGAGGAAAATGAAGCAGAAAGGTACGAAAGTACCATGCCGCATGGAAACAATGCCGGAAGTGGGCATCGGAAATGCGGCGCAAACGAGAAAGGAACGGAAACAAGGAAGATCATGGGGGAACCCGGCAAACGAAGCCTCGCCGGACTGCTGCGCAGCTGGTGGGGCAAGCGAAACGAGGACGATTGCGATGAGGAGATCCTGTCGCTCGTCAATGACTACAAGGATCAGGGCGCGATCGAGGAGGATGAGGCGGAGATGATCTCCAACATCATGGAGTTCTCCGAGACGCAGGCCAAGGATATTATGACGAACCGCGTGAAGATCGAGGCATTTTCCACGGACGATACGCTCGAGCACGTGCTTCACACGATGCTGCACGCGAACTACTCGCGGTATCCGCTTTACAAGGACAACCTCGACAACATTGTCGGCATTCTCTACCTGAAGGATGTCATGATCGAGTATCTCGAGGGCGATCCGAAGAGCCCGCTCACGAAGGTGGCGCGAGAGCCCTTCAATGTGCCTGAGACGATGCCGATCGACGCGCTGTTCGGCGAGATGCAGTCGAAGAAGATCCACATGGCGATCGTGATCGACGAGTACGGCCAGACAGCCGGTATTGTCGCGATGGAGGATATCCTCGAGGAGATCGTCGGCGACATTCTGGACGAGTACGACGAGGACAATGACGAAGCCAGACAGTCGGGCGACGAGCTGATCGTCTCCGGCAGCATTCCGATCGAGGAACTGAAGGAACTGGTTGACATTACCTTCCGCGAGGAGGACGAGGAGAATTTCGAGACACTGAACGGTATTCTCGTTTCCTGCCTCGGACATATCCCCGCGGACGATGAGAAGGGCGAGATCCGGTACGGAGACTGGATTTTCCGTATCCTGAGCTGTGAGAACCGCTGCATTTCGAGCGTGGCGGTCCGGAAGGCGGAAACGGAAGACAATACGGAGACGTCGGAGTGAGACGATGAAGATTACGGTCCTGTGTGTCGGTAAGATCAAGGAATCCTACCTGCGAGATGCGATCGCGGAGTATGCGAAGCGCCTGTCGCGCTATGCCGAACTGCAGATCACGGAGGTGGCGGACGAGAAGACGCCGGACGGCGCATCCGCTGCGGAGGAGGCGAAGATCCGGCAGATCGAGGGCGAGAGACTGATGAAGGCGTTCAAGACCGATGCCTACAATGTCGCGCTTGCCATCGACGGGAAGAGCCTGTCCTCCGAGGAGTTCTCGGCGAAGATTGACGAGCTTTGCGTGAGCGGTGTCAGTCACATCCGCTTTGTTATCGGCGGTTCGCTGGGACTTTCGCCGGAGGTGCTGAAGGCGTGTGATTACCGGCTGAGTTTTTCGAAAATGACGTTTCCGCATCAGCTGATGCGTGTAATATTGCTGGAGCAGATCTACAGGGCATTCCGTATCAGTACGGGAGAGCCGTACCACAAGTGATTCGGAGGGGGAGCAATGAAGTTTCGGCCTTGTATCGACATACACAACGGCAAAGTCAAGCAGATCGTGGGCGGAAGCCTGCAGGATGCCGGCAGCCGCGCGGACGAGAATTTTGTCTCGGAGCGTCCGGCTTCCTATTTTGCGGGACTGTACCGTGAGGACGGACTCACCGGCGGACACGTGATCCTGCTGAACAAGAAGGACGGTCCGTTCTATGAGGAGACGCTCGCGCAGGGCCTCGGGGCGCTGGAAGCATATCCCGGCGGTCTGCAGATCGGCGGTGGCGTGACCGCGAAAAATGCTCCCATGTTTTTAGAGAAGGGTGCTTCCCACGTCATTGTGACGACATTTCTGTTCCGCGACGGAGAGTTTTGCGTGGACCGTCTGTTCAAACTGGCGGACACGGTCGGCAAGGACCGGATCGTGATCGATTTAAGCTGCCGCAGACAGTATGACAGCTACGTGGTCGTCACGGATCGGTGGCAGCATTTTACGAAGCTGGCGGTAACGCCGGAACTGCTCGGGATGCTGGAGCCGTTCTGCGCGGAGTTCCTGATCCACGGTGTCGATGCCGAGGGCAAGCGCAACGGCATGGAGGAGGAGCTTGTGGCACGCCTTTCGGAGTACGACGGCAACCCCGTGACGTACGCGGGAGGAATCCACAGCAGGAAGGCGTTGGAGCGGTTCCGCGAGGTCGGCAGGGGGCGTCTGGATTACACCGTAGGCAGCGCGCTCGATCTGTTCGGCGGGAAAATGTCGTACCGGGAGCTTGTCGAGGAGAACCGGGGTTGATCGAGAACCGGGATTGATCGAGAACCGGGATTGATCGAGAACCGGGATTGATTGAGAGCCGGGATTGATTGAGAGCCGGGGTTGATCGGCGGCCGTCGGCGAGGGTTGCCCGGGTGTGGGAGATTTGGCGGACTTTTTTACGCGCCGGTTGCGAAACGGCGGGAAGTATTGTATAATATCTTGAAATATTCGGTCCGCGTTCGACGCGGGTGTGGGGAAGTTTGAAAGAACAACAGGGATAACAGTGAAAAGTAAACGGCTTCGGTCGTTTTGGAGGTTTCTGTGGGATCGGTTATCGGAATTATAATCTTTTTCTGGATTTTGTCCGCGATACTGAAGAAAAGCGGCGCGCGGGAGCGCATCAGCAGGAAAGACAGTGTCAACATCGGAAAGATCATCGGACTGATCGCGCTGTCAGCGTGCGGTCTGCTGCCGATCTTTCTGGTGATCTGGGCATTTTCCGCCGCTTCTAAGGATGCGAAGAATAACAAGAACGGACAGGTGAATCGCAATATGTACAGCAACAGACCAACAGAGGGTTTTCGCAGCGCGGATACCATCGGCGGAAGTTCCGGGACATCACCGTACGGGTCGACCGTGAACAATTACCGCACCGGCATGAATCCGAACGCAGCGACCAATTACTCGCGGCCGGGCGGGATGAATCCTGCGCAGGCAGGCGGTGCCTACTACACCGGCTACACGACGAGGCCGGTTGCAGGAACGAACGCCGCTTCCTACCAGGATCAGGCGCGCAACATGACCAACGCCTACAACAACGCGATCAATTACTCCGGTATTTACAACAATCAGAAGCCGAATTCCTACGGCCTTCCGTCCGCGGAGAAGAAGCGCACGAAGATCGTCAAGAAGTTCAGCGACAAATACAATCTGTACCTGACGGACCGCGAGATCAAGCGCATTGTCGATGCCTCGTATCTCTCCTCCGGATGGGCGCGTGAGATCTGCTACATGAATCAGAAGTACGATACCGTCTACGCATGGTATGCATCGATGAACCCCTGGTTGAAGGTGTATCTCTACGCGTTCCAGCAGCAGAACATTTCCTCGGATTTCGCGATGCAGGAGCGCATTGTATACGACGCGTTCAACACCGTTTTTTCCGACGTGTGCAGCGACGGTGATCTCACCATCGATCAGGCAATCCGCCGCATCAACGAGAAGTACCTCACAAACTTTGATGAGACGACGTTCATGATCGCATATCGCTACATGGAGTCCAAGGGCAAGAAGTACTCCTTCGCGTTCGGACAGGTCCTGAACACGCAGGAGGATATCGACGAGCTTCTGAGCAAGTACGAGGGCGTCGCAGAAGGCACGCCGACTCCGATGCAGTAAAAAAGAATTTGAAATATCGCGCGAATAGCGGGAAAGAAGGCATATCATGCTGGACCTTAAGTTTGTTCGGGAGAATCCCGAGATTGTAAAGCAGAACATCAGAAACAAGTTTCAGGATCAGAAACTGCCGCTTGTCGATGAGGTGATCGAGCTCGACGCGAAGAGCCGTGCCGCGAAGCAGGAAGCGGATGATCTGCGCAGCAGGAGAAACACCATCAGCAAGCAGATCGGCGGACTGATGGCGAAGGGACAGAGAGAGGAAGCGGAAGCCCTCAAGAAGCAGGTGACGGAATTTTCCGAGCATCTGGCGGAGCTTGAGGTACAGGAGGCAGAGCTGTCGGAGGAGATCCGCAAGCGCATGATGGTCATCCCGAACATCATCGACGCGTCGGTGCCGATCGGCAAGGACGATTCGGAAAATGTGGAAAATGAGCGTTTCGGTGAGCCCGTCGTACCGGACTTTGAGATTCCGTATCACACCGAGATCATGGAGCGTCTGCACGGTATCGATCTCGATGCCGCAAGACGTGTTGCCGGCAACGGTTTCTACTACCTGAAGGGCGACATCGCACGCCTTCACAGCGCCGTGCTCTCGTATGCGCGTGACTTTATGATCGGACGCGGCTTCACTTACTACGTGCCGCCGTTCATGATCCGCAGCGATGTTGTGACAGGCGTCATGAGCTTCGCTGAGATGGACAGCATGATGTACAAGATTGAGGGTGAGGACCTGTACCTGATCGGTACGAGCGAGCACTCGATGATCGGCAGCTTCATCGACCAGATCCTTCAGGAGTCGGAGCTTCCGTACACGCTCACGAGCTATTCACCGTGCTTCCGCAAGGAGAAGGGAGCGCACGGTATTGAGGAGCGCGGCGTGTACCGCATTCATCAGTTCGAGAAGCAGGAGATGATCGTCGTCTGCAAGCCCGAGGACAGCATGATGTGGTATGAGAAACTGTGGAAGAACACGGTTGATTTCTTCCGCACGCTCGACATTCCGGTCCGTACGCTCGAGTGCTGCTCGGGTGACCTGGCTGACCTCAAGGTGAAGAGCTGCGACGTGGAAGCATGGTCGCCGCGCCAGAAGAAGTACTTCGAGGTCGGCAGCTGCTCGAACCTCGGTGACGCGCAGGCAAGACGCCTGAAGATCCGCGTGGCCGGAGAGAACGGCAACAAGTATTTTGCGCACACATTGAACAATACCGTGGTAGCGCCTCCGCGCATGCTGATCGCGTTCCTTGAGAACAATCTGCAGGCGGACGGTTCCATCCGCATCCCCGAGGCTTTGCGGCCGTACATGGGCGGACAGGAGAAGATCACGGAGTAACCCGGAAATCGACGCGCCGCAGGGAAACTCTGTGGCGCGCGTTTTATAAACGGCGGAGTCGGTATAGGTCATGATGGTTTTACGGCTTAGCGGCTATGCATGCCTGAACCGAGCAGCACATTTTTGCGACCGCCGGAATAACACACTGGAGGAATACTTATGGACATTACCATCAAAGCTTTGTTTGAGGCACCGTATCCTACTCTTGCGAGGGAGATGCTTGAGGGTTGCACGTATCCCTGGGAAGCGCTGGAGAAGATTCATGACACGATCCTGGCAATCGGGGCAACGCTTTCTCCCGATGAGTATGATCATCCCGCGGAGGATGTGTGGATCGCAAAAGACGCAAAGATCGCGGAGACCGCTTCCATCACCGGTCCCTGCATCATCGGCAGGGGCACTGAGGTTCGCCCGAGTGCATTTATCCGCGGCAACGCGCTTGTCGGCGACGGTGCTGTCGTAGGTAACTCGACAGAGCTGAAGAATGTCATTCTGTTTGATAAGGTGCAGGTGCCGCATTACAATTATGTCGGTGATTCTATTCTCGGTTTCAAGGCGCACATGGGTGCCGCATCGCTCACCTCGAACGTGAAGTCGGACAAGAAACTTGTGATCATCAAAAACCAGGGCGAACTCATTGAAACCGGCCGCAAGAAGGTGGGAGCGATTCTCGGTGACCGTGTGGAAGTCGGCTGCGGTTCCGTTCTGAACCCCGGCACGATCATCGGACACGATTCGAATGTTTATCCTTTGAGTTCTGTCCGCGGCGTTGTTCCTTCGAACAGCATCTACAAGGGCAAAGACAATATCGTGTCGAAATGGGATGAGGACTGATCAATGTTGCGCTGACACGGGTATGATGTGTCGAAAGCCGCGAACGCAATGAACGAAAGCGACGAACGTGACAAACGCTACGAACGTTGAAATGAGGAATTCCCGTCGAGACCGATCAACATTTTTTTGAGGATTATGACATGAAACTGAGCAATCTTTTTATCACGCATGAGGTAGACGGATCGATGATCATTGTGCCGACCGGAGCGGCAGATTTTTCCGGTATTGTGAAAGGCAACCGCACACTCGCGGCAATCGTCGGCCTGCTGAAGGAGGACACGACGCGGGAAAAAATCATTGATGCCATGAAGGAGCGGTACAATGCTCCGGAAGACGTGATCGAGCGGGATGTGGATAAGGTTTTAGCGGAATTGCGAAAGATCGGTGCATTGGATGAATAATCCGTCTACGTTTGAAGAGTATCTGGAGAAAAACGGGAAAATATACTACTCGAATGTCGGAGTCAGTATGCTTCCGTTGCTCCGTCAGGGCAAAGATCTTTTTGCCGTGGAAGCAAAAACGGCGGAGCGGTGTAAGGCAGGGGATGTGATCCTATATCGACGTCCGCCGCATTATTATGTTCTGCACCGCGTGATCAAGGTACGGAAGGATGATTATGTTGTCCTCGGCGACAACTGCATCCGAAAGGAATACGGAATCCGGGATGAGGATATTCTCGGCGTTATGTGTGCGTACGTACGTGACGGAAAGGAACACAGTGTTCGCGAACTGAGATATCGTTTGTACACGTTTCGCATTCTGCATACGATTCCCGTGCGGGTTTTCTTCAGGAAAATTAAGCTGACAGTAAAGAGAACAATCAGACAACTGCGAAAGCACTGAGCAATGCGCGGGCATCGGATAAGATGGCGTGTGTTTGAGCGGATTATACAGACAGTAAAAGGGAATCGCCGTTTTTTGACGATTCCCTTTTGGATTGCATTCATTATGCGGATCAGAAATTTCCTGCGGTAGCAGCTTCCTCAATCGCAACTGCAACGGCAACCGTTGCGCCTACCATCGGGTTGTTGCCCATACCGATCAGACCCATCATCTCAACGTGAGCCGGAACGGAAGAGGAGCCTGCGAACTGCGCGTCGCTGTGCATACGGCCGAGGGTATCGGTGAAACCGTAGGAAGCAGGACCTGCTGCCATGTTGTCCGGATGAAGGGTACGGCCTGTGCCGCCGCCCGACGCTACGGAGAAGTACTTCTTGCCTGCCTCGGTGCGCTCCTTCTTGTAGGTGCCTGCAACAGGATGCTGGAAACGTGTCGGGTTGGTCGAGTTACCCGTGATGGAAACGTCGACATTTTCCTTCCACATGATCGCTACACCCTCCGGAACAGAGTCAGCGCCGTAGCAGTTAACCTTAGCGCGAAGACCGTCGGAGTAGCTGTGACGACCGATCTCCTTAACCGTGTTGGTGTAAGGATCGTACTCGGTCTCCACATGGGTGAAACCGTTGATACGGGAGATGATCTTGGCAGCGTCCTTGCCGAGACCGTTCAGGATAACGCGAAGAGGCTTCTTGCGAACCTTGTTAGCCTTCTCAGCGATACCGATCGCGCCCTCAGCAGCCGCGAACGACTCGTGACCTGCAAGGAATGCGAAGCAGTCCGTCTCCTCCTCGAGGAGCATCTTGCCGAGGTTGCCATGACCGAGACCAACCTTACGGGTGTCGGCTACGGAGCCGGGGATACAGAAAGCCTGAAGGCCCTCGCCGATCGCTGCAGCAGCGTCAGCAGCCTTGCGGCAGTTCTTCTTGATCGCGATCGCAGCGCCTACGGTGTAAGCCCAGCAAGCGTTCTCAAAGCAGATCGGCTGAATCTTCTTAACCTGATCGTAAACGTTCAGGCCGGCGTCCTTCGTGATCTTCTCCGCCTCTTCGATGGAGGAGATGCCATAGCTGTTCAATACGGAATTGATCTTGTCAATTCTTCTTTCGTACGATTCAAATAATGCCATTGTCGTTTCCTCCTGATTATTTCTCTAACTCTTTGTCGGTTCTCGGATCGATGATCTTAACCGCATCGGCAACACGGCCGTACTGACCGCAAGCCTTCTCGTAAGCGGTGTTCGGATCGTCGCCCTTCTTGATGAAGTCGGTCATCTTGCCGAGAGATACGAACTTGTAGCCGATGATCTGGTTGTCAGCGTCAAGTGCGATACCGGTGACATAGCCCTCAGCCATCTCGAGATAGCGGGGACCCTTCTTGAGCGTACCGTACATCGTACCAACCTGGGAACGGAGACCCTTGCCGAGGTCCTCAAGACCTGCGCCTACAGGAAGACCGTCCTCGGAAAATGCGCTCTGCGAACGGCCGTACACGATCTGCAGGAACAGCTCGCGCATAGCGGTGTTGATTGCGTCGCACACAAGGTCCGTGTTCAGAGCCTCAAGCACGGTAAGACCGGGAAGAATCTCGGATGCCATAGCTGCGGAGTGGGTCATGCCCGAGCAGCCGATCGTCTCAACAAGAGCTTCCTGGATGATGCCTTCTTTGATGTTCAGCGAGAGCTTGCAGGCGCCCTGCTGAGGAGCGCACCAGCCGACACCGTGAGTGAAACCGGAGATGTCCTTGACTTCCTTAGCCTGAACCCACTTGGCTTCTTCCGGGATCGGAGCACAGCCGTGATGAACGCCCTGCGCTACGGTACACATGTTTTCTACTTCGTGAGAATAAATCATACGATGAAAAACTCCTTTCGTTTGATGTGGAAAATACACCGAAAGCATTGTACCATATAGCGACGGAAAATACTACACAAAAAAACGAGGAAAGGATTGAATTTTCCGTGAAATCGCAAAATCCGGTGGATAAAAAGGAGGTGTTGTGGTAAAATATTTTGGGTATTTGCGAGCAGGTGTGCTGTCCGCCTCATAGGAAGAGGAAAATGCGTGTTCGGAGATGCCACGGAGGATGCGAACCGCAGAGAGCGGGACCGGCATCGGAAAGGAGGACACATGGACGATCATCTGAGTCTTCGCGAGAAGAAAGAAGTGCGGCGCAGAGCGGAAGAGATAGCCCGGGCGGATGTGCTGGCCAGGCGCGAAGCCGTGCTGGAACAGTCCGAAGAGACCGCAAGAAAGCAGAAACTGTCGCGCAGAAGCGCAAACGGCGTGATGAATCTTGTGCTGATGATCTCCTCGATGGTATTTGTCGTGTGTGTCCTCGAGATCGGCTGGTACTACTACAAGGGGTATGAGTACAGCAAACAGCAGGAAGAGCTTGTCTCCATGATGCAGGGTGGTATCGCGGTGGATTTCGACCCGTCCGAGCTGGAACTGCCTCAGGATGAAGAGGAGGAAACGGTATTCCGGTTCCCCGACGAGGGCGACTACCAGATCGTATCCACAGCGAAACCGAAGAAGAAATACTCTACGGAAGTTTCCGACCGCTGGAAGGAGCAGTACCGGTATCTGTCCTCCGCCAATTCGGATTGCTTCGGATACATTGAGATCCCGGATACGAGGATCAGTCTTCCGGTGATGTTTACACCGAAGAACATCGAGTATTATCTGTATCGCAATTTCAGCGGCAGTTACGAGACGCGAGGCACGCCGTTTTTGGACAAGGCGACCAAACTCGGCGAGAGCCAGAACTATATCATTTACGCACATAACATGCGCGACGGCAGCGCGTTCGGAACACTGCCGGAGTACATGCATGAGAGTTACTATAACGAACACAAGTACATTTACTTCAACACGGCGATCAGCGAGGGAATCTACGAGATCTTCGCGGTCTGCAAAACGCAGATTTACAGCGCTTCGAGCGGCAAATTCCGCTATCATACGTACGGCGGGATCCTGACGCAGAAGGAGTTTGAACTGTACGTCAAAGAAGTGAAGAAAATGTCCCGCTACCGCTCGGATCTCAAGGTGGAATGGGGGGATGAGATTATCACGCTCTCCACTTGTTATCACGACGAACCTGACGATGACGGGCGACTGATCATCGTGGCAAAACGGATTAAGTAGGAAGACTATGGCAATACAGATTTTTCAACCGAAACTGGACAATACCCGCAGGATTATCGTGATCAGCGATATCCTCGGCAACTATGAGGCCCTGACGCGGCTCCTTGCAAAGGTGCATTATACGCATGAGGACTACCTTATCCTTCTCGGAAACCTTGTGGAGCGCGGGCCGGAGAGCCTGCGGACGCTTCGGTATATCATGGAGCTTTCGAGGAGCCGAAGAGTGTTTGCAGTGACGGGGGACATGGACATCTTGAGCCGCGAGATTTTCCGCGCTGACCGCAACCATGAATTGCTGCAGTATGTACTGCGGAATCAGTCTATTGTGCGCGACATGTGCGCGGAATGCGGGATCCGGCTGACACCGGAGGTGAACATGCACTCGATCAAGCTGGAGCTTCGTGAGGTTTTTGCGGCGGAGCTTGAGTTTCTGCAGTGCATGCCCCATGTGATCGAAACGCCGAAGTTTGTGTTTGCGCACGCACAGATCCTTCCCGGGGAACTTGAGGAGATGGAGCCGCGCGATGTTTACCGTGCGGATGCTTTCCTCAACAAGGGATTTTCCTTTGACCGATACGTGGTGGTCGGACACTGGCCGACGCTGCGGTATCCGGAGTACAAGCGCTGCGCCAACCCGATCATCAACAAGGCGAGAAAGATCATCTGCGTGGACGGCGGCATGACCATGCTTCGCGACGGACAACTGAACGCGCTCGTCATACCGAACTGCGAATCCGAGGATTTTACGATCGCGAGCGTGGATAATTTTCCGAAGAAGAGGGCGTTAAACAGCCAGAACGCCGGGATGGAGCGGCACCTGATCCAGGAGCCGGACAACCGGGTGAAGATCCTGAAGGTGTCCGGGGATATGTGCTATTGTCGGCAGGAGAAGACGGAACTGAACTTCTGGATCCCGAAGGTATTCCTGACGCAGACACCGCAGGGTTGCTACACGGAAGATTATACCGACTATCAGCTGAAGGTCACGTTCGGCGATGAGGTTTCCGTGGTGCTGGAGACTTCGCGCGGCACACTTGTCAAGCGGGACGGCGTGACCGGCTGGTATTACGGGATGCTGGAATAGGACTGTTGTCTTCCAATACGAAAAATGAGACTGCAATCAAAAAGACTGTTTCACAGCGAGGGGTTAATCCTCCGGGAAACAGTCTTTTTCTGTGCTTTGATCAGTGTTACTGAGTGTCCGCGGACGCTTCCTTCGCCGCCAGGCGTTTCTGGGCGGTGGAGAGCATCAGCTTGATGCGGTTCAATTGGTTAACCTCACTTGCGCCGGGGTCGTAGTCGACTGCCACGATGTTCGACTCGGGATGGCGGAGACGAAGCTCCTTGATGACACCTTTGCCGACAATGTGGTTCGGAAGGCAGGCGAACGGCTGTGTGCAGACGATGTTCGGCGCACCCTCGTCGATCAGCTCGAGCATCTCCGCGGTGAGAAACCAGCCCTCGCCGGTCATATTGCCGACGGAGACGATCGGAGCAGCCTTCTTTGCGAGCGCTGCGATCTCGGACGGAGCGCTGAACCGCTTGCTGGCGCGGAGCGCCTTCTTCGCAGGTTTGCGGAACCACTCGATCACGCGGATCGCGAGGTTGTTGTACCGCGCTTCCTTCTTGCTCTTGCCTAAGAACTCCGACTTGAAATTGCAGTCGTAGCAGCAGTAGAGGAAGAAGTCCAGAAGATCCGGACAAACGGCCTCTGCGCCTTCCTGCTCCAGCAGTTCCACGAGGTGGTTGTTGGCGGTCGGAAGGAATTTGACGAGGATCTCACCGACGACGCCGACGCGGGGTTTCTTCAGACCTTCCACAAGCGGAAGCTCATCGAACTCCTTGATGATGTCGCGGCAGTTTTTCTTGAACTTGTGCAGGTGACCCTTGACGACATCCTTCTCGCAGATCGCGTTCCATTTTTCGTAGAGAGCGTTCGCAGAACCCGGAACGAGCTCGTACGGGCGGGTGCGGTACAGCACGCGCATGAAAATGTCGCCGTAGATCAGCGCTTCGAGTGCGCTCATGAGAAGCTTCGGCGTGTACTCGAGACCCGGATTTTTCTCAATGCCGCTCGTGCTGATGGAGATGACCGGAATGTGGCCCATGCCGGCTTTTGCAAGCGCGCGGCGGATGAAGCCGATGTAGTTGGTCGCACGGCAGCCGCCGCCGGTCTGGGAGATCATGACGGCGACCTTGTTGAGGTCGTAGCGGCCCGACTGCAGCGCGCTCATGATCTGGCCGACCACGATCAGCGAAGGGTAGCATGCGTCGTTGTTGACGTACTGCAGACCGACGTCGATCGCCTCGCGGTTATCGTTCGTGTCAAGAACTTCGATGTTGTAGCCGTGAGCCTTGAGAGCGGGCTCGATCAGCCGGAAATGGATCGGCGACATCTGCGGCGCGAGCAGGGTGTAATTCTTGCGCATGTCCTCGGTGAAGATCACGCGGTTGTGCGCGGAGGAGTACACCGGAGCGGTCACATGTTTTTTGGCGCGCTCGCGGACGGCCGAAAGGAGCGAACGCACGCGGATGCGCGCGGCTCCGAGGTTGTTGACTTCATCGATCTTGAGCACCGTGTAGATCTTGCCGGCGCTCGTGAGAATATCGCTCACACCGTCGGTTGTGACAGCGTCGAGGCCGCAGCCGAACGAGTTGAGCTGGATCAGTTCGAGGTTTTCCTGCGTGCGGACGAACGCGGCCGCATTGTACAGGCGGGTGTGGTACATCCACTGGTCCACGACGATCATCGGACGGTCGACGCAGCCGAGGTGCGACACGGAATCTTCCGTCAGAACAGCTACTCCGTAGGAGCAGATCATGTCCGGGATACCGTGGTGAATCTCCGGGTCGATGTGGTACGGACGGCCCGCGAGAACGATGCCGCGGCGGCCGGTCTGCTTGAGATACTCAAGTGTCTCCTCACCCTTGCGGCGGATGTCCTCCTTGATGGCCATCTGCTCTGCCCAGGCAGCGTGTGCGGCTTCTTTGATCTCTTTCTTATCGATCCCCTTCGCCGTAAAATGACGCACGAGTCCGTCGGTGATGATCTCCTCGGTCTCAAAGGAGAAGAACGGGTTCTCATATACGATGTCGGTGGTCTTGAGCTCATCGACATTGTTCTTGATATTTTCCCCGTAGGAGGTGACGATCGGGCAGTTGTAGTGGTTGCCGGCGTTCGCGTCCTCCTTGTGCTCATACGGGATGCAAGGGTAGAAGATGTACGGCACCTTCTGGTTGATCAGCCAGCTGATATGGCCGTGCGCAAGCTTGGCCGGGTAGCACTCCGACTCGGAAGGGATCGACTCGATGCCGAGTTCGTAGATCTTGCGGTTCGAAGCGGGCGACACGACGACGCGGTAGCCGAGTTTTGTGAAAAATGTGAACCAGAACGGGTAGTTTTCGTACATGTTGAGAACACGCGGAATACCCACGATGCCGCGCGGCGCCTGCGTGACGGTGAGCGGCTCGTAGTCGAACGTCCTCTTAAGCTTGTATTCGAACAGGTTCGGGATTCCCTCCTTGTTCTTCTCCTTGCCCAAGCCGCGCTCACAGCGGTTTCCGGAGACAAACTGGCGTCCGCCGGAGAAGCGATTGATCGTGAGAAGACACGCGTTCGTGCAGCCTTTGCAGCGGGCCATGGAGGTCTCAAAGCGAAGGTCGTTGAGGTCTGCGCGGGAGATCATCGTGGTAGCGGTGCCCTCATAGTGGTCGCGCGCGATCAGAGCGGCGCCGAACGCGCCCATGATGCCGGCGATGTCGGGGCGGATCACCTCACAGTCGGCGATGCGCTCGAGGCTTCGCAGAACGGCGTCATTGTAGAACGTTCCGCCCTGTACGACGATCTTCGAGCCGAGCTCCTTCGCGGAGGTGACTTTGATAACCTTGTAAAGCGCATTCTTGATGACGGAGTACGCAAGACCCGCGGAGATGTCCGCTACGGTCGCGCCTTCCTTCTGCGCCTGCTTGACTTTCGAGTTCATGAACACGGTGCAGCGGGAGCCGAGGTCAATCGGGTTAGCCGCGAACAGCGCGATCTTCGCAAAGTCCGCAACCTCGTAATCAAGGCTCTTTGCGAACGTCTCGATGAAAGAGCCGCAGCCCGAGGAGCATGCCTCGTTGAGCTGTACCTTGTCGACGGTACCGTTCTTGATCTGGATGCACTTCATGTCCTGGCCGCCGATGTCGAGGATACAGTCGACGTCGGGGTTGAAAAATGCTGCCGCATGGTAGTGGGCAACCGTCTCCACTTCGCCCTCGTCGAGCATGAGAGCAGCCTTCACGAGCAACTCACCGTAGCCGGTGGAGCAGGTGCGAACGATGCGCGCGCTGTCCGGCAACAGCGAATAGACATCCTTGAGCGCCTTGATGGTCGTCTTTAGGAGGCTTCCGTTATTGTTGCTGTAGAAGGAGTAGAGAAGGGAGCCGTCCTCGCCGACAAGCGCGAGCTTGGTCGTCGTGGAACCTGCGTCGATACCTAGGAAGCAGTCACCCTCGTAGCTGGCGAGGTCGCCCTTTCCGACCGTGTGAACGCTGTGGCGCTTCACGAACGCGTCGTACTCCTCCTTCGAGGAGAAGAGAGGCTCCATGCGGTTGACCTCGAATTCCATGGCGATACCGTTCTCCAGACGGTCATGAAGATCCGAGAGAAGAACCGGATTGTCCATCGAGGAGGACATGGCGGA
The DNA here is from genome assembly GCA_946415315.1 of uncultured Lachnoclostridium sp. Taxonomy (GTDB): domain Bacteria; phylum Bacillota; class Clostridia; order Lachnospirales; family Lachnospiraceae; genus ISDg. The sequence continues at coordinate 196,521 of CAMKRZ010000003.1, read as the reverse complement.
GCCAATCGCCGCGAAGAGATGCGAGTGGTCGGGAGCGTACACCTGCTCGTCCGTGAGCTTCAGCGTGCGTATGAACGCCGCGCGGAGCTCCGTCAGGAAATGAAGCGGGCCGCCCAAGAAAGCGACATTGCCGCGGATCGGCTTGCCGCACGCGAGACCGCTGATCGTCTGGTTGACAACGGCCTGGAAAATGGAAGCCGCAAGGTCGGGCTTCGTCGCGCCCTCGTTGATCAGCGGCTGAATATCGGTTTTCGCGAACACGCCGCAGCGTGCGGCGATGGGATAGATGGCATTGTAGGATTTTGCGTACTCGTTGAGTCCCGAGGCGTCGGTCTTGAGAAGGCTCGCCATCTGGTCGATGAAGGAGCCCGTGCCGCCGGCGCAGATACCGTTCATACGCTGGTCGATGCCGTTGGTGAAATAGATGATCTTCGCGTCCTCACCGCCGAGCTCAATGGCTACGTCGGTTTTCGGCGAGTAGTACTCGAGTGCGTTGGAAACCGCGACGACCTCCTGGAGGAACGGCACGTCGAGGTGTTTCGAGATCGTGAGTCCGCCGGAGCCGGTGATGACCGGACACACCGTGCGGTCCCCGAGTTTTTCCATGCCGCGTCCGATCAGGGTTGCGAGCGTCTGCTGAATATTCGCAAAATGACGCTCGTAATCGGAGAAGAGAACCTCCCCCTCACTGTCGCGGATCGCAATTTTTACTGTCGTGGAACCGATGTCCACACCCATGGATAAATAATCGCTCATGATAACCTCTCATTTGTACTTGTGCGCTCAGGAATCCCCACATCTACGAAAACAATAACCATACAACTGTTCAGCGCACACACAGCGTTCATTATACTTGATTCTTCGGAAAATGGCAACAGTTTGACCGAAATTCGGCAGTTTCCATTCTTGCGCAAACAGGGCAAGGTATGGTAGAATGTTACGGGCGAAGAGGTGGGCATTTTCCGAGGAGAAACGACTCACCGGCGCAATTACGGAGGAAGCATGAAACGCTATGAATCCCTTACGATCCTTGAGAGCAGCTGTCTGCAGGAGGGGATCTATTCCATGACACTGGATGCCCGTGCGATCGCGCAGGAAGCGGAGCCCGGGCAGTTTGTTTGCCTTTACACGGACGATCAAAGCAGGCTTCTGCCGCGTCCGATCAGCATTTGCGATGTCGACCGCGAGGCGGGGACGGTTCGCCTTGTGTACCGTACGGTCGGCTTCGGAACGAAAGAATTTTCCGGCAAAAAGGCGGGGGACGCGATCACGGTGCTCGGACCGATCGGAACCGGCTACTCGAAGGTTTCCGAGGGGAAGGAAGCGCCGCGGCGCATACTCGTCGGAGGCGGGATCGGGATCCCGCCGATGCTGCTGCTCGCGAAGGAGTGGAAGCAGGCCGGTTATGAGGTGATCGCAGTGCTTGGGTACCGCACGAAGGACACGTTCCTTCTTGATGACATGAAGCAATACGCGACCTGTTATGTGGCGACGGACGACGGCAGTCTGGGAACGCACGGCACCGTGATCGACGCGATCCGTGAGAACGGTCTGATCCCGGAGGGGGCGGAAGCGGAGACGGTGATCGCCGCCTGCGGTCCGATGCCGATGCTCCGCGGGCTTGCGGGGCTTGCCGCGGAACGGAACGTCTCTGCGTACGTGTCACTTGAGGAGCGCATGGCCTGCGGCGTCGGAGCATGCCTCGGGTGCATCACGAAGACAAAGTCCGTCGACGCGCATTCCCACGTGCACAACGCGAGAATCTGTACCGAGGGACCGGTGTTCGACGTGAGAGAACTGTGCTTCTGATGAGACGCCGGCACGTCAATCGATCCAATAAACGCAAGACAGGAGAACGGTTATGAATACTAGTGTAAATCTCGCCGGTGTTACCCTGAAAAATCCGGTGCTTACGGCATCGGGAACCTTCGGCTCCGGGATGGAATACGGCGAGTTTGTCGATTTAAGCCGCCTCGGCGGCGTTGTGACCAAGGGCGTCGCGATCACGCCGTGGGAGGGCAATCCCACGCCGAGAATTGCAGAGACGACCGGAGGCATGCTCAACGCGATCGGACTGCAGAACCCCGGACTTGATGTGTTCTGCGAGCGCGACCTGCCGTTTCTGTCGAAGTTCGACACGGCGATCGTCGTCAACGTCTGCGGGCATTCCGAGGAGGAATATGTGAAGGCTGTCGAGCGCCTTGCGGAGACGAACGCGGACCTTCTCGAGATCAACATCAGCTGCCCGAATGTGAAGGAGGGCGGAATCGCCTTCGGAACGAACGCCGCGAAGATCGAGGAGATCACGAGGGCGGTGAAGAAGGTAGCGAGACAGCCGATCATCATGAAATTAAGCCCGAACGTGACGGATATTACGGAGATGGCTCTGGCGGCGCAGAACGGCGGCGCGGACGCAGTCAGCCTGATCAACACCATCACGGGAATGAAAATCGATATCAACCGACGCACATTTGCCCTGGCGAACAAGACCGGCGGGCTTTCCGGCCCTGCGATCAAGCCGGTTGCGGTGCGCATGGTCTACCAGGTGGCACAGAAAGTCTCCGTACCGATCCTTGGCATGGGCGGCATCGCAAGCGCCGAGGATGCGCTTGAGTTTCTGATGGCCGGCGCGACCGCGGTCAGCGTCGGGACGGCGAATTTCCACAACCCGAGGGTGACGGAGGAGATCGTCGACGGGATCGAAGCGTACATGAAGCGCAACCGCGTGGAAGATATCCATGAGCTGATCGGATGCGTAAAATGACGATTCCGCGACGAACGGCCGGCGCGGATGAGGGCTGCCCGGCTGTTGTGACCGGATCGATGAGAGAGTGAGTTCGGAACGAAAACATACACACGGAGGGAACCTATGGAAGCTTACAAAAAGGAATTTATCGAGTTTATGCTGGACAGCGGCGTACTTCGCTTCGGCGATTTCACGCTCAAGAGCGGCCGCAAATCCCCGTTCTTCATGAACGCGGGACTGTATGTGACCGGAACGCAGCTGATGCGCCTCGGCGAGTACTATGCGAAGGCGATCCACGACACGTACGGCGATGACTTTGACGTCGTGTTCGGACCTGCATACAAGGGCATTCCGATCTCGGTGGCGACGGCGATCGCGTATGCGAAGCTGTACGGCCGCGAGGTTCGGTACTGCTCGAACCGCAAGGAGATCAAGGACCACGGGGATGTCGGCATTTTGCTCGGAAGCCCTCTGAAGGACGGAGACCGCGTCGTGGTCGTGGAGGATGTGACGACCTCCGGCAAATCGATGGAGGAGACGCTTCCGATCGTGAAGGCGGCAGCGGATGTGACGCTTGTCGGACTGATGGTTTCCCTGAACCGATGTGAGCGAGGCAAAGGCGACAAGGGCGCGCTCGATGAGATCCGCGAGGTGTACGGGATGGAGACCGCAGCCATCGTTTCGATGAAGGAAGTCATCGAGTACCTTGACGGCCGCGAGGTGAACGGGACCGTGCTGATCGACGAGGCGATGCGCGCGAAACTCGACGCATATTACGCGGAGTACGGAGTATGAACACAATTTTGAAGACAAGTGATTTCTATTATGAGCTTCCGAAGCGTCTGATCGCGCAGGATCCTTTGGACAACCGCTCTTCATCGCGTCTTCTGGTGATGAACCGGGAGACCGGCGAGCTGACGCACACCGTCTTCTCGGAGATCGGCGAGTATCTGGAGCCCGGCGACTGTCTTGTCATCAACGACACGAAGGTAATCCCGGCGCGGCTGATCGGGGAGCGCCTTCCCCGGGTACCCTGCGGCAGAAAGTCCGGTTGCGGAGCGAAGGCTGCGGTGTCGTCTTCGGAAGAAGCAAGCGAGAACGGTGATGAGGAAAGCCGTCACGTCGGCGCGCGCATGGAACTGCTGCTTCTCAAGCGCCTCGGCGACCGCTCCTGGGAGACTCTCGCGAGACCCGGCAAACGGGCGAAGGAGGGCGACCGGATCTCGTTCGGCGACGGTTCGCTGATCGCCACGGTGACGGAGGTGAAGGAGGACGGAAACCGCATCGTCCGGTTTGATTTCGACGGGATTTTCGAGGAGATACTGGATCGCCTCGGACAGATGCCGTTGCCTCCCTACATCACGCACACGCTCAAGGACCGCGACCGTTACCAGACGGTTTACGCGAAGTACGAAGGGTCGGCGGCTGCCCCGACGGCAGGACTTCATTTTACGAAGGAGCTTCTTCAGGAGATTGCCGACAAGGGCGTGAAGATCGCGCATGTGACGCTTCATGTGGGGCTCGGAACGTTCCGGCCGGTCAAGGAGGCGAACGTTCTCGACCACAAGATGCACACGGAGTCGTACCGCCTGCTCCCGCAGGATGCGGAGCTGATCAACGAGGCACACCGCACCGGTCACCGCGTGATCTGCGTGGGCACGACGAGCTGCCGCACGATCGAGACCGTGGCAGCGGAGGACGGAACCGTGAAGGCATGCGAGGGCGACACATCCATCTTCATCTACCCGGGATACCGCTTCAAATGCATGGACGGGCTCATCACGAACTTCCATTTGCCGGAGTCGACGCTCATCATGCTGGTGTCGGCGTTCGCCGGGAAGGACAAGGTGATGCACGCCTACGAGGAGGCAGTGAAGGAGAAGTACCGCTTCTTCAGTTTCGGCGACGCATGCCTGTTCCTATAATTGCATAACAAAACAAAAGAGCTCGCACGGCGACCGGAAGATCACCCGTGCGAGCTTGTTTAGTTGTTCGGAAAATGCCTTTCTTTCGGGCAGTGCGCCGGTTTAATACTCCGCGTAAGCGCCGATGGACTTCAGGAATGTTTCGTCGTTTGCGATTTCCTGAGCAAGCGCTTCCGGACCGGGAGCACCTGTGGTGTTGCGCTTCGCAACACAGGTCTGCAGGCTGATGGCATCGTAGATATCCGCTTCGAATGCAGGGCAGATGGTCTGGTAATCATACAGCGGAAGAGTGTCGAGCGTGCAGCCTTTCTCCTCGCAGGCGAGCACCAGCTGCCCGATGATGCCGTGAGCATCGCGGAACGGAACGCCGTGTTTGACGAGGTAGTCCGCCGCGTCGGTAGCGTTCGTGAATCCGCCGGCGGTACTTTTCTCCATAGTGTCCTTGTGAAACTGAGTGGTGGCCAGCATGTTGGTGAAGAGAGTCAGACAACCCTTGACGGTATCGATCGCGTCAAATGTGAGTTCCTTGTCCTCCTGCATATCCTTGTTGTAAGCGAGAGGGAGCCCTTTCATCGTTGTGAGCATCGAGGTGAGAGCGCCGTAGACACGACCGGTCTTGCCGCGGATCAGCTCGGCAATATCGGGGTTCTTCTTCTGCGGCATGATGGAACTGCCGGTGGAATAGGAATCGTCCACCGAGATGAAACGGTATTCGTTGGTATTCCAGACAATGTATTCCTCGCAGAAACGGCTCAGGTGCATCATGATGATCGCGCTTGCATCGAGGTACTCGATGACATAATCGCGGTCGGAGACGGAGTCCATGCTGTTCGCGGTCGGTCCGTCAAATCCGAGCAGTTTTGCGGTGTATTCACGGTCGAGATCATATGTGGTTCCCGCGAGAGCGCCGGCTCCGAGGGGGCAGAAGTTCATGCGCGCACGGACATCCGCAAGGCGCGAGTAGTCACGCTTGAACATCTCCATATAGGCACCGAGATGGTGCGCAAGCGTAACGGGCTGCGCCTTCTGAAGGTGCGTAAAGCCCGGCATGATCGTGTTGACATGTTCCTTCATCAGACGGTGGATCACTTTGAGGAGCTCCGTTACTCGACGCATAGTTTCGTCAATCTCATCGCGGACGTAGAGTTTCATGTCAAGAGCGACCTGGTCATTGCGGGAGCGTCCGGTGTGAAGCTTCTTGCCGGCATCGCCGATGCGCTCCGTGAGCGTCGCCTCAACGAAGCTGTGGATATCCTCAGCCTCCTCGTCGAACGCAAGCGTTCCACGGTCGAGTTCCGCAAGAATCCGCGTGAGTCCGTCGCAGATCCGTTTGCACTCATCGTCAGTGAGTATGCCCTGCTTTGCGAGCATGGTCGCATGGGCGATGCTGCCGCGGATGTCCTGACGGTAGAACCGGCGGTCAAACCGAAGCGATGCATTGAAATCGTTGACAAGCGCATTTTCCTCTTTGGTAAAACGTCCTCCCCAGAGCTTCATGGGAACCCTCCTGATGATCGGTATGATAATTCATTTTGCTTTTGCAGACCACTGAAAAATACAGTACTGCAGGTCGGTATGCGCAGGTGCGCGCCGACGTTCATACTGTACCATCATTCCCCGGTTTCGTCAAATGGAAAGTTCCGGAGCAAGAGGATTACGGCGGTTGAAAGATTCGGTGGCTGAACTATTTTCGCTAAAAGCAAAAACGAGAAAAATAATAAGGAATTGTTCTGTTTATGAGGGTTTCTTTTCTCTCTGCGGTGTGGTACAATTTATTCGTTGCAGACCGACGCTTTGTAAGACGATGGGTACGTGTTATTTGGGTAAGGTTGATTGTTGAGGAGGGGTTATGCGAGAAAACGTGACAAAGAGGATTCTGGCAGTTGTTCTGGCAGTTTTCTGCGCGGTTGCTCTGTTGCCTTCTGCACAGATCGGCGGTGTGGCGAAGGCTGATGTTTGGGGGGAAAAGACTGTTGCGGGGCTCGGCTCGTCGGTGATCAAGCCACCTAAGGAGGGGGACTATACCGCTCTTTGGACCGGCTGGACAGGCAGTTACGTATGGTATGGCAAGTACGACGGAACACCGGTCAGGTATCGCGTGCTCACGCCGAAGGCAAGAACCGATGATGGAAGAACGACGCGTTATACAACGATGCTTTTGGACTGTGACCGCATTTTGTATTATGCTCAGTTCGATGAGGATGGGTACGCGAATCAGGCAGCAAGAAAACCGAACGAATGGGCGTACAGCGATGTCAGAACCGGTCTGAAAGACAGTGCATTTCTGACGAAAGAAAATGGATTTACGACGATCGAGAGAGATGCCATCACGAAGTGCTCAATCGGCGAACATGAGCTGGAGGAAGGGACGTCCGCCGGACAGGTTTCTTCCTGGACAAAAAGTGAGTATGGAGATTACGTTCCGACTGCGTTTTCCGGGGAGAAGGTTTTTCTTCTGGATGTGGAGGATGTCTCGAACAGTGCTTACGGTTACTACTATGACGAAGAGTCCTTGGAGAGTAGGAAAAAATGGGATTTAAACGGCAACACCGCCTTGTGGTGGCTGCGCTCCGCAAACAATGACCACGATACCGTCGCCGGCGTCGTGCTCAGCGACGGAGGACTTCACAACGATGATCACGATGAGAGCCACCACTCTGTCAAAGACTTCGGTGGTGTGAGTCCTGCTTTTAATATCAACCTGTCCTCTGTAATTTTCTCCTCAGTTGTTTGTGGAACTGCAGGAGAGGACGATGCGGAGTATAAACTAACACTGGCAGATCCCAACATAGGAATCAACCTGATCAATCAGGGGAAGGACGTTACCATTTCCGGAAACGAGGTATACGTGCCCTATTCGATTTACGGTACAGATTCCGCAAATGTGACGCAGGTTTCCGTGTTGATCCTTGACAAAGAATACGAAGCAGGGAACGGTAACGAGGCGAACATTCTGTATTATGGGAGGACGAATCACATATCGGAAGGAACATGCAGGTTTACCATTCCCTCGAATCTTTCTATGTGGAACTGGGATGGAGGGTACTTCGTCTATCTCCTTGCTGAGGATATGAATGGCATATACGAGACCGATTATGCGAGTGAACCGGTAAGAGTAAGAAATCCGTTTAAGAACGTTGCGGGACTCGGCACATCGGCGATCAAGGCACCGAAGACTCCGGAAAACTATTCAGATTTCTGGACGGGCAGTTACGTATGGTTTGGAAAATATAACGGCACACCGGTCAAGTACCGCGTGCTAGCGCCGAAGACAACGATCTACGGTGGAACGACGATGCTCCTGGACTGTGACAGCATTCTGTATTATGCTCAGTTCGACGGGTATGGGAACGACAAACCGGGAACTCAGAATGCGGATGAATGGGCGTACAGTGATGTCAAAGCCGGTCTGAACGGCGATGCATTTCTGAATAAATCGAACGCATTTACAACGCTGGAGAAGGATGCCATCGCGGAGAGTACGATCGCCTCACATGCGCTTGTTGAGGGAACTTCCGCCGGACAGGTTGATTCAGGCACGTTAGACTTATTTGAAAACTATGTTGGACTTTCCGGTGAAAAAATCTTCCTTTTGGATGCAGAGGATGTCTCGAATAGTGCCTATGGATATCATTACGATGTAGTACTCGCGTTGTATAGTAGGATCAAGAAGTATCCTGATGGCAACGAACCAGAGTGGTGGCTGCGCTCCGTCGGCGTTGCGGGCCTGAACATCCACAGAGAAAGTGTAATCGCCTTCAATGGTGTGAGTCCGGCTTTTAATATCAACCTGTCCTCTGTTATTTTCTCATCAGTTGTTTATGGCACTGCCGGACAGGACAACGCGGAGTACAAACTTACACTGGCAGATCAGGATCTGAACGTTGGCATCGCTTCCGGGGAGATGCCATCCATCTCCGAAGGAGTTGTGACTGTTCCGTATATGATCAGCGGAGCAAACGCTTCGAATGCAACGCAGGTCTCGGTTTTGATCCTGGATTCGGAGTATCAGAGCGGTGAAGAAGAAATCCTTTATTACGGCAAACTGAACACAGGCAGGACATTTTCGCTGACCGGAACCGGCACGTTTGCTCTACCGGACGAGTTGTCCTGGGAGGATTGGGGGACTTCGTACTATGTGTACCTGCTTGCCGAGGATGAAAACGGTGTATACGAGACGGACTATGCAAGTGCACCAGTACGGATCCGGAAGCCTGTTGATCCGAGTCTGATGTTGGTGATCACAGAACAGCCTGAGAATGCAAGTGCACTTGCGGGAACCACGGCGACATTTACTATAACAGCAGCCGGGAACGGGCCGTTTACGTATCAGTGGCAGTATCGGAAAAACAATGAGGATACATGGAAGGCATCGGCACAGAGTGGCAACAAGACAGCGACGCTGTCGGTTGCCGCGACCAATGGCATAGATGGATACCAGTTCCGCTGTGTCGTTACGGACTGCCTCAATCAACAGATGTGCTCGGAACCTGCTACGCTACGAATCAGTCCAAAGATCACGTTACAGCCGAAAGATACAAGCGTGATCGCGGGAAGTACGGCGACCTTTACCGTGACTGTGACAGGTGAGGGAACGCTGACGTATCAGTGGCAGTACCGGAAAAACGATACAGATTCGTGGAAGGCTTCCGCACAGAGCGGCAATAAAACCGCAACGCTGTCGGTAGCGACGACCAACGGACTCGACGGCTATCAGTTCCGTTGCGTGATCACGGACGGTAACAAGCAGAAGACGTACACGAAAGCGGCAACTCTTACGATCAGTCCAAAGATCACGTTACAGCCGAAAGATACAAGCGTGATCGCGGGAAGTACGGCGACCTTTACCGTGACTGTGACAGGTGAGGGAACGCTGACGTATCAGTGGCAGTACCGGAAAAACGATACAGATTCGTGGAAGGCTTCCGCACAGAGCGGCAATAAAACCGCAACGCTGTCGGTAGCGACGACCAACGGACTCGACGGCTATCAGTTCCGTTGCGTGATCACGGACGGTAACAAGCAGAAGACGTACACGAAAGCGGCAACTCTTACGATCAGTCCGAGGATCACGTCGCAGCCGAAAGATGCGAGCGCGTCTGCGGGAAGCACGGCGACATTCTCCGTGACGGCGACCGGTACCGGAACGTTGACGTATCTGTGGCAGTTCCGAAAGAACGAATCCGCATCGTGGACAACATCCGGACAGAGCGGCTACAAAACTGCAACGCTGTCAGTAGCGACGACCAACGGCCTCGACGGCTATCAGTTCCGTTGCGTTGTAAAGGACGGCAACAGAGTTCAGACCGTGTCAAATGCCGCGACGCTAACCGTGCAGGCGAAATGATCACAGTGAGAATCAATTGAGAAAGTCATGCGAATTAAGACGAACATTGATTTGACAATACATGTTAAATAGATTATATTTTTACATTGGTTGTATCGCCTGCTGATGCGGGTGGCAATTGTTTTAAGACAGATCAGGATGAATACGGAGGACATATGGCTGAGACGAAAATCATGCTCGGTAACGAGGCGATCGCGCGCGGCGCGTGGGAAGCCGGCGTTACGGTGAGCGCAGCGTACCCGGGAACCCCGAGTACCGAGATCAGTGAATCGATTGTCAAATATGATGAGGTGTATGCGGAGTGGTCGCCGAATGAGAAGGTGGCGATGGAAGTTGCCATTGGCGCTTCGATGGCCGGTGCACGCGCGCTTGCTTCGATGAAGCATGTCGGCGTCAACGTGGCATCCGACCCGCTCTATACGGTGTCGTACATCGGTGTGAACGGCGGTTTGGTGCTTGTCGCTGCGGATGACCCGGGTCTGTACTCGAGCCAGAACGAGCAGGACAGCCGTGCGGTTGCACGCGCATCGAAGGTGCCCGTGATCGAGCCTTCGGACAGCGGTGAGGCGAAGGAGTTTATCAAATTCGCATACGACCTGAGTGAAAAATACGACACACCCGTGATGCTTCGCACGACGACGCGTCTTTCTCACTCCCAGGGCCTTGTCAATCTCGAGGACCGTGTGGAGCTTGAGCCGAAGCCGTATGTCAAGAATTTCCGCAAGAATGTTATGATGCCCGGCAATGCGAAGTTCCGTCATCTGCACGTGGAGGCACGTGAGAAGCAGATGGCCGAGGACGCGTATGATTTTCCGATCAACCGCGTGGAGATGCGCGATACGAAGGTCGGTGTGATCACCTCGGGTATTCCTTACCAGTATGTGCGTGAGGCGATGCCGGATGCGTCCGTTCTCAAGCTCGGTCTGGTGAATCCGCTTCCGAAGAAGCTGATCCTTGAGTTCGCAGCGAAGGTGGACACGCTTTACATCGTCGAGGAGCTGGATCCGATCATCGAGGAGCAGGTGAAGTCCTGGGGCGTTGCGTGCAAGGGCAAGGAACTCCTGACGGTTCAGGGTGAGTACAGCGCGAACATGCTTCGCGAGAAGATCCTCGGTCAGACGCTGGAGCTTGCGGCTCCCGCAGAAGCACCGCAGAGACCTCCGATCCTGTGCCCGGGCTGCCCGCACCGCTCGACGTTCTACACGCTGCAGAAGCTTGGCCTTCATGCTGCCGGCGACATCGGATGCTACACGCTCGGCGCGGTGGCACCGCTTTCCGTTGTCGACACGACCGTGTGCATGGGATCGAGCATCAGCACGCTTCACGGTATGGAGAAGGCACGCGGCAAGGAGTATGTGAAGGATTGGGTAGCGACGATCGGTGACTCGACATTTATGCACACCGGTGTCAACTCCCTTATGAATATGGTTTACAACCAGGCGACCGGAACGGTCCTGATCCTCGACAACTCGACGACAGGAATGACCGGTCACCAGGATCACGCCGGCACCGGCAAGACCTTAAAGGGCGACATCGTGAACGCGATCAGCGTCACGAAGCTCTGTGAGGCGATCGGCGTGCCGAACGTGAAGACCGTCAATGCGTTCGATGTCAAGGAACTCACGAAGACGATCCGCGAGGAGGTTGCGAAGGACGAGCTTTCCGTCATCATCGTGAAGGCGCCGTGCGCGCTTCTCAACAAGGCAAAGATCACTACGCAGTACAAGGTTAACCCCGACACCTGTCGTGCCTGCGGCTCCTGCATGAAGCCCGGCTGCCCTGCGATGACCAGAGGCGAAGGCGGCAAGGTCGTGATCAACGATACGATGTGCAACGGCTGCGGACTGTGCGCTCAGCTCTGTCCGTTCGGCGCGATCGAGAAAGTCGAGGTGCAATGATGGCTACGAAAAATATCATGATCGTCGGTGTCGGCGGTCAGGGAACATTGCTTACGTCCCGTATCCTCGGCGGTATCGCGCGGGAGGCGGGATATGATGTGAAACTCTCCGAGGTTCACGGTATGGCGCAGAGAGGCGGCAGCGTGGTCACGTTCGTTCGTTACGGCGAGAGCGTTGCGGAGCCGATCGTGGAGGAAGGCTGCGCGGACGTGCTGATCGCGTTCGAGCGCCTGGAAGCACTTCGGTATGCTCATTTTCTGAAGAAGGACGGCGTGCTGATCGCAAACGACCAGCGCATTGATCCGATGCCTGTCGTGATCGGCGCAGCCGAGTATCCGGAGAACATTCTCGAGAACCTTGAGAAGAAGTACAAAGTCCTCAAGATCGATGCGATGAGCGAGGCGAAGAAGCTCGGCAACGCGAGAGCGTTCAACACGATCGTTCTCGGCATGGCCGCAAAGCACATGGATTTTCCGAAGGAAGCATGGCTTACGGTGATCGAGCATACCGTTCCGCCGAAGACGATCGACCTGAACAAGAAGGCATTTCTTGTAGGATACGAGCTGTAAGGAGTAATTGTTTTTTATGGCGCAGTACAAGATTGAGACACACCTGCACACCGCGGAGGGAAGCAAATGCGGCTGGGCAACCGGATGTGAGCAGGCGGAAGCGCGGTTGATGGAAGGATACAGCACGATCATCGTGACGGACCACTTCTTCCGCGGCAACACAAGACCGGAGCGTAGCCTCCCCTGGGAGGAGTACATTGAGCAGTTCTGTTCCGGCTACGAGCACGCGAAAGCGCGCGGCGACGAGATCGGTCTGACGGTCTTGTTCGGGCTTGAGGACAATTATCAGGGGTCGGAGTTTCTGATCTACGGCCTTGACAAGGACTGGCTTCTGAAGCACCCCGATATGCGCACCTGGACTCCCTGGGAGGAGTACGAGCACGTGCATGGGGACGGCGGTTACATGGTGCAGGCGCATCCGTTCCGCGAGGCGTCGTATCTCCGCGGCTTCGGGCTTTACCCGATGTACACGGACGCCGTTGAGGGCATCAACGCGGCGCAGACGAAGGCGATGAACGAGCGCGCGATCTGGTACGCGAAGCAGTTCGACAAGCCGATGACGGCAGGCTCGGACATCCACGGGATCGACCATGTCGGGGGCGGCATTTTAGCTCCGCATCCGATCAACACGATCGAGGATTACATCAATATGATCCGCAACCGCGAACCGTATGAGCTGATCGAGATCCATCATCCGGAGAAGAAGAAAAATGTTCCGCCCGGACCGGAGTTTTTCGAGATGATCGAGCGGCAAAAGGCGGAGATGAAAGCTTTCGCTGATGCGGCGGCGAAGAGGATCCGCGAGGGGCGGCAGTGACCGCGTCGATCGGAGTTACAGAGTGTACTTGATGATGGCGTATAGAGGCGTCGTGATTGGCGAAGAATAGACTGCAACGTCGGGAGCTGAGTATGAAACAGTATCTGGATAATCTGAAAAACGGGCGCGAGGTTCGGGAGAGCCTCGCGTCATTGTGCGGGCTTCTGCGTACTTCCGGTGGGATCGTTCTCACTGCGGAGGAGGCGGAAGCTCTTGTCGTAAACGGAAGAAATCTGCTCGGGGCGGACGATCCGAAGGTTCGGAAAAATGCCGCAAAACTGCTCGGTCTGCTGAGTCAGACGAAGCAGGGAAAGGCGGAGGAGATCATCCGTAACGGCGAGGCTGATACGGTAAACTGCCTGCTCGAGGCATACCGCGAGGAGCAGACACGGTTTGTGAAGAGCGCGTACCTGGAGGCATTGGCCGGGCAGGATATCTCCGCGTGCCGGGAGTATCTGGAGAAACGTCTCGCGGAGCTTCAGGAGACTACGGTGACGGAAGAAAACCGCAAGCATGTCAACGAGGAGACGGCGGCGCTACGGAAACTTCTTGATCTTTCGGAAAATGAGAGTTCCTCGCATCGTTTCGTCGGTTACAACGAGGATAACACGATCCTGTTCGTAGTCAATCCATGCTATCGGGAGCTGTTCGCGGAGAGTCTCGGCGGAATGCGCAAGAAGATCGTGAGCGGCGGAGTTGTCGTCAGGACTGCGAAACTGTCGGAGATCCTGCCAAACCGCATTTGGCGCGAGGCAGTGTTCCGAATTCCCGAGGCACTGACGATCGCGAAGGATCCGTACGAAGCGGCGCAGATTCTTGCGGGGGACGCGGTGGAAACTTATCTTCGAGCAAGGCTCAGGAAGAATACTGCCGGGGATACCTCAACGGGCAGTGTGATCCGCTACCGCATCGATTTTCGGTGCCGCGACGAAGACTCAAAAAATCGCTATGTGAAACGGATTTCACAGGAGACGGACCGGTTGGCCGGAGGACGCCTGTCGAACGCGCCCGGAGACTATGAGATAACATTCCGAATCTCCGAGACGGAAGGGGATTCCTACCGGTTCGGCGTTCTGTTTGCAGGACTTCGCGACAATCGTTTTGACTACCGGAAGGAAGCGGTCGCCGGAAGTATTCATCCGACGGACGCGGCAGCCGTGATCGCCGCGGCGAAACCGTATTTTACGGACGAAGCGCAGGTGCTTGACCCGTTCTGCGGCGCCGGCACGATGATCGCGGAACGGATGCAGGCGGGGAAGATCCGCACGGCGTTCGGCGTCGACACGTACGGCCCGGCGATCGAGAAGGCCAGGATCAACGTGACCTCCGATCATGTGTGGTTCATCCATCGCGATTTCTTTGACTACAAGCAGGATCACATGTTTGACGAGATCATCACGAACATGCCGTTCCGCGAGGACGGCGGTGAGGAGATCGCGCAGTTGTACCGCAGGTTCTTCCGCAAACTGCCGGAGCATCTTAGGGAGAATGGAACGCTGTTGATGGTATCGCATGACCCGAAACTGGCGGAGTCTTCGGTGCCGTCCGACATGACGATCGTTCGGAAAATCCCGATGCGCGAGAAAGGCGGTATGGCAGCATATATCATTCAGTTTCGAGGCCTTGCCTGAGAGAAAGGAGTAAACTATGCTTGGTTCCCATGTCGGACTCAGCGGTAAAGAACAATTCTTAGGGTCTGTGAAGGAGGCGCTGTCGTACGGCGCCGACACGTTTATGGTGTACACCGGCGCGCCGCAGAATACGCTTCGCAGGAATCTGTGCGATATGCGGATTCCTGAGGCAAAGGCGCTGATGGCGGAAAACGGGATCACGGAATTTGTCGTCCATGCGCCGTATATCATCAACCTCGGAAATACGCTGAAGCCCGACCAGTTCAAATTTTCCGTGGATTTCCTTCGCGAAGAACTGCACAGGACTACGGAGATGGGGAGCCGCACGCTCGTGCTGCATCCCGGATCTCATGTGGGCGAGGGCGAGGACGCCGGGATCATGCAGATCATCCGCGGGATCAACGAGACACTGGACGCGGACACGGAGGCACATATTGCGCTGGAGACGATGGCAGGCAAGGGCAGCGAACTCGGAAAGAGTTTTGAGCAGCTTGCCCGCATTTACGACGGCGTCATCCACAACAATAAGCTTCGTCTTTGCCTGGACACGTGCCATCTGAACGACGCCGGCTATAACGTGAAGGGCGATTTTGAGGGAGTGCTCGCGGAGATGGAGCGGTATTTTCCGATCAACCAGGTCGCGTGCATTCATCTGAATGACTCGAAAAATGAGCAGGGTGCCGCAAAGGACCGCCATGAGAATATCGGCTTCGGCACCATCGGATTTGAGCGGCTGTGCGCGATCACGCGGATGCCGGAGTTCGCGAACACGCCGATCATTCTGGAGACGCCGTACATGAGCACAGAGGAGGGCGGCAAGGACCGCTCATTACCTCCGTACAAGGCGGAGATCGAGATGCTGCGCGAGGGCGTGTTCAATCCGGAACTGTGGAAAACGGTCGCGGAAACGCAGAAGAAGTAGGAAGAGTGCAGTGGTAATCCGGAGGCACTGAGACAGCAGAAAGCGTTTCAACCGGCAATTCGGGAGAACTTGAGACAGCGGGCAGAGAGTCAGCCGGCAATTCGGGAAGGCGAAGAGATCGATGAAGTTATATATTCGGACAATCGAAGACTATGACGATGCGGACGTGAGTCTTCTTGAGGAGGCGCGCCGCACCCGGCTTGCGCGGCTTCGCAATCCGAAGGTGCGCGCAGAGTGCATCGCGGCCGGAATGCTGTTGCGCGAAGCGCTGGCTGACTACGGTTATCCGGTCGGTGAGGAGCCGTTACAGCTTGTGTATGATGAGAATGGAAAGCCCGGATTGTGCGGAAACGGACAGCCCGGCGCGCCGTGCTTCAGCCTGTCCCACAGCGGTAATATTGTGATATGCGCAGTTGACGATGAACCGATCGGCGCGGACATCCAGGTGGTGAAGAAGCTGCCTGAGAGACTTCCGAAGAGGGTTCTGACGGAATCCGAACTTGCGGGGTATCGGCAGGTTGCGGAGGAGAAGACGGAGGTCGAGGCGCAGCGCTACTTTACTGTGCGGTGGACGGAGAAGGAGAGCATCGCGAAGCTGATCGGCAAGGGAATCGGAATGGATTTCCGGACGATCGAGGCTGGAGAGTACCGGCTGCACACAATACTGAGAGAGTTTGATGGAACGGAGTACGTGATCACGACCGCACAGTATCGCTGACAAGTAAAAAAATCCCTGTCGCTTTTCGGCGACAGGGATTTTGTGTTGATCCGCATATTGAATTGATCAGTTCTTCTTGTTCAACTCGGCCTGCTTCATGGCACGAACCTTGAGGGACAGACCGAAGAGGTTGATGAAGCCCTCGGCATCCTTGTGGTTGTACAGGTCGCCGGTCGTGAAGGAAGCGATGCTCTCGTTGTAGAGGCTGTACGGAGACGTCGTGCCCTGCTTGATGATGTTGCCCTTGTAGAGCTTCAGCTTCACCTCGCCGGTGACGAACTCCTGAGATTTCTCGATGAAGGCCTGAAGGCACTCGCGGAGAGGAGTGAACCATTTTCCTTCGTAAACAAGGTCTGCGAAGCGGTTGCTGATGTTCTTCTTGAACGCCATCATGTCGCGGTCTGCGATGAGCTCCTCAAGCTGCTGATGAGCTTCCATGAGGATCGTTCCGCCGGGCGTCTCATAGACACCGCGGGACTTCATACCGACGACACGGTTCTCAACGATATCGATGATGCCGACGCCGTGCTTGCCGCCGAGTTTGTTGAGGTCGCGGATGATGTCAGCGACTTTCTTCTTCTCGCCGTTGATGGCTACCGGAACGCCCTTTTCGAAGGAGATGGATACGGTCTCGCCCTCATCGGGAGCCTTCTCGGGAGAAACACCGAGAACAAGAAGGTGATCATAGTTCGGAGCATTTGCCGGATCCTCGAGCTCGAGACCCTCGTGGCTGATGTGCCACAGGTTGCGGTCGCGGGAGTAGGAGTTGTCGGCGCTGAACGGAAGATCAATGCCGTGCTGCTTGCAGTACTCGATCTCTTCCTCGCGGGAGTTCATGGTCCAGTAAGGGCTTCTCCATGCAGCGATGATCTTGAGATCCGGAGCGAGAGCCTTGATGCCGAGCTCGAAACGAACCTGGTCGTTGCCCTTGCCGGTAGCGCCGTGGCAGATTGCGGAAGCGCCTTCCTTGCGAGCAATCTCGACGAGCTTCTTCGCGATCAGCGGACGAGCCATCGAGGTACCGAGAAGGTACTTGTTCTCGTAAACGGTGTTCGCCTGTACGCAGGGAACGATGTATTCCTCGGCAAACTCATCGTTTACATCGAGAATGTATAATTTCTCTGCGCCGCAGTATTTTGCGCGTTCCTCGAGACCGTCGAGTTCGCTCTCCTGACCGCAGTCGATGCAGCAGCAGATAACTTCATAATCATAGTTTTCCTTGAGCCACGGGATGATCGCAGTGGTGTCAAGACCGCCGGAGTAGGCGAGAATGACTTTTTCTTTCATGGGTAAGTTCCTCCTGATCGTTTATAATCCGGAAGCGGCCGGGATGCATGTTTCATCAAGTATGCGTAAAAACATGTAAAAATATGCATGAAAACGGATGCCGCTCCGTCGCTGTACATTAAGGTACATCAAACATTCGAGAAATGCAAGTGTTTTTTATGTGTGTCATCTGTTTTCTGCGAAATGCACACTCGCGGCGAAAGAAATACAGAAAAACGTATCATTTTGCATAAAATTACACAATTTCATAAAAATGTGGTTGCAAATTCGATTCTTCGGGTATAGAATAGCACCAACATTCTTCGGGAGGGGGGTCGTATATACATATGAAGCAGACAGTACCGATCTATCTTGCCAGCGCATCCCCCCGACGACGCGAGATCCTTTCCATGCTTGGCCTTGCATTCACCGTTGAGGTTTCGGAGGCAGATGAGTCAATCGATTCCGATGTGCCGGAGGAGATCGTGAAGACGCTTGCCGGCCGCAAGGCGATGGCAGTGGCGTTACACCACGCTGACGAGGATTGTCTGGTGATCGGGAGTGACACGATTGTCTGGAAGGACGGTAAGGCGTTAGGCAAGCCGGCGGATGATGAGGAAGCCAAACGAATGATCCAAAGCCTTGAAGGAGATGTTCATACCGTATACACGGGAGTTTGTCTTGCCCGATGCCGGAACGGAGAGATCACCGAGACGCGATTTGCGGACGCCGCGGATGTTGAGTTTGCTCCGATGTCCGAGGACGAGGTTGACTGGTATGTCTCCACCGGTGAATCGAGAGACAAGGCGGGAGCCTATGCGATCCAGGGCCTCGGCGGAAGATTCGTGAAAGCGATCCGGGGTGACTATTACACGGTGATGGGACTGCCGATGTGCAGTCTGTATGAAAAAATTCGTGAGATCGGCGTTCTCGTGCAGGAGAAACGATAAGTCGAATGTAAATACGAGGTAATTATTATGAAGACAAAGGTTTTCATCGACGGAAGTGAAGGAACAACGGGGCTTCGGATATTCGAACGATTTGAGGGAAGAGATGATATTGAACTGTTGAAAATCCCTACTGAGCTTCGTAAGGATCCGGCGACGATCGAACAGTTCATTAACGCATCGGATATTACCTTTCTCTGTCTTCCGGATGCGGCAGCCGTCGAAGCTGCAGCCATGGCGAAGGACGATGTGGTGATCATCGACACATCGACTGCTCACAGGACCGAAGAAGGCTGGGCATACGGATTTCCGGAACTCTCGGCGGAGCATCGGAACGCGGTTCGAAACGGCAGGAGGATCGCTGTCCCCGGATGTTACGCATCCGGTTTCATCGGGATTGGATACCCGCTTGTCAAAATGGGAATTCTCCCGGAGGACTACCCGGTCTCCGTATTCGCGGTTTCCGGATACAGCGGAGGCGGAAAAAAGCTGATCGCCGCGTACGAAGAGGAAGGCCGTGATCAGAAATTTGATTCAGCCAGGATGTATGCCTGGGGACAGAGTCATAAGCATCTCAAGGAAATGAAGAAGATCACCGGGCTTGCAGCGGAGCCGTTGTTCTGCCCGATGACAACGAATTACCACAGCGGCATGGTCGTCCAGGTACCTTTGTTCGTTGACAGACTTGCGAAACATGTGACACCGGAAGAGCTGCGAGATCTTTTTGCTGAGTACTATAAGGGTGAAAAATTCATCCGGGTTCTTCCGTACGGAGCCGATGTCGAAGCGGGCGGAGCGTTATTTTCCGACGCATGCGCGGGCTGGGACGGCATGGAGATCCTCGTGACCGGAAACAGTGAGAGAATTGTCGTTGCGACACGCTTCGATAACCTCGGAAAAGGCGCTTCCGGCGCCGCCATTCAGTGCATGAATATCGTTCTCGGATGTGACGAGGCCAAGGGCTTGAACCTGTAATGCGGAGTTGAAGTTTCAAGGTGGCCGGAGTATAATATTTATTTGACATAACCGAATGTAGAAACGGATCGTCAGCATTCGCAAGAGCGAATTTGCGCGGAAGTAAAAGAAGAGATATACACAAAATCAATCATATACAGATCGAGGTGATATGTATGAGAAAATTCAAAGGAAACGTAACTACACCGAAGGGATTTTCCGCAGCGGGAGTGATGGCGGGGATCCGCAAGAAACTGAAAAAAGATATCGCGCTTGTGTACAGCGAGACACCTTGCGTGGCGGGCGCGACATTTACGACGAACAAAGTGAAGGCAGCGCCGGTTGTCTGGGACATGGAGATCCTCAAGAACGGCAAGCCGAAGCACGCGGTTGTGCTCAATTCGGGAATCGCCAATGCCTGCATGGGCAAGCAGGGCGTCGAGGATAACTATGAAATGGCATCCGCGGCAGCGCTTGCTCTGGCGTGCCATCCGGAGCAGGTGTTCACGGCCTCGACGGGTGTCATCGGACAACCGATGCCGATGGACGTGATCGTACCGGGCATTGAGGATGCTGCGAGACGCCTCGGAAACACCGAGCGCGACGGACAGGAAGCCGCGGAGGCGATCATGACGACCGACACGATCTCGAAGACCGTTGCGTGCCAGTTCACGGCGGAGGATGACATCGAGGTAACGCTCGGCGGCATGAGCAAGGGCTCCGGCATGATCCACCCGAACATGGCGACGATGCTCTCGGTCGTGACGACCGACGTCAATATCTCCGAGGAGCTTCTGCAGGAAGCAGTCTCGACGGTCGTGGCGGACACCTTCAACATGATCTCCGTCGACCGCGACACCTCGACTAACGACACCTTCATCGTGCTCGCGAACGGACTCGCCGGCAACGAGAAGATCACGAAGAAAAATAAGGTCTACGAGGATTTCGTGCTTGCCCTGTTTATCGTATGCAAGGATCTGGCGATGAAAATGGCCGGCGACGGCGAGGGCGCGACGAAGCTTCTCGAGGTCAAGGTGCGTCATGCGCGCACGCACGAGGATGCCGTGAAGATCGCGAAGGCGGTCATTTCCTCCAACCTCGTGAAGGCGGCATTTTACGGAAGCGACGCGAACTGGGGACGTGTGCTCTGCGCGATGGGCTATTCCGGCGGCGAGTTCGATCCCGACAAGGTGGACATCTACCTGCAGGACGGCGACGACCGCTATCTGCTCGTGAAGAACGGCATGGCGATCGACTACTCCGAGAAGAAGGCGACGGAGCTTCTTTCGAAGCCGATGATGACCTTCCGCATCAACTGCAACGACGGTTACGAGAAGGCAACCGCGTGGGGATGCGACCTGACATACGACTATGTTAAGATCAACGGTGACTACCGTTCATAATGAGTGTGAGTATTTGATTTCGTGTAAGGAGGCCACATGGCAGACGCAATTGATGAAATGATGGGAAAGGCTCAAACCCTGATCGAGGCACTTCCCTATATCCGCGAGTTCAGCAACAAAACAGTAGTCGTAAAATACGGCGGCAGCGCGATGCTCGACGAGGATCTGAAGAAGAAGGTGAGCCAGGATATCGCGCTTCTGAAACTGGTCGGCATGCACCCCGTAATCGTTCACGGCGGCGGCAAGGAGATCAGCAAATGGGTCAGCCTCATGGGCAAGGAGCCGCAGTTTGTGAGCGGTCTTCGCGTGACCGATTCGGAGACGATGGAAGTCGCTGAAATGGTGCTCAACAAGGTCAACAAGAGCCTTGTGCAGCTTCTTGAGGCCAACGGTGTCAAGGCTGCCGGCATCAGCGGCAAGGACGGCAACATGCTGACGGTGCGCCGCAAGACGGTGGACGGCCAGGACATCGGTTTTGTCGGCGAGGTCAAGGAAGTCAATGCCAACCTGATCAACACGCTCGTGAAGAACGGCTATGTGCCGGTGATCGCGCCGATCGGTATGGATGATGATTTCCAGACGTACAACATCAATGCGGACGACGCAGCCTGCGCGATCGCGGAGGCGCTCGGCGCCGAGAAACTTGCATTCCTTACGGATATCGAGGGCGTCTACAAGGACCCGAAGGATCCTTCGACGCTCATGTCCGTGCTGACATTGTCCGACGCGGAGGCGCTGATCGCCGACGGTTATATCGGCGGCGGCATGCTTCCGAAGCTCAAGAACTGCATCGACGCCGTGAACTGCGGCGTGTCCCGCGTCCATATTCTCGACGGCCGCAGACCGCATTGCCTGCTTCTTGAGTTCTTCACCGAGCGAGGCGTCGGAACCGCGATCATCGATGACGTGAGAGAGGGATGGCAGAGCGAGATCTGATCATTTGACGCAAAATGATGACTGAGAGATGCCGCATTTTTCGCGGTATCAGGGAGATAATATGGGTAAAGACGAGTTTATCAAAGAGGCGGAATCCAAGCTGATGCACACCTACAACCGTTTTCCGATGGTGCTGGATCACGGCGAGGGAATGTACCTCTATGAGACGGACGGCACGAAGTATCTGGACTTCGGTTCGGGCATCGGCGTGTACGCGCTCGGGTACGGCAACAAGGAGTACAATGACGCGCTGAAGGCGCAGATCGACAAGCTTCTTCACACCTCCAATCTGTTCTACAACGAGCCGGCGCTTGCGGCGGCGAAAGCGGTGTGCGACGTAACCGGCATGGACCGCGTGTTCTTCACGAACAGCGGCGCGGAGGCTGTCGAGGGTGCGATCAAGATCGCGCGCAAATATTACTACAACAAGACCGGCAAGGCGAACAGCACGATCATCGCAATGGACCATTCGTTCCACGGACGTACGCTCGGCGCGGTAGCCGTGACCGGCAAGGCTGCGTACCGCGAGCCGTTTGAGCCGCTGATCGGCGGCGTGAAGTTCGCGGAGTTCAACGACTTAGCTTCCGTGGAGGCGCTGTTCGACGATACGACGGCAGCGGTGATCATGGAGACGCTGCAGGGCGAGGGCGGTATCTTCCCGGCGGATCCGGAGTTCATCAAGGGAGTCCGGAAACTCTGTGACGAGCACGACGCGCTCCTGATCCTCGATGAGATCCAGTGCGGTATGGGAAGAAGCGGCGCGATGTTCGCTTATCAGAAGTACGGGGTTACGCCCGACGTGGTGACGCTCGCGAAGGCGCTCGGCTGCGGTGTTCCCGTGGGAGCGTTCGCCGCGAAGGGAAAGGCTGCGGAGGCGCTTGTGCCCGGCGATCACGGCTCGACATACGGCGGCAATCCGTTCGTGTGCGCGGCAGCGGCGACCGTATTTTCCCTGTTTACGAAAATGAACCTGCTCGACCATGTCAACGAGGTAGCACCGTATCTTTGGGAGACGCTCGACAAGATCGCGGAGGAGTTCCCGTGCGTTATCGCGCACCGCGGACTCGGCCTGATGCAGGGCCTGCAGTTCATGTTCGCGCCCGGAGATATTGTAAAAGCGGCGCTGAAAAGAGGCCTGATCCTGATCGCGGCCTCCTCCAACGTGATCCGTTTCATCCCGCCGTTGATCGTGGAGAAAGCGCAGATTGACGAGATGGCGCAGATCCTGTGGGAGTCGATCCGCGAGGTGAGCGAGAATCGGAAGTGACTCGAAAGATCGAAGGTCTTCTGACGGATATGTAGAAAATGAAGCACGGAATTTGTTGCATTTTCCGTGCTTTTTTCTGTTGTTTCAAAAGGCTTTTTGAGATATAATAAATCTGCTGTGTGGAGCGCGTCGGAAAGGATCGGTTATGCGTAAGATTCACAAATGGCTTCCGATCGCGCTGCTTGTGCTGGCTGCTTTCACGGCCGGCACAATCTATGTGCTGCGTCACGGGAAGGAGGGGGACCTTGTCTTCGAACAAAAAACAAACGAACAAGAAGAAGGTGTCCGTTCCCCGGAGAATTTTCCGACTGATCGTCAAACTCGTGACGAAGACGGGGAAGTTATTCCTTCTGGTACTGAAGATCCTTCCGTTTGCGTCTATGTGTGTGGATCGGTTCGACAAGAAGGAGTCTACTACGTAAGCATCGATGCGCGCGTAGCGGATGCCATCGCGGCGGCCGGAGGATTTTCCGACGACGCTGCGACTTCGTACCTGAACCTTGCGGAACGGCTCACGGACGGCAGGAAAGTGTATGTGCCCTCGCTTTCCGAGGTCGAGGAGGGGCGCGTGCCGCTGACGCCTGCGCAGGGAACGGTCCTGCAGGGCGGTACGGACAGCGGAAAGATCAATATCAACACCGCGGACCGTCAGCAGCTGATGACGCTGCCGGGAATCGGTGAGGCGCGTGCGGGCGACATAATCGCGTGGCGCGAGAAGCACGGAGAGTTTTCCGAGATTTCGGACATCATGAAGGTGAGCGGGATCAAGGAAGCCATGTTTGAACGAATGAAAGACCGGATCTGTGTCCGGTAGTTTTGGGGGTTAAGTAACGATGGGTAAGAGGATTCTGGTTGTCGACGATGAGAAACTGATTGTCAAGGGAATCAAGTTCAGTCTGGAAGCGGAAGGATTTTCCGTGGATTGCGCGTATGACGGTGAGGAGGCGGTCTCCAAAGTACAGGAGTCCCATTTTGACCTGATCCTTCTTGACGTTATGCTTCCGAAGCTCAACGGATACGAGGTTTGCACCCGTGTTCGCGAGTTTTCCACCATTCCGATCATCATGCTGACCGCCAAGGGCGATGACATGGACAAGATCCTCGGCCTTGAGTACGGCGCCGACGACTACATCACGAAACCGTTCAACATCCTTGAGGTGAAGGCTCGCATCAAGGCGATCTTCAGACGCAGTGAGTCTGCTCCCGCGGAGGTTGCAAAACCGGTAAGCCGTGAGATCCGGTTCAAAGGACTCCGTCTGATCCCGGAGAGCCGCCAGGTATTCGTCGATGACCGTGAGATCCGTCTGACGGTCAAGGAGTACGATGTTCTCGAGCTCCTGCTGACCCATCCGAACAAAGTGTATTCCCGCGAGAGCCTTATGAATATCGTATGGGGATATGATTATCTGAAGGATGCCCGCACGGTGGATGTCCATGTGCGACGCCTTCGTGAGAAGATTGAACCCGATGCCGGTGAGCCGATCTATGTGCAGACTAAGTGGGGCGTAGGGTATTATTTTTCGGATCATGAGTAAACTGAAGAGTAAAATCAGCATGTCTTTCACACTGTTCCTCGGAATTGCATTCTGTGGAATTGCTTCGTGTGTCATTCTTTCTTATATTCTGATCTCTTACAACACGCGCCATCTGTTTGACGCGGGGAAAAACCGCCTTACGGACTTCATCGAGGGCCTTTCCTACGATATCGAGCGCTCGGGCTTTCCTTCCGGTACTGACAATACCGTGGCAGAAGAGCTTTTTCTTCTTGCGGAAAATTACAGCGGAAGAGTTCTGCTCACCGACAGTTCGCTTCGCGTCATCTTTGATTCCTACCGGACGAAGAACGAAAAGACCATCGTTGCGCCGGAGATCCTGGAAGCCAGCCAGAAGAAATCTCATTTTTCGTACGACGAGAAAGCCAAGACGGCGACGTATTCCTGCGTTGTGACATCGCTGTCCGGATCGAAGGAGCCCGTGATCTTCTATATCCGTTACGATGTGAGCAACGAACTGAACCAGTACAGGACGAGTCAGCGCTACATCATGATGATCGCGCTTTGTCTGAGCATCATCATTTTCACGCTGGCGATCGTTCTTTCGGTCGTGTTCACACGTCCGCTTCGGCGCATCAACCGGGAGCTCACGGTGATCGGCAACGGCAAACTCGATGAGCGTGTTCAGGTGCGGAGCAACCGCCAGGTCGCCGATATATCGGATTCCATCAACCACATTCTGGAGCGGGCTCACGAGATGGAGGAGAACCGGCAGAATTTCGTGTCGGACGTGTCGCATGAGCTGAAGACGCCGATGACTTCCATGAAAATTCTCGCGGATGCGCTGCTGATGTCCGGGGAGGAAATGCCGCCGACCGTGCACGAATTCCTGACCGACATCAACTCGGAGATCGACCGCGAGAACCATATCATTTCGGACCTTCTTGCGCTGGCGCGCATGGACCGCAAGACGGACACGATCCACTACGAGAGGACGCACATCAACGATACGCTCGATGTGATCCTGAACCGTGTTGCGCCGCTTGCGGAGTCGAAATCGGTTGAGGTTGTCTGTGAGAGTTACCGCGACATCTATGCGGAGGTTGACGAGCCGAAGATCATCACGGCGCTCACCAACATTATTGAAAATGCAATTCTTTACAATCGTCCGGAAGGAAGCGTGTATGTCACGCTGAATGCCAATATGAGCCATTTCTTCGTGACGGTACGGGATACCGGTTTCGGTATCGCGGAGTCGGAGATCGCGCACATTTTCGAGCGATTCTACCGTGTTGACAAGGATCGTTCGCGAGAGACCGGAGGAACAGGCCTCGGTCTTGCCATCACGAAGGAGATCGTCAATGCCCACGGCGGCATGATCAAGGTTTACAGCAAGATCAACGAAGGCACGACCTTCAGTGTGAGAATACCGCTTGCGAAGCCGGTGAGAAGCAGCGGAAAGGCGTAAACGTCACGGAATACAAGCGGAGTAAAACATCGAAGAAACGGAGAGTCGAGATGAGGGATCATCCGAACAATCGAATTTGCGAGACGGCGCCGGTACGGCATAGCGGTACGAACGTCGGCGGAAAAGTGCGCGCATTTTCAGGGCTTTTGGAGTCCCGCTGCCGTGTGCTTCGTCTGGCGTGTCTGGCGCTTCTTCTTTTCGTCATGTGCGGACTTTGCGGCTGCTCGCAGTCCGTGGACCGGACGCCCGGTGTCGATGAGAATTTTCCGTTGTTCTACTATGCAGTCAATAAGAACGCAACCTCTATGTTCCGGGTGGAGTACGAATTCCGTTCGAATTCCACGGACGGCCATATCGCGGAGCTTCTGCAGAAACTGGCGGAATCGGATGCGGAGGAGAATCGATATCCGGTGATCCCGGACAAGATACATGTCGAAAAATGGGACATTTCCGAGGAGGGCGAGCTCAGCATTTTCTTCACCGGAGAATACGGCGAACTGTCCTACGCGAGGGAAGCGGTTCTCAAGGCCGGTCTTGTTCTGACAATGACGCAGATCGATACTGTGTGCAGCGTCTCGTTTATCGTAAACGGGGAGCCTCTGATGCAGCGACAGGAGCCGGTCGGACCGATGACCGCCACCATGTTTGCCAACCATATCGGGGAGCCCACGGATGTGATCGAGGTAAGACTGTATTTTGTCAACAGCGGCAATTACGGTCTGGCGCCGATCAGCCGCCTTGTGTTCCCGGACGACTATGAGATGCCGGAGCAGTACCTTCTGGAGTATCTGATCTCGGGTCCGACGGCTTCGGAGGTGACATCGATCGAGCCGGTTGACCAGAAGCCGGTTGCAGCGATCCCTGCCAAGACGAAGATTCTGAGCATTTCCACGAAGAAATCCACCTGCTATGTCGATTTCTCTTCGGAATTTCTGGAGAGCGAGCGCACGATCCCGCCCATGCTGATCCTGCATTCTGTTGCCGACACGCTGCTTCACAATTTTGATTATATCGACGCTGTCGTGATCACGGTGGAAGGGAAAACGCTGACCACCTACAGAGGGGAAGAAGTTCCCGCAATCTTCCGCAGTGCGGATGTTTTAGCTCAGTAAATTGCGCGTCACGTTAATCCGTGACGCAGCATCTAAGGGAATGCCTGCTTGAGCGGCTTTTTCCCGATCTTTCAGGAGTAATTCTATGAAACGCCCGCTGTTCTGGGCGTCTCTCGGTTCGATTGCCGGCACGTTGGTCGTACTGTCCGAAAAGAGGGTACCGGTCGTGTCGGTCATCGTACTGTCCCTTGTTGCGGTCATTGTTCTGATCGTCGGCCGCAAGGTTCCGCGAATCGCAATTGTTCTGCCTGTCGGCGCACTCCTCGGAGTGTTGCTCTGTTCGCTGTATCTGCGAAAAGAGAAAAACTGCTCGGAGGCTTTGTTTGCTATGCGCGAAATCCGGTGTATCGTCACGGAAGTGAAAGAGACAAGCTTTACCGCAGTGCCGGAGAAGGATGCGTACAACAGCTTTCAAATTCTCGTGTATTCCCGTGAAGAACTGCCGGAGATCGGGGATTGTATAGCTGTCGAGGGACCGCTGCAGGATTTGCCCGCCGCGTCCAATGAGGGGGAGTGGGACGCCGAATTATACTATCGTTCCCATCGTTATCTCGGCGCCGCATCCGCGTGGAAGCTGATCTGTCACGGGGAGCTTACACTTCGCATGCGCTTTTACCGGCTGCGGGAAGCATTTTCTGAGAGGATTGACACACTCTACCCGAAGGACACGGCGGCGATGGTCAAGGCCGTTCTGTATTGCGAGAAGAGTGAGCTGGAACCGGATGTGTCGGAGCGATTTCGGCAGCTCGGGATCGCGCATATTCTCGCGGTCAGCGGACTTCATGTGTCTGTGTTCGGCGGTTTTTTGACAGCTCTGTTTCTTCTGGTGATGCGTCGCCCCTGCGCGGAGGCGGCCGCGGCAGTTGTGCTGTTTGGCTACGGCGCGATCACGGGCTTTCCGGTTTCCTGTGCGAGGGCAGTGTTCATGACGTTGCTCTCGGGACTCGGCCGTGTATGCGGTCGGACACCGGATCAATTGACAAATATTACCTTCACGGCAGCCGTCTTTTTGCTGTGCAGGCCGGTTCTGATCCTGCAGCAGGGGTTCGTTCTTTCGTTTGCGTGCGCCTACATACTGCTGTGGATCTCGGTCGAACACGAGGAGAAGAAGGGGATCCGCATGGGCATCCGTCTCACGTTGTTTCTGCTTCCGCTGCAGGTGACATTTTTCTATACGGTGTCCCCGTTTGCGCCCCTCCTGAACGCATTGGTTCTTCCCCTTATGGGACTGTTGCTGCCTGCGGCCGCGCTGTCGGTCGGGCTCTCCTTCGTGTGGGTCCTTCTCGGGAGGCTTGCGGCCGGACTGCCGCACTACGGCTTTTCGCTGATCGACTTGGTTTCGAAGCTACTTCGGAAAATCCCCTGTTCTGTGATCGTCGCCGGAAAACCATGCCTTTGGAACTACCTGGCTTTTGGCGTACTGCTTGTTGGGGTTACGTTGCTGCGAAGAAAGCATATGCGGATCGCAACGGTGATCTCAGCGTTGGCATTTCTGTGCTTTCTTCCGATCCGCAGCAGCGATATGCGTGTCTGTAATCTCTCTGTGGGACAGGGGGATTGCTGCGTGATCCTGCGGGGAAGTACCTGCGTGGTGATCGACTGCGGCGCGCAGGGCAAAACTTCCGTGGGAAAGCGGATACTGCAGCCGTTTCTGATGTACCACGGGTTCGGAAAACCGACGCTGATGATCATTTCCCACACGGATGAAGATCACGTGAACGGTTTGACGGAACTGCTGCAGGAAGAGTGGAGAGATGTCACGGTGGCGCTTCCGGCAACCGAGCGGAACGGAGAGTATGCCGGACTGATCAGCGCGACTGCGACAGACCGGCTCCGTTTTCTCTCCGACGGGGATACGATTCGTGTTTCCTGCGGAGTGCTTGCGGATGACTTGAAGATCATGGCGCTGCATCCTGCTGAAAGTGCTGTCTCGAGCGACAATGATAAGAATGAAACCTGCCTTGTCGTGAGTGTCTCGGACGGTCGATACTCTGCGTTGTTTACGGGAGACTGCGGGAACGAAACGCTGGCCGGGATCGTCCTGCGCAACACAACGGCGGTCGCAGACAGTGACTACCTGAAGGTAGCGCACCATGGGTCGGTACACTCGGCAGAGGACTCATTTTACGAGGTCATACACCCGGCAGTTGCCGTCATCTCCGTAGGAGCGAACAATTACGGACATCCCTCGCCGGTAACCATCGAGATGGCTGAGAAGGCCGGCGCGTCTGTGTATGTGACGCGAACTGCAGGGCAGGTTACGACGCGGTTCGGCAAGAAGGGAATCTATGTGAAGACATTTTTTGACGAGCTCGGGAACTGATGCGTTATATCGAAAAACTAATACAGTGAGAAAACGGAGGCGGTTCGGCAGAGTCCGCACACGAGGGAAGGAATCCTCGCCTTCCTTCGTGGGAAAATGCCTCGGATGACGACAGGGCAGTCCGATTTCACCAAGACGAACCATGTTACGGAAGCACACTTGCATTTTCGGTGAACTGATGATAAAATTGATATGCTGTTTACGTGATACGCGGGGGATGATCGGTGCGGTCACGGAAAGCAGGACAAAGCTTCTGTAAAGGTGTCGGTTGGATATGAAAGAACAACGATTTGTGGGGTTTTACAACCCTTCCGTAATATTGACATACTGCGGCCTGACATGCGCTTTTATCAGCATGTTCCTGGCCTGGGAGTCGAGCGGCGGTGATATGCGCT
Organism: uncultured Lachnoclostridium sp.; assembly: GCA_946415315.1. Taxonomy (GTDB): domain Bacteria; phylum Bacillota; class Clostridia; order Lachnospirales; family Lachnospiraceae; genus ISDg. The sequence goes on along the minus strand of CAMKRZ010000003.1, from coordinate 166,384 downwards.
GGTCGATCTTCTGCCTGATGCTCGCCGGACTCTGCGACATGTTCGACGGAACGGTCGCTCGCAGGGTGAAGCGCAATGAGCAGGAGAAGAAGTTCGGCATTCAGCTGGATTCGCTGTGCGACATCGTATGCTTCGGCGTGACGCCGGCTACGATCGCGTACATGATCTACGACGGCGATTCCGCGCGTGTGTTCGGCCTGATCGCAGGTTTCGTGCTCACGCTCTGCGGACTGATCCGCCTTGCGTACTTCAACGTAACCGAGGAGGAGCGCCAGGCGCAGACTTCCGAGCGCAGGGATTACTATCAGGGCATGCCGATCACCGCATCGGCAATCGGAGTCCCCGTGGCTTATATCGTCGGTAACCTGCTCGCGCTCATTTTCGGAATGTCGAGAATCCTGCCGGTATTCTTCAGCGGGTTCATGCTTTTTGTCGCTTTCTTGTATGTGTATAATTTTCCGGTGCGCAAGCCGCACAAGAGGGGCATGATCATCATGATCGTATGCTGCCTTGCACTATTTGCAGGAGTGTTGCTGGTATGACGGAATTGGTTAACAAAGACATCAGTGAACAGTACTACATCGACCGGGATGGCAATCAGGTGCCCATCCCGGTTTCCAATAATGCGCTGATTGAGAAAATGTTCGCGCACACGATGACGCGGGGCATTATGAAAATGGTGTCGGCCCCGTGGTACGCGAATCTTCAGCGTGCGGTCATGAGCTCGTTTGTCTCTACGTTCTGGATCACGAAGTTCGTGCGTCAGAACGGGATTTGCCTTCGCGAGTACAAAAAGAAGAAGTACACGTCCTTCCACGATTTCTTCAAGCGCGAGATCAAGCCGGAGAGCCGACCCTATACGGTCGATGAGAACGCGCTGCTTTCGCCGTGCGACTGCAAGGCGAGCGTGTATCGGATCGCGGACGATTCGTGCTTTGCCATCAAGGGCGTGCCGTACACGGTGGAGGAACTTCTCGGCGAAGCGGGAAGGAAGGAAGGAAACGAAGTGTGCGAAGCGACGGAAAACTGCGGCGATGCGGCACGTGACGTTGAAGAACCGAAGTCTCTCGCGTCGCTGTACCGCGACGGCTATCTGTTCTTGCTTCGCCTGAGCCTGGATGATTACCATCACTACATGTATCCGGTGTCCGGCGACAAGTCGGAGGACATGGTGATCCCCGGCAAGCTTTACACCGTGCATCCGCTGATCCACAAGTATTGCGCGGTCTATCGGGAAAATGCCCGCCAGTTCTGTACGGTCACGACCCCTGCCGGCAATTGCGTGCTCGTCATGCAGGTCGGCGCGCTCGGAGTCGGCAAGATCGCCAACGATAACACGGATGCGGCTGTGGTTGTCCAGGGAGAGGAGCAGGGACATTTCGAGTTCGGCGGTTCCACGATCCTCGTGCTTGTGCCGGGCGGAAGTTACGTTCCCGAGGAGCGCCTGCTTGCCAATACGGAGGCAGGATTTGAGACGATCGTGAAAATGGGAGAGCGCATCGGTACCTTATAAGCTCCGAGGAGTGACGGTTGTAAGAAGAGCGCATCGGAGGGATTTGATCAATGAATACGATACGGAACGACCTCAAAACCGGCAATTTGAGGCGGTTTTACGCGCTGACCGGAACGGAGGATTATCTTCGGAGACTCTATCTCGGCAAATTGTCGCAGGCTCTTGTCCCCGAGGAGAACTCGATGAACCGCGTGATCTTCGACGGGAAGCAGACGGATCCGGTCGAGGTTGTCGATGCCGCGATGTCCGCGCCGTTTCTCGGGGAGCGGCGATTGATCATCCTCAGTGACACCGGCTTTTTGAAATCTTCGAATCTGATCGCCGACCGGATCGCGGAGTTTCCGGAGACGACGTATGTGCTTTTCTTCGAGAAGGAATGCGATTCGCGCAACAAGCTTTTCAAGTATGTTGAGAAGGAAGGCCACGTTGCGAACTTTGAGCCTCTGCGTGACACCGACACGGTGAGTTTTATTGCGAACCGGCTGCAGAGATACGGTTTGCGGATCTCCGAGGCGGATGCGAAGTTTCTGGTGGAACAGTGCGGAAATGACCTCACGGCACTGGCCAACGAACTGGATAAGATCGCTTCGTACTGTGACGGCAGAGAGGCGGTCACGGCGGAGGATATCCGTGCGTTGACACCGACGCTTTCGCAGGGGCAAATGTTCCGCATGATCGATGCGATCGTTGCCGGCAACCGCAGACAGGCGATGTCATTGTACCGGGATCTGCTGCTGGACCAGACGCCGGCGGTCGTCATTTTACGAAATCTCATCAACAATTTTTATAATTTCTCGATGGTGATGCGGCTGAGCCGCAAGGGACTGTCCGCGTTTGAGATCGGACAGCAGGCGAGGCTGCCGTCCGGGGCGGTGAGCCGCTTCCTGAAGGCGGCGAGAGGTGCGTCCATCGAACGTGTGACTGCGGCGGTGGAGTACGGACGAAACCTCGAGTCGAAGGTAAAAAACGGTGATCTGCAGGACCGTGTGGCGGTCGAGATGTTCTTAACCAAACTTCTTATGGCAAGTTAATACAACTTTTTGCGTTTTGCTCTTGACATACGCGGAATTGTGTAATACAATGCGTGCGTATGTGTTCAGAGCGTCCGTGTCCGGATCTGAGCGCAATTTCATGCGAAAACCAGATTATTTACGGGAGGTGTGAAGATGGCGAATATCAAGTCCGCAAAGAAGAGAATTCTTGTGATTGAGACGAAAACCTTGCGCAACAGGATCATTAAGTCGAAGGTCAAGACATTGACGAAGAAAGTGGATGCTGCCGTGGCTGCCGGCGATAAGACACTTGCTCAGAACAATCTGACAACGGCGATCGTTGCGATCGACAAGGCTGCTGCGAAGGGCATTTTCCATAAAAACAATGCTGCGAGAAAAGTCTCCAGACTTCAGCGTGCAGTCAACAAGATGGCTTAAGCTTGAATCTAACGGCGGGACAGAGAAATCTGGCCCGCCCTTTTACTAGTTAAACAACTTGATATGTGATGTCAAAAACAAAGAAAGCGGCGCACGAATGCGCCGCCGAAATGTTACGGAGGAGAAGGGATTTGAACCCTTGCGCCGGTGTTACCGACCTACTGGTGTTCGAAGCCAGACCCTTCAGCCACTTGGGTACTCCTCCAAAGCAACGGCTGTATTATACTATACTCCCTTCGATTTGGCAAGGGGTAACTTTTGACAATTACGCGATGCCTAAAGTGCGGCGGCTCCTGTCCGGATGATAACACAGAGGGAGAGAGACCGCGTCTCAAAGGCGACGATGCGAACAATATACAGTGAGGGGATCAAACACGATGGCGAACGCTGATCAGAGCAAAATACGGAATTTCTGTATCATTGCACATATTGACCACGGCAAATCCACGCTGGCGGACCGGATCATTGAGAAGACCGGTCTGCTCACTTTGCGTGAGATGCAGGAGCAGGTGCTTGACAACATGGACCTGGAGCGCGAGCGCGGAATCACCATCAAAGCGCAGACAATCCGCACGGTCTACAAGGCGAAGAACGGGGAGGAGTACATTTTCAACCTGATCGATACGCCCGGCCATGTGGACTTTAACTATGAGGTATCGCGGTCGCTCGCGGCCTGCGAGGGCGCAATCCTCGTGGTGGATGCGGCGCAGGGCATCGAGGCGCAGACACTTGCCAACGTCTACCTTGCACTCGACCATAACCTTGAGATCATGCCGGTCATCAACAAGATCGACCTTCCGAGCGCAGAGCCGGACCGCGTGATCCATGAGATTGAGGATGTCATCGGACTTGAAGCCCATGACGCGCCGCTGATCTCAGCGAAAATGGGCATCAACATCGAGGAAGTGCTCGAGCAGATTACGACGAAGATCCCGGCACCGGAGGGAGATCCCGAGGCACCGCTGCAGGCGCTGATCTTCGACTCGGTGTACGATTCCTACAAGGGTGTCATCATTTTCTGCAGGATCAAGGAGGGCACCATTTCGAAAAATACGCGGATCCGCATGATGGCGACGGGCGCGGAGGCGGACGTCGTGGAGATCGGAACGCTCGGTCCCGGCAAATTCATCCCGTGTGAAGAGCTGTCCGCCGGAATGGTCGGTTACGTCACGGCGAGCCTTAAGAACGTGAAGGACACGCGAGTGGGCGATACGGTGACGGATGCGAACCGTCCCGCGGAGGAGGCGCTGCCCGGCTACAAGAAAGTCAATCCGATGGTGTACTGCGGTATGTACCCCGCGGACGGCGCGAAATATCCTGACCTCAGAGATGCGCTTGAGAAACTGCAGCTCAACGACGCATCATTACAGTTTGAGCCGGAGACATCGATCGCGCTGGGCTTTGGTTTCCGTTGCGGATTCCTCGGGCTTCTTCATCTCGAAATCATTCAGGAGCGCCTGGAGAGAGAGTACAACCTCGACCTCGTGACCACGGCGCCCAGCGTTATTTACAAAGTGTATAAGACCGACGGTACCGTGCTGGATATTTCCAACCCGGCGAACCTGCCGGATCCGTCGGAGATCGACCATATGGAAGAGCCGTTTGTGAAGGCGGAGATCATGGTGACGACCGAGTTTGTCGGATCGATCATGAAACTTTGCCAGGACCGCCGCGGCGTGTATCTCGGAATGGAGTACCTCGAGCAGACGCGCGCGCTCCTCAAGTACGATCTTCCGTTAAATGAGATCATCTACGATTTCTTTGATGCGCTCAAATCGCGCTCGAAGGGGTATGCATCATTTGACTATGAATTCAAGGAATACGTTCCCTCGAAACTCGCGAAGCTCGATATCCTCGTCAACCATGAGGAGGTCGACGCGCTCTCATTTATCGTGCACGAGGCGACTGCCTACGACCGCGGACGGCGCATGTGCGAGAAGTTGAAGGAGGAGATTCCGAGACAACTCTTTGAGATTCCGATCCAGGCGGCTGTCGGAAGCAAGATCATCGCCCGCGAGACCGTGCGTGCAATGCGCAAGGACGTGCTTGCGAAGTGCTACGGCGGTGACATCACCCGAAAGAAGAAGCTGCTCGAGAAGCAGAAGGAAGGCAAGAAGCGCATGAGGCAGGTCGGCAACGTCGAAATCCCGCAGGCGGCCTTCATGAGCGTGCTGAAGTTGGATGAGGATGACTGATGAAGCAAGGAAACGCTGTTTGTGAACGACATTTTGTCAGGAACAACCGGCGTTTCTGTTGTAATAGGAGCATGTGATGGAATTGTACATTCATACACCGTTCTGCGTCAGAAAATGTGCCTACTGTGATTTCCTTTCGTTTGCAGGGAAAGAAGCCTGCATGGTACGGTACGGGGAAGCACTGATCCGCGATGTGCGTAACCGCGGCGGGATACTGCCCCAAAGCGGCAATGTCACTGTGAGTTCGGTTTACATCGGTGGAGGGACGCCTTCGCTGATGCCGGAAGGATTTTACGTAAAATTGTTTGGCGAGATCCGGAAGAACTACTCTTTGACGTCGGATGCGGAGATTACGATCGAGTGCAACCCGGGCACGGTGACTCCCGCGAGGCTGTCGGAATACCGCCGTGCCGGGATCAATCGGATCAGCTTCGGCATGCAATCGGCGGATGACGGCGAGCTTAAGCTGCTCGGAAGGATCCACAAGTGGAAGGATTGCGTGGAGACCGTTCGCATGGCGCGGGAGGCAGGGTTCGACAACGTAAGCATTGATCTGATGATGAACCTGCCGGGGCAGACGAAGGAACAGTTTTCGGAGACGATCGCGAAAGCGCTGGAACTGAAGCCGGAACACATCTCCGCGTACAGCCTGATCATCGAGGAGGGGACACCGTTTTACGGACGGTATGCCGATCATCCGGAATTGTTGCCCGATGAAGATGCAGCCGCTGAGACATACGAAAATGCGGTGCGGTTGCTGGCGGAAGCCGGATACGGCCAGTACGAGATATCGAATTTTGCGAAACCGGGGTACGAGTGCCGGCACAATATCGGATACTGGCGAAGAGCGGAGTACCTCGGCATCGGGATCGGCGCGGCGAGTCTGATCGGTGATCGCCGGTACCGCGTGATGCCGGACCTGGAAAACTATCTTGTCGAGCTTTCCTACGAGCCGACGGAAACGCTCACAAAGCGCGATATCCGCAACGAAACGGTGATGCTAGGGCTCCGCATGAACGAGGGGGTGAGCATTCCCCTGTTGCAGGAGACTTTCAGTAGTGAATATGCAGCGGAAGTAGCGCGGAAAATGGATGCGTTTGCCGCGCAGGGGCTTGCCCGGAAGGACGGAGACCGGTATGGCCTGACCGTGCACGGCATGCTGGTCAGCAATGCGGTTATTGCAGAACTGTTAGAAGAATAACAAACGGAGAGAGGCAGCAGCCTCTCTTCCTTTTTTGCCGTAGAGTTATGTGAGTTGCGGCGAGCCATTATACTGAGCACAACGGCTGTAAGTATGCCTTGACAGGTATACTTACAGCCATTATACTGAGCACAACGACTGTAAGTATGCCTTGACAGGCATACTTACAGTAAACCATCTTCATGATAAAAAACTGCAGAGCATACGCGATGCGGTTGAATCGGAGGTGGCGAAGTTACCAGAGTAGAACTATGAAAGAAGAGAGGAATCACACATGAAACGAAGCAATGTTGTCAGAAGGCTTCTGGCGTTAGCATTGTCGGTAGTCATGGCAGCGACAATGCTTCCGATGATGGGATCGGGCGGAACTGCGAAGGCGGCTGTCGCAGCGGATAAAACCGTTGCCGGGCTCAGCACGTCGGCAATCAAGGCGCCGAAGGCTCCGAGTAGCGAGAACGATGCTTGGACCGGCAGCTATGTATGGTACGGTAAGTACGACGGCACGCCGATCAAGTACCGTGTGCTCGCACCGAAGACTACGATCTACGGCGGGACAACGATGCTGTTGGATTGTGACAGCATTCTGTATACTGCACCGTTCGACGCTGATGCGGTGGCCAATACAGGTGCGCAGAAACCGAATGAATGGAAGTACAGCGATGTAAAGGCCGGTCTGAACGGAAGCGCATTTCTTGCGAAGGAAAACGGATTCACGACGATCGAGAAAAATGCCATTGCAAAGAGTACGATCGCTTCGCATGCGCTTGTTGAGGGAACAGCCGCAGGGCAGGTCGCTTTCTGGACGAAAGGCGCATATGTAAACTATGTCGCTCTTTCCGGGGAGAAGATCTTCCTGCTGGACGGTGAGGATGTTTCGAACAGTTTATACGGATATTTCTATGATGACTTTCTGGTGACGTGTAGGGTCAAGAAGAATTCAGGCGGCGACGCCGCCTGGTGGTATTTGCGCTCTGCCAGTAATATCCACGACCCCCATGTCAACGATCTCCACGTCGGCAGCGTGGACAGCGAGGGCATGTTCGAAAGCAAGTACGTCTACCACGTCGGTGGTGTGAGCCCCTCTTTTAATATCAACCTGTCCTCGGTTATTTTCTCCTCCGTTGTTGCGGGGTATGCCGGAGAAGACAATGCGGAATACAAACTTACCCTTGCAGACAGTAACCTGACCGTAGGCATCGCCAACGGCAAGACCGGTTCGATCTCCGGCAGCAAGGTGACGATCCCCTATGTCATCAGCGGAGCAGACGCTAAGCAGGCTACCCGGGTCTCCGTGCTGATCCTGGACAAGGAATACAAGTCCGGAAACACGAACAATGCAACGATCAAGTATTATGGGAAACTGAACGTTCAGAGCACAGGTACTTCGCCTCTGAACGGGACGGGCACCTTCACGCTTCCTTCGGGACTGACCGCAAGCGGCTGGGGCTCCTCATACTACGTATACCTTCTCGCGGAGATCGAGAACGGCATGCATGAGACCGACTATGCGAGTACGCCTGTGAAACTGACGAAAAGCGGCAGCACCGTTACATCACTGACGATCACAACCCAGCCGTCATCAACTACCGCATATGTAGGAGACAAGGCAACATTCAGCGTTGCAGCAGCAGGATACGGGACTCTTACATATCAGTGGCAGTACCGCAAGAACTCCTCGGCATCGTGGGCGAATTCCGCACAGAACGGCAATACGACCGCAACCCTTAAAGTGTCGACAACGGCAAGTCTCAACGGCTATCAGTTCCGATGCATCGTGAAGGACAGTTACGGTAACCAGGCAATCTCCCAGGCAGCAACGCTTACGATGAAACCGAAGATCACCACGCAGCCGGTAGACAAGAGCCTTCTCGTGGGATCCACGGCGAAGTTCACGGTGACAGCGACAGGCAAGGGAACCCTTACGTATCAGTGGCAGTACCGTAAGAATTCGTCTGCTTCCTGGGCAAATTCCGGACAGCAGGGCGCGAAGACCGATACTTTGTTAGTTTCCACCACGGAAGCGCTTCACGGATATCAGTTCCGATGCATCGTGACGGACGGGAATGGCAAGAAGTCCTATTCGAAGACTGTTACTCTGACACTCAAACCGCGGATCACGACACAGCCGGTAGATAAGAGCCTGCTTGTCGGCTCCACTGCGAAATTTACGGTGGCAGCGACCGGCAAGGCAACCCTTACGTACCAGTGGCAGTATCGGAAGAACGAAACGTCCGACTGGGCGAATTCCGGACAGACAGGCGCGAAGACCGATACACTTCTTGTTTCCACCACGGCAGCTCTTCACGGCTATCAGTTCCGCTGTATTGTGACGGACGGAAACGGGCAGAAGTCGTATTCGAAGACCGTTACGTTGACGCTGAAACCGAGGATCACGACGCAGCCTTCAGACAAGAGCGTGACCGCAGGATCTACAGCGAAGTTCACCGTGGCAGCGACCGGCAAGGCGACTCTGACATACCAGTGGCAGTATCGGAAGAACGCTTCGAGTGAATGGGCGAACTCCGGGCAGAGCGGCAACAAGACTGCCACGCTCTCTGTGGCAAGCACGAAATCGCTTAACGGTTACCAGTTCCGCTGCATCGTGACGGACGGAAACGGACAGAAGTCATACTCGAACACTGTTACGATGACGGTGAAGTGACCGACGGAGAATGCGTTTTTTCGGGCGTTTCAATGACGAAACAACGAAAAAACAAGCAGATACAAGAAAGCAAATTAAATACGTTCGGCAGGCGGGTGTCATGATATGGCACCCGCTTTCTCTTATGTAAAACGCCTGTTTTGCCCTCGTCGATATTGACGTATCGGGGAAAATATGGAATAATCTATGGAAAACATGTTATCTACGATTAACATGAATCAGAATAGTACCCGGCGGCGGGCTTGCAGGTTTATGAAAGAGGCGGATCATGGTTGTTTGTATGGCAGATTATCTGATCAATTTTCTCAGTTATTACATCGTTTACCGATGGATTATCTGCGTGCCGTTTCGTAAAAAAGTCCTGCTGAACCTCGGCGCGGCAATTGTTCTTGCTCCGATGGCTGTCGGGCTGTGTAAAGCCTTCGATTTCGGGTATGACAGATTTATCATTTCCTTAGCTGCGCTGCTGGCATTGTTTGTCCTCGTGGAGGGAGAGCGTCTCCGGGTACTGTCGATTTTCCCGATCGCATTTTTCGCTACAGGAAGCTTCTCGATTCTGGTGACCTATTTGTTCTCGTTTGTAACAGGAATCCGATATATTGTTCTGATCCGTTCCAAATGGTGGGGGATTGCGGCGGAGGCTGTGTTCCCGCTTCTGTTTTTCGTATTCTTCTTCATTTTCAAAAGACTGCGGGAAGAGAGGGAGACGGTGGTGCTCAGCGTCCCTCAGTATATGATCGCCCTCTTGGGATCTGTGTGCCTGTTCTTCGTGATCAGTGTGTCCCAGGGAATTATGGAGGAAAAAACGGAATTGGCGGATTGGATCCGACCGCTTTCCGTTTGTCTTGTGATTGTCGGGATCATATTCGTGGCGCTCATATTGTGGCAGTCGCAGATTGAAAAAAAGGCGCTGCAGTACAAGATGGAAAATGAATACTACCAGTTGTGCCTGAAACGGCAGGAGACGCATATCCGGGAGATCGTCGAGAATGACCAGAAGATCCGGCGATTCCGACACGATGTGAATGCCCACCTCACGGCGCTTGAGCAATGTCTGCAGACGAATGATCTGCAGCAGCTGAAATCCTATGTGGAGCGGATGCGCGCGGAAACACGGAAGCTTGAGGTGCGGAAGTTTACCGGGATCGGCGTTGTGGATGCCATTGTCAGTGAATGGTATCAGAAAGCGGAAAATGCGGGTATTACCTGGGAATGGGACGGAATGCTCGGACCGACGGAAATGGAGGTGTTCGACCTCTGTGTAGTTTTCTCCAACCTCTTAAGCAACGCGGTTGAGGCGGCGGAACAGGTGGAGGAAGGAAGAGAACGGAAAATCAGTATCTCCTGCGGTACGTTCCGCGAGCGGATCTGTATCCGGGTTTCCAACACATGCCGGATTAACCCCGGAAACCGGACCAGGCACGGCACTACAAAGAGCGATCATAAGAATCATGGATTCGGACTGGTCAATATCCGCAATACGGTCACGAATGCAAACGGTGAATTTGAGATCCGGGAGGAACCGGGCATTTTTACCGCGGAAATTATCGTGTAACAGCGGCAACTATGTCGTTCATCCAAAAAACACGTCGTTCATCCAAAAGTGATTGCTTTTTCCCCGGAAGGTTTCCATAATGAAATACAAAAAAGGGGGTGCAGCAGGAAATGATGAATGATATTATTTTACGAGAGTATGATTTTTGGGATTGGCTTTGCCATATCCTGGGGATCGACAACGACTAAACGCGTTTCGCTCTCGAGACCCGGAGGGGTACGATGATACTCATTGGCATTTGCGATGACGAAGAAGTATTTCGCGCACAGATCAGGGATCTTTGCAGCGCTTTTTTTGATGCGCAAAATCAGGAGTACGGGTTCGTCGAGTTTGCCTCCGGAGAGGATGTTCTGGCTTATCAGGGCGAGAAAATCCATTTGTTGTTCCTCGATATCGAGATGCCCGGCATTGATGGACTTGAAGTCCTCGGGAAGGTTCGCAGGAACGAGCGGATCTGGCGGATTGTCTTTGTGACAAGCCATAAGGAGCTCAAGTGGGAGACCATTGACCTGAAGACACTGGCATTTCTGGAGAAACCGCTTGACCGGGTCGGAGTGGAAACCTGCATCCGGACCGTCATCCGGGAAAACCGTGATAATATCGACATTTCCTACAAGACATTCCAGGGTACGGATCATATCCGGCTGGATCGGATTGTTTCTGTTCAGGCCAGGGGGAATTACGTGAACATCTGCTTCGAGCAGGACGAGGTCCCGGGATATGACAGCATAAAAACCATTGAGGGACAGACCCGGGGGACGACGATGATACGGACGCACAAGTCCTATCTGGCAAATCTCCAGTATGTCAAGAGGGTGAACGGCGACGGTTTGCTGATGACGAACGGAACGGTGGTTCCCATTGGAAGGAAGTATCTGCCTTCCGTGAAAGAGGCATATACCGCGTTCATTAAGAGTGTCACGATTGACAGGGTTCGATAGCGCTTCGCTTGGTAACGATCAAGCGCTTTGTTCACAATAGTATAGTTTTTGTGCTCAAACCGTCAGCTGCAAAGCCGACGGTTTTTGCAATATATCGTCCTTTTCGGACGGAAAATGCGGTGGTGGCAGAATTGCAGACAAAAAAGGAGAAGAAAATGAAAAAGAAAGTAGCATTGATTGTAATTGCGGTAATGGTAATTATGGTTACCGGTTGTGGGAAACAGTATAACGGCAAATCATCAAACAAGAGCATTTATGTGAATTATTTGAAGGATCAGGCCGAGCTTAAGAACGTGGTTTTTTATAATTTCAATGATATTGATAACGAATATCCGGAGGGAGTCTATACGCGTACCGGAACATATGATGTCATGTCGAATTCGTATAACTCGTGCTATCTGTTTATCGTTGATAAAAACGGAATGTATGTCCTGAAAACGGATCATGTGCTGAGTGATCTTCCGGACACAATGAAACTGTACAAGTCTCAGAAGTGTGATTCCTGGGATATCTACGAGCGCAAGGATTGATCGTGTCGTTTCGTACAGGCGGGTTTTGATCGAACAGCAAAGACTTCTGCAATCTGCCACCATGAGCAGGAGGATGGAAACAAATGAAAAAGAAAATGAAACTCATCATCGCGTTGATCGTGATTGCAGTAATCCCGATCGCGATTGTATTATACTTAAAACTCGGCAACGGAAATATCAGTGACGGGACCTACCATATTGTCGGTAACGGGGAGTTCCCTGATGCGTATATCGTGGTAAAGGGGAAAACCATACAATTATACAATATCGACCTGAATTCGTATTGGCGTCAGAAACAGTACGATCGGATTGTGAAGATGCAGAACAGTGAAGCGCTTGGTTTTTCCACAGGGCTTTCGGATGAGCAGTTGTGGGCTGCGGCCGACCTGAACGCCATGTTTGTTGACAACTCGTACGAATACGATCCGGACTTACAGAAAAAGACCGGAACCTACGAGTATGAGTACCCTTGTCTGTCCACCGGAAATCTGTTCGGCGTGTTTCTCACCTACGATTCGTGGAACAAAACAATCTGCGTGGAAAATATGGGCATTCAGCTGAACTTTGAGAGATAGTGCGATGATTACGGCAAATGAACTGAGTAAGCGTTTTCGTGATGGGGATGGGGAAATCTATCCCGTAAAGAATGTCAGTCTGGTGATCCCGGACGGGCAGTTCGTAAGCATAGTCGGACGGTCCGGAAGCGGAAAGACGACATTGCTGAAGATGCTCGGCGGGTTGCTGAAACCGACAGAGGGAAACGTGTCGGTCGACGGGGAGGACCTCTACGCCATGCGGGACCATGCGATCGCAAATTACCGTAGCAGACACGTCGGCTTCGTGTTTCAGGACTTCTTTTTGGAAGATGCCTATACCGTGGAGCAAAACATCGAGATCGCGCTGATGATCGCCGGGATTGCCGTGAAAGAGCGCGAGGACAGGATCGCGCGGGCGCTAACGCAGGTGGGATTGCTGCATAAGCGCTCGACCAAGGCCGGGGTTCTCTCCGGAGGGGAGAAACAGCGGGTCAGCATCGCAAGAGCGATCGTCAACGACCCATCGGTGATATTTGCCGACGAGCCTTGCGGGAATCTCGATTACGAGAACGGCGCCAACATTATGAAACTGCTCAGCGGTCTCTGCAAACAGGGGAAGACCGTGGTTCTGATCACCCATAACCGCGACGATGCGCAGGTGGCCGATCGGATTGTGACGCTGATGGATGGGACGGTGGTGAAGGATGAAATGCTCGGATGAGTTCAAACTTGCCTATCGGGAGTTTGCCGGCGGAAAACGGGAATGCGTCCTGTCTGTTCTGATCCATGCGATGCTGCTAGTCGGGGTGCTGTTCTCATTCACCATGTTTCTGCACATTTCCGGGATCGGCGACAGCTTTCTGGGAGCGAGCATGAATGCTCCGTACGATTTTCAGCTGATGGGGTTTTCAGGTGAAGATACGGAGTGGCTTCGGGAGAGGGAGATTACCGTAAGTGTGTACGACGACGCCGGGATACCGACGTACGGAAAAGTGTCATCCCTGCGACGGATCTGGCTGACGAAGTTTCAGGCGATCCTTGTGGGAAAGGATATCTGGAGCGCCGAGCTGGACGATGCGTTGACGGTGCTTTTATTTTTGCATCTGCTGTTCGCGATCACGGCGATCGTGCTCTGGGTCGTGTGGGCGAACACGATGTACAATTCGTGGGCAATGAAGGCGGCGGAGAGAAAGACGTGCATTGATATGTATTATCGTCTGGGAATGTCCCGGGGAGCCATATCCGGAATCTACTTTCTGTATTTTGTGTTCCGGGAGCTGCTTGCCCTGCTGCTGGCTGTCGGCGTCAATGCGCTTGTGATCTTCACGGTGAACCGCTTTGTGACAGCGTCGATGAATGTGACGTATCGCCTTCCGAAGATGAGCCTGCCGACCGTGTCGGCAGTTGCCGTGCTGGCGGTAGTGTTTTTGACAGTCGGTTGTCTGAAAATGAGGGGAGACGGACGTGTCGGCGAAGGATAAATGGGTTACGGCCCTGCGCAATGTGACGGCGGGGAAGAAAACCGGGATCAGGATCGTCATCGGTTTCGCGCTGTGCTTCTTTCTTCTGTTCTGCATGATGATCATCGGTTGTTTTTACGGTGATTACTGCCGGGAGTTTGAAGAAAAATACCGCAGCCAATGCTACTTCTTTACGGATGTGAGAGCACGGAGTTTTCCGGAGATGAAGACGGAGCTTGCGGAAAAAAGAACGTGGGCGGAAGCATGCGGCGCCGATGTCTGCGCGGAGATGATCGCGCTTCGCCCAGCGGACGGGGAGCTTGTGCTGATGAAGGATGTTTCCCTGTTGATCGATGGGACAGCGGAGACGACAAAACAGTACAGTCTGGGGCGCAAGGTGTACTATGAGAATCTTACGTCCGGCATGGCCTCGCTGGATATCGCCATGTACACGGATCGACGGGACTGGTGCGGAAATGTCACAGCGGAACCGATCCGCGGAACATGGCCGGATCGGGAGGGTGAACTCCTCCTGGACAATTACCTTCTTTCGGTGTTCGGAATAAAGCCGGAGAGTATCGTCGGAAAACGAATCACCATTCGTGTGAAGAACCGTGATATTCTGACCGATTATGTCGTGTCCGGGGTGGTCGACCGGGCGCTTCTCAGAAACCGCGAGAGCGATGAGTACACACTTTCCGACTATCACATCGAGCACCTTTATGTTCATCTCCGCGGGGAGGACTGCGAAGGGTTTGTCCCCTGTGGCGGCACGATCCGATACTATTTTGATACGGTGCGATCCTTCACGGACCATTTCACATTTTCCGGAAAGCCGGGGGAAGGAACGGTGGTTCACAGCGCGTCGGGGGATGTGATGCTGAACCTGACGGACAAGGGCTTGACCATATGCCTTGTGACCTTTTTTACCGCGAAATTCGGGCGCATCCTCCTTGGACTCGGAACGGGCATCTGCGTGCTGATCATGCTTTCCCTTTTCTACGTCCTCTGGTTCTATCTGCAGCGAAACAAACGCTACATGACGATGTTGGAATGTATCGGCATGGAGCGCAGCGAGCGAATGGGGCTGCGGCGCAGGGAACTGGCGATCCTCGGTGCGGGGGCACTTGCGGCAGCGTTGTACTTGACGCTATTGTTTTTCCTGGTGTTCCGGTACCTCGTGGAGAGGGTTCTTCAGTTTCGGCCGGAGTTTCACTTCGGGTTGCTGGCGGCGATCGTTGTCGCGGGGACGCTCATTTTCCGTGTAATGACGGATGCGGTGGTTCGACGGTACGATGAGCATGTGAGTATCTGAATGAGGCTCGTTGTCAGACTCGTTTGTGTAGTTCATCAAAAAAAAGTGCCGTTCATCCACAACCCTTTGACTTCCCCGAAAGCGCATTGTAATAATATACTTGCAGGATCAAGAAACCGCATCGGTTTTTCCTGCAGGGGTTGGCTTTGTTAACAAATGACCAAACACATTCCGTTCTGTTATGCGCAGGCAGTCGGAAACCAATCATTTACAAACAAAGGAGAAAGACTATTATGTTCAAGACAATGAACCAGGACGAGATGATGATCGTCAACGGTGGCGGACACTATATTCCGGTTTACGCAGACTGCTTCACCAGATACATCCTTAAGGCTAACGGATATACCGTAAAGACCGAGTACAACGGATACAAGTGCATCGGTACGCAGTGGGTTGCTGACACCGATACGAGAAAGAAGATCGACGCAGGTACCAAGTGGTACTACAAGTATGTGTAATGGCTGAAAACTCACAAGAGTAATTTTCGTGCGGGCTGAGCGTGCTTCGGCATGACTCGGCCCGCATTGGATTGAAACGATAACGGCAACTCGGAGCGGGCGATAATGAAATACTATTGTGTGAAACAATATGACATGACGGATTGCGGCGCGGCATGCCTGGCCACGATCTGCAGACAGAACGGATATAAGATCGGGATTACGAAAATTCGTGAGGCTGCGGGTACGGACACGCAGGGGACCAACGCGTACGGCATGGTCCAGGCGGCGGAGCAGCTTGGCTTCACGGCGAAATGTGTGCAGGGTGAACGGGAGGATCTGTTCACCGAGTTTCCGCTTCCGTGCATTGCCCATATGATCGTCGACGGCGAGTTGGTTCACTATGTAGTAGTGCAGAAGATCACACGGAAAATGATCGTGATCTCCGATCCTGCCAAGGGAGTCGTGAAACTGAAGCCCGAGGAGTTCTTCGGGGAGGCGGACGACGGAAAAGCTCCTGAGTATCGTTGGACGGGAGTGTTGATCCTTCTCACGAAAAATACGTCGTTCAAAAAAGGCGTGGAGACCAAGGGGCTGTTCGGCAGGTTCTTCTCGCTGCTTTTGCCTCAGAAGAACCTGATCCTGCATATCTTCTTCGCGTCGCTGATCCTCACGCTGTTCGGAATGCTGGGGGCTTTCTACTACAAAGCCCTGATCGACTCCGTTCTGCCCAATAATCTCACCAAAACGCTGACAACGCTTTCCGTCGGAATGATCATCCTGTGCTTCTTCCGGATAGCGCTCAGCATCATCCGGTCGCAGATGATGCTGTATCTGAGTCAGAAACTCGATATATCGCTGTTGCTCGGTTACTATCGTCATGTCATGGATCTCCCCATGAATTTCTTCGGAACGAGAAAAGTCGGTGAGATCATTTCCCGATTCGGAGATGCGGGGAGCGTGCGTGACGCCATCTCCGGGGCGACGCTGACGATCATGATCGACACGGCGATGGCAGTGTTCGGCGCGATCATCCTGTGCTCGCAGAACGGGAAACTGTTTCTGATCGCGGTCTTTATGCTAGTGCTTTACGGCATCATCGTTATGGCTTTTCGGAATTCGTACCGGAAACTGAATGAAGCCGTGATGGAAAATAACGCGCAGCTGACGTCCTACATGGTGGAGTCCCTCAGTGGAATTCAGACGGTGAAGGCGTACAACGCGGAGCGCAAGACCAAGCAGGAGACGGAACGGAAATTCGTAAAGCTCCTCAAAAGCATTTTCAAACTGACCTGGGTGAGCAACGCCCAGGAAGGTTTGAAAGGAACCGTAGAACTGATCGGCGGGGTGGTGATCCTGTGGATCGGAGGAATCAGCGTCATTCGAGGGGAGATGACGATCGGCGGACTGATCACCTTCAACGCGCTGCTTGTGTATTTTCTCGATCCGATCAAGAACCTGATTAACCTGCAGCCGCAGATGCAGACCGCTGTGGTCGCCGCGGAGCGTTTGGGGCAGATCCTCGATCTGGAGGCGGAGAAGACCGAGCGGGAGCAGCGGAAGGTTGTCCCGGAAAGCCTCAGAGGGGACATCACCATCCGCAGCCTGGATTTCCGGTACGGTACCAGAAAACTCGTTCTGGAAAATGTCACACTGCAGATTCCGGGCGGCAGCCATGTGGCTTTCGTGGGAGAAAGCGGTTCGGGCAAAACGACGCTGGCCAAGCTGCTACTGCACATGTATGCAGCGGAGAAGGGTGAGATCCTGTTCGGAGACCGCAACATTGAGGACATCCGGATCGAGGCCCTTCGGGATAAGATCGCATACATCCCGCAGGAAACCTTCCTGTTCAGCGGAAGCATTTTCGACAACCTGACTCTGGGCATGGAAGGCGTGACAATGGAAGCGGTGGTAGAGGCGACCAAAATGGCGCAGGCCCATGAGTTCATCAGCGAACTTCCGCTTCGGTATGATACCGTTTTGGAGGAAAATGGAGCCAATCTTTCCGGCGGCCAGAGGCAGCGGTTGGCAATCGCAAGAGCGATGCTGAAGAAGCCGGATATCCTGATTCTCGACGAGGCGACCAGCAACCTGGATTCGATCACGGAACGGGCGCTGGATGTCACCATCCGCGAATACGCGAAGGACATCACGACGATCTTCATCGCGCACCGGCTCAGCACGATCAAGAACTGCGACAGGATTTTCGTCATGCAGAAGGGGGCTGTAATCGAAGAGGGAACGCACAAAGAGCTGATCGGGCAAAACGGCAGATACGCCGAGCTCGTGAGGCAGCAGTCTCTGGAGGAGTGTGACACGAAGGGGGCGAAGTCATGAAACCGATCACAATCGAAATGAAGGATATGTCCGAAAGCACTGTGATCTATGAGAAGAAACCGAATCCGGCGATCGTGGGATTTATTTACATCCTGCTTGGAATTTTGGTGATTGCCGTGGCCTGGATGGCTCTGTCCGAGATCGATCTTATTTCGGAAGCAGAGGGTTCCGTTTCGTACACAGACGATGCCGTGGAAGTCACCTGCGATTACAGCGCCAGAATAACAAAGAGTAACGTGAGCGACGGTGAGTATGTCACGGAGGGAACCGTGCTGTACGAGGCGAGAGCTCAGGGGAGCGACAGTGATCCTAAGGAGGAGGATCTCCTGGACGGAAAGCTTGTCATCCGAGCGGAGAAGAGCGGATACTTCTACACCTGCCTGGATAAAGCGGTCGGCAGCGTTCTGCAGTCGGGAAACCTCGTCGGATATATTTTCCCGGACCGACAGAAGACGTACCAGGCCTTATTTTACGCGACTGGAAGTGATATTGGAAAGGTGCGGGAAGGACAGCAGGTCCGGATCGATTTCCCGGTTTACCCGAGTTCGGAATACGGGACCATCACGGGGACCGTACGGAAAATATCGGAGGAAGTGCAGTACGATCCCCAGAGCGGGACATCCTACTGCGCAGTCTGGGTTGATCTTGACGCAAACGGACTGACCGACGGCGATAACCGGGAAGTACCGCTAAAGACCGGCCTGAACTGCCGCGCGAGGATCATCACCGACCGGAAGAAGGTGCTCACGTACGTCTGGGAGATCATACGATAGAGTTGCTTGGTCAGAATCCTGTTAATCTCGATTCCGAGCATTACACGGGTAATTGCCATATCTCACAAAACGGGATATGGCTTTTTGTATGGTTTTAAAGATTCTCCACCGTATAAAAAAGTGTAGAGTGAAAGCGCGCAGTTATTACTGAGCTCATCGGCTGTAAGTATGCCTTGACAGGCATTTTTGCAACCGCTATACTGAACAAAGCGGCTGTGAGAATACACTCACAAAAAGACCATTTTGGAGAAAAGTTGGTTGGGATTGCTATCCCATGGGAAGAGAGGAAGGCGCTTATGAAAAAACATGTATTGGGACGGTTGCTGGCAGCACTTCTGTCAGTGGCCATGGTGGTATCGTTGCTGAACTTTGCCAATCTTGTCAGCAGGGCACAGGCGGCAACGGATACCTGGACGAAGACTGTTGCAGGGCTTAGTACGTCGGTCATCAAGGCGCCGGCAGCGCCTGCCGATGTGAGCACGCCGTGGACCGGGAGTTACGTATGGTACGGCAAATATGATGGCACCCCGGTGAAATATCGCGTGCTGAATCCTAAATGTTCCTTGTTTTCCAACGCAGAAAAGCCTACTCTGTTCCTCGATTGCGATAGTGTATTATACGAGGCTCTGTTTGCAGAAGAAGAAACATCGGATGAAACGCCCGGCTTTTGGGCGGAGAGTGATGTCAAAGCAGGCGTTAACGGGGGAGAGTTTCTTACCAAGGCAAAAGGCTTTTCTGCAATTGAGAGAAACGCTATTATCGGAAGCAAAGTGGCGTCACACGGACTGGTTGCCGGTAATACGGCGGGGTGTGTTTCCGCAGAGTGGAAAGAGGTTTTTGGTGATTATATAGCGCTTACCGGTGAGAAAATCTTTTTTCTGGACTGTGAAGAAGCCTCCAATCCGACGTATGGATACAGAAGTTCAACGGAAAGTACCAGCAGAGCTAAGTTGTTTTTCGGGGAGGATTATTATGGCTACTGGTGGTTGCGTTCCAATATGACCGAGGAGTATGGTACCTATTATCAATACGCCGGCACTATTCATACTCAGCCAGCCGGCATGCTTGATTACAGTTATAAGGGGAGTCCAAACGGTGTAAGCCCCGCCTTTAACGTCAATCTGTCATCCATCATCTTTTCGTCTGTTGTCAAGGGAACTGCCGGCAAAGACAACGCCGAATATAAGTTGACTCTTGCAGACAGTAACCTTACGGTCGGCATCCAGTCAGGGAAAACAGTGACAGCTTCGGGCAGCAAGATCACCGTGCCTTACACGATTACGGGAAGTGATGCATCGAAGGCTACGCAGGTATCGGTGTTGATCCTTGATAAGACTTATACGGCAGGCAACACGAACAGCGCGAAGATTAAATACTACGGAAAATTAACCACAAGCGGCACGTTTGCAACTACCGGAACAGGAACGTTCACGCTACCGTCCGGCCTTTCCTTAAGCGGTTGGAACAGCAGTTACTATGTCTATCTGCTTGCTGAAGATGTGAACAGCATTCACGAGACTGACTATGCAAGTATTCCGCAGAAACTTGCGGCACCGGCTTCAACGCTGAAGATCACCACGCAGCCGGGAAACAAGAGCCTGCTTGTCGGTTCAAAGGCGAAGTTTACAGTGGTAGCTACCGGAACCGGGACGTTACAGTACCAGTGGCAGTTCCGCAAGAATTCCTCGAGCGCCTGGGCAGATTCCGCACAGAGCGGCAACAAGACCAATACGCTTCTGGTGACAACAACGGCAGGTATGCACGGATACCAGTTCCGCTGCGTTGTCAGCGACAGCACCGGAGGGAAGGCATACTCCAATGCTGCAACCCTGACCCTGAAACCGAGGATTACCACGCAGCCTGTGGATAAGAGCCTGCTGGTAGGATCTACAGCGAAGTTTACAGTTGCAGCTACGGGCAAGGCGACACTGAAGTATCAGTGGCAGTACCGAAAGAATTCTTCGAGTGAATGGGCAGACTCCGGTCAGCAGGGGGCGAAGACCGATACGCTTCTTGTTTCCACAACGGCAGCTCTTCATGGCTATCAGTTCCGCTGTGTCGTGACGGACGGAAACGGACAGAAATCGTATACACGCGCTGCAACACTGAGCCTGAAGCCGAGGATCACCACCCAGCCGGTAAATAAGGATCTGTTGGTAGGCTCCACGGCGAAGTTTACGATCGCAGCGACCGGCAAGGGAACGCTGAAATACCAGTGGCAATACCGGAAGAACGAATCCGCAGAATGGGCAGACTCAGGGCAGCAGGGAGCGAAGACCGATACGCTTCTCGTCTCTACAACCGCCGCCATTCACGGTTATCAGTTCCGCTGCATTGTGACAGACGGGAACGGACAGAAGTCCTACTCGAAGACAGTTACCCTTACACTGAAACCGAGGATCACAACTCAGCCGACGGACAAGAGCGTAACGGCCGGCAACAAGGCGAAGTTCACGGTTGCGGCAACGGGCAAGGCAACTCTCACTTATCAGTGGCAGTATCGGAAGAACTCCTCGAGTGCATGGGCAGACTCCGGACAGAGCGGCAACAAGACTGCAACCCTCTCGGTGGCAACAACGAAAGCGCTCAACGGCTATCAGTTCCGCTGTATCGTGACGGACGGCAACGGTAGGAAGTCGTACTCGAGCATTGTCACACTGACAGTGAAATGATCCGATAAGAACAAAATCATCAGGGAGGTGTCTCGAAGCGGTTCGGGGCACTTCCTTTTTCTTTGAAGATTCTCAACATATACTGAGCACAATGTCCATAAGTATGCCTTGACAGGCATTTTTACAACAGTTATACTGAAAAAGATTGTTGTAAATATTCCTTAACGTGCATATTTACAGAAGAAAAATGCGTAACATATTCGATGGGATTGACTCCCATGGGAAGCGAGGAAAAAGTTATGAAGAAACATGTACTGCGTCGGTTGTCGGCGATGCTTCTGTCGGTAGTCATGGTGGTGTCGCTGATGCACTCCGCCGGGTTCTGCGGCAAGGCAAAGGCGGCTTCCACTGATTGGTGGAAGACTGTTGCAGGCGTCGGCACTACTATCATCAAAGCTCCGGTGACACCGTACGATGAGAATGCGGCTTGGAAAGGCAGCTACGTATGGTACGGGAAATACGATGGCAATCCTGTGAGATACCGCGTACTTGCGCCGAAGACAACGACGTACGGAGGTACGACGATGCTGCTGGATTGCGATACCATCCTGTATTGGGCGCAGTTTGACGCGGATAATAAGCCGAACAGCGGTGCGCAGAAGGCGGACGAATGGAAATACAGCGATGTGAGAGCGGGCATGAACGGGAGCGAATTCCTGACGAAGGCAAATGGCTTTACTGCACTTGAAAAAGCTGCGATTGCCGCAAGCAAGGTATCCGGTCATAAACTGGAGACGGGTAATCTTGTTGACGACCTGTATGTTGATTATATCGGCCTTACCGGAGAAAAGGTGTTCCTTCTGGATGTCGAGGATGTATTGAATCCGAAATACGGATATACATCGGCTGATGGCTGGACAAATGCAACAAGTTCCGCGGGTTGGTACGAGACTGACAATCGAATTAAGAAAGATGAACAAGGTGACTATAATTTTTGGTGGTTACGGTCTGCGTGTATCGAAGATAAAGACAGCGAGGCTGCTTACATATACTATGACGGAACCATAGACTATATCATTCCAGATTATGAGTGCGGTGTGAGTCCCGCATTTAACATCAATCTGTCCTCCGTCATTTTTACTTCGGTCGTCTCCGGAACTGCGGGGCAGGAATTTGCCGAATACAAGCTGACCCTCGCGGACAGCGACCTGAAGATCGGCATCCAGTCTGATAAGACACTGACTGCATCGGGCAGCGAGATCACCGTGCCGTATACGATCACGGGAAATGATGCATCGAAGGCGACGCAGGTATCTGTGCTGATCCTCGACAAGCCTTACACCGCAGGCAACACCACGAATGCAAAAATCAAGTATTACAGCAAGTTGGATACCGGTTATTCGAGCGGCTTTATGACAATCGGAACCGGAACATTTACATTACCGTCCGGGTTAAGCATAAGCGGCTGGAACAGCAAGTACTATGTGTATCTGCTTGCGGAGGATGTCAACGGTATCTACGAGACAGATTACGCGAGCACGCCTCTGAAGCTTACTGCACCGGGGTATCCGAATATCAATACGCAGCCGGCAAATGCTTCCGTGGCAGTCGGTAATAAGGCTGAATTTTCGGTAGTTGCTGTAGGTGACGGAACGCTTACATATCAGTGGCAGCGCAGAGAATCGATTTCGAGCGATTGGATCTCGTTCAGCGCGGTCAGCACGGACCCGACGTTCTCGGTGACGCCGACGACAAACTATCACGGATACCAGTACCGCTGTCTTGTCAATGACAGCAAGGGAAGACAGGCAGTTTCCGACTACGCCACTTTGACGGTGAGACCGAAGATTACGACGCAGCCGGCAGATAAGAGCCTTCTGGTGAACTCTACTGCGAAGTTTACGGTTGCAGCGACCGGCAAAGGAACGCTAACATATCAATGGCAGTACCGAAAGAACGAGTTGTCCTCTTGGGCAAACTCCGGACAGCAGGGCGCAAAAACCGATACGCTTCTTGTTTCCGCTACTGCAGGACTTCACGGCTATCAGTTTCGCTGTGTCGTGACGGACGGGAACGGTCAGAAATCGTATACACGCGCTGCAACACTGAGCCTGAAGCCGAGGATCACCACCCAGCCGGTAAATAAGGATCTGCTGGTAGGCTCCACGGCGAAGTTTACGATCGCAGCGACCGGTAAGGGAACGCTGAAGTATCAGTGGCAGTACAGGAAGGACGAAAATGCTTCCTGGGCAGACTCCGGACAGAAGGGAGCAAAGACCGATACGCTTCTGGTTTCCTGCACTGCAGGCCTTCACGGCTATCAGTTCCGCTGTATTGTGACGGACGGGAACGGCCAGAAGTCCTACTCGAATACGGTTACGCTGACGCTGAAACCGAGGATTACAACGCAACCGACGAACACGAGCGTGACAGCAGGCACTAGAGCGGAGTTTACGATAGTCGCGACCGGCAAGAGCACACTGAAGTTCCAGTGGCAGTTCCGGAAGGATTCCTCGAGTGAATGGGCAAGTTCCGGACAGAGCGGCAACAAGACCGCAACGCTTTCGGTGGCGGCAACGAAGGGACTGAACGGTTACCAGTTCCGTTGTATCGTGACGGATGGCAACGGGCGGAAGACATATTCAAGCATTGTCACGCTGACGGTGAAATGATCAACAGCCGGAAGGCATATACAGACAGTGTTGTGCTGACGGTTAAATAATTGAACAGACTGCAGGCGGGTGTCGTGAATACGGCACCTGCCTTTTTTGACAGGCGTTTTGTTCACGTAAATTTCACGTACATTTTCCGAAAAAGTTTACTTGAAAGTATTGACAAAAGCATTGCTGCGGTGTATTCTACGTGTAGATGTTAGCACTCATACAATTTGAGTGCTAATAATATGCAGAAAGGCGGGAACGAACGTGGAATTGGACGAACGGAAAATGACGATTCTGCGGGCCATCATTCAGAACTACCTGGAAACGGGCGAGCCGGTCGGTTCCCGTACAATCTCCAAGTATACGGATCTGAATCTAAGCTCCGCGACCATCCGCAATGAGATGTCCGACCTTGAGGAGATGGGCTACATTGTGCAGCCGCACACCTCCGCGGGCCGCATCCCGACGGACAAAGGGTACCGTCTGTACGTCGACATGCTGATGCAGGACAAACAGATGGAACTGGACAACATGAAGCTGGAGCTGAACGCCAAATCCGAGAAACTGGACAGCATTCTGAAGGAAGCGGCCAAGGTGATCGCGGTCAACACGAACTATGCGTCGATGATCACGGCTCCGCGGTATCACAAACACCGCATCAAATTCCTGCAGCTGACGCAGGTGGATCCCGAGAGTCTTCTGACGGTCATCATCCTGGATGGCAACATCGTCAAGAACAACCTGATCCACACGGACGAGGAGCTCACGCAGGAGACGCTTCTGAAACTGAACCTGATGCTCAACACATTCCTGCAGGGACTGGATCTGCAGGAGATCAACGCGAGCGTGATCCAGCGGATCCGGAACGAGTCCGGCGGCTACTCGGCGCTGATCTCCGACATCCTTGATGTGATCGCCACGAGCATGGAGAGCGAGGAGGTTGAGGCGTACACAAGCGGCTCGACCAACATTTTCAAATACCCCGAGCTCAATGATTCCGCGAAGGCAAGCACGTTGCTGAACGCCCTGGAGGAGAAGAAACAGCTCACCGAGCTGATGTACCAGGAGGGCGATTCGGAGCGCGGCATTCAGGTTTACATCGGCGATGAGTCGCCGATCGAGGCAACGAAAGACTGTTCGGTCGTGACGGCCACCTACCATCTGGAGGACGGCGTGTACGGCAAGATCGGTATCATCGGGCCGAGACGAATGGATTACGAGAAGGTTGTGGGGACATTGCGGAATCTGATGTCGGAACTCGATCAGATTTTTCAGAAGAAGTAATGACATAAACGGAGGCAGCCATGGGCAGAGAAGACAGGAAGAAGCGAGCCGCAGCTGCGGCTGCGGAGGCCGAAGAAAAAGTGAATCTGTTTCGCGGAGAGAAACAATCCGCGGAAAATGATCAGCTCACGGAAGAGACGGTTCCGGATGCCGTAGATGCCGCTTCGGAGGAGAACTCCGGGGAAGCGCCTGCGGAAGCAAAGACGGACGAACCGGAAAGCGCAAACGCTTCGGAGGAAACGGAGCAGAAGAGCGAAGAGGCGGCCGGGGAAACGGCAACTTCCGGGGCAGAGGGCAAAAAGAAAGAACCGAAGAAGGACAAACGCGACGAGAAGATTGCGGAACTCAGTGACAAGCTGTTACGGCAGCAGGCCGAGTTCATCAACTTCCGAAACCGCACCGAGAAGGAAAAGGCTCAGATGTTCGAGGTTGGCGCGAAGAGCGCGTTCGAGAAGATCCTTCCGGTGATCGACAATTTCGAGCGGGGACTTGCGACACTGTCCGAGGAGGAGAAAGCGCAGCCTTTCGCAGTTGGCATCGACAAGACCTACAAGCAGCTGATGACGGCGCTCAACGAGGCCGGCGTGACACCGATCGAAGCGGTCGGACAGCCGTTTGATCCCGATCTTCACAACGCGGTGATGCATGTGGAGGACGAGTCAGTCGGCGAGAATGTGGTCGTCGAGGAGTTCCAGAAGGGCTACAAGTACCGCGACAGCGTGTTGCGGCACAGCATGGTGAAGGTGGCAAACTGATCTTGCCGCCGGCAATGACAAGAGAATTCGTTTGATCAGGAAAAAGCCTCACGAAAGAGGAGAAGCATTTTCCGAAAACAAACTTTTCTGCGTGTGAGGAGGCGTTGCCCGAAACACGCGAACGGAGTAAATGCAACGCAGAAAGAGGCATTATTATGGGAAAAATCATTGGTATTGATCTTGGTACTACCAACAGCTGTGTTGCTGTCATGGAAGGTGGTCAGCCCACCGTCATCGCCAATACGGAAGGCTCGAGAACCACGCCTTCGGTTGTGGCATTTACGAAGACCGGCGAGCGTATCGTCGGTGAGCCTGCAAAGCGTCAGGCTGTCACGAACTCGGACAAGACGATCTCGTCAATCAAGAGACACATGGGAACCGATTTCCGTGTGACGATCGATGACAAGAAGTACACGCCTCAGGAGATTTCCGCGATGATCCTTCAGAAGCTGAAGGCGGACGCGGAGGCTTACCTCGGCGAGAAGGTTACGGAGGCCGTTATCACGGTTCCCGCATACTTCAACGATGCTCAGCGTCAGGCAACCAAGGACGCCGGCAAGATCGCAGGTCTTGATGTGAAGCGTATCATCAACGAGCCTACGGCTGCTGCGCTTGCATACGGCCTTGACAATGAGAAAGAGCAGAAGATCATGGTTTACGACCTCGGCGGCGGCACGTTCGATGTGTCCATCATCGAGATCGGTGAGGGTGTCATCGAAGTTCTGGCTACGTCCGGCGACAACCGTCTGGGCGGCGACGATTTCGATGAGCGTATCACGCGCTACATGATTGATGAGTTCAAGAAGCAGGAGGGCGTTGACCTCTCGCTCGATAAGATGAGCCTTCAGAGACTGAAGGAAGCGGCTGAGAAGGCGAAGAAGGAGCTGTCCTCGGCGACAACGACCAACATCAACCTTCCGTTCATCACCGCTACCGCTGACGGCCCGAAGCACTTTGACATGAACCTCACGAGAGCGAAGTTCGACGAGCTTACCCACGACCTTGTGGAGCGTACGGCAGGCCCTGTTCAGAACGCGCTTCGCGACGCCGGCATCACGGCTTCCGACCTCGGCAAGGTATTGCTTGTCGGTGGTTCGACCCGTATCCCTGCCGTGCAGGACAAGGTTCGCATGCTGACAGGCCATGAGCCGAGCAAGTCCCTGAACCCTGACGAGTGTGTTGCGCTCGGTGCTTCCATCCAGGGCGGCAAGCTTGCGGGTGACGCCGGTGCGGGCGATATCCTCCTTCTGGATGTCACGCCTCTTACGCTTTCCATTGAGACGATGGGCGGTGTTGCTACCCACCTGATCGAGCGTAACACGACGATCCCGACCAAGAAGAGCCAGGTGTTCTCGACTGCAGCAGACAATCAGACCGCTGTGGATATCAACGTTGTACAGGGCGAGCGTCAGTTCGCCAAGGATAACAAGTCCCTTGGACAGTTCCGTCTGGACGGTATCCCGCCGGCACGCCGCGGTGTTCCGCAGATCGAGGTTACGTTCGATATCGATGCCAACGGTATCGTGAACGTGTCCGCTAAGGATCTCGGTACCGGCCGCGAGCAGCACATCACGATCACGGCAGGATCAAACCTCAGCGAGGATGAGATCAACCGTGCGGTGAAGGAAGCTGCCGAGTACGAGGCACAGGACAAGAAGCGCAAGGAAGCTGTTGAGACGAGAAATGACGCCGATTCGCTTGTGTTCCAGACCGAGAAGGCGATGGAGGAAGTCGGCGACAAGCTCGATCCTTCTCTCAAGTCCCAGGTTGAGGCTGATCTGTCCCACCTGAAGGATCTGATCGCGAAGTCGAATCCTGAGGTGATGAGCGACGGTGAGGTTGAGGACATCAAGGCGGCTAAGGAGAAGCTCATGAACTCTGCACAGCAGCTGTTCAGCAAGATGTACGAGAACATGCAGCAGGCTCAGGGCGGCCAGGGCGCAGGTCCTGATATGGGCGGCTTCACGCAGCAGTCCGGCGGAAACAACGACGACAACGTTGTTGACGGAGATTACCGCGAGGTATAAGCAAGTACGATGACTGAGTCACGGAACTCAGTGAGATAACGGTTGAATCGAGCACGGAAAATGCCGGCGAACGGCATTTTCCGAACCGGTTCAATCGTTGCATGTAAAGAGAAAATCGGGGAGCCTGTAAGGGCATACCGAACAGGAGCTGTATATGGCTGATAAGAGAGATTACTATGAGGTGTTAGGCGTCTCCAAGACAGCGTCGGAGGACGAGATCAAGAAAGCGTACCGAAGCCTCGCGAAGAAGTATCATCCCGACGTAAATCCCGGGGACAAGACAGCCGAAGCCAAGTTTAAAGAGGCGAGCGAAGCGTATTCCGTGCTGAGCGATTCCGAGAAGCGTGCCCAGTACGACCGCTTCGGACACGCCGCGTTTGAGCAGGGCGGAGGCGGCGGATACGACTTCACGGGCGACTTCAGCGACATTTTCGACATGTTCGGATTCGGCGATATGTTCGGAGGCGGTCGCCGGTCGCAGGGACGCAGCAACGCAGCCCGAAACGGCGCAAGTGTTCGCGCGACGATCCGGATCACCTTTGAGGAGGCCGTTTTCGGCTGCGAGAAAGAGCTGGAGCTGAGCTTCAAGGATACCTGCAAGACGTGTAACGGCTCGGGCGCAAAGCCCGGTACGAGCGCGGAAACCTGCAGCAAATGTAAGGGAAGCGGCTCGATCATCTACACGCAGCAGACGATCCTCGGCGTGATCCAGAACCAGAAGACCTGCCCGGACTGTAAGGGTACCGGCAAGGTCATCCGCGAAAAATGCAAGGACTGCTACGGTACCGGCTACATCGCAACGCGCAAGAACATCAAGGTCGTGATCCCCGCGGGTATCGACGAGGGACAGAGCATTCGCATGCGTGACCTCGGTGAGCCCGGCGTAAACGGCGGTGAGCGCGGCAGTCTGCTGGTGGACGTGCAGATCTCGCGCCATCCGATCTTCCAGAGAGACAACTTCGACCTGTACTCGACGATGCCGATCTCGTACGCGCAGGCGGCACTCGGCGGTGACATCCGCATTCACACGATCGACGGCGATGTGCTGTACGACCTGAAGCCCGGCACGCAGACCGACACGAAGGTGCGGCTCCGCGGCAAGGGTGTGCCGTATCTGCACCATGAGAGCCAGCGAGGCGACCACTATGTCACGCTGATCGTGCAGGTGCCGACGAAGCTGACGAGCCAGCAGAAGGAACTGCTGAAGGCATTTGACGACTCCCTGAACGGCAGAACGCCGGGCGGGGACGACGGGAAGAAGAAAAGCAAGTTTTTCGGCAAATAAGCCGCTGTAACAGTGAGAAAACCAACAATTCGTGTGTGCCGTGGTTCACGTTCCCGTGGACTTCGGCACATACTTTTTTACTTGTGAATGACAGAGGATTGTGGTATTCTTAGAGGGTATGTTTCGGAGGCTTTTGCGGAAACGCGGATTTGGCCTTCGTTCTCGTAGAACCGGTACAGCTATCCGGTGAAAAGACAGATCAATTGAGGATTACTGCATGAAATGGACCGTATTTACCATAACGACAACTGTTGAGGCGGAGGACTACGTCTGCGCCGCGCTGGCGGAGCTCGGCTACGAGGGCGTGGAGATCATCGACAATGTGCCTCTTTCGAAGGAAGAGGAGGCGGCGCAGTTTATCGATATTCCGCCCGTTCTCGATGAAAATGACCGCACGTCGAAGGTTCGCTGTTACGCGGAAGTCGGGGAGGACATCGAGGAGCGCGTGTCCGCAATCCGCGAGGCGATCGAAATCTATCGCGATATTGTGCCTCTCGGAGAGCCGGCCATCGAGACGACCGAGACGGAGGACCTCGACTGGATCAACAACTGGAAACAGTATTTTCATTCGTTCCGCATCGGCGAGGATATCCTGATCAAGCCGACCTGGGAGACGGACACGGAAGTGAGAGAAGGGGATCTCGTCATTCAGATCGATCCCGGAACCGCGTTCGGAACCGGCTCGCACGAGACGACGTGGCTGTGCATCGAGGCGCTCCGCGAGCATGTGAAGCAGGGCGATACAGTGCTTGACATCGGCTGCGGGAGCGGAATTCTCGCGATCTTAGCGAAGAAACTCGGGGCAAGCTGCTGCATCGGCGTCGACATTGACCCGATCGCTGTGGATGTCGCGAAAGAAAACGCGATGCAGAACGATCTCACGGTGATCGCGCTGCCGAAGCCGGAGATCATCAACGGGACGGTATCATTTTACGCGGGAGACGTCATCTCCGACAGAGCGTTCGCGAAGGACTGCGTGCTCGGTAAGTACCCTGTGGTCGTTGCCAACATCCTCGCGGATGTGATCAAGCCGATGATGCCTGTCGTGAAGGATTACATTGCGAAGGGCGGCTGCTTTATCACCTCGGGCATTCTGAAGGAGCGCGAGGATGAGATGGTCGCGGAGTTCGAGCGAAACGGTTACCGCGTGACGGAGCGTCGGTACCGCAACGATTGGGTGAGCCTCACGGCAGAGTTATAGGAGTTTCATATGCCCAGATTTTTCGTTAGCCCGGAGAATATAAGCGGGGACACCATTACCGTGACCGAGGGCGATTACAATCATATCCGCAACGTGTTGCGCATGCGCGTCGGCGAATCGATCACGGTTTGCGACGGGCAGGGCAGCGAGTACAACTGCGAAGTTGCCGGTTACAGCGACGGCGAGTGCCTTCTCACGGTGAAGGAGCGGATCCCGTCGACGGTTGAACTGCCGATCGAGATCACGCTGTACCAGGGCCTTCCGAAGAAGGACAAGATGGAGCTGATCATCCAGAAGGCCGTTGAACTCGGGGCAGTGCGCATCATGCCGGTGCTGTGCGAGCGCACGATCGTGAAACTCGAGGATCCGAAGAAGGAACAGCGGAAAATGGAGCGCCTTCGCGCGATTTCCGAGAGCGCCGCAAAGCAGAGCGGCAGGGGGATCCTGCCTGAGATCGCGGATCCGAAGAAGTTTGCGGACGCGATCGCGGACGCAAAGGAGCGGGGCTGTGCCATCTTAGTGCCGTACGAGAACGCGGACGGGATGAAGGCGACGAAGGAAGCGTTTGACAGGGCGATGACCGCCGGGAAGATCGCTGTGTTTATCGGCCCGGAAGGAGGCTTTGCACGCGAGGAGATCGCGATCGCGGAGAAAAACGGCGCGAACATCATCAGCCTCGGACGGAGAATTTTACGGACGGAGACGGCCGGGATCACGGTGCTTTCGGCGCTGATGCTGCAGGCGGAACTGTGCTCCGGCGATTGACATTTTTACGGGAGTTATTGTAAGCATGAAGGAGATCTATCTGGACAATGCCGCCACGACGCGGGTTCTGCCCGAGGCGGTTGAGACCGTTGCGTGCGCGATGAGAGAAGCGTACGGCAATCCGTCCTCGCTGCACCACAAGGGCTTTGAGGCGGAGCAGTACGTGAAAGAAGCCAGACGCAGCATTGCGGCAAGCCTGAAGGTCGCGGAGGAGACGATCGTGTTCACGTCCGGCGGCACGGAATCGAACAATATGGCTCTTCTGTGCGGCGCGGAGGCGAGAAAGCGCCAGGGCAACCATATTATCACGACGAGAATTGAGCATGCGTCGGTCTATCAGCCGGTTCTTCGGCTTGAGGAGCTCGGATACTGTGTCACGTTCCTCCCGGTGGATGAGAACGGTCTTGTCCGGCCGGAGACACTTCGGGAAGCGCTCACGGACGAAACGATCCTGGTCTCGATCATGGCGGTCAACAACGAGATCGGCGCGGTCGAACCGATCGCCGAGCTGGCGAAGATCGTGCATGAGCACAATCCGCAGACGCTGTTCCACACCGACGCGATCCAGGCGTACGGCAAGATCCCGTTGTACCCGAAACGCATGGGCATCGACCTTCTTTCGGTGAGCGGTCACAAGCTTCACGCGCCAAAGGGCACCGGCTTTCTGTATGTGCGAGAGAAGCTTGCCATCAAGCCTCTGATCTACGGCGGCGGACAGCAGAAGGACCTTCGCTCCGGCACGGAAAATGTGCCCGGCATCGCGGGGCTCGGCGTCGCCGTCAAACACTGGTTTGCGGGCGCGGAAGGCTATCGAAAGCATTTGTACGACCTGAAGGAGCGTTTCGTCCGCGCGATGGACGATGTTCCGGGAGCGGTCGTCAACGGCGTCTTCGCATGTTCCGAAGGTGCTGCGGATGCTGAGTCCGATTTTCTGCGTGAGCGGATCGAACGCACGGCGCCGCACATCGTCAGCGTGAGTTTTACCGGCGTGCGCAGCGAGGTGCTTCTTCACGCGCTGGAAGAGAAGGGAATCTACGTTTCCTCGGGCTCCGCATGTTCCTCCAACCATCCGGCGATCAGCGGCACGCTCAAGGCGATCGGCGTGAAGGAGAGTCTTCTCGATTCGACGCTTCGTTTCAGCTTTTCATTCGAGACAACAGAAGAGGAGATCAACGAGACCGCGGCAGCGCTGAGGGAACTTGTCCCTGTTCTGAGACGGTATCGGAGAGGGTAATGATCTCAATAACTTCAATGTAAATAACGCATTACATATTACGTTATTTAAATATTTGACTGCATAACACCGAATAAACATACATATTTTCCGGTTCGGAGGCTTATTTATGTACCAGGCATTTTTGATCAAATACGCGGAGATCGCGCTGAAAGGAAACAATCGCTCGTATTTTGAGGACTGTCTCGTCAAACAGGTTCGTTACAGCCTGCGTCAGGTCGGCGACAGTTATCAGGTACGCAAGGAGCCCGGACGCATTTTCGTGGAGTGCCCGGAGGGGTATGATTACGACGACACCGTCGAGGCGATCTCGCGCGTGTTCGGCGTTGCGGAGTACTGTCCCGTGGAGATCTGCAAGAGCACGGAGTGGGAGGATATACTCGAGGCCTGCAAATCCTACGCGGAGCGCAATATTGAGGACAAAAGCACGACGTTCAAGGTGTTCTGCAAGCGCGGCGACAAGAACTATCCGAAGCAGTCGCCGGAGATCTGCGCGGACATCGGAGAGCATCTGTTGCGGTGCTTCCCGGAGCTGAAGGTCGACGTGGTCAATCCGAAGCTGAAGTTTACCGTGGAGGTGCGCGGGCGCGTCTACATTTACACGGACAGCTATCCGGGTCCCGGTGGCATGCCGGTCGGCTGCAACGGCAAGGCGATGCTTTTGCTGTCGGGCGGAATTGACAGCCCTGTGGCCGGTTATATGATCGCAAAGCGCGGTGTTTACATCGACGCAACGTATTTTCACGCGCCGCCTTACACGAGCGAGCGTGCGCTGCAGAAGGTGATCGATCTGGCGCGGATCGTCTCGAAATACACGGGACCGATCCACCTGAATGTCGTGAATTTTACGGAGATCCAGATGTATATTTACGACACCTGTCCGCATGATGAGTTGACGGTCCTGATGCGTCGCTACATGATGCGTATTGCCGAGACGATCGCGAAGGAACACGATTGTCTGGCGCTCGTCACCGGCGAGAGTATCGGACAGGTCGCGAGCCAGACGATGCAGAGCTTGGTCTGCACCAACGCGGTGTGCGAGCTGCCGGTGTACCGGCCGCTGATCGCGTTTGACAAAGAGGATATCGTGGCGATCTCGAAGAAGATCGGAACGTACGAGACGAGCATTTTGCCCTACGAGGACTGCTGCACGATCTATGTCGCGAAGCACCCCGTGACGAAGCCGATCGTGAAGGCGATGGAGAAGTCGGAGAAACTGCTCGCGGAGAAGATTGACGAGATGACGGAGAGAGCCCTGTCCACGCGGCAGGTAATCCGGATCATGCCGCAGGAGGGATGAGAGAGTATGAAAATGGTTCCGGGATCGCCCAGAAGGCAGTGCCGGAACCATAGTTACGCAAACCTGTATTCGAATGCCGTTTCGCCTGCGGCTGCAGGCGCGATCTCGACTCCTTACTGAACGATGTAAGGCTTGAGAACTTCAAGGATCGTGTCGATCTCATCCTCGTTGTGGATGTTGAGCATGATCGGGCGCGAGAGATCCAGGCTGAAAATGCCCATGATGGACTTGGCGTCGATGACATAGCGGCCGGACACGAGGTCGAAATCCGAGCGGAAACGTGTGATGTCGTTGACAAAATTCTTAACTTTGTCGATCGAATTCAGTGTGATGGTAACAGTTTTCATGTAAGACCCTCCTCAATCGTAACCCGACGCGGCACGGCCGCAAACCGGGTTCTTGCGGGGAAAATGCCGGATCCGCGAGGAATGCGGCGTTCCACTGTTTCTATAGTACCTTTTCTGTGTGGAAAAGTCAATTGCCAAGCCGGAAGAATATGACATTT
This sequence comes from uncultured Lachnoclostridium sp., assembly GCA_946415315.1. GTDB lineage: Bacteria > Bacillota > Clostridia > Lachnospirales > Lachnospiraceae > ISDg. Next base: position 131,871 of record CAMKRZ010000003.1, on the reverse strand, counting down.
TTGTGGGAAAGAATATGGCATTTACGGAAGAATACATGACCAATCATTTGCAAAATAAGACATTTTCCATCCATACGCTCGGCTGCAAGGTAAACGCCTGTGAATCCGAGGCAATCCGGGAGATGCTGCGCGGCTGCGGATGCTGTGAGCGCGCGTTCGGGGAGGCGGTCGACATCGTGATCGTCAACACTTGCACGGTCACCAACATTGCGGACCGCAAATCCCGCCAGATGCTGCACCGCGCGAAGGCGCAGTCGCCGGACGGGCTGATCCTTGCGACGGGCTGCTACGTGCAGGAACGCTCGGAGGAGCACGCGGACGACACGGGCGTGGATATCATGGTCGGAAACCGCAGAAAAGGGGAGATCCCGGCGATCCTCAACGAGGTCTTCGGGAAGCGGTACAACGGCGAACAGGGTCCGTTTTTCTATGTGGATGCGGACGCGAAACTCCGGGAATACGAGGAACTGCCCGTGACGCACTCGCAGGAGCGCACGCGGGCGTTTGTGAAGGTTCAGGACGGCTGCAACCAGTTCTGCAGCTACTGCATCATCCCGTTCGCGAGAGGGCGCATCTCCTCGCGAAATGAGGCGGAGGTTGTTGAGGAAGTCAAGGCGCTTGCCGCTTCCGGCGTCCGCGAGGTTGTCCTGAACGGGATACATCTTTCATCGTACGGGCTGGAGCGGTATTCCGTGACCGAGCAGGCGGAGCTTCGCGTCAACAGCGGCGATCTGCCGCTTCTGTCGCTCGTGCGGAATGTGGCGGCCGTGGAGGGGATCACCCGGGTGAGGCTGGGATCACTGGAGCCGCGCATCATGACGGAGGACGTTGTCGCGGAACTTGCGAAGATCACGAAACTTTGCCCGCAGTTTCACCTGTCGCTGCAGAGCGGCTGCGATGAGACACTGCGGGCCATGAACCGGAAGTACACGACGGCGGAGTATCGGGAGGTCGTTCGGCGGCTGCGGGAGCATTTTCCGAATTGTGCCGTAACGACGGACATCATCGCCGGCTTTCCGCAGGAGACCGGGGAACAGTTTGCGGAGACGGTTGCGTATGTGCGCGAGATCGGGTTCGCGCAGGTGCATGTGTTTCCGTATTCACGCAGAAAAGGTACCGTGGCGGACCGCATGAGCGGGCAGCACACGGAGGCGGAGAAGAAGCGCCGCGCTGCGATCCTGATCGGAGCGGCGAAGGAGACAATGCTCGCGTACCGTGAGAGCAGGCTCGGCAAAGCGGCAGAGGTGCTTTTCGAGGAACCGGCTCAGATCGAAGGCACGGAATACTATGTCGGATTCAGCCGGGAGTATGTTCCGTACGCGATCCGAAGTGACTGTGACCTTGCGGGCCGCGAGGTAACGGTCAGTGGCGTAAAATTGCTTGCGGACGGGACGCTTCTCGCGGAATTGGCGTAAGGAAAATGACGGCGCCGGGCGTTACAGGGATGCTCCCTCGGCGCCGTTTGGATTTCGCCGGCGGGCATGAACAAATTACGTTTGAGGGCAAAAACTGTTGCTATTTGACGGAAGTTGCGGTATTATATGAATGGTCGTCTGCGTGCACGTGTGCGCGCCCGCGTGAAAAGAGGCACGCGGTCAACGGTAATCAGAGAAGAAAGAGACGACTGCGGCGCGTATTCGGACGGCAGGGGAGGCCGGTCCGGTCGGGCGTTCGGAATGATCCGAAGAGACGGAGAGAGTGAGGTACGACTATGAAACCGATTGATCTGAACAACACCATGCATTATCCGATTGCGGAGCACACGAACAACATTCGTGAGATCCTGAAGAATGTTTATGTCGCTCTGCGCGAGAAAGGATACAACCCTACTTCACAGCTGGTCGGCTATCTGATGAGCGGCGATCCGACGTATATCACCAGCTATCTGAACGCAAGAAGTCAGATTGCGAAGGTGGAGCGCGATGAGATCATTGAGGAGCTCGTGAGATTGTATCTGAGCGAGCTGCAGTAAGTTTGCGGTCGAAAGCTCGATTCGGAGGTGTTTCGATGTCAGAGTTGAGGCTTCTCGGACTTGATTACGGTTCTGTCACGGTAGGTGTGGCGTGCAGTGACGGTTTGTTTCTGACCGCTCAGCCGCTCACTGTCATTCGCAGAAAGCATGAGACGAAACTGCGGCAGACGTATCAGCAGATTGAGGAGATAGTTTCGGAGCGCGGCGTGAACGCGATTGTACTCGGTTTGCCGAAGCGGTTGGATAATTCCGTCGGCGACCGTGCGGAGAAGACGGAAGCATTTGCGGCAGACCTGGAACGACGTACGGGGCTGCCCGTTGTTTTGTGGGACGAACGATTTACCACGGTGGAGGCGCACCGCATTCTGGATGCGGGCGGCGCGAGACGCGAGGAGAAGGACGCTGTTGTGGATAAGCTGGCAGCGACGATCATTTTGCAGTCCTACATGGATTTTCTGGGAAATCACCCGGAGGAGAAAGAGAACCTGCTTACCCGGATCGAGGAGAGCCGGTAGGAGCGGGAAGTAGTTGGGGGAGAACCTTGCGAACGCTTTGATCGTGCGGCGATCGCGCGGGTTCTGCGGCATTTTACACGAACATAAAAAGGAATTACCATATATGAGCGATTCGATTACCACAGTCAATTTTGAAGATGAGAACGGCGACCTGATCACCATGGAGGTGATCGCGCAGGCATCGAAGGACGGGAAGGAATACATTCTTGTCGCCGATCCGGAGGATGATCTCGCCTACATTCTGGAGGCCACCTACAAGGATGATGAGACGGTCACGTACCGCATGGTCTCGGAGGATGCCGAACTGCGCAGCCTCGGCGTTCTGTTTGACGAGCTCATGGAGGACGTGGACATCGAATTCGACTCAGAGCAGTAAGACAGAAAGGATGTTATGAGTTCGAAGAAAATTGTTAAGATCATACCGCTCGGCGGTCTTGAGCAGATCGGTATGAACATCACGGCCATCCGCTACGGCGACGATATTATCGTGGTCGACTGCGGACTGGCGTTCCCCAGCGACGATATGCTGGGAATTGATCTGGTGATCCCGGATGTGACGTATTTGAAGGAGAACCTCGAGCATGTTCGCGGATTCTTTATCACGCACGGACACGAGGATCACATCGGCGCGCTGCCGTACGTGCTGCGGGAAGTTCCCGTGCCGGTCTACGGAACGCAGCTGACACTCGCGATCATCGCGAACAAGCTGGAGGAGGCGACAGTGGCGGTCGACGTGCCGCTTCAGGTCGTATCCTACGGGGATACGGTGACTTGCGGAGCCCTCTCCGTGGAGTACATCCGCACAAACCACAGCATCGCCGATTCGGCGGCTCTCGCGATCCATTCACCAGCGGGCACCATCATCCACACCGGCGACTTCAAGATCGATTTCACGCCGGTGTACGGCGAGACGATCGACCTGCAGCGACTCGGAATTCTCGGCAGCAAGGGCGTTCTGGCGCTTCTGTGCGATTCGACGAACGCGCTCAAGCCGGGACTTACTATGTCGGAACGCACCGTCGGCAAGACATTTGACAACATATTTGCGGACAATACAAGCCACCGCATCATCGTGGCGACATTTGCCTCCAATGTGGACCGCATCCAGCAGATCATCGACTGCGCGGTCCGTTACAAGCGCAAGGTGGCGATCGACGGCCGGAGCATGGTCAACATCGTCAACACCGCGGTGGAGCTTGGCTACATTCAGATGCCGGACAACATTCTGATCCCGATCGAGGAGCTCAACCGGTATCCGATGGAACAGACTGTCCTGATCATGACGGGAAGCCAGGGCGAACCGATGGCGGCACTCTCGAGAGTCGCATCGTCGTCCCATCGTAAGATCAACATTTTCCCGGGCGATGTCGTCATTATCAGCTCGACACCGATCCCCGGCAACGAGAAGAGCGTGTTCCGTCTGATCAACGACCTGTCCATGCTCGGGGCGCGCGTTATCTTCCAGGATACGCACGTGTCCGGCCATGCCTGCCAGGACGAGATCAAGTTTTTGTACAGCCTGATCCGGCCGAAGTACGCGATCCCGATCCACGGCGAGTACCGCCACCGCATCGCGCAGAGAAACCTCTGCCTCGAGCTCGGCTGGAACAAGGACAATGTCGTGATCCTCAAGTCGGGCGATGTGCTTTCGCTCACGAGCAAGAAGGCGGAGATCACGGAGACCGTGCCCGCGAGAGGAATTCTGGTCGACGGACTCGGGATTGGTGATGTCGGCAACATTGTGCTGCGCGACCGCCAGTATCTTTCGGAAAACGGCATTTTCATCGTTTCCACGTGCCTGGACTACGATTCCAAGCGCTTCCTGAGCACTCCGGTCATCGAGACGAAGGGCTTCGTGTATCTGAAGGATGCGGAGCATCTGATCGCGAGAGCGTCGCTCATCGTGCAGGAGTGCATGGAGAAATTTGAGATGTCCGACGGACGGGATGTGAACCGCCTGAAGTCGGAGATCCGAAACGAACTCAGTGAGTTTATCTGGAAGGAAATCCATCGTCGCCCGATGATCCTGCCGATCATTACGGAGGCGTATTGATTTCACAGCAGTGAGGGGAGTTATGGCCAAGAAGAAAAAAAAATCGAAGGCAGGGCGGTTCGTCATATCGATGTCGAGTGATGTCACACGGCTTTTCATCGATATCCTTTTCTATGCGTTCATCGCATTTGCCGTCGTGAAAATGAGCCTGTATGCCAAGAACTTCTGTTATCAGGTGTTCGGCAACGTGCAGGTGGCGGATTTCGAACACGGCGAGGAGAAGGACATTCTGATCGAACTCGGCGATTCCACGCGCGACGTCGGCAAACGTCTGGAGCGCGAGGGGATCATTGTCAACGAGCTTTCATTTTACATCAAGGTGAAGATCAACAAGCTGAACATCATGCCCGGAACGTACAAACTGCGGACCGACATGAACTATAACGAGATCCTGGAGATCATTTCGGTTCCGACCGAGAAACTCGAGAGCGACGAACCGAGTCTGGAAGATCTGGAATGAGGGATCCTGGAGAATGAAAGAGAGATTGTTACAAGAATCAACGCCGGCAGACGCGGATGATCGTCTGCCTGTGAGCCAGGTGAACGGCGAAAAAACGTCTGAATACATCAGCTCTCTTGTTCCGGATTTGCCGGATTGGCTTGCGGACACGGAACGCAGGGCAAAACGAGAGGAAGTTCCTATTATTCGTAAAGAAGCGCAGGGACTTCTTCGCTTTTTGTTGTCTGCACGACAGCCGAAATCGATTCTGGAAGTCGGGACGGCAGTCGGATTTTCCGCTGCGTTTATGGAAGATTGCGTGGGTTACGGCGTTCCGCTGACCACGATCGAGAAGGTCCCAGCGCGGATCGAAGCGGCGAAGCGGTTGTTCACGGAGAGAAGCGAACTTGCCGCGATCACGCTGCGTGAGGGCGATGCGGCGGAAGTGCTCGCGGAACTCGCTGCGGAGGGACGGAAGTTTGATTTCGTGTTCCTCGATGCCGCGAAGGCTCAGTATCCGATCTATTGGCAGCTGATCCGCCCGCTGCTTGCGGACGGCGCGTACTTTGTCGCGGACAATGTTCTGCAGGAGGGAAGCATCGCCGAATCCAAATTCACCGTGCAGCGCAGAGACCGCACGATCCACCTTCGCATGCGGGAGTTTGTGCGGGAACTGTTCGGAGAGAAATCGGTTGTCAGCACGCTTTTGCCGGTGGGCGACGGGATGACCGTGAGCGTGTATCACGAACGATAATGTGCTCCCTTGAGGAGCTTTTGCGATAATACGGATGCGACGGCGGCGTTACGTTGCAGTTGGCTTGCCGGACCGGACGCATCGTTGTTATGAGAATTGTGGGAGGTGACTATGCCCGAACTGCTGATTCCTGCGGGATCGCTGGACGTTGTGAAAACCGCGGTGCGGTACGGAGCGGACGCCGTGTATGTCGGCGGCGAAGCGTTCGGATTGCGCGCGAAAGCGAAAAACCTCTCGTTTGACGAACTGCGGGAGGCGGTTGCCTACTGTCATGAGCGCGGAAAAAAACTCTATGTTGCGACCAATGTGATCGCGCATGAGGGCTCAATGGAAGCTTTTCGCAGTTACCTGGAGAAGATCGGCGAGATCCGGCCGGATGCCGTGATCGTCGCGGACCCGGGGGCATTTTCCGTAGCGAAGGAAATGCTTCCGCCGGAGGTCGCCATCCATATCAGCACACAGGCGAACAATGTGAACGCGGAGACCTTCTGCTTCTGGTATGCCCAGGGGGCGGAGCGCGTCGTCTGCGGAAGAGAGCTCTCCCTCGAGGAGATCCGAGCGATCCGCAGGCGCATTCCCGAGGGAGCGGAGATCGAGGCGTTCGTGCACGGAGCCATGTGCATCTCGTATTCGGGAAGATGCCTTCTGTCGGCGTTTATGACCGGTCGTGAGGCAAATCTCGGAGCCTGCACGCACCCCTGCCGCTGGCGTTACGCCGTCGTGGAGGAGTCGCGTCCGGGGCAGTACATGCCGGTGTACGAGGATGATGGCGGAACGTACCTGTTTAACTCGAAAGACCTGTGCATGATCGAGCATATTCCGGAATTGCTTGCATCCGGGATCGACAGTTTCAAGATTGAAGGGCGCATGAAGACAGCTCTCTATGTTGCCACTGTCACGCGCGTCTACCGCGAGGCGATCGACACATGCATGAGAGACCCGGAGGAATACCGTGCAGCCATTCCGCGGTATCTCTCGGAGATCCGCAGAAGCGCGGCGAGAGAATATACGACCGGTTTCTTCTTCGGAAAACCGGACAACACCTCACAGGATTATGAGGGACGTTCCGGTGAGCGGGAGTCGGTATACCTGGGAACGGTATCGGAGGTTCTTCCGGACGGAACTGTCACATTTTTGCAGAAAAACAAATTCTGTGTCGGCGACACCATCCTTGTCATGAAGCCCGACGGCCGCAATGTCGCAGCCGAGGCGCTGGCCATGTGGGACGAGGAAGGGGAACCGATGGAGTCGTGTCCGCATGCCAGCCGGATCGTGCGCATGAAACTGAGCGTGACGCCGGAGGTCGGAGATATCATGCGGATGGATCACGACGATTAACATTTTACGAAAAACCAGATTAACTTTGTTGGAGAGACCATGATCCGAACGAACAGGAAAATCGCAGTGAGACTTTTGTGTGCGGCTTTACTCTGCCTGCTCACGGTCTTTTTGTGCGCCTGTTCCGCTGCTAACGAGACGCCGGAGAATGGCGGAGAACTGTCCGGGACGCCGACGGAATCGACGGTTCCGACAGACAGCCCGACGCCGAGCGAAGAGCCGACTCCGACGCTCGGATTCCGAGATCCGACGGTCACGGATGTGAGCGGCTACGCGGGAAGCGGTGTTCCGCAGTTGGACGGGCACTACAGCAAAGTCTGGAACCTTGCGAAAGAATACCGCATTGAGAACAGTGTATCCGGCGATTCCGACAGGACGGTCGCACTCTTTAAGGTGCTGTGGGGCGAGGATTGTCTCTACGTGCTCGTCCACGTGATCGATGCCACGTACGACACCTCTGCGGATTCGGTTTACAACCGCGACAGTGTATTTTTCTTCATCAATGAGGACGGAAAGAAGAACCGCGTGTACTCGGTCGGTGACGCATGCTACATCGTGGACCGTGACGGCAACGGATATCTCGGGCAGGGAGCGACCGGTGATGGTTACAAATGCAGCGTGTACGGCGACGGATCGGGCTACGGTTACTACGCGGAAGTGCGGATCCCGCTGATGACGGTCAACGGCCGTTTCGACCGGCGGATCGGCTTTGACGTGCGCGTCAACAACGCGGCCGACGGCAAGTTGAAACAGATGCTGCAGTGGGCGGACAAGGACAAACATACGGATGTGACACTGAGCGGCGTGGGAACGATCACAATGGATTGATGTAGCTTGCAAAAGTGTGTAAGAGGCGATCACGGCTTGATCGTTGAAGGAAAGAAAGCGGAAGGGACAAAGCGGGAGAATGAGAACAGCAGGAAACAACCGGATCGTGTGGCTTTTGATCGCCATCCTCTGCGTGGGGGCGGTCTGCTTTGCCGCGGCTTCCCCGGAACCGTCGGCTTCCGCTCCGAAGGCGTCCGTTCGCGCGGAAAATGAAGATCAGCCGTACGCGACGCCGACGCCGTATCAGCGGATCATTCCGAAGGACAGCACGAAGAAGTATAACACGAAAGCATCCGACAAGAGCGCGCTGGTGACGCGTCTTCCGGTTTTGCGGATCGACGGGGAACCCGATGCTGTCTGGTCGATCTGCGAACGCTACGATCTGGCCAATCCCGTGTTCGGTGAGAGCGGGGCGGAAGCGTCCTTCCGGGCTTATTCGGACGAGGACCGGCTGTATCTCTTCATCGAGGTGAAGGATGACACGCCGCGGACGTCCGGCGAGATCGCCACGCGAAGCGACTGTGTGGAAGTTTTCGTCAACGAGGACGGGCTGAAGCCCACGAGGTACCACGCCGGGGACAGCCATTACATTTTCATACGCAACGGAGTATGTGAGGAGCGAAGCGGTGCGGATCTGAGGCTCCTCGAGTACGCGGTAGTCTCCACTGAGGAAGGCTACACGGTCGAACTGGCTCTGCAGTGGTCGCTGATGCAGGAAGATCGGGGTAACGGCATCGGTTTTGATATCCGCATCAATGATTCCCGGGGAGAGGGAACCCGGGATTATATCGTACAGTGGAGCGACACGAGCATGATGACGCATGAGGACCTGTCGCACGTAGGGACACTGTATCTTCGTTAGCACAGGGGGAGGAATCCGGTATGGTCAGTTTGTTTCTTCCGGATCAGGCACTTTCCTACGCGGAAGTGTCCGAGATGCCGGAGCCGAAGTTTTTTCATGATCTGAATCTGGATCAGTACGCGGAACGGATTTCCGCATACTATTCGGAGCCTGAGTTGAAACCGTACTTCAAGGTTGTGTGCGGGACTTACGAGGGCGTTAAGTATCGTCAGGAGGTCGTCAAGGATCTGATGACTCCTTCAATCCGCGATGCGGTGAATTCGTTTATCTCAAAGATCGGAGAGGCAGTAATCTGCAGACAGTGCGCGGACCTGGTCACTTCGAATCTGCAGAAGTGCAAATGGTATGTCGATTGCGTGACGACCTATTATCAGGCGATGGAAAATCTGTGCGTTGAGTTTAATACAACTCCGCCGAAATCCAGAGCGTTTTATGCGCTGCACCAGGAACTGTTCCACACGCTCAACTCGTCCGGCGTGAAGCGTCTGCGGGAAGCAGCGGAAACGCTGAACAAAGAGTTCGAGAAAATGCAGTTCCATCTGACGATCAACAAGGAGAAGGCGACGTACGACCTTTCCTACAATTTTGTGGACTACTGCGCGCCGATCCGCGCTTCCCTTGCGAAGACGATGCAGTACGAGGACTACGTGCCGTTCCGCGAGTCTCCGTTCCCTTCGATGGATCTCTCCCCGCTGGAGAGCTTCATCCTGAAGCAGATGGAGAAGGAAAACCGTCAGTGGTTCCTGCAGCTGGAAGCGTTCGGAAACCGCGGGCCGAAGGTGATCTCCCAGGAGATCCTTGACATTTTGCGGGAGCTGCGATTCTACATCGCGAATATCGATTACATGGAGCGCCTGAAGGAGTGGGGCGTTCCGATCACCATGCCCCTGATCGTAAAGGATAAGGAGCTGTACATGGACGACTGTTACGATATCGTCCTGGCGATCAGCTACATGAATGCGGAGAAGGAAGTCGTCCTCAACGATGTCATGAAGGCCAATTTTGAGAAGGCGATCATCGTCACGGGACCGAACCAGGGCGGCAAGACGACGCTTGCCCGCGCCTTCGGGCAGTGCTTCTATTTCGGCATGATGGGGCTTCCGGTTCCGGCCGGCGTGTGCAAGCTGCCGTACTGCTCGGGGATCCACACTCATTTTGCAAATGAGGAGGGTACGGAAGGCCTGGAAGGGCGTCTGCACAACGAGATCGTCCGCATCCGCGAGATGCTGGATTCGATCGACAACCGCAGCGTCGTCATCCTGAACGAGCTCTTCACATCGGCACCGACGGCGGATGCGCTCACGATGAGTCGCGATCTGCTTCGCAGGCTTCTCGCGCGCAACGCGATCTGCTTCTATGTCACGCACACGTTTGAGATCGCATTTGACTCGGACGACTACGTCAGCCTTGTGGCGACGGTTGTGGAGGACGGCAGTTTCCGCCGCACATACCGCATCGTTCGCAAGCGCGCGGACGGAGCTGCGTACGCGAATTCGATCGTCAGCAAATACAAACTCGATTACAGTCATATCAACTATCGTCTGGGCAAGCGTTAACGGGGGAAACTTGCATCATGAAAGCCTATTTGTTAAACCGAAGAGGGTACACGGAATCGGAGGATATCGCTCCGTTTAAGAGCGACCTCGTCACGGATCTTTTGCTGGAGCCGGTGCTTCAGTGCATGGCGAAAAATGACAACTTCATCTACACGCAGTGTAAGAAGATCCTGCTGTCGCCCATGACGGACCGGGAGAACATCCTTCACCGTCAGAGTGCGCTTCGCGATGCGATCCGCAACAAGAAGACGATCCTCTCGCTGTATGCGACCGTGGCGGAGGTTGTGACGGACGTGTCCAACTTTCGTTCCACCAACAAGAAGAACGGAAATCCGCTTCCTGCCGTCAAGGTGATCCGGTCGATCGAGCAGCTCGATCTTCTGGCGAACGGTCTGGAACGGCTGAAAGCGGAGATCGTCAACACGTACGGTCATTTTACGGGCGTGATCTTCCGAGATTTCTACGATGAATTTCTCAAGGAATTCAATTCGGATTTCGTGAATCTCGTGCATGAGAAAACCGCGTTGCTGCGGGCGATCAGCAACGGCGGCGAGATTCAGATCAGCGGTCGGATCGGACGCGGCCTGAAGACGGAGGGCTTCATTGTGAACACGCTCTCCGAGTTCCAGGACAAGCGCAAATTTGACATCATGGAGTCGCTGTTTTCCACGAAAGTGCGGAAGAACGAGATCCGCATTTCCTACAATGACCTTCAGGTCTATCAGGACTGCATGGAACTGGAGACGGCAGGACTTCTTCATGTGGCGACCTGCTTCGAAGGGTTCGCCAGAGAACTGATCAAACTGTTCGATTCCCTGCGGGCGCAGCTTGCCTTTTTCCATGGCTGCTGCAACCTGCACAGCCAGATGATCAACATGGTCTATCCCGTGTGCTTCCCCGAGGTTGTCAAAGGGTCGCACTCGCTGTCCGGCACCGACATTTATGACCTCGGAATCGCGATCAAGAACCTCAGGCTGCCGACGGTCAACGATCTCGGCGGCGAGGATACGCTTCTGTACCTGATCACAGGAACCAACAACGGCGGCAAGACCACGTTTATCCGGAGTGTTGCCGTATCCCAGCTGATGGCGCAGTGCGGCATGTTCGTGCCGGCCAAGTCCATGATCACGCAGGTTTTCAGCGGGATCTACACGCATTTTGTGCGCAATGAGGATGTGACCATGACGGCGGGCAAGCTGGAGGAGGAACTCCGCAGACTGTCGCGGATCGTCGACCATATGAAGCAGGAGTCGGTGATCTTTCTGAACGAGTCGTTTGCGACGACATCGGAGCGAGAGGGAGCCGCGATCGCGGAGGATATCGTGCGCGCGTTCATGGACAACAACGTGACGTGTTTCTTCGTCACGCACATCTATTCCTACGCGAAGAAAGCCTACGACGAGAAGTATCCCCGCACGAAATTCCTGCAGGCGGAGCGAACGGAAGAAGGGGAGAGGACCTTTCGTATCACGGAGGGAGAACCGAGCCTCACCGGCTACGGCATGGAGATGTATCACGAGATACTCGGAGACATATAAAAACAAAAAGACCGGGGGAATTCCCCCGGCCATGCGGATGGCGGGACTTGAACCCGCACGAGTGTAAGCCCGTCAGATTTTGAGTCTGATGCGTCTGCCATTCCGCCACATCCGCGAACAATGTGGATTGTACCACGGTGTCGTGTAAAATGCAAGACTATTTTTCGGGAAAGGAGCCGCCGGATGGACTGCAGGACCGCATTGAAACTGAATGAGCGCTATCTCGCGGAAGGCCTTTCCGATACGGTGCTCGCGGAGTATCTCGAGCACATTCAGGGCTGCGAATCGTGCCGGGATAACCTGATGACCGATTACTCGATCACGAGGGCGCTTGACCAGATCAACCACAACATGGATTTTTCCACGGATTACTCGAAAGAACTGGCCCAGAAACTGGAACGTTCACGCCAGTATCTCCTTCGGAAGAAGCGCCTGCGGAAAATCCGGATCGCGATCGTTGTGCTGCTCATGCTCCTTTCCGTTCCGTTATCGGTTGCAAGTTCCTTCGGTACGGCCAAATTCTACAAGCCGGAGGGCAGCGAGGAATCGCTGCGGCTGCAGTTCTACGGAATACCGGAGACGTCGGATCCCATCCGGAACGGCATCATCGAATACAATGACGAGGCGGTGAAGAAACTTCGTGCGCTGGAGGAAGGAGAGTGAACGACAATGGACGATGAATATCTGTTGATCATTGACGGATCCAGCCTTCTGTCAACGCAGTTTTACGGAAATCTGCCGCCGGCAGTGCTGATGGCGAAGACGAACGAGGAGAAGGAGAAGTATTTTCCGAAGATCATGCAGACGTCGGGCGGCGTGTACACGAACGGTGTCTACGGCTTCCTCCGGTATCTTCTGAAAATCCTTCGCCAGCTGAAGCCGACGTGCCTTGCGGTGACCTGGGATATTACCCGGGAGACGTTCCGCCGGCGCATGTACGCCGAGTACAAGGCGAACCGGTCCGAGACGATCGCGCCCCTGCGGGAGCAGTTTGCCCTCTGCCAGGAGGTGCTGCGCCGCATCGGCGTGCGGCAGTACATGTCGAAGGAGTATGAGGCCGACGATTACAGCGGCTCGCTTGCGGCAACGTTCGAGGGAACGATGCCGGTCTGCATCCTGACCAAGGATCATGATTATCTGCAGCTTGCCGACGACCGCACGACAATCTGGCTTCTGCAGCAGGCCCAGAAGAAGGCCGATGAACTGTTTGCCAAATTCGGAAACAAGAAGGAGTCGTCCCGCGTCCCCGAGAAGACGTTCCCGATGACACCGGACCGCATCCGCGCCGAGTTCGGCGTGCCGCCGACCGGGATCGCGGAGCTGAAGGGCCTTCAGGGCGACACTTCCGACAATATCAAAGGCGTGCCCGGGATCGGTGCGAAGACGGCGCTCTCGCTGATCGTGCACTACAAGACCGTGGACGCCCTCTACGATGCGATCCATGCCGCGGGAAGCGAGGGTGAGAAGGCGCTTGCGGCATTTTACAAGGAGAGTCTCGGGATCCACAAGAACCCGATCGGGACGCTCACCAAAGAGGATCCGGAGGCGCTGGTCGGCGAGCGCGCGGCGAGACTGAGCCGTGACTTGGCGACGATCCGGCGCAACATTCCCATCGAGGAATCGATATCGGATCTGAAGGTGCGCATCGACTACGAGGAGCTTGCGAAAGTCCTCGAGGAGCTGGAGATCAAGACCATCGCGCTGCCGGAGTGCTCCGTGCCGCGCATGAGATTTGACACGGTGACCGTGGCGGACGGGGATATCGACCGTACGCTCGCGGCAATCGCGAAAGAGGATTCGCCGATCGGAATTCAGAGCCTTTTGGACTCGGACGGCGAGGACTGGATGGCTGCATTCGGGATCGTCTCGGAGAGCCGGACGCTTGCGATCGCGCAGCAGGCCGTCATCTACCGTTTTCCGCTCAGGGAGGACACGGAAGAGCGTCTGTACCGGGCGATCGCAGGGATCGCGTCGGGACAGGACGTGTTCTGTTTCCGCGCGAAGGAGGACTGGTGCGCGCATGTTCCGAGGGGAAGCCGCCTCTGCGACGTCTCCCTGATGGACTACCTGCTGCGCCCTCTGACGACACAGCACAGCGCGCTTGACGTGAGCCATGAGTGGCTGCCGGGCGAGGCGGTGGAGAAGGATACCGCCGAGGTTGCGGCGCTCGCTCTCACGGCAGGTGTGATCCTGCTTGGGAAAATACAGGAGAGCGGCATGGAGCCGCTTCTCCGCGATATGGAGATCCCGCTTATGTGGGTGCTTCGGGATATGGAGGAAGCCGGCATACGGGTCGACCGCGGGCAGCTGCGGTCATTTGCCGCGAAACTGAGCGTGGAGATGGAGAAGTCCCGTGCGGCCGTGCATGAGATGGCCGGGCGTGAGTTCAACCTGAACTCGCCGAAGCAGCTCGGGGAAGTGCTGTTCGAGGAGCTGAAGATCCCGTATCCGAAGAAATCGAAAGGCTCGGGATACACGACTTCCGCGGAGGTGCTGGAGAAGATCGCGGACAAACATCCGATCGTCAACGAGGTGCTTCGGTACCGTCAGTACGCGAAACTGTACTCCACGTATGCGGACGGTCTGGAGGAGTATATCGCCGATGACGGACGCATCCACACGACGTTCCGGCAGACGATCACGGCGACCGGAAGACTCAGTTCCACCGATCCGAATATGCAGAATATCCCTGCGCGCACGGAGCTCGGTCGCGATATCCGCAAGGCGTTCATCCCTGCGGACGGCTGTGTCTTTGTCGACGCGGACTACTCGCAGATCGAGCTGCGTCTGATGGCACATCTCTCCGGAGACAAGGGGCTGCAGGCGGCTTACCACAGCGCGGCTGACATTCACCGTCTGACCGCGAGCGAGGTGTTCGGCATTCCGTACGACGAAGTAACTTCCGCGCAGCGAAGCGCCGCGAAAGCGGTCAACTTCGGTATCCTGTACGGGATCAGTTCATTTTCCCTGGCGCAGGATCTCGGGATCACACGCTACACGGCGGAAGATTATATTCACGGGTACTTTGAACGGTTCCCGCGTGTCAAACAATACCTGGACGAGACGATCGCGGAGGCGAAGAAGAACAGTGTCGTGCGCACGGCGTACGGCCGGATCCGACCGATCCCCGAGCTCTCGGCCGCGGAGTTTCAGAAGCGCGCGTTCGGCGAGCGTGTTGCGATGAACTCGCCGATCCAGGGAACCGCGGCGGACATCATGAAGATGGCCATGCTTGCCGTCGACCGAAAACTGCGCGAGCAGGGACTTGCGTCCCGCGTGCTTTTGCAGGTTCACGACGAACTTCTTCTGGAGGTTCCGAAAGCCGAGGAGGAAACCGTCAGCAAACTGGTCAAGGATGCCTTTGAAAATGTGGCGGAGCTGTCCGTCCCGCTGGAGGCAGAGATCCACAGCGGAACCACCTGGCTGGACGCGAAATAAAATGATTTACAGATTACAGTGAGAAGCATTTCCTCAGGATTGCGGAAAGGAGGCAGTGATGTATGTGATCGGACTGACCGGCTGTGCCGGAAGCGGTAAGAGTTATGTGTGCGAGTGCGCGAAGCAGACGCTCGGGATTCCCGTGATCGACTCCGATTATGAGTGCCGCTGTCTTCAGGAGCCCGGGCAGCCAGTGCTTGCCGCGATCGTGCGGGAGTTCGGTCCGTCCTGCCTGAACGCGGACGGAACGCTCAACCGCTCCGGACTTGCCGCGGTTGTATTTTCCGACAAAGAAGCGTTGGAGCGCCTGAACAGGATCACGCACCCCGCTACGATCGAGCGGATCAGGGAGCTTCTTGCGGAGTATGAGAAAAACGGCGAGGAGTTTGTCTTCGTCGAATCGGCGCTTGCCGCGAACGCTGGCTACCGGTCCTTCTGCGACGAATTGTGGCTTGTCTACGCGAGCGACAAAACGCGCGCGGAACGGCTGCGCACCACAAGGGGATACTCCGAGGAGAAGATCAAAGCGGTATTTTCCTCACAGGTGCCGCAGCAGTCGCTGTTCAGCGCATGTGACCGCGTCATTGACAACGACGCGAAGATAGGGAGGTTCGGCATTTTACGGCAAATGACCTTCTACCTTGACGATATCCGCCGCAAACTTCGGAGCGCAAAGGAGACATCGAATTGAGAGTCATCAGCATTGCGAGCGGAAGCAGCGGAAACTGCACCTGCGTTGTCACCAAAGAGGCAAGAATACTGATCGATGCGGGCGTGTCTGCGAAGAAAATCGTGGAAGGGCTGTGCGGTGCCGGCATTGACCCCGATACGCTCGACGCGATTCTGATCACGCACGAGCACAGCGATCACACGGCGGGACTTTCGGTGTTTCTGCACAAATACCGCGCCACCGTCTACGGAACACACGAGACGCTACAGGCGATCATCTCTTCAAACCGAGGGAAACCGCTCCCGACGGAGCAGTTCCGCTCCGTGACGCCCGGCGTGATCCTCACGGTCGGAGATGCGGAGATCGCGTCCTGCTATATCCCTCATGATGCCGCCAAGCCGGTTGCGTACGGGATCCGTGCGGAGGGACAGTATTTTGCGATGGCGACGGACCTCGGATGTTACGACGACACGATCGTGAAGCATCTTTCCGGGGCGGACGCCGTGCTTCTCGAGTCCAACTACGACCGCGACATGCTTCTGGCCGGGCCCTACCCGTACCATCTGAAGCGACGGATCCTCGGTGCCTACGGGCATCTCTCAAACGACGATTGCGGCAGTCTGATGGTGTCCGTGCTGCATCGGGAACTGCGACATATAATACTTGCGCACCTGAGCAAGGAAAACAACTATCCGGAGCTTGCGCTTGCCAGTGCGCAGGCGATCCTGCGCAAGAACTGGAGGTACACCGAGCCTGCGCCGAAGATCACGGTGGCAAAGCGCGATGTGCCGACGGAGGAGATCGTGCTGTAGCGATGTCTTCGATCTATTGGGGAGTTTACAATCATCCACGGAGGTAACCATAACATGAAAAAAGCAATCATCACGGTAGTCGGCCGCGACTGTGTCGGCATCATCGCCAAGGTGTGCACGTACCTTGCGGACAGCAACATCAACATTCTGGATATCTCGCAGACGATCGTCGGCGGATATTTCAACATGATGATGGTGGTGGACGTCGCGGAGACGGCGAAGAGTTTTGATACGGTGTCGGGGGAGCTTGCGGAAGTCGGAACGAAGATCGGCTGTGTGATCCGCATTCAGCTCGAGGACATTTTCGACATGATGCATCGCATTTAAGGGAGCATAGCTATGATCAGCAGAAGTGAAATTCTGGAAACCAACCAGATGATTGAGAAAGAAAACCTCGATGTGCGCACGATCACGATGGGGATCAGTCTGTTGGACTGCATCGATTCCGACCGCGATAAGCTGTGCGCAAACATTCGTCGGAAAATTCTGAGACTCGCCGGTAATCTCGTGGCGACCGGTGATGAGATCGGCAGGGAATACGGTATTCCCGTCGTAAATAAGAGAATCAGTGTCACCCCGATCGGCATTATAGGTGCAGCAGCCTGCCGTTCGGAGGAAGATTTTGTGGAGATCGCGAAGGAGCTCGACCGCGCGGCGAAGGATGTCGGCGTCAACTTCTTAGGAGGCTACTCCGCTGTGGTTGCCAAGGGCATGACGACTGCGGACGCCATGCTGATGCGATCCATCCCAGAGGCGCTCGCGCAGACGGAGCGCGTGTGCAGCTCGGTCAACGTCGGTTCCACGAGAACCGGCATCGATATGGACGCCGTGCGCATCATGGGAGAAGTGATCCGTGAGACGGCGGAGAAGACGAAGGATGCGGACTCCATCGGCTGCGCGAAGCTCGTGGTGTTCTGCAATGCGCCGGATGACAATCCGTTCATGGCAGGTGCCTTCCACGGCGTTACGGAGGGCGATGCGGTCATCAACGTCGGTGTCAGCGGCCCCGGCGTCGTGAAGAAAGCGCTCGAGTCAGTGCGCGGCGAGAGCTTTGAAGTTTTGTGTGAGACGATCAAGAAGACGGCGTTCAAGATCACACGTGTCGGCCAGCTGGTCGCCAAGAGAGCGTCCGAGAGACTCGGCGTGCCGTTCGGAATCGTCGATCTGTCGCTCGCGCCGACACCGGCTGTCGGAGACTCGGTGGCGGAGATTTTGCAGGAGATCGGTCTGGAGTATCCGGGTGCGCCCGGAACGACCGCTGCGTTGGCGCTTCTGAACGACCAGGTGAAGAAGGGCGGCGTGATGGCCTCCTCGTATGTCGGCGGTCTGAGTGGCGCGTTCATCCCTGTCAGCGAGGACCAGGGCATGATCGATGCGGTCAACGCCGGCTGTCTGACGCTTGAGAAGCTTGAGGCGATGACGTGCGTCTGCTCCGTGGGTCTCGATATGATCGCCATCCCCGGCGACACGAGCGCGTCGACGATCTCCGGTATCATCGCGGACGAGATGGCCATCGGTATGGTCAACCAGAAGACGACGGCCGTGCGCCTGATCCCGGTCATCGGCAAGGGCGTCGGCGAGCAGGCGGAGTTCGGCGGATTGCTCGGTTATGCGCCGATCATGCCGGTCAACC
Organism: uncultured Lachnoclostridium sp.; assembly: GCA_946415315.1. Lineage (GTDB taxonomy): Bacteria > Bacillota > Clostridia > Lachnospirales > Lachnospiraceae > ISDg. The sequence goes on along the minus strand of CAMKRZ010000003.1, from coordinate 113,463 downwards.
GCTTTGACTGCAGCAGCTTCGTGAAGCGCGAGGGACGCATCCCCGCGCCGATCCACAGTTTCAAAAACTGATCGAAGGCAGTCGTTATTGCGAAAAACGGATTTTTCCGTATGGGTGGAATTATCGTGCATTTTTGCATGAACATTGGGGAAGCACGGAGACTCATTTTCCGCGCGTTTTACAGGAGGAGATATGGAGATACAATTGTGGAGGGAAATCCTCGAGCCGTACGCGCTTGCCGTGGACGAGCTTGTCATCAAATTCACTCACATACAGAAATCGCTGCGCAAGCAGGACGATTACTGTCCGATCGAGCTGATCTCGGGGCGCGTGAAGACGATCGCGAGCATCGTCGAAAAATGCAACCGCAAGAAGATTCCGCTTGAGCGGCTTGAGGAGGAGATGACGGACATTGCCGGCGTGAGACTGATCTGCCAGTTCGTCGAGGACTGCTATGTCGTCGCGGACATGATCAAGAAGCGCTCGGACATCCTTGTCGTCAGCGAGAGCGATTACATCGCGGAGCCTAAGGACAGCGGATATCGCAGTTATCACATGAAGATCCGCTACACGGTCGAGACGGTGAAGGGACCGAAGACGCTCAACGCGGAGATCCAGATCAGAACGCTCGGCATGAACTGCTGGTCGACGATCGAGCATTCGCTGCAGTACAAGTACCGCGGCAATATTCCGGAGGAGCTTCGGAACCGTCTGGAGCATGTCGCGGATGAGATGGTACAGACCGACCGTGAGCTGTCGGAGATCCGCGATGAGATCAAAGCCGCGCGCGAGCAGCGGTTTGAGGAGGAGCGGATCGTCAACGACATCCTGCTCACGATCCAGAACCTCTATCGCTTCGCAAGCCGTCGGGAGGCCGTGCGTATTCAGGAGGAATTCTTCCGCATTTACGAAGAGAAAAATATGGACAAGCTGCGGTATTTTGCGAACGAGCTGGATATCATCGCAGAAGGGTACCGCGCACAGACGACGAGCTGACCGATTATTTGCGAATTCATTTACGAATGGTGGACAACTATGGTATTACCGCAGACATACGAAGAGCGAATGCGAAAGCAGCTCGGGGAGAGCGAGTTTCGCGAGTATGAGGCGTGCCTGACCAAACGGGCCCGCTCCGCTTTGCGTGTCAACACGAGGAAGATCACGACTGACGATTGGACGGCGCTCTCCCCGTTTACGATGCGCCGTGTGCCGTGGATCGCCAACGGATATTACTACGACGATACGGATGCTCCGTCAAAGCATCCGTATTACTATGCCGGACTGTACTACCTGCAGGAGCCGTCGGCAATGACGCCGGCGAACCTGCTGCCGATCGAGCCGGGCGACCGGGTTCTCGATCTGTGTGCGGCGCCGGGAGGAAAGAGCACGGAGCTTGCGGCGAAGCTGCAGGGAACGGGTCTGCTCGTGGCAAATGACATCTCCGCGACGAGGGCAAAGGCACTGCTGAAGAACCTTGAGGTGTTCGGAGCGACCAACATCCTGGTGATCAGCGAGGAGCCGAACCAGCTTGCGAACCGGTTTGCGGGATATTTTGACAAGATCCTGGTGGATGCGCCGTGCTCCGGCGAGGGCATGTTCCGGAAGCAGCCGGCGATCATCAAAAACTGGGAACAGTACGGAACCGAGTACTACAACAATCTGCAGAAGTCCATTCTGCCCAAGGCGGTGGAGATGTTAAAGCCGGGCGGAATGCTTCTGTATTCGACATGCACATTTTCCGCGATGGAGGACGAGGAGACGGTCGCCTGGCTGCTGAAAAACTGCCCGGAGATGGAGTTGCTGCCCGTGATCCCCACGGAGAAAGCCGGGGACTATGCGGACTTCGGCTTTATGACGGGGCGGCCGGACTGGATGGAGGAACAGCTCGAGGAGACGCGAAAATGCGCGCGCCTGTTCCCGCACAGGCTCGAGGGAGAGGGCCATTTCATCGCACTGTTCCGGAAGAGGGAGGATGCGCTGTCGTACGGGCGGACGGAACCGTTCCGCGGCTATAGCCGCACCTCGGAACTGCCCGGCGAGCTCACGGAGCTTCTGGCGAAGCTTCGCCTGAGGGATGACCGCATCGATCCTTCCCGCATCGTGATCCGTGAGGAGCGTGTCTACGCCATGCCGCAGGACATGCCCGCAACGAACGGTCTGCGCGTGCTACGAAGCGGCTGGTACTTAGGGGACGCGAAGAAGGGACGTTTCGAGCCTAGCCAGGCGTTTGCCATGGGACTCTTCTCCGATGAGTACCCTGCGGTGTACAACCTGCGCGCGAGCGACCCCGACACGGTCCGCTACCTCAAGTGCGAGACGCTGGAGGTGACGGAGAACATGCCGGAGGGCAACGTTTTGGTGTGCGTCGATTCGTATCCGCTCGGATTTGCGCGCGTGAAGGGTGGTTCCTTCAAGAACCGTTACCTGCCCGGCTGGAGAATGATGTAACCGACCGGGGAGAAGGAAAGGGAGGACAACGCACCATGATTTTTCGACTGGACCGGTTTCTGAGCGAATGCGATGCTTCCATGACCAGAAAAAGCGCCAAGGCGCTGCTTCGGGACGGAGCGGTCAGCGTGAACGGGGTGGTCGTGCGTGATGCCGCGTGCAAGGTGAACACGGAGACGGACGCGGTCACGGTCGGCGGAAAGGCCATCACGTACATGCAATTCCGGTATTTTCTGCTGAATAAGCCTGCCGGCGTTCTGTCAGCCTCCCGCGACAGACACGCGAGTACCGTTCTGGACCTGATCGACGGCATTAGCGGGGAGTTTTTTCCGGTCGGAAGGCTCGACAAGGACACGGAAGGGCTTCTGCTCATCACGAACGACGGCGCGCTTGCGCATGAGCTGTTGTCGCCCAAAAAACATGTGCCCAAAACGTATATAGCGGTGTGCAGCGGTACTGTAGGCGAGGAGGCGTGTGAACGGCTTCAGGCAGGCGTGGACCTCGGCGATTTCACGTCGGCGCCCGCGAAAGTGCGAAAAATGGCGGAAGGTACCGAAACGACAACCCTTGCGATCACCATCACGGAGGGGAAGTTCCACCAGGTGAAGAGGATGGTCGCAGCCGTGGGAAGCGAGGTGCAGTATCTTCGCAGAGTGCGGATGGGCGGTCTGTGGCTCCCGTTGGATCTTTCGACCGGGACATACCGCGAGCTCGACGGGGAGACTTTGAAAAAAACTTTGTATCAGGATGAAATAAATGATGACGAACGACTTTTGCGCAGCTATCTTTGACCTTGACGGAACCCTCGTGGATTCCATGTGGATCTGGAAGGCGATCGATATCGACTACCTCGGAAGGCACGGAATCCCGTACGACGAGACGCTGCAGGACAAGATCAACGGGCTGACATTTTACGAGACTGCCGTGTTCTTCAAGGAAAACTACGGTATCCGGGATTCCACGGACGAGATCCAGCAGGAATGGAACGACATGGCGATCGAGTATTACCGCACGAAGGTGTTCCCGAAGCCCGGGGCGATCGAGTATCTGAAGCAGCTGCGCAGACGCGGTGTTAAGACCGGGATCGCGACCTCGAACTCCGGGGAACTGCTGTCCGCGGTGCTTACCTCGACAGGGCTTGCGGAATACATGGACAGCATCCACACCGCCAACGAGATCAAGAAGGGGAAGCCTGCGCCCGACATTTTCCTGCTGGTGGCGGAGGACCTCGGTGTAGATCCTGCGGACTGTATGGTGTTTGAGGATATCATCCCGGGCATTCAGGCAGGGCACAACGCCGGCATGCGCGTCTGCTCCGTGTACGATGAGTATTCCGTGGAGCGGCAGGAGGAGATCATCGCGCAGTCGGACTACCACATCCGCAGTTTTACGGAGTTGCTGGAGCCGTCTCGGTGACGGAATGACTTTACAAAATACTGGAGATGTTTTATACTGATTTCACCGGCAGCTGGTCAGGTTTACTTCTTCTTGGGGTAAGGAGCTTCGGCCCTTACAATGTAATCTGACGATATCGCCGGGGAGAGCCCGTAGCTGGCAGCGCTTACTTCACATTCGATTAATAGTGCTGCGATATCACGGGCAACAGCAGAAGAAAAACAGATACGCCCCGGCATGCAGTTCGGGGCGTGTTCGGTTTTGAGGAGGAGACAGAGATGAATCAGGTGTATCGCGATTATTTGTTTGGAAAGCATTTTCTGGTGCGAAACGAAGCTGAGGCGGAGGCGCACACGCTGGAAACGCTGTTCTCGCTTGCGAACCTTTTGAACATCCGGATCGTATCGGGATCGGAGCTTGTCACGGACGAGATGATCAGTTATGCTGCGAGGATGATCGGGCAGCATGTTCCGCAGCCGTTCTACCGCGGTTTTCCGGATACCGTGCGAGAACTCAGCCCGGACAAGCTTTTGTTTGATCAGCTGGTGCACTATACCGTGACATACGGGTTCGGCGATTTTTCCGAGGCCGGACATTCGCTGTTCGAGAGAGAGTTCGAGCGGATCGCGTTTAAGGAAAATGCGGCGATCAAGGAGTTCAGCGTCATCACGGAGGAGGATGCGGTTAAGCGCATTGCGGAGGCTGTCGGAGAGATGCTGCAGGGCTCGAGACCGCTCAGCGAGGGGCAGTTTGCGGTCGTTAAGTCGTACATCGGAGAGTACGGTTACAAGGTAACGTCGTGTGCGAGCAAGAACACGGCGCTCCGCCTGCTGGTGGCGCTTCGCGATATGCAGTTTGTACGGTTTCTGTCCCTTGCCGACGCCGTCAAGGTGGCGGATGAGATCAATTATGTATTCTACGGGAAGACCGATGTCCGCGACATGAACTGGAAGAACCGCGACCGGCGTTTCCTTGCGGCGGTGATCGATGCGCTGCTTGCCGGGAACACTTCGGGCTACCGTGACTGCTTTGAGAAGAAAGCGCTCTGGAGCGGCATCCTGCATCATCTTCACTACCGTGCGAAGACGGAGGAAGGCCGGGAGTTTGTCAATGCGATGCGCGGACGCGCGAACAACTCCGTGTACTCCGCATTCGAGCGCGAGATGAGCGGTGGGAATATCCGCGAGGCGCTGCGCGTGCTGAAGGAAGGCAAGGGCAGCGGTGCGGTTCTACGGAACCTCGATTACATCCTGAGCCGATGTGAGAGCGAGGAACAGCGCAGGGAAGTCGTGGGCGAGATCGATGCGAACAACGGTATTGTCCTTCTGCAGCTCCTCGTAAAATACACGAATGCTGCGAAGCACGAGGCGGGAGAACTGCGTTCGTTCCGGTTCACAAGACACAATCTCCTGGCAGTGCACAACGAGCAGCCGGAGGAGGCAGAACACCGCAAAACATATCTCTCGAAGGAGACGAACGCCTGGCTGGCAGCGGTGATCTGCGACAAGATAACCGAGCATTTCGGAGGCCGCCTCGGAAAAGTGTACATCGATCCGTCGATGAAAGAAACCGCGCTCCCGATCCAGGAAAATGCGTCGTTCAGCGGGTTCGGTGTCATGGCGAAAGGATCGCGCCTGCCGCTTGACCTGAGCCGCAAAGTGCGCGCGTTCACGTACTGGGAGAAGGTGAATGACATCGACCTGTCCATGTTCGGCATCAACCGGGAAGGAAAGCGGATCGAGTTTTCGTGGCGCACCATGGCCGGACAGCAGTCGAGCGCCGTGATGTTCTCCGGCGATCAGACGAGCGGTTACGAGGGTGGCTCGGAATACTTCGACGTGGATATCGAGAAGTTCCGGAAACTCTATCCGGACATCCGATACGTGATCTTCTGCGACAATGTGTACAGCGGAACGAATTTCAGCAACTGCTTCTGTAAAGCCGGATACATGATCCGGGATCGCAAGTCCACCGGCAAGGTGTTCGAGCCGAAAACGGTTCAGACGTCGTTCCTCGTGAACTGCGAGAGTACATTTGCCTATCTCTTCGGGATCGATCTTGTCGACGAAAAGTTTGTCTGGCTCAATCTCTCGAACCAGGGGAGATCGACGGTTGCAGGGACTAACTCGATGGATTTCCTGCTCGATTGTTTTGACACGACCTCGATCATCAATATGTATTCCTTCTTCGAGCTGCTCGCAAGCGAGGTTACGAATGACCCTTCCGAGGCGGAAATGCTTGTCTCGGACACGCTTCCCGAGGACGGAAGACCGGTCATCCGAAGCTTCGACTTCGAGAAGATCATGAAGTATATGCAGTGAGAGTAACCATTGACAGGTGAGTCGACCGTGCGGCCGGCACACTTATCGCATGGAATTAACAGGAGGTGCGACCAAGCCGCTTCGGATCATTCGGGATGACATAACCAAGGTGAAGGCCGACGCGATCGTCAACACGGCCAATCCGAAACCGAGATACAGCACGGGTACCGACGGCGCGATGGGTGAGGCGATGTACGGCGTTCCGGAGTGGCTGAAGGAGGAGTACCGAAAGCGTGTTGATTTGGACATGCGCGCGGTGCTCAGAGCGTTCGATGCGGCAGCATCCGACAAATGAGTGTTGACAAACGCAGGTCAGGCTGATATAGTAACGCCAATAACACGAGAAAAGCAACGACGGAAAGAGTAGTTCCTCACGAATCATCCAGAGAGAGCGGCACAAGGTGGAAGCCGTTTATGAGGACGATGAACGAAAACCATTCCTGAGCCGTAATGCCGAACCAAGTAAGCGTTACCGTATGCCTGCGTTAAAGGTTAGGATTTGTCGGAATCTGAAGAGAAAAGTTAAGGTGGAACCGTGCGACAGCACCCTTAGGACTGTAATTACTATGGTCACAGGGGTGCTTTTCTTGTTGTTATTACGATCAAATCAAGCCGCTGCTGCGGTGGAACAGGAGAACAACATGGAAGAGAACAAACAGCTGTACATTCTGGCCGGCTACGACGACGCGTCGGAGGAGATCCTCGCGGGGTTCCAGAACATTTTGTACGCTCAGGGGTTCGTCGGAACCCACACCAAAAACATCCCGATGCACATCACTCTCGGGTCCTTTCCGACCGACCGGGAGGAGGCGCTCAAGGCCCTGCTACAGAGCCTTTCGGAGGAGATTGATTCATTTGAGGTAACCTTCAACCATCTCGGGATCTTCAACGGAGCACGAGTCCTCTTCGCAGGACCGGATATCAATGATGACCTGCTCGTTTTGAAAGAAAAATGCAGCGATTCGTTCCACTGGACCCCGCACACCACGCTTCTCATCGACGAGCCGGACGTGATCTTCCGCGCGGTTCCGTATGTGCTTCACAAGTTCAAGCCGTTTGTCGGCAGGATCAACTCGCTCCACCTGTACGAGTTCTTCCCGACCAGACATATTATGAGCGTGACCCTCCGGGACACCGTGCTGTCCGGCAAGGTGCGCGAAATGGCGCAGGAGGAGATCCCCGAGTGTGTGGAGGTGATCCGGGAGTCGTTTCAGACTGTTGCCGACGAGTTCGGTTTTACTCCGGAAAATGCGCCCCGCTTCACAGCATTTGCGACGGACGAGCGGCGGCTGTGGTATCAACTGCTGATGGAGAAGCGACCAATGTACGTCTATTCGCACCATGGGAAGATCGTCGGATATTACTCGCTGGCGCTGTCGGAGGACGGCTGTGCGGAGCTCAACAATCTGGCGGTTCTGCCGGAGTTTCGTCATCGTGGCATCGGCGCGAAGCTGTTGAAAGACTGTTTCACGCGGGTACGCATCCTTGGTCGGAGGAAACTCAAGATCGGGATCGTTGAGGAAAATGAGGTGCTCCGGAAGTGGTACGAGAGCTTCGGCTTCGTGCACACCGGAACCGTGAAGTTTGATTTCTTCCCGTTTACCTGCGGGTACATGGAGAAGGACCTGATCTGAGAAGTTGACGGAAAGGAGAAAGACTATAGATTTACATGATTATAAAGATGTTGCGGAAAATTATGACCGCTACCTGGATGTGATGTACAGCCAGGAACAGGACAACCACGAAGGCGTTCAGGAGTTTTACCGGATAGCGGCATGAGGCCCTCTCAGGCATTGTAAAATATGACTGGTTTAATGAACAGATAAGAAACGGAGAAGGAACGGATTAAGACTTCCGCCCGTGGTTCGAATATGATGTGATCGAAGAATTGTCCGGCAAATGGGGCAATATCACATCAAATGAATCACGGGCGGTGTTTTATGGAGGGGAATTACAGAAAATTCATGTTGCTCTGGGCGGGAGAATTCATCTCGTCCATCGGAGGGGGACTCACCAGTTTCGGGCTTGGGATCTACATTTTCCAAAGGACGGGAAGCGCGGCGAGCATGGCGTTGCTGACGCTTCTTGCGTTTCTGCCGGGGTTGCTTCTCAAGGTGCCGGCAGGCGTCCTTGCGGACCGGTATGACCGCCGACTGCTGATGATGATCGGGGACGGCTGTTCGGGGCTCGGCGTTTTGTTCATACTGATCTGCATGCTTCATGGAGACGCCGCCGTCTGGCAGATCTATGCGGGCGTGATCGTAAGTTCCGTGTTCTCTGCCCTGCTGGAGCCTGCCTTCACCGCGACCATCACGGATCTGCTGACAAAGGAACAGTTCTCGAAGGCTAACGGACTTGTGTCGATGGCGGGCAGCGCGAGATATTTCTTCTCGCCGATCATCGCCGGTTTCCTGCTCGCGGTCAGCGACATCCGTCTGATCCTGATCATCGACATCGCGACATTTTTCGTGACGATACTTGCGGCAGCGGTCGTGAGAAGGGGCCTCGGGAGCAAACCTTCGGATGACGATTCCCCGTTCCTTGCGAGCATGAAGGAGGGCTGGAAGGCGGTGTCGGGAAAGCGCGGACTGTTTCTGCTGATCCTTGTAACTTCCGCGATCACGCTCTTCATGGGCGTGTTCCAGGTGCTCGCGGAACCGTTCATTCTCTCGTTTGCCGACTCGAAGACACTCGGGATCGTGGAGACCGTCGCGGCTTCGGGAATGCTGGTGTCCGGCGTGTTCCTCGGCATCCGCGGGCTAAAGCGCAGATTCGTGAGGACCTTAAGCCTCGGGCTGGCATTCGCCGGTGTCATGATGGCCATGTTCGGCGTGTTTTACAACCTGTACATCATCTGTGTATTCGGTTTTCTGTTCTTCGCCGCGATGCCGTTCGCCAACAACAGCCTGGACTATCTTGCGCGGACGAACATCCCCGAGGAGCTGCAGGGGAGAGCCTGGGGATTGATCGGATTCATCTCGCAGTCGGGCTACGTGATCGCGTACGGGCTCTCCGGAATTGTAGCGGATGCGGTGGGGCGGATAACCGGCGGCGGTGTCGGCAGAGGCGCGTCGGTCACGATCTTCGCATCCGGCATCTGCCTTGCCGTGATCGCTCTTTTGATCGGACGAATCCGTAGGATCCGCAATCTGGAGGAGTCGACGGTACAAACCGAAGCGCTACACGATCTCGCGAAAAATGAAAGCGTTGTCCCCCAAAAAAGTGTTTGACAATCGCAAAATCCTGTTGTATAGTTAGCCCAATATTTTCCGAGAGGAGCACCTGAAATGTTCTTGCGTCACTCTTATTCCGATAACGTCAATCCGACTATGGATCATGATAACCATAGTCTGATTTTCATATGCGGATGAGAGTACAGCGAGGAAGAGGTGCAATATTACGTGCATACGCCGCTTACCCATCCGGGTGGGCGGCTTTTTTGTTACTTACCCGTGGGGGCGCGCAGAAAGGAGCAGTATGAAGTATTACCGGGTACACACGGACGACATCGCGTGGCTCACGCAACAGCCGAGAGGGATCTTCACGGCGGTCTGGAAGCTGGTCGAAGCCGGTACACTGAGCGAGGAGGAGACAGCGGAGTACTGGCGAAATCGCAAGTATTTCGAGGAGGTCCTGCCGCTTCCGCCGTACTACGCGAACGGTAATCCGGACGGAGCAGTCACATGGTTTAAGGACACACCCGAGGGGAACCGGATCTGGAGCGAGATGACATTTTACCGCGACATGGGCGCCAAATACGGGCTACAGTTCTATGTTTCCGAGTGCAGCGAGATACCGGGGGAGATCGTCTACGAGGACGACTTTCAGGTTGCCGTGAAGGGACCGACGGACCGCACAAAGGTCACAGTGAAACCTCTGGTGTAGCGGAACATGCATCCGCAAAAAAACGGCGGAAGATTGTTCAATCATGCGAAAGGAAGTGTGAAACATGAGTGAGCGTTTGAAGATCGTAAAGAGTTTTTATGAGGAGGTCAGCGAGGACACCCGGCTGGCGCGAAGCCGACACGGACAGCTCGAATTCGCGACCACGATGGAGTACATCCACCGGTATGCGAAACCCGGGGCAAGGATCGTGGAACTGGGAGCCGGCACCGGCCGGTACTCGATCGCGCTGGCAACGGAAGGATACGATGTGACCGCGGTCGAACTTCTGGAGAAGAACCTGGAGGTGCTTCGGGAAAATGTCGCGGCGCTTTCAGCGGAAACCGTTCGTCTGCAGGCATTTCAGGGGGACGCAACAGACCTCGCGAAACTCCCGGATGAGGCGTTTGACGTGACACTGTCGCTCGGACCGCTGTACCACCTGTATGACGCGGACGAGATCCGCAAGGCGATCCGTGAGGCGATCCGCGTTACAAGAAAGGACGGAATCATCATCGTCGCGTTTCTCTCGGTGTATGCGATCCTGTTCGACAACTATCTGAAGGAGACGCTGCACGCGGGCATGGTTGAGAACTTCGATGAACAATACCGGACAAAGCATTTTGCGGAGCAGCTGTTCACGGGGTATGATATTGTCGAGTTTGAGGAGCTGTTCGCGAGCGAACCGGTCGAGCATCTGAAGACGGTGGCGGTGGATACGGTGCTGGAACTTGCGGAGGACCGCACGGATTTTTCGATGAGCGATGAAGCGTTTGAGGAGTTTTTGCGATACCACCTGGCTACCTGTGAGAAGCGGGAACTGCTGGGGGCATCGAGCCATCTGGTGTATATTTGCAGAAAGAAATAACGAGGAAAACAGACAGGGGTACTGTATGAGAAAAATGGTTTTACCGGACTACAAAAACTGTATTGCAAACCTGCCGAACTCCATTCTTAAGAAGTTCGGCGCGGAGCCACCGGGAGACACGCTGCCGTTGATCGATCCGTATCTCGAGAAGGAGTACGAGAACATTGTTGTCATCCTTTTAGACGGCATGGGGAAGGTCATCGTGGAGCGACATCTCGCGGAGGACGGGGCGTTTCGTTCCCATCTGGCCGGGATCTACAAGTCGACCTTTTTGTCCACGACCGTTGCGGCGACAACCTCGATGATGTCGGGCCTGCAGCCGTGCGAACACAGCTGGCTCGGGTGGGACTGTTATTATCCGCAGGTCGACAAGAATGTCACGGTGTTCATGAATGTCGAGCAGGGCACGAAGACGCCGGCCGCCGATTACAATCTGGCGTGGACACTGACTCCTTACGAGAATGTGATCGATCGGATCAAACGGTACGGCGGACAGGCGTATATTTCGGCGCCGTTCCTGGATCCGGGGCTCGACAGCTTCGGCAAGCTCTGTGACAGTGTGCGCGGGTACTGTAAGAATCCGGGACAGAAGTATGTTTACCTATACTGGAATCAGCCGGACGGACTTCTTCACCACAGAGGATGCGGCTCGGAGGAGGTTCATGAGAACATGATCGAGCTGGAGTCGGAAGTTGCGAAACTTGCCGCGGACATCCCGAATTCTTTGATCATCGTGACGGCTGACCACGGTCACATTGATAACGAACAGGTTCAGATTCAGGATTTTCCGCAGCTGACGGAGTGCCTTACCCATTTGCCGTCGCTCGAGCCGCGCGTGCTGAACCTCTTTGTAAAACCGGAGAAGGAAGCATTTTTCGTCGAAGTATTCAACCGGCTGTTCGGTGACCGATTCGACCTGATGCCGATGGACGAGGCGATCGATCGGGAACTGTTCGGAACCGGCAAGCATCATGCGCAATTTCGCTCGATGCTCGGCAACTATATCGCGATCGCAACAGGGGATCTGTCGATCATGACCGTCGAGGAAGAGTTTGTCTCCATGCACGGAAGCCTTACCGAGGATGAGATGCTGATCCCGCTGATCGTGTTTGAAACCTGACTCACGCAGGAAAAATATGACCACAGTCACTTGTGACAACCTCCCGGAGGGCGTATAGTGTTCGTGTAAGAACGAAAGCAGGAGGTGTGGGAAGATATGAATAAAAAAGTGATTGCGGGAATTGCCGTGCTGGTTGTGCTTATTGCGGGCGGGATGCTTTATCTTGTGTACCGTGAAACCGGAGGGTTTCGTTACCGCTCGAGTTGTGTGATGAACATGAGTGTCGAGAGCGGTTATTCCGATTCCAAGTCGTTCAGCTTCGGCATGATGAAGGGACAGAAAGTGTTCCGGCTGAATTATGACGGGCACGAGGGAGGCCGCCTTGAGTACAGCGGCAAACTTGATGCGGGAAAGCTTACCGTCTACTATGACAACGACGGAACGAAGAAGGAGCTGTTCACGCTCGAAGCAGGCGGGGCAGTGGAAACTTCGGACGTCAAACTGACCGAAAAAGGATCGGTCTATATCATCGTTGAGACCGACGGCAAATGCGAGGACGGAAAGCTGGAATTCAAGATCCGATAAATGTTTACGGAGGAGAACCTGAGAAGTTCTCCTTCTTTTGTTTTCGGGCAAAGTATTGCACGATGGAAAACGCGGAAAAACAGCGTATTACAACGGAAAATGACATCGAAAATGCTTGTGCGGAGAACCGTAATATGATATAATTAAGTGTTATAATCGCACTTTCGGGAAGGATTGGTTGATCGATGGATAATAACAGCGGGAAAACTCTATATGTGACGGATCTTGACGGCACTTTGATGCGGAACAACGAGACGATCTCCGGGCACACGATCGAGACGATCAATTCGCTGATCGATGCCGGAATGGCGTTTACGTATGCGACCGCGAGATCGATCGAGAGCGCGCGCAGATTTGCGGGGGAACTGCGAATGAATCTTCCGGTCATCACGAGAAACGGCGCGGTTCTGGCGGACAACAACACCGGGAGACATATCGAGAAAGCGGTGTTCACGGCGGAGGAAATCGACCTCATCAAGAAGATGATCCCCGAACTTTCGCAGTGCGGTTTCGTGTCGTGTTTTATCGGCGAGACGATGATCCGGACATATCTGGACGGGGAACATACGGAAGGACTTCAGGCGTATGTCGATTACTATGCCGAGGATCCCACCATGCAGATGGCGAGTGACCTCGACGATCTGTTCCGCGGGCTTCCCGGGTATGTGACACTGTCGGGGGACCGGGAGTACATCCGGCCGATCTACGAGCGCGCGAGGGAGTACACGGGCTGGGAATGCGTGTTTTCAAAGGACACCTACCGCGATGATTACTGGCTTGAAATCTGTCCGCAGAATTGCACGAAGGCCAAGACGATCCTGAAGTTGAAGGAGCGCTACGGCTTTCAGAGAGTGGTTGTGTTCGGGGATTCTGTCAACGACATGCCGATGTTCCGGATCGCGGACGAGGCGTATGCGGTTTCCAATTCGATCCCCGAGTTGAAGGAACTCGCCACGGCGGTGATCGGAACCAACGAGGAGGATGCGGTCGCGGATTGTCTTTGGAAAATGTATGAGGACGAAAACGGGGGAGTTATCGTATGAAGTATGCAGTGTTAGCGGATATCCACGGAAACTATCCGGCGCTTGCGAACGTGTTGCGGGACGCGGAAGAGCAGAACGTTGACGGATATATATTTGCCGGAGACTACTGCCTGAGCGGACCGTATCCGAACGAGTGTCTCGCGGCGATACGGGCGATCCCGAACGTGTATATTGTGAGGGGCAATGAGGAGTCGTATCTGGAAAACCTAAACGGCACCGATCCGGCAAATTGGACGGACGGTCAGATGCAGATATCCTATTACGCCTACCGGACAATCCCGAAGGAAAACCGGGAGTATCTGGAGGCCCTGCCGCGCATGATCAATCTTGAGACAAACGGAGTAGTGATCCATATCGCCCACGACAGGTCCGCATTCCCGGGTAAGCTGGATGGAACGCTTTGGAGTTCCTCCATGTTCGGTGAGCGTTATGGAAGCTCGGAAGTGACGAAAGAGATGATCCGGCGTGATATTCAGGCGGCCAATGACGCCGACGAAGTGCTTCAGGAGCGGCTTGCGGAGTTACCGCACGGCGTGTACATTTTCGGACACACGCATATCCAGTGGAGCTACTGTTCGAAGGACGGACGGATCACCCTGATCAACCCGGGCTCGTGCGGACTGCCGCTTGACTGCCTGGCGGGTACCGTTCCGTACACAGTGCTTGAAGTCGACGAGAACGGCGAGGTTTCCGTCGACGAGCGAAGAGTCGCATTTGACGTCAGGTCCTATGCGGACAGTCTGTTGGAGACTTCTCAGTATGAGCAGGCGCCCGTGTGGACACAGGTCATCAGGAAGGAACTTCTCTCGGCGAAGGAACATCTGCAGCCGTTCCTTAAGCACATGGAAACATATGCGCAGCAGATCGGCGATGAGCGGCGGCCGTACGCGGTCGACACGTGGGAGAAAGGGTACAATCGCTGGAATCGTACGATCCAGCCGTATCGGGCGATCATCGTGGATCTGGACCGCACGCTGTTGCGCACCGACAAGAGCATATCGGAGGAGACGAAGCAGGCTCTTCGGGACTGGCAGGAGGCAGGCGCGCAGGTGTTTATTGCTTCCGCGAGACCGGAGAGAGCGATCACGGAGTATCGGGATTCCCTGGGAGTCACGTCGTACACGACGCTCAACGGTGCCCGTACGATCACACCGCTGGGAACAATGTCCAATGTGATAACGGTGAAGAGCGCTGAGGCGCTTCTGAAAGAACTGGAGGCGATTCCCGGGACAGTCATCTCGATCGAGGCGGAATTCGGGCTTTACTCGAACATTGACATACCGATCTGGCAGCCGATCGTGACGGAAAATCTTTCGGAGATCGTGAGGCGGGAGGCTGTCTACAAGATCCTGGCAAGCCATCCGGAATTACCGCCGGAGAGCCTTGCGGTTTCGATGCCTGACGATGTGTACTGTACTGTCGCGGACAGGAAACTGATCCAGTTCATGGGCAGAACCGCGACGAAGTGGAACGGTATTCGCCAGATGTTGCAGAATGCGGGGATCCCTGCGGAACAGGCGATTTACTTCGGTGATGATAACGACGATATCGAGCCGATCGAGCGCTGCGGATTCGGCGTTGCGGTTGCCAACGCGCTTCCGCATGTGATCGAGAAAGCAGATGCCGTCACGCTCTCAAACGATGAGGACGGTGTCGCGGCATTTTTACGGAGGTTGGAAAATGGACCATTTTGCGAATGAAAAAGATTACGCCTTACTGGCGCAGGATCAATATACGTTCTTCGTGTTGAACCGTCTTCTCGGAGGCAACAACACGTTTCTTCTGACGGATCACGAGCGTGTTATTCTCTGCTTTTCGGCAGAACCGTTTCCGGTGTGGATCTGGAATGCGGATGACGCAAGCGAGGAGGAGTTTGAGAAGGTCTACCTTCTGGCGAAAGAGAACGGACTGATGGACGGAAAGCACCGCTTTAACATCAAGTACAAGCTTGCGGAGTATTTCATCCGGCGCGCCATAGCGGACGGGATCGATTTTACGATCGAGACCAACATGTTTGCGTATGACTGTCCGGAACCGATCGTTCCGTCCGTGTCATGCGACGGCAGCCTTCATCAGTGCACGACGGACGATATCGATGAGATTGTAGAGCTTATGGATCTGATGCACCACGCGATCGATGCGGATTACGAGAGCGAAGAGGTGTATCGCAGGAAGGCAGAGGACGGCGTTGCGAGAGGTGGACTGTACTTCTGGAAGAACGCCGAAGGCAAGACGGTTGCGTGCTGCAACTGGCACGGGAACAACAGCGGTATGGCGTCCATCGGCCTTGTGTACACGCGCGAGGAGGAACGCCGGAAACATTACGCACAGAACCTCGTATATCAGGTTTCCATGGTCGTGAAGCAGGCTGGCTTCCTGCCGATCCTTTACACGGACGCAGATTACGTAGCGTCTAACGCCTGCTACGAGAAGATCGGATACATCCTTCGCGGAAAACTGTGTACGATCCGGAATTCCGCGGATTCGTGATCGTTATGTTTTGATATGAGCGGTTTTGATCGTGGTTAAAAATGCGGTTTTGATCGCGCGGGTTGATCGTGTAGCTGAAAGTGTGGTTTGAGAGGAGGTAATCAATGAGGAAGACGGTTGTGCTTGTGGTCATGGACGGTGTCGGGGAGACGCCGGAGGAACTGGGCAATATGGTGCTTCGCGCCAATACGCCCACGCTGGATGCTCTGAAGGCGAACTGCCCATGGTGCTGCATCAAGGCGCACGGCGGCGCGGTAGGACTTCCCTCCGACGACGATATGGGCAACAGCGAAGTCGGTCACAATGCTCTCGGATGCGGGCAGATCTACTCGCAGGGAGCGAAACTCGTGAACGAGTCGATCGAGTCCGGCGACGTGTTCCGAAGCGAGACGTGGAAGAACATCGTGAACAGCGTTGCAGCGGGAGATAAAACACTGCATTTTATCGGCCTTCTGTCCGACGGCAACGTGCACTCCAACATTCATCACCTCCTTGCGATGCTCGCGGAAGCGAAGAAGGAGGGCGTCAGGAGAGCGCGTGTCCATGTTCTGCTTGACGGCCGGGATGTTCCCGCGACGTCCGCTCCTGAATATGTGACACTCCTTGAGGAGACGCTCTCGAAACTGAACGACGTCAATTTCGACGGCCGCATCGCCTCGGGCGGCGGCCGCATGAAGATCACGATGGACCGCTACCAGGCGAACTGGCCGATGGTGAAGGCCGGTTGGGACGTGCATGTACACGGCGAAGGAAGGTATTTTTCAAATTGTGCAGAGGCGATCGAGGCGCTGCGAAATGAGACCGGGGCGATCGATCAGGATCTGCCTGCTTTCGTCATCGCGGAGGACGGCAAGGCAGTCGGGGCGATGGAGGACGGGGACGGCGTGATCCTTTACAATTTTCGCGGCGACCGTGCTTTGGAGCTTTCGATGGCGTTCGACGGGGATGGGACGTTTGACAAGTTCGACCGCGGATTCGTACCGAAGGTGAAGTACGTGGGAATGCTGCAGTACGACGGCGATCTGAAGATCCCGAAGAACTATCTGGTGAACCCGCCGCAGATCCGTGAGACCCTGACAGAGCTGCTGGTGCAGAACGGGATCCGCGAATACGCGGTCTCCGAGACGCAGAAGTACGGCCATGTGACATATTTCTGGAACGGCAACCGCTCCGGAAAATTCTCTGAGGAACTGGAGGATTACTGCGAGATCCCGAGCGATGTGCGCTCCTTCGACGAGTGCCCGTGGATGAAAGCGACGGAGATCTCCGACAAGGTGATCGAGGCAATCGAAAGCGGCCGATACGGCTTCATCCGGTGTAATTTTCCGAACGGTGATATGGTCGGTCACACCGGCAATCTCGACGCGACCGAGATCGCGGTGGAGAGCGTGGATCTGGAGCTTGCGCGTATTAAAAAGGCGTGCGATGCGGCCGGCTGCATTCTGATCGTCACCGCGGATCACGGCAACTCGGATCAGATGCTTGAGAAGAATAAGAAGGGTGCTGTGGAAGTGAGAACCGCACACAGCCTCAATCCCGTGCCGTTTATCATCTATGACGGTGAAATCCGGCATGAGCTTCGCGACGGCAATTTCGGGCTTGCGAATGTTGCACCTACGGTCGCCGACCTGATGGGCATCAAGCCGTTCGACAGCTGGGAAGAAAGCATGCTCCGGTGGAACAGCAAGGATTTTCGGAAGGTTTTCGACACGATACCGGACCAGTTTGACAAGTTCCGTCCGCGGTACAGCGCGGAGCTTTTCGACGATCTGATCAGCTATGCACAGATCGGTCCCGGCAAGGATGTGCTGGAGCTCGGACCGGGCACGGGACAGGCGACGGAGCCGATCCTCGCAACCGGGTGCAACTATAGCGCGATCGAACTCGGAGAGAACCTGTTTGAGAAAATGAGGGAAAAATTCGGACACTATCCGAATTTCAGCATCGTGAACGATGACTTCATCACTCATGATTTCGGTGATCGGAAGTTCGACATGATCTACTCCGCGGCGACGATCCAGTGGATCCCGGAGGAGATCGCATTTTCCAAAACGTTCGAACTGTTGAAGCCCGGCGGAACGCTCGCGATGATGCTCACGTGGGCAGACTACAAGTCGCCCAACGAGGGACTGTACGAAAAGATCCAGAAACTCTATGAAATCTATTACAAGCCGGAGACGCCGTACACGCATGGCAAGTTCGGCTATACGAACGCGCCGGCGTACGGCTTCACGGAAGTCGAGAGGAGACTCTTCGCCGGTGAGAGGGTGATGAACGCGGACGAGTATGTGGCGTTCAGCGGAACGCACTGCGACCACATTGTCATCCCCGAGCCGTACAAGACACGGTTCTTCGAAGAGCTGCACAAAGCGGTGACCGAGGCGGACAACCGGATCGTGTTCAAGGACACCTATGTGCTTTATCTGACGAAGAAACCTTTAGCATAAACATGCACTGACGAAGAAGCCACCGGCATAAGCGTGCATCTGAAGAAGGCCAGGTAGACCTGAGCAACTGATGAAGACAGACTGGTTTGTGAAGAGAATTTTCCAAACAGGAGAGGAGGAGAAGATGAGGATCCCTGATGCGCTTGTTGCGAGTATGCGAAATGAATATCTGTGGATCATTGTCGCACTGATCGCGTGGATCGCCCTCCAGTACCTGATCGTGATCATCCTGGAAGCGGCGGAGAGTAAGGGGCGGAAAATCGGACTCGGCTTTGCCGTGATCTACGCGTATGTCCGATTCGGACTGACGTGCCTGATCGTGTTTCTCCTCTTCTGTGCCAACCCGATCCGGATACTGATCACGCGATGGTCCGATATCCTGGATGTGACAAATGTTGTGTTCCGCATCGTGGTTATCGCGATCATTCTCCTTCCGCTCCCGATCGCTCTGCTATATATCTTCTTCGGCAGAAAGATCGGAAACTATCTGTACCACAAACGGTATTATACAGGCAAAGGAGCATACACGGTCGCGGAGGAGGCTTACCGGTCACCTGCGGAGTTCCGGGACGAGCTGGAGAATCGCGGTCTGTATTTCAACGACGATACCAGTGGGTTTGTTGCGCGGCTCGGAGAAGGCATTCCCGACTTCGACACGGAGTATTACCCTGAGGCGACGATCATGCCGGTTGAGGGGGCAGAGTTTCATGATGACATCGCGAGAAACAAGGTCGTTTTCCCGGACAATGAATGCAAATATCCTGCCTATGTGTACAACGCGATCCTGCTTCTTCCGGAGACGGGATCCCGCCTGTGCTACATGCCGCTTGCGCGATACGAGGATTTTCCGTATCGGAAAATGAGTTTCCTCCCGCACAAGGAGGATTACTATATCGAGTGCAAGATCCTCTATGTGGACGGTAACGTCTATGCGCTCATCGGAGTCTGCCAGAGCATGGATGTGAGAGAGTCCTTTGATCAGTTCCAAAAACCGTATTACATGCTGCTGTCCGAGACTAACGACATCACCACATACTACGAGGGCAAATACTACCCGAACGGCGCGATCTACAACGAGTGCGGCGGGTTTACGATGCTTCCGAACACGAGGGAGCAGTCGT
This sequence comes from uncultured Lachnoclostridium sp., assembly GCA_946415315.1. GTDB lineage: Bacteria > Bacillota > Clostridia > Lachnospirales > Lachnospiraceae > ISDg. The sequence goes on along the minus strand of CAMKRZ010000003.1, from coordinate 93,803 downwards.
TCGGATACCCGGGGAAGCCAGTGAACTATCCGGTCCGGGTGGTTGAGAGGGTTGATCTTGCCACAATCAACAGGATCGCTTCGGAACTGCAGGCAGGAATATTGAAGGAGTCGATCGAGTACCACAGGAAGAAGCAGAAAGAAAGGGAACAGGCGAAGAGCATTTCCCGGGAAAGTTGAGGAAAAATGGAACGGTTTTATTTCGAAGTTCCGGGGATCGAACGGAAGGACGAAGCGCTCGCATACATCAACGAATTTTACGAACATAAGTCGAACATCAACGGCGCAGGCGGACTGGCGAAGTTTATCAAGGATTACGAGGGATGGCTTCGCATGTCGGAAGCCTACGCACTGATGAACGTAAATCCGAGAAGATGCCCCGCGAGGGAATTCTTCTTAGTGCGGGAGAGCGACAACCGCATCGTCGGCATGATCAACATACGGATCGCTCTGAATGAGAAAAACAAAAAGTACGGCGGCCACATCGGATACAGCATCCGACCGACGGAGCGCGGCAAGGGCTACAACAATATCAATCTGTACCTTGGACTGAAGGTTTGCAACCAGTACGGGATCGAGACGGTGTTTATGGATGCGGATCTCGACAATCCGGCATCCTGGAAGACCATGGAGGCGTTCGGCGGGGTTCGTGTCCGGGAGTATTTTGATGACGAGGACGCGCACTGTGTCGTCGTGGATTACAACATTGACACGAAGAAAGCGCTCGCGGAGCACGCGGAATACGAGGCTTATGTGGCTCCGTTTCGACTGGAGACCGGGCGACTTGTGCTGCGGCAGATGACGATGGATGATTACGATGCGCTGTACGCGGTTCTGGGCGACCCGGAGATCATGCAGCACTATCCTTACAGCTTCGATGAGGAGCGCGTGCGCGGCTGGATCCGGCGCAACTGTGACCGCTATCAGCAGTACGGGTTCGGACTGTGGGCCGTATGCCGGAAGGACACCGGGGAGATGATCGGTGACTGCGGCCTGACGCTTCAGAATATCGACGGTGAGTTGTTGCCGGAGATCGGGTACCACGTCCGCAGGGACATGCAACATAAGGGATATGCGAAGGAGGCGGCTGCAGCCGTGCGCGACTGGGCGTTTCGCCATACGTCCTACCCGGCGCTGTATTCCTATTGCAAGTACACGAATGTTGCGTCTTATAAGACCGCCGAGTCGATCGGCATGACATTTTTGCGTGACTATCCGGACGAGGACAACGGCATCACACATGTCTCGGTGATCCGTCGATCGGAGGTTGTTCCGTGCGCGGACCGCGGGTGGCTGTTGTCGGAAGAGGCCTATCTCGTCTATGCGGCTTGCATGTATCAGCCGACATTTTCCAAATACCGCGATCAGATGGCAAAGTACATCGCGTCGCCCTCCGTCTCGGTGTACGTGTATCGCACCGAAAGCGGCGTTTCCGGGATGCTGGTGCTCGAGGAGAGGGAGTCCGGCGCAGAGATACTCGGGATCTCCGTCGCGGGATCGTGCCGCAAGATCGGGATCGGTCGGAAAATGGTCCTCGCGGTTGCGGAGTCCGGCCGGTTTTCGCCGCTGTACGCACAGACGGACGAGGAGGGCGTTGACTTCTACCGCAGCTGCGGTTTCACTGCTGAGCAGAGGATCGTTCAATATCCGAACGGGGAGGTCATGCGATACGACTGTCGGTTGAAAAAATGACGGTTTCAGATTACAATCAGGAGGCAGGAGGACGGAAGATGGAACTCTGGGATGCGTACGACAAGGATTTCAACAAAATCGAGGGAGTCACGCTGGTGCGCGGCGAGGAGGCGTTCATTCCGAAGGGAATGTACCATCTTGTCTGCGAAATCCTGGTGAAGCACAAGGACGGCACCTACCTGATCATGCAGCGGGATCCGCGCAAGACCAATCCCGGCAAATGGGAGGCCACCGCGGGTGGATCCGCCCTTCAGGGAGAGACGCCGATGGAGTGCGGGCTCCGTGAACTTCGCGAGGAGACCGGGGTCGTCGCTGAGAAACTGACGGAGCTTGGGAGAATCGTAAGTCCCGACACGCACTCGGTCTACGTGGAATTTTTCTGCGAGACGGACTGCGACAAGGACAGCGTTGTGCTGCAGGAGGGTGAGACGGTTGCCTACCGCTGGGTCGACAGCGACACGATCATCCACATGCGAAACGAGGAGATCTCCACCAGTCGCGTGCAGCGTTACGTCGAGGAGCTGCAGAGGAAAGATATGACCGTGCCGTGCGACAACGGCCTGGTCAGCATCCGCGTGGGCGCCATCATTTTGCGGGAGGGCCGCTTCCTCATGGTCGGCAGTGCGCGCAACAATTATGTGTACTCCGTGGGCGGCCGCGTCAAATTCGGGGAGACGGCCGATGAGGCCATTGCCCGCGAAGTATGGGAGGAGACCGGCATCCGCATGGAGGTCGACCGGCTCGGTTTCGTGCATGAGAACTACTTCTACGGAGACGCACCGTCGAACTTCGGGAAGCCCATATACGAGATATCATTTTTCTATTACATGAAGGTGCCGGAGGACTTTGAACCGGTCAGCAGCACGTTCATCGACGGCGGAAGCGAGGAGCGTCTCGTGTGGGTCTCACCCGACGATCCGATCAAGGTGTATCCGACATTTTTCAAGGAGGAGCTCCGACACCCGGAGCCGGGGATCAAGCATCTGATCACGGATCAACGAAGATAAGTTAACGAAGGATAGGTAAGAATACGGTATGCGGAAAATTCTTCTGGAATGGCTGAAAATTGCGGGAGGGCTCGTGGTATTTGCGTTCGGCGTGCACCTGACGATCTACGCCAACATCGGGCTGGCGCCGTGGGACTGTCTCGGCATGGGCATCGCGAAACATACGCCTTTCAACTACGGGATTTCGATGACGCTTGTCGCGGTGACGGTTCTGCTGATCGACCTGGCTCTTCGGGAGCGAATCGGGTTCGGCACGATCATCGACGCGCTTCTGACCGGTAATTTCGTGCAGATCTTCAATTCCCTGAATCCGTTCGAGGACAATGAAAATCTATGGTTCGGCATCGCCATCATGCTGGTCGGTTTTGTTTTCATGGCGCTCGGCATGTGGATCTACATGAAAGCGCAGCAGTGCTGCGGACCGCGTGACGCGCTTTTGGTCGGACTCGGAAAGCGTCTGCCGAAGATTCCGATCGGGATCGTCGAGATCCTGCTGTGGGCAGTCGTGCTGCTCATCGGCTTCCTGCTCGGCGGACCGGTGGGATGGGGCACTTTGATCAGCACCTTCGGAGCAGGACTTGTGATGCAGTTCGTCTACAATATCATCCGGTTCGAGCCCAGGGAGTTGAAGCATCGGGACGTTTTTGCGGTACTTCGGGAGATAGAGGCTGACGGCGCGGAGAATCCCTCAACCGGGGATCAATCCTGAGAGAGCCGACGTGCTATAGGTCATCCGGCGGTTGCCGGATATCAATAACCAGTTAGGAGTTATGTATGTTACCTGTCAAAGGAACCAACGGATACATTCGCAAACACAAGAAGTTTCAGATCTTCATGATCGCCGGCATTGTGGTGATCTCGCTCGGACTGTTTCTGTGCGGGTATTTTGCGACCGGAACCACGAAGAATCTGCTCACCGTGTTCGCGGTGCTCGGCGTCCTGCCCGGCGCAAAAGCGGTGGTCAACCTCGTGCTGTTCCTCCCGTATCGCTCCCTCGAGGCGGAGGCGTTCGAGGGACTGAAGCAGGCTGCCGGTGAGACCGGCATTCTGTACTCGGACCTCGTGTTCACCTCGCCGAGCCATGTGATGCACCTTGACGCGCTGTACGCGACCGGCACGGAGATCGCGGCGCTGCTTACGGAAGGAAAACCGAAGGCGGAGAAGGAGATCGTGGACTACGTGACGGATACGATGAAGAAACGCGGGATCTCCGTGCACATGCACATTTTCCGAAGCGTTGGCGATATGCGCGAGCGCGTTTTGAATCTCTCGTCGAAAAATGAACCTGTCCCGGAGGAGCTTGCGGAGTTCCTCAGGGTCATCCTTGTTTAGGAGGTGCCTCCTTGAAGGAAATCCGTATCACATCGAATGACGCGGGGCAGAGGCTCAGCAAGTACCTGGGCAGGATCCTGCCGGAGGCCGGAAGCGGCTTTCTGTACAAAATGCTTCGCAAGAAAAATATCACGCTCAACGACGCGAAGGCGGACGGCAGCGAGACCGTGCGAGAGGGCGATGTCGTGAAGGTGTTCTTCTCGGACGAGACGTTCGCCAAAATGAGCAGCACAGCTGTCGCGGCCGCTGTGATCCCGACGTTTGCGCTTCACCCGGTCACGGAAGATCAGATCGTCTATGAGGACGAGCATCTGATGGCAGTATACAAGCCGGCCGGCGTGCTCTCGCAGAGGGACGAGGGCGGCACGGAAGCTCTGAACGAGCAGGTGTTACAGTACCTCGCGGACCGCGGTGACCTGACGGCTGAGACACTTCGCGCGTTCAAGCCCGGTATCTGCAACCGTCTTGACCGCAACACAGCTGGGATTTTGTGGTTCGCGAAGACGCTTCGCGGCGCACAGGGGATGGCACGGGCGCTCCGGGAAAGGTCTTTCGGCAAATTCTATTACGCTCTGCTTGTGGGACAGCTGGAGAAGAGCCTGGATACGGTGTTCTTCCTGACTAAGGACAGCGGGACGAACACTGTGATGATCACCGAAACCCCGTCGGAGGGGAGCGAACAGGTTCACACCGGAATCGAGCCGGTTGCCGCAAACCGCCGTGTCACGCTTGCGAGGATTCGGCTCTACACCGGCAAATCCCACCAGATCCGCAGTGTCTGCAAGCACATCGGGTACCCGGTGCTCGGTGACCCGAAGTACGGCAGTGACGACGACAAACTCATGTCATATTTTCACGCAAAATATCACCTGCACGGACAGCAGCTTTTCGCGTATTCCTATGAGTTCCCGGAGGTGCTTCCCGAGGGGCTTGAGGAGCTTACGGGGGAGACGATCACCGGGATCGTGCCGGAGACATTTTCCGAGATACTGAACGGGGAATTCCCCGGAAAACCGCTGCTATAGGAGGAGTTATGGCAACCTGGAAATCCCGAGGCCTTCGCGGCTCGCTGTTTGAGGACCTCATCAACCGGACGAACGATGTGTACCGGGAGCGGGGAACGGCGCTTGTGCAGAAAATCCCGACTCCGATCACGCCGATCGACATCGACCGGGATGAGCGGCACATCACGCTGGCGTATTTCGACCGCAAGAGTACGGTCGATTACATCGGCATCGCGCAGGGCGTGGCGATCTGCTTCGACTGCAAGGAGTGCGCCGCGGATACGTTTGCGATGCAGAACATTCACGAGCACCAGTACAAGTTCATGAAGGAGTTCGAACGGCAGGGCGGCGTCGCGTTCATTCTGATCTACTACAGCCACCGTGAGAAGATTTATTTCCTGCGCTGCGAGGAGATGGTGAGGTTTTACGACCGCGCCTACGGGGAGGAAGAGCAGGAAGATTCGCGCAAGAGTTTCCGATTCGACGAGATCGATCCGCAGTTCTTGTATGACATGCCGGCGGAACCGTTCATCAACTATCTCGAGTATGTGAACGACTATCTGGAGTATATGGAGAGCAGGCAGTAGGGCGAAATTTTGCGGATTTTTCGTGAAATAATGCTTGACAAGGCATTTATCCATGTGTATAATTCGGTTCAATATGCTAACAAATTAGCACATTAGCAAGGTAAAGTGATAAAGCAAGAGAGCAGTTTGAAGGAGATACTATGATCCCGTTGTTACATACGCCGGAAGGTGTGAGAGATATTTACGGAGAGGAATTGACTGGGATGGAGAGCCTTTCGGAATCCATCGGCAGCACCATGAGGAAGTACGGATTCGAGGAAATCCGCACGCCTTCGTTCGAGTATTTTGACGTGTTTTCCAGCGAGAGAGGCACGGTTCCCTCAAAGGATATGTATAAGTTCATCGACCGCGACGGCAATACGCTTGTGCTGCGGCCGGACATGACGCCTCAGGTTGCGCGCGCGGCGGCTACTTACTACCGCGACGGCAAGATGCCGATCCGCCTGTCGTACTGCGGCAACACGTTCATCAACAATTCCGGTTACCAGCTTCGCCTCAAGGAGACGACGCAGGCCGGTGTGGAACTCTTCGGTGACGACTCGGTCGTTGCGGATGCAGAGATACTGGCGCTCACGGTCGAGTGCCTGAAGGGCGCGGGACTTTCGGAGTTTCAGATTGAGGTCGGCAACGCCGGATTCTTCCGCGCGATCGCCAATGAGTGCGGCCTTTCCGTCGAGGACGGCGAGGAGCTTCGCCAGAGGATCAAGAACAAGAACCTGTTTGGCATCGAGGACTTCCTCAGGGAACGCGGCATTGAAGGTCGTTCGGCAGAGCTTCTGCTGGCGATCCCCGAGCTGTTCGGATCGGAGGAGATCCTCGACCGCGCAGCATCCTTAACCGACAATGAGGCAGCGCTTGCGTCTCTTGAACGGCTCCGCAGCCTCAGCGACTGTCTGAAGCAGTACGGTGTCGAGCGTTTCGTGTCGTTTGACCTCGGTATGCTAAGCAAGTACCGCTATTACACGGGAATCATTTTCCGCGCGATCACCTATGGTACCGGCGAGGCCGTCGCCTCGGGAGGACGGTACGATTCGCTGGTGGCGCAGTTCGGACTGCCCATTCCGGCCATCGGGATGTCGATCACGGTCGATACGCTGATGCTCGCGCTCGAGCGGCAGAATCTGATGTCGAAGCCTTCCGATGAGCATTGTTATGTTCTCTACCGGGTGGACCGGGCGGCGGATGCAATCCGGTTCGCGCAGGAGAAGCGCGCTGAGGGCAAGTCGGTATCGCTCGTTCCGGTTACTTCAGAAAATGAATCCGAAGTCGCCGTAAAATTCGGAGAGAACGGCGCGACTGTGTGGAAGGTCTGAAAGGAGCAGGTATGGAGTATATAACCGTAGCGCTTGCGAAGGGACGCCTTGCGAAGAAGGCGATGGAGATTCTCGAGAAAGCCGGGATCTCGTGTGATGAGATGAAAGATCCTGACACCCGCAAGCTGATTTTCACAAACGAGGAACTGAAGATGAAATTCTTCCTCGCGAAGGCGGGCGATGTGCCGACGTATGTGGAGTACGGTGCTGCGGATATCGGCATCGTCGGCAAGGACACGATCCTCGAGGAAGGGCGCAAGCTCTATGAGGTGATCGATTTCGGAATCGGACGCTGCCGCATGTGCGTAGCCGGCCCGGAGAGCGCAAAGGAGCTGCTGGGAAGCGGGAAGCGCATTCGCGTGGCGACGAAGTATCCGAACATTGCGAAGGATTATTTTACGAATGTTCTGCATCAGACGGCGGAGATCATCAAGTTGAGCGGCTCGATCGAGCTGGCGCCGATCGTGGGGCTGAGCGAGGTGATCGTCGATATCGTCGAGACCGGTTCGACGCTTCGGGAGAACGGACTCGCCGTGCTTCAGGAGATCGTGCCGCTGTCCGCGCGCATGGTCGTCAACCAGGTCAGCATGAAAATGGAGCAGGAGCGCATCCAGAAACTGATCGCGGACATACGTGCCGTGATCGGGACGGACAACTGAGAGAATCTGTCCGACTTTGACAACGAATAATAACTGTCGGGCCCAGGGAGCCGGCAGACGGGAGGAAAGACCGATGAAGATCATACCTTTGACCAGGGAATCCAAGGAGGAACTGCTTCGCACGCTCGCGATGCGCAGCACGGACTCTTTCGTAAAGCAGCAGGCAGCCGTGGATGAGATCGTGCGCAATGTGCGCGAGCGCGGAGATGAGGCTGTGTTTGAGTACACGAAGAAGTTTGACGGGATCGAGATCATGCCGGACAACCTGTGGGTGACGAAGGAGGAGATCGATGCGGCGTACGCGGAGATCGATCCGGAGCTTCTCGCGGTGATCCGTGAGTCGGCGGCAAACATCCGCGAGTTTCACATGCGTCAGCGCCGCAACAGCTGGTTCGATACGAAGGACGGCATCATTCTCGGACAGAGAGTGACGCCCATCGCCAAGGTAGGCGTGTACGTTCCCGGCGGACGCGCGGTGCTGTCTTCCAGCGTACTGATGAATATTATTCCGGCCAAGGTTGCCGGCGTACCGGAGATCGTGATGGTGACGCCGCCGCAGAAGGACGGCGGGCTCAACGCGACTTCCGTCGTCGCGGCCGTGGAGGCAGGCGTAAACCGGATCGCGAAGGTCGGCGGCGCACAGGCGATCGCGGCACTCGCATACGGCACGCAGAGTGTTCCGCGCATGGACAAGATCGTGGGACCGGGCAATATCTACGTTGCGCTCGCGAAGAAGGCCGTGTACGGCAGCGTCGGCATTGACTCCATCGCGGGCCCGAGCGAGATCCTTGTCCTCGCCGATGAGACGGCGACTCCGAAGTATGTTGCCGCGGATCTGCTCAGCCAGGCGGAGCACGATGTCATGGCCTCGGCCATCCTCGTCACGACAAGCGCAGAGCTCGCGGAAAAGGTGAGCGCGGAGGTCGACCGCATGACGCAGACGCTTTCCCGCCGCGATACGATCGAGAAATCCCTGGAGAACTACGGACGCATTTTTGTAGCTGACACGATGGACGCCGCGATCGAGGCAGCCAACGACATCGCTTCCGAACACATGGAGATCTTAACGAAAGATCCCTGGATGACGATGACGCGGATCACGAACGCGGGCGCCATTTTCCTCGGCGAGTACTCGAGCGAGCCGCTCGGTGATTACTACGCGGGACCTGACCACATTCTCCCGACGAACGGCACGGCGCGGTTCTTCTCCCCGCTGAGCGTCGATGATTTCATCAAGAAGAGCAGCGTGATCTGCTACAGCCGTGAGGCGCTTCAGCCGGTCTATAAGAAGGTGGTGACATTTGCCGAGGCGGAAGGTCTGACGGCACACGCCAACTCGGTAGCCGTAAGATTCGAGGATGATGACACAAACCGTTGACCGAACCGCGCAATTGCGGTACAATACGGTCATGAAAAATCTGTTGCAAGGAGGCTTCTATGGAACGGAGAGCCACAGTTAACCGCAAGACCGGCGAGACGAACATCAGCGCGGAGCTTACGATTGACGGAACGGGAAAATACGATATCAAGACAGGCATCGGTTTCTTTGATCACATGCTGGCGGGATTTGCCAAGCATGGTCTGTTTGACCTCAACCTGACTGCGGTCGGCGACCTTGAGGTGGATTCGCATCACACGGTGGAGGATGTCGGCATCGTCATCGGCAACGCGATCCGCGAGGCGCTCGGCGACAAGAAGGGCATCGCACGCTACGGCAGCTGCCTGCTCCCGATGGATGAGGCGCTGATGATGTGCGCGATCGACCTGTCCGGACGGCCTTATTTTGTGTATGAGGTCGACACGACGGTGGACAAGCTCGGCGAGATGGATGTCGAGACGGCGAGAGAGTTCTTCTACGCGATCTCCTACAGCGCGGGAATGAACCTTCACATCCGCATGCTCTCCGGTGAGAACAACCATCACATCCTCGAGGCGATGTTCAAGGCGTTTGCGAAGTCCCTGGACATGGCGACGAAGATCGATGAGCGCATCGTCGGAGTTTTGTCGACGAAGGGCACGATCTGACGGGGACGGCCTCGGGCGTGCGGCTGAACATAAAGTCGCAGGTTCGCAACAGGCTCTGTGCGGAATATGACCGCGTGGGGCACGTACTTTGTGACAGGAGCGAATATGGAGAAAAACATTATTGCTTATATCAATGCGGAAAATGCATTTCCGGCCTCCGTTCTGGAGCTTGCGATGAGCTATGAGCAGAACGGCGCGGACGGACTGTATATCTACAACTATGATGACAACGAGACGACGCAGATGCATTTTCTGCAGATGGTCAAGCTTGTCCTGAAGAAGGTTGACATTCCGCTGTATCTCGGCTGCCATGTGGAGCGGTTCGAGGATATCAAGAAGGCGCTGTACACGGGTGCGTCGTATGTGGTGATCCCGTACGAGCGCAGCTTCCCGAAAGACGAAGTGAAGAAGGCGATCGAGCGGTTCGGACGCGACAAGATCGTGATCGAATTCAACGCCGACGTCGATAAGCCGGAGCACGCGTACGAGAGCGAGAAGCTTCTGGAGGAACTGAAGGACCTCGGCGTCGCAAGCTTCCAGATGAAGCATGTCACCGTATCCTCGGCGATGAACCGTATCCTGGAGCGTTGCCCGCTTCCGGTGATCGTGCGCGACAGTCTTGTCCGCAACGACATTGAGACACTTCTTTCGCTGCCGAACTGCTACGGCGTTGCGACAAACTACTACGAGCAGAAGAACCTTCTGAAGGTGAAGCAGGCGCTTCGCGCGGAAGGACTGGAGACGAAGTGCCTTGCGTCGAGCCTCTCATTTTCCGAGTTCAAGACGAACGCGGACGGCCTGATCCCCGTCGTCGTACAGGATTACCGCACGCTCGAGGTGCTGATGGTCGCGTACATGAACGAGGAGTCGTTCAACAAGACGATCGAAACCGGGCGCATGACGTACTGGTCGAGAAGCCGGAGCGAGCTGTGGGTCAAGGGCGAGACGTCCGGCCATTACCAGTTCGTGAAGGAACTGCGCATCGACTGCGATAAGGACACGCTTCTGGCGAAGGTACACCAGCTCGGCGTCGCGTGCCACACCGGCAACATGTCCTGCTTCTTTACGACGCTCTGCAAGAAGGAGTTCGCGGATTTCAACCCGCTCACGGTGCTCACGGAAGATTACAATATCATCATGGACCGCAAGGTAAACCCGAAAGAGGGTTCGTACACGAACTACCTCTTCGACAAGGGAATCGACAAGATCCTGAAGAAGTGCGGCGAGGAGGCGACGGAGATCACGATCGCCGCGAAGAACCCCGATGCCGAGGAACTCAAGTACGAGATCGCGGATTACCTGTATCATCTCATGGTTCTCATGGTCGAGTGCGATGTCGACTGGAACGACATCGTGAAGGAACTTGCGAACCGCAGAAAATCCTGACTGGAGGCGTAACATGGGTGTTTTGACGGAATTCTTACGGGAGTTCGGACTGTTTATCCTGTACATCATTGTCGCGATCTGCGGCGTGCTTGCCGGCAAGGCGGTGCGCAGCCGCAAGGATGCGAAGCGCGCTGCGGAGGCAGAGGCATCGCAGGAGATCTGAGACTTTACGGAAGGCCGGACGGCATTTTTCGTGTTTGCATGAATGTCCGGGAAACTTCCGATAAACTTTTTCGGAAAATGCTTGATTTTTCGGGAAAAGGGTTATATACTTCGTGTGTAACTTGTAGTTTAGCTTGAGAGTGGGTCGCAACGGCCCACTCTCAAACTGCGTATAAGAGGGTAATGTGCAGTCGGAGGAAGTATGGCGACGGCAAAACAATATGAGGACAAAACGACGGCGCTTGTGACGCCGATCCTTGAGGAACACGGCTTCGAGCTGGTGGATGTCGAGTACGTGAAGGAGGCCGGGACATGGTACCTTCGCGCGTTCATCGACAAGCCCGGCGGGATCACGATCGATGACTGCGAGGTTGTGTCGCGGGCGTTGAGTGACCGGCTGGACGAGGAGGATTTCATCGACGATGCCTACGTGCTGGAGGTCAGTTCTCCGGGGCTAACGAGACCGCTTCGCAAGCCGAAGGATTTCGAGCGCAACATCGGAAAGCCTGTGGATATCCGCCTGTTCCGAGCGGTCGGAGGTCGCAAGGAGTTCACGGCCGATCTGGTCGCGTACACCGATACGACCGTGACGGTCGCGGAGGACGGTGTCGAGCAGGAGATCGAGCGAAAGAACATCAGCCTGATCCGGCAGTCGTTCGTCGAGTAAAGAAAAAAACAACATTTTTCGGAATATTATTGAAACGTTTTAAGGAGGTACAGTATGAAAAAGGTCGTGAAGAAGTCCGCTGAGGAGCTGAAGAAAGAGGACTTTAAGGAACTGATCACCGCGATCGACATGATTGAGAAGGAGCGTGACATCAGCAAGGAAGTGCTACTCAAGGCCGTGGAGGATTCTCTTCTGCAGGCATGCAAGGAGCAGTTTGACAAGAATGAAAACATTCGCGTACACATTGATCCGGAGACCGGTGCGTATGATGTCTACCGTGATTTTACGGTTGTCGATGAGGTGCTGGACGAGACGTCCCAGCTTACGCTTGAGCAGGCTCAGGCAAAATTTCCGCTCCGCGAGATCCAGATCGGCGATGTTCTCAGCGAGGAAGTAGCGACCAAGGGCTTCGGACGTATCGCGGCCGGCAAGGCTAAGCAGGTGATCGTGCAGAAGCTTCGCGAGGAAGAGCGCAAGGTACTGTACGGACAGTACAGCGGCAAGGAGAAGGAAGTAGTCACCGGTATCGTGCAGAAGACGTCCCGCAAGGATGTCATCATCAGCCTCGGCAAGATCGACGCGACCCTGATCGAGACGGAGCAGATCCCGGGCGAGCTGTTCCGCACCGGCGACCGCGTCAAAGTGTATGTCGTGGAAGTGAAGGATACGACGAAGGGACCGCGCGTGATCGTGTCCCGCACGCATCCTGAGCTTGTGAAGAGATTTTTCGAAAATGAGGTTGCCGAGGTTGCGGACGGCACGGTTGAGATCCGTGCGCTTTCCCGCGAGGCAGGCAAGCGTACGAAGATGGCGGTGTCCTCCAACGATCCCAAGGTGGATCCGGTGGGTGCCTGCGTCGGCGTGAACGGAAGCCGTGTCAACGCGGTTGTCGATGAGCTCAACGGCGAGAAGATCGACATCATCAACTGGAGCGACGATCCTGAGCAGCTGATCGCGAATGCGTTGTCGCCGGCGGAGGTTACTTCCGTTAGCGTCATCGAGGAGGAGCGTCTGGCCAATGTCATCGTTCCGGATGATCAGCTTACGCTTGCAATCGGCAGCAAGGGTCAGAATGCACGTCTTGCGGCGCGTCTGACCGGTTACAAGATCGACATCAAGAGCGAGTCCCAGGCGGAAGGTCTGGAGTAATTCGCACGGAGAGGAGCGGTTTATGGCAGTCACCCGGAAAATCCCGCTGCGCAGATGCAGCGGATGCGGCGAAATGAAGCCGAAGAAGGAACTCATCCGCGTGATCCATACGCCGGATGACACGATCGAGATGGATCTGACGGGGAAGAAGAACGGGAGAGGCGCTTACATTTGCCGAAGCGAAGAATGTCTGCGTCTCGCGGAACGCTCGCATGCGATCGAGCGCTCGCTGTCCGTGACGATCCACGCGGAGATTTACGAACGTCTGCGGAAGGAGATTGCCGATGCGTGACAGAATACTGGCGCTTTTGGGAATCGCGCAGAAGGCACGCGCGATCGCATCGGGAAACTTCCTGGTGGAACAGGCAGTGTCCAAACGGACAGCGAAGCTTGTGATCATCGCGGAGGATGCCTCTGCGAACACACGCGACGGACTGGAGAAAATAACGTACTACTATAAGGTTCCCGTGCTGACATACGGCACGAAGGAAACACTCGGACACGCGATCGGACAGAGCGAACGGTCGTGCGTTGCCCTTCTCGATGAGGGATTTGCGGCTAAGATTCGCTCACAGTATGTGACGGAAAACCAATCGGAGGAATGAACGTAAATGGCAAGTATCAAACTCGGAGATCTGTGCAAGGAAATCGAAGCGTCCTACAAGGAGATGATGACCTACCTGCGCGAACGCGGATGTGATGTTCGCAGCGCCGGAAGTTACGTCGACGACGAGGACCCGGAGGTGAAAATTGCGATAACACTCTACGGGAAGAAAAAGCGTCGTCCCGCGGAGCGCAAGGAAGAGGAAAAGCGCGCCCGCGGCCGCTATGATGACAAGGGAAACCGCGTTGTCAAGAAGGACGGCGTAATCTACAGCATCGACAAGGGAGGCAATTATACCGCGTATAACGGTCCCCTGTACGATGAGAATCACAACAGACTGGAGCCGAAGAAGTCTCTTTTTGATGCCGATAAGAATCCGATTGTCCGCAAGGGAAATGAATTCTATCGCAAAGATCAGAACGGCGATCTGGTTCTGTATGACGGACCGATCTTTAACGAGGAAGGTCGCCGTATGAAGCGTCCGACCCGGGAAAATGCGGCGGACAACGGAACGGCTGCGGTGAAAACTCCCGCTGCCGAAACACCGGTCGTCGCGGAGAAGCCGGCAGAGACGGCTCAGACCGCACCGGAGAAAGAAACTGTGAAGCCTTCTGCGAATGCGGAGACGGAGTCTGCCGATACGGCGGCTGCGCCTGCGCAGACGGCAGCTCCTGTTCAGCAGGCAGCGCCTGTGCAGCCGGCTACACCGGCGCAGACGTCGGCCCCGGTACGCAGAGAACCCGTGCGCACTTCGGACGATCGTCGCCCGGATACGCGCAGAGACGCGTCCCAGGCGGGGGCAGGTCCCCGTCGCCCGAGAGAAGGACAGGGAACCGGTTACGGCGACCGCAGACCTTCCGACGGAACAAGAACAACGTACAATCGCGACGGTCAGGGTCAGGGCGGATACCGCAGACCGGCCGGAGCAGGACAGGGCAGTTACGGTGATCGTGCGGGACGTCCCGGCACGGGTTACGGCGACCGCAGACCGGCAGACGGAACGAGAACTCCGTATAACCGCGACGGTCAGGGCGCTAACCGCAGACCGGCAGGAGCAGGTGCAGGCGCGGGAAGAGGCTACTCCCAGGGCGGCTTCGGCGGCGGTGGATTTGACAAGGATAAGGATTCCGGCGATCGCAAACCGTTCCAGCAGCGCAGAAATGACAACCGCAGCGGACAGGGAAGCTCCATCAAATCGGATTTCGCAAGCGAGATCAACCGCGGCAAGAACGCGGCTGCATACCAGAACCGTGACCGCGACAAAAACCGCAACAACCGCGATTTTGACGATGGAAAGAAGACCGGCAAGAAAGGCCAGACCACGAAGAAGGATGCGAACCGCAAGGGCGCATTTATCATGCCGAAGGTAGAGCCGAAGCGTGAGGAAGATCCGAATGAGATCAAGAACATCACGATCCCCGAGGTGATCACCATAAAGGAGCTTGCGGACAAGATGAAGCAGAACGCTTCTGCGATCATCAAGAAGCTGTTCCTTGCAGGCAAACTGTACAACATCAACTCGGAAATCTCGTTTGAGGAGGCCGAGGAGATTGCTCTTGATTACAACTATATTGTTGAGAAGGAAGAAGTCGTTGATATGGTCGAGGTGCTGACCAGAGACACCGAGGATGCCGAGGAAACCCTTGAGAAGCGTCCGCCGGTTGTCTGTGTCATGGGTCACGTTGACCACGGTAAGACTTCCATTCTCGATGCGATCCGTTCCGCGCATGTCGCAGCCAAGGAGGCAGGCGGCATCACGCAGCACATCGGTGCGTATATGGTCGAGAAGAACGGCCGCAAGATCACGTTCCTCGATACACCCGGCCATGAGGCATTTACCGCGATGAGACTCCGCGGTGCCATGGCAACCGATATCGCCGTGCTTGTCGTGGCGGCTGACGACGGTGTTATGCCGCAGACGATCGAGGCGATCAACCATGCGAAGGCAGCCGGTGTTGCCATCGTTGTGGCGATCAACAAGATGGACAAGGAAGGAGCCAATCCCGACCGTGTGCTCACCGAGCTCTCCGAGCAGGGACTTGTTTCCGAGGAATGGGGCGGTGATATCGTCACCTGCCGTGTTTCCGCGAAGACCGGCGAGGGCATTGAGAACCTTCTTGAAATGATCCTGCTCTCGGCGGATGTGCTCGAACTGCAGGCTAACCCGAACCGTCGTGCGCGCGGTCTCGTCATTGAGGCCAAGCTCGACAAGGGCCGTGGTCCCGTGGCTACGGTGCTTGTTCAGAAGGGTACGCTCCACGTGGGCGAGACGGTTTCCATCGGTGCTTCCTACGGTAAGATCCGTGCCATGATCAACGATCAGGGGCAGAAGGTCACGGAAGCTACGCCTTCCACTCCCGTGGAGATCCTCGGTCTGAACAGCGTTCCGAACGCCGGCGACCTCATGATCGTCACGGAAAATGAAAAAGAAGCCAAGAACATCTCCGATGCGCATATCGCGCAGTCCAAGGAGAAGCTCATTGCAGAGACCAAGCAGAAGCTTTCGCTCGAGAGTCTGCATGATGCGGTTGCGGCCGGTGAGATGAAGGATCTGAATATCATCGTCAAGGCGGACGTTGCCGGTTCCGTGGAAGCTGTCAAGCAGTCGCTTCTCAAGCTTTCCAACGAGGAGATCGCAGTTCACTGCATCCACGGCGGTGTCGGTAACATCAACGAGTCCGACGTCACCCTTGCGAGCGCTTCGAACGCGATCATCATCGGTTTCAACGTCAAGCCGGATAACACCGCGAAGGAGACGGCGGAGCGTGAGAAGGTTGATGTACGCCTGTACTCCGTCATTTACAACGCGATCGACGATATCGAGGCAGCCATGAAGGGCATGCTGGATCCGGTTTACGAGGAAGTAGTCATCGGTCATGCGGAGATCCGTATGATCTTCAAGGCGAGCGGTCTCGGTTCGATCGCCGGTTCCTATATCCTCGACGGCAAGGCTCAGCGCGGATGCAAGGCCCGCATCACTCGCGGCGGTACGCAGATCTTCGACGGAAATCTGGCATCGCTCAAGCGTATGAAGGACGACGCGAAGGAAGTCGCTGCCGGCTACGAGTGCGGTATTTTGTTTGAGAAATTCAATGACATCGCGGAGGGCGATCAGGTAGAGCTCTACGTGATGCAGCAGGTGGCCAGAAACTAATGAGAAAAAACAGTACGAAAAACAGAATTGTCAGCCAGGAGGTTCGCAGAGAGCTGAGCCGTCTGATCCTCGACGGGGTCAAGGATCCGCGGATCGCGCCTCTCACGACCGTGACGGACACTACGGTAGCTCCGGACCTGAAGACCGCGAAGGTGTATGTGAGCGTTTACGGTGACGCGGAAGCGAAGAAGAATACGATGGAGGGCCTGAAAAATGCGGCTCCGTATCTTCGCTCGATGCTTGCCAAAAACCTCAATATGCGCCTGACGCCGCAGTTGTTCTTTGTCCTGGACGACTCCCTCGATTATGCCATGAAGATCGATGCGATGATCGATTCGCTTCATAAGGACGAGAAAGACGGCGATTCGGAGGACTCTGAAGAGGTTGATGAATCCGAAGATTTCGAGGAGTCAGAGGATTCTGAGAAAGAATGAATATTATTTTGAGTGAACCGCAAATGAACAGAGAGTTACTGAATGCAATCGAAGAGGCGTCAACCGTCGGGATTACAGGCCATATCCGTCCCGACGGCGACTGCGTGGGTTCCTGCATGGCGTTGTACCGTTATATCCGCGTCGCATATCCGGAGAAGACGGTTCGTGTGTACCTTGAGGAACCGTCCGACAACCTTCGCGTAGCGGAAGGGATCGATGAGATCGACTCCTCCTTTACGAAGCCCGCGACACCGTATGAGCTGTTTGTCATTCTCGACTGCAGCAGCGCTGAGCGGTTTGCGCCCGCCGGTGAGATGGTGAGCGAAGCGGCGAAGGTGTTTGTGGTAGACCATCACATGACGAACACGCATTTTACGGAGTACGGAGTGATCCTGCCGGACGCGAGTTCCACGTGCGAAGTGTTGTACGATCTGCTCGAGGATGAGAAGATCGATACCGTTGCTGCTACATTTTTGTACATGGGAATCCTTCACGATACGGGAGTGTTCCGTTTCCCTGCGTGCTCCGAGCACACGATGCAGATCGCGGGACATATGCTCACAAAAGGCGTGAACGCACAGCAGCTGATCGATGATTCGTTCTATCGCAGAACTTACGCGCAGAACCGCGTGATCGGTGATGCGGTGGCGCGCTCGGAACTTCTTCTTGACGGGAAAATGATCTTCTCCGTCGTAGCGCTCGATGACCTTGCACGGTTCGGAGCGACCACGAAGGATACGGAAGGTCTGGTTGACCAGCTTCGCCTGACAAAGGGGATCGAAGTTGCTCTGTTTGCGCGCCAGGATGACGTGGATACCTACAAGATCAGCATGCGCGCGATCGAGAAGGTCAACGTGGCGTCAATCTGCGCATCCTTCGGCGGAGGCGGACATATTTTTGCCGCCGGATGCACGATCGTCGGGGATATCTACGATGCCATCCGGAAAATCGCGGAGATGGTGAAAGAGCAGTTGTAAGCGGATTGCGGAGACACGGAAGCAACTGTAAGCAGATTGCCGTGACAGGAAAGCAACTGCAGGCAGATTGCTGAGGTGATGAAGCAATGCAGGTATTTTCCGCTGCGCTTTTTGTGTAGTGATTCAGAACAAAGATACCCCGTGGCTTGCCGCGGGGTGTTTGACTATGTGAGCATCCGAAGAGCTGAAAAAACGGATGTTCACGGTACCAATACGGATGATTTCGGAGATGAAAATGAACGGGATTATCGTTGTCAACAAGGAACGGGGATATTCCTCTTTCGACGTGATCGCGGTTCTTCGCGGTGTGCTCGGCATGAAGAAACTCGGGCATACGGGAACGCTCGATCCCGAGGCGGAAGGGGTGTTGCCGGTGTGCCTCGGATTTGCGACGAAGGTGTGCGATTATCTGATGGCTCAGCGAAAAGAATATATTGCGCACGGGCGTCTCGGTATCACAACCGACACGCAGGATATCCACGGAACGGTGCTGAGGGAGAGCGATTTTTCGGTGAGCGAAGAACAGCTTCGGGAAGCACTCGCCGGATTTGTCGGGGAGATCGAACAGCTCACGCCGATGTATTCCGCGCGAAAGATCGACGGCGTCAAACTTGTGGACCTTGCCAGAAAAGGCATCACGATCGAGCGGTCGAAGAAAACCGTACGCGTCTATGAGGCGGAACTGTTGTCATACGATGCGGAGGCAGGGGAGTACGAGATCCGCATTTTGTGCCAGAAGGGAACGTACATCCGGACGATCTGTAACGACCTCGGAGAACGCCTTGGCTGTGGTTCCTGCATGACATCTTTAGTGCGCACCGCCACCGGAAAATTCACTGTGGAAAACAGTTACACCATCGACGATCTTCGCCGTCTGCGCGACGCGGGACGGCTGTCGGAGGCGGTCATTCCGATCGATGCGTTGTACCTCGGCTGTAAGCCGTACGAGCTGGATGCGGATCAGCTCAAGAGCATCCGGAACGGGAATTTCCTGGAGCCGGAATGGCTCACACCCTGCGAGGAACCGTTGCCGGAACGATTCCGGGCCGTCTACGAAAACCTCCTCGGAAGCGACGAGGCAAGGTGCATCCGGGTGTATGCCGAGGGTGAGTTTTACGCGGTTTACGAGAAGCGCGGAAAGAGGTATCGGCCGCTTCAGATGTACCATGAGGTGGACAACGAGAAAAACTATGTGCGGAAGCTGACGGAACGGGTCGAGAGCCGCGCAGAGGCGAGCGGAGTATCCCCGGTTTGTCTCAGCGTCGGCAAGTTCGACGGACTTCACCTCGGGCACCGCAGACTGATCGAAACGATGCGCGAAAGCGGGTTGCCGTGTATGCTTTTGTCGGTGTCACACACGGACGGACACAGCATTTTCACGGAGAAGGAGAGCCGCATTTTAGCGGCTTCGCTCGGCGTTGAACGGTATGAGACATGGCCGCTCAACGCGGAAAACCGCAGGATGACGCCGGAAGCATTTGTGAGGGACGTTCTGATCGGACAGTATCACGCGACGCGGATCGTCGTGGGCGAGGATTTCCGCTTCGGGCATGACCGCAGTGGAGATGCAGGCGCGATGAAGAGGATCGCGGAACAGTGCGGTGTGACATGCAGCATCTGCCCGATGGTGTATTCGGAAAATGAGCCGGTTTCGAGCTCAAGGATCCGCAGTCTGATCACCGAAGGAAACATGGGCGAGGCGGCGAAACTGCTCGGTGGGCCGTATTTTATCGACGGAACGGTCGCGAAGGGACGGCAGATCGGACGCACCATCGGCTTCCCGACCGTAAATCTTCTTCCGTCGTGCGACAAACTGTTCCCGCCGTTCGGCGTGTACCGCACGGAGACGACCGTGCGTGGGAACACCTACCGGTCAGTCACCAATGTCGGGGACAATCCGACTGTTGCGGACGAAGCGGAGCGCACCGTTACGATCGAGACGCACATACTTGATTTCGCGGACGATCTGTACGGGGAACCGATACGGGTTGCATTTTCAGAACGAATGCGCGGGCAGGTGAAGTTCGGCTCGCTGGAGGAGCTGAAAAACCAGCTCGCGGAGGATGTCCGGAAGGCAAAAGAGTAAAAACAGGCAACTTTTTGTGCGAATGCTGTATTTTCCGGGAATTGGATGCCGTAATTCGTGTAAAATGCCTGTTTACAAGCGGGCAGAACTGTGCTATAGTATCGAAGTCAGCCAAATCCCAGTCAACGGATTCTCCGACCCTGGCCTGGATTTCGGCGGTTACTAATTTTTTTTGGAGGCAAAAAACCATGATCACGAAGGAAAAGAAAGCAGCGATCATTGCAGAGTACGGCAAGACACCCGCCGATACCGGATCGCCTGAAGTTCAGATCGCAATCCTCACCGCGAGAATTGCAGAGCTCACGGAGCATCTGAAGAACAACAAGCAGGACAACCATTCCCGTCGCGGCCTTTACATGATGGTCGGTCAGAGAAGAGGTCTGCTTGACTATCTCAAGAAGAAGGATATCAATGCTTATCGTGCGCTGATCGAGAAGCTCGGCATTCGTAAGTAATCCGCATGTAGGAGCTGTCGTAGTATTGCGGCAGCTCTTTTTTCGGAAAATGATCCGCGTTACGGTGTTCGGAAATGAGCCCGAAGAAGCAAGGCTGTCATTTTCCGCAGAATCAAAAATCAATATGAGCAGAGTAAGGTCGGAAGCGTCAAGTGTCCGGGGGACGGGGAGTTGCCCCCGGGACGAAAAGCCGCAAGGCTTGCGGTTTCCGGTCTGCATCCCGCTGCTACCTTAAGGATTCCTCCTTTTCGTAGCGTACCACGGGACGAAAGGAGGTTTTTCTATGAGTAACGGATTTTCATTCGGAAGTATCAAAGGAAACAGTAACATGCGGTATGTGCCGCTAGTGTGCTTCATGGGGATCATGATCGCGTTTCAGTTTGTGACGGAGTACTATCTTTCCTTCACATTTGCCGATACCTATCGCGTCAGTCTTACCTTCCTGATCCGCGCGATCACCGGATATTGCATCGGCTGGCTCGGCGGTATCGTGTCTGCGATCGCGGATCTCCTCGGAGGTTTTTTGCTGTACGGCGGATCGATGAACCCCGGCATCACGCTCACGAGATTTTTGCAGGGATTTATCGTCGGTCTGATCCTGTATCGGAAGAGCGGAAAAACCCGGATCGTCATCGCGGCAGCTATCGACAATCTGGTGCTGAACATGATTCTCGGCACATTTTTCCTGTTTTCCTACACCGGAAAGCCGTACACCGTCGTGACGCTGACGCCGCGTGTTGTGGTATCGGCTGTGAGTTTCGTTGTGGAAGTCATCCTGTTGATGAGTCTGCTGCCGAAACTTCTTCCTGTCGTGAGAAAACTCATGGACAGGGAACTTACACCGGTTTCCAAACCGGTTGTGACTCCGGAGTCTACGCCGGAAGAGACGCAGTACCAATCGTGACGTTCGGTTTGTAAACATTGTGAACAACACACAAAACGGTTGAAATACTACGCCAAATGAGATAAACTGTGAGAGAAGAGAGAGAACGGCAGATTTTACGGCCGCGTGATATCAGAGGTGTCTATGAGATTCACCGATGCTGTGCGTTTCATCAGAAACGAAGAAACGAATAAGTCCAAGCCCGGCCTTGACCGGGTGAATTATTGCCTCGGATTGCTGAAGCATCCCGAGGCTTCTCAGCGTATAATCCATGTTGTCGGAACCAACGGAAAGGGCTCCACGGCGACCATGATCACAAACATTCTGGTTGCTGCCGGGTATCATGTGGGAACCATGATCTCCCCGGCCCTTCACGGCGTGACGGACTACTACAGGATCGACGGCAAGCCGATCACGACGGCGCAGTTTGTCAACAGCGTGGAGACGCTCAAATCGGCGCTTAGGCCGGTGGAGATGAGCACCGAGGCGAAGAAGGATCTGGATCCTACGGAGTTTGAACGCGCCGTATGTGTCGGTCTGATCCTCTTTAAGATGGAGAACTGCGATTTTACGGTGCTTGAGGCCGGTATGGGAGGCATCAACGACGCGACCAACGTCGGACAGGGATGCCTTACGGTCGTCACGAAGATCGCGCTCGACCACATGCAGTATCTCGGTGATACGCTTGAGGCGATCACGCAGGAAAAACTGGGGATCGCGAGTGCGGGCGAGCCGATCGTGCTCGGCGTAAACTCGACGATCGTGACGGATACCGCTACACGCTGGTGCAAGACGAACCGCCATGAGCTGTATCAGGCATCCATCGCCGATGACAGCTTCTTCCCGAACGATCGAGCCATGATCGCCGATTATCAGAAGGTCAATATTGCCACGGCGCAGAAGGCGGTTGAAGTGCTGAGCGGGATGAGTTTTGAGGGAGCCTCGCTGACGATCGATGATTTTGCGATGGAAGCGGGCATCCGTTCCGCGAACCTTCCGTACCGGTTTGATGTGCGCAAGACGGATCCGTATCTGATCTTTGACGGCGGACATAATCCGGACTGTATCGATGCGTTATGTCGCTCGCTCCGGCAATTTTCCGGAGATACGAAATATTACATTGTGACCGGTGTGCTTGCGGATAAGGACTATCCGGCCATGTATGAAATGCTGCAGCAGTATGCACTTGGTTTCGTGTGCATCACGCCGCCGAGCAACCGTGCGCTGCCGGCGAAGGATCTCTGTGACGCGCTGCGCAAATTCGAGAAGCCTGCGGAGGTTGCGGAGTCTATGGTTGATGCCGTCAAACGCATCAAGGAACTGCGCAAGAAGGGCTATCCGGTACTTGTGACCGGTTCGCTGTACATCATGCCCGAGATCGTGGCTGCCTGGAACAAGACGCGGTGATCCGGCTTGTGTGCAACCGGGATCACGGTGCCCTTGTGATGTTGTAGAATTGAAAATGATTGAAAATCCGGAAACGCCCACACGGCGTTTCCTTTGATGTATGACGGAGGGATCATGACTTACGAGGAAGTCGTCAACCGGTTGACCAACACGGATTTTTTCTCGGCATCGGCCGGGCTCTACCGGATGCGCTCCATGCTTAGGCACTTTGACAATCCGCAGGATGCCGTTCCGTGCGTGCATGTCGCTGGCACCAACGGAAAAGGCTCAGTATGTGCCATGATCGACTCGGTCATGCGGCGCGCGGGGTATCGCACCGGACTGTTCACATCGCCGTTCCTCTACGATATCCGCGAGCGGATCCGTATTGACGGAGAGCTGATATCCGAGGAGGATATGGCGCGGATCGGTACGATTGTATTTGAGTATGTCGACCGGTTGTACACACCGGTCAATCAGTTTGAACTGCTGACGGTCATCGCGTTTCTGTACTTTCGGGAGCAGAATTGCGACATCGCCGTTCTCGAGACCGGTCTGGGCGGAACGCTTGACCCGACGAACACCGTTTCGGCGCCGATCTGTTCCGTGATCACGAACATCGGACTTGACCATTGCGCCGTTCTCGGTGATACCGTTGCAAAGATTGCTTCCGCGAAGGCGGGAATCATAAAGCAAGGTCGCGATGTGTGCGTGTATCCGGTCAGCGCCGATGCGGAAAATGTGATCGTTCAGGCGGCGCTGCGCGCGTCCGCGCCGATCCATTTTGCGGATCGGGATGAACTCAAGGAACTTCCGCCTGTCGCGGGATATGAGCATTTTTCGTACCGCGGGCAGGAATTGTTTCTGGCACTGCGTGGGAAGCACCAGCAGTACAACGCGGCGACCGCGTGGGAAGCGCTCGCCGTGATCAATCAAAACGGGTTCTATGTCAGCGACAGCGACATCGCTGACGGAATGCGTACCGTCGAGTGGCCGGGAAGGCTGGAACTCCTGTGCAAAACACCGGTCGTATTTTATGACGGAGGGCACAATCCGCAGTGTGTGCAGGCGATCGCGGACTGGTTTGGTTCGGAACGGTTTGCGGACAGGCGCATCACGGTATTTGCGGGAATGGTCAACAACAAGGATTACCGGACTATGCTGAAAACACTCTCGTCGTTCGCCGACACACTTTGCTTTTACCGCTTTGAACACAACCGCGCGATACCGGAGGAGGAGACGGAGAAGCTCTGCGAGGAGTTCGGAATGACGAGGATCGCGGACCTTTCGGAGGCGTGCGATGCGTATTTTACGAAGGCGGGAAGGAAGGATGTGCTGCTGATCACCGGGTCTCTGTATCTGGCGGCAGAGGCGAAACAGGCAGTCGAGTATGCGATCTCGAAACGTCGGGAGCGTAAGAACGAACAGTAAGGATGTGAGTATTTATGAGTAAAGAGGACAAAGAACTGACGAACGAGCCGAAGGAGAAGACAGGCAAGAGCAAAGCTGCAGTTGAGCCGAAGGCAAAAGGCGGAAACCGGAACACGACCGTGATCCTGGTTGCCGCTCTGATCGTTATGATCATCGTTGCGGCGACGCTCGGCGTGCTGCTCTGGAAGGCAAACAAAGAGAACAACAAAACGGATAACACTCCTACGGTGACATCGGAGCCGAAGCCGACCAAAGGCGCGGACGCAACGCTGACACCTACGGATGCCGCTACTCCGACACCGGAGGTTACGCCCACCGCGACAGTATCGGTGACACCGGAAGTGAGCCCGACGGAGACCGTTGTGCCTACGCCGGTCGCTTTCGAGATGCCGAATTTCCTCGGGCAGGACTATCAGTGGGTCATCGATATGATCGAGAGATCGGGATGGAAACTGCAGGTGCGCTGCGAACCGTCATCCGAATATTTTGAGGAGTATCCTACGGCAGGTCAGGTCGTCGCGCAGTTCCCGGAAGCGGGCAGCATGGTCTCGGAGGGCGATCAGATCGGTCTGATCTACAGCATCGGCGCGAAGCCGACCGAGGCAGTGGTCTCTCCGGTTGTGACAAATGCGCCTACGGATGCCGTGACAGCTTCCGTCACACCCGGTCCGGAGGAGACTGTGACACCGACTCCGGCAGCACCCACGGCGGAACCGACGGCGGAGCCGACGGCAGTACCGACTACGGAACCTACGGCTGTACCGACCGCGGAACCGACATCTGTGCCGACATCAACACCGACGCCGACTCCGAGACAGACCTCCGGCAAGACGCCCGTGGATGATCACGGACGCCTCAGTGTCAAAGGCACGAAGATCGTGGACAGCAACGGCAAGGAATACCAGCTCAAGGGCGTCAGCACGCACGGTCTGCAGTGGTTCCCGCAGTTTGTCTGCAAGGAAACGTTCCAGTGCATCCGCGATGAGTGGGGTGCCAACGCGGTGCGCCTTGCCATGTACACCGATGAGAACGGTTACTGCGCGGGCGGTGACAAGGCTGCTCTGAAGAAGCTTGTGAAGGACGGCGTGAAGTACGCGACGGATCTCGGCCTGTACGTGATCATCGACTGGCACATTCTGCACGATTATGATCCGAACATGAACAAGGCGGAAGCCATTGCATTTTTCGATGAGATGTCGAAGGAGTTTGCGGGCAACAACAATGTGTTCTATGAGATCTGCAACGAGCCAAACGGCGGGATCTCCTGGTCGACCGTTAAGTCGTACGCGGAAGAGGTGATCCCTGTCATCCGCAAAAATGATCCGAAGGGGATCATCATCGTCGGCACGCCGACCTGGTCCCAGGACGTTGATATCGCGGCGAAAGACCCGATCAAGGGGTACGACAATATCATGTATGCGCTGCATTTTTATGCAGGCACGCACAAGGACAATATCCGCAGCAAGATGAAGACCGCGATCGAGGCCGGTCTGCCCGTGATCGTGACCGAGTACGGTATCTGTGACGCGTCCGGCAACGGCGCATGCAACGAGACAGAGGCGAACAAGTGGGTTGCGTTCATGGACAACTACGGCGTGAGCTACCTGATCTGGAACCTCGCGAACAAGAACGAGTCCTCGTCGCTGATCAAGCAGAACTGTAAGAAACTGTCCGGATTTACCGAGGCAGACCTGAACCAGGAAGGCCGCTGGCTTGTGAAAATGCTCGGCGGTCAGCTTCCGGAGATGACGGAGGAAGAGCTCAAGAAGCTCGAGGATGACGCCGGCGGAAGCGGCGGCGGTGATGTAGCCGTGCCCGACGGCATTGAGAAGACCGTGAAATCCGGTGACGTGACGGTGACATTGTACACGTCCAACACCTGGAACGAGACGGACTGCAAGTGCTATCAGCTCGGACTGACGATTGAAAATGCCGGTTCGAAGAGCATCAACGGCTGGACGGTCGTTGTAAAATTCAACGCGGATGTCAAGAGCGATAACTTCTGGTGTTGCAAGTTCTCAGCGGACGGCAAGAAGATGACGCTCACGGATGCGGATTTCAACAAGACGATCGCCGCCGGCACCCAGACTTCGGACATCGGACTGATCATCCAGTCCAAGTCTCTGCTCAAGATCGAATCCATCGAATTCAAAGCGAAATAAGCCCGATTGCTTCGGGTATCCTGCAGCTGGCGGCATATACCGTCAGCTGCTTTTCATTTGCAAGGAAAAATTGCGGAAAAACATATAAATTGCTGGTATTTTACGGCAAAGTATGGTATTATAACAGTTGGTATGAAAACAAATACAGAGCATGTGTCGGATGGAGTCATTTTCCGTGACTACTGAAAAGCCCGGGTTTTCGGAAACGCAGGTTTTTCAGTTGTTACGGCGGCTCCGTCCCAGACAATGACTCGGGGACGCGCGCTGCATCGTCCGAAAAAAACAGCGCAGAAAGAGGTATTATGTACAAGAGTTTTTCCATGGAGCTTGCCGGCAGAACGCTGACGGTCGATATTGACCGCGTTGCCAAGCAGGCAAACGGCGCCGCACTGATGCATTACGGCGACACGACTGTGCTTTCGACGGCAACGGCAAGCGAGAAGCCCAGAGAAGGAATCGATTTCTTCCCTCTGAGCGTAGAGTACGAAGAGAAGATGTACGCAGTCGGCAAGATCCCAGGCGGTTTCAACAAGCGCGAGGGCAAGGCTACTGAGAACGCGGTGCTTACGTCCCGTGTCATCGACCGTCCGATGCGTCCTTTGTTCCCGAAGGATTACCGCAACGACGTGACGATCAGCAACCTGGTTCTCTCGGTTGATCCCGAGAACACGCCGGAGCTCACGGCAATGCTCGGCTCCGCGATCGCGGTCGCAATCTCCGACATCCCGTTCGACGGTCCCTGTGCTATGACACAGATCGGTATGATCGACGGTCAGTTCATCGTAAACCCGTCGCAGACGCAGACGCAGGTTTCCGACCTCAAGCTCACCGTGGCTTCCACGAGAGAGAAGGTCATCATGATCGAGGCAGGCGCTAACGAGCTGCCCGAGGACAAGATGATCGAGGCGATCTACCTTGCGGATTCCGTCAACAAGGACATCATCAAGTTCATCGACAAGATCGTTGCCGAGTGCGGCAAGCCGAAGCACAGCTACACGAGCTGCGCGATCCCGGAAGAGCTGTTTGCGGCGATCAAGGAGATCGTTCCTCCGGCAGACATGGAAGTTCTCATGTTCTCCCCGGAGAAGCAGGAGCGCGAGGAGCGTATCCGCGCGATGAAGGACACGCTCGCCGAGAAGTTTGCGGAGAACGCAGAGTGGCTTCCGCTGATCGACGAGGCAGTTTACCAGTATGAGAAGAAGACGGTCCGGAAAATGATCCTCAAGGATCACAAGCGTCCCGACGGCCGCGAGCTGACGCAGATCCGTCCGCTGTCCGCTGAGGTTGACATCATTCCGAGAGTTCACGGTTCCTCGATGTTCACCAGAGGTCAGACGCAGATCTGCGATATCGTGACGCTGGCTCCTCTTGCAGATGCACAGAAGCTTGACGGTCTCGATGAGACTGCAGTGAACAAGAGATACATGCACCACTATAATTTCCCGTCGTACTCCGTAGGTGAGACGAAGCCTTCGAGAGGACCGGGACGCCGCGAGATCGGCCACGGTGCATTGGCTGAGAGAGCCCTTCTTCCGGTTCTCCCGAGCGAGGAGGAGTTCCCTTACGCAATCCGCGCCGTATCCGAGACCTTCGAGTCCAACGGTTCGACGTCCATGGCTTCAACCTGCGCATCCTGCATGTCCCTCATGGCTGCCGGTGTTCCGATCAAGCGCATGGTTGCCGGCATCAGCTGCGGTCTTGTGACCGGTGAGACGGATGACGATTACGTGCTTCTCACCGATATCCAGGGCCTTGAGGACTTCTTCGGCGACATGGACTTCAAGGTAACCGGTACGACCGAGGGTATCACCGCAATCCAGATGGATATTAAGATTCACGGTCTGACCCGCCCGATCGTTGAGGGTGCCATCAAGCGCTGCCGCGAGGCAAGACTGTTCATCATGGACACCTGCATGAAGCCGGCAATCTCCGAGCCTCGTGCCGAGGTCAGCAAGTACGCTCCGAAGATCATCCAGATCCAGATCGATCCTGCGAAGATCGGCGATGTTGTCGGACAGAGAGGAAAGACGATCAACGCGATCATCGAGCAGACCGGCGTTCGCATCGACATCGACGACAGCGGAGCAGTTTCCATCTGCGGTACCGACAAGGATGCGATGGCGAAGGCAGTCAAGCTTGTTCAGACGATCGTCACAGACTTTGAGGAGGGTATGGTTCTCGAGGGAACCGTTGTCAGCATCAAGGACTTCGGCGCATTCATCGAGTTTGCGCCCGGCAAGGAAGGTCTGGTTCACATTTCGCGCATCGCGAAGAACCGCATCAATCGTGTTGAGGATGTTCTCACACTCGGCGATCATGTCAAGTGCGTATGCCTCGGCAAGGACAAGATGGGCCGCCTGAGCTTCTCCATCAAGGATGCGAAGTAATCGGAAAACATGAATTGCAGTTCGGTTTTCTAAGAGCACTGCAGACAAGGGTGCCACATGTTGGCGCCCTTGTTTCGATATTGGAGGTTTACGCAATATGAAAACTTACATGACGTTTCACGAAGATCCCGAGCTCCTGCATATCAATACGGAACCGGACCGCAACTATTACGTTCCGTTCCCGGCAGGAGAGGATTCGTTTGCGTCACGGATCGAATCAACACGGCTGGAGATGCTGAACGGCACCTGGAATTTCGCGTATTATGACAGTTTCGCGGACATGCCTGTCGATGCGGTTGATCTTCCCAAGGAGAAGACAATTTCCGTGCCGTCCTGCATTCAGATGTATGGCTACGACCGCTGCCAGTACTCGAACGTCAGCTACACGTTCCCTTACGATCCGCCCTATGTTCCGACGGACAATCCGGTAGCGATCTGCGAGAGAACGTACGAGTACACGAACGACGGCCTTGAGCGATACATCGTGTTCGAGGGTGTTGACAGCTGCTTCTATCTGATCGTGAACAACCAGCTGATCGGTTATTCACAGGTATCGCACGCGATGACGGAATTTCGAATCACGTCGGCGCTTCGCGAAGGGGAAAATCGGATTGCCGTTGTAGTCTTGAAATGGTGTGACGGCTCCTATCTGGAGGATCAGGACAAATTCCGTTTCACCGGCATTTTCCGCGATGTCTATATGCTGAAGCGCCCGAAGGAGCATATTGCGACCTACCGCATCCAGACAACGGTTGACGATTCACTGGAACACGCATCCGTTCACATGGAGATTACGGGATGCAAGGCTTCGGTTCGTGTGACGGACGATACCGGCAGTGAGATCTATAAGGGAGATACCGACGAAGACGGTTTTGTGGATTTCAATATCGACAATCCGAAACTCTGGAATGCTGAGTTGCCGTACCTGTACCGCGCAGAGCTTGTCGCAAACGGAGAGTCCATCGGTGAGATGATCGGAATTCGAGAGGTTTCGATCAAGGACGGCGTGTTCTGCATCAATCACCGCCCGGTGAAACTGCGTGGCGTGAACCGTCATGATTCCAACCCGAAGACCGGGGCGGTTGTGACCGTGGAAGATATGAAGCGCGATCTGTTTTTGATGAAACGCTGCAATATCAATGCGATCCGCACCTCACACTATCCGAACGCACCGGAGTTTTACAAACTCTGTGACCGCTACGGATTTTACGTGATTGACGAGGCAGACCTTGAGGCGCACGGCAGCGAGATTGCAGGTCATGTATACGGACAACAGTGGGATCATCGGAAGGTTTCCATAACAACGGACAACCCGATTTTCGCCAACGCTATTCTGGATCGCGAAATGAAACTCGTCAAGCGTGATGTCAACCGTCCATGCGTTATTCTCTGGTCGATGGGCAATGAAGCCGGATTCGGCCGGATACTCAACGATGTTGCCAAGATGATCAAAGCGACGGATGTCTCGAGACCGCTGCATTATGAGGCAGTTCATCATTCTCTTGACGGAACGCCGGACAGCGAGATGGATGTTGTTTCATACATGTATCCGCAGCTTTCCGATATGTACAAGTTCATTACGGACGAACATGAGAAACGCCCGTATTTTATGTGTGAATACAGTCATTCGATGGGCAACAGCAACGGCGATCTTGCCGACTACTGGCGCATGATCGATTCCAATGACCGCTTCATGGGAGGCTGCGTCTGGGAGTGGTGTGATCATGCCGTTGAGGCCGCAAACGGTCTGATCGGATCGGATGTTGAAGCAGATCCCGAGAACCCGAAATACCTCTACGGAGGTGATTTCGGTGACGAACCGAACGACAGCAATTTCTGCGTAGACGGACTCACATATCCCGACCGCACGCCGCACACGGGCCTGATGGAACTGAAACAGTGCTATCGCCCGCTGGCCGTAACGCCGGGGGAGGAGCCGGGGACGTTCGTTCTCACGAACAGACTCGCATTTGCCGCAATCGAGGATTGTTATGAGATTTCTTATGAGCTGAAGGACAACGGCACGCTCCTGTTGGAGAGTCCGCTCAATATCAGCATACCGGCAGGACAGTCTGTTCTGTTTCGGCTTCCGGAACCGGCGGTTGTACGGGGAAGGGAACTCCGCATCCGGTTCCTTGTGACGGCCAAAGAGACGACCGATTACTGGGATCAGGGCACAGAGATCTGCTTTGAGCAGATCCTGATGGACTCCGAGGCAAGACGGTTTGTACCGGAACTGATCGCCGGCAGAAAGTTCCTGCGGCTGGAGGAGATGCCTCTGTGCTACCGCATCCAGACCAAGGATACTGTATTTTTGCTTCGCAAGAAGGATGCGATGCTCATCTCTGTACGTTACAACGAGCAGGAGATCCTGATGCGGCCGATGGAGTTTGACTTCTTCCGTGCCCCGACGGACAATGATGCGCCGATGGTGAAAGCGTGGAAGGACTGGGGGTATGAAAAGCCTGTATGCAGGCTTCATTCGCTGCGGTTGATCGAGCCCGGAACCGAATTGATCTTCAAGGCGGAACTTTCCTTCGGATCTGCGTCACGCATTCCGTTCATGCGTATCCAGCTTGAGTACAGCTTCCACCAGAACGGCGAGTGGAATGTCAGAGCGCGTTTCCATAAGTCGGACAGCAGTCCGTTCCTGCCTCGCGCGGGATTCCGTCTGTTCCTTCCGAAGGACTTCGAGGACTTCGATTACTACGGATACGGTCCGATCGAGAGCTATATTGACAAGCACCTTGCCTCGTATGTTGACTGGCATCACTCGACGGTCACGGGCAACCATGAGGATTATATAAGGCCTCAGGAAAATTCGTCCCACTTCGGAGTGCAGCAGGCAGCCGTGGGGAACGGCTCACTTCGGTTCTCCGTAGCATCGGACGATGATTTTTCGATCAATGCGTCTCATTACACGCGGGAGGAGCTCGCAGGGAAGAAGCATAACTTTGAACTTGAGCAGAGCAATATGACCGTTCTGAATGTAGATGCGTTTATGTCGGGAATCGGTTCCGCAAGCTGCGGACCGCAGTTGGATCCGATTTATCAATGCAATGATGCCGACATGGATTGCTCCTTCTGGTTCCATGTACGGTCGCTTTGAGGAGATGCATGAGTAAACTGATGTACAATTCACCGGCGGGCCGCGACTGGAATCGCGGCCTCCCGGTGGGAAACGGCAAAATCGGCGCAATGATCCTCGGTGACACACGGAATACTGTCCTGATGCTCAACGAGGACAGCCTGTGGTACGGAGGTCCTGTCGACCGCGTCAATCAGGATGCGAAGGAGCATCTTGACGAGGTGCGGGAGCTCATTCTCAGCGGACGGATCCCGCAGGCTGAGGAAATGCTGTTACAGACATTTTCCGGAGTTCCCACAAGCTGCCGCACGTATTCCGTGCTCGGCAACCTGACGGTGAACTATTCGGTTGTACCGAAACAGTGCGGCGGATACACGAGAGAACTCGATCTGGAAAATGCTGTGGCGACATGCCGGAGAGAGGCTGAAAACACATCAATCGCTGAGACGGTATTTTGCGATGAATCGACGAATCTTCTTGTGCTGCGCGCCGTTTCGGAGAGCGGGAAACCGTTCGACGTATGTGCCGAGTTTGACCGGATGAACTGGTACGATTCGGGATTTCACGACGGAAGCAATGTCTACGCGATGGGCGACATGGTCGGCGACGGGTATTCCTTCTGCGCCGGCATGACGGCGTTCACGGACAACGGAGAGGAGACGGTCACAGCGCGCAGGATCACCGCGAAGGGCGTGACGAGCTTCTGCCTGCTGTTCACGGCGGCGACGACGTATCGGGAAGCTGATCCGCTGTCCTACGTGCGTTCCTTGTTAGGATTTGCCGCGTGTCCGTTTGACAAGCTTCTTCGGATCCACACGGACGATTACAAAAAAGTGTTTGACCGCGTGCGGCTGAGCCTTCCGGACAATCCGGAACTTGCGCAGCTGTCTACGGAAGAGAGGCTTGCTCGCATGGATGCGGAGCATCCTGACAACGGCCTTCTCACAACATATTTTGATTTCGGACGATACCTGCTGATCTCGAGTTCCGCACCGGGATCGCTGCCGGCTAACCTGCAGGGCATCTGGAATCCACACATGGATCCGCCCTGGGGAAGCAAGTTTACGATCAATATCAACCTTCAGATGAACTACTGGCCGGCGGAGACGCTCGGACTTACCGAGTATGCCGGACCGCTGTTTGAACTGATGAAACGCATGTGCGAGCGCGGAAGAAAGACTGCGGAGGACATGTACGGATGCCGCGGTACCGTGGCACACCATAACACGGACCTGTGGGGCGATACCGCGCCGCAGGACGAGTGGATCCCGGGAACCTACTGGGTCATGGGCATGGCCTGGCTCTGCACGCACGTTTGGAAACATTACCTTTATACGCTCGACGAGGCGTTCCTTGCGGAGATGTATCCGATCGTGAAGGAGAGCGTAAGGTTCTTCCACGATTTCTGTATTGAACGAGACGGCGCGGCTGTGATCGTTCCTTCGGTTTCTCCGGAAAATACGTACATTTTACCGGACGGCACGAAGGGCTGCGTGTGCTACAACTCTACGATGGATGTGGAGATCTTGCGGGATCTTCTCACACAGTTTTTGCAAATGAGCGAGATCGTCGGTCAGGAGGATGAACATTTCCGTGCCGTGACAGAGAATCTTCTCGCAAAACTGCTGCCGATCCGCATCGGACAGTACGGTCAGATCATGGAGTGGCCGGAGGATTACGAGGAGGCAGAGCCGGGACACCGGCACATTTCCCACCTGTATGCACTCTACCCGTCAGAGCAGATCACGACCGACGGAACTCCGGAACTCGCGGAGGCAGCGAGGGTGACGCTCGAAAGACGCCTGTCACATGGCGGCGGACACACGGGTTGGAGCCGCGCATGGATCCTTAATATGTTTGCAAGACTCGGCGACGGTGCCGCGTGCTATGACAACCTTCTGGCACTCCTCGGCAGTTCGACGCTGCCGAATCTTCTCGACAATCATCCGCCGTTCCAGATTGACGGCAACTTCGGCGCGATCGCGGCGTACGGCGAGATGTTGCTGCAGAGCAACGAGAGCCGCGTGCTTATTCTTCCGGCGTTACCGCCTCAGTGGACGGACGGAAGCGTGCGCGGGCTTGTCGCCTGCGGCGGAGCGACCTACGACCTTGAATGGCACGCGGGCTGCCTCACATCATGCACCGTGAAAGCCGGAGATCATGACTATCGCACGGAAGTGTGTTATGACGGATATCGCAAAGAGGTTACCGTGCCGGCCGGTGAACAGTGGCGCATGTCATACAGTCGGACGGAAAGTAACTAACCGAGATTCTCGTTAGCTGACGGAGGAAATGCCGCGTGGGATTTTTTGACATTGTGAAAATGCTCCTGATCGCCGCGGCGGCGGCTCTCGGTGAATGGTTTCCCGTAAGCAACACGGGGCATATTACCGTGATAGGACAATACTTCGGCTTCGAGGACTGGTACACCGGGGAGGCCGTCCGCAACCTGTTTGTCGCGACGGCGACGCTCGGGACGATGCTTGCGGCATGTGCGCTTTATCTTCCGCACAATGGTCTGACGTATCGTACGCAGGACGGACGAAGGATGCTTGCGGCAGACCGGTTGCG
This sequence comes from uncultured Lachnoclostridium sp., assembly GCA_946415315.1. Taxonomy (GTDB): domain Bacteria; phylum Bacillota; class Clostridia; order Lachnospirales; family Lachnospiraceae; genus ISDg. The sequence goes on along the minus strand of CAMKRZ010000003.1, from coordinate 59,203 downwards.
GTTTTACGTGGCGATCCTGATCGCATGGGTACCGTGCCTGCTGCTCGCCTTGATGTTCGGCGGAAAATGGAGCGCGTTTCTGTACGATCCGAAGTCGATGCAGACCATCAAAATGACGATGGTCGTCATGATCACCGGAGGAGTAGTGCTGTGGCTGGGAGCGCTTCGCAGCCGGAGGGCTTTTGTAAAATACGAGAAACTGGAGGAGATCCCGAGGTGGATGATCCTTCTTCTCGGACCGGTGCAGATCATCGGTTTCCTGCCCGGAGCAAGCCGCTTCGGACTGACGATCGTGATCGCCGTGATGCTCGGGGTACAGCTCAAAACCGCCGTGAATTTCGGCGTGTTCATGAGTCTGCCTGCCGTGGTTGTGTACGGCGTGTTGCCGATCGTTCGGAATGCAGGCTCGATCCACGGCATTCTGGCATCGGAGATGCTGACGGCCGGAGTGCTGGCGTTTTTGATCTCGTTTGTGCTGCTGCGGTCTGTCGCAGCAATTGTGTCGGGGAAAACCCTTGCGCGGTTCGGTCAGTACCGGATTGCGTTCGGTATCCTTTTGTATGTGTTTTCCATACTCTGAGAGGGGAGGGGTAGTTATGGCCGCAAAAAACACATTTTCCGAAACGGAACCTAAAAAGAAAGAGACCGTGAAGAGCGGAAAAGAGACTGCGAAACCGGCAGCCGAATCCACGAAAACCAAGTCGAAGAAGGGCGAAATGACGGTCGACGAATTCCTTGCCGGGCATAAGGAGTCTTCTGCCAAGCGCAAGAGGGTGTACGATGAGGTCGTTCTGATCATTACGGGTCTGATCGGAGTACTGATCTACCTGAGCTTTTTCAACATGTGCGGTATTATCGGCAAGGGCATCAAGAACCTTCTGTTCGGTCTGCTCGGCGGATTCCTGCCGTACCTGTTCCCGATCGCTCTGTTCTGTCTCGTGTTCTACGTTCGCAGAAATCCGGACGATCCGCTTGCCGTGCGTCGTACGACGATCTTTCTGTTGTCGCAGTTTGTACTGGCGGCCATCATTCACCTGTTCAGCAACGTCGCATCCGAAGAAAAATTCTTCGCCGCGTTCAAGGTCGGATACAAGGAGAAGAGGGGCGGCGGTCTGTTCGGTGCCTGTCTCTCAAAACCGTTGTATCTCCTGTTCGGCAAGGTTGCTTCCGTGATCATTCTGATCGCCCTGTTGCTGGTGTGTATCATCCTGATCCTGGGACGCGCGGTGATTGCTGATATCATCGAGTATTTCAAGGAGCGCAGACGCCTTCGCGAGGAAGCGCTTGACAAGGCCTACGATGATAATTCACCGTATGTGGTGCCGCAGGAGACGTCATCCCAGGTGTTTACGATCGAGGATATCCAGGAGCAGAACCGCAAGAAGCGCGTGACGATGGTCGATGCCGTTCCGCCGGAAGGACCGGTGGATTTAAGCTTTTACGGCGAGGAACCGAAGCGCAGGGAAGCACCGAAGCAGGGTTTCCTCGACAAGCTTCTCGGACGCAACAAGCCGGCTCCCGTTGCCGCGCCTACATACACGGCAATCTTCATGAATAACGATGGTTCGCAAAATGTTGCGAACCCCGATGCTTCGAATACAGCTTCCGCGCAGGAACCGTTCCAGCCCGGCGAGGCAGGCAAGGATTCCCGCATCTCGAAGAGCGGCCATCCGTTTTACCAGATTGAGCTTGACCAGAAGTTCCGCGAGACGAACGGAACTGCTGAAAACAGTGTTCTGAAGAGTGATTACGCGGAGCGCGGTGACAACGGTATTCCCGTGTCCGAACGCGAGGCCGCGAGACGAGCGGCTGTGGAGCGGAAACTTGCCGGAACACAGCAGGAGACCCCGGCTGTACAGCAAGTTGCGACGACAACCGCGGATATTCCAATCAGCGGACTGAACAATACGGAACAACCGCCGTATGACGGCGGAGCGAATCCTTACGGAACCGTTGAGATCGAGGAGGCGGTTGCTCCGACGAAGGAAGAGATCATGGCGGGCGGCATCCGCAAGACACAGCCTGTCGGGACCGATACTGCGGAGAGCGACGACGCGCAGACCGCAGAGAAGAGCAGCGGGATTCCGGAGGGCGAGACGGTCGTTCCGGTAGTCAAACCTCCGAAGGCGTATCGTTTCCCGTCGATCGAACTGTTGAAGAGACCTTCCGGCAAGAACGACGGCATGACGCCCGAGATGCTCAAGGCGACCGCAGCCAAACTGCAGTCGACGCTGCAGAGCTTCGGCGTCAACGTGACCGTGACCAACATCAGCTGCGGCCCGAGCGTCACGCGTTATGAGCTCACGCCGGAGCAGGGCGTGAAGGTCAGCCGGATCACCAATCTGGAAAATGACATTAAACTGAACCTGGCGGCTGCGGACATCCGTATCGAGGCTCCGATCCCCGGTAAATCGGCGGTCGGAATTGAAGTTCCGAATGCCGAGGCGACCGGCGTTCTGCTTCGCACGCTGATCGAATCGAAGGAGTTCAAGACCGACAGCGGCAAGATCTCGTTTGCGATCGGCAAGGATATCGGAGGCCGGATCGTGATCTGGGACATCGCGAAGATGCCGCATTTGCTTATCGCTGGAGCAACCGGATCCGGTAAGTCCGTCTGCATCAACACGATGATCATCAGCCTCCTGTACAAGTACAAGCCGGAGGATCTGCGTATCATCATGATCGACCCTAAGGTCGTGGAGCTGAGCGTTTACAACGGTATTCCGCATCTTTTGATCCCGGTTGTCACCGATCCGAGAAAGGCGAGCAACGCGCTCAACTGGGCCGTGCAGGAGATGACGCACCGGTACGATCTGTTCGCGCAGCTCGGCGTTCGAAACCTGGAGGGCTATAACGAGAAACTGCAGGCGAGTGAGGAACCGATCACGGACTCGAGCGGAAACACGCTTCGGAAAATGCCGCAGATCGTCATCATCGTCGACGAGCTGGCAGACCTCATGATGGTCGCTCCCGGCGAGGTCGAGGACGCGATCTGCCGTCTGGCACAGCTTGCGCGTGCTGCCGGCATCCATCTTGTGATCGCGACACAGCGTCCTTCCGTAGATGTTATCACCGGACTGATCAAGGCCAACATTCCTTCGAGAATCGCATTTGCCGTATCATCCGGAATCGACTCCCGCACCATCCTGGACCAGGTCGGAGCGGAGAAACTGCTCGGCAAGGGCGACATGCTGTTCTTCCCGCAGGGCATTCCGAAGCCGGTACGTCTGCAGGGACCGTTTGTCTCCGACGAGGAGATTCAGAACATTGTCAATTACCTGACCGAGAAGAACGGTGCCGACTACGACGAGAACGCAGCGGAAGGCATCAAGAATGGCGTCAGCACGGTAGCGGAACAGATGAAATCCGCTTCGGCTGCGGATGCCGCTCCGGACGATGGAAGAGACGAATATTTTGCGCAGGCAGGACGTTTTATCATCGATAAGGACAAGGCGTCCATCGGTATGCTGCAGCGCGTTTACAAGATCGGTTTCAACCGCGCTGCGCGGATCATGGACCAGCTTTCGGAGGCCGGTGTGGTCGGTCCGGAAGAGGGCACAAAGCCCCGTAAGATCCTGATGACCGCGGATGAGTTTGAGCGCTATCTGCAGTCCGGAAAGTAAGAGAAGTATAAGGAATCATTCAATGGGCATTGTTCACGTTTTAAATCAGGAAACCATCAATCAGATCGCGGCCGGGGAGGTGATCGAACGCCCGGCCTCGGTCGTGAAAGAGCTTGTGGAAAATGCACTGGATTCGCATGCAACCGGGATCACCGTGGAAACGGAGCAGGGAGGTATCTCCATGCTCCGTGTTTCTGACAACGGAGACGGTTTTGCCGCTGACGATATCCGAACGGCGTTTCTGCGTCATGCGACAAGCAAGATTGAGACAGGCGCGGACCTGTTCCGGATCCACAGCCTCGGTTTCCGCGGAGAAGCACTTTCGAGTATTGCGGCGGTCGCCAAGGTGGAACTCCTGACATACAACAGAGACGATTATCTCGGCAGCCGTTACCGGATCGAGGGCGGCACGGAAGTATCGCTTGAGGAAGCAGGCTGTCCGCAGGGCACGACCATGATCGTGCGCGACCTGTTCTATAATGTTCCGGCAAGGCGCAAGTTCCTGAAGACGCCGGTGACGGAGACAGGCTATATCAATGAGCTGATGTGCAGATTTGCGATCGCGCATCCCGAGATTTCCTTCACGCTGATCGCCCAGGGCAGAACGCTTTTGCACTCGCCCGGTAACGGAAAATTGCGGGATGCCGTCTATGCGGCGTGCGGAAGGGAGATTGCGGACAATCTGATCCCTGTCCATATGGAAACCGATGCCGTGACAATCTCCGGCGTGATCGGAAAACCGCTTGTAGCAAGAAGCAACCGCAGCCTGGAACTGTGCTTTGTGAACGGACGAGACATTCGAAGCACCATTCTTTCAAAAGCGATCGAGGATGCGTATCAGGGACACCTGATGCAGCATAAGTACCCATTTACGGCGATCACGCTTGACATTCGGCCGGAAGCGATCGATGTCAACGTTCACCCGACGAAACATGATGTACGATTTTCCGACCGCGACGCCGTCTATAACGCAGTCGTCGATGCCGTTCGCGCGGCGCTTAAGGAGACGATCCTGATCCCCGATGCGGTGATCGGATCCGATACGGCAGCGCAATCGCGCAGAGAACAGCCGCGGCCGGCGGAAGTCTTCGAGACGAACCGCAGAAGCGCGGAACGGTACATGACGGTACCTTCGGAACAGAGCACATCGAACAGTGTGCCGTCCGATACAACCGAGGTAAGAGAGGCGAGTGAAAGCCGCATTTCCGAAGCGACGACGGAGTATCGGGAAGCTAGCCGAAATGATGTGAGCACTCCGGTGGGAAGCAATCCGGTTGTGCCTAATCCTGTCGGGAGTATTTCTGCAGAAAACATATCCGCGAACAGTGCGATATCCGGTGACGCGCCGCTTACGGAGAGACCGGTCAGCATGGTCTCCGCGTCGGAAATGCTGCAGCGCGAGATCATCACCGGTGAGCAGATGTCCTTCATGGACACTCAAAAGGCGCCGGAATACCGCATTGTCGGTCAGGTCTTTGACACGTACTGGATCATTCAGCTCGACCATGAGATGCTGCTGATGGACCAGCATGCGGCACATGAGAAGATCAATTACGAACGTTTCTTGGCACAGATCAACAGCGGAGAGGTTTTTACACAGCAGATGACACCTCCCGCAGTGATCTCACTGACGATCCGCGAGGAGGAAACCCTTGCGGAAAATATGGAGTATTTTACGAAACTCGGGTTTGAGATCCGAAGCCTGGGAGGACGGGAATACGGTGTCTTCGGCGTGCCGACAGTACTGTTTGACATAGCGCCGGAGGATTATTTTACGCAGACGCTTGACCGGTTGACGGAGGGAGGACGGCAGGAGCCGTTGCTGCGCGTTCTGGAGCGGTTGGCGTCGATGTCCTGCAAGGCGGCGATCAAGGGCGGACAAAAGATTTCGTACACGGAAGCCGATCATCTTGTGGCTGAGCTGCTGAAGCTGGACAACCCGTATCAGTGTCCGCACGGACGACCGACCATGATCTCGATGAGTGAGTATGAACTGGAGAAGAAATTCAAGCGAATTGTCTGAGAGGGAGAACCTTTGGAACCGTTGATCATTCTGTCCGGCCCGACAGCAGTCGGCAAAACCGAATTGTCCCTTGCGCTTGCCGAAGCCGTCGGCGGGGAGATCATCAGCGCCGATTCGATGCAGGTTTACAGGGGCATGGACATCGGAACTGCCAAGATTCCGGTCGCGGAGCGCAGAGGAATTCCGCATCACCTGATCGATATTCTGGAGCCCGATGAGCCGTGGGATGTCGCACAGTTTACGGAGCGCGCGAAGGAGGCCATCCGCAAGATCCGCGCGAACGGACATCTGCCGATCGTCGTCGGAGGAACCGGGTTTTATATCCAGGCGCTCGTCAAGGATATCTCGTTTGAGGAGGAACAGCGGGAGGACGGATACCGGGAACAACTTGAGAAGACAGACTCCGGGGAACTTGCTGCCGTGCTTGCCGCTGTGGATCCGGTCAGTGCCGCTTCCATACCGCGGGGGAACCGAAAGCGCATGATCCGCGCGATCGAGTATGCGCACTATCACGGGGAACCGATCTCGGCGCTCAATGAACGGCAGGCACAACAGCCGTCGCCGTATAATTTTGCGTATTATGTTCTCACGATGAACCGCGAACGGCTTTATCGTCGCATCAACGAGCGTGTTGAGGAGATGGTGGAAGAAGGGCTTACCGATGAGGTGCGATCTCTTCTTGATTCCGGATGCCGCGAGGACTCCGTCGCCATGCAGGGGCTTGGATACCGGCAAATGATCCCATTCCTGCACGGTGAATGCACTCTTGAGGATTCGGTAACCCGTATTCAGTTGGAGACACGTCATTTTGCGAAGAGGCAGATGACATGGTTCCGAAGAGAACAGGACGTCATATTCTTAGACAAAGACATCGCAACGGAAGAGGAATTGCTCCGGACGATGCTGGATGTCATGCGGGAGAAAGGAATTCTCTGCTGACTCTTTGACACGGACAGCGTTATGCAGTAGCGACAGTTCGGGCATGTGATACGTTGCCTTGTGTGAATTTACGAAAGGATTTTTATCGAAACGATTATGGAATTACTGCAAATGTACCGGTCCCTCGGGATTGATGAGGATATCTACCGGATCGGCGAAAAAACGGAGGAGGCGCTCAAAGAGCGGTTTGCGGTGATCGACCGGACTGCGGAGATCTGTCAGATGAAGGTCATCGCTGCGATGCAGAAGAACCGTGTGAGCACGGAGTGCTTTGAGACCTCGACCGGCTACGGCTATAACGATCTTGGGCGCGATACGCTCGAAGCGGTCTACGCGGATGTCTTTCACACCGAGAGCGCGCTTGTAAGAGCACAGATCACGTGCGGAACCCACGCGCTTTCCCTCGCGATGGCGGCCAATCTGCGGCCGGGCGACGAGATCCTTTCCCCGGTCGGCAAACCGTACGATACGCTGGAGCAGGTGATCGGCATCGCGCCGGCGCCGGGCTCGCTTCGTGAGTTCGGGATCACGTACCGCCAGGTGGAACTGTTGCCGGACAATTCGTTCGACTATGAGGGCATTCGGGAAGCGATCCATGAGAACACGAAACTGATCGAGATCCAGAGGAGCAAGGGATACCTGACAAGACCGACATTTTCCGTGGAACAGATCGGTGAACTGATCGCATTCATCAAGGGGATCAAGCCCGACGTGATCTGCATGGTCGACAACTGCTACGGCGAATTTGTTGAGACGCTGGAGCCGTCTGATGTCGGCGCGGATCTGGTGGTCGGATCGCTGATCAAGAATCCGGGAGGCGGACTTGCACCGATCGGCGGTTATATCGCGGGCAAGAGGGAATACGTGGAGCAGTGCGCGTACCGGCTGACCAGCCCGGGACTGGGGCGTGAAGTCGGAGCCTCACTCGGAGTATCCAGGTCGTTCTATCAGGGACTGTTCCTGGCGCCGACGGTCGTTGCCTCAGCTCTGAAGGGAGCGATCTTTGCGGCAAATCTTTACGAGCCTTTGGGTTTTTCCTGCGTGCCGTCTGCCTCGGAGGAGAGGCACGACATCATCCAGGCGGTTACGCTCGGGTCACCGGAGAGGGTGGTCGCGTTTTGCCGCGGCATCCAGGCGGGAAGCCCGGTCGACAGCTATGTCGCGCCGGAGCCGTGGGCAATGCCGGGATACCATTCGGAGGTCATTATGGCCGCAGGCGCCTTCTACCAGGGCTCGTCCATCGAGCTGTCAGCGGACGGTCCGATCGAGCCGCCGTACGCCGTGTATTTCCAGGGAGGACTCACCTGGGCACACGCAAAATTCGGCATCCTGATGTCACTTCAGAAACTTAAGGACGCTGGCTTGCTTCCGTAGGCGAGAGCCCGCCGTTCTTGTCACAGAAGCGGATTTATGGTATAATACAATGCGATCCATCCCCCGGAGAAAGGGAAAGGATGCATCATGAACAATCGGATCAGAAGATCAGACGGACTGATGCCGGACGAAAAGGCAGGTCTGTACGGTATCGAGGCTTTGTCGGACGCGGAACTTCTCGCGCTGATCATTCGGAGCGGTACTAAGGGAGTGAGCGTTTCGGAATTGTCCGGGCGTATCATTCAGGAACTCGGAGGCAGCATCGGCGGAATCGTCTCGCTTGCGACGGATACGCTGGATTCCCTGCACGGTGTAGGACAGGCCAAGAAGATGCAGATCACGGCCATAGGGGAGCTTTCCCGACGGATCTGGAGAAGCCGAAGAGATCTCCGCACCCCGCTGACTTCCTCGGCGGAAGTGTATGAGTTCTTTCGCGAGGATCTGCGACATGCCGAGACGGAGGAGGTGCATCTGGCGCTTCTGGACGTCAAATGCTGTCTGTTGCGGCACGAGCCTCTGACCAAGGGAACGCTACGGTCATCGCCGGTATCACCGCGCGAGGTGTTTGAGACAGCGCTTCGCTGCCGGGCAGCGTCCTTTATCCTGCTGCACAACCATCCAAGCGGGGACTGTTCCCCGAGCAAAGAGGATTTTGCGATCACGAAGACGCTTCATTCTCTCGGAAAATCCATGCAGCTGCCGATGCTTGATCACATCATTGTCGGCAATCCCGGTTATTACAGTTTCAAAGATGCCGGGAACATCTGAGGAAACCGATTACGAAACGGAAGGAAATCGTATATGGCTAACAAACTGTACGGTATCGATTTCGGTACCTACGCCATTAAAATATATCACATGCGCCAGGGAATCTGCTTTCACCAGAAGAGCGTGATCGCTTCCAGGGGGAAGGACCAGATTATCGCGATCGGTGAGGAAGCATATGAGATGGTCGGCAAACAGCCGGATTACATCAACATTGATTTTCCGATAAGAAACGGCGTTGTTGCCGATTATGACAGGATGCTGGCACTGATCAACTGTATCGCACTGGACATGGCGCGCGCAGGTGACAAGATGAAGGGAGCAAGTTTCATCGTTGCGGTTCCCACGGAAGTGACGGACGTGGAGAAGAAGACATTTTACGATATCATCGACTCGTCCATCATCCGGCCGAAGCGCATTCGCATCACGGAGAAGCCGCTGGCGGACGCCCTCGGATGCGGGATTGAGATCGATGACAGTCACGGTTCCCTGATCGTCAACATCGGTGCCGACACGTCGGAGATCTCCGTGATCTCACAAGGAGGCATCGTGCTCAGCCGTCTGTGTTCCTGCGGCGGCGTCAAATTCGACGAGGCAGTCACGGCAGCCGTTCGAAGGATGCACAATCTGACTATCGGTCCGCGCACGGCTGAGCAGATCAAGATCGGTCTTGTCGACCTTTCCTCCGACGGTTCCGCGACCATGAAGGCGTACGGACGCGACTATATGAGCGGACTTCCGAGAGAGCGGGAGATTACGGCGGAACTGGTCAACAGTGCCGTTGCAGAGCCGCTGGAAATCATCCTGGAAGCTGTCCGTTCCGTGCTGGAGCGAATCCCGCCGGAGATTTCGGCGGACATCTACCGGGACGGCATCACGTTTTCCGGAGCATCGTCTGCGCTTGGCGGACTGGCAGGGTATGTGACCAAATCGACCGGACTTCGCGTGAACATTGCGCCGAACGGAGCGACGAGCGTAGCCGACGGTCTCGGGCGCGTGATGGAAGACGAGAGGTATGAGCATCTGGCGAAGCCGCTGCATCGCACGTACTACGAGAACGACTGATCCACATTTATATGAGGTTATGGTATGAATTCCCGCAAGAAACCCAAATACGGAATTGAGCCGAAGTACATCCTGATGCTCTGCGTCATGCTGTGTCTGATGCTGATCCTGTTTTCCTACCGTTTTCCGCGTTTCTTTGATCCGGTGCGGAAGGCGATGAACACGTGTCTGGTGCCGATGCAGAAAGGCATCCATGTGGTAGGAACGCAGATTGACGACATCAGCGCGAAGTTTGATGACATCGACGCTCTGCGCGAGGAAAATGAACAGCTCAAGCGCGAGTTGACGGAACTACGCGATCGCAATGAGATGCTGTCGCAGGACCTGTACGACATGGAACTGTACAAGCAACTCCTTGAACTGGACAAGACCTATCCCGAATACGCGAAAGTCGGAGCGAACATCATCGCACGCGACACGAGCGGTTTCTATGCGACCTTTACCATAGACAAAGGCTCGGAGAACGGTATGAAGGTCGACATGAATGTTCTTGCGGACAACGGTCTGGTCGGTATCATCACGGAAGTCGGGCGCAATTATTCCATCGTGCGTTCGATCATCGACGATTACAGTTACGTCAGCGCAACCATCATGAAGACCGGCGACAGCTGTGTCGTCTGCGGAAGCCTCGCGCTTCTCTCAAAAGGATTCATTAAGGTCCGCGACATCTCAGCAGGATCCCAGGCGAAGAATAACTACAAGGTCTATACGTCGGAACTGAGCAAAAAATATCTTCCGGGTCTGCTGATCGGGTACCTTTCCAACATTACCACGGAAGCCGACAGCATGACGAAGGTGGCCTATCTGACACCGGTCGTGGATTTTGAACATTTGTCGACGGTTCTCGTCATCACGCAGCTGAAAGAGAGCGTAGTGAAACAATAAGAAACATGCGGTAACGGAGTACATGGTATGCTGGCATTCCTAGTGTTCACAATTGAAATCCTGGTGAGCTACCTGCTGCAGAGCACCGTGTTTTCGGCGTTGTCGATCGCAAACACCGTGCCGGACCTTCTGCTGATCGTGGCGGTTGCCGCCGGATACCAGAATTCCCGGCTTCGCGGAATGACGGTGGGGTTCTTCTGCGGTCTGATCATCGACGTGGGAACAGGAGGAATCCTGGGCGTCTATGCGTTGTTTTACATGCTGATCGGCTATCTCTGCGGTCATTTCAGCAGTTTCTACGTACAGAGGGACATCTTCTTCCCGCTGATGCTGGTTGCATTTTCCGAATTCGCGATCTGCTGCGCGTACTACGTGTTCGGCTTCCTGATCCGCGGCGACCTTCAGCTGAGTGAATACCTGAAGTCGATCTTCCTGCCGAAGATTTTGTATACGGTTGTTGTTGCGACCGTTTATTACCTGATACTTGACCTGTTGTACGAACGCATTCTCAACCGTAAGGCTGAAGATGAATCGTTCCTGTCGCCGGAGAGCATTCTCCGCGAGGAGGGCGAGAATCCCGGTGCGTAAGCCTGTGAGGAATCCATGAAAGAGATTGAATTTTCGGATGACAATTCACAATCGATCCTGTCAGACAGGTTGATCCCTGTTGCATTGGTCGTTGTCATCATCTGCGGCATCCTTGTCGGACGACTCTTTTTTATGCAGATGATCGACGAGGAGAAGGCCAATGTGAAGCAGGATACAACCTCGTACACGAAGACGGTTTCCGTTCAATCGACCCGCGGCAATATCTATGATTGCAAGGGGGTCCTTTTGGCGTACAATACGCTTCAATACAATCTGGAGATGTTTAACTCGGCCTCCCTGTCGACCAATGCCGAGAAAAATGAGGCAATCTACTCACTGATCAAGCTGCTCCGCAGTTTCCAGTACAAGCGGGAGTTTGACTTTTATATTGCGCTCGACGAATATGCGCGGCCGTACTTCACGGTTTCCGACATGGCGCTTCTGAGGTTTAAGAAGAATGTGTATTCGCTCAAGAGTGTGAACGAACTGACCGAGGAGCAGAAGGCGGCGACAGCGGAGGAGGTGTTCAATTTCCTGCGCTACGGCAACAGCTCGAGCCGGATGTTCCAGATTTCAAGCAGTTATACGATGTCGGATGCGCTGGAGATCATGGCGTATCGCTATCAGCTCTTTACGCTGTATCCGAGCTACAGTTCGTTCCGCATCGTGAGCGACATCAGCGATGAAGCGCGCATCAGTTTCTATGAGAATACGACGAAAATTCCCGGTATTGAGATCACGAAATCGACGAAGCGTGTGTACAACAACGCGGAGTATTTTGCGCATATCATCGGTTACATCGGACTGATCAACGCAGAAGAGCTGACGGAGTTCCGCGAGACCAGCGACAAATACTCCGAAACCAGTATTGTCGGCAAGCTCGGCATTGAAAAAACGTACGAATCCTATCTTTCCGGAGTTGACGGTGTTTCCACGATCGTGATCAACGAGAGCGGGCAGGTTGTCTCCAAGAACGTGACGACGGAACCGATCGCAGGCAACGACCTGTATCTGACGCTCGACAGCGAGCTTCAGATCTGCGGCTACAATATTCTGAAACGAAACATCGCCGCCATTTTACTGAATGCCATTGTCCCGGATATGGATTACGGCTCGAAGGGCGAGAACGCCTCGGACATCAAGATCCCGATCTACGAGGTGTACTATGCGCTGCTGAACAACCACGTGATCAATGTGGCTCATTTTACGGCGGACGATGCGACCGATCTGGAAAAACAGGTGTATGAAATGTTCCACACGGAGGAAGAGAAGATATGGGATAAGCTTCTCGGTCTTCTGGATGCGAAGAACACGGTGACCAACCACGAAGCCGGCTCTACGATGGAAGAGTACCTGCAGTTCCTGTACTCAAAACTCGGGTCGTCAGGATGGGACGTACTGAATTCCTCCGCGATCGATCAGAAGGACGAGCAGTACATCAATTACATTGACAACAAGTTAAGCCTCAGCAAATTCCTGCAGTACGCGATCACGCAGGGCTGGGTCAAACTGGATCGCCTGAACATCGGATCCGAGTACTATGACACGAACGAGCTGTATCAGTATCTGTACGAGTATATCGTGGCGCATCTGCGCGATGATTCCGAGTACCAAAGCAAAATTTACCGGACGTTGATCTTCAACTACACGCTCAAGGGCCGTGACATCTCCAGACTTCTGTTTGACCAGGGCGTTCTGAAGGAGGATCCGGACACTTACAATATGCTGAAAAACGGCACGTTGTCGGCGTACAATTTCATCACCCGTAAGATCAAGCTTCTGGAGATCACGCCTGCCATGCTTGCGCTGGAACCGTGCAGCGGCTCCATCATTCTGACCGATCCAAACACCGGCCTTGTCAAATGTCTTGTCTCATATCCGAGTTATGACAACAATTATCTCACTAATTCGGTAAATATTGAGTATTACAACAAGCTTCTCGCGGACAAATCGTATCCGATGGTATGCCGTGCGACCACTTCCAAAACGACGACCGGTTCCACGTTCAAACCGCTGATGGCGATCGCCGGTCTGACTGAGGGCGTCATTAAGGTGGGCGGTTCCATCAAGGACGAGGGAATTTTCGAGAAAGTTGACCCGTCGCCGCGATGCTGGGCATATCCTGGCAACCACGGCGATGAAACCGTAGTCGATGCGATCCGGGATTCGTGCAACTACTTCTTCTATGAGGTCGGATATCGCCTGTCCGTCAATGAGAAGGAGGAGTACATCGATGCCAAGGGAATCAAGACCATCAAGGAATACGCATCCCTGTTTGGTCTGAATGAACGCTCCGGCGTCGAGATGTCGGAAAATGCGCCGTCCATCTCCGATAAGGATGCTGTCCGTACCGCTATTGGCTATTACCATAGCTTTGCCCCGATTCAGATCAGCCGGTATCTGACGACACTTGCCGGCAACGGCACATGCTTCAATCTGACGCTTGTCGACCGCGTTATGTCACAAAACGGTGAGTTGATGCGCAAGAATACGGCTGAGGTGCGCAATACGATCGATATTGTTGCGGATTCCTCCTGGGATGCAGTCAAACTCGGCATGTACCGCGTGGTAAACTGGGAGAAATCTTCGTTGCGAAGCATTTTCAAAAACCTGAATGTCAAGATTGCCGGCAAGACCGGTACGGCGCAGGTTAGCTTAAACCATCCGAACAATGCACTGTTCATCTCGTTTGCGCCTTATACCTCGCCGGAAGTCTGTCTGACTGTCGTAATACCGAACGGTTACGCATCTTCCAATGCGGCATATGTGGCGCGCGAGTTCTACGGCATGTATTTTGAAGGGGAGAACAAGGAAGCACTTTTGAGCGGCAATGTCATCGCGGGGACGATCGCCGACGTCGGTTACACAGACTGATCGTGAAGTGAATTTCAAAGGAGAGTACTATGAAATCGGATAATTCCGTTGTAGTAAAAGGATATAAGGACGGCATTTTGCTTGTACTGGACGACGCAATGCCGTTTGATGAACTGCTGGAGCGCATCCGCAGTAAGTTTGCGGATTCCGCCAAGTTTCTCGGTTCCGCCAAGCTGGCACTGACATTTTCCGGAAGGACGCTCAGCGTGCCGGAACAGAAGGACGTGTTGAGGGTGATTTCGGAGGTCAGCGACCTGGAGATCATCTGTGTGTTCGACAACGACGAGTCGACGCAGGAGATCATGAAACGAAACGTGGATTCGGTGATCAGCAGTATGTCAAACCAGGGCGGAAAATTCTTCCACGGCTCTGTGGCTGACGGTTCGCACATCGAAACCGAGAATTCCATGGTCGTGATCGGGAACATTGAGAAAGGCGGAAGCGTCTCCTGCGGAGGCAATCTCGTAGTGCTCGGATGTATAAAGGGATCGGCGACAGCGGGAACCAACGGAAGCCGTGAGGCGCTGATCTATGCCTCCTCGATCGACGCGGAACATTTGCAGATCGTAAAGACGGTCTACAACGCGGATGCACGGGATCCGAAGGCGGAGAAGAAGCGCCTGAAGGCAGAGAGCAAAGCGCACCTCGACCGCGCGGCACGGCTTGTAACGCTCCGTGGCGACGAGCTGGTGATCACGCCGGTGGATGAGGATACGCTTCGGTTTGACGGGGAGTTGACGATCTGACCCTGATGGAGTTCAAATGGATGCGAACGGTCCGACTGGACCGGGATACCCGGTGGGAGAGTAAGGATGTTTAAGAAAAAGGGATATTCAATCTCCAACTACAGCTTTTCGATAGTATTTGTCATACTGTCGTTGCTCGGCATCAGCTGCTTCGTTCTGTACCGGCTGCAGGGACAAAGTCCGGATAACTTTGTTCTCAAGCAGCTGCTGGGCGGCATGCTGGGCTTGTTTGCGATGGTTGTGGTATCTCTGATCGACTATCATTTTATATGTAAATTGTTCGTGCCTCTCTATCTGTTCAGCATCCTTCTGCTGTTGATCTGCAAATACGTTACGTACAGTCAGTTCCGTTTCGTTTATGGCTGGAGTCACTGGGGCACGAAACGCTGGATCAAGATCGGCGGAAGCGGCGTTGCCGGAAGCGGTTTTGAGTTCATGCCGTCGGAGATCACGAAGATCGTTATGGTCATCGTTCTGGCTAAATTGTTTACCCTTCTGGACACCAAACTGAAGACAGTTCTCGGAATGCTGATCTGCATCGCTGTTGTCGGTCTGCCGATCTACTTCATTTACGATCAGCCGGACCTCTCCACGAGTATCGTTCTTGCTGCTTCGTTTTTGTGCCTTTTGTTTATCGCAGGCCTGTCCTACAAGGTCTTCGCCTGCGGAATCCTGGTCGGTGTACCGCTTCTGTACGGACTGTTCTGGTACGCGCAGCAGGACTATCAGGTGCTGTTGAATGAGTATCAGCAGAAGCGAATCCTGTCTCTGCTTCATCCGACGGAATACAAGGATCTGATGTATCAGCAGAACAATGCCGCTGCCGCGATCTCCTCGGGTGGGATGTTCGGAAAATTCGTAGTCGGTGACACCGGGAAACGACTCACGAACTCTGTGCCCGTCGTGGAGAGTGACTTCATTTTCAGTGCGATCGGAGAGGAACTTGGGTTTTTCGGCTGCGCGATTGTGATCGCGATCTATGTCCTGTTTGTTTTCCTGAGTTTTCGCATCGCGCGGCGTGCCAAAGATCGTCTCGGATACCTTCTGGCATCCGGCGTTGCGATGACGATCTCACTGCAGGCGATCGTTAATATCGGCGTTGTCCTTTCACTGCTTCCGAACACCGGAATTCCGCTTCCGTTTGTCAGCAGTGGATTAAGCTCGCTGGTTACCAATATCGCAACCGTCGGTCTGCTTCTGAACATCGGACTGCAGAACAAGGATGTTGAGATTGACGACCGTTACGAGTTTGAGGAAGGGCTGCTGGATAAGACGTAGGCTGACGGTATGTCCGGTTTATGTCGTTAGTCGGGAATAAGCCTTGGATTTTGAAAAATAAGTCGGGGATGAGCCGGGATTAAAAATGTGTGGGACCGAAACTTCGTTTAGGAGGTTATAGTGTAAGTATGAACAGATTATTTCGCAATCGAAACGGGAGAACATGCGTTGCTCTTCTAATGATTGTGACGATCCTTGCGACCGTATTGTGCGGATGCGGGAAAGAGACGGAAGACACCGAACTGATGGGCAGTTATGCTGCCTCGGACAATGTGATCAATTATGATGTCGGCGCGATGCAGGAGGCCACATTTTCCCCGTTCCTTTCGGAGTGGTTCATCTGCGATATCACCGAGAGCATGATGAACACGGAGTACGTGTTTGACGAGGAGAAGCCCAAGACCAAAGGGGCGGCATTCGTCATCAACCGAAGCACGAATGAACTTCTCTTCGGATACAATATGCTGACCAACGTGTATCCGGCCAGCGTTACGAAACTCCTGACGACTCTCGTTGTGCTGCAGGAGTGCGATCTCAAGGAGACGGTGACGATCGATGAGTTCGTTGCGGCGCAGAAGAGAGGCTCTGTCACGGAACTCAACGAGGGAGATGTCATAACAGTTTATAACCTTCTGGTTCTTCTCCTTACCAATTCGGCCAACAATGCGGCCATGGCGCTTGCGCGCTATGTAGCGGGAACCGAGGAAGCCTTTGTGGAGAAAATGAACGCGGCGATTGATAACCTCGGCGTCAACAACACCACGTTTTACAATTCCAGCGGCCTTCATGAAGAGAAGCATATGACGACCGCGTACGATATGTATATCGTGTATCAGGAATGCACGAAGTATCCTGCTTTCCGGGAGATCATGAAGCTGACGGAAGGGGAGTACGACTACACGAATAAAAACGGTGAGCGGTCGTTCCGCCCGTATTTTACGACGAACTGCTTTAAGACGTCCAAGGAGAGAGAAAAGCAGGCGGACAGCAAGACCTACCCGCTGCCGCCCGGATTCCGGATCCTCGGAGGTAAAACCGGTACGACGACGCACGCGGGGTATTGCTTGATCCTTCATGTGAGCAATGCGGAAGGCACAGAGTTTATCCTCGGGGCATTCCACTGTGAGACGGAGGAAAAACTGTACACGAAACTGATCAATCTGATGGAGCAGTACTGCGTGTCGTAATACGGAAAACGAGTGTGTATTTTCTGTATATTTGCGGAAAACAGTTGTTATTTTCCGCTGTGTGTACTATACTGTAAGCAGGCGGACAAAAGATGTTGCGTCTGCCTGATCATATCCTAAGGAGGTAGTTACATGGTACAGATTATTGCCGGTGAGAAAGGAAAGGGTAAGACCAAGATTTTGCTTGATAAGGTGAATTCGGACGTTAAGATTTCGAAGGGAACCATCGTATATCTGGATAAAAGCAACAAGCACATGTATGAACTGAACAACAAGATCCGCCTGATCAACGTGAACGATTACTGCATCGAGTGCGCATCTGAGTTCGTCGGATTTATCTGCGGTATCATTTCGCAGGATCATGACCTTGACAAGATCTATCTTGACAGTTTCCTCAAGGTTGCCTGCCTCAGCGCAGACGATATCGAGCGTGTGATCGCAAAGCTTGATATGATCTCCGTGAAGTTCAACGTGGATATTATCATCAGCCTTTCCGCCAATGCGGAGACGCTTTCGGAGCCGGTTCGCTCCAAGGTGATCGTTGCGCTTTGATTCCCCGGTGAACGCGATTGACTGATATCGCTGTCCGGTTGATCATGTATTGAACGTGAGGGACCATCGCGAGATGGTCCCGTATTTTTGAAAATGATGGTGCTCTGCGCGTAACATCGCACGGCAGAGACTGTGTGGAAAGGAGAGAAGAATATGGCTTCGGGTCGAATCCGTGAGAGAAGCAACAAACGGACCGGATTGAACATCGGGTTCGTCATTTTCGTGTTCATTCTCGGATATATTCTGATTTCCTTCCTGTTGTCACTCCGCAAACCTCAGCCGAGCATCTACGAGGTGCAGAAGATCTCTCTGGCAACCGATAATCTGGCGCGCGCCGTGGTTGTGCGCGAGGAGCAGAATGTCGTGACGGACTACTCCGGTTATGTCAGTTTTTACCTGAAAAACGGCACCCGCGTCGCCAAGAACGAAGCCGTTTTCTCTGTCGATGACAGCCGCAGCCTTCGTGACGCGCAGAAGGATAAACTGGATTATTCCCTGTCGGAAGAAGATATTCATGATGTCAAAGAAAGCATTTCGTCACATGCCCGGACGTACGAAACCGGAGATTACTCGAACATTGTGGATCTGAAGACGGAGATACAGACCCGCATTGTAAACATTATCGATATGTATCGTCTCGAGAATCTGGAGAGGCTCTCGTCTGATACCGGTACCAGCGGACTGAAACTGTGCAAGGCGCCGGATGCCGGAGTCGTTTCGTTCTTCACGGATTCTTTAGACGGTCTGACTGCCGATGCCGTGGATGCGAGCACATTTGATGATACCAAATACACGAGCTCCACGCTTTTCTCTTCTGAGCTTCGTGAGGCCGGCAGCACGGCATACAAACTGGTCACCAACGAAAGCTGGTCGCTTGTCATAAAGCTGAGCGAGGAACAGTTCCTTGCTCTTGACAAGACGAAGGAGATTTCGTTCACGATCACGGATGACAATTTAAGCCTTACGACGCCGGTTTCGATTTATCGCAAGGGAGATGCCTATTTTGCGAGGATCAATCTCAGCAAATACCTGATCCGCTATATCAACAAGCGTTTCCTTGTCGTTTCTATCGATATGCGCCAGTCGGAAGGTTTGAAAATTCCCAAGAAAGCAATTACCGTAAAATACTTCTATGTAGTTCCGAAACAGTACATCGTTTACACGCAGGGAAAGACCGGAATCACGGTCTATGAACTGGATGAGAACAATGAGCCGACGTACCGGTTCTATGAGGCAGAGGTGTACTATTTCGACGACGAGTATGCATATATCGATGACAGTGTCATCAAGCAACACGGTCAGTTTATCATTATTCCGCATACAATGAATCAATACCAGCTGTCCACACAGAAGAAGCTGGAGGGCGTATACTGTATCAATAAGGGATATGCGCAGTTCCGTATGATTTCCCGCCTGTACGAAGGCAAGGATTATATCATCGTGAAATCCGGCGTTGATCGCAGTATCAATGTATATGACTTTATCTGGGAGGACGCGGAGACGCTGTCGGAGGATCAGCTGATCACGCGATAAGAGATTGAGAATGCGAGAATCAGTTGAGCGCACGATAGGCGTTCGAAGATGTTAGAATCTGTTAAGCGCACAATATGTTTGAAGATGTGATTTGGAGGACACAACGAGTATGGTGACAGAAAACCTGCAGAAGGTTCGCGAACGGATTACGATTGCATGCAACAAAGCAGGGCGCAGCGAGGAGAAGGTAACTCTGATCGCAGTCAGCAAGACCAAGCCGGAGGAGATGATCCGCGAGGCGTATGCTGCCGGACAGTCGGATTTCGGGGAAAATAAAGTCCAGGAGATGTGCTCTAAGGCTGAGTCCATGAGCGATCTGCCAATCCGCTGGCATTTGATCGGACATTTGCAGAAGAACAAAGTCCGTAAGGCAGTAGCTGTGGCATGCATGATTCATTCCGTCGACTCCGTTGAACTGGCTAATGAGATCCAGAAGGAGGCTGCCAGGATTGGAAAAATTCAGGACATTCTTCTGGAGATCAATGTTGCAGGGGAGGAGAGCAAATTCGGACTTCGCCCCGAGGAGGCGGTTGTCGTCGCAGAACAGATCGCAAGCCTTCCGAACGTTCATTTGTGCGGACTTATGACGGTCGCTCCATATACGGAACATCCTGAGGATAATCGCGCTTATTTTGCGCAATTACGCAAAATATCTGTTGACATACAATCGAAAAATTATGATAATGTATCTATGTATTGTCTTTCCATGGGCATGAGCAATGATTTTGAGGAGGCAATCACAGAGGGGGCCACTATGGTTCGTGTGGGTTCGCTGATCTTCGGCGAACGTCACTATGAGATCACAGAAGGGAGTATCTGAGACATGGGCGCTTTTAAGAAATTTGTGACCTGGCTGAACGGTGAGGAAGAGGACGATGATGACCTCGATGCCGAATATGATGAAGAATACGAGGATGATGAGGAGGAAGGCGAAGCAAAACCTTCTTTCTTTGCGCGTTTGAAGGATAAGGTTTTTCCGAAGCGCACGAACGAGGATGAAGAGGATGAGGAGGAAGAAGCAGAGGGCAAGGAATCTACCGAGCCTGCTCGTTCCAATCTTGCATCCCAGAACACATTGCTTACGGCAGGAGCTTATAATTCGGTACGGAAATCGGAGACCAACTATGCGAACACCGTAAACCGTCAGGCTGCAGCATCCAGTCAGTTCTCGCATGCTGCACAGCAGCAGACCGCATTCCAGCCGAAGCGTCAGCAGGCTGCGTATCCGGCTTCTACGACTGCGCAGCAGCCTTCCTATCCGCAGAAGACTCCGTTCGCACCCGCGAAGGATCGCACGGCGTCGCTCAATCCTACTGCAAATGCTCCGCAGAAGCAGTTCTCCGTTATGAAGCCTACGAGCTTCGAGGATTCCTCCAGCATTGTAGATGTGCTACGCAACGGCAAGGCGATCATCGTGAACTTTGAAGGTTCTAACCCTGCGATTTCGCAGCGTATCATGGACTTTGTCTGCGGATGCATTTACACGATCGACGGACAGATCCTCCAGATTTCCGGATACATTTTCATCGTTGCACCGAAAGATATGGATATTACCGGCGATTACACGGCATTCCTTCAGCAGGATTCGTTCGGAGTACCGACATTCCGCCAGTAAGTTATACAGGCACATATTGAAGTTCAGAACATGGACTGATTGGTTGTGCATATTGTAAGTATTGTGCAAATGGTGTATCGCTACAATAATGGAAAGGATGTTCGTGCGTAGTGGGAGAGAATAACAGGAAAGAACTGGACGGGATGCCAGAGAAGTCTCCCGCAGAAGCGGTGGCTATGCGCAAATTCCTGTTTTGCTGGATTCCGATCGTCATAGTGATTTTGGATCGATTGACGAAGTACTGGGCGCAAACGGTCCTGAAACCGAAGAAAAGCATTCCCGTGATCGGCGAGTATGTGACGTTTACATATCTTGAAAATGAGGGCGCTGCCTGGGGAATGTTAAGCGGTAAGATAAACTTCTTCGTTATATTGACGGCACTGCTGATCGTTGGAATCCTGCTTGTTATCGCAAGGATCCCTTCCGAGCGGAGATATATGCCGATGCTGATTTCTTTCCTTTGCCTGATCGGCGGGGCGTTCGGTAATCTGTACGATCGCATATTTCAGGGGAAGGTAACGGATTTTATCAGCTTCGATGTGATCCAATTTCCGGTGTTTAATGTAGCAGACATTTTCGTGACGTGCTCTTTTATACTGCTCATTATACTGGTGATCTTTGTTTATCGTGAAGAGGAACTGTCGTTCATTCCTCTGTTCGAAACCGAAAGTAAGAAGTAATATGACATACCCCTTAAATCGTTGATTTAGGGGGATGTTTTATAATGTTTGTTTGCAAGGATGGTAGTTATGGCTGCTTGGCAAATCACAATTGATGCTTCCGACGGAGGCCGCAGGATTGACGCAATGCTATCTGCAGAAATTCCGGAACTCACCAGAAATCACGCGCAGAAGCTGTTAGAGCAGGGACTTGTATTGTGTAACGGCACAGCGATATCGAAGCCGAGTCTGAAACTGAAGACCGGAGATGTATTGAGTGTCACAATACCGGAGCCGGAAAGCCTGGATATTCGCTCCGAGGACATCCCGATTGATATTGTGTATGAGGATGATGACATCCTTGTTGTAAATAAGCCAAAGGGCATGGTTGTGCATCCCGCGCCCGGACACAGCACCGGTACGCTGGTCAATGCATTGCTTCATCACTGCGGTGACCGTTTGTCCGGGATCAACGGGATTGCAAGGCCGGGAATCGTCCATCGGATCGACCGCGATACAACAGGGCTTCTTGTTATCTGCAAGAATGATCACGCGCATGCTGTGCTTTCCCAACAGCTGTCAACTCACAGCATTACCCGAGTTTACGAATGCATTGTTGAAGGAGTTCTTTCGGAGGACGGAACAATCAATGCTCCGATTGCCCGAAATCCTGCTGACCGGAAGAAGATGGGGATCCGTCAGGACGGCAGGAGAGCAGTAACCCATTACCATGTTAAGGAGCATCTGAAAAACCGATACACCTATGTCGAATGTCGACTGGAGACCGGGCGCACGCATCAGATCCGGGTTCACATGGCAAGCATTCATCATCCGCTTCTCGGAGACACTGTCTATGGCCGTGCAAAACAACCGTATTCAACGGAGGGCCAGGTGTTGCACGCGGGAACATTGGGCTTTTTGCACCCGACAACCGGTGAATACATGGAATTCCACGCACCGCTGCCGGAGTATTTCGAGCATCTTCTGACAATCCTCAGATAGATTGCAAAGATAGCTTGAATAGCTCGATGTCATAGTCCGGAATCAGATGTAAGTAAAATACGAAATTGATTGAAATGACAGCCCTGAAATAAGTAAATGCCAATCCTGAATCAGATAGGAACTTGATCGATGGTATATTTTGAACGCACAATCCTGAAAACTGTCTGGGAGTACATGAACAGCACGGATAAATCTCGAGTTGTTGTATTGTACGGGATGCCCTGTGTCGGAAAGTCTGTTTTGCTGCACCGAATTGCCGCGTTGCGTGGAAACGGTTATATTCTTGCTGATCTGGCGACCGATCGTGAGCTTCTGGGCGTTTTGCGAAAAGCAATCGAATCATCCGAAAGGGACGCGGTAAAACTCGCGCTAATGGCATTCTATGGGCTTTCCGCAGCGTCTGTTCAAAGTACTATGTTTCTGTTTGACAGTGCCGAATGCCTTGGCGGAAACATCAACTTGCTATTGTCATGGGAACTGCCGGATCGTTGTTTGTTTGCAACGGATCGCGTGGATTATATTTCGGATGAAACGATCGATTCTGCAAAAAACGTTAACGTGCGACTATTTCCGGTGAAACCGCTTTCGTTTTCCGAATTCCTGGAGGCGACCGGAAAGGGAGAGTACGCCAGTGTGATCCGTGCGGGAGTGCACGAGAATAAAATGATCCCGCGTATGCTTCGCGAAGAGCTGTCGGAGCAATACTACGAATACCTTCTTGTCGGAGGGTTTCCGCAAGCAGTTACACAATTTGCCATCGAGCATGCGGACATTCCTGCTCTGAGTTCAATGCATCGAATGATCTTCCGGTCAATCTTACAAACATATCTCGGAATTGAAACGGAAAATGATGATTGCGTAAGCAGCACGCGAATCGTTCAAATAATCAATTATCTCAAAGACCATGCGGAACAGAGTCCGCCTGTATTTCGTCCGGGAAGCATTCGGCGTGGACTGACCAGAAGTGACTTCAGGAAGGAAATCGACCTGCTTATAAGAAACGGTTTTCTGGTTCCGATCAGACATACTGCGTTTCCTGAAGAACAGTCTGCTTCCATTGAGTTTTCCATTGCTGACAATGGGCTGCAGCGATACCTCGCGAATGATTATGATGTCTTCTTCGGCATAGAAGAGGAGCATTTGCCGTTTTATATTCTTTTGAATGGGCTGTACGTTGTTTCCTATTGCAATGGCATTGAACCGGAATCCGTAAGCCGAAAAGCCAGATGTGTCATTCCGATGTTGTGGCGGCAAAACAAATGCATGTTAGTTGTTGACACGCGTAATTCCGCCGGCAGCAATGAAGTATTCGATTATTATGCGCAGAAATACGAATGCGAAAGGCTACGGATTTCGGACGACACAAGTCGTAACAAAGATGCCGACCACAAGATAATGTGGTTCGAATTGGATGAAATACTAAAACCGAAAAAAAGGTGAATTTGATTTTGCTTTGCTTATTGACAACATAATTCTATAATAGTAGAATTGAAGATGCACAGTATTTACAGGCGTTTACGTGTACGTGTTAACTTATTTCCTGCAAAAAAGTGCTCTGCAATTTTAACTGTACTACAGGTTGAGAATTACGGAATGTCAAGTGGAGACGGTAGCAATGAGTGAAATCAGACTGCATGAGGGTGAATTGAATGTCATGGAACTGCTTTGGTCCAACCAGAGCCTTTCTGCTAAGGACATTGCTAAGATCATCAAGGATTACATCGGTTGGGAAAAAAACACAACATACACCGTGATCAAGCGATTGATTGATAAAGGTGCGATCGTTCGTGAAGAACCGGGCTTCATCTGCAAAGCTGTCGTAACCAAATCCGAGATACAAAAGATTGAAACAAGAGTTCTTTTTGAGAAATTGTTCGGCGGAGATATTTCGAATTTCTTTAAGGAGTATCTGGCCAACGAGAAACTCGGTGCGGAAGCAATCCGAGAGCTTCGGAAAATTGTGGATACGCAATACCGAAAGTTGTTCTAAACACCATATTTGAAACGGGAGACGCCCGGAGAGTGATGGCTTCGGGCGTTATCTCGAAACCTACATTATTGCGCTAAACGCAGGTTTTACGAAATAATATACCTGCAAAATACTGATTCTTACGCTGTAGTACCTGTTATTCTATGTATTTGGCCACGGAGGGACTTTGTCATGGCAACGGAATCTTACCACAAACAAATGAACAAAAAGAATGAACTGAAATTGCGCGAACTGCGTGCTGAATTACCTTCGTTTTGTGATCGCTATTTTCGGGGAATTGAACCCACAACGGCTTCGCGAACACGCATTGCATACGCAATTGATCTGAAAGTCTTCTTTGAATATGTTCAGACACAGATTCCACGTTTTGCTTCACGAAATGTTTTTACGTCCGATATTTCGTTACTTGATGAAATAACTTGTTATGATATAGAAAACTATCTCGATTATCTTAAGGTATACACTAATTCAGAAGGCGTAACATATACAAATGATGAGAACGGTCTGAAACGAAAACTTTCCGCTGTGCGTTCTCTTTATCGATATTTTTACTTCCGGCATGAAGTATCCGGCAATCCGGCTTCTCAGGTCGCCGTTCCCAAGATTCACGAGAAAGCTATTGTACGCCTGGATGAAAATGAAACCGCTGAACTGCTGGATACAGTTGAATACGGAATGGGCGGTTCCGATCACATGCAGGTGTTTCATGAGAAAAACAAAGTGCGTGATCTGGCGCTCGTAACCTTGTTGCTCGGTACCGGGATCCGTATTTCCGAATGCATCGGACTGGATCTTACGGACGTGGATTTTGATAATGATCGAATCAAAGTAACACGAAAAGGAGGCAATGAAGCGTATGTTTACTTCGGTTCGGAGGTTCGCGAAGCGCTGATGGAATACTTCCAGAAGCGATGCTCTCTCACTGCTGCTTCCGGCAGCGAAAACGCGTTATTTTTATCTAACCGAATGAACCGCATTTCTGTGAGAAATGCGGAGGTATTGGTGAAAAAATACGCAAAGGCTGCAGTGTCTCTCAAAAAGATCACGCCTCATAAACTGCGCAGCACGTACGGAACGCAGTTGTATAAGGAAACCGGTGATATATACCTTGTGGCTGATGTGCTTGGGCACAAGGACGTGAATACAACACGACGTCATTATGCCGCAATCGAAGAAGAACGACGCCGTTCAGCCAAAGACAAAGTACATCTTAGAAAAGAGGAATAAATCTCCGAACATTGAATTTTTATGTCAGGAAATGTACTCGGAACGAAAGAGAATTCTCAGGTTGACAGTACTATCCTTATCTTTTTTCTGTAATTCACGGTTGTTTTGAATGCACGCAAAACAGTGCGGAACAATACTGTGGCGTGTGCCAGTTCATCTTTGCTTAATGCCTCGTTGTCAAACGAGGCTTTTTCTACGAGATGAACGTATTCTTCTGCCTGATCTCGGGATAAACCGATTGATGTGATCAGATACTCGGTCATTTTGTTATGATAGATATTGTTCTCGCCGGCAATTCCGGTCTTTTTCATCAGTCTGGAAAGTGCTTTGTACTGGTAAACCAGTCGGTTGTTGTTCCTAATGTGATAGAGACGTATTTTCCGTCTTACGATCAAAAAGAATATGAACAACAGGAGAATAATGGCAGCTACAGCAAAGAAACCAATGAGGAATGGCGCAACTGCCTGGAACTGTTCCGTGACATTTTTCACAGGTGAATTCTCGCTTCTGTTTGAGTTGAAAACACTGCCGAAACGATCCCAGAAGGAACCGCTTTCTTCAGTTTCTGAGGAATCGGCAACCGTAAACTCAACCGGGACCCATCCGAAACCATCTAAATAGACTTCGACCCACGCGTGTGCATCTACGCCTCTTGCCTGTACCTTGATCAGGCTCGGTTCCTCGTCGCCTTCTACGGTGGCGTTGTATCCCTGATACCAGTCTTCCACGTTTGCAGTATCATCGGTCTCCACTATCGTTGCGTCGTTAAACTCGATATAGTAGCCTTCCACATATCTGGCCGGAATTCCTTTTGCACGCAACAGCATAGCGGCGGCAGTCGCAAAATGTGCGCAGAAACCCTTCTTCTGTTTCTCCAGGAAATAGAGAACAAAATCCTTGTTGGATGGCGTGATGCCGGGACTGAGCGTATATTCGAATTCTTCGTAGAAATACTGCTGAATCTGTCTGATCGCGGTAACAAGATTGTTGCTGCTGATGTGAGAATCACAGATCTGACGGAGCTCGTCCTGAATGTCAGGCGGAATACTTAAATAGTAATCATAAACATACCTGCGATACCTGCGTTCTGCTGGGTTCTCAGGCAGAGAAAACGCGGACTTTTCATACTGCTCCATCAGTGAAGAATAGGGATAATAAGTATGCTTCAATTCGCGATTCTTTGTGCGAATGTTGTTGTCGTAGAGGACATAATCGCCGCGATCATCAAACGAAATATGGTTGATTTCCGCTAAATCGGAATAGTCAACTACCGAGTAATACGGCGTGTAAAAGTATTTGTCCAGAGAATTCAGATTCGTGACGGTCATGTACGCCTTGGCACTATAGTCGGACAACCCGGAATTATACAGTTCATCCAGCGTGGTACTTTCCATATTGACGATCTGCTCGGTGTCGGTAATACCATATCGCGATGCCATAGTATTGCTTTTGTCAGAGATTCGGATCCATTGGTTATGGTCATAGTACTCTCCGATAAAACCGCGAAGATATATTCCGTTAACGTTATCCGGAACGAATTTGATATCCAACTGAGGATCAAAGGACAATTGAACTTCGCGTATACCGCCGAGACGACCTTCATTCAGTCCTCCTGTTGCGGAATACTGATTGAAGAATCCTCGAAGGCCGTTCAAAGCAAACTGTTCCACCAGTTCATCCGTAGTATTCTTCCAGGAACTGTAGTTATTCTTCATCTTTCCGGGGGTTATTGCGACAAACAAACCGGAGATGAACATAATGATGACAAGGAAAACAACGGAAACAGCCGAAAGATGAAGCATGGTCTTCACCATTCTGCCGGAGTCATGATATATGTGCTCTTTTTGGATTCGTATGTCGGGAGAAACACCGCGGTAAGGCATATTGAATTTGCCGCTGATACGGAAAAAACATACTCCGATAAAGCCCAAAAGCATCAGACTGAGATATCCGTAGTTGATAGTATCGTCAAAATAGGCACAGATCTGTATGATCGGATAAAGCAGAACAAAGGTGAATAAAGGACTCATATACCCGGAAATCGCCGAGTTAAAGAAACAAATAGAAAGGCTTGAGATCAGAATCAGACAGCATGTTACGGTGATTCGTCGGTCTTTGATCACTTCGTTATACTCTCGAACACCGTTTAGGAAGAGTTTCTTATCGATGATCTTCAGAGCACTATTCAAAATTGCATTCATACCACTGTTGGCATACCAGTACAGGAAAAACGCAAGCGCACAGATAAATATGAACAGCAAAATATATCCGACATTGAACAGGATTCGGTTGTAATAAAACATGCTGATCCCAATGGACAGGATAAGAACATACAAGAATAAAACTGCCATCATGCCGGGCAGCTCAAAACTTGTCATAAACAAACCAATAGAGCCAAATACGCACAAAAAGATAAGAAAACCTTTGATCAGACATACAAGAGCACGATCTTTGGAGGAAAGCCGGGAATACTGCATTTCCATCGCTATTCCGCACTTTGCACGATAGATTAAGGAGAAATCATTGATCTGTTTTTCTTTATGACTGAGCTTCAAGGTGTGGCCTTTCGTTTGAAAAATCATAATGCGTATAAACACACCAGGTTGTTAAGATTGAGCAGCTGTCGTGACTGTTCTTTCAATGGGAACGGTTGTGTTGTAAGAATCATGATATGCCGCATTCCTTCCGGCATGGACGTGAATAACTGAAACGCCGTACGGTTATTGTTTCTCGTCTGTGTGTAATACATGGAGATGAGAGCTTCGGTGACCTTCTCCTCGGAATCGACAGTCTTCTTCTCAATGGTGGCGGTCTGTTCGGAATACCAGCTGTAGGAAAACAGAATTCCCTTGCGTGCAAGAGAAAGACCGATGGAAAACATTACATCAAAGTACGCGTCCAACTGATGATTGTCAGTATAATCATTGCAGAGAAAAATCTCATAGGATTCACCCACTGTATCGCCAAACTCTTTTGCCAACAGATCCTTCTGCTTTGCACTCAACTTCCAGTGAATCTGCTGGGGGCGGTCTCCGATCCGGTATTCACGTATCTCAAATATTTCAGAAGGATCGGATCCTTTTTCATTGCGTTCGTAGACAGACTCTTCGTTCGGAGCACCGCCGGTTCCCTCAATCGTGTTCTCAAGTTCAATCTCCATGGGAAGCACAATAGACTCTGTTGTAGCGGCAGCAGGTCTTATCGTGCGTCTTACAAGGCCGAGAACATCGAACAGTACTACCCTGCTGAGTGTAAATGTATAATTTCCGCAATTTGTAAGCTGAATCGGAATTTCATAACACATATGCTCACGTGGGGCAATAGAAAGATCATAGATGTGTTCGAAATTGTTAGGATTCAGATTGTTTGAGACGGTACAATAAAAGAACGCATTCGAAAAAGGATAAAATGAACGATTGTCAGCGTTCAGCGCAAACGCAGTGGACTCCTCACGGTAAAGCATTCCGGAGCGTACTTTGATTGAGAGCGACACTTTGTCGGTGCTGACAAAAAATAGTGTGATCGAAAGTACCGGAGCTAAAAGCCATGCAAAAAGGATTAACAGGAATCCGGGATGGTTATTGAAAAAATACAGAAACACAAGTAAAGCAAGAAACACAAAATAACGCAAATATGCAAGCACTGTCTTCATCATAACTGTGAACTCCGTGTTTCAGATCTTCGGAACATGAATTTGATCGGTCAGTTCGGTGAGTACCTGTTCTACTTCAATGTTTTTAGCTTTCGCTTTCGTGCTCAGTACAATTCTGTGAGCAACTGTGCATGTGAGAATGGAAAGCACGTCCTCGACGGTAACATAGTTTCGGTTATAGATAAATGCATGCGCTCTTGCCATGCGAAGGATTGCCTTCGAGCCTCTGGGACTGATTCCCATAAGGATGTTGTCAGATTGGCGGGAAGCCTCGGAATAGTTTACGATCATCTCATAAACGGCATCGTCCACGTGAATGTTTCGGACAGTGTTCTGCATTTCCAGGAACTCATCGCGTGTAATAACCTGTTCGACTGTTTCATCGGTTGTATCGGCACGAAGAATGTCAACCGAGGAACCGTGATCGGGGTATCCCATGGACAATCTTACCATGAAACGGTCCATTTGGGATTCGGGAAGTTTTTGAGTACCGGCTGAACCATAAGGATTCTGAGTAGCAATAACAAAGAACGGGTTCTTCACATGGTGAATCTGTCCGTCAACAGTAACCTTGCCCTCTTCCATCAATTCCAGAAGAGCGGATTGGGTCTTGGGGGAAGTCCGGTTGATCTCATCAGCCAAAAGAAGGTTACAAATAGCAGCTCCTTCATGGTATTCGAAGGATTGTGTTTGCGCATTGTACATATTAAATCCGGTTACATCGCTCGGCATGACGTCCGGAGTAAACTGAACACGTCTGTATTCAAGTGACATAGCACTGGAAATGGCCAGAGCAAGAGTTGTTTTACCGACACCGGGAATATCCTCGAGCAATACGTGTCCACCAGCAAGCATTGTACACAGGACTTTCTGAATAATGTCATCCTTGCCCTTTATGTTCTTTCTGATTTCTTTTATTATTCTGAGAATTTGATCGTTCAATGCAGAACCCTCCGTCATTACGCGCTACATCCGTGAAAATAACTACACAAATAAAGCGAAATAAAGTCATTCAACACCAATAATTATAACAAATAACGTGGCTGTTGTCATCTGTTATAATAGAAGCATATGATGTCGGGTAAAGAAAAGTAAAGAATGATACATGAATGACAGAGATGCGACATATCATACAGAATTTTTGATAAAAGAAATGACAATGATTTTTGCATTACCTGTGTTTTTTCTTGAAACTGAGGAATAATCAGATATAATGAGGGAAACGCCTGATATGCAATCCGTGCATGGTGAAATGCGGAACGACAAACAAAGAACAGTAAAGGAGTAAGGATAGATGCAGTTGCAACAACTGTTAAGCAGGACGCGAAAAGCGATTGATGATTATCATATGATACAGGATGGTGACAGAATTGCCGTAGGAATTTCCGGAGGAAAAGACAGTCTTGCACTGCTCTACGCATTGTCAGAGCTGAGAAGGTTCTATCCGAAGAAATATGAACTTATTGCGATCAGTATAAACCTCGGGTACGAAATCGATTACAGCGAGGTAAAAAAACTGTGTGAGAATCTTTCCGTGGAATTGCAAGTGATTCAAACAGAAATCAAATCTATCGTGTTTGATATCAGAAAAGAGGATAATCCCTGCAGTCTGTGCTCCAAACTGAGAAAAGGAGCTTTTAATGATGCTGCAAAGTCAGCGGGATGCAATAAGGCAGCATACGCACATCACAGGGATGATGTGATTGAGACACTTCTGATGTCACTGATCTATGAAGGAAGAATCCATACGTTTGCTCCCGTCACATATCTCGACAGAAGCGAAATAACGCTGATCCGTCCGCTTATTTACGTAAATGAATGTGATATCGTCGGATTTCAACACAAGTATGATCTTCCGGTATTTAAAAATCCATGTCCGGCTGACGGTTATACAAAACGTGAGGACATCAAAAATCTGATCAAACAACTTGATGCAGAAGCACCGGGAATCCGGGATCGGCTGTTCCGCGCGATCATTTCGGGAACCATACCTTCCTGGGTAAAGCCGGAAGACCCGGAAACGCCGGTACACTGAACCATCAGATCATTCATAATACGGTACAAGCAACGTATATCCGTACCGTATGGTATTGCTGTCCAGACTGTTGGTGTTCTTGATCTCACGGACATACTCTTTCATGCTTCCGCATTCGGGGGTATAGTACTCTTCTGCAATGCTCCAGAGGCTGTCGCCCTTCTCCACGTAAACGGACGTCAGCTTCTTAACACGATCTGAGCTGCCGTCTGCCTTTCCGAAAAATGCAAAGAAAGCAATCCCGACGACCAGAACAAGCAGCGCCGCTGTGAACAGAGTAAGGACACGGCGGTTGCGGCGCTTCGTTCTTCTTGCGTCTTCTTTTGCAATAACTCCGGCTCTTCTTAAGTCTTCAGCAGTAAGAGGAAACCGTATGATCTTCTTGTCAGCGTTCTCTGATGTCATATTATATTACCTTCCGTTATTCGTATTCCCGTCACACATAATTCATCCCAGAGGCAAACATTTGTTCGCTTCAGTGCCATTATACGAACAACTGTTCGAAAAGTCAAGCGGAATTATCGCTCTTTTACAAGAAAAATCGAACAAATGTTTTGCTCGATTTTTGTGTATTATGACGAATGAAAAATCGAACAAATGTTTTGATTTTTCGATTGCCGCATGTTATAATGCTAACAGATAAGTTTCGCAGCCTTTCCGGATGATAAAGGAGGTTTCCATGCCAGGTAAGATTACTAAGAAACAGGAAGAAATCCTGAATTATATCAAGGAACAGATTTTAAAGAAAGGTTATCCGCCGTCAGTACGTGATATTTGTACCGCTGTAGATCTGCGCTCTACTTCTTCGGTGCATTCACATCTGGAGACTCTTGAGGAGAACGGTTATATCCGCAGGGATCCGGCGAAGCCTCGTTGTATAGAGATCATTGATGATTCCTTCCGCCTCACGGATCGTGAGATGGTCAATGTTCCGGTTGTCGGAACAGTTGCCGCCGGACAGCCAATCCTGGCAACGGAGCATATTGTCGACTATTTTCCGATTCCCAGTGAATACATGCCGAATGCGGAGACTTTCTTCCTCAAGGTCAAGGGAGACAGTATGATCAACGCCGGTATTTTTGACGGGGACAGTATTCTTGTCCGCAGACAGGAGACGGCTTCCAACGGGGATATTGTTGTTGCGCTTGTCGACGATTCGGCGACCGTGAAGACATTTTACAAGGAGAAAGGCCATATCCGGCTTCAGCCGGAGAACGATACCATGTCTCCGATCATCGTCGAAAACTGTATGATACTCGGAATTGTGATCGGGCTTTTCCGGTTCTATCGTTAACTTGATACACAACACTGTTTTTTTTTGATAAGAAATGCGGATGGTTCCGACTTTTTACCGGACCCATCCGCATATAACTTCTTTGTTTGCTCTTTCTTCAGTGATAATACGGTGATCGTAAGATCACAGGATCACTGCTCTTTCCAATCTTCGGTGTCCACGGTGATACCGTCGCGCCATACGCGCTCCAGGTCATAGAACAGACGATCCTGCGAGGAGAATACATGTACTACGATATCGCCGTAGTCCATAAGGATCCAACCGCAGTTGCGCGCTCCTTCGATACGCTTCGGCTCTACATCATAAGCTTTGTGAAGCTGCATTTGGACCTCATCCACCATTGCCTCTACCTGGGAAGGATTGCTTCCGTCTGCGATGACAAAGTAATCTGCGATCGTCGATACCTTGTCGATCTCGATCACTTTAACGTCGAATCCTTTCTTGTTCTCCAGCGCACGGAACGCTGTCATAGCCAAATCTTTCGAAGTGTATGCTTCCATATCAATTCCTTTCCGTTTTATTCTTCAGACTGTTCCATAATGTGATCGATCTCGGATCTATGCTCCAGTCCATAGTTTTCAGATATTGTATTGTGCAATCGGTTGCCATCCATGCTGCTTTTGTGAGATCCTCATATCCCATCATGCGGATGCTGTGCAATGTGCGCCCGAGCGGACGATGATCCCGGAACGGTTCACAGAAATCAGCAGTGAAAACAGACAATTCCAGGGGAGTCATGTCGACATCTCCGGTACAGTGTTTCAAAATGGCTTTGAGTATCACAGGGTCACTGACTCCGTACTCGTATTTTGCGAAAAATGCACCCATTTTTGCGTGCAACAATTCCGGAGAAACACGTTCGCTCGCGGAAACCGAAATGTTGTTTTGCTCACAGAATGCAATGTATTCGGGAACAGGGATGTATTTTGCGCAGTCGTGAAGAATACCTGCGAGAAATGCCTGTTGCACGGAATCGTAAAATCCGTCCTGTGATGCAGAGCTTCCCTGTCTCTCTTCATATTCCTGCATGAAATCGGCTGCGAGATGAGCAACTCCGATGCAGTGTGACAGACGGTGCTCAGAGAGCTTTTCTGAAAGAAGCGCGACCAGTTCCCTGTATTTTTGCATGGTCTCGACACGGATCGCGGTCGGCGCAAGTCCGTACAGTCCGAATCTGCGGATGTAGCTGAGGGCTCCGGATGCAACCAGATTCGTGGATTCCCCGTTGCGTAACATGTCTCGCAGCATAGTGGAGGAAACAGGCTGATAGGCAGCTTTCAACGGCAGGAATGCATTGTTATACTGTTTGTTGCGCTCCTCTAAAAGCTTTGCGAAACTGCTTTCGTCTTCCTCACGGATCGCCACGGGTATTCTGGCTACGGAAGCTATGATTTCCGGTTCGTGCCACTTCGGAAAATCACGAAGTGAGTCCTCCCCCATGATGTAATACCATTCGCCGTCAGGATGCTTCCTGTGTAATGCGGTCAGCGTGTCGGACGTGAAAGATTTGCCTTTTCTGGCAAATTCCATCACGTTCATCTCCATACTGTCGTCCGGAAGGGAACGTTCGATCATCATCAGACGATGGATGTCTTCTGTTACCGACGCCATCTGCTTGTGCGGCGAAATATGTGTCGGCATAATCCACATCATATCGAGGTTAAACTGCTCTTTTGCTGCGAGAGCAAGTCCGATATGACCTTTGTGTATCGGATCAAACGTGCCGCCGAGAATACCGACTTTTTTCATACTGCTCTCCTGCTTGTTGTATCTTGTATTTACGGCAGAATAATCTTCTTCTGTGTCTTCGATTCGCGATAAAGTACAATCCGCTTGCCGATCACCTGGACGATCTCGGATCCCGTCCGCTCAGACAGAAGTCTTGCGAGTTCGGTGGGATCGTCGGCACAGTTGTTCAGAACAGCAACTTTGATCAGTTCTCTTGCCTCCAGGATTTCACGGATTCCTTCGCAGAATTCCGGCGTGATGCTGGATTTGCCGATGCGGAATGCCGGATCGATGTTCATTGCGAGACCTTTCAAAAAGGCTCTTTGTTTGGTGGTCATGGACACCTCCTGTAATATACTACACTATTTCCTGTAATCTGTCATCATTTATAGTAATCAAACTGCAGTCCGTACATGCGCACGGTATCGCCGTCCTGAATGCCGAGTTCCTCGAGCTTTTCGAGAATTCCGTTTGTTTTCAGAAAATTCTGGAAGAATTCAAACCCTTTTTCGGAATCCAGGTTGGTGTATCCGAGCATGCGCTCGATGCGAGGACCTTCCACGACATAAACGCTGTCCTCGGTACTGTACTCAACGGTGTACGGTTCATCCGCGATGTCAGCAGCCTCAGGGAAGTACTCCTGCTCAAACATGATCGGCTCTTCCACGCAGGTACCGAGCATATTCCAAAGCACGTACAAAGCCTCTTTGACTCCGTAACCGCTGACGGCGGAGATCGGGATCACCTGTGTGCCCGGCATGTCTTCACGAATGCCGTCTCGGATTTCCTCAAGAACTGCCTGCTGATCCTCTTCACTCAGAGCGTCCATCTTGTTCGCAGCGATGATCTGCGGCTTAGAAGCCAGTACTTCGCTGTATTTGCGCAATTCCGAATTGATCAGGCGGATATCTTCAACCGGATCTCTGCCCTCTATGGAAGCTGCATCAACAATGTGAAGAATGACTTTGCATCGTTCCACATGCTTCAGGAACTCATGACCCAGGCCAACTCCTTCCGAAGCGCCTTCGATCAAGCCCGGAATGTCCGCAATGACAAACCCGTCGGTGCCTTCCAGGGCTACCACGCCCAGGTTGGGATTCAGTGTCGTAAAATGATAATCTGCGATCTTGGGCCTTGCGTTGGATACACGCGAAAGAAACGTGGATTTACCGACGTTCGGAAATCCGACAAGCCCGACATCCGCAATGACTTTGAGTTCCAGAATAACGTTGAGCTCCTTGCCCTTCTGACCGGGCTGAGCATACTTCGGAACCTGCATCGTAGGAGTCGCATAGTGCATGTTTCCTTTGCCGCCGCGGCCTCCCTTAAGAACGATCACCCGACGATTTTCATGCGACATATCGGCAATCACTTTTCCAGTCTCTGCCTCTTTGATCACAGTGCCTTCCGGAACTTTGATGACAAGGTCCTCACCGTCAGAACCGTTGCAACGGTTGTTTCCGCCGTTTTCACCGTTCTGGGCGCAGTATTTGTGAATGTAGCGGAAATCATTAAGGGTATTCAAGCCCTCGTCCACCTCAAAGATCAAATCTCCGCCGCGTCCGCCGTCCCCGCCGTTCGGTCCGCCTGCCGCGACAAACTTTTCACGGCGAAATCCTACATGACCGTCGCCGCCGTTTCCGGATCGAATAAAAATTTTAGCTGTATCTGCAAACATACAACCTCCAAACAGAAGAAAAATCCCGTTCCTACTGACGCGGGAACGGGACTGTGTAATCATTCCAATTATTCGGCAACGGGATATACACTGGCTTGTTTCTTTCCGCCCGACTTTGTCTCGAAACGAAGCGTTCCGTCAACCAAAGCGAAAAGCGTGTCATCTCCGCCACGTCCCACATTAACGCCGGGATGAATTTTCGTCCCGCGCTGCTTGAAAAGGATGTTGCCGGCCTTGACGAACTGACCGTCGGCTCTCTTGGCACCGAGACGCTTGGACTCGGAATCTCTGCCGTTCTTGGTCGAACCGACACCCTTCTTATGAGCGAATAACTGAAGGTTCATCTTCAACATGATCGTTTACCTCCTGACTGAAAAACTACTCTTCATCAACAATTCTGATGTATTTACGATATTTTTCGTAAATACCGACGAGCCCCATCCGCAGTGAACGAAGCAGAAGCTCACTCTCTGCGCTGACCGGCTGCTTTACCATACAAAACACGCTTCCGTCAGACGCATGTTCGATATCTGCGCGATCCTTTGTCAGCCTATCAATGGAGTTTGCACAGTTGATCACCAATGCGGAAACTCCGGCGCATACGATGTCTTTGCCCTTATCGGCAAAACCCGCATGACCGCTGCAGTGAAACCCGCAGTATCTGCCGTCTCTCATGTAAAATACCACAGTAATCATGGCTGAATTCCTCTTAAGAGAAAACCGTAAACTTACATGTTGATGGCGTCAATCTTAACCTGCGTGAACGGCTGTCTGTGACCGTTCTTCTTGTGATATCCGCTCTTTCTCTTGTATCTGTAAACAATAACCTTCTTAGCTTTTCCCTCGCCGAGAACGGTTGCAGACACACTGGCACCGGAAACCACAGGCGTTCCGACGATCAAATCTCCGTTGTTCACGGCAAGAACCTGGTCAAATACATAGCTCTCGCCCTCAGCGGCGCCGAGCTTTTCGACTCTAATGATATCGCCTTCCGCTACCTTGTACTGTTTACCACCGGTTGCAATAATTGCGTACATACAGGGTACCTCCATTATCATTACTCGCCAGTTTCGGCGATGCCCTGACGTAAATGGGCATACTTATACCTTACTGTGCGGCACACTAGAACAATATAGCATAACCTGCAGGCCGTGTCAATGATATTTTCCGAAAAGAATAAAGATTTTTGAAAATTCAGAAATTTTTCGCTGAAACCATGTTTGAACGAGCCGACATATTGGAAAATGCAGCGAAACCGCGGATCAGAAGTACTTTCGGATGTCTTCTTCGAGCGGACGATGTTTCTTCATCCTCGTGATCTCAACAAGGTTCAGTTTTGTCATGTCTACGACGCGCGTTCGCACCGGATCCGGTTCCACCAGCTCCTTCAATTTGTGCATCAGCGTTCTCCGGTCTTCCTCACTGTCCATATCGATGAAATCAACGATGATGATGCCCGAGAGGTTACGCAGGCGGATCTGGTATGCAATCTCGGCAGCTGCCTCGAGGTTGCACTGAAGGAAACCCGAGGAACACGCCTTAGAAGCTGACGCTTTGCCTGTGTTAACATCGATGACGGTCATGGCTTCTGTATTGTCAATGACCAGATATGCCCCGCTTCGGAGCCAGACTCTTCGTGAAGTCAGCTCTCCGATCCGGGCTTTCATATTGAACTCGGCTTCCAGCGGATATACCGATTTGTCGCGCAATTCAATCCCGGAAACACAATCCTGACGGAATTTGCCCGCAAAATCCATGACTTCACGGTAAATATCTTCATCCTCCGTCAGAATACGGTCGAGTGTATCCATGCCGGAGTCCCGAAGATCACAGAGATAATCGGGAAGTCCGCTGAACAGACGACTTCCGACGGCACGGGTCTGTCCGCTTACAAGCAGTGATCGGTAGATTCCGACTAGCACGTCATATTCTGCTTTGATCGTATCGATGTCGACGCGATACGAGTTTGTGCGAAGCATGATCGCGTAATCATCGTCTATCCAGCTGTATGCGATTGGCCGCATCGTAGTTTTCCAGGCATTGTCTTCGATCTTAGAGGAAACTCTTACTTCTCTTTTGCCGCGTATCAAGACCAGATGAATACCTGTCAGAGAGAAATCCGTCACCACTGTGGCCGGTTTGTTCCGGCCTTCGTCTCGTTCTACCTGAACCAAAACCGTGTCACCGGCATGCAGCTTTCCGTCGGAATGAAACGGAGATGCAACAGGATACTCGGCACGGTCCAGTTTCAGAAAGCAATTTCGATCACGCCCGATTGAAACAAATGCACCGTGTATTCCATCTACTACGGATTCGATCCGTCCGACGTAGATATCGCCGGGCGTCATATCCCCTTCGGGGCCGGTGATCCGGATATCGGTCAGACGGTTGTCCCTGATCCCTGCGCTGACAACGGCATTTTCCTTTTTGTAAATGATTCTGATATCCACGAAAAACTCCTGCTTTTTATTCGTTCAGACCTTCGAAAGGGAGATCATATGCCCTTCGCTTATTCGATACAGTTCCATACGATGGGAAGACATGCATCGCTCCGGAAGTGTTGTTCCGGTCAATTGGGAAGCAATCTGGCGAAGAGAAGACGCGATTAGCTCCACTGAAATGTTATTTTCACTGCCCGCATCCACCGCAATCAGAAAACGGGGAGTGTACTCGCTGTGGAAGGCATGTTCACTACGCTCGCGTCCCCATCCAGATACAAGATCCGAAGGAGTGTCGAAGATATGATCGTCAACGAGATACTGAAGCGCTCCGTCACTGTCGGACGAGGCAACGCCGATCGCATGAATCCCGGCTCTCACATCCACTGTGCGGGTGCCGTTTTTCGCTTTTTTTTCAATGCAGAACGAGTCACATTCCGCAAACTTTGTGATCGCGTCAAGAAGCGTTGCCTCGCATCCCGGCAGCGGTTCGCAGAGATACATGGCGCCGGCAATCTGCGACATGCCGGTCTGTTTGCGCGTGTTCGGTTCCCGTTCCGGAAGCGCGGTAACGGAGCGGATGAAAAATCCGTCGCACATCGTATTTTGCAGGCTCTCGCAAATGTCCTGCTCCGAGATTTCCGAAGCGGACAATTCACAATCGAAATACTCTCCGTCGCTCGTCATTGAGAGAGCAAGCGGCTGTGCGAAACTCATGATCATGTGGGGATGAAATCCCTGACTGTATGCGATCGGTATTCCGCTTCTGGCAATCGCATGCTGAAAATACCGCATGACATCGAGATGTCCCAGGAAACGGAGACGGTCATATTTGGAAAAACAAACTCGTATATTCATGTAAATGACTCCAGATAGTGTTGATGATCGAGGCAAATGACCAAACAACTTTTTTATGACTGACTTGTCTCTCTCTTTTGCACGCAGATTCCGCATCCGTAAGAGGCCGCGCCGCATCCGGAACATTGTTTCATACAGTTCGGCGTGATCTCCTCGCGCTGCGCCTTCTCGTATTCACGGTACAGGAAATTGCGGGACACTCCGATATCAATATGATCCCACGGAAGTATCTCATTCTTCGGGCGCTCGCGCAGGTTGTAAAACTCAACGGTGATTCCGTGGCGATCGAGAACTTCCTTCCAGATGTCATAATGAAAATGCTCCACCCAGGCGTCGTAGATGCATCCCTTACGGTACGCTTCTTCAATCGCGGGAGCTATCCTGCGGTCTCCTCGTGCAAAAATGCCCTCCATCTCGCTCGTCTCTGCGTCGTGCCAGTGATATTCGAGGCTTTTCGCGTTGAGCTGTTCGTTCACGGTAGTTTTCAACAGACGCTGGTTTTGCAGAAACTGCTCTTTTGAGATCATCGGCATCCACTGGAACGGTGTGAACGGTTTTGCGATAAAGTACGATGTGCTGATGGTCACGTTTACACGGCCGTGACGAGCTTCCTTCGGGATTTTGTAATACTCAGCGGCGATTGCGTTGCCGAGTTGTGCGATGCCTTTCACATCGTCATCCTGCTCTGTCGGAAGTCCGAGCATAAAGTACAGCTTGACTTTGTTCCAGCCTGCGGCAAATGCCTTGGCAGCACCGGAAAGGATATCTTCGTCAGTCAGACCCTTGTTGATGACGTTTCGCATGCGCTGCGTTCCGGCTTCCGGGGCAAATGTGATGCTGCTCTTGTTGACATCCTGCACCTTCTTCATGACATCGACGGCAAAGGAGTCAATCCGCAGCGAAGGAAGCGACAGGTTGACGTGCCGTTCCCTGCACTCGTCGATCATGGCATATACCAGTTCCTGAAGACCCGAAAAATCGCTCGAGCTCAGCGAACTCAGGTTCATCTCATCCTGGCCGGAAGTGTCCAGTAATGATTTCGCGATGTTGCGGAGATGTTCCACGGATCGCTCACGGTTCGGACGGTAGATCATGCCGGCCTGACAGAAACGGCAGCCTCTGGTACAACCGCGCTGGAGTTCCAAAACAACACGGTCCTGAATAACGCGCAGGAACGGCAACAACTGTTTCTCAGGATAGACGCAGTTGTCAAGGTCTCTCACGACCTGCTTGCGGATCCTTGCGGGAACGTCGTCGGCAATCGGTGTAAAGGAGCGGATCGTACCGTCCTCATGGTATTCAACACGGTACAGACTCGGAACATACATGCCTTCAATATGTGAAACTTTGCGAAGGAAATCGCGCCTCGTTCCGCCTGCTGCACGATTTTCCTTATAGAGATCGAGAATTTCATCGTAAGCAGTTTCGCCTTCCCCGATGTAGAAGAAATCAAAGAAGTCCGCGATCGGTTCCGGATTGTAGGAACAGGGACCGCCTCCGATCACGATCGGATCGTCCTCCGTGCGATCTTCCGAGTGAAGCGGAATTCCCGAAAGGTCCAGAACCTGAAGGACATTGGTATAACACATTTCGTACTGAAGAGTGATTCCCAGAAAATCAAATTCCTTCACGGGCGACTGCGTCTCCAGTGTAAAAAGCGGAATGTGCTCCTCTCTCATGATCTTGTCAAGATCCGTCCACGGCGAATATACGCGCTCACAGTAGGTGTCGGACCTTCTGTTAAACATGTCATACAGAATCTGGATCCCGAGATGTGACATTCCTACTTCATAAACGTCCGGAAAACACATAGCGAACCGGATATCCACGGCTGCCGGGTCTTTTACAACCATGTTGATCTCACCGCCGATATATCTCGCCGGTTTCTCTACACGTAGTAAAATGTCGTCACTCAGAGCCAGTTTATTGCTCATACAGGCACACTCTCCCTTCGGTTCGTTATCGGTACTGATTGTATCATTATCCGTTCACGGATTCAAGGATTTTGCTTGTTATTCCTTCGTCTGTGACATATAATATAAGATGCAACTGTTCTGATCCCGCGATGCTCAAACACTTGATATTGCCCTTTCGGACGTTGCATAGGAAAATAATGCGGAACTGCCGCGTCGGAGGTGCTCAATGGCATTTTGCCCGATCTGTAAGAATGAATACCGAGCAGGTGTTTTAATCTGTCCGGACTGCAACTGTGACCTTGTAGATCAGCTCACAAATGATGAAAAACCGGTGTTGTACATCCGCAGCGAACATATCATGAACCGGTTTGTGGAATATCTCTCCTACTCCGGAATACATGTTCGCGTCGCGCAGGAACCGGAAGATGACCGTTACGCGATATGCTGCGATCCGTCGGATAATGAACGCGTAAAGCGGGCATTTTCCGTGTTTGTTGCCGTCGAAACCGGCAACGCGATGGCTTCCCGCAGCAACAAGCCGCTTGAGGAAGCAACGGAGATCACGGAGAGCGATGAGATTCCGGAAGACTGGGAAGAAGCAATCGACACGGAAGCGGAGGACAGTATACGGGAATTCCTTGATGAGGAAGCTGTGGCGGAGTTAACTACGCCTTCATTTTTGCATAACATGAGCGAGTCGACACAGTATGTCTCCGCAGCAGACAAACAAAGAGAGACGAAGGAATCTGCAGTGATCCTGATCGTACTCGGAGTAGTTTTGCTCGGCGGCGTGTATGGAATGTGGAAGGCTGGGTACCTGAGCCCGTTTTCGCTTGTGTCACTGTCGGTTATTGCTGTTGTCATGTTGCTGTACGGGTTTTACAGCATAGCAAAGAGCAAAAAATATGGAGAGCTTGCTTTGACCGAGGAGAATACGATCAAGGAGATAAAGGATTATCTCGCGGAGCATCTTGCAAAAGACGATATCATCGCTCTGACTGCGGATTCGGAATTTGAAGGACCTGAGCTTGATCTGCAACGACAGCAGGTGCTGACCGACCGTTTAAAGGAGGCATTTTCGGACTGCGATGAGTCTCTTCTGCTCCATCTTTCCGACGAATGGTACACCGAACAGTTCGGTGAGGAATAAGTCCTTCAAAAATTCACGAATTCTTTATAATTTCCTTGAAAAATATCGTCATTTTTACTATAATTTAGAGTGTGTTTGAAAGTGTTTTACACATTATCGTGCAATTGATCCGGCACAACGAATCATTTGCGGGAGACGCGCCGCTTTCCCGCAGATTTTGCGGATGAAAATCCGCTGAGAAGAGGAGAACATAAACGCAGCGCAGAAATGAGGAACCCATGCCCTACTGTCCGACCTGCAAAAAAGAGTATCCTTCGGGAACAACGATTTGCGCGGAGTGCAATATCTCCCTTGTGAGCAACCGGCCTGCCGATCTTGTATCCTTTGTTTCCCTTCAGAATCAGGAAGTTACCGATCGGTTTATTGAGTATCTCAAGGATCATGACATCAATGCGGTTTCCGAATACGGCATCCGTGATGATGTTTACCGGATCTATGTCAACAAGGACGATAAGAAGACCGCGATGAAATGTTTCATCTCCTTCCAGGCTGCGGAGAAGCGAAACAAGACCGGCGCTTCTGACTCTGCTGCTTCCAAGGAAGCTGAGCGCAAAGCTGAGGAAGAGCGTCTCGCCAAGAAGAAAAGGGACGAGGAGCGCAAAGCCGAAGAAGAACGTCGCGCTGCCGAGAAGAAGGCTGACAAAGAGCGTATTGCTGCTGCCATGAAGGCAGAGGAAGAACGTCGTGCTGCGGAACAAGCTGAGGCAGAACGGATCGCAGCTGAGAAGAAGGCTGAGGAGGAACGCCTTGAAGCCGAGCGCAAAGCTGAGGAAGAACGTCTTGAAGCGGAACGCAAGGCCGAGGAAGAACGCATCGCTGCCGAGAAGGCTGAGGAAGAACGCAGACTTGAGGAGGCACGTGCTGCTGCTCTGAAGGCGGAGGCAGAGAGACGCGCTGAAGAAGAACGCCTTGAGGCAGAGAGACGCGCTGAGGAAGAACGCATCGCTGCTGAGAAGGCTGAAGCTGAGCGTATCGAGGCAGAGAGACGTGCTGAGGAAGAACGGATCGCTGCAGAAAAGGCTGAAGCGGAGCGCATCGCTGACGAG
This sequence comes from uncultured Lachnoclostridium sp., assembly GCA_946415315.1. Classification (GTDB taxonomy): domain Bacteria; phylum Bacillota; class Clostridia; order Lachnospirales; family Lachnospiraceae; genus ISDg. The sequence continues at coordinate 15,483 of CAMKRZ010000003.1, read as the reverse complement.
AAGAAGGCCGAGGAAGAACGGATCGCTGCTGAAAAGGCTGAGGCGGAACGCAAGGCCGAGGAAGCTCGCAGAGCCGAGGAAGCCCGTAAGGCGGAGGAAGCCCGCATCGCTGCCGAGAAGGCTGAGGCGGAACGCAAGGCCGAGGAAGCCCGTAAGGCGGAGGAAGCCCGCATCGCTGCCGAGAAGGCTGAGGCGGAACGCAAGGCCGAGGAAGCCCGTAAGGCGGAGGAAGCCCGCATCGCTGCCGAGAAGGCCGAGGCGGAACGCAAGGCTGAAGAGGCTCGCAAGGCCGAAGAAGCTCGTATTGCTGCTGAGAAGGCTGAGGCAGAACGCAAGGCCGAAGAAGCCCGCAAAGCTGAGGAAGCTCGCAAGGCAGAGGAAGCCCGCATTGCTGCAGAGAAAGCTGAGGCAGAGCGCAAGGCCGAGGAAGAACGTAAGAAGGCTGAGGAGGAATCTGCTGGCGAGGTAGAATTTGTTGCCAATGCCGCAACCAGAACCAAGCGGCCGTTCTATCCGAAGGGATTCAATGAGGATTCTCCTTCTGATGATAATGATTTTGAGTCCATTTTTGCGGCGAAGAAAGATAACAAAAAGCGCACTACCCTATTTGCAGAGATGGAGAAAAATGAGGAAGCTGCCGCAGCTTCCGCCCCCGCATCGGAATCTGAAGATTCGGGATTTGACTTTACTCCGAAGCGTCCGCTCACGGCATATCAGTTCGAGAAGAAGCGCCAGGAAGATCTCGAGGAGTATGCGAAGGAACATGAACATACAGAGCCTGTGATCGAGAAAACGGTCGAGACACAGCAGGCAAACGTGATCTCCGAAGACGGCAAAGTCAACATCTCCTTCTCCGGCTACGAACAGCCGTATGAAGTGCCGAACTATGAAGAAGCGGATCCCACTCCTGTCTATTCGGATCCCGGTAAAAAGATCGACTGGGGCGCCGGTGCAGAGGACGTAAGCGACTGGCAGTCCAAGAAGACTGAAGCTACTGAGAATGAGCCGATTTTTGTTGAGACTGAGCGTGTCAATAACGACGATATCGATGATGACAAGATCATCGATGAGGCAGATATTCGTTCCTTCAACCGCTCTTCTGCCGACGATGCGGAGTCCGGTTCCGAAACCTATGAGTCGCCGGTCAATTCGGCGTTGGATCCCACGGATGACGATTCTGAGGAAGACACGGCAGGAAGCGAAGATGCATTTTCCGATTTCCTCAACAATTTCAAACGCGCAAGCCTTTCGAAGAGCATGAAGAAATCGACGGACGCTACCGGTGATCGTGCCAAGGGAACATACACTTCCGCACGTCCGACGCAGGTTGCGGTTCCCGAGCAGGTCAAGAGTGTTTCAAAGAAGCCGGCGGTTGCTGATTCGTCTGATAACGCCAAGTCGCAGAAACAGACGCAGCGCGCAGAATCCGCGGACAGTGGCCTGAAGACGGCTGCTATGAGAACGGAAACTGTAGTTGAGGATATCATTCCGGAAGGAAAATATCGCGACGCTTCGGTTTCGGACTATGAGTCCGTTCCTTCCCGTCCTACTGACATTCAGGACACGAAGATCAAGGTTTCCTTCGACAATGATATCATTGAGGAAGTGATTGCCGATTCCTCGGTTGAGGAGATCCGTCCGAACATCGATCAGAGCTCCTCTTTCGCCAATCCGGAGAAGCCGGTGGATGCAGCATTTTCCAGTAAGAAGCCTGCTCCGCGCAAGTTTGAGGCGGACGAAGAGCTTGCAATCGACGATACTTACCGCGGTTTTGTTCCGGACTACTCTCCTAACGCTCCGGAAAATGAATCCGCAGAGCCTCAGGAGACAACGGAATACGACGAGTTCAAGAAACGAGTCCATGCCCGCAAGGAAGAAAATCAGGCGATCAACGCTCAGATCAAGGCTGAGGCAACCCGTCAGGCTAACCTGGTCAAGGATTTCGGTAAGAAGGGCAAGATCGTATTCGAGGATACGGATGACCTGGACAACTACGCAGGATTTGTTCCGGACTACACTCCTAACACGAGCAACGAGGAAGAATTTGACTTCTACAAGCCTCATCAGGTTTCCAGTTATGCGAAGTACAAGAAAGGAAGCAAGCCCGGTTCCGAGGATGCTGCAGGCGGCAGAACGACCGGTTTCATGCGCCTGACGAGCGACGATGAGGTAGAGAGTCTGTTCATCACCCGTGTGCCCAGCACTGCGAAGAAGGTGTTGAAACCTCAGGAGATCAAGAACGCAAACTTCCTGATCAATATGAGCGGCAAGCGTCTTTCCAAACTGTTCAACAGCTGGATGATGCTCAATGTAACATCGCAGACCGTGCGTGCGTTCGAGAAGGATGACGCGGAGGATGCAGAAAACTACGAGCTGAAGATCAACGGGATCAAGAAACTGCTCACCGATAACTTCGGCGATATCAACGAAGTGTTCCTTGACAGTCTTGTACAGAGATACTACAGCAAGTTCCTGGATGATTGATCGTAAGGAACAGCGTATTCAGAAATCAATTACAAACGATCAAAAAAGGAAGGTTTCGCAATGACCTTCCTTTTTCGTACTCTATTAGAATTATCGTGCTCGTTTAGTTCATTCGGATTTGTTTCTCAGAATCGGTGTCCGCCACCGTGGCTGCTGTGTCCTCCACCGCTCTTACCACCTTTGCCACTGCTGTTTCCGCCACCGCTTGCAAGGATTTCCAGAAGGATTCGCAAAATGATGAGTGCTACACGTGTCTTAGTGATCGGAGCATCCTGATAACGACGATCTACGGTGGTCACAAGATCGTTGCTGAACCTTGCATTACCTTTCACGCCGATCGACATCTCTCCTATGGAAACTGCCGGCTTACGGTTCAGAATACGCAGGACAAGGAAATTGATGAGCAAAGCACCCAGTACTGCGATGAAAATGCTCGATACGATGCGCATCGACTGCGGAACACTTTTGTGTTCCAGGAGGCGAATGGCCTGATCGATCGCCTCTGCGACACATTTTGTGTATTGCTCTTTGGAAGCGTACGAGTAAATATTATCGGTGATCGTAAGCGCCTTATCGACCGTAACATGCTTTCCGATATATCCGTCAGTCTCGATATAGATCTCCCGACTATACATATCAAAGATGAACAGAAAGCCACTCTGCATTCCGAAGATCTCGTCATAGTAATCCCTTGCCAGACGCGTCAGTGTGGAATTGTGATATTCATTGATCGTGTAGACGCAGACATTACCGTATTCCGCGAGACGACTCATCTCCTGTGAGAGATAAATTTCGTCCATATGGTCAAACAATTCTGCAGTATCGTCAATTCTGACAACACCGGGTTGCTCCGGCTTCGGCAGGCCGGTATCTTCACTGCATGCGGTAAGGGAAAATGCAGTGACTAGAACGAGGAGAAGAAGAATTATTTTACGCATTATCATCTTCACCTCCGCTCCGGTTAAACTGCTTCGGCCTTACGGAAGCCAGCACATTGTAACTGCGGATCAGTTCCGTGACGGAAAGACATACCACGGCGACAAGCGCGAATGCAAGCGAATAATAAACAATGTCCGACGCGGGATTGATGAGATAAATGATCCCCGCCAAGAGTGCGGTTATCGCGTACCACAGATTTGTTGCATCCATATGCACGTCGACAATACCGCCGTACGTGTTTCGCATATTGAAAAAGCGATAGACAAATATGACAAGAGCGATTACCGCGGTAGCCAGGTACAGATAACGGAATTCAAGCGTGAAATTTGTATTCCACCACAGTTCAATCTTCGGCATCAGCAACAACAAGCCGCCAAGGCATAATTTCCAGAAGATTGATGATTTGGTTGGCTCTTTGTACGGGTCCTCCCCAGTGGTGACATGGAACTGCTTGCGGAAAATTTCGATAACTTCCTTGCGGAACATGCCGGAGGCACAGAGCGACGCCATCAGCGCAAGGAACAAAACGTAAGGCGGTGTCAGTGTGTACAGCGCGTAGATCAGGAAGAACAAAGGTATCGCGGTGATCGCGGAAAATAAAAGGAACCGTTTCGGAGATGCCGGAAATTCGGCATACATTTTCCCGGTATCACCGTTCATGGTCGCATAGGAAACACGGTCTCCCCAGCGATAGGACATGAACCAGACGGGGAACATGGCAAGCTTGCTCTTCAGCGAGAATTTCTTCCTTGTTCTGGCTTGTTGGATTGCCTCAAGATCGGAGTCGACTTCCTCGTTCGGGTCCTCAAAGTATTCTCTCCATCCGTTCTCGTTGAAACCCGTGCCGTATCCCAGTACGGAGAGATCACCGACCACACTGCTCTCCGTCAAGCCGTAACTTGTATATTTACCATATGCGTCTGCGTAGATCAGCTTTTTCTCATCATCGACAATGCGGTTGCGATACACCTTCTCGTCCTGGTCAGCCGCGTTTGCATAGAAACCATTCAGATAGCAGATATCGAACGGCTTTTGGGATGAGAAAATGTACGGCGCGATCCGCTCACTCACATAGTCGTCAAACGTCTGTGATGCGTCGTGGGAAAGTCCGTTGTAGTTGCTGTTGAGTTGACCGTCGATACGGTATTTGATGACCAGATTTGTATCCTCGCTATAGCGTTGCGTTTGCTCTCCCTGAAAACTAAACGGGCCGCTTCTGCTGATATCGTATGTCCAGTACGGCATGTAGATACCGCGGAAACCGTCCGCATCGCCGTGGCGGATCAGGTCGCGGGGCGCATAAATCTGTTTGCGCGCTATCTCCTTATATTTCTGGACACACGCTTCCTTGTTCTTGCGAAACGGAACGACGACATCAGGCCTGCGGATGCGCGTCAGGCGGCTTGTGAGTGTCGCGGGAGAACCGCAGAAACTGCACCAGGTAACCGCTTCGTCGCTGTCCGCGGAAATCTCCGCGCCGCACTGCGAACACGTAAATGTCGTGATCTCCATGCTGTTGTCGGAGTCTTCCGTCTTCTGCTCCTCGGCGTCCTTTGACCATTTGGAAGCCACGGAGATCAGGTAGTACGAGTCACAATACTTGCATCTCATCTTCTGTGAATCAATGTCGAATACAAGTTTATTGCCGCAATTCGGACAACCGATCATAGTATTTCTCCTCCCCCTATATATTCGAAAACGCTGATATCAATCAGCGTTTTCGTCATATGTCACGAAAAAATCTCAAGCAGTTCTTCCTTCGTAAGCTTTCCGATCAGGTCCTCCTGCCGCTCGATGATCGCCTCCGCAAGGCGTTGCTTCTTCTGTTGCAGGCGGTATATCTTCTCTTCGATCGTGCCCTTGGTGAGCAGCTTGATCACGTGTACATTTTTCGTCTGACCGATCCGGTAAGCACGGTCGGTCGCCTGGTCTTCGACCGCAGGATTCCACCAGGGATCGATGTGGATAACCGTGTCGGCCCCAATCAGATTCAGACCGGTTCCACCGGCCTTCAGCGAGATCAGGAAGACACTGTTCTCACCTTCGTTGAAGCGCTTCACGTATGCGCTTCGGTCCGCAACCTTCGTCTCACCGCGGATGCAGAAGCACGCGATGTTTCGGCTGTCCAGTTCTTTCTGAACAAGTTCGAGCATCGACGTGAACTGGGAAAATACGAGCATCCGGTGACCGGAGGCGATCGCTTGCTCGATCAGTTCCATCAGGAGGTCCATCTTGGAACTGCCGCCCTCGTAATTGGTCATAAAGGTTGCAGGATGGCAGCAGATCTGGCGAAGACGCATCAATGCGCTGAGGATCTGCATGCGGTTCTCGTTGATGCTCTCCTCATCGTCAAGCCGGAATTCTCCGCGGTAGCTTTCCAGGTAGGAGGCATACAGTTTCTTCTGATCGTCCGAGAGATCCACGAGAATCTTCTCTTCCGTCTTCTCGGGAAGCTCCGAGAGAACGTCCTGCTTCATACGGCGCATCACGTACGGCTGGATGCGGAGATTAAGCTGCGCAAGTATCTCCTGGTTATTGTTCATGATCGGCTTCTCGTATTCGTTCACAAACTTCGGATGCGAGAACAGGTAACCGGGCATGACAAAGTCGAAGATCGACCAGATTTCCGAGAGAGAATTTTCAATCGGGGTACCGGTCAGCGCGAACCGCGTCTGCGTGTTCAGGTTCTTCACGCTCTGCGCGTTCATGGAAGCACTGTTTTTGATGTTCTGCGCTTCGTCGATGATCACCGCGGAAAATGTGATGTCCCTGTAATACTGCAGATCCCTGCGGATCAGCGGGTAGGACGTGATCAGTACCTGCGCGTTACTCTCCTTGATGATCCTGCGGCGCTCCTCGGGCGTGCCGCACACGATGTCACACGTGAGCGACGGAGCAAAATTCTCGAACTCATCTTTCCAGTTGTACATCAGAGACGTCGGACAAACGACCATGCGTCGGCTGTCCTTCGGCAGTGTGACGAGGTACATGATGGATTGCAGCGTCTTGCCGAGACCCATGTCATCGGCGAGAATACCGCCCATTCGATTGTCCGCAAGATTGCACATCCACTCGAAGCCGGCCAACTGGTATGGCCTGACATCGGCGACGATCTCCGGCGGACAATCACGATGCGGCGGATGATTTAAGGTATCGAGAAGCTTATAGATGCAGTCGTCAATATGGAAGTCCGAACCGATACGGCGAAGCATTTGCTCCAGATAACTGACCTGTGAGCGGTCGATCACAATGCCGTCTTCCCGGATCGGTTTGGAGGATCCGGACAGCGAGCGGATAAACTGAACCGACTGCCGGATCGTATCGGTGTCAAGAAGAAGGAAATTGCCGTCCTTCAGGCGGTAGTACTTCTTCTTGAGTTTGATGGAACGGAAAATGTCAGAAAGTTCCTTCTTCGGAACATCATCGTACGAAACGTCGAGCGTCATGTAATCCTCACCGGATTTCATGTGCACACCGTACGATACCTTCTCGCCCTTGCTGATCCGGAGTGAGCGGAATGAATCGGAATAGCGAAGCTCGCACATGCTGTCCAGTCCGTCGCGGTCTCCTGATATGAAATCAAAGATCGCTTCCGTCTCACGCAACAGGAAGTACCCGTTGTGGGACTCAAAGCCGAGCTTCTTCAGTTTATCAAGCAGCGCCTGCTCTCCGTCCTTGTCGCGCACCAGGATGAACTCCCGGATATCCGGCTCGGCAAAACTGTTGAATGTATAGTCACCGTACGTGAAAAACAACTCGCCGCGGATGTCACCGTTGATATAATCGAGATTCATGCCGGCCTGCAGCGGGAATGTGAGGTAACGCTCAGCCAGCGCTGCCGGTATTTCGACACTCATCGAGTTGCTGAGCTTCGGCAGAACATCCTCAAGGAAACGTCTCGCATGTTCCCCGCGGAATACCATGGGAGAACCGTCCCGGGAAAGGTTGTTGTAGATCGGAAGATAGTTCTTGGTGAACGTATTATTCGGATGGTAAAGCATCCGGTCGTAAAGAAGAAGGCTTCCGTCCGCAGCAATCGGGAATACGCGCGAATTGTCGGTGTATCCGAGCGATACGAAATCCTCATCCGCATCGATATCGTAGGAAATATACGGATTTCCGTCGACAAAATGTACATCCTCCAGAAGGCGGCCGTTGATCACAAGCCCGAACGGATCTCCGCCGAGACGGCGCAGCACTTCAAGGAACATGTTCTTGGACAGAACAATGTCATTTTTCTGGAAGACGGAACGCTCTCCCGCGATCTCATAACGTTCCTCGAGTTCAAACAACTCCGAGAGATAATCGAGAACCCTGCGGGAACTCTCATCGAACTCGACAATATCTTTGCGGTACGTAAAATTCTTGCCCAGGATGAAACTCTGTCCCGCGCGAATGGACTCCAGCATTTTCTTGACGGACTGCACCTTATAGCAGCGACCGGATCCCATCGAGATGCGCATGATGATATGATCCTTCGGTTGACGAAGAATGCCGCTGTAGAAAAACATCGCTTCCACATGACCGGTCTCGCAGTGCGCAACACCGGATTCGAGCTCGCTGTAGTAGTTCAGGATCTGACCGTTCTTTTGTTCCTCAGGGGAGAGATCGGCACTTGCCTTCGCCGTGCGCTCGAACTGGTTGAGGAACAAAAGGGAAGCGATGATGTGTTTGCAGATGCCGCTGTTTTTGGACAGATTGGCACACGTACACGTGCAAGACAGTGAGTCCGTAAGGCGCACCTGAACCTTGTAGTTGTAGTTGCCTTTGACCGTAAACTGGAATACACGCTTGTCCTTGGAAGCGACACCGTGCGTCACACGGCCGTTGCGGTAATACGAAAAGCCATCCGCATAGACTTCGTCACTCTGCGCATAGCTCTTGATAAAGGCTTTGGTTAGAAAATCCTTAAACTCCAATCGTAGCTTCCTCTTCCGCTTCCTGCTTGAACTCCTCCACCATTTCCGGACCGATGTAAGGCAGATCTTCGATGGAGGTCACCCCAAAGCTTCGCAGGAAATCATCCGTGGTTCCGAACAGGATCGGGCGGCCCGGGGCTTCCAGTCGTCCGAGTTCGCAGATTAAATGATACTCCAGCAACTTGTTGATCGTAAAATCACTGTTCACGCCGCGGATCGCCTCGATGTCCATTCTGGTTACCGGCTGTTTGTACGCGATGATCGCCAGTGTTTCCAGCATGACGTCCGTGAGGCTGTGTTTCTTCGGAACGTGACACAGTTTGATCAGATCCTCATAGCACGATGTCTTAGTGCACATCTGGTATTTTGTTCCGACACGCATGATCATCATGCCGCGCGCCGTATCTTCATATTCGCGGATCAGCTCGTCAATCTGCTCCTGAAACTCCTCAGGAGTCATCTCAAGCGCAGCTGCGATCCGCTCTCCCTCCACCGCATCGCCCATCGTGAAGAGGATTCCTTCGATGGACGCTTTCTTATCCGTCATAGGTTGTGACCTTCCTTATGCAAACGATTCGATCGCAACAACATCATTGGCGACATAATCAATTTCAAAATCATCAAACAGCCGGCTCTGACGTATCAGCATTCTCCCGAGATGAATAAGCTCCAGGATTCCCAGGAATGTGACGATGATCTCAATCCGGTCCGTAGCCTTCTCCAACAGTCTGCGGAACGAAAAATGCTTATGCTCAATGCCGTATTCCTGAATTTTCATGACCTTGTCCCGGAAGTTGATCTCCTCCTTCTCAATCCTGCCGAACGCGCTTCGGATCGGATCGATCTTCGCTTCCTGACGGTTCATGATATCGCGGAAAATGCGGCTCAGCTCCGAGAGCTGCAGATCGCCTACGACATCCTCAGCCGATACTTCCTCCTCATAAGCGGAAACCTCAGGCGGAACGCTTGCTTCCCGATAAAGATGTCTTGCCGCCTCGACCTGACGATCCTTGAGATCCTGTGATGCGTACTGATACATCTTGTGCTCAATGAGGCGTTCGACAAGCTCTGCTCTCGGATCTACGGCTTCCTCCTCCGCAGGAGCAGGAAGAAGCATTTCCGACTTAATCTTGAGAAGATAGGCAGCCATCACCATGAACTCGCTGATGTTGTCCATCTGAAGACGCTGAATCTCGGAAACATACTCCATGTACTGATCCGTGATCATCGCGATCGGAATGTCATAGATATTCACTTTATTTTTCTCAATCAGATGGATCAGAAGATCCAGAGGACCTTCGAACGCATCCAACGTGACGGAAACGCCCATGACACTCTCCTTTCTGTAACCCCGTATCAGTTGCGGGACAAGTTTATTTATCTGCTTTGTGAAATCTTACTGTGTTTCTAACATGGCAGTCGGAGCATCTGGTCCGTGTCATTCGCATGACAGGCGGATCACAATGATCTCGGGCCGGTTTGCAATGCGGATCGGCGGAAAATGTGTCCCCAGTCCGCGTGTGACGATCATCGTTGTTGAGCCTTTCTCGTACAGTCCTGCATCATACTTCGGAAACAACTCCAGCTGTGGGGAGATCAGACCGCCCAACAGCGGAAACCGGATGATCCCTCCGTGGATATGCCCGGACAGAACAAGGTCTGCACCGTACTCAGCGTACGCGTCAAAGTAATACGGCGTATGAGCCATCAAAATGCGGAAGTCATCGTTCTTCGGAGCAGGCTTGATCTTTGCCATGTCCTCCTGCGATACACTCACCCTGCGGCCTCTCTTGCTGTACACTTCCATCGGCAGCGTCAGCCCGCACACGGCTACATGTTCCGAGATGTATTCACAACGGTTGTCCAGTATGTGGATATTGTCGTGGACAGAATCTCTCAGGAACTCTTCGTACAGTTCGGGATGGCACTCTTTCGTGCCGCTCTCATGGTTTCCGAGTGATATGTAGATCGGCTTGTCTAACGCAGCGAGTTTCTGAAGCAGTTTTGCAGCAACCTCGAAATGCGAACGATGTCCGACCAGAAGGTCGCCGGGGATCAATATGATATCCGGATCCTGCGCTGCGATCGCAGCAACCAGCCGCACGTTGTCCTTGCCGAATCGATGGTTATGAAGATCGGAAAATACGACGATCTTCTGCGGTAATTCTTCGGCGAACTGACTTGCGCGGGCAGGATGAAAGGTCATCTTTTCAATCTGAAGAAGTCTCTGGGCGACGCATTGATATACCGTAAAACCCGCAACAGCGATCCCGATGACAATCAATATCCACAGCCACATACCGATACTCCATATACACATTTCCGCATCATACTGATTATAAACAAAACAAGAGGATTTGTCAACAATATATGGTGGACAAATCCTCGTTCAAAACTATAAATTGTGGTCTGTTACACTTTGTGGACACCGTTTTCGTCTACATATGCGTAGATTGGAGGTACGGCGTTCACAGATTCACCGGTATACCGGAAAGCACCGGCAAACCGCTCTTTCGCGGCTTCGATCCGCGCTTCGTCGTCGGCGTACAGAACACCGAGCAGCTGACCCGCTTTCACCTTGTCACCTACCTTGAGATCCACGCGCAAACCGACCAGCGGATCGACCGAATCCTCCTTCTTTTCTCGTCCTCCGCCGAGCAACAGGCTGGCCATTCCGACTTCTTCTGCATTAATCTCGCTGATGAAACCGTCACACGGAGCATACACGGGAACTTCGAAGTCAGCGGCGGTCATAGAAGCAGGATCGTCGATGAACCGAACGTCGCCGCTCTGGCGTTCGACAAACTCGCGGAATTTGGCAAATGCCGCGCCGCTTGTGATCGCATTTTCCGCGAGGGTGCGCGCCTCATCGAGACTCGCCGCGACACCGCATCCGAGTATCATGTACGAGGCGAGCGTAATGCTCACAAGACGGAGTTCCTCGTCTCCCTGTCCTTTCAGGATATCGATTGCTTCTCGCACCTCAAGCCAGTTGCCGACGTAGCGCCCGAGCACCTGGTTCATATCGGTGATGATCGCGTACGTCCTGCGTCCGCAGTTGTTGCCGATCGTAACCATCGCCTCGGCAAGGGCAGCTGAATCCTCAAATGTTTTCATGAACGCTCCGCTTCCGGTCTTTACGTCGAGAACGATCACGTTCGCGCCGGAGGCAAGCTTCTTGCTCATAATGCTCGATGCGATGAGGGAAATGTTGTCCACGGTGGCGGTAACGTCGCGGAGCGCGTACATTTTCTTATCGGCGGGCGCAAGATTTGCGCTCTGTCCGGCGACTGCCAGTTTCATCTCATTGACGTTGCGGATGAATTCGTCCGCCGGGATCGTAGTGCGGAAGCCGGGAATACTCTCCAGCTTATCGATCGTGCCGCCGGTGTGACCGAGGCCTCTACCGGACATCTTGGCTACGGGGATTCCCAGGGATGCGACGATCGGAGCAACGATCAGTGTCGTCTTGTCTCCGACTCCGCCTGTCGAATGCTTGTCCGCCTTGATGCCGCGGATTGCAGAGAGATCAAGCATATCTCCGCTCTTTGCCATCTCGAGAGTCAGCGTAGTTGTCTCGCGCATGTTGAGACCCTTCAGGCAGATTGCCATCAGAAGCGCCGACATCTGATAGTCCGGGATCTCCCCTGCGGTAAATCCTTTTACAACGTAGGCGATCTGGTCATCGGTAAGCTCCAGCCCGCGCTTTTTGGCAGTGATCACATCGTACATCCTCATGGCGGATACCTCCCACATATAATGGATCTATTATAGCATGAAAAAAGGCAGAAGGAAATCTCCTTCTGCCTGAAATGTAATTTTCCGATGTCAGTCCGTAAGATCCGCAAGGAACTGCGTGATACGGTCGAGACCCTTTCCGATCTGCTCCATGCTGATCGCGTAGGAAAGACGAACATGATCCTCGCGACCGAAATCGCGGCACGGGATCACAGCCGTGAGGTAATCCTCGATCAGGATCTTCGCAAGTTTCTCGACGGTTCCGACGACCTCTCCCTTGTACTTCCTGGTAAGTGTCTCTCCGATGTTGACAAACACGTAAAATGCACCCTTCGGCGTGACAGCCTTCACATAGGGCATTTTCGCGATGCGCTCGCACATATATACACGGCGGCGATCAAACTCATGACGCATTGCGGTCACGGAATCCTGAGGACCGTCAAACGCCTCGATCGACGCGAACTGTGCCACGGAGTTCGGGTTGGAAGTCTGGTGGCTCTGGATGCTCGCCATAACTTTCGCTACCGGCAGCGGCGCTCCCGTGTAGCCGATGCGCCATCCGGTCATCGCATATGCTTTCGCCATACCGTTGCAGGTGATCGTGTGATTGTAAATGTCCTCACCGAGCGAAGCGATGCTGACCTGCTCGACATCCTCGTACACAAGGCTCTCGTAGATCTCGTCGGAAACCACATAAATATCCTTCTCGACGATCACTTTCGCAAGTGCCTCAAGTTCCGCCTTTGTGTACACCATACCGGTCGGGTTGTTCGGGGAATTCAGTACAAGAGCTTTCGTGTGCTCGTTGCAGGCAGCGGCCAGTTTTTCGGGCGTTATCTTGAAATTGTCGTTCACATCGCAGGTCACGAAAACCGGAACACCGTCCGCAAGCTTCACGATCTCGGGATAGCTCAGCCAGAACGGACTCGGGATGATCACCTCGTCGCCGGGATTGAGGATCGCCTGGAAAATGTTGGTCAGCGCGTGCTTTCCTCCGTTGCTTACGATGATCTGCTCCGGTGCATAGTGAAGTCCGTTGACTCGCTCAAACTTGCGGCTGATCGCCTTGCGAAGTTCCGGCATACCGGCAGCGGGCGTGTATCTGGTGATACCGCGGTCGAGAGCCTCCTTCGCGGAATTGCGAATGTTGACAGGGGTGTCAAAGTCCGGTTCTCCGGCACCGAACCCGACGACATCGAGTCCCTGTGCACGAAGTTCTTTGGCTTTTGCTGTGATCGCAAGTGTGGATGACGGTTTTACGGACAGTCCTTTGACGGAGAGTGATAACGACATGACAATTCTTACCTTTCTTTGATATTGCACTTTTTGTGTCGACATGCATACAATACAAATTGCATTTTAGTATACATCATCGCAAAAGGCAAGCCCTATTTTACGAAAAAAAGTCACGAAAAAACGCGAGAAAACCGCGCTTTGTTGGGCAATATGCGCTCCCGGAATGCAAGAAGGACCGAACATTTCTGTTCGGTCCTGATGACTTGTCTTTACTGCGATTCTGATCACCGAAGCAAGTCCGATCACGAAGGTAATCTATAATCCTTCTGTAATCTGCTTACTTGGCGTAATCGGTGACTCTGGACTCCCGGATCATGCTGATCTTGATCTGTCCGGGGTACTCAAGCTCGGATTCGATCTTCTTCGACAGTTCTCTTGCGATGAGAACCATATCGTCGTCGCTGACCTGCTCGGGGATGACCATAACACGGACCTCCCGGCCTGCCTGAATGGCGAAAGACTTCTCCACTCCTTTAAAGCTGTTGGCAATATCTTCTAATTGATTCAGTCTGTTGGTATACGTATCCAAGGTTTCGCGGCGTGCGCCGGGGCGTGCTGCCGAGATCGTGTCAGCTGCCTGCACGATGAACGAAATGATCGATGTAGGCTCGCAATCTCCGTGATGGGAAGCGACTGCGTTGATGACAACGGGGGATTCCTTGTATTTCTTGCAAATGTCGATACCGATCTGCACATGCGTGCCTTCCATCTCGTGATCGACGGATTTGCCGATATCATGAAGGAGACCTGCACGCTTGGCAAGACGTACGTCTGCGCCCAGTTCGCCGGCAAGAAGGCCGGACAACAGGGAAACTTCGATGGAATGCTTGAGTGCATTCTGACCGTAACTGGTACGGTATTTCATCTTGCCGAGCAAACGAACCATCTCCGGATGAAGTCCGTGTACGCCGGTCTTAATGACAGCGGCCTCACCTTCTTCGCGGATGATGTTCTCCACCTCTCTCTGTGCCTTGTCAACCATCTCCTCGATGCGCGCGGGATGGATACGACCGTCGACAACGAGTTTCTCGAGAGCGATTCTCGCGATCTCGCGGCGGATCGGATCGAAGCCGGACAGGATCACGGCTTCCGGCGTGTCATCGATGATCAGGTCGATACCGGTGAGCGTCTCGATCGTACGGATATTTCTACCCTCGCGACCGATGATGCGTCCTTTCATTTCGTCGGTCGGTAACTGCACCACGGATATGGTAGCTTCCGCCACGTGGTCGGCAGCGCACTTTTGGATCGCATTGACGATCAGTTCCTTTGCGCGCTTGTCGGCCGTCTCTTTGGCTTCGCTTTCCAGCTCGCGGATCATTACCGCAGTTTCATGCTTAACGTCTTCCTTGACCGAATTTAAAAGATATTCCTTTGCCTTATCGGAGGTGAGTCCGGAAATTCTCTCCAGTTCCGCAATCTGCTTGTCACAGTACTCGTTCGCTTCTTCAAGCTTTCGGTCGAGATCCTGCTCCTTCTGCGTCATGCGGGCTTCTTTCTTCTCCAAAGACTCCAGCTTTCTGTCCAGATTCTCCTCTTTCTGTGTCACTCGCTTCTCGTACCGCTGAACCTCGGCTCTTCTCTCCTTAATCTCACGGTCCGATTCGTTCTTTGCCCGAAGAGCTTCTTCTTTTGCTTCCAGAAGAGCCTCTTTCTTTGCCGTCGCTGCAATCTTCTGCGCGCTGCGGTTCGCGTCGTCGATGATCTCCTTCGAACGCTGTTCCGCAGAACCGACCTCAGCCTCGTACTCCTTCATACGAAGAGGAACAAGGACCTTCATGCTTACGATTATTGCAACGATGGCGGTGACAATCGCGGTGACAAATACGGCGATCAAGACAGGTACCAAGGCACCGCCCTGAGCCGCAACCAGAATCGGGAAAAATGCTTCTGGCATGAATTGCACCTCCATATATTCAATTGTACTGACAAAAATGTCAGAAAAAATCCAACATTACTATAATATACGAACGCTTTTCAATTGTCAAGGATGAGAAAGAAAAAATTATACAGGTGTAGAATGACAAAAAAGGAGCTGATCCGCATCCGAACAATGATCAGCCCTCTGTCAAGTAGACAGGTCAAATAATTAAATAATAGTTACAGA
>CAMKRZ010000002.1 GCA_946415315.1 uncultured Lachnoclostridium sp. | reverse complement strand
CGAACGGCATCATCTCGATGCACGAGACGGATTTCTACAAGAAGCAGAACCGTGTTGCTCTTCGCAACTGCGGTGTCATTGATCCGGAGAACATTGACGAGTACATCGGTACGGGCGGCTACCAGGCTCTTGCTAAGGTGCTCACCGAGAAGACTCCCGACGATGTTATCCAGATTCTCCTTGACTCCGGTCTCCGCGGCCGCGGCGGCGCAGGTTTCCCGACCGGCCGTAAGTGGATGTTCGCGAAGGCCAACAAGGCTGACCAGAAGTATGTTTGCTGTAACGCCGACGAGGGCGACCCGGGTGCATTCATGGATCGTTCCGTTCTCGAGGGCGACCCTCACGTAGTGCTTGAGGCTATGGCCATCGCCGGTTATACCATCGGTTCTTCCCAGGGTTACATCTATGTTCGTGCTGAGTACCCGATCGCTGTTCAGCGTCTCGAGATCGCCATCAAGCAGGCGAGAGAGTACGGCCTGTTGGGCGACAACATCCTCGGCACCGGCTTCAAGTTCGATATCGGCCTTCGCCTCGGTGCAGGCGCATTCGTCTGTGGTGAGGAGACGGCTCTTATGACCTCCATCGAGGGTCACAGGGGCGAGCCCAGACCGAGACCGCCGTTCCCGGCTGTCAAGGGTCTGTTTGAGCGTCCTACCATTCTCAACAACGTTGAGACCTGGGCTAACATTCCGCAGATCATCATGAGAGGACCGGAGTGGTTCGCAGCAATGGGAACCGAGAAGTCCAAGGGTACGAAGGTATTCGCACTCGGCGGCAAGATCCAGAACACCGGTCTTGTTGAGATTCCGATGGGTACCACGCTCCGCGAAGTTGTCGAGGAGATCGGCGGCGGCGTTCCGAACGGCAAGAAGTTCAAGGCTGCTCAGACCGGTGGTCCGTCCGGCGGATGCATCCCTGCTTCGCAGATGGATGTTCCGATGGATTACGACAACCTGATCGCGATCGGTTCCATGATGGGTTCCGGCGGTCTGATCGTAATGGACGAAGACAACTGTATGGTTGATATCGCCAAATTCTTCCTTGAGTTTACCGTAGATGAGTCCTGTGGTAAATGCGCACCGTGCCGTATCGGTACGAGACGTATGCTCGAGATTCTCGAGAAGATTACCAAGGGTCAGGCTACGATGGATGATCTGGATCGCCTTGAGAAGCTGGCTGCACATCTGCAGAAGAGTTCTCTCTGCGCACTCGGCCAGACGGCTCCGAACCCGATCATCTCCACGCTTCGTTACTTCCGTGACGAGTACATTGCCCACATCGTTGACAAGAAGTGCCCGGCAGGCGTCTGCAAGGATCTCCTTCAGTTCAGCATCGATCAGGACAAGTGTATCGGCTGCGGTCTCTGCGCGAAGAACTGCCCGGCTGACGCTATCAGCAGAACCGATTACATCGCACCCGGCCACAAGCTTGCGTCGATGGCAATCGATTCCTCGAAGTGCGTGAAGTGCGGCGCCTGCATGGCGAACTGCAAGTTCAAGGCGATTAGTAAACAATAAGGAAGGAAACAACTATGGCAGATGAGATTAAGATGGTTAATGTGAAAGTTAACGGAATCCCGGTTTCGGTTCCGGAAGGAACTACGATCCTGGACGCTGCCCATAAGGCGGGTGTTAAGATTCCGACCCTGTGCTTCCTTCGTGATACGAATGAAGTCGGCGACTGCCGTATCTGTCTCGTGGAGTCCACCAAGGCCCGCGGACTGGTAGCTGCCTGCATGTATCCTCTTGCGGCTTCCGATGAGGGCGCAGAGATCAAGACAAACAGCGCAAAGGTTCTGGATTCCAGAAGAAAGACGCTGCAGCTCATTCTCTCCACGCACGACCGCAAGTGTCTGTCCTGCGTGCGCAGCGGCAAGTGCGAGCTCCAGAAGCTCTGCAACGAGCTCGGCGTTGAGGATGAGAAACTGTACGAGGGCTTCCGTCCTGAGTACGAGAAGGATACGTCCGCTGTACATATGGTACGCGACAACAACAAGTGCGTTCTCTGCCGTCGCTGCGTAGGCGCCTGCGAGAAGGTTCAGGGAATCGCCGTGATCGGACCGAACAACCGTGGTTTCGCGTCCTGCATCGGCAGTGCATTTGACATGGGCCTGGCAGACACGAGCTGCGTACACTGCGGTCAGTGTATCGTTGCATGTCCTACCGGCGCTCTCTATGAGAAGGATGACACCTACAAGGTTGAGGAAGCTCTGGCTGATCCCGAGAAGATCGTTGTTGTACAGCCTGCTCCGTCCGTGCGTGCTACGCTCGGTGAGGAGTTCGGTATGCCGATCGGAACGGATGTTGAGGGCAAGCTTGCTACCGCACTCCGTGCACTCGGCTTTGACAAGGTATTCGATACCGATTTCGCAGCAGACCTCACGATCGTTGAGGAAGCTACCGAGCTTGTTGAGCGCGTGAAGAACGGCGGCGTTCTGCCGATGATCACGTCCTGCTCGCCCGGCTGGGTGAAGTTCTGCGAGACCTACTACCCGGAGCAGATCGCACATCTCTCGAGCTGCAAGTCTCCTCAGCAGATGTTCGGCGCTACCGTGAAGACCTACTACGCACAGAAGATGGGCATCGATCCTGCGAAGATCGTTTGTGTAGGCGTTATGCCTTGTACCGCGAAGAAGTTCGAGGTTACGAGAGACCAGAGCGCAGTTCCGGGAATCCCGGATGTTGACATCTCCATCACGACCCGCGAGCTTGCCCGCATGATCAAGAGAAATGACATTGATTTCGCAGCCCTTCCGGACGGCGAGTTCGATGATCCGCTCGGCGAGTCCACCGGTGCAGCTGTTATCTTCGGTGCTACCGGCGGTGTTATGGAGGCAGCTCTCCGTACCGCTGTTGAGGTTATCACCGGTGAGGAGCTCACCGCTGTTGACTTCAAAGAAGTCCGCGGTATGCAGGGTATCAAGGAAGCTACCTACAATGTAGGCGGTCTTGAGGTTAAGGTTGCTGTTGCTTCTTCGCTTGCTAACGCTCGTATCATCATGGATCAGATCAAGGCCGGCACTTCGCCTTACACCTTCATCGAGATCATGGCTTGCCCGGGCGGCTGCATCAACGGCGGCGGCCAGCCTCTCGTAGACTCCGAGGTTCGCAACTTCGTGGATGTACGCGGTCTTCGCGCTAAGGCTCTCTATGATAATGATGCTGCCAAGACGCTCCGCAAGTCCCATGAGAATCCTTCCATCAAGAAGGTTTACGAGGAGTTCTTCGGTGAGTTCGGCAGCCACAAGGCTCATGAGATCCTCCACACGCACTATGTGAAGAGAAGCATCAACTGATGTAATCACAAGCCTGACACGCGAGTGTCGGATCCATAAGAAATTCAACGTACGCGAGTACGATAGAGCAGAAGGATCGGGAAACCGGTCCTTTTGCTTTGTGATAAGGACATATATTCGAATAATCCAACAGAAACCGTTGATTTAATAGTTTGTTTATTCAGTTTTTCTTGCCATTTGTCATAAAATACGATAAAATGTTTTGAGGGAGCGCATTTTTTGCGCTTGAACATACAAGATTATTTACGGGGGAGTGTGGCACCGCTTATGGATGATCTGTTTGAAAAATGTTTGAAGTTCACAAGGGTTGAGGAAGCTAAGGAAGCGGGGGTATATCCTTATTTTCATGCGCTTGAGAGCCGTCAGGATGTGGAAGTCATCATGGAGGGCAAACGGCGCATCATGCTCGGCTCCAACAATTACCTGGGATTGACCACGCATCCTGAGGTTGTGGAAGCCGGGATTAAGGCATTCGAAAAATACGGCTCGGGCTGCTCTGGCTCGCGCTTTCTGAACGGTACCCTTCAGCTTCATCTGGAGCTGGAGAATGAGCTTGCGAATTTCCTGCACAAGGAGAGCGTAGTGACATTTTCCACGGGATTCCAGACCAATCTCGGCATCATCAGCTGCCTGGTCGGAAGACATGACTATGTCATCTGCGACCGCGAGAACCATGCGAGCATTTACGACGGTTGCAAATTGAGCTACGGCACAATGCTTCGGTATCGCCATGCCGATATGGAGGACCTTGAGGAACAGCTTAAGAAAGTTCCGGAGACCTCTGGCTGCCTGATCGTGACGGACGGCGTGTTCAGCATGGGCGGCGATATTGCCAAACTTCCGGAGATTGTTGCTCTTGCGAAGAAATACGGCGCGCGCGTTATGGTCGACGATGCGCACGGACTCGGTGTCATCGGAGAGGGCGGCCGCGGAACGGCGAGCTATTTCGGCCTGGAAGACGATGTCGATATCTACATGGGAACATTTTCCAAGTCACTGGCTTCGCTCGGCGGATACATGGCTACGAGTGAGAGAGTGGCCAACTATGTCAGACACAATTCGCGCCCGTTCATCTTTTCGGCGTCCATCACGCCGGCAAGCTGCGCGGTAGCGTTGACGGCTCTTCGCATCCTTGAAAGAGATCCTTCTCTGCCGCAGAAACTGCAGGCGATCTCCGCACGCGCGAGAAAAGGATTTCTGGATCGCGGCATCCGCATCCGCATGAGCGATACACCGATCATTCCGATCTACACATACGATATGGACACCACGCTGATCCGCGCGAAGCAGGTCTACGATGCGGGCGTCTATGTCAATCCGGTTCTTCCGCCTGCGACAGCTCCGACCGAGTGCCTGCTGCGCACGAGTTACATGGCGTCGCACACCGAAGCGTTGGTCGATGAGGCGGTAGAGATTATCGCTGACGTTCTCAGCAAGCCTCCGGTATTGCAGTAATACAAGGGAAAATGAACGATTTGAGGCGGCAGTCCGATCCGGACTGTCGTCTTTTTTCGTGCTTCGAAAAAACTTTCAAAAAAGGTATTGACACGAAAGTGTATTAGTCCCATAATACAGTCAACCGTATTACATGACTAATACGGTTTGGGCGTGGGGGCACGATAGTAATTGCGACAGTAGAAAAGGAACGGTGCATGAAATGATTTCATTTGAGACATTTAAGCCGACCGACGGGACTCCGATCTATCTGCAGATCCTTCTGTACATCAAGCGCGGGGCGGTCGCGGGAACCATCCGGGACGGTGACGAACTGCCATCGCGACGAGTGCTTTCGGCACTCCTCGGGATCAACCCGAACACCGTGCAGAAAGCATTCCATATGCTGGAGGAAGATGATCTGATCGAGTCACAGACGGGGGCGAAGAGCGTTATGAAGCTGAGTGAAGAGAAGATTGTTAAACTGCGGGAGGACCTCCTGAGCGATGATATCCGAAGCATTACGGAGTCGTTACGACAGATGGGAATCAGCCGCGATGAGGCCCTGAGGCTGATCGCGAAGTTCTGGGAGGATACCGGAACAGGGACAGACATCGACTGATCGATGGAAGAATAACGGAGGTACGAACCAATGAAAGAGAATTTATCCGTGCTGTCGCTTGTGCTGCGGCTGAAAATGAAATGGATCCTGATCGTGTTTGCGTGTATTCCGCTGCTCACGCTTTCAGTGTATCTGCTTCTGTGTCTCGGAGAGCGCACGCCGGCGTTCAGCGGCGGGGGTATCGAGGTTTTGTTCATGATCGTTTTTGCGGTTGGATCGCTCATGGTTGCGCTTCTGTGCTCGGAGATCATCTCCGGAAAGAACCGGAAGCGGACGATGCTGGCAAGACTTCAGATCTCTGAGCAGAGAGTTCTCGTGTGGGAGATCGTGGCGTGTGTGCTGTTCTTCCTGATGCTCTGGCAGGTGGAGATCATCACGGTCGGTGTGGCGGGACTGATCCACAATTCGTCCAAATGGAACACCACCGGAAAGCAGGGAGTCGTGGTAGCCATTCTTTACACACCGTTTTTCCGCTACGTGATCCCCGCATTTGACTGGAAGAACCTGCTTCGCGGAATCTGTTGCGTAGTCTGCAGCGGGATCGCCTGCGGATGCATCTCAATGGACAGCGGCAGGAGCGCGGCACGCGGAGTCGGAATTGTTGTCCTGATCCTGGCATCGCTTCTGTTCATGTTTGGCTGGAGGGCGGAGATCCTGTTCTTTATCGCATTGGGAACGCTGCTCACGGTCATTCTGAGCATCAGACATTTGCACAGTGGAAAGGAAATTACGGAAAATGAAGAAGACCGATGACCGGTTGTTTGCCGGTTACTGCATGGGAAATGAGGGGGCCGGCAGGCGCCACATGCATTATAAACTGATGGTTATTCTGATCGTCGCGATCGTCATTTTCAGCTCGCTGTTGTTCTTCGTACGTTTTCTGGAAGACTCGATAAACAACGACGAATGGAAGGGCCTGACCGTATATTATACGAACGAGGAAGGAAACAGAGATTATGTCTATGTTTCCTACATCAGAGCAGGCGACACGATCCGGATCGGGGATGTGATGTACGAGTATCGCGGCGGTGAGGGAAGAGACTGTATGTGGCCTGTACTGCCGAAGGGGAGCGAGACGGTGTTTCATTACCGGCAGGCTGACATCAATGAGTTCATGGCGAACGTGTTCATCCTGTTTCCCGTGTGCTTTGTGATCGCGCTTGTGGAAGTGATACTCAATTACCGGAGTTTTTACCGGCCGGCAAAAAGCATCTACGTGATGAAGCGGCTGAGCAGCGGCTCAGAACTGCACCGGAGATGTCTCGCGATCCCGCTGCTGACAGTTTTCGCCACTTTGGCCGCCTGCGTCTTACTAGGCTTGCTTTTCCTGCTTTACTACCACGGCAATACGAAGCCCGAGCGACTGCCGGATACGATTTCACTGAATGTTTGGAGGACACTGATATGGTGGAGATAAAAAACCTCGGAAAATGTTACGGAAGGACCGTAAAGGCCCTTACGGACATCAATCTGTCGATCGGACAGGGCGAGATCATCGGCTTGTTCGGTGAGAACGGTGCGGGCAAGACGACGCTGATGAAATGTATCCTCGGTCTTCTCGGACACAGCGGAGAGATCCTTCTGGACGGGGAGCCGATCACGCGGAAGAACATCGCGAGGCTGTCCTTCGGGACCTGTGAATTCAGCTTCTTCCCGGAAATGTCCGCCAACGAGCACGCGGAGTTTTATGCGGAACATTTTCCGAAGTTCCGGAAGGAACGGTTTCGCGGGCTGACGGAGTTCTTCGAGTACCCGGTGTACCGGGCAATCAAGAACCTTTCCACCGGTCAGAAGAGCCAGATCGAGGTGATCCTGGCACTCTGCCAGGGAGCGGATTACATTTTCCTCGACGAGCCGTTTGTGGGACATGACATCTTCAACCGGGAGGATTTCTACAAGGTGCTTCTGGGAATTCTGGAACCGACGGAGACAATCGTTCTGTCGACGCATCTGATCGAGGAGGTTGAAGGGTTTATCGACCGCGCGGTGATGTTGCGCAAGGGCACGATCATCGGGGATGTCCGGGTGGTGGATATCGAGGAGAGCGGAGACAAGCTGGTGGATTACGTGAAGAAACTGTACGGATACCAGGCGGACCGCGTCAGCCGGTCTCTGGAGATGATCACCGGCGCGAAGAAGAACTGACTGCGATGAGAACCGCGGTGAATGTCGCGGAACTGAGACGATGGAGAACAAAAAAGCACGGAGGTTATGCGATGAAACGGAAAGAATACTATCTGATCGGAAGAGTGCTCCTGTTGATGGGATATGTGTTTTTCATGCTGAGCGCGATCTTAGACGAATGGATGCCGTTGGGGGAAGCAGCCAAGAGAACGGATGGTTTATTCGCGATCCTCAACTGCTGGGCGGTACTGATCCCGGTCGGATTTCTGATCGTCGGGATCGCAACGCGCAGAAAATCGGGCATTGTCTGCGCGGTGCTGGCGCTTCTGTGCTCCTGCTGGCCTTTCCTCGGTTTGCTTGCGGACGAAGGCGGAGCTGTATCGGACGCGATCGGGGCAGTCATTGATCAGCTTCCGGGATGGCTTGTGTTCCTGCTGGCTGCGATGCTGTACACGGGGGTTGTCGCGATCGCGGCGATCCGGGTTTTCGCTGCCAAGCGGGTGAGAGCATTTGCCGTAGTGCTGGGAGTTGTGACACTGTTGCTCTGGCTGTTCTACGTTGTGAGCGTTATGGGGATCGTGGATACCGGAAAACTGTTCGCGCCGGTCAGAAACGCGATCTTTCGGTGGAGAAACACGGAAGATGCAGTGATCGATGACGAAATCGATGCGATCGCAAGGGGAGTTTATATTGCTCTGGCAAGTCTTGCGACAATCTGCTGCTTTACGGAGAACTTCGGCAATCCGCAGGCAGACAATACGAAGAGATAGGGAGAAAACACAATGAGAAAACATATGATCTTACTGGTAACCGTTCTGTTGCTGACCACGGTCGGCTCTGTCGCGGTTATCCGGAAAATGAGGAACCTTGAGAAAAGTGTCGTTCTGACGGTAGCAGACGAAAAGGGAAATGTCAGCGCGGCGGAAGGCCTGAGAATCTCTTTCGTGGAGCATGTGGACGCGAAGGGGGACAACATTGTCGCAGAATTGAGCAACCGGCAATGGGTTCATACGATCCGGTTTGATACGGACGGATGGAAGACCGAGTCGAAAATGCTTCAGGATAAGGATGAGATCATCGCTCGAAAGAAGGAATATGAAGAACACGAGGAGTTCCTCATAAAATCGCAGGGCAACGATCCCTACAAGGAATACGATATCCGCAGCTATGATCTGTATAATTACTATTATCTGAAGGAAGTCCTGCCCGCGGAATTGCTGGAAGGACTTGAGGAAGGCGGAGAGAAGAGAGAAGTCAGGCTTTCGCAGTATCTGGAATACTATCCGATGATCTACCAGCTTGGTCTGCCGAATGATCAGGACAGCCCGCTGGTGTTCATTAAGAACGCCGAGTATCCCGATATTGACAGCGGCAAGACGATCTATAACACTGCCTACTATAAGAACCTGAATCCCTGGGAGGAAGATATCCTGTTCGACAATCGGATCAATGTTGACCACAGGGCGACCGCGAAAGCAGCTGAGAAGCTTGCAGATTTTCTCAGGATCCCCGTACTCGAAAATGATGTCCGGGAGTTTGCCAGTGAACTGATCGATGAGGAATACAACTATTTCGACGTGACGCAGAAAGTGATCGGCGAAGACTCGTACAGCCCGAATTTTGAGTCGGCTGTGACGGAAAATGCCATGTATTTCACGTTCCAAACGCATACGGAGAAGGGAAATGTTGTGGATACGTCTCTGATCCCCGGCGGCTATGGGATATACATCCTTCCGTACACGATCGATGCGGAGACAGGGATCACGACCGCCCTCGCGGATGAGCTTCGGATGTTCTCACCGCTCGATCCGGAGATGGAGATTGAAACCATTTATACGGACAAGACCGGGAAAACGATGATGGTTCTGTATCGCCTCGGAGAACAGTACCGCGTGAGACTGATCGATCTGAAAACCGGCGAGGTGCTCTGCGATGACACCGTCGTTGCGAAGTCGCCCGAAGGACTGGCTCGCTGGTCGATCTTTGCCGATTACGGTGATGACATTTTCTTCGTGAATGCAATTCCGGCCCCCGAGTGGACCGGACAGGAGGAAAACGACGGTTACAGGGAATGGGATGCGTATAGGAAAAATAACGCAAGGCTCACGGTGTTCGGAAAGAAAGAGGACGGAACATACGGAAAACTGCTGGATGCCAACGAGATTGTCGAGTACGCCGGCGGAGGATACATGGCGTTTGAAGCAGGACGCTTTGTCCAGGTGGTCGATGTCTATGATATGTGTGTGAGTGTTTTCGTATATACGAACGAAGGGCTCGCTTACAAGGGAAGCATTACCAGCTCGTTCCGGGAGGCGTTAAAGCAGGTGGAAGAAAGCCGGTGTGCGGATGAGATCTGGGGAGTCGAGTGCCGGTGGGAATGACACGAAAACTTATCGCAGCGATTCCGGAATGCACTGCGTAAGACGCGCGATCGTCGTTTCCTCGCACTCCGGAATATCGGCGCACGGAAAATGAATCCCCAGGGCTTCGTACTTGGTGATACAGAGCTTGCGGAAGGGGAGAAGTTCGATCCTGCGAAGATTGTCAAAGCGCTGCGCGAGCGACACCATGGCGCGCACTTCCTCCTCGGTGTCCGTGTAGCCGGGGACGACGACGTGGCGCACCCAGAGAGGTACAGAGAGAGCTTGTGTGTGGGACAGAAACTCTAAAACAGCGGAAAGACTGCCTTTCGTGTATGAGAGGTAGTCTTTTTCGTTTGTGAATTTGATGTCGCAGATGACGAGATCGGTCACGGAGAGAAGATCGAGGACAGTATTTTCCTCGGACGAGACAAACACACCGGAGGTGTCCAGGCAGGTGTTGATCCCCTCCGCCTTGAGCGCATGAAGGAGGGCGTTCACGAAGGGCGCCTGCAGCAAAGCCTCGCCGCCGGAGACCGTCACGCCGCCGTCGTTGCCGAAGTATGTGCAGTAGCGAAGGACCTTCGCGACCACCTCTTCGACTGTGTACTCCGTGCCGCCGCTTTTGTTCCAGGTGTCGGGATTGTGGCAGTACATGCACCGGAGAGGGCAGCCCTGCAGGAAGATCACGAACCGAAGCCCCGGACCGTCGACGGCTCCGAGGGACTGAAATGAATGAATGCGGCCGGTGATGTTGCCTTCCATAGTGCCTCCGAAAGAAACCGGGCGGGGCGTAAGGCCCCGCCCGTATGATAGTGTCGTGTGTCTGTTACGGTTATGGTATGATGTGCGATCACACCGCCTCGTGGAACGTGCGGGAGATGACTTCCTTCTTCTGCTCGAGGGTGAGCTTGTTGAAGGTCACGGCGTAGCCCGAGACGCGGATCGTCAGCGTCGGATACTTCTCCGGATGGTTCATCGCATCGATCAGTGTCTCGCGGTTCAATACGTTGACATTGAGATGGTGAGCGTTCTGTGCAAAATAGCCGTCCAGAATGTGGATCAGGTTTTGGCAGCGCTCATTTTCCGAATGACCGAGCGCCTGCGGGATGATGGAAAATGTGTTGCTGATGCCGTCCTTGCAGGTCTGATACGAGAGTTTCGCAACCGAGTTGAGGGATGCGAGAGCACCGCTTTTGTCCCGGCCGTGCATCGGGTTGGCACCGGGGGCGAAAGGCTCGCCGGCGCGGCGTCCGTCGGGTGTGTTGCCGGTCTTCTTGCCGTACATGACGTTTGAGGTGATCGTGAGGATCGAGAGCGTGTGCTCGGCGTTGCGGTATGTAGGGGTGCGCTTGAGAGCGGCGAGGAAGAGCTCGGTCTGCTCCTTCGCGAGAAGATCGACGCGATCATCGTCGTTGCCGTAGCACGGGAATTCGCCGACGGTCTCGAAGTCCTTGATCAAACCGGACTCCGGATCGCGGATCGGCTTGACCTTCGCGTACCGGATCGCGGACAGGGAGTCCGCGAGAACCGAGAGACCGGCGATACCGAACGCCATATAGCGGTGCACGTTCGTGTCGTGAAGGGCCATCTGCGTCTTCTCGTAAGCGTATTTGTCGTGCATGTAGTGGATCATGTTCATCGCGGTGACATACGTCTTTGCGAGCCACTCGCGGTAAATGCCCATGCGCTCCATAACCTTGTCATACTCGAGGTACTCTCCGTCGTAAACCGGCATTTCGGGGCCGACCTGCATGTTGTAGCGCTCGTCGCGGCCGCCGTTGAGGCTCATCAGCAGAAGCTTTGCGAGGTTTGCGCGCGCACCGAAGAACTGCATATCCTTGCCGAGGCGCATCGCGGAGACGCAGCAGGCGATGCCGTAGTCGTCACCGTAGATCGGGCGCATGAGGTCGTCATTTTCATACTGGATGGCGTCGGTATCGCAGGACACCTTCGTCGCAAAATTCTTGAAATTCTGAGGAAGATCCTTCGACCACAGCACCGTGAGGTTCGGCTCCGCGGAAGGACCGAGCGTGTAGAGCGTGTTGAGCATGCGGAAGGAGTTCTTCGTCACGAGCGTTCTGCCGTCCTCGCCCATGCCGCCCACGGACTCGGTGATCCACATCGGATCGCCGGCGAAGAGCTCGTTGTACTCGGGCGTTCTGAGGTGTCGCGCCATACGGAGCTTCATCACGAAGTCATCGAGCAGTTCCTGCAGCTGGCTCTCGGTGTACACACCGTTCTTCAGGTCTCTCTCGAAGTAGATGTCGAGGAAGGTGGACGTGCGTCCGAGGCTCATCGCCGCGCCGTTCTGCTCCTTGATGGCGCCGAGGTAGCCGAAGTACAGCCACTGGATCGCCTCGCGGGAGTTCGTTGCAGGCTTGCTGATGTCGATGCCGTACAGAAGAGCCATGTCCTTCAGCTTGCCGAGGAAATTGATCTGCTGGTAGAGTTCCTCAAGGCGGCGGATCGTCTCGGCATCCATCGGCTGCGAAGCGGAAAGTTCATCCTTGTCCTTCTTCTTGCCCTCGATCAGGCGGTCGACACCGTACAGTGCGACACGGCGATAATCGCCGATGATGCGGCCGCGGCCGTAGGCATCCGGAAGACCGGTGATGATGCCGACGTGGCGGGCTTTGCGGATCTCGTCGCTGTAGACGCGGAAGACGCCGTCATTGTGCGTCGTGCGGTACAGGAATTCCTCCTCGACCTTCTCGGAGAGTTCATAGCCGTATGCCTGGCAGGCCTTTCTCGTCATGTTGAGGCCGCCGAAGGGGTTGACGCCGCGGCGGAGCGGCCGGTCGGTCTGCAGGCCGACGATCAGTTCCTTATCCTTGTCTAGGTACCCCGGCTTATAGTTGAGAAGCGAGGTAACATGCTGTGTGTCAATGTCGAGGACGCCGCCGAACTGCTGCTCGAGATCGAACAGATGCGACAATTTTCCCATCAGTTCGTTCGTGCGCTCCGTCGCGCCCGCGAGGAAACTTCCGTCCCCGGTGTAAGGGGTGTAATTCTTCTGAATGAAATCGCGGACATTGATCTCATTTTCCCATTCTCCTCCGACAAATCCTTCCCAAGCTTCCATGGTTTCCTCCTTGTGGATCCCTGCCGCGTCACCGGACAGCAGGAATGCATGTGGTATAGTGATGTATGATACGTGCGGCGGTCACAGCCTGTTCGGCGCTTTACCGCGTTAGTGCATTGTTTCAGAAAACAAAAAGAGCAACAGCGTTTTGAAACTGTTGCCCAGACGGTCGGCTTTACGACAACCGCAAGAATGTCCGGCAAGATCATGTGCCGATATAGGGAAATGCGGTCGTCCCTCGCATTTAACCTCACTGTGGTTAGTTCCACATGAACCGTCAGAGGCTAAATGTTCTTCACTTGCGCTCAGCATACCACAATATATAGGAGTCAGTCAAGAGGACATTTTGCACGAAAAAGTTGAAAAATCACACCGATTTCTCTTGAAAACGGAAAACAGCAATGATATAATAGCCCAAATGGTAAATAATATTTAACACTTGACGCGATGGTCGCGTAAGATTACCCTTTATTAAGGAGGAAACAATGACAAGACATTATCAGTGCCCGGGTTGCGGATCAACGGTAGAGTATGATCCGTCCGTGAAGAAGCTGGTGTGTCCGTACTGCGGTGAAATGTACACCGTGGAAGAACAGAAAAGACGGTTCGCGGTGTCGGACACGGGATCAGCGGAACCGATGGATGAAAGCGTGAGGGACGGCCGGAGAGAGAGAGCGGTTATCCCGATGACAGTTCTGCAGTGCTGTTCGTGTGGCGCGGAATTAATGGTCAACCGCATGGAGACCTCTTCCTTCTGCGCATACTGCGGACAGGCAACGGTTGTCACAGACCGATTGAGGGACTATCTGGAACCGGAGTATATCGTACCGTTTCAGGTTACGAAGGAGAGCGCGGAGAAGACGATCCGCAGGCACCTGAGCAAGGGATTCTTTGTTCCGGAAGGGATCAAGCAGTTCAAGACGGAGAGACTCAGAGGCATCTACATTCCGTACTGGTTGTTTGATATGTATCATTCGGATGAACAGCTGTGGCAGTACTTTGAAGGAAAACAAGAATTTTACAGTTACCGGGCAGCGGACTGCTCGTTCCGCCGGTTGACGATGGAAGCGTCGGAGCGGTTCAACGATGAGTACTCGATGCGCCTGGAGCCTTACGATACAAGCAAACTGAAGAAGTTTGATGCAGCGTATCTTTCCGGCTTCTATTCGGACCGGTTTGACGTCGGACTGAAGAGGGCGAAAACGATGGCGCAGGCGCGTGTGCGGAATATGTACAATAAGGAGATCAAAGAAAAAATCCCCGGCAATAGGAAAGCGAAGATCAATTCCAATCCTAAGACGGATGTTGTCGGTTCGGAGTACGCATTGCTTCCGGTATGGTTCCTGACCTTCCGCTACGAGGATAGACCATATACGATCCTGGTGAACGGTCAGACGGGGAAAATGGTCGGCGCCGTACCGTTTGTCAAAACAAAGGCAATCGCTTTGTTTACTGTGCTGTCTGCTGTATTTTGCACATTGTTGTCGGTGCTGTTTTACTATGTACACTATATTTTCGCTTACACGTTGACGCACAGCGAAAGATCAGGCGGAAACAGTCTGGGACGTGTTGTAGGGTATTATTTTGTTGGGATCATCGCATTGTTCGGCTGGACCTGGGTCACCTCGATCAAACGGTATCGCCATATGAAAAAAAGCATCGGCCTGACATGCGCGAATTCCACAAATCGTTTTGTCAAAGAAAGGCAGGATCGGTAATGTATGAGTTTTGTCTGATCTCCGGAATCCTTCTCGGAGTTTCCCTCGGACTCGGATTTGCCCTGAGGATTACTGTTGCTCTTATTATGAGATCCAATAATATCGGTGATTTTTCGGGAACATGTGACGACTTCGGCTGCGGGATCAAAACGTATGTTAAGAAGGACAGGATCAGTAAGAAGAAGTCCCGTGATTACTTTTTAAGTTCTTATAAAGCGTTGGAACATAGCCGGGACATATCGCTTAACCGCATGAAGAAACAGAGACTGCAGAGGATTCAGGCGGGAGCGACTGACACGAAATGACACGTTTCGTGAACGAATGATACCGCGAAAAAATAACGCCGGTTGGCGAAGCAAGGAGAACCACAATATGATCAGGAAGATTGTTGCTGTTTTGATTGCCCTTACGTTGATTGTTGCCATGACGGCCTGCGGAAAGGGGAAGAATCCCGAGAAGAATCCGGGAACACCGCACGGGTATCGGGTGTATCTTTCCCAACAGGACGGGAGCGGGAACATCATCGGCAGTAGAATTCTGTACCAGGAGTTTGATGATCTGGTAACGGAAAAGTCGTATATACAGTATGAGCGTAATGTGGATGAGAAGAAACCGGAGTACATTTACAAGTGGTATTACGATGATGACGGAGAAGTTCTGCTGAAGAGTGTCAAGTGGGACGAGACGATGTCCGAGCTGACGGAATCCTGTGAGTATGACTTTTCGGGAAGGCTGATACGGTACTCGGTAAAACAGGAGAGCGAGTACAGTGACGGCGACTTAACGGGACATCCCGGATTGCCCGAGGAATACATGGTGATCATGGGGATTCTCGGCGAAGAAGATAACTGGTTGAAGTATACAATACTGTATCGCGAAGTGAAGGGTAACGTGAAGGAGATCCGGACGGAGTATACGTATCAGGATGATTCCCAAAGAATTGTCTCCATGAAGTCGGTTTCGGAGAACGGCAACGTGATCGCGTCCCTGGAGCGGGGGGACGGGGATATTATCCGCTCTGCCGCGTTTGACTACGGAACGTGTCGGTATGAGGAAACATTTGACGCGCAGAATAACAAGTCGGTCTGGAAGTATTACGACGATAGCTGGACGAATGGAGAAGACGCGCCTTTGACATTGCGTTACGACGGGGAGAAGGAATTTGACGAAACAGGGCGTTGTGTACACTATGTGAGATATGATCACGATTCCGACGGGGAACGAGGTCTGTCGGAGGAGGCGCATTTTACGCATGATTCATCCGGCAGGACTGCCACGATACAATTCTTCTTCGGCGGCGAAACAGTGTACAGTGAGAGTGTTTTGCAGTTTGACTCCGAAGACAGGATGGTGAAAGAAGAGACATTTCTGCTTGAAGGCGAGCTCAGGCCGGATGAGGTGAAAACCATATCATACCACGACAATGGAACGGTGGCAGTGGAAAATGTTGAACAATGGGAAGGAAATAAAGGCAGGATAACTCCGTACCAGTATCGTGAGTACGAGGAAGACGGGACTCTGCTGAATGAGAGGTACTATCGTAACGGCGAGCTGGTGTTAGAACAAAAGACAGAGTATCTTGAGAAGCAGGGGATCGCAGGAACAATAAAGCAGGTTAACCAGACATATTATGACAGCAACAGCGGAGAGGTCACCAGTGCTGAAACGGCTCTGTATGTGAAAGCCAAACTAGGCAACGAGGAGGACTGGATCATTTACAGCCTTTCTATCGTCCGGGCTGACGGGACGACAGAAGAACACTATCGTTCGAAGTTTGACGAGAAAGGCCGCCTGATCGAGGCGGAAATGCAAGATGGAGCTCTTTTCGAATTAGAATATGACGATCAGGGACGGATCGTCCGTGAAATAGTGACGTACAAAAATGATGCCTATACGGCTGTGAACGTGTTCGAATACGAATACTGGGAAGGTAAGAAACCGGAAGCGAAGTAACCGGGGATGAGAACGTACTTTTGAGCAGATGGTGAATTGACAACGTCGACAGGAGATACAGGGGAAACTATGTGTAAGAAAATCATGGCTGTGGTGTTGGCATTTGTGCTTGCAGCAGGCCTTACCGCCTGCAGCGGCGGAAACAAGAATTCAACAAGGGAGAAGGAGAAAGAGCAACAAGAGCAGAATGAGCAACAAGAGCCTAAGAAGAAGCGGCAGCCTTCCGGATTCCGCTATTACAAAACGGAAGACCCTTCCGATCCCAAGAACAGGATTCTGCTGGAAGAGTATGAGGACCTTGTCACGGAAGCAACCTTGAAAGAGTACAACGATGACAGCGACGACGAAGACAGCGACAACGAGTTGGCGGGAATAACCCGGTGGTACTACGACGACGAGGGTGAGATCCTGCTGAAGAAGGTTAACTGGCGCGCAGATTCACGTTCTGTTACAAGTGCAGTGGAGTATGACATGGCAGGCCGCAAGATTCGATACTCGGAGAAACAGGAGCATGAATATACTGAAGATCAGTATAAACCGGGGATTCCTTTTGATTATCGGGAATTTTTGTTGGGTGACGATTACTACGATTTCAGTGCCGGCGATAATGTAAAGGAACTTATCACAGAGTATACCTATAAGGGCGATACCGATAAGCTTGCGGGTTTGAAGTCGGTCACGGATACCGGCAATGTGATCGCGGTGGTGGAACTTGGGGACGGTGATATTATCCTTTCCAAGCGATTTCAACAGGATACCTGGCGCCTTGAGGAAACGTACAATCCCGATACAAGAACGGGCACGTGGAATCACTATACCTGGTCCATCACGTACGATGATGATTATTTCGAAAACGGCTGGGATTGGGTCGTGGATATGTACGGAACGAGAGAATATGATAAATCCGGCAGAATCCTGCGATCCGCAACGTATAAACCGGAAGAATATATTGATGATTACGATATCAAAGTTCGTATGCGTTTGTCGGAAGAAACCGTTTATTCATATGAGTCGCACGGCATGGTCTCAACGACCAGAGAATTTGACAGATCGGGAATATGCTCATCGGAAGAAACGGATACACATGATCCGGAAGGCAGAGTGTTACAATCCGTGAGAAGAGGTTTCGATGAAGGCGGCATTCTCGCGTACGAGAGGGAGAGCACATACACGTACCATGAGAACGGTGAAAAAGCGTCAGAGTTTGTCAGGGAACGCTACAGTTATGAGTCGGATTGGAACATCTCCGCGGACTATGAGTATGACGAAAACGGTGCAATAACTGCATGGCGGACATATGATGAAGGACAATTGACAAGCGAAATCACAGTGACAAAACCGGAATTGCCCGGTGTTTCCGGTGAGGTCAAGTGCAGAAGATGGATTTCCTATGATGAAGAAAGCGAAGACAAGATTTCAGAACGGTATGAGGTGCGCATGAAACTGCCGGACGTCGGAGACGGTTTGACATACAGTCCATACGGTGACGAGTGGTTTGTTTTTCGGATTGTTGTGACGGATTGGAACGATAAGACCACGGAAGACGATCTGGATGCATCGTTCGACTCGGAGGGCCGTTTGCGCAAGGTATATATTTATGACTCCGGAACAAAATTTGCCGAGTTTGATGAGCAGGGACGCCTTGTGCACAGCTTTGATAGCGCTTGGAGTAGTGAATGGGAGTATTTCTACGAGTACTGGGAAGATGAAGCAGCGGACAGTACAGTCAAATGACAACAGTGAGGGGGACGGAACGATATGGCAAAAACCTATTCATGCCCGAAATGCGGGGGAGCGCTGGTGTTCGACCCGGATACGCAGGACCTGATCTGCAAATTCTGTGATGAATCGTTCACTGTGCAGGAGATGAACGAATCGAAGTTGAGTCTGGCAGAGATGATCCGTAAGATGAAGGAATCGGCGGAGAAGGAAAACGCCGACCCTGAGGCGGAGGAAATCGACAGCGATGAGTATGAGACAATCGCAATGAATATTATGCACTGCAGTTCCTGCGGAGCGAAGCTTGCGTTCAGTGATGTCGAGATGTCCTCATTTTGCGCGTTCTGCGGACAGGCGGCCGTGGTGACCGACCGGTTGGAAGGATGGCTGAAACCGGACTATATCATACCGTTTAAGGTGACGAAAGAAGATGCGGAGAAGACAATCCGCACCAGGCTTTCGAAGAGTTTCTTTGTCACGCGTGAGCTCAAAAACTTCGAGACGGAGTGTCTGAGAGGAATCTACATTCCGTACTGGCTCTTCGATGTGTATTACGGAGATACGCAGTACTGGAAGTATGAGAAAAATAAAAACGAATACCGCACAGTAACAAAACATGCATGCCGCAGCGCAGACTGCACGTCCTTGACATGACTCTTGATGCGTCCGTGCATGTGCCGGACAGTTCCTCTCAGAGGCTCGAACCATATGAGATGGACGAACTGAAACCGTTCGATGCGGCATACCTGTCGGGTTTTTACTCGAACCGTCGTGACATCAAGGCGGAACAAGTGGAAGATGCAGCTCTGCAGCGTGCGGCAGGTCTGTTTGACGAGTATATTGAGCAGGATGTGAAGAGCAAAAAAGAACGCAGGAATGCGACACTGTATTCGAGCGATCCGATCGGCAAAGTTCTGAATCCGCGGTATGCGTTGCTTCCGGCGTGGCTTCTCACCACACGGTCCGGCGGTGTTCCCAGGACGATCCTGGTCAACGGACAGACGGGGAAGATGGTAGGAGCCGTTCCGTTCGTAAAATTCAACGGATGTCGGTGATTCCAGCGGTACGATCTGGGATTTTCGTGCCAATATCAACATTTTTGATTCCTGCAACGATGTGGATGAATCGCATGACGCGGAGAAACCGGAGAAGATTTTTCGAAAGCACCTGAATGAGGAAATCGAATCAGCGGAGGAGCGGGCGAGAAAACAGAAGGCAGATCGGATCCTTCGCAGAAAGTGCGGAGACATATGATATCACAGTATGGGGGATGAGTATGCATCGGAAAATGATCGCAATTGTACTGGTGATCGTGATCACCGCGGTGTCGACTGCCTGCGGCAGGGGCGGAACGGAAAAAAACACCGGAAAGAAACACGGGGTTCGTGTCTACATGACCGTGACGGAGGACGGGGTTGTCACGAAAGAGCGAAGACTGATTAAGGAATACGAGGATCGGGGAACGGAGAAAACGATAACGAGATATGATGACGACGGTAATGTGGACGAACTGACGAAATCGTACTTCGATGATTCCGGAGAGCATCTGTTGAAGCAGGTTATATGGGAGCAGAATTATCCGACGTATTCCTATGAATATGACCGGGACGGACGACTCATTTCGGAATGCCAGAAAAACGAGAATCCGGACGAGGAACTGATCACGGACTTGCATATTCCGTCGGAAGTTCTTCGACCCATAAAGAAACAGTTTCTGCATCTGGACTTCTCAGTTTTTCCAAACAAGAATGTGACGGAATTGAAGACGGAATACTCGTATTTCGAAGATTCGGATCGTCTGAAAACGATTAAGACGGTTACGGAAGACGGGAGCGTAGTGGTTTCGTTTGAAATGGGCGAAGAGGACATTGTGATCTCCGGATTTCTCGAAAACTATAAGGGGAGGTATGAAGAGACGTACGATCCGGGGACAAACACAGGGACCTGGAAGTATTTGACCAGCGGTGGGAAATCCCGATTCGGCGTTAAGCAATACGATTCGTCCGGTCGCTGCGTCTCCTATAACATTTATGATGAAACACCGCAGTATCTTCTGTACGAAACTTCCGTTACGTATGATGCCGAAGGAGCGCATGCAGTAACAAAGCGATACGATCATAACAGTGAGAAAGGCACGTCACTTTGCCAACTGATAGAACGTGTTTACGACAAGGATGGGCTTGAGACGTATCTCCTGGACCTGTGGTATGATGAGAACGGGAATGTGACAGTCGGCGATGCGAAATATCGCACGTATCATAAGAACGGAAAAACAGCCACGGTAAAGATGGAATCCTGGAACGAACAAACGCAGACGATGAAGAAAGGATACGAGATCTGTTACGACGAGGATGGGGAGTGTACGGATACCTACACTTACGGAAATGTATCGTATGAAGAACATAGCAGGCTGATCGATTACCCCGGCGTTTCCGGAAAGGTCAGGTGTAATACCGCAACCTACCATTCGGACGGAAGCGATAATTACAGTTTCAACACCCGGGTGGAGGAACAATACGAAGTGTGCATGACGAACGAATACGGGGCGGAGAAGTGGTACCGGTTCCTTGAAGTAGAAACGACGGACGGGGAGAAACTCGAGTATAGTTTCGGAACTTTCGATTCAGACGGCCGCCTGATCACGGCGAAAACAGAATTCTCGAACATGGTTGAGTTTGATCAGCAGGGGCGGATTTCCAGGAAGAAAGAAGATGCCTGGGACGGAACCGTCGAAGTGACAGAGTACGAATATTGGGAGGACGAGTCTGAGAATCCGTAAAACACGAGGGGAAAGGAGAGAGAGAGCCGAAGTTCGAAGATGCGAAGAAGGAAAATGCGCTCTTTACATTTTCCGTGACCTGGTATAAAATACACATCAAATGGGCTCGGCGTCCGTGAGGATGACTGCGCCTTCAAGAATGACTATACAAAAAGGAGTATCTGTATGAATCTTTCCCCTCTTCAAAAAGCAAGATACCAGTATCAGCCGAAGCTTCCGGGAATGCTCCGCAACGGCATTGCGGACATCTGCGTGAAGGAAGGCGAGGCTACGCAGAGCGTTGCGGATCAGGACAAGATCGCGGCTCTGTTCCCGAACACCTACGGCAAGAAGGAGATCACCTTTGTCAAGGGTACGAACACCTCTGTTGCCAAGAAGCAGGTGGTAGGCGTGATCCTCTCCGGCGGACAGGCACCCGGCGGACACAACGTTGTCTGCGGTCTGTACGATGCGCTGAAGGCTACTGACAAGAACAACGTACTGCTCGGCTTCAAGGGCGGCCCGAGCGGTCTTATCCAGGATTCCTATATCGAGTTTACCGATGAGTTCATCGATCAGTACCGCAACACCGGCGGTTTTGATATCATCGGCTCCGGCAGAACGAAACTCGAGACCGTTGCGCAGTTCATGGAAGTGGAGAAGGTTGCGCAGAAGCACGGCCTCACCGCGATCGTGATCATCGGCGGCGACGATTCGAACACCAACGCGGCAGTGCTCGCAGAGTACATGGCAGCGAAGAAGACGGGCGTTCAGGTCATCGGTTGCCCGAAGACCATCGACGGTGACCTCAAGAACGAGGACATCGAGGCTTCCTTCGGTTTTGATACCGCTACGAAGACCTATAGCGAGCTGATCGGCAACATCGAGCGCGACGCGAACTCCGCTAAGAAGTACTGGCACTTTATCAAAGTTATGGGCCGTTCCGCTTCGCATGTAGCTTTGGAGTGCGCTCTTGAGACGCAGCCCAACATCTGCCTCATCGGTGAGGAAGTTGCGGCGAAGAAGATGTCCATCGCACAGATCACGAACTATATCGCTGACGCGGTTGAGACGCGCGGCAACAACGGCGAGAACTTCGGTGTTGCCATCATTCCCGAGGGTATCGTTGAGTTCGTTCCCGAATTTTCCGCACTGATCAAGGAGATCAACGAGCTCCTTGCCGGCAGCAAGACGGAAGAGTTCAATGCGCTTCCTTCCTGGGATGCCAAGTATGACTTCATCAAGAAGGGTCTTTCCGCAGAGTCGTTCGCGGTGTTTGAGATCCTTCCGACCGGTATTCAGCAGCAGCTCTTCCTGGAGCGCGATCCTCACGGCAATGTTCAGGTTTCCCTGATCGAGTCCGAGAAACTGTTCTCCGAACTTGTGAAGAACGAACTTAAGAAGAGAGCACAGGCCGGCACCTACAAGGGCAAGTTCGGTCAGCAGCATCACTTCTTCGGTTACGAGGGACGTTGCGCATTCCCGTCGAATTTCGATGCTGACTACTGCTATTCGCTTGGTTACAATGCGTTCATGCTGATCCAGTACGGTTACACCGGATACCTTTCGAAGGTTTCCAACCTTTCGAAGCCGGCTGAGGAGTGGAATGCAGGCGGTATGCCGATCACGAAGATGATGAACATCGAGCGCCGCAACGGCGAGGACAAGCCTGTTATCCGCAAGGCACTCGTCGAGCTTGACGGTAAGCCGTTCAAGTACTTCGAGGCTCATCGCGACGAGTGGGCAGTGAAGACCAGCTTCACATACCCCGGTGCGATCCAGTACTACGGCCCGAGCGAGGTGTGCGACCTTACCACCAGAACGCTTTGGCTTGAGAAAGGCTGATCTGCAGATCACCCGAAGAGGATAAAACCATACATTGCGACCCGGGACACGGCGTTCCCGGGTCGTTTGTGCGCGAAGTGCGCATGCCATTTTCCGCCGAATGTGATATGCGGAAGTGAAACTCTCCGTTTCGCGACGTGAAAGATTGCAATTGACGGGAAAATGA
The DNA here is from genome assembly GCA_946415315.1 of uncultured Lachnoclostridium sp. Lineage (GTDB taxonomy): Bacteria > Bacillota > Clostridia > Lachnospirales > Lachnospiraceae > ISDg. Next base: position 250,518 of record CAMKRZ010000002.1, on the reverse strand, counting down.
TGCAGGCGGAGGCGGATTTCTCCTTGCGCTATTGGGAAGACTTCGTTATAATACACGTGTAGAATGAAAGACGGCGTATGACTGCGCTTTCATGTGGAAAAAATGCGTATTATAAGTGAGGTTTTATGAAGGCAAAATTCGAAGAATTGCTGCAGATCGCGAAAGGACGTACGGTGTGCATCCAGACGCATGATTATCCGGATCCGGACGCGTTAGCGTCTGCGTTTGCGTTGCAGGAACTGCTGCGGAGACGCGGGATTGATGCAGAGATCGGGCACTTCGGCACGGTAGACAAAGTCAACATCCGCATGATGATGGATGTTTTCGAGATCCGCACGATGACGGAGGAGCAGATGCGCGCTCTTCCGGAAGATGTGGTCGTCATCAACGTCGATGTCCAGAAGAATAATTCGAATCTGACGGATATGCACGGCGAGGAACTGGTGTGCATCGACCATCATCCGTGGGTGACGAAGGAGCACTATGCGGTCGTGATCCACAAGCTTGTCGGCTCGTGTGCAACGATCGTGACACAGCTGTTCGAGGAACTCGGAGAGGAGATCCCTCCGATCATCGCCACGGCGCTTCTGTACGGGATCAAGATGGACACGCGCAATCTGTGTGTCGGCGTGACCGACGAGGATCTGGAGGCGTTTTCCATGTTGCACCGGATCGCGGACCACGATATCATACGGCAGTTGGACAACAACAGCTTGCAGCTGTCGGATCTTCGCGCATATGGTGCGGCGATCCACAACATCACCGTATATGACGGCATCGGTTTCGTGCACATTCCGTTCGACTGCCCGGACGGGCTGATCGCGAGCGTCTCGAACTTTATTCTGGAGCTGGATGCCGTGAAACTTGCCGTGGTGTACGCTGACCGAAGCGGCGGGCTGAAATTTTCCGTGCGATCCGAAGCGTCGAGCATCAACGCCGGACAGCTGGTCAACCTGGCTCTGCGCGGCGTCGGCAACGGCGGCGGTCACGCGACGATGGCGGGAGGACTGTTGTACAAGGAGCGCATCTCCGAACTCGGAAGTGACATAGACACGGCGATCCACAAACGGTTCGGTGAGGCACTTGAGAAAGTGAAGAACGGTTGAGAGACGGTGGCGCAACCATGCGAATTCTCGCGGTGAACGGAGCGGATATCGGTATGCAGTAAGGCGTCATCCGATTGACGGAAGAATGGTTTGCAGCGGAAAGGAATACCGGTATGAAGAAAAGAATTCTTGCCTATCTGGCGATGATCGACCAGCTTCTGGAACATCCTCCGATTGCGGTAAACTACGAGGACGAGGTGAAGAAACACCTTGTGCAGATCGGATTTTTCATGCACGAGCGCCTGATCCACCTGATCGTTACCGTGTTGTTCGCGATCATGACGGTGGGCGTCGCGCTGTTCTGTGTGGCAGACCCGGGCATCCCGTTGTTCCTTCTCTTCGGCGCGCTGCTGATTTTGCTGGTGCCCTACATCATGCATTACTATCTTCTGGAGAACGGTGTTCAGAAAATGTACGAGCAGTACGATGAACTGCTTCGGAGAAGCGAGGGGCAGAAGAAGGAAGCCGGATACCGTGAGGCTTATCCGGAGGATGATTTCGGTGCAGGCAAGAGCTGAAGGCTTCCTGAAAATGTCGGAGTTTTAAGTGTCTTTAAAGGTGAAAACAGTTCCGTGATTTCGGAACATAAGAATACAAGGAAAGACCGCGGAAGGCGGTTTCGGAGGTATGTATGAGCGAAGAAGTAAATCAGACAAATGCGCCGGAGAGTGAGTGCACACATGACTGCTCAACCTGCAGCGCCAATTGCAGCAGCCGTGAGTCGAAGAACCAGAGTTTTCTCGCGGCGGCCAACAAGAACAGCCGTGTGAAGAAGGTGATCGGTGTAGTCAGCGGTAAGGGCGGCGTCGGGAAATCTTTCGTGACGGTCAATCTTGCGGTTCTGTTGCAGAGAAAGGGATATCAGTGTGCGATCCTGGATGCGGACATCACCGGACCATCGATCCCGAAGTCACTGGGTGTCAAGGGCCCTGCGCGCGGAAATGATGACGGTATCTGGCCGATCGAGACGCCGAAGGGGATCCGCGTGATGAGCATCAACCTTCTCCTCGACGAGGAGGAGTCGCCGGTCATCTGGAGAGGACCCGTGATCGCAGGTACGGTCAAGCAGTTCTGGACCGACGTGTGCTGGGGCGATGTGGACTATATGTTCGTGGATATGCCGCCCGGAACCGGAGATGTTCCGCTCACGGTGTTCCAGTCGCTTCCCGTAGACGGGATCATCGTCGTGACGAGCCCTCAGGACCTGGTGTCCATGGTCGTCGCCAAGGCGGTTAACATGGCGAAAATGATGAACATCCCGATCCTCGGTATCGTGGAGAATTACAGCTATTTTGCGTGCCCTGACTGCGGAAAGAAGCATGCGATCTTCGGCGAGAGCAGGATTGAGGAAGTAGCGGCTCACCATGTGCTTCCGGTGCTTGCCAAACTGCCCATCGATCCGGACGCCGCGAAGGTGGTTGACATGGGTCTTGCGGAGCAGCTGGAGGTGCATGAACTGGACGGTGCCGTGGAGCGGATCGAGGCGGCGATGCCGATTGCAAGATAACGGGCTGGACGCCTTTTCGGACGGCAGAAGAGACACCGCGGAAGCAACATTTTCCGTTGACAAAAGCGGGCGTGGTAGGCTATAATTACAAGTGGTTGTTTATGCGTAACAGACGCCGAAACAATCGTCAGAATACGGTATTCGGAGGTCGGATATGCGCGTGATCGCAGGCTCGGCCAGACGGCTTCTTCTCAAGACTCCGGCCGGGATGAACACCCGCCCGACGACGGACAGGATCAAGGAAACGCTCTTCAATATGCTGCAGCGCGAACTCGGGGGAAAGGTGTTCCTCGATCTCTTCGCAGGCAGCGGCGGGATCGGGATCGAGGCGCTCTCAAGAGGCGCGAAACATGCCTGTTTTGCGGACAGTTCACGTGAGGCAATCGCCTGCGTCAAGGAGAATCTGACGCACACGAAACTGTCGGACCGCGCGACCGTTTACGCGATGGATGCCGGTGCGGCTCTGACGCGGATGAGCGCGGAGAAACGGAAGTTCGACATCGTTTTCCTGGATCCGCCTTACGGTAAGGGACTGGAACTCGCGGCACTCTCGGCGATGCGCCGGTACGGGCTTCTCACGGAGGACGCGACAGTGATCGTCGAGACGGCGCTGGAGACTTCGGGACGTCCGAGCAGGGGAACGGATCCGAACTGTTCCGACGGAGATTCCGGTGCGGACGGGATCAGTGAGCTGGAAGCGCAGGGATACCGTGTCACGCGTATTAAAGAGTACAAAACAAACCGTCATGTGTTTCTCACACCGACGGAGTAACAACCGTCGGAGGGAACGAAAGAACTATGAAGATTGGAATCTACGCAGGAAGTTTTGACCCGATCACACTGGGTCATCTGGATATCATCAAGCGTGCTTCCCGCATCACGAAGCGCCTGATCATCGCGGTGCTGAACAACAACGCGAAGAAACCGGCATTTTCCGTGGAAGAGCGGTTGGAACTGATCCGCAAGGTGACGAAGGACATTCCCAACGTGGAGATCATGTCATTTTCCGGATTGACGGTGGATTTTGCGAGAGAGCAAAATGCGAACGTGCTCGTGAGAGGACTTCGCGCCGTGACGGATTTCGAGTACGAACTTCAGATTGCACAGCTGAACCACAAGCTGAACCCGGATCTGGACACGATCTTCCTCACCACGAGCGTGGAGTATTCGTATCTGAGTTCGAGCATTGTGAAGGAAATCGCGAGCTATGGCGGCGACATCAGCCAGTTTGTGCCGAAGGAAGTCGTCGATGATGTGTACAACAAACTGTATAAGCCAAAGGAGAATTGAGAATGGGAGCAACGATTGAGAAAACTATCGAGGAAATCTATGATTTTATCGAGTCCTGCAAAACTTCCGGCTGGGGCGGAACCAAGGTTTCCGTGCCGAAGGATGAATTGTACGAACTTCTGGCAGAGCTGAAGGAGCGCACGCCGGACGAGATCAAACGCTACCAGAAAATCATCGCAAACCGCGACAGCATCATTGCGCAGGCTGAGGAGCGCGCCGAGACGATCATCAAGGATGCTAAGATCAAGGCAGAGCAGCTCGTGAGCGAGAACGCGATCGTGCAGCAGGCGTATGTCAAGTCGCAGGAGATGATCTCCCAGGCTTCCGATGAGGCTGCGGAAGTACGCAGCAGCGCGGAGAACGATTCCGAGGCGATCCGCTCCGGTGCACTCAACTACGCGAACGACATCATGAGCGACATGGAGCGCATCCTTGCCGACGCGTTCAACAACACGAAGAAGCTGGCAGAGGGTCTTGTGAACTCCCTCAACGAGAGCTACACCATCGTCGCAGCGAACCGCAGAGAGCTGAACGCGCAGATCAATCCGCCGGATGTGTATGCGTACGACGATCCGATCGCAACCGTGACGGAGGATGACGATTACAATGAGAACACCTTCCTTGAGGGGATTGAGGAGTAGTTATAACTGAACACCAGGAGAGTGTAACACGGGAGTAATCATTTTCGAACACCTGGGGAGTGTGACACATATGATTGTTCCATTCGGAAAATGGCACATTGTTTCCATGTAAACGATCAGGCACGCAGTATGCGGGGTAATTCCGCATATTGCGTGCTTTCTGTGTTTTTGAGGGGCACATGGCAATAAAATGACTGCGCCAACGGATGTTGAGAAGAATGGTTCCGGAGAAAGTGAGAACCAAAATAACGGAGGTTGAGGTATGAAGATTTGGAAGAAAGTGCTTGGTTGGATGCTGTGTGCGATGATGGTTGCCGGGATGCTGCCCACGATGGAGAAGAAGGCGCAGGCGGAGCCTGTCGAGGAAACGACGGCCGTGGATACCGATGAGAGTGGTATCAAGTGGGATGGAGACAAGAACTGCTATGTGATCTCGAACTATGCGGGTCTTGTAGAGTTTGCGAAAATCGTTAATGATAAGGATTATAACCCGGATGGGTTGGAGGATTGCTCGTCGGCAAACGCAGTTATTGACACGAAGGTAGATTCGATTGATGCATCTGCAAGTGCGCTGCCGGTAGATGATCCCAACTATATCGCATGGACGCCGATAGGGACCCTCTCTACCCACTACAAAGGTACGTTCGATGGAAACGGAAAGAAGATAGTCGGACTTACGGTGAATTTGCCTAAGACAGATTTCGTCGGCCTTTTTGGATATGTTGAAGGCGTTACAAATGACGAGGGAGAGATTATCGGTGGTATCATCCGAAATGTTGCTCTGGAAGGCGGGGTAATTGTTGGAGAAGATGATGTCGGCGGTGTCATTGGCGACAATTTAAGAGGTGTTGTTTTGAACTGTTATAACACCGGAGCAGTGAATGGTATGGGTGGGAATGTCGGCGGTGTCATTGGCGACAATTTAAGAGGTGTTGTTTTGAACTGTTATAACACCGGAGCAGTGAATGGTATGGGTGGGAATGTCGGCGGTGTGGTTGGAATGCTCGACGGTTCTTTCTCCGGTTCTGTATCAAACTGCTATAACACCGGCACTGTGAATGGGTATGATTATGTCGGCGGTGTTATTGGCTACAATCATAGAGGTATTGTTTTGAACTGTTATAGCACCGGCACTGTGAATGGGAATGATTGTGTCGGTGGGGTGGTTGGAGGAACTGATTGGAAAGTGTCAAATTGCTATAACGCCGGTGATGTAATCGGCGTAAGTCATATCGGCGGGGTAATCGGATTTAGCGAAGACGACAACGATTATGGTAGAATCAAAAACTGTTATTACGATAAGAGCGTGTGCAGTAAAGTAGGAGGCGCAATTAATGGAAATGATGATGCATTATATCAGCATAACGTTATCGGACTTACAACCGATGATATGACGGGTCGAAGGTCATCATCATATGATAAAATGAACGGATTTTTCAATTCTGATGGCACATCATCTGTATGGATGGGAAGAGGATCCGATAGTTTCTATTGTTACTATCCGCATTTAAAAGGGTTTAATCTGGATGCATCCGGGGAACAGTTAGCCCCTGAGAACATCCGCAAAACGGATTGGGCTCCACGGATGATCCAGAAAAACGTAATGGAAATATCAAACTATGACGAATTAAAGGAGTTTGCTTCTAAGGTAAATGATGATGGCACTGCGGTTCTCAAGGGCATACTCTTACATGATATTGATGCGTCTGCAAGCGCCAACGGAAATACATGGACGCCGATTGGGACAGAAAAGAATCCATACAAAGGTACGTTCGATGGAAACGGCTATAAGATAAATGGGCTTACTTTGAAAGCTCCATTGACAGATTACGTAGGCCTTTTTGGATATGTTGGTGATACCACTCAGTACAATGTGGCCTATGTGGCGCTCATTCGGGATGTTGGGATGGAAGGCGGATTATTATCGGGAAAAGATTATGTCGGCGGTTTGGTAGGACGCCTTTCTCTTGGTGTAGTTGAAAACTGCTATAACACCGGTGACGTGAAAGGGGGTAATTTTGTTGGCGGCGCGATTGGACATAATTCTTATACCGTCTCAAACTGCTATAGCACCGGTGACGTGGAAGGGTCGAATAATGGTGTTGGTGGTGTAGTCGGAGACAATTCTGGTACTGTATCGAACTGTTATAACACCGGTGACGTGGAAGGGTGGGTTAGTTATGTTGGTGGTGTAGTCGGAGACAATTCTGGTACTGTATCGAACTGTTATAACACCGGAGCAGTGAATGGTAGGGACTCTGTTGGCGGCGTGATTGGACGTAATAATGATACCGTCTCAAACTGCTTTAACACTGGTGACGTGACCGGGGGGAGTAATAATGTCGGCGGAGTGGCAGGATACAGTTTTGGATACAACAAAAGAAATGCTATAATACAGAACTGCTATAACACCGGTGCTGTCACAGGACAAGGTTATGTCGGTGGAGTGGCAGGAAGCAATGGAGGAATAAATGCTAATATAGGAAAGGCTACAGTACAAAACTGCTATAACATCGGCGGTGTGAGTGGATTGCATGATATCGGTGGAGTAGCAGGAGAAAATTCCAATGAAGGATTAGTACAGAGCTGCTATAACACCGGCGACGTGTTTGAAGATAATGAAAGTGCTTATCATTCATTGAATGTGATCGGGATCGGTGGAGTGGTAGGAAATAATACTACCATGTCTACAATACAAAACTGCTATAATTCCGGTTGCGTGTATGGAAAAAATGCCCGTGAAGTAGTTGTCGGTGGAGTGGTTGGAAATAATACTGCCCTTTGCACAGTACAGAACTGCTATAATACCGGTGTTGTGAACGGAAATAATGCCGGTGGAGTGGCAGGAAACAATCATAATAGCACAGTAAAGAACTGCTATTATGATAGTTACATGTGCATAAACGGTGCGGTTAACGGAAATGATGATGCGAATAATAGTGTTTTAGGTCTCACTTCAGTTCAGATGACCGGGGAGGGAGTGATTGGCGCCGACAGTTCTATGAAGTTTACATGGGAAGAAGGTGAATCCTCCCCGTGGTTAGAAAAGGCGGATAGTGATTGCGATGGTAAACACTACTTCTATTACCCGCATTTAAAAGGGTTCGATTGGAAAAATGAAAAAGGAATCTGCGAAGAATTTCCGCTGATTACTGCCGGAAGCACACAGATGAGTGCTGAGGAAATCGACAGTGTAAGCTGGCCTGCAAAGGTTGAAGTAAGCGTGACTTGGGATAAAGCGGATTCTTATGTGTTTGATGGAACCCCTCAGGGACCGACGGTGAAAAAAGTCACTGTCGGGGAGGCCGATATTCCGGAAGGTAGCACTTCTGTTGCATTTTTTGTTAACAAAAATGGGGATTGGATCGAAACTGAAGGCGAGCCGGACAGTCAGGGCACGTATAAGATGAAAATTGCTTTCGCCGATTCCAAGGAGACCGTCACGAAGTATTTTGCCATACTGGATGCAGATTTATACCCTGTAACGTATGACGATAGTTCAACAGAAGGCTGTATAAACGCAGGAGCCCATACTGCTGCTGTTAAGTTTGAAGAATATAAGGATGAGACCGGAGAGAAAAAGAAGAGATCTGTCGAGGAATCGTTTACGATCAAACCGGATGAACTGACGCTGACAGCAAGCAGTGGAACGGAAACGTATGACGGAACGGAGAAGACTGTATCGGGGTTTGCCTGCAGATCGAAACGTGGGAATATCGATGGACTATCATTTTCCGGCGTCAGTGCAGGCAGAACGGAAACCGATGCGGGGAAATATGATGTTACATTCACAGGAGTAACGCTGAACACCACGAAGGATACGACCGGCAACTACGTAGTCACCAAAGTGGAAAATGGTAAATTGACCATCAACCCTGCCGGTGTGACGCTGACAGCGAACAACGGAACGGAAAACTATGACGGAACGGAGAAGTCCGTGTCCGGATTTACCTGCAGTGTACAGGGTAAAACCGTGCAGGGTCTGGAGTTTACCGATGTCAGCGCGAGCGGCAAGGGAACCGTTCCCGGGAAATATGATGTAACTTTCGAAGGCGTCACGAAGAACACCACAGAGGATAAAACCGGCAACTACGTAGTCACAGAGACCGTTGACGGCACCCTGACGATCGAGAAGGCCGGCGAGTTTACGATCTCGCTGGAAGACGCAAGCTACGAGTATGACGGAAAATCGAAAGCGATCACAACTTCGCCGACCACAACCGCGGCAGGTGGGGAAACGACATTCGAATACTCGAAGGAGAAGGACGGTACATACGTGTCGGATCTGAGTAGCCTGACTGCAACCAAGGTTTCGGACAGCTGCACTATCTACGTTCGCGCCACGAACCCGAATTATGAGAAAACGGCTACATGTACTGCGAAACTGACGATCACAGCGAAGGAAGTCACCATTACGGCAGACAGTGATACGAAAGGGTATGACGGAACCTCCCTCACTGTGGGCACCTACGGATATACGACTCTTGCGGGTGGAGACCGTGTTGAAAGCGTCACGATCCGGGGCAGTCAGACGGAAGCCGGGAGTAGCAAGAATGAGATATGCAATGCAAAGATTGTCAACGGCAGCAACGAGGACGTGACCGATTGCTATTCGATCACGTATGTTGACGGCACTCTGACAATCGGGAAGGCAGAGGGATTTACCGTATCCCTGGAAGGCGCAAGCTACGAGTACGACGGAACCCCGAAAGCGATCACGTCTTCGCCGACCACAACCGCGGCAGGTGGAGATACGACGTTTGAGTATTCGAAGGAGAAGGACGGTACATACGTGACGGATCTGAGCAGTTTGACTGCAACGAAGGTCTCGGAGAGCTGCACCATTTACGTCCGTGCCACGAACCTGAACTATAAGAACACGGCTGCCTGTACCGCAGAATTGACGATAACCAGGGCATCCGCACCTGAAATGTCGGCTCTTTCAGACGGGGAGAAACCCGCTGCAGCAACTGAACTTGTTGAGAACGGTGAGGAACAGGCGCTGCTGACCGGACCTGAGACGCTTCCGGAAGGCTATACCGCGATCGAGTACAGCAGTGACGATGGCAAGACCTGGACGACGAAGATCCCTGAGGAGAGTGAGGCAGGAACTTACACAATTAAGACCCGATATACGGCTGATGATAACCATACCGACTTTGAGGGTGAGACATACGAAGTGACCATCAAGGCACTTTACACGGTCATCTGGAAGGACGGTGACGGAAGCACGCTTGATACGAAGACCTATGTCGAGGGTGAGACTGAACCGACTACGAATAAGACGCCGATCAAGGCAGCAGATGAGAATCACAAGTATGTATTTAAAGCATGGAAACAGCCCGGTACTGTAGAAGGAAAGACCACGACATATACACCGGAATTCCTTGAAATAGACAAGGAAGTCTATACAGTCGTATGGCTTAACGGCGATGACTCGGTTCTGGAAAGCAAGACGTACAAGGAAGACGAGACTGAGCCGACTACGGACAAGATACCGACGAAGAATCCCGACGCTGATTATACGTATCAGTTCACCGGATGGGACAATGGTGAAGTGGAAGGAAAGACCAAGACGTACCGAGGATACTACGAAGCGACACCGAAGACCAAGTACACCGTAATCTGGCTGAATGGCGACGGTACGGAGCTTGACAGCAAGGCTTACAAGGAAGGCGCTGAGGAGCCGACCACGGACAAAACGCCGACGAAGGATCCTGACGAGGATAATAAGTATGTGTTCCAGGCATGGAAACAGCCCGGCACCGTTAGTGCAGACGGAAAGACCACAACATATGAGCCGGAATTCATGCAGATTTCCAAGGATGTTTTTGCTGTGGTATGGCTGAACGGTGACGGAACCATCCTGGACAGCAAGACGTTCAAGGAAGATGAGACCGAGCCGACCACGGACAAGATACCGACCATGGCAGAGGATGCGGACAATACATATCAGTTCACCGGTTGGGATAACGGTGAAGTGGAAGGAAAGACCAAGACGTACCGAGGCATCTACGAAGCGACTCCCAAGACCGAGTACACTGTAATCTGGCTGAACGGCGATGGCACGGAGCTTGACTGCAAGACCTACAAGGAAGGCGCGGAGGAGCCGACCACGGACAAAACGCCGACGAAGGATGCTGATGAGAATAATACGTATGTATTCAAAGCATGGAAACAGCCCGGAACCATAGAAGGAACGACCACGACTTACGAGCCGGAATTCCTGCAGATCGCCAAAGATGTCTTTGCTGTGGTATGGCTGAACGGAGATGGAACTGTTCTGGACAGCAAGACATACAAGGAAGGCGAGGCCGAACCGAAGACGGACAGGACGCCAACCAGATCCGATACCGAAGAATTCTTCTATGAGTTTCTCGGATGGAGCGACGGCACTGTGAGCGGCACAATCACGACGTACGAGCCGATGTTCCTGGAAGTGCCGAAGGAGATGTACAAACTACTCAACGCTGTTTATGAATGGAAACAGGGGAGCGATGGCACCATCGTGATCACGGTGAAGCGCGCACAGGACGATGTGAACTGCATCACATATTTTTCGGCAGTTCGGATCGGAAATGTACTCGTTCCGGGGCAGGACTACACGGCCGAAGCAGGAAGTACGGTCATTACATTGAAAAATGAGTACCTGAACACCCTGAATCCGGGCGAGTATGACGTGGAAATCGAGTTCGTTGACGGAAAGGTGACCGCGGAGCTCCGAGTCCTTGAAGCGGAGAAGACGGTCACGCCGACGCCTACGGTAACCCCGACTCCGGAACCGAGCCCAACGCCCGTTCCATCGGAGCCGTCTGCGAAGACCGGTGACACAAGCAATCTTTGGCTGTGGGCGATCCTCACGATCATCGCATCCGGCGTGCTCGGAGGAGTCGTGGCCGGGAAGCGCGCGAGGAAGGCAATGTGACGATGATACTCCTTGAAACGAGTTAGGAAGCATTGTCAAGAGTAGATGAAGAAGCCTTTGAATACGCTGCTTTAGTTTGCATTCCGGGGTAACATATAATGAAAACACAATCGTCCGTTGTCACGTTAATTACAATCCGGTTGCATTCAATCAGATTGTAACTGTGACAACGGACGATGATTTCTACGAGAACATATTTCTTGAGGAATCAAGGGAATCTGGAAGTCTCAAACAGTCAATAATCTTCGGTGTGCGTCTTCGCGGATGATACCGACCTTACGGTACAGTATCTGGGAGTAGAGTGACGATGCGCGTAGATCCGCAGTCAGGATGCGTGCGGCATCGCCGGTGAGTTTTGCGGAGTCGCGAAGGAAGCGAATAAGTAACGGAATGCGGGAACTGCGCTCCATGGCGGAAATCAGTTGTTCGGCGTCTTTGCGGAAACCGAGCACACGCAGATATGGCAGGTCTCCCTTTCGGAAAATGCCTGCGTCCGCCGTGGTAAGGTGCAACAGGCAGTGGCAAAGAGCACGGTCGATGCGGCTTCTGGTGTAGGCCTTGCACTTAACGGACTCTGCGAGAGAGGTCCAGGTGAAAGGCGACTGGGCCTGCTCGAGAATACGGTTGGCGAGGTCGGCAGGGACATCATAGATTCCGGCAAGTGATTCCGTGGTGTGTGAGGACAGTTCGGCGAAAAGCATGTCGCTGAAATCGTCCGCCGTCACAGCAGTAGCTGCCGTAAGGCCTGCGTAGAGAGGCAAGGCTTCCGCAGGAACAGCCTCTGCGGGTACTAACCCTCCGTCGGAGAGCGCGCTTCGGATCGCTGTGGCGGAGCATACTTCTCCCACGGTTGTATCGTGGTACCCCAGGTCGCTGCGGGAGATCGCGCAGGAAGCAATGCGAGCTCTCACGGGTTCGCCTGTGTTATTGGATATGGGCTGTCTTACGGGGTTGCGAGGATTATTGCGTTCCAAGGGTTCACCGGCGTCTCCGGACGCAGTCTGCGCTTTTGTCCTGTTACGATCACTGCTTTCGAGCGTAAGAATCGCCTTCTCATACTCAACTGCCAAAATATTGTTCGGCTTTGCAAGCAGTTCCGCGGCTTCCGGGAAGAACTCGGAGAGCGCCATAGAGCGGGCTTTCGCATAGGAATTGCCCTCGCGAACATGGGCGAGGAGCGTCTGTTTGAAGGCACCGGGTTCGTCAATCAGAAACTGTGCGATCGAGCGGAACGTATGCTCGCCGAGCGCGGCGTCCTCAGCTCCGTAGGAGACGACATCGACGCAGGACAGCCCGTCGAGTGCACGGACCCCGGCAGAGGCAAAATCCTCTGCGCTTGCGGTTGCACCATACGCAGGCAGTTCCAGGACGACATCGGCGCCGCAGCGGAGAGCGGCTTCTGCACGCAGGTATCGGTCCATGACAGCGGGAACGCCACGCTGCACGAAATCACCGCTCATCACGACAACGACGGCGTCGCAGCCCGTGCGGCGCTTAGTCTCTTCAATGTGATAGCGATGACCGTTGTGAAACGGGTTGTACTCAGCAATGATACCTGCAATCTTCATGGATGAATCCTTCCGTAATGGCGTAAACAGGAGAGCCGTAGTTTTTCCTGTGTCGTATATCAACGGGACTAAGTGCCGTCATATCGGAACCGGGAACGTATATCGATTCGGTGGCAATACAGATCGGACTTACGGTGTAAGGAAGCCGGGCAACCGTACGGGTTGCCCGGCTGTTTTGTCAAAGATCGTTGGGATTGTGTTTCCGTGCTGTTTACGGAAAATGGTCAGTCTCGTCGAATGTGACGGTTCTCTGTTTTTGATGATCAGCACTTCTCCGGCTCGGGATAGTCGATGTCGAACGTCTCCACGGTGACGGTCTTCATCACGACGGGAGAGAGCGGCTTGTCGCGGAAATCGGTGCGGACGCCCGCGATGGCGTCCACGACATCGAGACCTTCGACTACCTTGCCAAACGCAGCGTACTCGCCGTCAAGATGCGGCGACGTCTTGTGCATGATGAAGAACTGGGAACCGGCGGAGTTCGGGTTCATGGCGCGCGCCATGGAGAGAACGCCGGGCGTGTGTCTCAGGTCGTTCGCGAAGCCGTTGTGTGCAAACTCACCTCGGATGCTGTAGCCGGGACCGCCCATGCCGGTGCCGTTCGGGCAGCCGCCCTGGATCATGAAGCCGGGGATGACGCGGTGGAACGTCAGGCCGTCATAGAAGCCTTTCTTGACGAGGGAAATGAAGTTGTTGACAGAGTTCGGAGCAATCTCCGGGTAAAGCTCGGCTTTCATCACGGAGCCGTCAGCCATGGTAAATGTGACGATCGGGTTCTGCATAGTGGTGTTCCTCTTTTCTTTTATTATCCCCGGCGACTGCGCGGGTTGTCCGCGGAGACGGCGCGGTTAGGTTTCGGAAAATGCTGCACTCGTGTCGGCGGACCGGCTCATTTTACGAATGCGCCGTAGATCGCGTTGACGGCAACCTCGAAGTCGTTGCTTGCGACGCCGATGATGATGTTGAGCTCGCTCGAACCCTGGTCGATCATGCGGATGTTCACACCTGCTGTGTCAAGCGCACGGAAAATCTTCGCCGCGGTACCATGGTTGGATTTCATGCCGCGGCCTACGACTGCGATCAGCGCAAGGTCGGTGGCGATATCGATGTAATCGGGGTTGCAGAGTTTGTGGATCTCCGCGAGGATCGCCTGCTCCTTCTCCTCGAACTCATGCTGATGCACGAAGACGGAGAGAGTGTCGATGCCGGAGGGCATATGCTCGAAACTGATGCCGTTGTCCTCGAAGGCCTGCAGAGCCTTGCGGCCGAAACCGATCTCCGAGTTCATCATGTCCTTCTCAATGTTGATCGCGGTGAAGCCCTTCTTGCCGGCGATGCCGGTGATGGTGAAGGCCGGCTTGCGGGACGTATTTTCCACGATGAACGTGCCTTCGTCCTCAGGCGCGTTTGTATTCTTGATGTTGATCGGGATGCCCGCCGTGCGGACCGGGAAGATCGCGTCCTCATGGAGCACGCCTGCGCCCATGTAGGAGAGCTCGCGGAGCTCACGGTACGTGATCGTCTCGATGACGCGGGGATTCTCGACGATGTGCGGATCGGCTACAAGGAAGCCGGACACGTCGGTCCAGTTCTCATAGAGGTTCGCATGCACCGCGCGGGCGACGATGGAACCGGTGATGTCGGATCCGCCTCTGGAAAATGTCTTGACTCTGCCATCGGCATACGCTCCGTAAAAACCGGGTACGACGGCGTTCGTCAGGCCCTGAAGTCCGGCGGAGAGCAGCTCCTGCGTTGTGTTGGCGTCGAAGGTGCCGTCCTCGAGAAAACGGATGTAGCGTGCGGAGTCGATAAACTCAAAACCGAGATAGTTTGCAAGAAGAATACCGTTCAGATACTCGCCGCGGGAAGCAGCGTAGTCGCGGCCGGCATGAGCCGCAAAATTCTCGCGGATGGTCTCAAACTCCGAGTCGAGGGAGACCGTCAGGGAGAGACCGTCAATGATCTCCTGGTAGCGGGCGCGGATCTGCGCGAGAGCCTCGGAGAAGTCACCGTTCTCCTCTGCGATGGAATAGCAGTGGTAGAGCATGTCCGTGACCTTCGTGTCGGAGCTGTTGCGTTTGCCCGGCGCGGACGGTACGACGAAGCGACGGTCCGGATCGGAGAGAATGATATTTTTCACCTTATGGAACTGTTCGGCGCTGGCAAGCGAGCTGCCGCCGAATTTGACAACCTTTATCATAAAAACCTCACTGAATAGTATTGGAATTGTGCCCACGACAGTATAGCACGGTTACTGTTAAATGAAAAGAAAAAGTTGACAGTTTTTCTGCGGGGGTTTACATCAGGGGGGGGATGTGCTAAAATAACCGTGTATGTCGTAGGGGTACAAAGCCCCGGAAACAGGTGAGTGGATAACGTGAATAAAATAATTACACTGCTGGAAGAACTGCTGGGCGATGCGTTTGAAGCATGCGGATACGAGAGGCGCTTCGGTGCCGTGACGGTATCCAACCGCCCCGATCTGTGCCAGTATCAATGCAACGGTGCGATGGCTGCCGCGAAGCAGTACCGGAAAGCGCCGATCGCTATAGCGAACGAAGTGGTTGCAGCACTCGGCGAGCGGGATATGATCTCGACGTGCGATGCGGTTGCGCCCGGATTTATCAATATCAACGTAAAGTCCGAGTACCTCGCAGACTACGTTCTGCGGATGGGTCGGGAGGAACATTTCGGCGTGGAGCAGGCGGAGAACCCGCGCACGGTAGTCATCGACTACGGCGGAGCGAATGTCGCCAAGCCGCTGCACGTCGGGCATATGAGACCGGCGGTCATCGGCGAGTCGGTGAAGCGTATCCTGCGCTATGTCGGACACAAAGTGATCGGCGATGCGCATCTCGGCGACTGGGGAACACCGATCGGCTTGATCATCACCGAATTGAGAGTCAGAAAGCCGGATCTCGTCTACTTCGATCCGGATTACACGGGAGAGTACCCGAAGGAACCGCCTTTCGACGTTTCCGAACTGGAGGAGATCTACCCTTACGCAAGCAAGTGGTCGAAGGAGCATGACGACTACCGCGAGGAGTCCCGCAAGGCAATCCTCGAGCTGCAGCAGGGACGCAGAGGCTACATGGCCCTCTGGGAGCACATCATGCGTGTCTCGATGGAGGATCTCAAGAAGAATTACGACAATCTCGGAACGCAGTTCGATATCTGGGGCAAGGAGAGCGACGCGCAGAAGCATATCCCCGACATGATCAGAGACATGAAGGAGAACGGCTACGCGTACATCAGCGAGGGAGCTCTCGTTGTGGATGTCAAGGAGGAGACGGACACGAAGGAAGTGCCGCCGTGCATGATCCTGAAGTCCGACGGTGCGACGCTCTACAATACGACCGATCTCGCGACGATCGTCGAGCGCATGAAACTGTTTGATCCGGACCAGATCATCTACGTTGTGGACAAGCGTCAGGATCTGTACTTCGACCAGATTTTCCGCTGCGCCCGCAAGACGAAGCTGGTGAAGCCCGACACGATCCTCACGTTCATCGGGAACGGTACGATGAACGGCCAGGACGGCAAGCCGTTCAAAACCCGCGAGGGCGGCGTGATGCGGCTCGAGGTTCTGATCGAGAACGTTGCGGAAGAGGTTATGCGGAAAATGGCGGACCGCGATTTTCCGGAGGAGGAGAAACGCGAGATCGCGCACAAAGTCGGTCTTGCGGCTCTCAAGTACGGCGATCTCTCCAACCAGGCGACCAAGGATTACATTTTCGACATGGAGCGGTTCACCTCGTTTGAGGGCAATACGGGACCGTATATTCTCTACACGATGGTTCGGATCAAATCCATCCTCGCGAAGCTCGGCGAGCTTCCGGAAATGCCGGAGCAGGGCGGTGCATATGAGCGCGGGACGGAGGAGACGAAGCTTCTGCTGACGATCGCAAGATTTGCGGATATGGTGGAGAAAGCGGCAGCGGAGCTTGCACCGCACAAGGTTTGCCAGTATCTGTTCGAGCTGGCGGATAATGTCAACGGATTTTATCACGCGAACAAGATTGTCGGAGAGAGCGACGAGGCGAAGAAAAATGAGTGGATATCGATCTTGCGGATCGCACTCGCGATCTTCGCGGACGGAATCGCAATGCTTGCATTCGAGGCACCGGATCGAATGTAGAAAGTGAGGAAGAAACTATGCATCGTAAAGATGGTTTGAGCAAGAAGGAATGGATCTGCGGCGTTGTTCTGCTGTTGGCATTTTTCGCCATTATCCTGACCATCTCCGCATCCCATACGCACGCGGAAGGCGAGGACATCAAGACGGTTGATACGAAAGATGATTTCATTCATCAGGACGACTATTTTAACAGTGAACATCAGCCCGTGTATTACAAGGGTACCGTGACCAAGGACGACAGTGCCGTGCGTGAGCTGCCCGGTTCAAAGGATAAGGCTACCGGCAAGAAGAAGGACGATATCCTGAAGACGAGCACCGGCAAGCAGGTTCTCCTGAAGAAGGGAACCGAGGTCCTGATCTTCGGCGAGCGCGACGACAGCGACAACGATGTCTGGTACCATGTTCAGGTTACCTTCAACAACGAGGTGTTTGTCGGCTATGTGTTCACCGGACGTGTGACGCGTGACAATACGAAGATCACATTCGCTCCCACACCGGCTCCGGCAACGGACACACCGGCTCCCACGAGCACGATCGCTCCGACTGCAGGTGAGAAGCAGCCTGAGTTGAAGAACCCGACTCCGACGACCATGCAGCAGACGCAGGAGATGACGAAGAAGGCGAAGGAAGAGCCCTGGTCCATCTGGACTTTTGTGTTGATCCTTGTGGCAGCATTTGTCTCGTTCCTCATCATTTACATGATCGTCAACCACTACGCGGAGAAGAAGATTGACGAGGAGATGAGAAGTACACCTTCCCGCGATTACACGCTTCCTCATCTGGAGGGTGAGTCGGACGAGGATTACGAGAAGGCGAGAAGAAAGGCGCGCAAGAAGGAAGTCGCGAGAGACTTCAAGGATCAGCGCCAGCGCAAGCTCTCCGACGAGCTTGAACTCGATGAGACGCAGGTTGGCGAGTTCGATGAGTTTGATGATTTTAAGATCAATATGGACGGTGTCTTCGATGAGGATACCGATACGCGCGAGGCGGTTTCCGCAGTAGTTAACGAGGCGGTGTCCGAGGATGCGCGCGATCAGGCGGCAGACGCTGCGAACGCAGTTTCCGCGTGGAATGCTGCTGAGACGGAGATGGTTAAGAATCTCTCCGATGGAGCGGACGAGCAGGAGAAGGAACTGATCCGCCAGATCGTTCCGAATTACACGCAGCCGCAGTATGCCGCACCGGAAGCGCCTGCAGCCAATGCATCCGCACCGGCGGGAGAGGTTACCTTTACACCTGAGGAGATGGTTCTGCGCCGCAAGCTCGATGAGCTGAAGGAGCAGGATGTGCTTGTTCACAGAAAGCACGGAACCGGCGAAGTAATCGACAACAGCGATCCGAACGTGATCCAGGTTCGCTTCGGCCGCGACCTTCATTTCCTGAAGAAAGACAAGCTTGTCAAGAGAAAAATGGTCGAGTTATAAGAGACCGCGGAAGCGAGAAAGTTTCCGGTCGAATACATCGGACAGATCCAAGGCTGTATGGCTTTGGGCTTGACCATGCTGGAAAATCAATCGGAAGGAATGACGGGCAGCCGCCATTCCTTCTGCTATATAAGCGAGGTAAACAGTGAGGAAAGTTCTTCGTAAGGATCTGAAGGCAGTTCTGACACCGGTCGCCATGATGGCCGTATCGTTTGTCGTTTTGGAGTGTCTGATACTGGCGGGTGTCGGGTTGCGCAATGTTTCCCTGATTTCCACAAGCATCTACATCGCGGTATTTGCCGCGGCCATCACGCTGATCTACCACCTTTACATGTCGGGCGGCGTGTTTCTGCACAACCTTCGTGAGAGACAGTATTTCTATACGTTGCGATCGGAAGGCATCTCCAAGTACAAGGTTCTGATCTTCAAATATCTGTACTCAGTCATATCGTTGACTGTTTTTGCCGTAGCGTATGTCGGAGCGCTGTACCTTGACATCCGGCTGTTCGCATGGGCATTTCCGGAGGAGAAGGAGGCATTTGCCAAACTGGGAGTCCGGAAAATGATCTGCGGCGAGAACGGGGATGCTTTCGTCCCTGCTTTTCTGGCCACCATTTTCGAGTATCTCACGGCGATACTGCTCCTGCTGGCAATGGTCTTCGCAGTGGTTGCGGTCACCTACTCGGTGTTCCATCGGACAAAACTGTGCGGTTTCAACTGTGTTCTTGTCTATCTCGTGGTGTTCGGAGCATTTTTGAAAGTCTATTCGGGGACGATTAACGGTCTGACCGGAACGAAGGCACATGTGCACGCGGGAGTGATGCAGCTTGTCATGACGGCGCTGTTTCTCGCGCTTGCCCTGTATATGATGAAGACGATCGTGCCGGATGAGCCGACGCCGGATCTGTAGGATCCGCATTGGAAAATGATAAACCGTGGTGTAAACCACTTAAGGAGGAAATACAATGGCTGATGTAAAACCGTTCCGCTGTGTCCGTCCGACACCGGAACTTGCGTCGCGCGTAGCGGCGCTCCCGTATGATGTGTACAACCGCGCAGAGGCGAAGGTTGCGGCTCTCGCGGAACCGCTGTCGTTTCTGAACATCGACCGCGCGGAGAGCAATCTTCCGGACGATGTCGACACGTACGATCCCCGCGTTTACGCGAAGGCCAAGGAGCTTCTCGATGCGCGCGAGGCAGACGGAACGTATCTGACGGACGCGCAGGAGTGCTATTATGTCTATGAGCTGATCATGGACGGCCGCTCGCAGACGGGAATTGTCGCGTGCGCTTCCATCGATGATTACAAAAACGGTGTGATCAAGAAGCACGAAAATACCCGCGAGGAGAAGGAGCAGGATCGTATCCGCCACGTCGATACGTGCAATGCACAGACGGGACCGATCTTCCTCGCATACCGCAGCAACGATGCGATCGCATCGGTGGTGGCGGCATACAAGAATACGGCGCCTTTGTACGCATTTACCGCAGATGATGGGATCACGCACAATGTGTGGCGCATCAACGACGCAGCTGATGTCGAGACGATCCGGAATGCATTCACGGGGATGAATTCCATCTATATCGCAGACGGACATCACCGCGCGGCTTCCGCAGTCAAGGTCGGTTTCAAGCGCCGCGAGGAGGCGGGCGAGTACACCGGCAACGAGGAGTTCAACTATTTCCTGTCGGTGCTGTTCCCCGAGGACTGCCTGATGATCCTGCCGTACAACCGTGTGGTGCGCGATCTGAACGGGCTGGTGAAGGAAGAATTCTTCGCGGCGGTGGAGGAGCTTTTTACGATCCGGGAAGTCGGAACGGAAGCGTACGCACCGAAGACGAAGGCGACGTTCGGCATGTTCCTCGACGATGTATGGTACGAATTGTCGGCGAAGGAGGAACTCACGTCGATCACGGACCCCGTAGCGTCCCTCGATGTTTCGCTTTTGCAGGATTACCTGCTCGGACCGGTGCTCGGGATCGGTGACCCGCGCGTCGATAAGCGCATTGATTTCATCGGCGGCATCCGCGGACTCGGCGAGCTGGAGCGGAGAGTGCACAGCGACATGAAGGTGGCATTTGCCATGTATCCGACGCAGATCACGGAGCTGTTCGCCGTGGCGGACGCGGGGCTTCTGATGCCTCCGAAGTCCACCTGGTTTGAGCCGAAACTCCGAAGCGGACTGTTCATTCACAAATTGAGCTGAGGATAATACGATGAAAAACGGAAAATTCTGCCGTTTACTTATTGTTCTGTTGGGCATCGCGGCACTGACGTGCGGATGCGGAGAGGAGAAGGACATGGACGATACAAACAAGACGACCCCGACGGTGACGTCGACCGCTACGCCGACCCCTACGGCAACGCCCACGCTGAGCGTTGCGGAGAAGTGGAGCAAGGTGTTTGCGGAGATGAAACCTGCAAGAACGCTGAAGCAGCCAAACTGCAACAACCCGCTGATGGTACAGCGCCTCGGCGCGGACCCGTATGCACTCGTGTACGACGGTCGCGTGTACATTTACATGACCGGGGATGTCATCGAGACGCAGGGGAGCAAGCCTCTTGCGAACAGTTACCAGAAGATCAACACGATCAACGTGATCTCGTCGGACGACTTTGTGAACTGGACCGACCACGGCTCCATCAAGGCCGCGGGCTACTCGGGAGCCGCCAAGTGGGGCGGTAACTCCTGGGCACCGGCAGCAGCCTGCAAGGAGATCGACGGAAAAATGCAGTTCTTCCTGTATTTTGCGAACAGCGGCAACGGCATCGGTGTGCTTCGCGCGGACAACCCGTGGGGACCTTTTACGGATCCGATCGGCAAGGCGCTCATCAACCGCAATACGCCGAACTGCGCGGATGTCACGTGGCTTTTCGACCCGGCAGTTCTTGTGGATGAGGGCGGCTCCGCGTACCTCTATGTCGGCGGCGGTGTGCCCGGAGGCAACAAGCCTTCGGCTGACCAGATCGAGCATCCCGGCACGGCGCGCATGGTCAAGCTCGGCGATGACATGATCTCCCTTGACGGTGACCCGATCGTGATCGATCCTCCGTTCCTGTTCGAGGATTCCGGCATCAACCGCATCGGCGACACGTACTACTACAGCTACTGCAGCAACTTCAACGTGGACGGCCATGCGAACGCGGGCAACTACAAGCTTCACAACGGCCAGATCTGCTACATGACCTCGGACAGCCCTTACGGTCCGTTTACGTACCAGGGCGCGATCCTCAAGAACCCTGGTGAGTACTTCGGACCGGGCGGAAACAACCACCACTGCATTTTCGAGTACGAAGGCAAATACTACATCACTTATCATTCGCAGATCCTCGACAAGCCTCTCGGCACGGGCGGCGGCTATCGCTGCACTCACATCGACGAGCTTCCGGTCAACGAGGACGGCACGATCTCGATGGGTAAGGGAACGAAGAAGGGCGTTGAGCAGCTTCGGTACTTTGATCCGTACAAGGTTGTTCCTGCGGCAACGATGCGCACGATGGGCGGCATCGAGACGAAGACATACGGTGATACCGCGAAGAAGTACGGCTCGGGCGATATGGTTGTGACGGCGATCGACGAGGGCGACTGGATCAACCTGGGCGGCGTCGAGTTCGGCGAGGACGGCGCGAAGACGTTCACGGCGACATTTTCCGGGAACGAGGAAGCAACCGGAGCGATCGCCATCCGTCTTGACAGCCTGGACGGCGAGGATGTCGGTTACGTGGAAGTGAACGGAAACGGCACGGTGACTATTGAGCTCCTGAAGACGGTGACCGGTGTGCATGACCTGTACTTCCTCTTCGCAGGCAGCGGTTATGACTGGAATAACTGGAGTTTCGGGAAGTGAGATTTTCGGACAGAAAGATGCGCAAACTATGAGGGAACTGGCGAAAGCGGATGAGACGTTACTCAAAATCCTTCCGGTGCAGAAACTGCACCGGGGGATGACATATGTACGCTCGCAGTTCGTTGTCTCTATGACGATCGCCGGCAAGAGGGTTGCCTACAGTACGCTGACACGGCAAATGTGGGAAACCGATTATGATCTCGATGTATCTTATAAAGCAGAGGAAATCGAGAGAGAAAAAGACCTTATCGCACTTTTGCAAGGCTATTTTTTGGTGCCGGCAGGCAAGGATGAATGCTCATTTTACGAAGGCGTATCCGGAATGTTGCGGACGCTGCGAAAGACGAAGGGGATCACAGGTTATACGATCCTTCCGACCCTGGCTTGCAATGCACGCTGCGTTTACTGCTATGAGGCCGGCATGGAGCAGACCTCGATGACTCCGGAAGTTACGGAGCAGACAATCCGGTATATTCTGAAGACGAAATATGATGGAAAGATTGAGCTTAACTGGTTCGGCGGAGAACCGTTACTCGGGGGAAAGACCATCGACCGTATCTGCGAGGGGTTGCGTGATGCCGGGGTGGAGTACAGTTCCGGAATGATCACGAACGGTAGTCTCCTTACGGAGACGATTGCCGACAAGATGGCCGGACTGTGGAAAATCCGTCATGTCCAGGTATCCATGGACGGGGCCGAGCGGGATTACATCGCGCGCAAACGGTATGTCCATTACGATGACGAGTACCACACGGTGCTTCGCGGGGTAAATCTGCTAGCTGTGCGAAATATCCGCGTCGCCATTCGTTGTAACGTCGATGAGGACAATTTCGGGGGCATAGAGTCGTTTCTTTCTGATCTTTCAGCGGCAATTCCCGATAA
The DNA here is from genome assembly GCA_946415315.1 of uncultured Lachnoclostridium sp. Lineage (GTDB taxonomy): Bacteria > Bacillota > Clostridia > Lachnospirales > Lachnospiraceae > ISDg. The sequence goes on along the minus strand of CAMKRZ010000002.1, from coordinate 227,188 downwards.
GAGAGGGGTGTATGTTTATCTTGTACCGCTCAATGCCGTGCGCTGTGGAGATCATGACCTTGCAATGTGGCGCAAGGTCATGGAGACCGAGGCCCTGATACGCGAAGCGGGGTTCTCTGCGGTACAGTATCACGGCAGTGGCATCCGGCTGCGTGTTCACCATTGTATGGCTGACGCGGGCAACGTTGTGATCGCTCCGGACGGCAGTCTGTATCTGTGCGAGCATTGTCTGCCTAAGAGCCGGTTCGGAGACATCGTTAACGGCATCACGGATGAGGCAGCACAATACGCTTTCAGCAGAACTGATCGAACAAGGGAAATGTGCAGAACGTGCCCGTTCCTTCCGGATTGCACTTCCTTTGCATCCTGCCCGGTATGGGACACAGACTGCCTGGAAAAGCGCCTGATGCAGTTTGAATACAATGTGAAGCAGTGGCTGGAAAGCGGTCCGCGGAAGGGCATGGAGAACACGGAGTGTACGGAAGAAACACATCTTCCGGTCTGTTGACAGAGGAGAGAAACTCATGAGACTGAGTTCGGGTTTTGCCACACACAAAATTGATGACACGCAGTATCTTGTGCCCGTCGGAGCAGAGGCGTTTTGCGGGGTTGCGCGAGGCAACAGGACTGCTGCGTACATTGTGGAACTTCTGAGGGAAGAAACCACGGAGGAGAACATAGTGGATGCCATGTGTGAGCGATACGATGCGCCGCGCGAGGTCATTTTAACCGATGTACGGGAAATCCTGAGTGTGTTGCGCGGAATTCACGCACTCGAAGAATGAATACAGGAGGTTATTATAATGAGCAGGGAAGTTTACGAAAAAGCCGTGATGGAAGTGGTGGAGTTGAGCGAAGAAGTGATTACAGTGTCAATCGCTAATGAATCTCACTCGGGTGGGTTGAATTGTGATGATTTAGGCGGAGGAGTTATGCCTGTGTGTCCGGCAGACGGCGGAGGTGTGGCTCCTATCTGTCTGGCTGATGCGGTTAACGTAGATCCGGTAAATCCGGCAAACGAGAGCTCCGGGGGAATAGCAAAGCCTTAATCCGGCATTTATTGCTGCAACTGTTTGCCGCATAAGTTGATATATGTATTATATACGTTTTTATGAGATGGAGGATTACCATGCTGACAACCGTGCGAAAGAAAATCGGTCGTAAAGCCGGATTGCCTCTGTTGATGCTGATCCTTGTATTGATCTATGCCTTCTTAGTTCGTGCACACGTGTATTTCCTTCCTGCTTTTTCGGAGGAAGAGAAACATTATCTGCAGGATGAGGAAGGAGAGCCTTATCTGATAGAGATGGATTCCTTTTTTTTCTTTCGCAAAGCAGCGGAGATGAAGGAGGCTGGCGAGGTCAGTATTTACAACTACCGATCGGAGGATTCACTGATCGGTCAGCGTGTCTATGAAGTCCGCGATGAAGGCGGCACGCCGCTCGGATTGTCTGCAACGGCATATCTCCTGTGGCGTTTTTTCTTTTCCTTTTTCGGAGTAACGCTTACGCAGGTCGCAATCTGGATGGGACCGGTGTTCGGTAGCCTGGCAGCCATCCCTGCATTTTTCTATGTGCGGAGAAGAACGGGGATGATCGGCGGCGTTGTAGCCGGGATTCTGGTCGGATGTGCTGTTCCATTCGTGATTCATACTCATGCCGGTTTTTTTGATACCGATATGGTGCTGGCGGTGTTGCCGCTTCTGTTTTTGCTCGGGCAGATGAGAAGCATGCAGGAGGAGAGTATCCGGAAACAGATCGGGTTTGCTCTTCTGAGCGCGGCGGCTATCTCCGTTATGTCATATTTCTGGGTGGCTTTCAACGCTTACTTCCTGTTGGCGGTAATCTGTACCGCTTTAACTTCCCTGATCATATTACTTGTCCCTTCAAAGACATTTCCGCAGCCTTCCCGGCGCAGGAGATGGCTTGTCATCCGGGGTGGTCTTGTCTCACTGCTGACGTCGGCTCTTCTTCTTTTCATCACCGGTGGTATACGTGCCCTTCGACAGCTTCTTGCGGTGCTTGAACTGTTCCGTTCGGCTACAGGGACAGGCTCCGCTGCGATGCCGGATGCGTATGTGTTTACGAGCGAGATGAGGATGCTGCGCAAGACATACGGTTCTTCCCTGCGCAGCATGATCAGTGCAAACACAAGATCCATTCTCGGCATGTTAGGCGGTGCGATACCTTGTGTTCTTGCGGCGCTTATGATTCCGTTTACGTTTATCGTCCTGTGGCGGAAGTTGCGCGATCAGGATGAGGAGGTTTCAAGGGAAGGCAGGGAGGAGATTCCGCTTTTTATCGTCGATGCCGGTTTCCTGCTTCCATGGTTACTGCTTTCACTGAAACTGGCGTTCACCAGCGTCAGATACGCGGAGATATCCGTGATTCCGGTAAGTTTGCTGTGCGGACTGACCGTAGGCAGGATTGTTCGTGTTATGGAGAATCGTACGGAGAAAAGAAAAATGCTGATGACATCTGCGGCAGTGCTGTTGGCTGTTGTCACGGTATTTCCCGTGTGTTACGGTTCATGGAAAGCTGCGGGTTCCGGGAAATCTCTGGTGACGGACAGCAAGGCACAGGCGATGGCCTATATTCGGGAGAATTTGCCGGAAAATACGGCTGTGGCCGGATGGTGGGATGACGGTTACTATACGGAGTACAGCACAAGGCGCAGAACCCTGGCAGACGGAGGATCAAGCAGCGGTCGGTTGAACTGGCTTATCGGAAAAGCGTTGATGACGGACGACCCGCGTTTGTCGGAAGGAATTTTCCGAATGGTAAATGAAAGCGGAACGGAAGCACTGGATTTTCTCTTGAAGGAGGGGATGGAAGGCGCAAAGGCCGCAGACCTGCTGATCCGAATCCTTGCCTGTGACAGAGAAGGGGCGGCGGAGCTGCTTCGCGAGGCAGGCGTGGATCTGAGCATTCTTGAGAAGACACATCCGGAGGAGAGCAATGGTATTGTTCTCACGCTCAGCACGGATCTGTTCGCCAAGCTCGGGGCGATATGCTACTATGGATTCTGGGATCCCGGGCATGAGGCGGTAGGGGCGTTTACGGATATCCGGTTTTCCTCTGAGTCAGTCTCCCTGAACGAAAGCGGTGAGGCAGATCTTGGCATGCTGCAGTCGGGAGTGGTTCTGCACATCACAGAGGATTCGCCGGGACATATCACAGCTTTATATCGTGATGCACAGGGCGGAGTGTACAACTTAGGACGCATCTGCGTCTGGCAGAACGGCATTAAGATTCAGGATGAACAGACTGTCCCCGAAACTCGCAGCCCAAGTCTTGTCCTGGTGAAAGAAGGCGAGCGGTACTGCGGGATCATCTGCACGAAAAACCTGTGCGACAGCATGCTGATACGGCTTCTTTTCTGTGAGGACAACAATGTGGAGGGTATGCGTCTGATCGATACCTGGTACGGAGATACGGAGAAAGAACCGTGCGCGGCGCAGAGTAGGATCAATTATATGTCGCAGACAACCTGGGCAACGCAGGTATGGCAGATCCGGTAAGCGAGAGGTCGCTTATCTCACATTGATAGTATCATTGGGGAGTAGAGATCGGGTATGAAGGGCACGTTGAAATGGCTTTGGTCCGTACCGGGCAGAAAAAAAGGATATGTGATCGTGCTGACCCTGATCCAGATTATGACCGGGGGCACGGGCGTACTGTATGCTCTTCTCATGCGGAATATCGTGGACGGTGCTGTGAATCACGATTTTACTTCGTTTCGGAACAACGTCATTTTTCTTGTTTTGCTTACGGTGTTGCTGATCGGAATCAGCGCGGCAACACGGCGGCTGTACATGAGGGCATATTCGGACATAGAAAATGTGTTCAAGAGACATTTGACGGATCAGATCATGAGAAGGGACTATGCGTCTGTCAATGCAGTGGATTCCGGTGACTGGATGACGCGCCTGACCAGCGATGCGTCGCTCGTGGCGCGCGGATGTGTCGATTTGGTGCCGGGACTTACCGGAACGGTGGTACGGCTCATCGCGGCACTGATCATGATCATCGTGCTGGATCGCTGGTTCACTTATATCCTGGTCCCGGGCGGTGTGGCGCTGGTCATCGTGTCCTACATGCTTCGCAAAATTATGAAACGCCTGCATAAGAATATTCAGGAGAAGGACGGACGTCTCAGAACGTATCTGCAGGAGAGGATCGGCAGCCTGATGATCATCAAGGCATTTTCCGCGGAGGAGCAGACGGTTGAGGGTGCGTGGGACCGGATGCAGGATCACAAGGCGGCACGGATGAAGAGCAACGCATTCTCCATCTTCTGCGGTGTCGGGTTCAGCGTTGCCATGCGCGGAATGTACCTGATCTGTATGGTCTATTGTGCTTACGGGATTTACTCGGGAAATGTGACATACGGTACGCTGACGGCAATTCTTCAGCTGGTCGGGCAGGTGCAGAGTCCTTTCGCCAATCTTTCCGGTTTTGTCTCCCGATTCTATGCCATGACAGCAAGTGCGGAGCGGCTGATGGAAATAGAGTCATTCCGGGAAGACTGTGAGGAAACAGTTTATACAGCGGAGGAAATCCGTGATTACTACGAAAGAAAATTCAAGGCGATCCGCCTCGAGCATGTTCATTTTGCATATCCGCATACCACAGATAAAGCAGATGGTCAGGATCAGGCAAACCTGCCGGTTCTGACGGACTTTTCCTTTGAAATACAGAAGGGTGAATATGTGGCATTTACGGGGCACAGCGGATGCGGTAAATCCACGGTGCTGAAACTCTTAACCTGCATGTATCCACTGAACGATGGTGAGCGACGTCTGCTCGATACTGAAGGGTCGGTACCTCTCACGCAGCGATGGCGTCGGCTGTTTGCCTATGTGCCGCAGGGGAATCACCTTATGAGCGGAAAATTGCGCGACGTGGTCGCGTTTGCCTGCCCGGATCAGGCGGATAACGATGAGAAAATGCTGCGATCGCTTTCCATTGCGTGTGCGGACGACTTCCTGCCTGAACTGGAAAATGGTCTGGATACACAGCTCGGAGAGGGCGGCACAGGTCTCTCCGAAGGACAGATGCAGCGGATTGCCATCGCGCGAGCAATCTTCTCGGAAGCGCCGGTTCTTCTGCTGGATGAGGCGACGAGCGCACTGGATACTGATACTGAGAAGAGGCTTCTTCAGAACCTTCGGAGTCTGACAAACCGTACGGTTCTGATCGTGACACACCGAAGGGAAGTGCTGTCGATCTGCGACCGTGAGCTGCATTTTTCCGAATGAGATAATGACAGTTTCCAGCTTGGTTGAAACAAAGAAAAGCATAAATACAACGCAAAGCAGCGAAGTCGAGCAATACGATTTCGCTGTTTTTTCATTTGTGAACAAAAGCATACGATGCGATCAGAATGTAAAAAAGCTAAGACGGAATTCCACCTTCAAGCACCGGAAAATGAAAAAGAAACGAAAATCAGCATCAGGAGATGAAAAAAAGCATAAGAAAAAGGCGGAAAAACATGAAATAATGCTTGACTTTGCCACGTTAAAGCGTTACACTTTCAATCGGCAAAGAGAAAGGCTTGCTTTTTTGTGCCTGCAAAAGAGCATTTACACCGTGTAGCGGGAGTTAGGCAACCCCGACAACACGTACACAGCCCGGCTTTGCATATACTCGAGTATATCAAACAAAGGGACTGCCGACGGGCGGTCCGAAGACGGAGGGAATCATGCCGATCACTGAATTTTTGGTGCGCAACGCGCAGTTGTACGGCAACGAGGTCTGCCTGGTGGAGATCAACCCGGCGGAGCAGCAGAGCCGTACATGGAGAGAGTACGAACTGATTGAAAGCGACCGTGACGAGAAGTATCGCCGCGAGATGACATGGGAGGATTTCGACCGCAAATCGAACCGTTTTGCGAACCTTCTTCTAAGCCGCGGTGTAAAGAAAGGCGACAAGGTCGCGATCCTGCTCATGAACTGCCTGGAGTGGCTGCCGATCTACTTCGGTGTGCTTAAGACGGGTGCTCTGGCGGTGCCGATGAACTATCGTTATACCGCAGACGAGATAAAATATTGCCTTGACCTTGCGGACTGCAGCGTGCTTGTGTTCGGACCGGAGTTTGTCGGCCGTGTCGAGGACATCGCAAACCGCATTCCGAAGGTGAAGGAGATGTTCTATGTGGGCGAGGACTGCCCGTCCTTTGCAGACAGTTACGAAAAATACGCAGCGTACTGCACGTCGAAGAACCCGAACATCGCGCTCACGGACGACGATGACGCGGCAATCTATTTCTCGTCGGGTACGACGGGCTTCCCGAAGGCCATCCTGCACGCTCACAGGGCGTTGGTTTCGTCCTGCGTGACCGAGCAGAACCATCACGGACAGACGCACGATGACATTTTCCTGTGCATCCCGCCTCTCTACCATACCGGCGCGAAAATGCACTGGTTCGGAAGCCTTCTGGTAGGAGGCAAGGCCGTTCTGCTGCGCGGCGTCAAACCCGAGTGGATCCTTGAGACGGTTTCCCGCGAGAAAGCGACGATCGTATGGCTGCTGGTGCCGTGGGCACAGGATATTCTCGACACGATCGACCGCGGTGAGCTGAAAATGGAGAACTATGAGCTGTCGCAGTGGCGTCTCATGCATGTCGGCGCACAGCCGGTTCCGCCCAGCCTGATCAAGCGGTGGAAAGAGCATTTTCCGAATCATGATTACGATACGAACTACGGCCTCTCCGAGTCCATCGGACCCGGCTGCGTACACCTCGGGATCGAGAATATCCGCAAAGTCGGCGCGATCGGTGTTCCGGGCTACGGCTGGGAGTGCGACATCGTCGATGAGAACCGCGTGAGCGTCAAGCAGGGCGAGGTCGGCGAGCTTGCCGTCAAGGGCCCCGGCGTCATGAAGTGCTACTACAAGGATGAGGCGGCGACGAAGGCCGTTCTGTCCGAGGACGGCTGGCTTTACACCGGCGACATGGCAAAGCAGGACGAGGAAGGATTCATTTACCTTGTTGACCGCAAGAAGGATGTCATCATCATGGGCGGTGAGAACATTTATCCCGTGCAGATCGAGGACTACCTTCGCGCGAACGACAAGATCGCGGACGTGGCGGTGATCGGTGTTCCGGATGCCCGCCTCGGCGAGGTTACGCTGGCGGTGATCCAGGTGAAAGAGGGCATGAGCATGACGGAGGAGGAAGTCAACAACTTCTGTCTTGACCTGCCGCGATACAAGAGGCCGCGCAAGATCGTCTTCATGGATGTGCCCCGCAATCCTACCGGCAAGATTGAGAAGCCGAAGCTTCGCAACCAGTTCTGCGGCGGAAGCCTGGTAGAAGCACAGATTAAGTAAGAAAGCCTTGCGGAAAATGCAGGCTGCAAATAAACGAAACGGAGTATTTTCCCCATGTTAATTGCCTTGACCTCAATTATGCTTGTATGTTTTTTTGCCCTGATGATCTTCGTCGGATGGCGCTGCAAGAAGCACGCGACCGATGTTAACGGTTTCGTCCTCGGCGGACGCAATGTTGGACCATGGCTTACGGCATTTGCCTTCGGAACGTCGTATTTCTCGGCGGTCATCTTCGTCGGTTACGCCGGCCAGTTCGGTTGGAACTTCGGTCTTGCGAGCACATGGATCGGTCTCGGCAACGCGTTCATCGGATCGCTCCTCGCATGGGAGATTCTCGGACGCCGCACACGTATCATGACGAGACACCTTGACACCAAGACGATGCCCGACTTCTTCGAGAAGCGCTTCGGTTCGAAGGGACTGAAGGTTGCGGCGGCATTTATCGTGTTCGTGTTCATGATTCCGTACACGGCTTCCCTGTACAACGGCCTTTCGAGTCTTTTCAACATTGTTTTTGACATTCCGTATTGGGTTGTCATCGCGGTGATGGCAGTGCTCACGGCTATTTATGTCATTTTCGGCGGTTATATGGCGACGGCCATCAACGACTTTATCCAGGGTATTATCATGCTGGTAGGTATCGTTTCCGTTGTCTTCGCGGTACTGGCGAAAAACGGCGGTTTCTCGCAGGCGATCGCAAAGCTCTCCGAGAGCGAGGTCATCATGGCGAGCGGCGACAAACTGAACGGCGGTTATGCAAGTTTCTTCGGTCCGGATCCGCTGCAGCTTTTGTTTGTCGTGCTGCTTACATCCCTCGGTACCTGGGGCCTTCCGCAGATGATCGGCAAATTTTACTCCATCAAGAACGAGGATTCCATCAAGAAGGGCACTATCATCTCCACGTTCTTCGCGGTTGTGGTTGCAGGCGGTTGCTACTTCCTGGGCGGTTTCGGACGGCTCTTTAAGGACTCCGAGGCCATCAAGTACAGCAAAGAAGGCAAAATCCTCTTCGACAGCATCATTCCGGCAATGCTCTCCGAGCTTCCCGCAGTGATCATTTCCATCGTTATCGTTCTTGTTCTTGCGGCTTCGATGTCGACTTTGTCGTCCCTCGTTCTTACCTCGAGTTCGACGCTTACCCTCGACGTGATCGCACCTGCTTCCAAGGAGGAAATGAGCGAGAAAAAGAAGGTCGGCACCATGCGGCTCTTTATCATTTTCTTCGTGCTCGTATCTGCAGTGCTCGCGGTTCTCAAGGACAGCCTGAACATCACCTTCATCGCGCAGATGATGGGCGTTTCGTGGGGTGCCATGGCAGGTGCCTTCCTTGCTCCGTTCATGTACGGTCTGTATTCGAAGCGTGTGACAAAGCCCGCCGTCTGGGTGAGTTTCCTCTTCGCAATCTGCATGACCGTGACGCAGCTTCTGGTGTCCTTCGGAACCATCACGTTCAATGCGGAGACCGTGATCGGTTACATTTTCAAGTCCTCCATCAACTCCGGTGTTGTTTCGATGGTCGGCGGACTCATCCTGGTTCCGGTTGTAAGCCTTCTTACTAAGAAGCCGGATGCGGCAACGGTGGATGCGATGTTCGCATGCTACGATCAGAAGGTAATGACGGAAGTCAAGATGCGCGAGCGCCTGGAAGAGAAGTAAGAGTGAAACAGAGAACACTGAATCAGTACTTGCAGCAGAAATACGGCAGGAAAATATATAAGATCGCGATAAACGCAGGGTTTACCTGTCCGAATCGTGACGGGACGCTCTCGGAGAAAGGATGCATATTCTGTTCCGGGAGCGGCTCGGGCGATTTTGCGGGAAGTCCTGCGCTTTCCGTTACCGAACAGATTGAATCAGGAAAGGAGCGGATCCGCGCAAAGCTTCCCCGGGAGAACTACAGCCTCATCGCTTATTTTCAGGCGTTTACAAACACGTACGCGCCGGTTGATAAGCTAAGAAAGCTCTACATGGAGGCGGTTGAGCACCCGGAGGTGGAGATCGTGTCGATTGCCACAAGACCGGACTGCCTTGGCGCGGACGTCCTCGATCTGTTGAGCGAGATCAACCGGATCAAGCCTGTGTGGGTTGAACTCGGCCTGCAGACGATTCATGAGAGGACCGCGGAGTACATTCGCAGATGCTATCCCCTCTCCGTGTACGACGAGGCGGTAAGAAACCTGAGAGAGCGCGGCATCGAGACGATCGTCCACGTGATCCTGGGAATTCCGGGAGAGGCAACGGAGGAGATGCTGCAAACCGTGCGATATGTCGGGGAGAGCGGCGTGCAGGGCATCAAGCTCCAGCTTTTGCATGTGTTGCGGGGCACGGACCTTGAGAAGGACTATCTCGCAGGCAAATTCCGCTGTCTTACATTTGACGAGTATTATGAGATCGTGAAGAAGGCTCTGGATATCCTTCCGGAAAATATCGTCATCCATCGCTTGACCGGAGACGCGGACAAAAGGATTCTCGTTGCTCCGGAATGGAGTAGAGATAAGAAAAAGGTCATGGACAGAATGTTCAGTCTGTGAAAGAAAGTGCAGACAACGCAGCTGCGGAAAACGTGAGCCGGAACGGTAACTGTGGTACAACCGTGTAAAACAGTATGACAAAGCAAATGGGCGGAACCGAGGGTGAATAACCTTTCGGAACCGCTTTTTATTTTGCGCTTTCAAACTGTTTCCGAATCGTCATTCCGAAACTTTTAGAATAGCAAAAATCATTTTATGAAAGAAATATGTAAAATATACTTGACAAAACGAATAACAAGGTGTACAATCCAAATCACAGAGCGGAAAGGTGCTGCTTGCCGACGGGCAGTGCGCCGGGCATGACGATGCCGGCGGAGCAAAGGGAGTATTCCGCAGCAAACGGGAGGAATGACATATGGAAATGAAGGGTGTATTTATTGTGATTGCTGTACTTGCAGTAGCAGTGTTCGGAGTGATCCTCGGATACTATACGGACCGGAAAAGCACGTTTGATGAGCGGCAGCTTCTGGCGCGGGCCAGGGCGTACCGCGTAGGTTTCGGATCACTGATCATAGCGGATCTCGCGATCATGCTGCTTCAGTCATGGAGGAAATGGACGGAGGTTGTGGACAGTACATTTGCCATGATGGCAGCGTTGATGTTTTCCCTGATGGTGTTTTGTATCTACTGTGTCACACATGATGCGTTCTTTCAGAGAAAAGAAAACCCCAAAGCGTATCTGTGCTTATGCATCGTAGTACTGTTCGGCAATGTCATGGCAGTGATCAGCCATTACTCGGATCATGGAACGCTGCTTGTGAACGGCAAGCTCACGCTGAGCCCCGGAGGGAATCTGGTATTCAGTATTATGTTCTTCGTTTTGACTGTCACGATCATAATTAAGATGCTTGTGACGAAGCCGGAGGAGGATGAGGAATGAAGAACCTGAAGTTGAAAGCGGCTCGGGCTGCGAAGGATTATTCCCAGGAGCAGCTGGCTGATCTCTGCAATGTATCAAGACAGACGATCAGCGCGATCGAGAAAGGGGACTACAATCCGACGATCAATCTCTGTATTGCGATTTGCAAGGCACTGGATAAGACCCTGGATGAGCTGTTCTGGGATGAAAATCAGTGAACGGTTAAAAAATTAAACTAAAACTTTAAATTGTTATTGACAAACTTATAAAACCATGATATGGTATCCTTGCCGGCAGGGAACTGGGCTCCCGGCGGTCGTCCGATCAACGACCGCGCGGGGCGGGATAAGAGACCGACAGAAGTCGGAACGGAGCGGATGCGTAATAAAGAGGTTACCGGCACGGCTCCGAACGGGAGGAAATATCATGGATAAGAAGTCAAAGAAGAGTTTGTTTTTTCAGCAGGTCTGCGCGATCATAGCAGTTGCCATCATTCTGTTTCTGCTGTTTCAGACGAAGTATTTTATTGAAGCAGCGGTGTCCAAAAACGACAGTTACGATGTCCGCCTGGAGGAGGTGGAAGAGGTATCGAACCACCAGAAGGCATACCGTCTGTTCAAAAACGGGGAGTACTTCGGGGATGTCGATTACAATCTCTACAGCCTGCTGGATGAGAACGGGAACACGGACTACCGCTATTGTCATCTGATCACGTCGGCGCGCTCGCTTTCATTTTCCGTAATACTGGGCGCGATGATGATCGTCGTCATCGTCATTGTGATGAGCGCGTCGAAGGGGACGCCGTTCACACACAAGAACGCAAATCGGATCCGTCTGATCGGCGTGCTTCAGTTCGGGCTCGCGATCGTGCCCGGCCTGGTAAAGTTCCTGATGACATTTTTCCGCTTTGACTACGTTAGCACACCGCTCACCATGGAAGGCTTCTACATGTTCGTGATCGGGTTCGCCATCATGGTGATCGCGCAGGTATTTGACCACGGAGTGAAACTCCAGGAGGATATCGACCTGATAGCGTGACTGCAGACAACGCAGCTTATGTGGCAATCGTGAATCAACGAAACGGAGAAATCGTATGGGAATCATAATCAGACTGGACCGCATGATGGCGGATCGGAAAATGTCCCTGAATGAGCTGGCGGAGAAGGTCGGCATGACCAACGTAAATCTCTCCAACTTAAAGACGGGGAAGATGAAGGGCATTCGCTTTGAGACGCTCGAAGCGATCTGCAGGGTGCTGGACTGTCAGCCGGGGGATCTGATGGAGTACAAGCCGGAGGAGTGAAACCCTGCGCGTAAGAATAACTACGGAGATTTTGCGATGAAGAAAGAAGAAAAGACCAACGTAATGCGAGTGCTGGAGCAGAAGAAGATCCCGTATGAGAGTCATTCCTACACACCGGATGCGACGCTGACCGGAGAGGAGATCGCGGGGATTCTCGGGGAGGATCCGAATCATGTGTTCAAAACGCTTGTGACGCGCGGAAAGACAGGCCAGTACTATGTCTTTGTCGTACCCGTAGCGGAGGATCTGGACCTGAAGAAGGCCGCGAAGGCCTCGGGGGAGAAATCCATTGAGATGATCAAGCAGAAGGAACTGTTGCCGTTGACCGGCTATGTGCACGGCGGATGTTCCCCAATCGGGATGAAGAAGTCTTTTCCGACCTTTATTCACGAATCGGCTGCCGAACTGGAGCACATGTTTGTGAGCGCCGGCAAGGTGGGATTCCAGGTCGAATTGTCGCCGCAGGATCTGGCGAAGACCGTCGGGTGCGGTTTTGTGGACCTGGTCTGAACACGCTTGTAAGAAGGAAGTTGCGAGAGGAACGGTTTCGTCCGTTCCTCTTTTTTGATACAACGAATGGTTGCATAATACAACGAAAACTATATTTTCCGATGTTTGAAAAGTATGATCAGTGCTATTATAATCATAGACAAGTGATCACGGAATATTGCAAACGAAGGGAAGGTGTATTTTGTGGAAATCAATTTGAAAGATACATTGCGCAAACTGCGCAGGCAGAAGAATGTTACGCAGGAGGCGCTTGCCAACCATCTCGATATCACGCCTCAGTCCGTCGGAAAATGGGAGCGCGGCGAGGGTTACCCGGATATCACATTGCTGCCGAAGATCGCGATGTATTTCGGCGTTACCGTGGATGAACTGCTGAATGTCGATGACACACGGATCGAGGAATCCATTAACGCGTATCTGGAGGAAGGAAAGCAATACAATTTCGATGGGGATACGAAGAGGGAACTGGAACTGTGGGAGAAGGCGTACAAGGAGTTCCCAAATGATATCCGGGTCATGGTTAATCTGATGTATGCACTCGGGGATGACAAGGATGATGTTCCGCTCCCTGAGGACAAACGGAACCGCATTGTCGAACTGGGCGAAACAATACTTGCCACTTCCACGGACAGGGAATACCGGGCGAGTGCAATTCAGTGTCTGTGTTTCGCATACAGGGATGTCGATGAAGAGAAAGCACTTCATTATGCGGACATGGGCGGAGACTTTATCACGAACCGTGTCAACCTGAGATGTAAGGTCCTGAGCGATGAGAAAGGGGTTGAGGCCTGCCAGGAGTATCTGAGAGACCTGATCGAGGTGGCCGCCAATACAGCAGCTGACATACCCTTTAAAAAGCGGCTCAGTTATGAGGAGATGATCGAAGCGTATACGTTTGGAATTGATCTGTATAAGCGACTCTATTCCGACGGGAATCTCGGTTTTTACAACTGTAGAGTGGCATATAATTACTACTGCCTGGCATATGTGCATGCGGAGTTTCAGAATACCGAAAAGGTGTTGGAAATGCTTAAGGAGTGCTGCAGATATACGTTTGAATTCGACCGGGTCCGCGATCAGGATTTTGACTATACCGCATTGCTGATGAACCGTACTCATCAGAAGAAGGAGGATGTGTCAAAGAATTACACGGGGAACGCTGCAAATCTTCGTCTGCACGTGATCGAAGACCGCGAAGTGTTCGATTATCTTCGTGACGACGTGCGCTTTCAGCAGATCCTCGATGAATTGAGGGAACATGCAGTAGAGTAACATACAAATGAGGCGGAGCAGGAGAGCCTGTTCCGCCTCGCATTTTGCCCTTGTTCGTAAACTACTCAAACCGGAACGATACCAGATCGAAGTTGCTTCCGGGAAGGAAGATGAAGTTCACTGCGCAGATATCGTACATCGGCTCGAGAGGGAACGTGAAAGTATCCGTTGTTTCCGTCTTCGGAATGTCGATGATCTGCGTCTCCGTGATCCCGTCCTTCGAAAAATGCAGATGGATCGTGCATTGCGGCACATGCGACCGACCGACAACGCTGATCGATCGGGCACCGCGCTCACCGAAGTCAAACTCGCCGAAGCCGAGGTCCACATTGTTGGTGATCCCGTACACGCCGTCAGATTCCACACGGTAGTTGTCGCCGCTCGCGGAGACAAGCTCGGTCACGCTGATCTCAGCCCATGCTTTCTCGATCCGTTCGAAGACGAATCCGTGCAGCGACAGGCGGAACGGAAGCAAAATCGACAGGCTTGTCACGCCGCGCAGGCGCTTGCTGAGGCGGAAGGTGTTGGACTGATAGTGGTTGTACCAGCTCTTTGCCTCGTAGTTGCCGCTGAAGAGAAGTGTACTGCCGGCTTCCTTCGGCGTGCCCTCCCAGACCTCGATCGGAACGATATCCGAGAAGGAGAAGATCGGGATTGTGATCGTGTCGGAACCGTAGTCGCCGAAGTCCACATTGTCAAATCGAAGCCACGTCGGTTCGTCCGCGGTAAATGCGCCGCCGTCGAAACTGAGCGTGGGCTTTTGATTGCTCTCGTCATAGCGGATAGCGTTGACAAACTCATAGGGGTCTGTGGTCGCTCTGCCGAGCCCGATGCTTCGCAGCTCTAGGCTTGAGATCACATCGGCATGGGGCTTGCCGTTGTCGGCAAATGCGTACAGGAAGCATCGCTCCTCATCGCCGATCGCCGTAATCTTCGCGGAATGTCCGTCAGGAAGAGGAGTGACCCGGATCGCCGCGGAGTCAATGCCGTCCGCGGTCAACACGCGGAACGAAAGCTCGCCGAATGTTGCGTTTGCGGGAAAAATTTTCGCTGTCACCGTCATTTCCCGACGATCGGGAGTCAGTTCCGGGTTGTCATCCGGAATGGAGAGCGCAATCTTGCGGATCGGAACCTCGTTGAGGATGAGTTCGTCCGTGATCCGGGCTGCGTTACATGCAGTCGCGCAGACCGCGGGATTGACCGGCGTGTCTGCCCCGGCAGCGGTCAGGTGCAGCTCCGCGTCCGGAAGTCCCGCGGAGGAAACCTTCACGGTAATCACACCCGGTTCCCTGCAGGCCGCGAGCATCAGAAGAAGCCTTCCGGAGAAGAGTCTTCGGGAGGTGCCTTTGTATTCGTCGTAATCGGTACTGTCACCGTTGTCCATGCCGACGAGTCGGGCGGCACCGGTGACGGTTACGTTCATGCGGTTGCGGGCATTAGCGACGAAGATGCCGTTCGCGTCGACCGTGGAGACCGCGATGAAGATCATGTCCTCACCGTCAGCGGTCACAGTCGTTTTATCCGGCTCGAGTACGATCGAAACGGGATCACCGAACGAGCGCTGAACGTCGGTCGCTACGACATTGCCTTCCGTGTCGTAGGCGATTGCGGTGAGCACACCCGGATGATACGGGAACCGCCATGCGCCGTGCAATTCCTGCCCGTGAAGCACATCGATGTCGCGCGTGCCGAGGGAGATGCCGTCCCTGAGCAGTTCCACCTTCGGGCAGTTGGAGAAGACCTGCACGTCGATCATTTGTCCTTCATTGAAGTCCCAGTACGGCACGATGTGCACCATAGGGTTAACGGAAGCGTCCGTCCAGCCGGCCTGATAGATGTAGTACGAATCCTTCGGGAAACCGGCGGTATCACACTGCCCGAAGAACGAATTTTTCGAATGATAGGGTGTGGGCTCGCCGATGTAGTCCCAGCCGGTCCAGATGAACTGCCCGAGGGAGAATGAAGCATCGCGGTCTCCGATGATGACGACGGTCGGATTTTTCGCGCCCCAGTTGGTCGAACAGTTGGATAGCGAGGAGCACTGGCCGTCCGTAAACGTCAGCAGGCGCACATCCGCCGGAAAATGATACACCCCCCGGCTCTGCACGGTCGACGACGTCTCACTTCCGTAGATGCACCAGTGCGGGTAGCGCTCGTGATGCTCATCGTAGAGGCGCTCGAGATAGTTGTAGCCCGATGCCTCGAGAAGATCCGCGCATCGCTGCGCGCCTTCCCAGGCGACATAGTTCGAGCCGATGGTGACGAACGCATGGTGGCGGTAATCGTGCAGACGTACTTCATCGCGAAGCTCGCGCGTGACTATGAGGCCCCGCTCCGTGTGGGTGTCGTAGATCTCGTTGCCGATGCTCCAGAAGATTACCGAAGGGCGGCTGCGGTCACGGCGGACCCACGAGGCGACATCCATTTTCCAATGATCACGGAAGAAGGTCGCGTAGTCGTGGTCGGTCTTGTGGAGTTCCCACATGTCGAAGGCTTCCGAGTCTACGAGGATGCCGAGCTCGTCACACAGATCCATGAACTCGACGGAGGGCGGGTTGTGGGAGGTGCGGACGGCGTTCACGCCCATCGCGAGAAGGGAGAGGAGCTGGCGCTTCGTTGCCACTTTGTTTACGGCGGCGCCGAGAGCTCCGAGGTCGTGGTGCATGCAGGCTCCGTGAAGTTTTACGGGGCGGCCGTTTAAAAAGAAACCACGATCGGGATCAAGCCGCACGGAGCGGAAACCGATCCGGCTCGTGTGAGAATCAAGGAAAGCATATTCCCGCGGGAATCCCCACGGAAGGAATAACTCCGTCGTCAGCTCGTAGAGGTAAGGACAGTCAATGTCCCATGCGTGTGCGTCCTTGACCGTGAGCGTCTGCGTACGGCAGGCATGCGTGCCTGTGAAAGAGAACTCGTCGTCCGAAGTCGCGACGATGGTACCGTCGGCATCGCGAAGAGTCTGACGGAGCAGATAGGTCTGTTCGATGACAGGGGCCTGTATGCTGATCCCCGTGTCGACCGAGAGAATGCTCTCCCCCGGAAACACTCCGTCCCCGTTGCGGGATTCACAGACCGGCGTGGCAACCGCATAGATGCCGTCGGAAGCGAGGCAGGGGTCATAGCGGGTGATCAGGTGAACATTCCGGTAAATGCCGGCACCCGAGTACCAGCGCGTGTTCGGACTTTGGTATGTAACGGTCACAACAAGCTCGTTATCGCCGTCACGCAGGTGCGGCGTGATCTCAAATTCAAACGTGGTGTAACCGTACGGCCACGCGAAAACTTCGCGCCCGTTCAGATAACAGCGCGAATCCATGTAAACGCCCTCAAACCGCAGAAAATACCGTGGACTCTGCAGCGGATATGTCCCTGCGCGGAGAGGAAGCGAGAAGGTCTTGCGGTAGCAGCCTATGCCATCCTGATACAGGTCATTTGCATGATCGATCAGCCAGTCGTGTGGAATGTCGACCGGCGAAAAATCCCGGATGCGGTGTGCCTCGGAGCCTGCGAGCAGTTCCTCCGTCGTTGCGTTCGTCGAGTACAGTCCGAAGGTCCAGTTGTCTGTGAAGAGTCGGTTCATCGAATGATCCTTTCGTCAGTCATTTTTCTCAGTATAGCGTGGAAAAGAAGGCATTTCAAGACGGAAACGGCCACGGAAAATTGTGAAAAACTACAGCAAATCCCCCTTGACTTTCCCAGCTTCGGTGCTATAATCGTTTCAAACAAAGCGTTGAAGGAGAAGCAGTACGCACTCCGTGTTCACGAACAGAGAAGGACGCATGCGAAGGCAGGCTGAGAGCGTCCGGCGGGAACCGTGCGGAAGACCGCTCCCG
Organism: uncultured Lachnoclostridium sp.; assembly: GCA_946415315.1. Lineage (GTDB taxonomy): Bacteria > Bacillota > Clostridia > Lachnospirales > Lachnospiraceae > ISDg. The sequence continues at coordinate 209,548 of CAMKRZ010000002.1, read as the reverse complement.
AGCGACCCTAATCCGGTCCGGTGATTCCGTTATCGTCACAATGAAGTGGGCTTTCTCATGAGAGCCAAATAGGGTGGAACCGCGAAGTATATTCGTCCCTGTTGATACGAAAGTGTCGGCAGGGATTTTTTGTATCCAACGATTCTCAGGGGTAATACCAAGCAGGACCGAAGAATACGGAAATCCCGACGACGCGCACATTACCGTGACAACGAAAGGAGATCAACATGAAGATCACGTTGAAAGACGGCTCCGTCAAGGAGTACTCGCAGCCGATGAGCATCATCGACATCGCTGCGGATCTGAGCGAGGGACTCGCGCGCATGGCATGCGCAGGCGAGGTGGACGGCAAGGTGAAGGACCTTCGTACCGTCATTGACAGCGACTGCTCGCTGAATATTCTGACATTTAATGACGACGCCGGCAAGGCGGCATACCGCCATACCACGTCGCACGTGCTCGCGGAGGCGGTAAAGCGCCTGTATCCCGACGCAAAGTGCGCGATCGGCCCGTCGATCGACACCGGTTTCTACTATGACTTCGACATGGAGCCTCTGGACCGCGCGGCACTCGATGCGATTGAGGCGGAGATGAAGAAGATCATCAAGGAAGGCAACGAACTCAAGAGATTTACGCTGTCCCGCGCGGAGGCCATCGAGCTGATGGAGAAGCGCGGAGAGCCGTACAAGGTGGAGCTGATCAACGATCTGCCGGAGGACGCGGAGCTCTCATTTTACGATCAGGGAGGTTTCGTCGACCTGTGTGCAGGCCCTCACCTGATGAGCACGAAGCCGATCAAGGCGTTCAAACTGATCTCGTCCTCGGGCGCTTACTGGAGAGGCAGCGAGAAGAACAAGATGCTGACGCGTATCTACGGCACGGCATTTACGAAAAATGCGGACCTCGACGCGTATCTGGCACACCTTGAGGATATCAAGAAGCGCGATCACAACAAGCTCGGCCGCGAGATGAAGCTGTTCCTGACGGCGGATGTCATCGGCCAGGGTCTGCCGCTTTTCACGCCCAAGGGAACGAAGATGATCATGACGCTGCAGCGCTGGATGGAAGATCTTGAGGACAATGAGTGGGGCTATGTCCGCACGAGAACGCCTCTGATGGCAAAGTCCGATCTGTACAAGATTTCCGGCCACTGGGATCACTATATGGACGGCATGTTCATCCTGAACAAGGATGCAGGTGAGGGCAAGGAAGTCATGGCGCTTCGCCCGATGACGTGTCCGTTCCAGTACTATGTATATATGAATGAGCAGCGTTCCTACCGCGACCTGCCGTACCGCATGTCCGAGACGAGCACGCTGTTTAGAAACGAGGATTCCGGCGAGATGCACGGTCTGACGAGAGTTCGCCAGTTCACGATCACGGAAGGCCATATTGTTCTCCGTCCGGACCAGGCGGAGGAAGAGCTTACGAGATGTGTTGAGCTTGCCAACTATGTCATGAAGACGCTCGGCATCGACGGCGACGTGACGTACCGTCTGTCCAAGTGGGATCCCGAGAACAAGGAGAAGTACGAGGGCGACGAGGAGTATTGGAACTCGACGCAGCAGTACCTCCGCGATGTCATGAACAAGAACGGCATCAAGTTTACGGAAGCCGACGGCGAAGCTGCATTTTACGGACCGAAGATCGACATTCAGGCGAAGAACGTATACGGCAAGGAAGACACGATGGTGACGATCCAGCTCGACTGTGAGAGCGCCCAGAAGTTCGGTATGTATTACATCGATGCCGACGGCAACAAGGCGCAGCCGTGGATCATCCACCGTACGTCGATGGGCTGTTACGAGCGTACGCTCGCATGGCTGATCGAGCACTATGCAGGCCAGTTCCCGACGTGGCTGTGCCCGGAGCAGGTTCGCGTGCTTCCGATCTCCGAGAAGTACAACGACTATGCGGATTCCGTGCGCGCCGAGCTGAAGAAGGCGGGCATCCTTGCAACGTCCGACAGCCGTTCCGAGAAGATCGGTTACAAGATCCGCGAGGCGCGTCTCGAGCGCATTCCGTACATGCTTGTAGTCGGCGCGAAGGAAGCCGAGGAGGGACTTGTGTCCGTCCGCAGCCGCTTCCTGGGCGACGAGGGCGCAAAGCCTCTCGCTGATTTCATCGCAGCGATCCGCGAGGAGATTGACGGTAAAGTTATCCGCAAGATCGAAGTGGAAGAGAACGCACAGTAATCAAAGAAAACGGTCGCGGGGGAAACCTCGCGGCCGTGTTGTATTCCGTATAAACGGAAATCCGTTGCCACACAGGAGAGATACGATGGGCGCAGATCTTATGAAGAAAGAGATAAAACGCACGTTTCTGGCGATGCTCAACGAGAAACCGCTGTCCCAGATCACGGTGAAGCAGCTGGTTGCGGAGTGCGGGATAAACCGAAACTCGTTCTATTACCATTACCCGGATATTCTCGCGTTGATCGAGGAGATCGCGCAGGAGGAAGCGGACAGGATCATCTCGGAGTATTCAACGATCGATTCGCTGGAAACCGCCCTGCATGCGGCCATCAGCTTCGGGAAGGAAAACCGCAGAGCAATCCTTCACATCTTCAACTCCGTAAGCAGGGACATCTTTGAGAGATATCTGTGGGATGTCTGCGATTATGTTGTCCACGCCTATGCAGACAAGGTTTTTGAGGGAGCGGAAGTCAGTGAGTTTGACCGGGAGATTATCGAGCGGTTTTATCGATGTGAATGCTTCGGCCTTACAATTGCCTGGCTCAGCGAGAAAATGTCATCCGATGTGACGGAACAGATCCGTCGTTTCTGCGAGTTGCACCGGGGACTTCCGGAGGAAATGATCCGTCGGATCCTGGAGGATAACAGTCACAAGTAGTTTTAAAAACCGCATATTGTTTAGACAAACATAGACTCGTGTCTGAATTTCGGACACGAGTCTTATTTTGCCCGTGGAAGACGGTTCTGCGGGCGGATAGAATACCCCGCAGATAGAGCGTGAGGACGTTAGACACGTTCAATGCCGACGAAGAAGACAAAAGAAAGGAATGATAGACATGAGATTTGCGCATGCAGTTGTGAAACACCGGATTCCCATCCTGATCGTAACGATCCTGCTGATGGTGCCGGCTGTTTTTGGATATGTGCACACGAGAGTCAACTACGACATGCTCACCTATCTGCCCACCGATATGGAGACGGTTCAGGGGCAGGATGAGTTGATGAAGGAGTTCGGTAAAGGGGCATTTTCCTTCCTCGTGCTGGAAAATATGCCGGAGAGGGATGTTGCAGAACTGAAACAGAAGATCACCGCGATCGATCATGTGGAAAGTGTTGTCTGGTACGATTCCCTGGCGGATCTTTCTATCCCGACAGAAATTCTCCCCGAGAAGATCCGCAGTGCGTTTATTGCTGACGATGCAACGATGATGGCAGTCTTTTTCGATACTTCGACATCGGCTGATGTCACGATGGACGCCATCCGCGAAATCCGTTCCGTTGCCGGGAAACAGTGCTTTGTCACGGGAATGTCGGCGATGGTAACCGACCTGAAAGACCTGTGCGAGAGAGAAGAGCCGATTTATGTCGGGATCGCAGTTGTGCTGGCGTTGGCGGCAATGCTTATCCTGCTGGACAATTACGCGGCACCGTTTGTGTTTTTGCTCTCCATTGCGATGATGATCGTTCTGAACCTCGGAACCAATTACTTCTTCGGAGAGATCTCCTACATTACGAAGGCGCTTTCGGCGGTGTTGCAACTGGCAGTCACGATGGACTATTCCATTTTCCTGTGGAACAGTTACAACGAACAGTGCAAACGACAGGACGACCGTAAGGAAGCGATGGCACAGGCCATCCACGAGACGCTCACCAGTGTGGTCGGGAGTTCGATCACGACGATCGCAGGTTTTATCGCGCTGTGCTTTATGTCCTACACGATGGGACGTGACCTCGGTCTTGTCATGGCCAAGGGTGTGGTCTTCGGCGTCATCGGCTGTGTGACCGTGCTTCCGTCGCTGATCCTGTTATTTGACGGGCTTCTCCGGAAGACAAAACATCGCTCACTGCTTCCGAAAATGAATAAACCCGCATCCGTCATCGTAAAATATTTTTCCGTATTTCTGCTGATCTTTGCCATTCTGATCGTGCCGGCATTTTACGGATATGAAAAGACGTCCGACGAGGTGTACTACGATATGCTCGAGACACTCCCGAAGGACATGGAATGCGTGATCGCGAACAGCAAACTGAACGAGAAGTTCGACATCGCGTCCACGCACATGGTGCTCGCCGATGCGACACTTTCGCCTAAGACAGTGCGGGAAATGAGCCGGGAAATGGAGTCGGTCGCCGGCGTGCGTTACGTTCTTTCGCTGGAATCCGTTGTCGGTTCCTCCGTCCCGGAGGAGATGCTTCCGAAATCCGTGACTTCGCTTCTCAAGAGCGACCGATGGGAACTGTTGCTGATCAACTCGGAGTATTCCTGCGCCAGCGACGAGGTTAACGCACAGGTGGCTGAGTTGAATTCAATCCTGAAGAAATACGATGAGGGCGGTATGCTGATCGGTGAGGCACCGTGTATGAAGGATATGATCGAAACGACCGACCGGGATTTCCGGATCGTCAACATTGTTTCAATCGTAGCGATCTTTGTGATCATCGCACTGGTGGAGAAGAGTCTGACATTGCCGGTGATTTTGATTTCGGTGATTGAAGTAGCTATATTCATCAACCTGGGAATGCCGCATTATCTCGGACAGAGGCTTCCGTTTATCGCACCGATCTGTATCAGCACGATCCAGCTCGGAGCCACCGTGGATTACGCGATCCTGATGACGACCCGGTACAAGAAGGAGAGAGCACAGGGGGCCGGAAGAAAAGCTTCCGTGCAGACGGCACTTGCGACTTCAATACCGTCGATCCTGGTCTCCGGAATAGGGCTGTTCGCGGCGACATTCGGGGTTGCGGTGTACTCGGAGATTGATATCATCAGTTCCATGTGCTATCTGATGGCGCGCGGTGCCGTGATCAGTATGTTGATGGTTATCGCGGCGCTTCCTGCGCTGTTGCTTCTGTGCGACGGGCTGATCTGTAAGACTACGGCAGGAATGCGAACGATTACCGATAACTGCAGGAATGAGGATGAAAGGAGTGTTCATCATGAGAGATATGTGGGATAACAAAACGGGCAAGGCGATCCTTGCGATAGTATTGTGTGCTTCCATGGTGCTGGGCATGGCCGGCTGCGGAATGTGTGCGGCCGGCGCTGCCGATGATAATAAGAAGGAAAATACCGTGAGCAGTGGATTTTCCGAACAAACGGAGACGGTGGTTTCCGGCGCCCTTGCTGAAGACGGGAAGGTATCATCCGGATCAGAAGAAACGGGTGTTGTCAAGAAGGAGACGGTCTATGTCCTTGCGGATGCGGACGGTACGTCGAACAAGGTCATCGTGAGTGACTGGCTCAGCGGTTCTGCCGGAAACGAGGCGGTCACGGATGTGTCTGACCTCACGGATATTGAGGTCGTGAAGGGAAACAGCACGATGACGGAAGACGGTGCGAAGAAGGTCTGGAACGTATCGGACGGCGATGTGTATTACCGCGGCAATTCGAATGCGGAAGTGCCTGTGGCAGTGCATGTGACCTATTTTCTTGATGGCAAGGAAATCTCCGCGAAGGACATCGCCGGAAAGAGCGGAACGGTTACGATACGCTTTGATTATGAGAACCGAAAGAGCGAGACTGTAATGATCGACGGTACGGAGACAACAGTGTATGTTCCGTTTGTGATGATCACCGGCGCGCTGCTGGACAGCGAGACATTTTCCAATGTGTCCGTGACCAACGGACGACTGGTCAATGACGGTTCGAGAATGGCGGTTGTCGGCTGGGCTTTCCCCGGACTCGCGGAGGATCTCGGGATTTCCGGAGAAGACATTTCCGTACCGGATTTCGTGGAGATTACGGCAGATGTGAAGAATTTTTCGATGGGAATGACCCTGACGATCGCAACGAACGAAGTGTTCCGCGGACTGAACGTCGGAAAACTCGAATCCCTTTCAAAGGTTGATGAAATTCTCGCGCAGATCACGGATGCGATGACGAAACTGGAGAATGGGTCTGACGCTTTATACGAAGGGCTTTGCACGCTGCTGGACAGCACGGATGCGCTTTCGGAAGGAGCGGGCAAGCTGGCGGACGGTTCGAAACAGCTGGCTGACGGCGCTAAGAAGGCATCGGATGGCGCAGGGCAGCTGGCAGATGGAGCAGCGACTCTCGATGCAGGGCTTTCGAAGCTTGAGGCCAATTCCGAGGCGCTTCGGGAAGGCGCGAAGGAAGTGTTCAACAGCCTGCTTTCCGAGGCTCAGCAGCAGCTGACCGCGGCAGGACTCACCATCCCGACACTTACCATTGACAATTACGAGACAGTGCTTGACAACGTGATCTCGACGCTAGATAAGGACGCTGTGTACAGGCAGGCAGAGGAGGAAGTAAAAAAGCTTGTCAAAGCAAAGAGGGGATACATCGAAGAGCGGGTGACAGCGGCTGTCCGCAGTGAGGTCGAGAAAGCCGTTACCGATACTGTTCGGAGTGAGGTTGCCGCGAAGGTTGTGACTGCAGTGGAAGCGAAGGTTCGAGCACAGGTGGAGGAAGCCGTAAAGGCACAGGTTTTTGCCAAGGTGCTGAGCGCAGCGGGGATGACACAGGATACTTATGAGGCCGGTGTCGCAGCCGGTATGATCGACAAGGCAACGCAGGAACATTTGAATGCGGCAACGGAAGCACAGATGAACAGTGCGGAAGTGAAGGGTCTGATTGAGAGTACTGTAGTCGACAAAATGGGATCTGCAGAGGTTTCAAAATCGGTTGAAGCCGCTGTTGACGAACAGATGAGGAGCAATGAGATCACAGCGATCATCTCGAAAACTACGGAGGATAAACTGTCATCTGCGGAGATCCGGAAGACGATCTCCGAGAACACGCAGAAGCAGATTGATAAGGCAATTGCGGATGCGATGAACAGCGATGAAGTGAAAACAAAGCTTGCTGCTGCAGAGGCAGGAGTCGTAAAGGTCGGGGAGTTGAAACAGTCGCTCAATGAATACAGACAGTTCTATGAAGGCCTCAAGACATACACTGACGGTGTCTCTCAGGCAGCCGAAGGTGCTGATGCCGTTGCAGACGGAGCTAAGCAGCTCGAGAAGGGAACTGCCGATCTGGCTTCCGGCGCGGAAGAGCTTCACAAGGGAGCTGCAAAACTGCGCGACGGGATACCTGCTCTCAAGGAAGGAATCCGGCAGCTGCGCGATGGTGCACAGGCTCTCTCTGATGGAATCGGGGAATTTGATCGTGAGGCTGTACAGAAGATTGTTGCGCTGTTCGACGGCAATGTTGAAACTCTCATTGACCGCGTGAAGGCTATTGCGTCTGTCACCGATACCTATGACAATTACTCCGGGATCGCCGACGATATGAGCGGGGAAGTGAAGTTCATCATCCGCACCGCGGAAATCGGGGAGTGAGGTTTTATCCGATCCTTAAAGCAATATAATAAACAAGAACGCGCAGGCAATCGCCTGCGCATTCTGTGTTAATCTGTTTTACAATGTCATATCGTCAGTCTTTCTCATTGCCGCTGCTCTGTGCGCTCTCGACAAGGCAGCAGGCTTCCACTTTCCACTCGCGGCAGGAGTAGAATCCCTTGTCCGCATAGAACATCGCTTCCTTCGCATAGGAGCTGATCTCCGAGGCCGGAGTTCCAATCTCCTTGGCATGCGCGATGCAGCTCATGGTATATACCGCGCAAGCCTCATCGTAGAAGAGGTTCTCGGGATTGAGAAGCTTCTTCACGGTAGCGGCAGCGGTGCGGTAATCGCCGGAGCGGTACAGTTCCTTCGCCTTGCGAAGCGGAACGGAATCCCCCTCGTTCTCGGTGATGGAAAGTCTGCGCTCCTCGGGAGTCAGCAAATGAATGGAAATGTCAAGCTTTTTGGAAAGGTATTCCAACGTCTTGATCGACGGAACGGCAGTGCCGCTCTCAATCTGCGAAAGCATGTTGCGTGTAATAAAATCGCCGACGACCTGGCTCTGCGTCATCTTCTTGGCCAGGCGGGCTTCCTTGATGATGTGACCGATTTCGGATCTGTCCATATAATCCTCCTGTTCCTCTTAACGGCAAGTAAAAACGATTAATAGCAGTAAAAAATGTTTCCGTAAACTTGGTTTACAACTAATTGGATTGTAACAGATATTTACGAAAAATGCAATAGGTCAAATGTGAAACTTTTTTAATATTTTAGTTGCGAAAATTGACGTATTTTCATATAATTGAGGAAACACTGACCGTATTTTTCGCGGATCGGCAGGAAAACCCGATTCGTCGAAAAGTCGTCTTCGATTCCGTGGGGGATGTTTATGGCGGAATCGGGAAAGGATTTGAAACAAGCTATGAAAAAGAGGAACATTTTGAAACGATGGATGTGTCTTCTGCTTGTTGTGCTCATGGTGACCGGCTGCGCCGGCAACACGAACGAAGAGCGCAAGCCGAAGAACGCGACGAGCAACGAGGTGACGCCGGTCAAGGATACCCCGACGCCTGCTTCCGACACGCCGACGCCTACGGCTGCGGATACCCCGACGCCGGTGCCTGACACTCCGACACCTACGGTTGCGGATACGCCGACGCCTGAGCCGGCAACACCGACACCCGAGCCGGCGACTCCTACGCCGGAGCCCACGGCAACCAATACACCGACACCTAAGCCCGACAAGCCGACACCTACGCCGGCATCGTTCTCTTCCGTGGAGGAGGAGCGGGAGGCGTTTGATGCGTTTCTGGAGGAAGTGTTTGTATCTCTGATGGGCACCAACCATCTGACGCTTCATTTCCGACTGGAGCATCCGGAAGCTTACGGGATCGACGTGACGTATGAGATGGAGGAGCCCGAGTACAACAACGAGCAGGCTTATCTGGATTTCAAGGATGCCTGCCAGGGCCTCGAATCCTTCCATTATGAAAATCTGACCGACGCCCAGAAGGTCAACTATGACCGTCTTGTATATGAGCTTGACTTTTCGGAGAGATACCGTTCGATCGATTTCACGTGCGTGAACAATTATCTGATGGCTTCGGGCAACAATGCCGTCGACGGAGTGCTTTCGGCACTCTGCGAATATCCGTTCGTGGAAGACAAGGATTACGAGGATTACCTGAAGGATATCGAGGCGGTCGCCAACTACCTGGATCCGTTGTTCAAGGAGATGAAGCATCTCTGTGAGACCGGAGCATGCCCGTCTCAGGACATGTACGACACGACGCTCGATAACCTGAACAATCTTTGCAAAAAGGACAACAATGTCATTCTTGCTGCATTCCGTGCCAATGCGGCAGATGCGGGAATGGATGAGGCGACGATCGAGAAGCGTGTGGCGGAGGTCAATCAGCTTCTCCAGGAGAAACTGATCCCTGCAGCCGAAGCAATGCGTGAAAATGTGAAGACGCTCAAGAGCTATATCGAGGACCCGAAGGGCCTTGCGGCAAGAGAGGGCGGTAAGGAATACTACTCGTATCTTGTTCAGGCTACGACCGGTTCCAATCTCTCCGTCGATGATATGTACGACTATCTGAACAGGAAGATCGACGAGCTGCTGAATACGTACCGCACCATTTACCTGAAGGATATGAATTGCCTCAAGCGGTATAACGAGCTGGAATATGACACCCACGACTTTGTCGCGATCCTCGACCGGCTGAAAGTTCTGACTGCAGAAAATTTCCCGGCGATCCGCGATACGAAGTATACGGTATCGGCACTTGCGGACGAGTTGTGTGTGGACAGCATTCTCGCATACTTCCTGGTTCCGCAGGTTGACAATCCGGACCGCAAGATCATCCGCGTGAACCCGCATAACAAGGAGTCAAACGTGGAGATGTTCTCGACGCTGGCACATGAAGGTTATCCGGGACATCTCTATCAGGATGAGTTCTTCCGTCACCTGGACGGCTACAACATCATCAATGCGGCGCTCTCCTATACCGGTTATGACGAAGGATGGGCAACCATGATGGGCAAGGAAGCGTACAACTGGGTTACGGACGGGGATACTGCCGTAGCGTTCCTGTGCGATTTTGATTCGATTTACTCGAACAGCGTTGTTGCGGTGTGTGACATCGGCGTGAACTATTACAACTGGGGTACCAAGGAACTGCTCGAGTATCTCGGCAGTACGCTGTACGGCGACAATGAGGCTTTCGCTGAGTACATCCTGGAGTTTGTAGCGAGCGATCCCGGCATGCTTCTTCCTTACTCGTTCAGTCATTTCCAGTGCGTTGACATCATCGACGAGTTGGTGGCAAAGGGCATGACCCGCGTGGAAGCGTATGAGGCGTTCCTTACGGTCGGCCCTGCGAGCATCGGCGTGCTGCGCAAGCACCTCGGGCTCCCGGATGAGACGAAGTAAGAAGCTTTTCGAATATGATGCTGACGGAAGTAATTCCGATTTTGAGTATCCGAAACGATGATCTCGGCGGCTGCCGGTGCGAAAAAGCACGGCGGCCGCCTTCGTTATGGATGAAAAAGGCGCGCGGGAAGCCCTTTCATGGCAAAAACTTGAAAAAATAAACAAAAAAGAATTGATTATTTCTCGGAAAATTGGTAAAATCATCATACGGTTTTCGCTCGGATAATTGTTCGGGAAGGATTGCTTCCGCAATCGGTTTTTCCTCATTTTCCGGAGAGAACATTACAAGTATTGGAGGAATACAATCATGCAGACGTACAAGTACGAGAAGATCCGCAATGTCGCCATCCTGGGTCACGGCGGGTGCGGAAAGACTACTCTCGTGGAGGCCATGGCGTATACGACAGGTATCACCAAGCGTATGGGCCGCGTGGAAGAGGGCAACACGATCAGCGATTATGACAAGGAAGAGCAGAAGAGACTGTTCTCCATCAGCACGACGCTGGTACCGATCCTCTGGGAAGATACGAAGATTAATTTCCTGGATACTCCGGGTTATTTCGATTTTGTCGGTGAGGTGGAAGAGGCTGTCAGCGCGGCTGACGCAGCCGTGATCGTTGTTTCCGGCAAGGCCGGCATCGAAGTCGGCACGAAGAAGGCATGGGACATCTGCGAGCGCTATAAGCTGCCTCGCATGATCTTCGTCACGGACATGGACGATGACAACGCGTCCTTCCGCAACGTGGTTGAGGCTCTGAAGGAAGATTACGGCAACCGCATCGCGCCGTTCCACACCCCGATCCGTGAGAACGAGAAGTTCATCGGTTTTGTCAACGTTGTGAAGAAGGCTGGACGCCGCTTCTCGAACAACCTCGGCGAGTATGTCGACGGTGACATTCCGGATTACTGCATGGAATACACGAATGCGTACCGCGATGCTCTGATGGAGTCCATCGCGGAGACGAGCGAAGATCTGATGAACAAGTTCTTCGAGGGCGAGGAGTTCACGATGGTTGAGATCGAGAACGCCATCCGCTCCGGCGTTGCTTCGTGCGACATGATCCCCGTGCTCTGCGGCTCCGGCGTGCAGGCAAGAGGTACGTTTGCGCTGTTGCAGGCGATCGACAAGTATTTCCCGTCGCCGAACAAGAATGTCATCACCGGCATGAGCCAGAAGACCGAGACGACGTTCTTCGCGGACTACGATGCGAACAAGGAATTTTCCGCACGCGTATTCAAGACGATCGCGGATCCGTTTATCGGTAAATTCTCCCTTGTCAAGATCTGCTCCGGCGTTCTGAAGTCCGACTCCGTGATCTACAACGCGAACAAGGGCACTGAGGAAAAACTTTCCCGTCTGTATGTGCTTCGCGGCAAGGAACAGATCGAGGTGAAGGAACTCTATGCAGGCGACATCGGCGCGATCGGCAAGCTGTCCGACACGCAGACCGGTGACACGCTCTCGACGAAGGCAAATCCGATTGTTTACGATCCGATCAAGATGTCCGTACCGTACACCTACGTGCGCTACGAGGCGAAGAACAAGGGCGATGACGACAAGATCTCCCAGGCTCTTTCGAAGCTGATGGAGGAGGATAAGACCCTTCGCACCGTCAACGACAAGGAGAACCGCCAGTCGCTTCTGTACGGTATCGGCGAGCAGCAGCTCGAGGTTACCGTGAGCAAGCTTCTTGCCCGCTACAAGGTGGAAGTTATCATCTCCAAACCGAAGGTTGCTTACCGTGAGACCATCCGCAAGAAGGTTCAGGTTCAGGGACGTCATAAGAAGCAGTCCGGCGGTGCCGGCCAGTTCGGTGACGTTATCATGACGTTCGAGCCCTCCGGCGATCTTGAGACCCCTTACGTATTCGAGGAGAAGATCTTCGGCGGTTCCGTGCCGCGCAACTTCTTCCCGGCAGTTGAGAAGGGTGTTCAGGAGAGCGTTCTCGCAGGTCCTCTCGCAGGATATCCGGTTGTCGGTATCAAGGCTACCCTGATCGACGGTTCCTACCATCCGGTAGACTCGAACGAAATGGCATTTAAGCTGGCTGCCCGCAAGGCGTTCAAGGCCGGTATCATGGATGCTACGCCGATCATTCTCGAGCCGATCGCTTCGATGAAGGTTGTCGTTCCGGACAAGTTCACCGGCGATATCATGGGTGACCTCAGCAAGCGCCGCGGCCGTGTTCTCGGTATGAACCCGATCACAGGCGGCAAGCAGGAGATCATCGCGGACATCCCGATGTCCGAGCTTTACGGCTACTCGACCGACCTTCGTTCCATGACCGGTGGTATCGGCGACTACTCCTATGAGTTCGCAAGATACGAGCCCGCTCCTTCGGATGTTCAGGCGAAGGTTATCGACGAGGCGGAGAAGGTGGAAGACGAGGAGTAATTTCCGGCAGGCATTTTCCGTCTGACAATCGGGATATAACCCGGTATTCACGTTACATGATCATAGTACTGCAGGGGTCGTTTTACCGGCCTCTGCAGTATTTTTCTGTCGTCGGAAAATGCCCCTGCCGCTTCCGAAAAGCAGTCAAAGATTGATTGACAACGCAAACAAAGATTGTTACACTGTGATACGGAAATGATGCGGTCAAACGGCGTTGGTATCGCAGCTTTTGCGCGATCAGACTGTTTGCCGCAGGTTGGGGTGAAGAATGTTCCGAATGTTTTATCCGGCGGAGATGGCCGAGTCCTCGTACGATATCGACTACGAGGAACTGTACCGCAAGGGGTACCGAGGCCTGATCTATGACATCGATAACACGCTGGTTGAGCACGGCGCCGACGCGAACGCGGAGGTGGTCGAGCTTTTCCGTCGTTTGAACAAGATCGGATTCCGGATCTGCCTTCTCTCAAACAACAAAGCGCCGCGCGTGCGCCGTTTCTACCGGGGAGCGCGCGTCAAGGGCGTGAAACTCCACTACATTTTCAACGCGCACAAACCGGCGCGCAGAAACTACCTCAAGGCGATGGTCCTGATGCGCACGACGAAGAAGAACACTCTCTTCATCGGCGATCAGCTCTTTACCGATGTGTACGGAGCGAACCGCTCCGGCATCCGCTCGATCCTCGTCAAGCCGATCAACCGCCGCGAGGAGGTGCAGATCATCGCAAAGCGCAAGCTCGAGCGCGTCGTCATGCATTTCTATCGGCGTGACCGCTGGGAGAAGATGCATCAGCTCAACGTCGTGCTGATCGGATTTATGGGTTCCGGCAAGACGACCGCGGGACAGGTGCTGGCGAAGGAGATGGGCTTTGATTTCATTGACACCGACCGGTATATCGAGGAGAAGGTCGGCATGAGCATCCCGGAGATTTACCGCACCAAGGGAGAGGAGTATTTCCGCGACCTGGAGACGATGGCGCTCAAGGGTCTCCTCAAGTCGGCGACTCACTCGGTCATCGCGACCGGTGACGGCATGCCGATCCGGCAGAAGAACCAGAAAATGCTCCGCAAGCTCGGCACAGTGGTGTACCTAAACGGCAGCGAGGAGGAGATGAAGAAACGTATCGCGCAGCTGAATCCGGAGGAACGTCCGGTGCTGCAGGCGGAGACTACCGAAGAGGAGCGGAGGCAACTGTTCCTGAGGTGGCGGTTTGTCTATCCGATGGTTGCACATCGCACCGTGGATATCGATGACCGTACTCCGGATCAGGTGGCGGACGCCATCAGGGATACGCTTTAGGAAAATGCTGCTTCACACTTGTACGGAGTACAATCGACCGGCAGCATAACACGGGCACAAAGGAGGCAATATGGCACCAGCGAAGACTTTGCTGATCGTAAACGGTCCGAATCTTGCCATGCTCGGCAAGAGAGAGCCGGAGATATACGGTCATGAAACATATGACGATCTGCAGGCATTCTGCCGTGCGGAGGCACAAAAGAGGGGGTACCTTGTCGAGATTTTCCAGAGCAATTCGGAAGGGGAGATCGTCACGCGCCTGAATCGCGCGATGCAGGGCAACTACTGCGGCGTGATCATCAATCCTGCGGCGTACACGCACTACAGCTACGCGATCTACGATGCGCTGCTGATGCTGTCCGTGCCGAAGATTGAGGTTCATTTGACGAATATTTATAAGCGCGAGCCGTTCCGGAGCAACAGCGTGACGGCCAACGCCTGCGACCGTCAGGTGTACGGGCGCGGCATAGAAGGCTACGCGGATGCAATGGATCTGATCATCCATATTACGCAGGAACGCGCGAAAGAGAACAGATAAAAGAGAACGCGCGAGGGAGGATGTTGATGAAACAATGGGAGCATGCGCTGCCGATTCTTGCCGAGTCGGGAGCGGACGCAATGATCGTACGGGATACGGCCAATATCCGGTATCTCACCGGTTATACGAACGACACCGGAGTGCTGGTGCTCACGAAGGACGGAACAGCCTCGCTGCTCACGGATTTCCGGTTTCTGTTTCAGGCGAAGGCGGAGGCAAAGGACTGCGAGATCCTCGATGTTGCCGGAACGACGTACCAGGACCTGATCGCTAAAATACTTGCGGAGCACGGTTCCGTGCGCGCCGCATTTGAGAGGGACATCACAACGTACGGTGAGTATGAGGCGATGCGGAAGGCCTGTTCGCAGGAATTGATCCCGGTCGACAATGTTCTCATCGAACTTCGGAAGATCAAGACCGCGGACGAGCTGACGAAGCTTCGCCGCGCGGAGCAGATCGGCGACATTGCATTTTCGAAAATCCTGAACGACGTAAAGCCCGGTGTAACGGAGCTGAAGATCGCCGCGAAGCTCACGTACTACATGTGCATGGAGGGAGCCTCGGGGAACAGTTTCTCGCCAATCGTGGCCTCCGGCGTGAACTCGTCGATGCCGCATGCCATCCCCGGCGGACGGCGGCTGCAGGAGGGCGATCTTGTCACGATGGACTTCGGCTGCATTTACGAAGGATACTGCTCGGATATGACCAGAACGGTCGTGCTCGGACATGCGGACGAGAAGCAGAGGAACATTTATGAGACCGTGCTGCGCGCACAGACTGCTGTCCTGGAGCAGATTCACGGCGGAATGACGGGCAGGGAGATCGACGGCATTGCACGCGCGATCATCAACGAGGCCGGCTACGAAGGTTGCTTCGGCCACGGACTCGGACACAGTGTCGGCCTGGAGATCCACGAGCCTCCGTACGCGAACGCGCGGAGTGAGGAGATCGTGCGCGCGGGCAGCATGATGACCGTTGAGCCGGGAATCTACGTGGAAAGCTTCGGCGGCGTCCGCATCGAAGATCTCGTTCTCGTCACCGAAGACGGGTGCGAAAACCTGACCGGTTCGCCGAAGGAACTGATCGAGGTTCCGGTCGGCTGAGACGCGGAAGTGAATCCTGCGGGATACCCGCAGATACGGTTCGGAGAAAGCGGAGAAGGTTCATTTTCCGGGGCGGGAGCGTCGGAAATGAAAAAAATGTTGCAAATGTGCGGCAAATGGGATAAACTTAATTGAAGTCTTTGATAGGAGGATTAACCTAATATGTTATCAGCAGGTGAATTCAGAAACGGCGTAACGCTTGAGATCGACAATGGCGTGTATCAGGTAGTGGAGTTTCAGCATGTAAAGCCCGGCAAAGGTGCTGCATTCGTGCGTACCAAGCTGAAGGATATCAAGAACGGCGGTGTTGTTGAAAGAACCTTCCGTCCGACCGAGAAGTTCCCGCAGGCGCACATCGAGCGTCTTGACATGCAGTATCTGTATGCAGACGGCGATATGTATAATTTCATGAACAATGAGACCTATGACCAGATCGCAATGACCGCGGATCAGGTCGGTGATGCCCTCAAGTTTGTCAAGGAGAACGACATGGTCAAGATGCTTTCGCATCAGGGCCAGGTGTTCGCAATCGAGCCTCCGATGTTCGTAGAGCTTGAGATCACTTCGACCGAGCCCGGCTTCAAGGGTGACACCGCTACCGGTGCTACGAAGCCCGCGATCGTGGAGACCGGCGCAACGGTTCTGGTTCCGCTCTTCGTAAACGAGGGTGAGAAGATCCAGATCGATACCCGTACCGGTGAGTACATGAAGCGCGTCTGATCGACCGCCGAATTACAGCAGAACAATGATGAAAACCGCTCCGGATCAGCCGGGGCGGTTTGTTCGTTTCCGGGAATTTCCGCTGAACGGCGGAAAACCGGACGTTCCCACGCGGAGTTTATAAAAATATAAGAATTTGCACGGCAAAAACAGGCCCGTATCGGTTGCAATACTCGGTCAGAGAATTATAATGAAATGGTAACCCGCGCAAGTGCGTATGCGCGGACAGGAAAAACGATACGGATGCCGGAAGCGGACGGTACTTCATTTTCGAGAAAGAAAATGAACGCCGGCGCACGGCGTGGGTCGGAGGAAAACTATGGGTAACGTTCGGATTGTTGCGGACAGCACGTGTGATCTGTCTCCGGAACAGATCGGGGAGCACAACATTCTCGTACTGCCGTTGTGTATCGTGATGGACGGCAAGAGTTATTACGACGGTGAGGAGACGACACCGGAGGAAATCTTTGCCTGGGCGGATGCGAACAAGACGACTCCCGGAACCGCAGCTGCGACATTTGAGGTGCTGGAGAAGCGCCTTACACCGCTCATGGAAGCAGGGGACGACATCATTTTCATCGGCATTTCGGAGGACATGAGCACGACCTGCAATGTGGTGCGCATGTTTGCCGCGGACAAGGAGTACAAGAGGCTGTTCGTGATCAACTCGATGAACCTTTCCACGGGAATCGGGCTTCAGGTACTCCGGGCGGCGGAGATGGCGGAAGCGGGAGCGACAGCGGAGGAGATCGTCGAGAAGATCAATGCGGCCCGGGATCGCGTGCGCGCGAGTTTCATCATCGATACGCTCACCTATCTGGCGCGCGGCGGTCGCTGCAGTTCCGTGGCGGCATTTCTCGGAAACGCGCTGAAGATCCATCCTATGATCGCGGTGAACAACGGGAAAATGGGCGTCGCGAGAAAGTATCGCGGCAATATGTATTCCTCCCTGGAGCGCTATATGAATGATCTTCGGGAGGAGCTTGCCAACGCGGAGACGAAGCGCGTGTTTATCACGTATTCCATCTGTGACCCGGAAATCCCGGCACGTGCAAGACAGTTCCTCAGCGAGCTCGGAATCTTCGATGAAATCTGCGAGACGCATGCCGGCGGCGTGATCTCCAGCCACTGCGGACCGGGCACGATCGGCATTTTGTTCTACGTAAAATGAGCGCTTTGTGAGGCGGAGAACGGTTTGTCGGCTGACAAGTCATGGTAATCGATAATTTTGCGGCTGTTCTGCACAGAAAAAATGCATGGACAGCCGCTTTTTGTTGCTATTTCCCGAGAAGTATGGTACTATTTATGCAGTAATGTCGATATCTGTGCGCTGACGGCGATGTGGGGCGCTGAAGCATGGCGCAAGGGGCATTATGATTACCGTATCGAGGTAGAATTATGATCAACAATGAGAAAATACGTCTGATGACGAAACTCGCGATCTATGAGCGTTCCGAGGAAGGCATCGAGGACATGAAGGTTGCCAACTACTTCAAGTCGGACTATCTGCGTCACGAGATCATCAAGACCATTCTTGCAGTAACATTCGGTTCCATCCTCCTTCTGGTCATGATCTTCTGTTACCAGATGGAATTCTTTCTGGACAATGCGCTGAGCCTGAACTACAAGCTGCTCGGAAGTCTGGTGCTCGGGGGCTATCTGATCCTGGTTATTCTGGCTGTGGTTGTCACATGGATCTCATACCGGATCTCGTATATGCATGCGCATAACCGGTTGAACAACTACTACCGTATCCTCGGTAAGGTTCGCAAGATCGAGGAGAAGGAAGAGTGGATCAAGGATATGGAAGAGGAATAGGGGGAACAATCCGATGATGCTGATTTTTGAACTTCGTGCGAAGATAACCGCACTGTATCAGAAGTATGCGTTCTGGATCAATCTCGCCGCTCGCTTCGTTCTGTGTTATCTTGCATTCAACCGCATGCACAGCGTGCTTGATTACAATCCGACGCTCGGCAAGAGCGCGATCCTGCTGGCACTGTCCGGCATCTGCGCCGTACTTCCTTCGTCGCTGATGGTGATCATCGCGGCGGTGTACGTATCGATGCAGATTTATGCATCTTCCGAGAACTCGCTGATCCTTACGATCATCGTGTTCGCGCTGTTTCTGGTGTTCTACTGCTTCTTTATCCGGTTCACGCCGAAGTACGGGGCAGTGGTGCTTGCCGTGCCGATCCTGCAGACATACGGTTTTCCGTATATCGTTCCGATCCTTCTCGGACTGTTCGGAACCCCGGTATCGATCGTGTCCGTCTGCTGCGGTGTATTTGCCTACAATACGCTTCATTACGCGAAGGATAATATCCCGTTTGAAATCCCGAAGGAAGAAGTGGATATGCAGGCGATCTATATGGATTTCGTTAAGGATCTGATCGCCAATCCGGCCATGTATGTGACGATGCTGATCCTTGCGGTAGTCATTACGGTCGTGTATTTTATCCGTCGTATCCGCATGGATTTTGCGTTTGAGATCAGTATCGCCGTAGGTACCGGTGTGATGATCCTCGGATATATCATCGGGGATCTGCGGTACGATCTCGGCATCAGTATTGCGGGCATGGTGATCGCCTGCCTGATCTGCGCCGGTGTTTCCCTCGTGATCCTGTTCTTCGCCCGCACGCTTCAGTATTCCGCGGCGGAAAATGTGGAGTTCGAGGACGATGATTATTACTACTACGTCAAGGCTGTGCCGAAGATTAAGGCCGGCGCGCCGAAGCGCAAGGAGAAGAAGGTTATCCGTCGCCGTCGTACGGACGACGATGATGAGGATGAATATGAAGACGCTGCTCTGGGACTGATCGAGTACGGTGACAACGACGCCGGCGGATCGCCTACGCTGCGCAAGAAGAAGGCAGAGGCGGAGCGCGAGAGGGAAGAAGAGGAAGAGGCTGACGAGTTCGGAGACGATCTCAGCATCGATGATCTGAAACCTTCCAAGCGCTACGGTACGCGCGTCGGAGAGCGCGCCGGAAGCGTAGCCGGAAAGCGCGGTGATGAGGATAACGTGCGGAAAGCCGGACGGGGAAGTTACGTGGCGAGTGCTCCCGAGGAGGATGATGCGGACGATGACGTTATCTTAGCGGACAGCAATGCAGGCTGGAGCCGCGTGTCGTCGGGAAGCAGAAAGACCGCCGCGCAGCCGGTACGCAAGCCTTCGACAGCTGATCTCGATGACTTCGAGGATGACGATGACGAGGAAGAAGTGATCCGGGGGTACTATCCCGGAACCGAAAATAAAGCCGGCACGGCGGATCGCGAAGCGCCTGCCGACGATGATGACGAAGATGAGGAAGAGGTGATCCGCGGATATTATGCGGATCAAGGAAAGGATACACCCAAAGCGGCTTCGGCTGCTGCGGACGAGGACGATTACCTGTAACCCGGAGGAACAGCGATGAGAGGACTTCTGGACAGCGTGAAACAGTCATTTGACTGGGTTTCCATGCCGAAATTCGCGGTGACGGATGTCATCGAGATATTGCTGATCGCGTTCCTCATTTATCACTTGATCAACTGGGTGCAGCGTACGCGCGCATGGTATCTCGTAAAAGGTCTTGTGACGCTGCTGATCGTGTGGTTTGTGGCAACGATCTTCGAGTTTTCGGCGATCCTGTGGATTTTCCGAAACGCCATCAGCGTAGGTATCATTGCAATCTTTATCATATTCCAGCCGGAACTGCGTCGGGCTCTCGAGCAACTCGGACAGAACCGTTTCGTCGGCTTCTTCGGCACGAGCAAGAGCGCGGGAGAGCGATTCTCGGATGAGACGCGCGAGGAGATCATTGCTGCGGTACTCTCGATGGCGAGCGTCAACACCGGCGCCCTGATCGTCATTGAGGAGAAAGTTTCGCTGGAAGAGTACGAGAAGACCGGTATCGCACTGGATTCTCTTGTGACGAGTGCGTTGCTCATCAACATTTTCGAACACAATACACCGCTCCATGACGGCGCGGTGATCGTGCGCGGCAACCGTGCCGTGGCAGCGACCTGTATTTTGCCGGTTTCGGAAAATATGCGTCTCTCCAAGGAACTCGGTACCCGCCATCGCGCCGGCGTCGGCGTGAGTGAGGTGTCCGACTGCCTGACTATCATCGTGTCCGAGGAGACCGGTAAAGTGGCTCTGGCACAGCGCGGACAGTTGATCCGGGATGTCGATGAGAACCTGCTTCGGAGCAAGCTGAACGCGTGCCAGAACAAGGCGACCGGTGCACGGAGACTATTCGGAAAGGAATGGAACAGTCATGAAAGACAAGCTTAAAACCATGTTCACGCGGAACATCGGGATGAAGCTTGTCTCGGTGGCTATCGCATTTTTCGTATGGATCGCGATCATCAATTTCTCCAACCCGAAGGTGACGAAGACCATCTCGGGCATTCCGATCGCGCAGAGAAACGCGGATCTCGTGAATACCGAGAACAAGACGTACGTCACGGATTCCGCCAAGACCGTAACCATCCGCATCTACGGAAGTCGTTCGGACATTCAGAATATCACGGAGGAAGATTTTGAAGCGTACATTGACTTTCGTGAGATGAGCAGCGTATATGCGGTTCCGGTTCATGTGGACCTGAAGAAGGACAAGAATCAGACCGACATCGAGATCACCAAGCAGTCACTGACGATGGTTACCGGCAAGATCGAGGAGTCGGAGGAAGGTCGGCGGGACGTAAAGGTACAGATCTCCGGTGTGCCCGAGAATTATTTTGCGAAGTGCACATACCAGAGTTCATATTGGTTAAATGTCACCGGCTCCAACAACGCGATCAACTCGATCTCGAACCTGGTCGCCAATGTTGACCTGAAGGAAAGCACGGAGAGCGTTAACGCGCTGGATGTAACGCTGACGGCAGTGGATCGCAATGGCAAGGAAGTCGATCTCACGGATGTTAAGCTCTCGCAACCTACGATCGAGGTAAACATCCTGGTGCTGCCGGTCGAGAACAAGAATGTGGTGCTTGTTCCGGAACTCACAACGATCGCAGGCCGCGTAGTCAATTACGACAAGATTGACTGGACACGCACGGTTCCGCTTGCAGCGGAACGCGAAGTGCTTGACAGGATCGATCAGATCGTCGTCACATACAAGAAGACCGACCTGTATGAGGATGTCGTCGAGAGCGCATTCTCCATTGGCAGATTCCTGCCGGATAACGTGTATGTGGCTGCCGCTACGGACACAATATCGATCCTGATTCCGGTCGAGAAGGAAGGCGACAAGCCGTTTGAGGTACGCACGGCGACCATCACCGTCCGCAACCTTGCGGAGACGCTGAAATATACATTTTCCAATGAAACGGTTTCCTTCAGTGCGCGTGATCTGAGTGACATCCTGCAGGAGATCACCGAATCCGACCTGAACCTGTATGTCGACCTCAGCGATATTACGGAACCGGGGCTTGTGGAGATTCAGCTGCGGTCCCAGCTGCCCAACGTTGACGACGACCTCAGGGAGGACGGTGTGAAGGTGCCGATCCTAGTGGAGCTGATCCCCGATGAGACGGAGAACAATCCGGGCGGCAACGACAATCCGGGCGGCAACGACAATCAGGGCGGCGACAATCAGCCGGGAGGAGACAACGGCGAAACCTAATGAGTAACCGCGGATTTGATATCCGCATAATGAGCGTAGCGACGGTACGGGGTGTGCCGTCGGAGAAGGAGGAACTATGGTAACGGGGAAGGCAACTGTACGAAACGAGAAGGGATTACACATTAAGCCCGCCGGGAAAATGAGCAGCATAGCGCTCACATACCCGTGTATGGCGTATCTTGTGATCCGGGAGTACCGTGTCAACGCGAAGAGCGTTCTTGGTATTCTGAGCGCACAGGTGAAGAAGGATGAAGAGATCGAGATCGTCTGCGACGGTGAGGGCGAGGAGGATGCTCTCCGCGAGCTGATCGAGGGCGTTGAGACCGGCTTCGGGCTTCTTTGATCTGCGCAGTTAAGACAAGAGAAACAACAAACCGAAGTGCTTTATATGATGCGTTGTATGGAGCACTTCGTTAGTTTACGGGGAGTTTTTTATGTTACAGCCAGGAAAATATCACAAATTTCCGGTGCCGGACTATCCGGAGCGCCGCTGGCCGTCGGCACAGATCACAAAGGCGCCGGTGTGGTGCAGTGTAGATCTTCGGGACGGCAATCAGGCGCTCGTGGAGCCCATGACGGTGGAGGAGAAACTGCGTCTGTTCCGCATTCTCTGTGACCTCGGGATCCGCGAGATCGAGGTCGGATTCCCTGCGGCATCGAGCACGGAGCGGGAGTTTGTGAGGGCGCTGGCGGAGAACGGTCTGGTGCCGGACGACGTCTACATCCAGGTGCTAGCACAGTGCCGCCCGGAACAGATCGAGGAGACATGTCAGGCGGTTTCGGGACTGCCCAAAGTCATTTTCCACATCTACAATCCCACGTCTGTGCTGCAGAGAGAAGTGGTCTTCGGCAAATCAAAAGCCGAGGTCACGGAGATTGCAGTCCGCGCTGCGAGGAAAGTGCGGGAGTTTGCGGACCGGTTTGACGGAGAGCTTGTGCTCGAATATTCCCCGGAGAGTTTCAGCGGAACGGAGCCGGAGTACGCCGTGGCAATCTGCAACGCAGTACTCGATGCGTGGGAGCCGTGCGCGGAACGCCGCGCGATCATCAACCTGCCGGAGACTGTGGAGCTGAACACGCCCAATGTTTATGCCGACCAGGTGGAATGGGTGTCCGACCGGCTGAAATACCGCGAGTTCGTTACGGTAAGCGTACATACGCACAATGACCGCGGGACAGGCATCGCCAGTGCGGAACTCGCGCTCATGGCGGGGGCACAGCGCGTGGAGGGCACGTTGTTCGGCAACGGAGAGCGCACCGGCAACATGGATATTATTACGCTCGCCTATAATCTGTATGCGGTCGGGATCGACCCCGAGCTTGCACTGTCGGATATCGACTCGATCATGGAGAGTTACGAGGAACTCGTGAAAATGCCGATCTCCCCGAGGCATCCCTATGCGGGACGCTTCGCGTTCACTGCATTTTCCGGAGGTCATCAGGACGCGATCAGCAAGGGCTTCCAGACGATGGCGAAGGACGGGGACGGAGAGTGGAAAGTGCCGTATCTCCTGATCGACCCGGAGGATATCGGCCGCACGTACGAGACGGTTGTGCGCATCAATTCGCAGTCCGGCAAGGGCGGCGTCGCGTATGTTTTAAAGAACTATTACGGCTTCAATCTGCCGAAGGAAATGCACCGGGAGTTCGCCGCGCGCGTACAGCGTTTCGCGGAGACGCTCGGCAGCGAGCTTACGCGTGAGGACATTTTCGGAGTGTTCCGGAGCGAGTATCTTGAGCGTAAGAAGCCGCTTCATTTTCTGCGGTGCAGCATCGACGACCGCACCGATACGGAGGAGGAGTACACGACGCACGCGCATCTGTGGTACAACTACCGCGGAACCGATGCGGAGATGGACTGCTACGGCAACGGACCGATCGACGCGGTGAAGAAGGGGCTTCAGCAGGAACTCGGCTTCGACATCCGCATTCTGGACTACACGGAGCACGCGCTCAACTCGGGTTCCGAGGCGCAGGCAGCCGCGTACGTGCAGATGCAGGACAATGTAACAGGTCGGACGACCTTCGGCGTCGGGATCAGCTCCAACATCACGCGTGCATCGATCCGCGCCATGTTCTGCGCGGTCAACCGCTTACTGGGGAAGGAAGCATAAGGGAGGTTTGTTGCTATGATCATCGGGGCAATTGTAGCAGGCGGTACGGGACGCCGTATGGGGACGGCAGTACCGAAACAGTTTCTGAAACTCGGCAACCGGACGATTCTTCTTCGCTCGGTGGATGCATTTCTTGCTTGTGAGGAGATCGATACCGTGATCATCGGCGTGCCGAAGGAATGGGTCACCTATACGAAGCAGCTGCTGGATGAGGCAGGTTACGGGGATCTCCGAAAGAAAGTGCGCGTGACCGAAGGTGGCGCGAACCGCAACGAGACGATGTGGAGCATCACGGAGTATGCGGTGACGAGGCTGAAAGCACCGGACTCGACCATCATGGTGACACATGATGCGGTGCGGCCGTTTGTCACGGGAGACATCATCCGGAGAACCATCAAAATGCTGCAGTCGGCGGATGAAAAGACCGGCGTGACGGCGGCAATCCCGGCGTCGGACACGATCCTGAGGATCGGAGCGAATTCCGAGGTGGTGGAAGCTCCGAAACGGATCAATATGATGCATGCGCAGACGCCGCAGACGGTTTACCTCGGAATGTGGCGACGGGTTTACAAAAGACTCTCTGTTGCCGACCGGGAATTCCGCACGGATATCAGCGGCATGTATATCAGCGCCGGACTTCGCGTGAAAGTAGTGGATGGTGCCGTCGGCAATAGCAAGATCACAACGCCGGAGGATCTGGAGGCCGCGAAGAGAAGAGTCCTCGACGAGGAGAAGCCGGACAGTGATGCGGACGGAGAGTGATCAACTCCGAACAAACAGACAGTAAGAGAGTCCGAATAAAGATTCCTTTCCGGGTGTGAGATATCGTCGGAAAATGGGAGAAAGGTTGCGAAATGTATGATTATCTGATCGTCGGCGCCGGTCTGTACGGTGCGACATTTGCCTATGAAGCGAAGAAAAAGGGGAAAAGCGTGCTTGTCATCGACCGGAGGGATCATATCGCCGGCAACGCGTACTGCAAGGACGTGGAAGGGATTCCGGTACACTGGTACGGAGCGCACATTTTCCATACATCGGATCGTGCGGTGTGGGATTTCGTGAATCAGTTCGCGGAGTTCAACAACTACATCAATTCGCCGGTTGCGGTCTATAAGGACGAGCTGTACAATCTGCCGTTCAACATGAACACGTTCAGTCGCCTGTGGAACATCAAGACGCCGCAGGAGGCGAAGGATATCATCGCTGCTCAGATTGCCAAGGAGGGCATTACCGAGCCGAAGAACCTCGAGGAGCAGGCGATCTCCATGGTCGGTCGCGACGTCTTCGTCAAGCTCGTGAAGGGCTACACGGAGAAGCAGTGGGGACGCGACTGCAAGGACCTTCCGGCCTCGATCATCAAGCGGCTGCCGCTTCGTTTTACGTATGATAACAACTACTTCAACGACCGGTTCCAGGGCATTCCCACGGAAGGATACACGAAGATGGTCGAGCGCATGCTCGACGGCGTTGAGGTGCGGCTGGGAGTCGATTATCTCGCGGATCGCGAGAGCTGGGACGCGCAGGCAGAGAAGGTGATCTATACCGGTGCGATCGATGAGTTCTTCGGATACTGTTACGGAAATCTCGCCTACAGAAAGGTGACGTTCGAGCACGAGTTGCTTGATACGGACAACTATCAGGGCAACGCCGTTGTCAACTACACGGAGCGTGAGATCCCGTACACGCGCATAATCGAGCACAAGCATTTTGTGTTCGGCAAGCAGCCGAAGACCGTGATCTCGAAGGAGTATCCGACCGAGTGGAAGCCCGGCGAGGAGCCGTACTATCCGGTCGGAGACGAAGCCAACCGGGCGCTCTATGCGCGGTATCGTGCGCTCGCGGACGAGCAGACGAAAGTGATCTTCGGCGGACGTCTCGGCGAGTACAAGTACTACGACATGGACAAGGTGATCGCTTCCGCGCTTGCGAAGTGCGCGGAGGTGCTGTGATCAGCGGAGACGGCAGGAGATTGACACTATTGTATGAGTAACAAAAAACGCGATTCCGAAAAGTGCGGAATCGCGTTTTCTTCATGTTTTGAATGACGATCAGTCTTTGATGTCGTCGCGCACCATCAGTGTGACGGGGACGGTGATCTCCGAGCGGCCGGAATCATTTTCCCGACTCACGACGAGATTGATCTCGGTGCCGGCCTGATACGAGGTAACGCGCGAGATCAGTTGTTCCGTATCATACACGCGAATGCCGTTGACGGAGAGGACGATATCGCCGGAGATCAGACCTGCGGAAGCAGCGGCACTGTTCTCCATAACCGATGAGACATAGACGCCCTTCGGCCATCCGAATGTCTGCTGCATCTCGGATGTCACGGTTGTGATGTAGACGCCGAGATAACCTGCTTCCTCCGCAGGGAAGGATTTCTGCTTTTTCAGTTCGTTGAGGATCGGGAGAGCTTGCGTGATCGGAATGGCAAAGCCCATGCCCTCAATGCGGGAGTAGCTTTCGGCGTATTTCATGGAGTTAATGCCGATGACCTCACCCTTCATGTTGACCAGCGCGCCGCCGCTGTTTCCGGGATTGATGGCGGCGTCCGTCTGGATCAGAAGAAACTCGCCGTAGTCACCGGACACCTCGCGGTCGAGAGCGCTCACGTAGCCGACCGTGACGGAAGTACCGTAGCCGAGCGCGTTTCCGAGAGCAACAACCATATCACCGACTTCGGTCGGAGTTTCGGTGGCGAGAGAAGCCACGCGGCAGGATGCGAGGGCATCGTCACTGAGTTTGTCAGTGGCGACTGTCAGGATCGCGAGATCGCCAGCGGCATCGGAACCGAGGAGCTCTGCCTCAGCCTCGGAACTGTCCGGGAAAATGACGGTGATGGCCGTGGCATCCTCGATCACATGGTGGTTGGTGGCAATGTACAGAAGACCCTCACCGGAATCCAGAATGATTCCCGAACCCTGTGATGTACCGGTCTGTGTGCGCCCCCAGAAATCGCTCATAGCGACCTTGCAGTTGATCTGCACAACGGAAGGAAGTACATTTTTCGCCAAATCGCTGATGATGACATCGGATACGTTCTCGACTTTCACCGAATCCGTCTTCTTCAGCACGACGGAAGGCGTCGGCTGCGGTTCGGATGAAGTCGGAGCCTTCGTCACCGAGGACGTTACGGTTATGTTTGCGTTGGATTTGCCATCCTTCGTCGCATCTTTTTCGTTCGTCAGGAAATGAATCGCGCCATAGCAGGTTCCGGCCGCAATGAGCAGGAAACAAAGGACGAGAGTCAGATTTTTCAGAAATTTCATGTCAGGTTCCCCCGTATGATATAGCAAATCTGCCGGACTTCTGTTTACATGAAACAACAGAGGTCAGCATGACAAGTCCCCCGGACTTCGTATTTCGGATGGTTTTACTATACCGAGATACTGTGTCGCTTTTGTGAAGGCTTTGCAAATTCTTGTACAGTGTGGAAAAACGAATGTGAAACCATTGTGAAACCGGGTGGCGGGAGGGTCGTGACGCTTGCAATCAGAGCGGTTTCATAGTACAATGCAGTGGGTGAGAAAGCGCAACGGGCGTGAATACCGGAAAGGAAACTATGAGTACAAACGATACAAACAATAACGATAACAGAAATGATGAGAACAAGAGAAAGCCGAAGTTCTGTATGCTTTGCGGAAAGAGCGAAAAGGACGTCGGAAACATGGTGACGGTTCCTCCGGGAATGCCTGTGTGCAGCAATTGCATGCAGAGACTTCTGGATCAGGCGAGCGCGATGGCTGCGCAGGCGCAGAAACTGGCTTCCTCGAAGAACGCGGAACAGAACAAACCGTCCTCCGGAGAGGGGAAAAAAGACGATCCCGCAACGCGGACAACCGGCAGGGATGCAGCGCGGGCAGACGATGCGAACACGAAGAAAACGGACTCTTTCGAGATCCATTCCGACCCGGAAGACGATGCGGATGATTCGAATGTGACGATCACGATCGAGAGCAACGTCATTCCGGAAGACGATACCGACGATCAGGAGAAACCGGAACGTAAGGACGGTGTGGAAGGGGGGATCGATCCGGGCCAGCTGTTCA
Source organism: uncultured Lachnoclostridium sp. (assembly GCA_946415315.1). Taxonomy (GTDB): domain Bacteria; phylum Bacillota; class Clostridia; order Lachnospirales; family Lachnospiraceae; genus ISDg. The sequence continues at coordinate 181,280 of CAMKRZ010000002.1, read as the reverse complement.
AAAAGCTGTTCGGCGGAATGCCGCTCGCCGGCGTGAAATTTGTTTTCCCCGAGATGATGCAGGGGGAAAATGTGCGCCCGCGTCCGAAGAAGAAAACGAAGGAAGAAGAGGCAGCTGAGGCAGGAGAGGCAGACAAGGATATCATGGACATCGCTGCGCTTCCTGCGCCGCACGAGATCAAAGCGCGCCTTGACGAGTATGTGATCGGTCAGGATTATGCGAAGAAAGTCATCAGCGTGGCAGTTTACAATCATTACAAGCGTGTCCGCCGCCAGGAGGAGGATGCGTTCCGCGATGACGTGACCATCGAAAAATCCAACATGCTGATGATCGGACCGACCGGCTGCGGCAAGACCTATCTTGTACAGACGCTTGCGAGGCTTCTGAATGTTCCGCTGGCGATCACTGATGCGACTTCTCTGACGGAGGCCGGCTATATCGGTGATGACGTGGAGAGCGTGCTGTCCAAGCTGCTCGCCAACGCGGACAACGACGTGGAGCGCGCGGAGCACGGTATCGTGTTTATCGATGAGATCGACAAGATCGCCAAGAAGAAAAATACGACAAGCCGTGATGTCAGCGGTGAGAGTGTGCAGCAGGGGCTTCTGAAACTTCTCGAGGGCGCCGAGGTGGAAGTGCCGGTCGGTGCCTCCAGCAAGAGCGCGATGGTTCCGCAGACGATGATCAACACGAAGAACATCCTGTTTATCTGCGGCGGAGCGTTCCCGGGCCTCGATGAGATCGTCAAGACGCGTCTGACGAAGTCATTTACCATGGGCTTTAACGCCAATTTGAAAGATACTTACGACAAGGATCCGGACCTTCTCACGAAGACCACGACCGAGGATCTGCGCGAGTATGGCATGATTCCCGAGTTTATCGGGCGTCTGCCGATGATCTTCGCGCTTCGCGGGCTTGATAAGGAGGCGATGAAGCGCATCCTCACAGAGCCGAAAAACGCGATCCTCAAGCAGTACCAGAAGCTTCTTGCGATGGACGAGGTGAAACTTCTGTTTGATGAGTCCGCGCTTGATGTCATCGCGGAGGAAGCCGTTTCGCGCGACACCGGTGCGCGCGCGCTTCGCTCCATCATTGAGGAATTCATGCTGGATATCATGTTTGAGATTCCGAAGGATGACACGATCGGCACGGTGACCATCACGGGAGACTACATCCGGAAGAAGGGTGCGCCGATCATCGAGATGCGCGCCTGAGCGACGCATTTTTGGTGACGGATAACACAAAAAAATGCTTGATAGAACAAGGATTATGCAATATAATTATTTTATTATAGAATACGTGTCGTTTCCCTGGGGTAACGGACGCGGAAAATGGCCATACATCCTTGATAACAGCAGCATTTTCAGAGATGTGTGACGGTCCGTAAATGCAGTTGATCCTGTGTTTTCGGAATGCCATCCTCTATAAGGAGAAGGAACAAGCGCTTCGGCGCAGAAAGAAGGGTAACATGTTTTGCAAAAACTGTGGAAATAGTTTAATGCCCGGTTCCGTTTTTTGCGGCGTTTGCGGAACAAAAGTTGATACGGATGTGGTGGAAGCCGTTGCGGCAGCGGTAGAGCAGCCTGTGCAGCAGGCGGCAACTGTGGAAGCGCCGGTTCAGCAGACCATAGAGGCAGTGGAAGCCGTTCCGGAGCAGGTCGTTGCAGCAGTTGAGGAGCCCGTACAGCAGGCGGTTGAAGCTGTGGAAGCGCCTGTACAGCAGGCGGTCGAAGCTGTGGAAGCGCCTGTACAGCAGACCGTTGAGGCAGTGGAAGCCGTTCCGGAGCAGGTCGTTGCAGCAGTTGAGGAACCTGTACAGCAGGTGGTCGAAGCAGTCGAAGCACCGATACAGCAGGTAGCAGCTGTGGAGGCACCGGTTCAGCAGACCGTTGAGGCAGCAGAAGCCATTCCGGAGCAGGTAGCAGCGGCTGCGGAAGCACCGATTCAGCAGGCTGTGCCTCAGCCTGTGTTTGAGCAGCCTGTACAGCCGGTTCAGCAGCCGGAGCAGGCAGTATATCAGCAGCCCGTACAGCAGCCGCAGTATCAGCAGATGGATCAGACGGTATATATGAATCCCGGACAGCCGGTTCAGCAGCCTGCACAGCAGTATGAGCAGCCGATGCAGCAATACCAGCAGCCGGTTCAGCAGTTCCAGCAGCCGATGCAGCAATATCAGCAGCCTGCACAGCAACAGTATCAGCAGCCGATGCAGCAGCAGTATCAGCAACCGATGCAGCAGCCTATGCAGCAACCGATGCAGCAGCCGATCTATGCGCAGCCGGTTTACCAGCAGCCGCAGGCGGCAGTTCCGGAGAAAAAGAAGAAGTCCAAAGCGCCGGCCATCATAATCACCATCGTCCTGATCCTGGTTATCCTTGCCGGAGCATGCGTTGCGTACTTCTCCTTCATCAGCAAGGCCGGAAACAAGACTCTGTTCGGTCTGGATATGAACTTTGCCGATTTTACGAATCTGTCCAAGGATCAGGAAAAGGAATTCCTGAAACTTGTCGGTTATGTGAATACGGGTATAATCAACGGCAGTACAAGATCGCTTCGCAAGGGAATTAACAACGATGCTCTTGGTTATGTGTGCGATTCCTTCAACTGCCAGGACGCAGATGTTTTCATTGACTTCTGCGGCGAGGAGCTTGACAGCTGCGGCAGCGGTATCAGCGCGAAAGCGAAAGCATATCTGCGGTATGAGATCAAGGATTGCAAAGCGCTTGCTGCTGATCTTGAGAAGCAATGCGGCACTTCGTTTGACATCTCGGAAGCTTATCTTGTTGAGTGCGTGAGCACATACAAGGGAAGCGAAGGTTCGAAGACCATAAGCGATAACTATGTATTTATGAAAATCGGTGATTCCTGGTCTTTGGTACTGATGGAGAAGGATCATTTGAAGGATCTCGGCCTCGACTGATCGAGTCGCGGTGATGAGGTAAGCGGCCGAACGGCCAGGTTACGAAAACAACACAAAGACCAGTGCTTAATCGTGCTGGTCTTTCGTAATATGGCGTATCGGAAAATTCAGAAAGGCAGGACGCTGTGGGGGCGTCGGATCGGTAATGAGTGAACGTAAGCGCGTAATGAACGGGCGCAATGTAGCGACGGCAGTATTTCTTCTGCTGAGTAATTTTCTGGTGATCACGGCGGTCTGGCTGGCAGTTCGGTTCGGAACCGTCGACATGACGACAATTCTGTTTCATCTGAAGGTGCCGATCGGCGGCGCGGATGCAACGAATTTCTATGAGATTTTCATCCTGCTGTTCACGATCGGACCGGCAGCAACGGCGCTTGAACTCGGCATTTTTGCGTTGATCGCGCGGTGGAGCCGAAGCAGGAAGCAGAAGGACAGGAAGGCGACGATATCCACGTGGATCACGGAGCATCGGCGCATGATCGCCGTCATCCTGATGGTGGTCGCAATCAGTTTTGTCGGATATCAGTTGCACATCGTAAAATACGTAGTCAACCAGTTCCGGAATTCTCCGATCTATGACGATGAGTATGTGGATCCTCGGAAGGCAGCGATCACGGCGCCGGAGCAGAAGCGGAATCTCGTATTTATCTATATGGAATCGATGGAGGTCTCATATGCGGATGCAGAGCATGGAGGGGCTTCCAAAGAGAACCTGATCCCGGAGATGGCAGACATCGCGGTTGCCAACGTCAGTTTCTCGGACACCAGCGTAAAGTTAAACGGAGCGCAGCCGGTTATCGGTACGACGTGGACAATGGGCTCCCTGGTTGCCCAGACGGCAGGTGTTCCGCTCACGATCCCGCTCGGGGATAACGCCATGGGGCGGAAAGCCTTCAAGACCTTCCTGCCGGGCGTATATACGATCGGTCAGGTACTCCGCGACAACGGGTATGAGCTTCTCTACCTGATCGGATCGGATAAGAAGTTCGCCGGAGCGGATATTTACATGACAACGCACGGCGATTATACGATCAAGGATCTGGATTACTATCGTGCGATCGGCGAACTCGATGCCGACTATCATGTCTGGTGGGGCTTCGAGGACGAGAAGGTCTATGATTTTGCGAGGAAGGAGATCCTCAATCTGGCTGCGGGCGACAAGCCGTTTGCGATCACGTTTATGACGATGGATACGCATTATACGAACGGATATCGCTGCAACCTGTGTGAGGACCGTTATCCCGAGCAGTACAGCAACGTGATCGCGTGCGCGTCAAGGCAGCTGGATCATTTCCTCCAGTGGATGAGCATTCAGCCGTTCTTCGACAATACGACGATCATCGTCGTCGGCGATCATCCGACGATGGACACCAAGTATGCGGACAACTTACCGTACAACACGAAGGACTACAAACGCAAAACGTACTGCGTTGTGATCAACCCGGCAGTACAGTATTTTCCGACGAAAGAGATGCGCGAGTTTACGGCGCTTGACATGTACCCGACGACGCTGGCTGCCATGGGATTCACAATCCCGGGTAACCGTCTCGGACTGGGTGTCAACCTCTTCTCGGAGGAGAGGACCCTGCTCGAAAAATACGGCATGGACGAGCTCAATGACCTTCTGGAAATGCACTCGAAGTTTTACGACGAGCTTATGTACGGAACGGAAGAAGAGTAACGGACGGAATTCGCACTGTCCGGCATGACCGGGGAAGGTTCATGCCCGGTGCGCGACAAAAATCCCGGAACGGGATCAGGTGTTTCACGAAAGAACACAGGAAAGGAGGATGCTCATGGCAGGAACAATACCGGAACTGTACGCGGAATACCGCAAACGTCTTGAGGACGTCGACCGCATTGAGAAGGAACTGCTTCGGACCAATGAGCAGTCTTCCTGGAATGCCTGCCTGATCCGCAAATCCGAGCTTGTGCGCGATTACTACAGCAAGACGGAGCAGGATCTCAATAATCTGATCAATCCGTATCTATACGGTTCTTCGCCGCTTGATGACAAGACGGCGATGGAGCTTTTCGAAGGAGCGAGCGAGTACTACAACAGCGCCATGTACGACGACGTGATGGAATCCCAGATATTCAAACTGCTCTGGGAGTACTACCAGTCAACCGGCAACGAGTACATGGAGCGCGCATGCCGGTGCGCATTTTCCAACAACGCATTCCTCAACGTGGAGGGGCGCCTCCGGAAGTATGCGATCGAACAGGCGGAGTGGGTCAGCGGTTATATCGACCGGATCGATTATCTTCGGAAAATGCATCAGGACGACGATGAGGCGTTCTACGCGGATGTGCGCCGTGTGTTTGACACGCTGCACGGACAGTATGAGATGGAGCGCTCGCGCTTCGAGCCGAACGTCAACCGAATGATCGGATGCTTCAACAATCTCTCGAAGATACGCAAGTACCGCAGACTCTTCCCAGATGAAATCTGGGAGACGCTTGAGAAACCGTTAAATGAAGTCGGCACGGACGTGATGTTCATGGCTGCCTTGCATTGGGAGGCTGTGGATGTTCAGCTAAAGGAGATCATCGGACCGGCGTACCCCATCGGATTTATCGAACAGACGAAACTGCCGGTGGAACAGCGCGACATGAAAGTGTATGTCGGTTACATCGTGTATGCATTTTACTCGGGACTGCTGAAGCCGGAGCAGACGTTCACGCTGCTTCGCTCGTACAGCCGCACGATCACGAAAGAGTACGACTTCAACGATCCGAACTGGTATGAACAGCCTGATGACAGCCGGTTTGCCGTCATCACGACGACGACCAAGCCGATGTTCGAGATGATCGACGAGTTCTCGTGCGATGATGACAAGAAGAAGCGCATGAAGGCAGAGCTCCTCTATGAGGTGAAGACCTACATCGAGACGATCCCGCGCGAATGCGCATGCAAGGAGTATCTTGACCAGGCGCTGTACCATTTGCTGTATGATCTGATCGGCTATATCGACATACTGGAAGTGGCGATCGAGTTTATCGACAGCATGGTTATCAGCCGCCAGATGGCCACCCTGATCCATACGGTTATGACCGGCGAGCTGTCGAAGACGATCCTCGACCGGTTGATCGACGCCCATCCCGAGCTGTTTACGACGGTGCTGGAGACGGAGGATCTCCGCGAGGTTGCCGCGCGCAAGGAAGAGCTGATGACGCTCATGTACAATGCGGCGCGCTGCCACGACATCGGTAAGATCCTGATCGCGAACATCATCAATACGCAGATCCGTCGCCTCTCCGACATGGAGTATTCCTATATCAAATACCATCCGAAGTGGAGCTATGAGATTCTGATGCGCAATCCGCACCTGCAGAACTACGCTGAGATCGCGCTCGGACATCATCGCAGCTACGACGGCAACAGCGGTTATCCGAAATTCTTCGACAACCGCACAAGCCGCTACCGCATCCTGATCGATCTTCTGACCGTCTGCGACTGCATGGATGCTGCCACGGACGTGTTCGGGCGAAACTATGCCCGCGGCAAGAGATTTTCCGCGGTACTGGCAGAGTTCCGCAAGGCAGCAGGCACGCACTACAATCCGAAGATCATCTCGTTCATCGAGCAGGACGAGGAACTGCGGAAGAAACTTGAGAATATGACGTCCGAAGAAGGAAGATCGGACCTTTACTACCACATTTATCGGAAGTATCGCTGATGAAACGCCGCCGCAACGGCGTTTCATCAATGTTTTTTCGGCGGATCGGACATTCTGATTTTGCGGAAAATGCAGGCGCCTCCGGGCGCGTCGATACGACGGAAGAAATTGTGGTGAAATATTTTGAAAAAACTATATTTTGTGCTTTTCATTGTTATTGTTTTGTGGTAGAATAGCCAAAAGTTGTTTTTCCGGGAGGAAATCATGGATTTAACGAATGTGACGATGCCGGCAGGTACGAGCGAGGAGCCGGTATCCAAAAACTTCATTGAGATGATCATTGAGAAGGATATTGCAGAGGGCAGCTGTGAGAAGGTCATCACACGGTTCCCGCCGGAGCCGAACGGATATCTTCATATCGGCCATGCGAAGGCAATCCTTTTAAACTACGGTCTTGCGAAGAAGTACGGCGGTCAGTTCAACCTGCGCTTTGATGACACGAATCCGACGAAGGAGAAGACGGAGTTTGTGGAATCCATCGCGAAGGATGTACGGTGGCTCGGTGCGGATTTTGAAGACCGTTTGTTTTTTGCTTCCAACTATTTCGGAGAGATGTATGAGGCAGCCGTGCGCCTGATCAAGAAGGGCAAGGCGTTTGTTTGCGATCTTTCGGCCGATGAGATCCGCGAATACCGCGGCACGCTCACGGAGCCCGGCAAGAACAGCCCGTACCGTGACCGCAGCATCGAGGAGAACCTTCGTCTCTTTGAGGGCATGAAGAACGGAGAATTCCCGGACGGATCGAAGGTTCTGCGCGCGAAGATCGATATGGCGTCGCCGAACATCAACATGCGCGACCCCGTCATTTACCGTGTGGCCCGCATGACGCATCACAACACGGGAGATCAGTGGTGCATCTATCCGATGTACGATTTTGCGCATCCGATCGAGGATGCGGTTGAGGGTATCACGCATTCCATCTGCACGCTGGAGTTCGAGGATCACCGCCCGCTTTACGACTGGGTGATGATCGAGTGCGGTTACAAGGATACGATCGACGGTACGCCGAAGCAGATCGAGTTTGCCAAGCTGTATCTGAAAAATGTAGTCACCGGCAAGCGCTACATCAAGCGCCTTGTCGAGGAGGGAACGGTGGACGGCTGGGATGATCCCCGTCTTGTTACGATCGCGGCCTTGCGCCGCCGCGGATTCACACCGGAATCCCTGAAACTGTTCATGGAGCTGAGCGGCGTCTCGAAGAGCAATTCCATCTCGGACTACGCGATGCTTGAGTACTGCATCCGCGAGGATCTCAAACTCAAGAAGCCGCGTGTCATGGCGGTGATCGATCCGGTCAAACTGGTGATCGACAATTATCCCGAGAACGAGACCGAGGATGTTACGGTTTCGAACAACCCGGAAAATGAATCTCTCGGAAGCCGTACGGTTCCGTTCGGACGCGAGCTGTACATCGAGAGAGAGGACTTCATGGTGGAGCCTCCGAAGAAGTATTTCCGCCTCTTCCCGGGTAATGAAGTCCGCCTGATGGGCGCGTACTTCGTGCGCTGCACCGGTTATGACACCGATGCGGACGGCAACGTAACATGTGTTCACTGCACCTATGATCCTGCGACAAAGGGCGGCGAGTGCGCCGACCGCAAGGTCAAGGGAACGATTCACTGGGTCAACGCGAAGACCGCTGTTCCTGCGACGATCCGCCTCTACGAGAATCTCGTGGATGAGGAGAAGGGCGTGTATGACGAGGAGACCGGCAAAGTCAATGTCAATCCGAACTCGCTCACGGTATGCAACGGTTTTGTTGAGCCGTCGGTTGCCGGCGCGAAAGAATTCGATACGTTCCAGTTCCTGCGCAGCGGATATTTCTGCGTAGATTGCAAGGACAGCAAGCCGGATGCGCTGGTGTTCAACCGCATCTGCTCGATGAAGAGCGGATACAAGCCGGTTTAGTCGGCATGCAACACCGCGAAGGACGATGACAGAGGTGCCAATGAAAGAACAGCTATATACAATTCCTGTCAACGATGCATTTGATGCGGACACGGAGTGCCCGGTCTGCGCAATGTATGACAAATTGGAGTCGGATGCCATCGACTTTGTCATGGGCGCGAGCTACATGGAGGACGATGTCCGCATGGAGACGAACAAAAAGGGCTTTTGCGCGAAGCATTTGCCGCTCATGTACAAGAACCAGAACCGACTGGGTCTGGGGCTGATGATGCTTACATATATGGATCAGCAGCTGAAGGAGATGGAGAAACTAGCGGGGAAGAAGCGCGGAGCGACGTCCTGGTTTTCGAAGAACACGGGCGGCGATCCGACAGCAGAGTACATGGCAGAGCAACAGTGCACATGCTATGTGTGCGACCGCATGAAACATTCCTACGAGCGCTATCTGATCACGACACTGTATCTGTACAATACAGACTCGGCGTTTCGTGACAAATTCGCCCGTTCCAAGGGGTTCTGCATGAAGCATTTCGGGGAACTCCATGAGATGGCACCGTCGCATCTGAGCAAGAGCAATCTCGACGAGTTTGACACCTGCATCAACCGGATCATGGTCGAGAATTTCCGGCGTGTCCGCGACGATCTCGAGTGGTTTACGGACAAGTTCGATTACCGCAACGCGGATGCTCCGTGGAAGAACTCGAAGGATGCGCTGATCCGGGCAATTCAGAAGACCAACGCGATTTCCGTGGAGGAGAAGGCGAAGAAGTAGTTCCGTGAGATATTGCGGTGTAATTATATAAGCGGGAGAGGATTCCATATGAACGAGGGCAGTTATAGCGAATGCGTTGTTGCCAGAAGGCAGACGGTTAAGGACTATGCGATCAAGGGACTGCTGATCGCGCTTGCGATCTCCATCACGATCGCGGGACTGTTTCTTTCCGTATTGCTTGTCCTGGCAGCGGTTGCGTGGTATTTGATCATCACATTCTGGGCACGCTTTCAGGTTGTGTATGAGTATGTGTTTGTCGACGGACAGATCGATTTTGACAAGATTATGGGCGGCAATTCCCGCAAGCATGTCAAGCGGGTCGATATGGATACGGTGACGATCGTCGCTCCGAAAAATTCGCATACGCTGGACGGTTACAAGCATTTGGAGGGCAAGGCGATCGATTTTACGTCACTGGATCCGGAGCGTGAGAGCAAGGTCTATGTGATCGTCAACAAGGGCGACAAGGACACGGAGATCATTCGTTTTGAGCCGGACGAGACGATGGTTGCGCTCATGAAGAAGAAGGCACCGCGCAAGGTGCAGGAGTTCTGAGCGGAAAGTAAAGACGTACGCGGAGAGGACGCCCGCGCAGGCAGTTGCAGTTTCCACGGCTTCAGAACATTTTCCACACGGTATGAATAAATTAATATAAAGGAGGCTGACTATGGCAAATATTATCGGAGACGGCATTACTTTTGACGACGTGCTGCTGGTTCCTTCCTACTCGGAAGTGATCCCGAACCAGGTGGAGATCGGCACGGAGCTGACACACTCGATCAAGCTGAACATTCCTTTGATGAGTGCGGGTATGGATACCGTAACGGAGCATCGCATGGCCATTGCGATGGCAAGACAGGGGGGCATCGGCGTTATTCACAAGAATATGTCGATTGAGGAGCAGGCTGACGAGGTTGATAAGGTGAAACGTTCGGAGAACGGCGTCATCAGCGATCCGTTCTATCTTTCCCCGAATCACACGTTGCAGGATGCCAACGATCTGATGGGCAAATACCGTATCAGCGGTGTTCCGATCACCGAGGGCAGACGCCTGGTCGGCATTATCACGAACCGTGACTTGAAGTTTGAGACGGATTTTACGAAGAAGATCAGTGAGTCGATGACGAGCGAAGGACTGATCACGGCTCCCGAGGGTGTGACTCTCGAGGAGGCGAAGATGATCCTTGCGAAAGCGCGCAAGGAGAAACTTCCGATCGTCGATAAGGACGGCAACCTGAAGGGTCTGATCACGATCAAGGATATTGAGAAAGCGATTAAGTATCCGCTGGCTGCGAAGGACTCCATGGGACGTCTTCTGTGTGCGGCAGGTGTCGGTGTGACCGCCAATATTCTCGAGCGCGTGGATGCGCTTGTAAAGGCCAAGGTGGACGCCATCGTCATCGATACGGCGCATGGTCATTCGGCAAATGTGCTGCGGGTTGTCAAGATGGTGCGCGACGCGTATCCGGGGCTTCAGATCATCGCCGGCAACGTAGCGACGGCTGAGGCGACGGAAGATCTGATCAAGGCCGGAGTCGACTGTGTCAAGGTCGGTATCGGTCCCGGTTCCATCTGTACGACACGTATTGTCGCCGGTATCGGTGTTCCGCAGATCACGGCGATCATGAATGCCTATGAGGCAGCGAAGAAATATGATATTCCGATCATCGCGGACGGCGGTATCAAGTACTCCGGCGATATCACGAAAGCTCTTGCGGCAGGCGCGAGCGTCTGCATGATGGGCTCCATTTTCGCAGGTTGCGAGGAGAGCCCCGGAGAGTACGAGCTGTATCAGGGAAGAAAATACAAGGTTTACCGTGGCATGGGCTCTATCGCGGCGATGGAGAACGGAAGCAAGGACCGTTATTTCCAGGCGGATGCGAAGAAACTTGTTCCCGAGGGCGTCGAAGGTCGTGTCGCATACAAGGGACTGGTTGAGGATACCGTGTTCCAGCTTCTCGGCGGACTTCGCGCCGGCATGGGTTACTGCGGAGCGAAGGACCTGAAGACGCTGCGTGAGACTGCGCGCTTTGTGAAGATATCGGCGGCTTCCCTGAAGGAGAGCCATCCGCACGACATTCACATCACCAAGGAAGCTCCGAACTACAGCGTGGACGAGTGATCAATACTGCGCTGTGGGAATACGCTTTTCGCGCGGGATCAGACGGCAGCATGGATTCTGCGCGAAGAGTATTGACACAAGGGGGATTTCGCGGGAATTCTGCGAAAGGTGTATCGGAGAGAGGAGGTAAACCATGGCGAAAATGACAAGGGCAGAGTTACGGCGGAGAAAACGTCGCCGCAAGAAGATCCGAAAGTATGCGATCCTGACGGGGTTTGCAGTAATTCTGATCTTGCTGGTCCTGCTGCTGATCAAGCTGATATCCTGGATTTTCAGCGGCTCGGACGACGGACTGGTGAAGAAGGTTGACAATATCCCCGTGACGCAGAAACTGCTCACGATCGATATAAACACAAGACCCGGAACAACGCTCGAGAAGGTGGAGAAGATCGTCATCCATTACACTGCACGGGAAGTCGGTTCCACGGCGATGGCACAGCGTGACCGCTATGAGGCACTGCGCGATACGCGCAACGAAACGGATACGCGAGAGAGCATGCATTTCATAATCGGCTCCGAGGGCGAGATCGTACAGTGTATCCCGATCAACGAGGCGGCTTACGCGTCAAAGGGAGACAACGGACGCGCCCTGTCGATCGAGTTCTGTAACACGACGGCGGAAGGCGGCATGAGCAGGGAAACCTACGTGAGTCTTGTGAAGCTTGTCGCGTATCTCTGTGATGAGTTTGATCTGACCGAGAAAAATGTGGAGCGCCATTACGATATCACCGGAGGTGCCTGCCCGAGGTATTTCGTGAAGAATCCGGACTCCTGGACACAGTTCCGGGATGACGTGGCAAAGGCGATCCAGGGCAAATCGTTCGATACGTCGAACCCGATCGTGGTTCAGTAGAACGGAAGAGCAAGACAGTTTGCGGACATGTCCTGTAAGGACAATCTTCCGGAGGATGATCGTCCGGTTACAATGAAACTATAACAACCAATAAGACCCTCGCGGCTTGCCGCGGGGGTCTTGTTTGATGTGCGATTCAATTGTGAGCCGGCAGAACAGGAGCTATCCGTAGAAATTACTCCGTGCGGAGCGCTGTCACAGGATCCTTGCGCGCTGCGATGCGCGACGGGATGATGCCGGCGATCAGCGTGAGGACCATGCTGATGATGATCAGGATGATACCGCCTGCCCAGGGAAGTTTGGAGAGGTTGTGTACCTCTGCAATTTTGAAAATGATCATGTTGATCGGTATGTTCAGAAGCAGCGTGATCGCGATGCCGAGCGCTCCGGCGACGAAGCCGATGATCAGCGTCTCCGCGTTGAATACGCGGGCGATATCACGCTTGGAAGCACCGATGGCGCGCAGAATACCGATCTCTTTCGTGCGCTCCAGCACGGAGATGTAGGTGATGATACCGATCATGATGGACGATACGACAAGTGAGATTGCGACGAATGCGATCAGGATGTACGTGATCGAGTTGATGATCCGCGTGATCGAGGACATCAGAAGAGCGACATAGTCGGTGTAATCGATGCGCTCATCGTCAGTGCGCTCATCTGCATTGTTGTATTCTGCAATAATCTTCACAATCCGGTCTTTGGATTTGAAATCCTTCGGGAAAATGCTGATCGCACTGGGATCCTGGATATCATAACTGCCGAGTTTGGCCATGTTGAGATCGTAGTTGCTCACGGACTGTCCGGAGTTCGCATACTGCTTGAGCGATGTCATCAGCACTTCGTCCGGAAGAAGATTGAGCATCTCCTCGGGAGTGACCGTCTCACCGTTTTCAATCTTCTTCATGATCTCATCGTAATCACCCGACGTGTCGGTCTGGAAGAAGGAGATCAGCATGCCGGAGATCCGTGCAATCTCTTCCTCGTTCATTTTCGAGAGCTGTACGAGGAGCATGGCACGGAGTTCCTCTGCGGAGTATGCCTTCGGAACTTCGAAGGGGCGACCGGTGAACACGTCGAGTTCCTTGTCGCGGATCTGCTGCTTGACAATGTCACGCTTCGCGGTCTCGGCTACGATGTATTCCACGAGCTCGTGGGTGTAGCCCATGGCACCGTTGACGGAGGTAGCCATTGCTTCCTCACCTGGGCGGACAATACCGACGACGGAGAGTGTCACGGCACGGCTGTTGTCCGTAAGAAGGGCAGCCATGTAATCGTTATCCGTGGAACGGTCAACCCAGGTACGGGTTGCCTCGTCATACGCGTAGTAGTCGGCGGGAATCACAAGGCGGAACTGAAGCGAGAGAAGATCCTGATAGGAGAAGGAAACCTTCTCACTCACGATCGTTTCCTGCCTCATCATTGCGGAAAATGCAGCGGTCATCTCGTTCGGATCCTTCAGGGCAAGAGAGTAGAGCGTGTAATCGCTCATCTCATTGTTCTTGTCGACAACAAGGATCACTTCATTGTATGTGGAAGGCCAGCGTCCGGCGAGAAGATCGTACTGCTCGTCCAGAAGAGCCTGATTGTCGATGATCTCCGACCACACGGACATGGAGTTCGTCGAGCCGCCGACGCTCATCATCGAGCTCATCTCGGAGATGGACGACTCGGAGATGCCGAGGGATGCCCAGAACGCCGTGAGAATGTTGCTCGGGTTCAGCTGGTAGACACCGTTCTTCGACAGATCGTACTGGTAGATCTGCGGAACAATGTTGTAGGAATAGCGGATGTCGGTGACGAGATCCTTCATCTCCCTGTTGTTATCCAGGAAATTCTTGAACTTCTTGAGATCGTTGGTCTTGACCTCCTGCATCATCGTGTTGACGATCTCGGTCAGCATGCTGTTCGAGTAGATGCGGCCGTCCTCATGACGTTCAATATCTTCGTTGGTGATACCCAGTACGGCTGAGATGATCGCGGAAGAGTCGGCGGTCATTTTCTGGATCGTAAGAGGGTAGGAGGACAGCGTATCCTCCTGAATCCGCGTGATGTAATTGTTGACACCGTTGCTCAGCGAGAGTATGAGCGCGATACCGATGATACCGATACTTCCGGCAAATGCGGTCAGGATCGTGCGCGCCTTCTTCGTCATCAGGTTGGTGAGCGAGAGGGAGAGCGCCGTCAGGAACGACATCGAGGTGTGGTTCGGTTTGCGGTCGGTCTTTGCGCTGAGTTCTTCGTCCGTGAGCGGTTTGCTGTCGGACGTGATCTTGCCGTCGAGAAGGCAGATCGTACGTGTCGCGTAAGTCGCAGCGAGATCCGGGTTGTGGGTTACCATGATGACGAGCTTGTCCTTCGCAATGTCCTTGAGAAGATCCATAATCTGCACGCTTGTCTCGGTGTCGAGAGCACCGGTCGGCTCATCGGCAAGCACGATGTCGGGGTTGTTCACCAATGCGCGGGCGATGGCCACACGCTGCATCTGGCCGCCGGAGAGCTGGTTCGGTTTCTTCTCGAGCTGGTCGCCGAGACCGACATCCTCAAGCGCCTTGCGCGCGCGCTCCCTGCGCTCCGACTTGGAGACACCGGAAATAGTAAGAGCAAGTTCCACGTTGCGCAAAACTGTCTGGTGGGAGATCAGGTTGTAGCTCTGGAACACGAAACCGATACTGTGGTTGCGGTACGCATCCCAGTCCTTATCCTTGTAGAGCTTGGTGGAGCGGCCGTTGATCACCAGGTCACCGGACGTGTAGTGGTCCAGACCTCCGATGATGTTGAGAAGCGTCGTCTTGCCGCATCCGGAAGGACCGAGGATCGCGACGAACTCGCTTTCGCGGAACGAGAGGTCAATGCCCTTGAGGGCATGTACGACTCCGTCGCCGATCGGGTAGTCCTTTTTGATGTTGTTCAGTGTAAGCATTTGGTTTTCCTCATTTTCCTCAAGATCGGAAACGCTGACTTCGGCATTGCCGCGATCCGTTTCCGTATCATACTACATGTTTGTAACGGTGAGAGCATTCGTAAAATGATCACAGCGAGATCAGGACGTCCTTGCCGGTCACAGGCAGCTGGCGAAGTTTGACGCCCGCGGAGGTGAACATACGCTTTGCTGCGATGTTCGAAGGGGTCTGATCGTATTTGTCGCTCTGGTAGATGACTTCGCTGATACCGGCCTGGATGAGAGCTTTCGTGCACTCGTTGCAGGGGAAGAGCGTTGTGTAGACGCGCGCGCCCTTCATGTTTGTGCCGGTGTAGTTCAGGATCGCGTTGAGCTCGGCGTGGCAGACGTAGAAGTACTTCGTGTTCAGTTCGTCACCCTCGCGCTCCCACGGGTACTCGTCGTCCGAGCAGCCGCGCGGCATGCCGTTGTAGCCAACCGAGAGAATGCGGTTCTCGGTGCTTACGATGCAGGCGCCGACACAGGTGTTGGGGTCCTTGCTGCGCTTTGCGGACAGAAGAGCAATGCCCATAAAATACTCGTCCCAGTTCAGATAATTCGTGTTCTTCATTGTGTTCCCTTCTCCTTTGAAAATCAATGTGTTATCTTTGCACGAAATTTTCGAAAAATGCTTTGTGAAATTGTTTCGGGTCGCGGGAAGATCAGTTTCTGCGGGCAGCGCGCTTGCGCTCCAGCGAATCGAGGATCTTCTTGCGGATACGGAGGCTCTTCGGCGTGACCTCGAGAAGCTCGTCGTTGTCGATGAACTCCAGGCACTGCTCCAGGCTCATGATGCGAGGAGGTGTGAGGCGGAGAGCTTCGTCGGCAGCGGAAGAGCGGGTGTTCGTGAGCTGCTTCCGTTTGCACACGTTGACCTCAACGTCCTCGGGCTTGCAATGCTCGCCGACAACCATGCCCGCGTAAACCTTGTCGCCCGGGCTGATGAAGAGATCGCCGCGCTCCTGCGCGTTGAACAGACCGTATGTGACGGCTTCACCGCTCTCAAAGGCGATCAGGCTGCCCTGCGAACGGTAGCTGAGGTCGCCCTTGTAGGGTGCATATCCGGAAAATACCGTGTTCATGATGCCCTCACCCTTTGTATCCGTGAGGAACTCGTTGCGGTATCCGATGAGTCCGCGCGCGGGGATGAGGAACGTAAGACGCGTCGAACCTGCGCCGAAGGAGCTCATTCCCTGAAGCTCACCCTTGCGGGCGGAGAGCTTCTCGATGACGCTTCCGGCATATTCCTCCGGAACGTCGACAACGCATTCCTCCATGGGCTCGGTCTTGCGGCCGTTCTCGTCCGTATGGTAAATGACCTGTGCCTTGCTGACGGCGAACTCATAGCCCTCGCGGCGCATGTTCTCGATCAGTACGGAGAGATGGAGCTCACCGCGGCCGGAAACCTTGAACGCCTCGGTCGTGTCAGTCTCCTCCACGCGGAGCGAAACGTCGGTGTTGAGCTCGCGGAAGAGACGCTCACGCAGATGGCGGGAGGTGACATATTTGCCTTCCTGGCCGGCTAATGGACTGTCGTTCACGAGGAAGTGCATCGAGATCGTCGGCTCGGAGATCTTCTGGAACGGGATCGCCTGCGGATTCTCGGGAGAGCAGAGCGTGTCGCCGATGTGGATGTCGCTGATGCCGGAGATCGCAACGATGCTTCCGACGGTTGCCTCGTCCACTTCGACCTTCCTGAGACCGTCAAACTCATAAAGCTTGCTGATCTTGACACGGCGCATCTTGTCCGGGTCGTGGTGGTTGACGATGACGCAGTCCTGGTTGACGCGGATCGTGCCGTTATCGACCTTGCCGACGCCGATGCGGCCTACGTATTCGTTGTAATCGATGGTGCTGATGAGAACCTGCGTGCCGGCGTTTTCATCGCCCTCCGGAGCAGGGATGTAATCGAGGATCGTCTCGAAGAGAGGTTTCATGCTGACCGGTTTGTCCGTCAGCTCCAGAATGGCGACGCCGCTCTTCGCGGATGCGAAGACGATGGGACAGTCAAGCTGTTCCTCGTCGGCGTCGAGGTCGATCAGAAGTTCCAGAACTTCGTCGATGACTTCCTTCGGGCGAGCCTCCGGACGGTCGATCTTGTTGATGCACACGATGACCGGAAGGTGCAGCTCAAGAGCCTTTTTCAGGACAAATTTCGTCTGCGGCATCGGGCCTTCAAAAGCGTCCACCAGAAGGACAACACCGTTGACCATCTTGAGAACGCGCTCCACCTCGCCACCGAAATCGGCGTGACCGGGCGTGTCGATGATGTTGATCTTTACGCCGTTGTAGGTGACGGCCGTATTTTTCGAAAGAATGGTGATACCGCGCTCACGCTCGATATCGTTACTGTCCATCACGCGCTCCTCCACGACCTGGCCGGTGCGGAAGACGCCGCTCTGCTTTAAGAGCTCATCCACCAGTGTGGTCTTGCCGTGGTCAACGTGCGCGATGATCGCGATATTTCTTATGTCGTCTCGTTTCATACCAATTTCCTTTTTCTTCTGTACGGAATTTCGGTGCTTTCCGGTTCGAAAGCACACAGCCTCACGTATTGTATCATAAAGTGCCGGATTTTCCTATAGATAAGGTAACGAACATTTTACGGGATTGTGTGAATTTTTTGTGTAAATGTAAGGGAGATGGCCGTGTTGGAAGGTGCAACGGCACAGCTGTGAAAGACGCCGAATGAATTATGACAAAGGATACATTAAATAGTACATTGAATGGCGCTCAGCGCTCCCTTATACTGCAGGTAAATCACGGTATGATCGGCGGTTTGACGGCCGGTACGGAGGAGGTTCATATGGTAAGTTATCTTGAGAGGATCGATTCCCCGCAGGATCTGAAGAGAATGACGCGGGAGGAACTGAAAGGTCTGGCGGCGGAACTGCGCAGCGCGATCGTTGCGCGTGTGGATGCGATCGGAGGCCACCTTGGCTCCAACCTCGGCGCGGTGGAGGCGGAGATCGCGCTTCACTATGTGTTTGATGCGCCGAAGGACAAGATCGTCTTCGACGTCTCGCACCAGTGCTACGTCCATAAGGCGCTGACCGGTCGGAGAGGCATCCTCGAGGAGGGAAACTACCGCGACTACGTGGGTTTCACGGACTACCGCGAGAGCGTTTACGACCACTTCAGCGTCGGTCATACCTCGACTTCCGTGTCTCTCGCTTCGGGGCTTGCCAAGGCGCGTGATCTGAGGGGGTCTTCGGAAAATGTCATTGCCTTTATCGGAGATGGCTCCCTTTCGGGAGGCATCGCCTTCGAGGGACTCGACTATGTGGCGGAACTCGGGACGAACTTCATCGTTGTCTTCAACGATAACGAGATGTCCATCGCCGAGCCGCACGGCGGCATTTACCGAAACCTCAGTGAACTTCGCAGAACGAACGGCGCGTGCGAGCAGAATCTGTTCCGCGCCATCGGGCTCGATTATATGTATGTGGAGGGCGGAAACGACATCGACGCGCTGGTGGATGCGTTCACCAAAGTGAAGGATATTGACCATCCGATCGTAGTTCATATTCATACGGAGAAAGGCCTCGGATCCGACTGGGCGGTGAAGGACAAGGAGCCCGGACATTACGGACAGCCGAAGAGTTTCAAGCCCTCGGGAGTCAAGGGCAGCAACGAGTACACGCGCGACTTTCTGGAGGCGAAGATGGCTGCGGATCCGACGGTGTGCGTGATCAACGCGGCTACGCCGTCGGCGTTCGGGATGAACCGCGCGTGGCGTGAGAAAATGGGCAGTCAGTTTGTCGACGTCGGTATTGCCGAGGAGCACGCGATCGCGATGATCTCCGGCATGGCGAGGGGCGGGGCGAAGCCCGTCTATGCGATTTACGGGACATTCCTGCAGCGCACGTTCGACCAGCTGATGCAGGAATTCGCGCTCAACATGTCGCCGGCGGTGATCCTTGTGCTGGATGCCGGGATAGGCACCGGAGACGTGACACACAACGGCACGCAGATCGGGTCGATGCTTGCGACGATCCCGAATATCAGGGCGTTTGCGCCGAGCAATCTCAATGACTACTTTGCGCTTCTTGACTGGGCGATCGAACAGACGGACTATCCGGTTGTCATCCATGTTCCGGCAGCGGTCTGCAAGGATGACGCGGCGATCGATCCCGCGCATGCGGACACGTATCAGATCATGCGACACGGAAGGCGTGTGGCGCTGATCGGTTTCGGAAACAAGTTCCGGCTCGCGGCAGCGGTTGCGGAAGGACTCCGTGCAGACGGCATCACGGCGACGCTGATCGATCCCGTGATCTATTCCGCGGTCGACACGGTGACACTCGATTCGCTCAGGTCGGATCACGATATCGTTGTGACGATCGAGGATAACCAGAAGGACGGAGGCTACGGCGAGAAGATTGCGGCATATTTCGGCCCGACCGACATGAAGGTGCTCACCTACGGCGCCGCGAAGGAGTATGTCACCAACGAGCCGTATCAGGAGGTTATGAAGCGCTACCGCCTGACGGAGGAACAGATACTGGAGGATATTCGGAGGCTGTTATGAAGAAAAAGGCATTGTTTATCGGCGGAACCGGAACGATCAGTACCGCCGTTGTAAGAAGACTAGTGAATGAACTTGACTGGGAAGTCTGGGTGTTGAACCGAGGTCATCGCGCGCACGTTCTGCCCGAGGGAGTACATCAGATCATCGCGGACATCAACGATGAGAAGGCAGTTGCGGAGAAACTCGGAGACATGACATTTGACGCGGTCTGCGAGTTCATCGGGTTTCACGTTTCGCAGGTGGAGCGTGATTACCGGCTCTTCGCGGGGCGCACGAAACAGTATATCTACATCAGTTCCGCATCGGCGTACAACAAGCCGGCGGCAGGTTACATCATAACCGAGGGAACAACGCTTGCCAATCCTTACTGGCAGTACTCGCGCGACAAGATCGCGTGCGAGGAGTTCCTGATGAGAAAGTATCGCGAGGAGGGCTTCCCTGTGACGATCGTTCGTCCGAGCCACACGTACGATGAGCGGAATCTTCCGCTCGGTGTGCACGGTAAGAACGGCCCGTGGCAGGTGATCCGCCGGATGCAGCAGGGCAAGCCTGTCATCATCCAGGGCGACGGATCCAGCCTTTGGACGCTCACGTGGAACGCGGATGCGCTTGGCGTCAAACTGAACGCTTACCATGTGTCCACCGATTTTCTTCGCGCTGCGGGAGACCGGTACGGCTATGATTTTACGGGCTCGCTCCTCGGCGACAAATCCGTATCCGTCGTGTTTGACAACACGAAACTGAAGCGCGTCGTGCCGGACATGCGCACGAACGTGCGGTTCGACATGGGCGTTCGCTTCACACTTGACTATGTGCTTTCGCACCCGGCCGAGTGCCAGAAGGAGGACCCGGAGTTCGATGCGTGGTGTGACCGTGTGATCGCGATTCTCGAAGAAGCAAAGTCGCATGTCTGACAGGGGTGAACGATCATTTTTCGACAGGACAGGATGAGGGAACGTCTGTGAACGGGAGTTAACGAACGAAAGGAGTTTACGATGAGCTATACAAGAGTTTCCGATGCCAACGAGATCACGGCAAGGTACATGGATTCCATTTTGTTTGAGGAGCGCCTGATCGATTCGGTCAAGGCGGATCTCACGACGACTTTTTTGGGGGAGACATTTGACATGCCCGTGATGACGCCCGCATTTTCACATCTGAAAAACTACGACGGACGGCCGCAGAACGGTCTGGTCGAGTACTCGCTGGCCGCGAGGGAGTGCAACATCCTTAATTTCTGCGGTATGATGGAAAATGAGATGTTCCGCGAGATCGCGGCAACCGGCGCGAAGACCGTGCGGATCGTCAAGCCGTACGCGGACAATGCGAAGGTTCGCGACCAGCTGAAATACGCCGAGGACGCAGGCGCGTTCGGTGTCGGCATGGATATCGATCATATCTTCGGCGAAAACGGATATGACATCTGTGTCGGAGAGGAGATGGCGGCGCAGACGACGGACATGCTCCGTTCGTACGTGGAATCCACGAAACTGCCGTTCGTCGTGAAGGGCGTGCTCGGCGTTTCCGATGCCGTCAAATGTGCGCAGATCGGGGCGAAGGCCATCATTGTGAGCCATCACCACGGACGCCTTCCGTACGCGGTGCCGCCGATGAAGGTTTTGCCGAAGATTCGCGAGGTGCTCGCGGGAACCGGAGTCGAGATCATCGTCGACTGCGGGATCGGCAGCGGCGCGGATGTGTATAAGTCAATCGCTTTGGGAGCCGGGGCAGCGGCAGTCGGCCGCTCGATGCTGCCTTACCTGGAGAAGGACGGCACGGAGGGTGTGATCCGGTTCCTGCAGTCAGTCGGAAGAGAATTGCGGTTCATCATGAGCTGCACGGGATTTGAGAAGGTTTCGGACATCGACGGGAGCGCGCTCGTGATGCCGTAGACGATACAGTTTTTTGTCCGCCTGCGCGGCGAAAGAGGAAAGCAGAACAAGAGGAGATCGCAGGGGGCATGAGATCGCCCTCTGCGATGCGGGAAGGAGACAGCATGAGACTCGGAACATCGTCACCGCTTCAGCACGGTTCACCTGAGGAGTGGGCAGCCAACCAGATTGCGCTCGGATGCCGCACGGTAGTTTTTCCGGTTCAGAGCAATGAGCCGGAGCGGAAGATCATCGCGTACAAGGAGGCTGCGGACAAGGCCGGACTGACCATCGCGGAGGTGGGCATCTGGCGAAACGCTCTGGCAGCGGACCCGGAGGAACGGAAGAAAAACCGTGACTACTGTGTGGAGCAGTTGCGCCTCGCCGATTATCTGGGAGCGCGATGCGCGGTCAATGTCGCCGGTGCGTTCGGACCCCGGTGGGACGGTGGATTCCGGGAGAATTTTACGAGGGAAGCGTGGGATGAGACGGTTACGATGGTGCGGGAGATCATTGACCTCGCCGACGTGAAGCGGACGTATTTTACGTTGGAGCCGATGCCGTGGATGGTACCGACCGGGCCGAAGGAGTATGTGCGTCTGCTGGAGGCTGTGGACAGAGATTGTTTTGCGGTGCACATGGACATCATCAACATGACAAACTCGGCGGATCGGTACTTTCATCCCGAGGAGTTGATCGACGAGTGCGCGGAACTGCTCGGGGGGCAGATCCGCAGCTGCCACATCAAGGATGTGCATTTAGGTGCGCGATACACGCTTCGCCTTGAGGAGTGCGGCCCCGGAGACGGGGAGTTCCCGCTTCGGTATTACGCGGAGAAAATGCATGAGCTCGATCCGGACATGCCGATGATCCTTGAGCATCTTCAGACGGACGAGGAGTATCTCCACTACATGGCGTATCTGAAGAAGAAACTGGACGGGCTGTACTGACCGTGCAGTCGTGTTGAGGAAAATACAGGTGTGATTGCGGCGGCTTTCCCTTGACGGGAGCCGCCTTTTCGCTTTCGGACAATGCATTCTCATTTTCCAATTGTCTTTGTAAACAGAGAAGGGATTGCGGAAACATGGCATAGCGCTTGTTACGGCATTGAGTTGTGCTTATTACGGCATTGAGTTCCCTTGACATACGCAACGCGACATGCTAAAATAATCCCCGTATGATTTTCGGAAATGCGTAACGGTTGAACACCGGATTTACGAGTCCGGAAAATGTACGAATTCGGATTTCGCGGAGGTTTCCCATGTCGATTTTTACAGGTTCCGCAGTGGCTATTATCACTCCGTTCAAAAACGGCGGTGAAGTTGACTACGACAGTTTTGCCAATATTATTGAATATCAGATTGCGAACAAGACGGATGCGATTGTCGTGTGCGGCACGACGGGCGAGGCATCCTGCCTTTCTCACGAGGAGCATCTCGACGTCATTGAATTCTGTGTGAAGCAGGTTGCGGGCCGCATTCCCGTGATCGCAGGTACCGGTTCCAACTGCACGGAGACGGCGATTTATCTCACGCAGGAGGCGGATGCGCGCGGAGCGGATGCGATGCTCGTGGTGACGCCTTACTACAACAAGGCGACGCAGAACGGTTTGATCGCTCATTTTACGGCGGTAGCAGGTGCTACGAAGAAGCCGATCATTCTGTACAATGTTCCGAGCCGTACGGGTTGCAAGATGGCACCCGCGACGATCGCGACGCTGTACAAGAACGTTGAAAACATTGTGGCGGTGAAGGAGGCGACGGGAGATATCTCGGTCGCTACGGAAATCGCAGCTCTTACGGACGGTAAGATGGATATCTACTCCGGCAACGACGATATGATCGTGCCGATCCTCTCCGTCGGCGGCAAGGGTGTGATCTCCGTCCTTTCCCATGTGATCCCGGAGCAGGTGCACGAGATGGTTGCTTCCTACCTGCGCGGTGACACCGACACGGCGCGAGATCTGCAGGTTAAGTACTTCCGGCTTGCGAAGGACCTCTTCCTCGAGGTCAATCCGATACCGGTGAAAGCGGCGACCTGCCTGATGGGACAGTGCGACGGAAGCGTGCGCATGCCGCTGTCCGTCATGGAACCCCAGAATCTTGCAATCCTCAAAGCAGAGATGGAGAAGCAGGGAATTCTGTAACTTTGACCGGTTCGGGTCTTACGGCTGTGCCACCATGGCACGGCCGGAGGCCCGTTTTGTGCTTTGTTGCGGAGACTTGAAACGGCGTTCCACGGATTGAAAACGAGTTCTTCGCAGCACAATAGAAAAGCCGTTCAGAACGGCTCTTTTCATCGGAAAATGACCGTTTCAGACGGCATTTTCCGAATCTTCATGTATAAGGAGAGGGAATTATGACACGGATTATCATGAACGGTTGTGGCGGCCATATGGGTCGTGTGATCACGGAACTCGTGGAGTCAGACAAGGAGGCGCAGATCGTGGCGGGCGTGGATATCGTGACGCCGCCGCTCGCGCCGTATCCGGTGTATTCGTCGGTGGCAGATGTGAAGGAGGAGGCGGACGTCATCATTGATTTCTCAACGCCGAAGATTCTCACGAAGCTGATCGAGGAAGCACAGAAGCGAAATATCGCGCTTGTGCTGTGCACGACGGGCTATACGAAAGAGCAGATTGCGGAGATCGATGAGGCTTCGAAGAAGACGGCAATTGTTCGCTCGGCCAACATGTCGCTCGGCATCAATGTGCTGATCCGGCTTGTTCAGGAGGCGGCGAAGAAGCTGGCAGCAGAAGGCTTTGACATTGAGATCGTGGAGAAGCACCATCATTTCAAGAAGGATGCTCCGAGCGGAACGGCGCTTGCGATCGCGGACGCCATCAACGAGGCACTTCCGGAGGCGCTTCCGTACGTGTATGACAGAAGCGGAAGAAGCGAGCCCAGACCGCAGGGCGAGATCGGGATCAGCGCGGTGCGCGGCGGTACGATCGTGGGCGAGCATGAGATTCTGTTCTGCGGCACGGACGAGGTCATCACGCTTTCGCACATGGCGTACTCGAAGGCAATCTTCGGCAAGGGTGCCGTTGTTGCGGCGAAGTATGTTGCCGGCAAGGGACCCGGGTTGTACACGATGAAGGACGTGATCGGCTGAGACCGTTCTCTCAGGGGGAGACAGACAAGTAAGACATCAGGAGGCACAGTGTGATAACAGTAGAACATCTGGTGAAGCAGTACGGCGATTTCCGCGCCGTGGATGACCTCAGCTTCACTGTGGAAAAGGGTGAGATCCTCGGTTTCCTCGGGCCGAACGGCGCGGGTAAATCGACGACCATGAACATGATTACCGGGTACAATTCCGCTACGGAAGGCGATGTGACCATCAACGGTTTCAACGTGTACGATGAGCCGGAGAAGGCAAAGCGGTGCATCGGTTATCTTCCGGAGATTCCTCCGGTATATCCTGACATGCGCGTGAAGGAGTACCTTTCCTTCTGTACGGAGCTCAAGGAGGTTCCGAAGAAGGAGCGCAAGGCCGAGGTCGAGCGCGTGATGGAGCTTTTGCATGTGAAACATATGCAGAACAAGATGATCAAGCATCTGAGCAAGGGCTACCGGCAGAGAGTCGGTCTGGCTCAGGCACTGATCGGCAACCCCGAAGTGCTGATCCTCGACGAGCCGACGGTCGGTCTCGACCCGATGCAGATCACGTGGATGCGGAAACTGATCCGCAGCCTCGGAAGAGAACACACGGTCATTTTGAGTTCCCACATTCTCTTTGAGGTAAATGCGGTCTGCGACCGTGTCCTGATCATCAACCACGGTAAGAAGGTTATCATCGACACACCGGACAATATCATCCGCACGCTCGGCGGTACGAACGGTGTGCGCGTTGTCGTGCGCGCGGGCGAGGAGGCCTTCCGCACAGCGATTTCCGGAATTTCCAATATTTCCCGCTGTGATGCCCTGGATGAGCAGGTCGAGGAGGGGCTTACGGCGTACGCCGTGTATTCGTCGGACGGCGGAGAGATCCGTGACCGGATCGCCGCAGCCTGCGCGAAGCGCGGTATTGCCCTGTTTGAGATGAATGCGATTCAGAAGACGCTTGAGGACGTCTTCATTGAGATGACAGGGAAGGAGGGCGACACGAAATGAAAGCAATTTACAAGAGAGAGCTGAAGTCGTATTTTACGTCGTTCCTCGGATATCTGTTCATCGCCTTTTTCCTTTTGTTTATCGGAGTTTTTCAGTATCTGTATAACCTTCGGCTCGGGTATGCAAACTTCGCTCGGGCGGTCAACGGAACTGCGACATTCTTCCTGCTGCTGGTGCCGATGGTTACAATGAGAATACTGGCTGAAGAAAAACGGCAGCGCACCGACCAGCTGATCTTCACGTCCCCCGTGAGCGTGGAGCGCATCGTGATCGGCAAATATCTTGCCATCGTGACGGTGTTCGCCATTGCCGTTGCGATCGTGTGCGTTTATCCGATTATTTTGCACAACTACGGTGCGACAAACTATAAGGTTGCATATACGACCATCGCGGCCTTTTTCCTTCTCGGATGCACCTACATGGCAATCGGCATGTTCATCTCGGCGCTCACGGAGAGCCAGGTGTTTGCGGCCGTTGTGACATTTATCGTGATCCTGTTTACGCTGATGATCGATCTGCTGGTGCAGATGCTTCCGACCGGCAACGAGCTTGCGCTTGCAATTCTGATCATTCTTGCCGTGATCATCGGTGTGATCACGTATGTGATGATGAAGAGTAAGGTCGTCACGGGCATTTTCCTTGTGCTGTCCGTGGGAGGACTGATCGTTGCATTCCTTGTGAACCGTCAGAGTTTCGACGGCAGTCTAGCAAGGATCTTCGGCTGGCTTTCCGTGCAGTCGCGCTTTTCGCTGTTTATGTACGGCATCGTGGATATTTCGTCGTACATTTATTTTCTGAGCATGATTTTCCTCTTCGTGTTCCTGACGGTTCAGGCAATCAAGAAGAGAAGATGGGAGGCGTGACATGAACAAAACGATACGTTCCCGCAAATTCCGCGGAGGTGCATATGCCACGGCCGTCTCATTCCTGGTGATCGTTGTTCTGGTGATCGTCAACCTGGTTTCGGGAAGCCTTTTCGATAGAATTGACGTTACGTCCACACGCAAGTATTCTCTGGCTGAAGATACGATCAACTTCGTAAAATCCGTGACGACGCCGATCGATCTGTATTACGTGACGGCGGAAGGTGAGGAGGACCTCATCATCAAGACGGGCGCCGAGCTGATCGCGGATGCTAATGACGGATTTACATTTACGGTCAAGGACCCGATCCAGTACCCGCAGTTTGTGTACCGGTACAACAAGATGCAGGACATTACGAACAACAGCATTATCGTTGTGAATGCGGATGATCCCGACCGTTATGAGTATATCGATTCCGAGCAGATGAAGATCTACTCGTACAACATGCAGACATACCAGCAGGAATTGTACGGATATGATGCCGAGGTTGAGATTGCGAAAGCGATCATCAAGGTGACGCAGGAAAAGAAAGCGACCATCTATGCGACGAACAACCACAGCGAGATAATCACCAATCCGACGGATTCCGAAGAAGAGCGGAAGGGGAAAGTAACACCTACATTTTCCGACCTTCTGAATCTGAACTCGTATGAGATTAAGTATTGCGATCTTACAAAGGAAGGCAGAGTTCCGGAACTCTGTGATATCCTGTTCATCGGCGCTCCGCAGTCGGACTTTACCGAAGTGGAGGTCGATGCTGTCAAAGAATTCCTGACGAACGGCGGTACGGTGTTCATCTCGGTGCTGTACAACACCGATTCCTTTACGAATCTGCAGGAACTGCTGCGGTACTACGGCGTTCACTACGGAAGCGGCGTGTTGTTCGAGGGGGATTCCTCCCGCACGGCAGGAGACAACCGCACCATGATACTGAGTGATTATGAAGGAAAATCTGTCGAGTGGCCGCTCGCCGTTCCGTTCTACACGAACGATACGACCCGCAGTACAACGAAGAAAACGGTGCTTGTTGAGACATCGTCGAAAGCGTATCGCAAGGAGACCGATGCTTCGAGCAGTGAGGTTCAACCGGGGGATGAGGTTGGCAAATTCCCGCTGTTGTTGAAGATTGAGGAGACATTCGGAGGCAATACCGCTCAGATGTATGTATTTTCCTCCTTCTATTTCTTCGACGACCGGATGCTTACCGGAAGTTCGTCTTTCGCCAACCGGACACAGTTGATCGAATGTTTGAACGATTCCGTGGGAACTGAGGAGGATACGCTGTCCATCCCGGACACGACCGCGCTTGAGGAAGCACTCAGGATGACTACAAGTCAGCGCAACAGGATTGCTGCGGTGTCGTTTATTCTGCCGGGATTGATTCTTTTTGCAGGTGTTGTGGTCATGCTGCGCAGACGCGTCGAGAAACTGACTACTGTGACGGAAAAGGGTGAGGAATGAAACGAGCAAATATCGTGCGGCTTTCGATTCTGATTGCCGCGGCAGTAATCCTGACGGTAGTCTTCGTTCTTTTGAAGAAAAAAGCAGATGACCCGGCAGAAGAAGAGAAGATCAAGTATCTCACGGTAACGACGATCGATGTGAACCGTGTGGACCGGATCAGTATTCAGAATGAATATTATTCGGGAGTTTTCACAAAGCAGGGAGATTCCTGGAACTGTGAGTCAGATATTCTGAGCCAGAAGGTAATCTGGCAGATTCCGGACAATCTGCTGTCCAACCTGCGCGCGATCGCGAAGGTGGATAATCCCGCTGCGGACTCCGAGTACGGGCTTGACAATCCATCCGCGGTGCTGGAGGCATACGCGGGGGAGGAGCGTCTGGTCCGCATCGAACTCGGGGACAAGGTGCCTACCAAGACGTACTATTATTGCCGGTTTAACGGAGATAAGACGGTATATACCGTTTCGGCGAGTTATGCCTCGCTCATGGTTCGTGAGCGCGCATACTACACGGAGACGATCAGCATGCCGAAGATTCCGGACATCAAGAATGTCCAGGAAGTCATTCTCACGGGAGATCTGTTCCCGGCCTTCCATGCAGTCAAGGATACCGAGAACCCGTATGATTACTCGGGCGCCGGACTCTTTCCGTGGAGGTTTGAGGAGCCGTACAGGGCGAGTTGGGACGCTGATGTGATCAACGGCCCGTGGATGGATCAACTGGAATGGTACATCAATCCGTATGCCGAGGAAATCCGCAGAGTGAAGCCGGATGAGTACGCACAGTACGGACTGGTCAATCCGAAAGCAACGCTGACAGTCCGGTACTCGGATGACACCGAGACGGAGTCGATGTCCTATACACTTATGGTCGGTGACCAGGATCCGGAAACCGGAAACTATTACGCGAGACTTCAGGGCGTGGATGCCGTGCTGGTAATGACGCAGTTGCGAATCCGCAATATGTGCGAGTTTGACGTGTTCTCAAGCACCTATCATTCCATCGTTTACCCGGGAATTCAGGTGGTTTCCAAGGTTACCGCGAAGGCCGGTGATCTGACGATGGTGTTTACACATGAGCGCACCGAAGCTGAAGAGGATGTGTATTATCTGAACGGCACGCAGATTGTCGGAAAGGACGCGCTCGCATGGGCCCAGGCGGTGATGGCGATGAAGACCTCCGGCTTCCGGCAGAACGATACGCCGACAGTTGAGCCGGTTCTGACGTTTGAGATCGAACCGTTTGATCCTTCGAAAAATAAACCTATTACCGTTCGGATTTATGATGACCCGAGCGGAAATGATATCGTGGAACGGCGCGGAGTGTGCGACTGTACTATGGATTCCCGGTTGGTGGACGAGTTCATCCGGTACATGGAGGAAGTGAAGGGCGGCCAATAGGCCATCGCCGATGCCGTGAAATAAGTAAAGGAACAGGAGAACCACAGGCTCTCCTGCGGATGTAGACATGAGTTTAAACAAAAAACAGAAGATATGGATCGGTATCCTCTTCGTGTTGTATCTGGCGGTGCTGATCTATGTGCTGTTCTTTTCGCCTAGATTCGGACGCACACAGGGTAATGATCACGGTGTGAACCTTGTTCCCCTTCAGGAAATCCGGCGGTTTTACAAGGGACCGGAAAGTCTGATGAACGGATTGTTCTGGTGGAACATCGTCGGAAATATTCTCGCTTTTGTTCCGATGGGACTGCTCGTCGCACTGCTGGCGCCGAAACGTCCGAAATGGCTGTTCACGCTTGCTGTTGTGTACCTTTCGTGTGCTGTCGCGGAAGTGCTTCAGTATGTGTTCAATGTCGGAAGCTTTGATATTGACGATGTGATACTCAATACCGTCGGCGGATTGATCGGCATTTTCATCAGTGTTCCCGTGGAGGCAGCGCTTGCCGGGAAACCGAAGAAGAGTAAGAGGAAACGATGAACAGAGTGAAGGAAGAGAAAAACACGGTTCACTACAAAGGTCGGCATCGGTCGATCATGGGGAAAGTGTCGCTGGCAGTGGGCATTCTTTGCGTGTTTTTCCTCATTTTCCTGATCCTGTACGGAAGGCTGCACAAGGATGCGGAGCTGGGCGGACTCGGCGTGACGAACGGTCTGCTCGCGATCGCGGGAATGATGTGCGCTGCGACGGCGCGCAGAGAAACACCGTTCCAAGACGGCTTCGCGCTCGCCGGGATGGTTCTCAACCTCGCGGTGGTCGTGGTGACGCTGGGGCTTTTCCTTGTGGGGGCGGCTTTGTGACCGGAATGCGCGGTTGAAGGATGTGGCGGTGTTCCACAGCGACAATGAAAAACGAATGATGCAGGGCATCTGCTGAGACAGCGGGCGCCTGACAGATGATCAATGAGGTGGATTTTTGAAAATTACGGAAAATAAGAAAAAACGCGCGGCCGATGCCGTGCCCTCGATGCTCTCCTGGTCTGCGGATGAGAGGGAGAGACTCTCGCTTGTTCTGTCCTGGATCAAAAACAGTGCGAAGAAGAAAAATGCGCCCGAGGGGCTTGCCGAGCTGGCAGGTATCGCGGCGGCGCAGGAAAAGCTGTACAAGGCTGTCACGGACGGTTCCTGGTCAGCGATGAGCACGGAAGAAAAACGCCGGATGAACAAGGCAATTTTCGGAACTCTCGAGGTTGACGCTTATGAGAGATCCATCATCAACCCCGACGTTTCGGCGAAAGAGTACGGCAACGCCTACGCGATGGTGATCGCGGCTCTCGGGCGGGAGTTGGTTGAGACAACACAGTATCTGATGCGCGGTATCCGCAAGCCGTTTCTGTATGCCTGCGAACTGATCGCGGAGATTTACGGTCATATTGAGCGGGACGGAATTGACCGCGGGATCAAGCAGAGCCTGTATTACTATGCGCACGATTACTGCCGCGAGTTCGTCGAGTTCCGCATGTATGAGATGTATGATATTTCCGCGGGCAAGCCGGTTGAGGATATCATCCGCCGCGCCGCGTCCGACGAGAGCGCGCTGTACGATTACGGCCTTCCGGTTTCGGAAAATGTGATCAACACCTATAGGTACCTTGCAAAACAGCCGCAGAAGACCATCGATGAGATGGCGCGGACGTTTGTGAACGGCTTTATCGACAGTTTTGAGACCATGCGCATCGACCGCGCGTCGAAGAAGACGGTTGCGTTCGATACGTATTTCGGATTTGAGCGCGTCACAGCGCGTGTGATCGATCTCTTCCGCGAAGAGGGATTGGAGCCCAAACTGTTCCTCACGAGCAATCTTTTGGTTTATGCGTGCACATTCCTGCAGGGCGGTATGGGAGGCACCTCGATTAACCGCCAGTATTCGTACGACCATCGCAAGAACTATCTGCTCGTTCTTCAGCGCCCCATGATCGAGGAGATCATGGAGAGCCGCAGGGAGAACTATGAAAAGTATAAAGAAGAGTGCGAAGGCTATGCCGGAATTGCCGCGCAGGAGGTGTTCGGAGTGCCGGACATCGACTTTGTCAACAAGCGCGCAGTGCCTTTGGTCAAGGGCCGTGGCGGCGCATTGTTCGACGAACTTCGCAATCGTGTAGCCGATCAGGGCGAGAAGTATGAACCGGAGGAGAATATTACCTTTGCGATCATCGCATACCCGGTTCCTTCTATCGGCGATCGATTTGAGGAAGTCTTCCGCGGAACTATCGAATGCAACAATCTTCCGAACAAGAAGTATAAGGCGATCCAACAGAAACTGATCGACCTGCTTGACCTCGGTGCGTATGTGACCGTGACCGGCCGCGGGGACAACGAGACGAACATGAAGGTGATGCTTCACACGCTGACAGATCCCGCAACGCAGACAAATTTCGAGAACTGCGGTGCGGACGTTAACATTCCGGTGGGCGAGGTGTTCACGTCACCGTTACTCACGGGCACCGGCGGACTGCTTCACGTGATGAAGGTGTGCATCGACGGCATCACATATAAGAACCTGCGGTTCCGCTTTGAGAACGGCATGATCACCGACTATTCGTGTGAGAATTTTCCGACAGAAGAGGAAAATAGAGCCTTCCTCAAGGATGTTATCCTCAAGGATCAGGAGACGCTGCCCATCGGCGAGTTTGCGATCGGAACGAACACGGTGGCGTATGCGATGGGCATCCGCTATAACGTCCAGGAGCAGCTGCCGATCCTCATCGCGGAGAAGACCGGACCTCATTTTGCGGTGGGTGACACGTGCTACAGCCGTGCGGAGGACAAGGCGCTCTACAATCCTGACGGGAAGGAGATCATCGCCAGGGAGAATGAATTTTCCGCAAAGCGTCACACAGATCCTGTGAAGGCCTACACGAACACGCACACGGACATCACGATCCCGTACAACGAGCTCGGTGAGATCCTTGTGCATGCGGCGGACGGCACCGTGATCGGCGCGATCATCCGCAACGGACGGTTCGTTGTGCCGGGGACGGAAGAGCTGAACATTCCGCTGGATGAGCTTGAGAAAGAGCAGTGAACCGAGGGCATGTCTGAAAGGCCCTTTAATGAATAAACTACACTGTCCCAACGGGACGGATCAGGAGGATATTATGGCTAAAGTCGGTATTGTGATGGGAAGCGATTCGGATCTGCCGATTATGGAGAAAGCGGCGGCGATGCTTGAAAAATTCGGCATCGAGTACGAGATGACGATCATCTCGGCGCATCGTATGCCCGATGTATTTTTCGACTATGCAAACACTGCGGTTGAGAAGGGCTTTGAGGTGATCATCGCGGGAGCGGGCGGTGCGGCACACCTTCCCGGCATGTGCGCGGCGATCTTCCCGTTGCCGGTCATCGGCGTGCCGATCCACACGAAGGCGCTCGGCGGCGTTGACTCGCTGTACTCCATCGTGCAGATGCCTTCGGGAATCCCGGTGGCGACGGTTGCCATCGACGGCGGCGCGAACGCGGGCATCCTTGCGGCGAAGATCATCGCGACGCACGACAGAGAACTGCTCGACAAGATCATCGCGTATAAGGCGGAACTCAAGAGCGGCGTAATGGCGAAGAAAGAGCGCCTGGAGAGTGTCGGCTACCGCGCGTATGCGGAGAAAAACTGAAAGTTTCAATTATGATTGATGTTACAATCATTAGCAATGCTTATTGAAACGATGAAAGAAAACACGCGGAAAATGCTCTTTTTCAGGTGCAGGCGTGATTCTTTTGTGCTACAATAGCGATGTCCCGGAGGGACAACCGCGGCACATTGTGCGGCGTAAGAGCGGGCGGAAGGCGCCGGTTACGGGCGGCCCCGCGACAATCATACAAGACGATCACAGGAGGCAGCAGCATGGATTATAAGAATGCCGGTGTTGACATTGAAGCGGGATACCGCGCGGTAGAGTTGATGAAGAAGCACGTGAAGGAGACGATGCGCCCTGAGGTGCTCGGCGGACTCGGCGGTTTCTCGGGAGCATTTTCCCTGGACCGGTTCATGACGATGAAGCACCCGACGCTTGTGTCCGGTACGGACGGAGTGGGAACGAAGCTGAAGATCGCGTTCCTGATGGACAAGCATGACACCATCGGAATCGACTGCGTGGCAATGTGCGTGAACGACATTGCGTGCGCCGGCGGCGAGCCTCTTTTCTTCCTGGATTATGTTGCCTGCGGCAAGAACTATCCGGAGAAGATCGCGACGATCGTGAAGGGTGTTGCGGAAGGCTGCAAGCAGGCCGGATGCGCGCTGATCGGCGGAGAAACGGCTGAGATGCCGGGCTTCTATCCGGTGGACGAGTACGACCTGGCGGGATTTGCCGTTGGTATTGTGGACAGGGACGAGATCGTGGATGGCAGCAACGTGAAGGCCGGCGACACCGTCATCGGTATCGCTTCCTCGGGCATCCACAGCAACGGTTACTCGCTTGTCCGCAAGGTGTTTGACATGCGCGAGGCGTCACTTGCGAGATACAACGATTCGCTCGGATGCACGCTCGGTGAGGCGCTTTTGGTGCCGACGAAGATCTACGTGAAGGCGCTGCGCGCGCTGAAGGACGGCGGCGTTACGGTGAAGGCATGCAGCCACATCACCGGCGGCGGTTTCTATGAGAATATTCCGCGGATGCTTCCCGATGGCAAGCATGCCGTGATCAGAAAGAACAGTTACGAAGTGCCGGCAATCTTCGATCTGCTCGCAAAGACGGGCAATATCGAGGAGCATATGATGTACAACACGTACAACATGGGTATCGGCATGATGCTCGCTGTGGACAGCGCGAAGGCGGACGAAGCGATCCGCATTCTGCAGGCTGCCGGCGAGAGCGCTTACATCGTCGGTGAGATCACGGACGGCGAGAAGGGCATTACGATTCAGTGACAGTTACGCGCCCGTTTGCGCAGACTGCAGGGTCTGCGCCTTCGGGCGTGGTTTTGTTTCAAAGGAGGAACGGTATGAGAGTGGCTGTTCTTGTCTCCGGCGGCGGGACAAACCTTCAGGCAATCCTGAATGCGGTGAGCGACGGGCGGATCACGAATGTGAAGATCTGCGGCGTCATCAGCAACCGGCCGGATGCATATGCCCTTCAGAGGGCGGAGAAAGCCGGTGTACCCGGCATTTGCGTATCGCGCAAGGGTTTTGCGACGCGCGCGGAGTTTGAGGAGGCATTGTTGGACGCGGTGGATTCGCTGCATCCCGACCTGATCGTTCTTGCGGGATTCCTGGTGATCATTCCGCCGGCGATGATCCGCAAGTATGAGCGGCGCATCATCAACATACATCCGTCCCTGATCCCGTCATTTTGCGGAGACGGCTTCTACGGACTTCACGTGCATGAGGCAGTGCTCGCGCGTGGCGTGAAGGTGACCGGCGCGACGGTGCATTACGTGGACGAGGGCACGGACACGGGGCCGATCCTTCTTCAGCAGGCGGTTCCGGTTCAGCCCGGTGATACGCCGGAAGTTCTGCAGAGACGCGTGATGGAGCAGGCGGAGTGGATCATACTGCCGCAGGCGATCAACGCGATCGCGAACGACAGAGTCTGCAAGGATACCAACGGCAATTATTTCGTGACGTTGTAATTATATTTATGCGGAGGGTGTTATGAAAGTATTAGTAGTCGGAGGCGGCGGAAGAGAACATGCGATCGTTGCGGCGATCGCGAAGAGCAGCCGTGTCTCGAAGATCTATTGCGCACCGGGCAACGCCGGGATCGCGGAGCTCGCGGAGTGTGTGCCGATCGGCGTGATGGAGTTTGACAAGCTGGTTGATTTTGCGAAAAATGAGGCGATCGATCTCACGGTGATCGGTCCCGATGATCCGCTCGTGGGCGGCATCGTGGATGCGTTCGAGGAGGCGGGACTCCGCGTCTTCGGACCGCGGAAGAATGCGGCGATCCTTGAGGGAAGCAAAGCATTTTCCAAGGAACTGATGAAGAAATACGGCATCCCCACGGCGGGCTATGAGACGTTCAGTGACGCGGAGGAGGCTTCGCTGTACATCCGTCTGCAGAACAAGTACCCGGTCGTGCTGAAGGCGGACGGCCTGGCTCTTGGGAAGGGCGTGCTCATCTGCAACAACGAGGAAGAGGCGATGGCCGGCGTCAAGGAAATCATGCTGGACAAGCATTTCGGAAAGGCCGGCGACAAGATGGTCGTCGAGGAGTTCATGACCGGGCGCGAGGTGTCCGTGCTGTGCTTCTGCGACGGGACGAACGTGCGCTGCATGACGAGCGCGCAGGACCATAAGCGCGCGGGCGACGGCGACACGGGACTCAACACCGGCGGAATGGGAACATTTTCCCCGAGTCCGTTCTACACCGAGGAGATCCACAAATACTGCGTGCGGCACATTTACGAGCCCACAATGGCGGCTATGGCGAAGGAAGGGCGTCCGTTCACAGGCGTGATGTTCTGCGGCCTGATGCTGACGCCGGAAGGTCCGAAGGTGCTGGAGTACAACGCCCGCTTCGGCGATCCGGAGACGCAGGTTGTTCTTCCTCGCATGGAAAATGACATCGTCGACGTGTTTGAGGCATGCATCGACGGTCGCCTTGACGAGGTCACACTGTCCTTCGCGGACAATGCGGCGGTCTGCGTCGTGCTGGCTTCCGACGGCTATCCGCAGAAGTATGAGAAGGGCTTCCCCATCTCCGGACTGGAAGCGTTCCGTGGATGCGCGGACAAGTTCGTGTTCCACGCGGGAACGAAGTTCGGCGAGGACGGAGCGGTTCTCACGAACGGAGGTCGTGTGCTCGGCGTGACCGCGCTCGGCGCGACGCTTAAGGAGGCGCGTGCGAACGCGTACGCGGCAACGGAGATGATCAGCTTCGGCAACAAGTACATGAGACATGATATCGGCAAGGCGATCGACGAGGCATAAGCCCCGACGACTTACGGAAATGACGCCGGCAGGGTGGAAGACGCGCTGCCGGCTTGCTGTATTACAGAATAACGCAGAGGTTACGGAAAGGGACGAGGAGTTTCGTCCCGGGGAGGATTCGAGATGAGAAAAACGGCAGCGCTCCTCGGAGTGATGGCACTGATCGCAGCGGCATGCATCGGCTGCGGCAACAACAATGACGGCGGGAACAGTTCAAAAAAAGTGACGGAGCCCGCGAAGGAGGCAACTATGACACCGACTGCAGAAGCTACACCTACGGCGGAGGCAACACCGATGGGCGAGGCAACCGCGACACCGGAGGCAACTCCCACGCAGGAGGCTACTCCTACACCCGAGGCAACGGCAACGCCCAAGCCGACGAACACACCGACGCCCACTCCGGGTCCGGATGAGAACGGCATGTACGCAAAATGTCCTTCGGATTACCTGAAGAAACGCGACGGCGTGACGTACGGCAAATTCGAGCACGGCACGTACTACTCGGAGTACTGCAAGCGCGAGCGCGGTTACACGGTCGTTCTGCCCGCGGATTACACGCCGGAGAAGAAGTATCCCGTCGTGTACCTGTTGCATGGCGTAATGGGCGATGAGAATTCGTTTGCCGGGGATTCCTCCATCCCGATCCTGCTCGGAAACATGTTCGCCGACGGATTGTGCAGGGAGTTCATCCTGGTTTGTCCGGCCATGTTTGCGGCGGGTGAGGATACGGTTCAGGCACCGGCATTTACCGGGGAAGGATTGATGCCGTACGACCGTTTCCCGAAGGAACTCGTCGACTGCCTGATGCCGTATATCAATGAGACTTACTCGACGATCACGGGCCGCGAGGGCACGTACATCGGCGGGTTCTCCATGGGCGGCCGCGAGACGCTGTA
Source organism: uncultured Lachnoclostridium sp. (assembly GCA_946415315.1). Lineage (GTDB taxonomy): Bacteria > Bacillota > Clostridia > Lachnospirales > Lachnospiraceae > ISDg. The sequence goes on along the minus strand of CAMKRZ010000002.1, from coordinate 144,018 downwards.
CTCGTACCTTTCCTATCCGGATCTGTTCCGGATCGTTTGCGCCATCTCGCCTGCACCGGGCCTTGTTCCCGGCAAGGACTTCATCATGACGCATCCCGGGACGCTGCAGGAGGATGAGGTTGTGATCGCGGACGGCACGAAGGTCGCGGACAAGGTGATCATCTGCTGCGGAACGAACGACAGTGTCGTCGGCAAATTCCCGAAGGGGTATCACGAGCTCTTCGAGAAGAACGGGATCGCACATATCTGGTATGAAGTTCCGGGCGCGGATCACGACAACACCGCGATCCATTCGGGTCTTTACAATTTCCTTGCGACGATCGGAGTTGACAGCGCCGAGTAAGAGCAAATAATCACGGAAAATGACAATGTACGGTTGCCATTTTCCGAAGAACGGTGTACGATAGAAGCAGTGCCGGGATGCCTGTGAAACAGACGGTCGGCAGGGTTTACAACGGTCAGTACACGACAGTGTCCGACCGACAATTTCAAAGGAGGGTATTTCGTATGGGCAGTATCAAAAAGTATGTTGCGGAGTTTATCGGTACTTTAGTTCTGGTGCTTGTCGGCTGCGGAACAGCGATGACGGTTGACTGCAAATATGAGCATGGCTGCGGCTACATTCTGACCGCGCTTGCGTTCGGCCTTGTGATCGTTGCGATGGCTTACAGCATCGGCAATGTCTCCGGTTGCCACATCAATCCGGCGGTGACAGTCGCTTTCTGGGTTAATGGAGAGCTCGACACGAAGGATCTTCTCGGATATATCGTGTCTCAGGTGCTCGGTGCGCTTGCCGGCGCAGGCATTCTGAAGGGTGTGTTCGCGCTCGCTGACCGCACGGATCTGACCGGCGGTTTAGGCAGCAACGGTCTCGGTGGTGTGAATAACAGCATCGCTGCCGGTCTGATCGTCGAGTGTTTCCTCACGTTCATTTTCATCATGGCAATCCTCGGCGTCACCTCGAAGAAGGCGAACCACGGCCATGTAGCCGGCATCGTGATCGGTCTCACGCTGGTTCTTGTTCATATTCTCGGCATCGGCCTGACCGGCACGTCCGTCAACCCGGCGAGAAGCCTCGGCCCGGCGATCGTTGCAGCGATCGCAGGCAACACCGATCCGATCATCGATGTATGGGTATTCATCGTAGGACCGTTGGCAGGCTCGCTGCTCGCGGTAGTCGCGTACCGCTTCATCTCGGGCGATGCGGAAGCGGAGCCGAAGAAGTGACGGAAATGGATACCGTATAACAGCGTAAACTACGGCGCGGTCTGCCACGGCAGACCGCGTTTTTGACGGAACGGAAATATGGTTGTATCAACCTGTATATGAAGAATGAACAGTACTAAAACAGCGTCACTTGGCTCATTTTCCTCGGAAAATGAGCCTTTTTTGCGTAAAAAGCCTTATTTTACAAGGGTTTTTGGCTTGCAATTCTACAACAGTCGTATTAAAATAGTAATGATAAGATGGGTATTGTGTACGATGGGTTACGTATAGGGCAGTGAAGGTTTTTTCGAACTCCGGAACATGCAGAAATTTGCAGGCAAACGGGGGATGGCAGAAACCGGATCTGATGATTGCAGCAAAGAGGTGTCCATGAAACGAGCGGGACAGATCGCGATGGTATTGGTGCTGGCACTGATCCTTCAGACGATGGCGGGATTCGGAGGAATGCCGTCTGTTTGTGATGTCTTCGCGGCATCTGCCTCGTCCAAAACCGAGGGAACCGTCACAGCGTACTATCTGAATGTCCGCGCCGGCGTCGGTTCCAAGTTCGATTGTGTGGGAACTCTGCAGCAGGGACAGAAAGTGACGATCATCGGTTCTGCGAGTACCCGAAGTGGCGATCTTTGGTATAACATTGAAGCGACAGTATCCGGCAGGAAGATAACCGGATATGTCAATGCCTCGTATATCAGTACGGCGGGAACGAATTCCTCAGGCGGAAACTCTGCAGCGACACCGACGCCGACGAAGAAGGCAACGCAGACTCCGACGCAGAAGGTGACACCGACACCCGCGAAGAAGGCTACCGTAACTCCTACGCCGGAAGCGAAAGCAACGGCGACGCCTACCCTGACGAAACAAAACACGGCGACGCCGACTCCGACGAAATCGGTCTTCCCCGGACAGCAATCAAACAGTATAGCGGTTGTCAGCGTTGCCAGAATGAATTTCCGGAAGTCGGCAACCACTGCGAGCGATGTTCTCGGAAAAGTATATGAGGGGGATCGACTTTCGATTCTCGGTTCGTCGAAGGATTCTTCGGGAAGAACATGGTATCGCGTGCAGGCTTCCATCGATGGGAAGACAGTCACGGGATATGTGTTCGGAAACTATGTGACGGTTGTAACGGAATCTGTTGCAACACCGGCGGCGACGCCCACGGTTACGCCGAAGCCTACGGCGACACCTACTTCTACGCCGAAGCCGACAGCAACACCTACTGTAACACCGAAGCCTACGGCAACTCCTACTTCGACGCCGAAACCGACAGCGACACCTACTTCGACTCCGACAGCGACGCCGACTCCTGCTGTCACCAAAACGGCAGTTGTCACGGCAACGCGTCTGAACGTGCGCAAGTCCGCATCGACTGCGAGTGATATCCTCGGCAAGGTTTATGAGGGAGACCGCTTCCCGGTGCTCGGCTCCGCGAAGGATTCCTCTGACCGCACGTGGTATCTCGTGGAAGTTACGTTTGACGGAGTGAAACAGAAGGGCTATGTGTTCGGCAGTTATGTGAGTGTCACGTCTGGAACGACGACGGAGACCTCAAGGGAACTGACGCCGACACCGAGACCGACCGACACGCAGGCCAAGGAGCCGACCGAAGTCCCGACGAAGGTTCCGTCCAATGATCCGCCGGTCGTGAAAGACAACAAGGGCAGAACCGTTGCGAGCGCAACGGTCAACGTGAAATCGTTAAATGTTCGTACCGGTCCCGGAACGGAGTACGCGAAGGTCGTTTCTCTGTCGCAGGGACATAAGGTGACAGTTTTGTCCTACGCGTACGCGGAGGGCGGAACCCTGTGGTACGAAGGTGTTCTCACGGTAAACGGCATCGAGTATCGCGGATATATGTACGGTTCGTACCTGGAGCTGGGAGACAAGTATCCACTGAACGAGACGAACAACAGCGGAACGATCCGAAGCGGCACGAAAGTCTCGTCCGACGTGAACACGAAGTCGTCGTACGCGGATCAGCTGCGTAAAGAAGGTTTCCCGGAGAGCTATATTCCGTATCTCGTGAAGCTGCACGAGCAGCATCCGACCTGGGTTTTCAAAGCGTATCAGACCGGCCTCGAATGGAGCACGGTGATCGCGGGAGAGAACACGCTCGGGAACAACCTGATCGAGCAGTACAAGGGCACGCAGTGGCTTTCCTATGCATCCGGCGCATACAACTGGAAGACCGGAAAATTCCAGTCGTTTGACGGTAAGGAATGGATGATGATCAATTCGGCCGGACTGCAGTACTTCATGGATCCGCGCAACTGGCTTGATGATACTTACATCTATATGTTTGAAGATCTGACGTATGATCCGGACACTCAGACGATCGAAGGCGTGAAGAAGATTTTGAAGGGTACCGCGATGGACGGCGCATCGTTCACGTACAAGGACGAGAACGGAAAGACCAAAACGATATCCTATGCACAGGCATTCATGGACGCCGCGAAATACTCCGGCGTAAGTCCGTATCACCTGGCGTCGCGAGTCAAGCAGGAAGTGACGTCCGGCGGATCATTTTCCCTCAGCGCGACCGGAACGGTGGAAGGTTTTGTAGGCTACTATAACTTCTACAACATCGGAGCCTACAACTCGACGGCTGCGCTCGGCGCGATCCGCAACGGTCTGAAGTTTGCCAAGTACGGCGGCACCAACGAGAGCCTTAACGACAAATGCAGGATCCCCTGGAACAATCGGTACGATGCGATCGTGGGCGGTGCGTACTACATCGGAAGCACGTACATCAACAAGGGACAGGACACGATCTATCTCCAGAAGTACAATGTGACCCGCAACAATACGTACGGACATCAGTACATGTCCAACGCGCAGGCACCAAAATCCGAGGCGTACAAAGTTGCGCAGGCATACCGGAAGATCGGCGGAAGCGAGGAGATGGCAATCACATTTTCCATACCGGTTTACAAGAACATGCCAGCCAACGCATCGCCGGAACCGGTCAAGAGTGAGAGCCCGAATCCGTACCTCTCGTCGATCTCGGTGAAGTCGGCGGACGGAAGCAAGCTGTCGCTTGGGGAGTCGTTCAAGTACGACGGGTTCGAGTACACGGTGACGGTGCCGAAGGGGACGAAGTCTCTGACCATCGAAGCAAAGGCAGTCGTCGCCGGCACGAAGATCACCGGGATCGGGAAGAAGACCCTGAGCGGGAAGAGTGAGACGTTCGTCGTGACTGCGGTCGCTGAGAACGGAGCGAAGATGAACTACAAGATCACGGTAAAATACAAATAAAAAATCAAATAAATGTAAAAGGCCGCTTCCGTCGGAAGCGGTCTTTTTACGATAAAAATTGAGAAGAGAGAAAATGAAAAAACAACCGTCTGAATTATATATCTGCCAGCCGTCGTAACGGTTGGTTGAGAGAGGGCACGCCTTCACGGGTTCGGTAACCCTTTACGCCGCGAAGGCGTGCTCGGAGATTTTCGCGCATTTACGACGCAATTCTACAACCGGGCGGAAAAAGTGTCAACGAATTTCAGAACGCGAAAAATCTGCCAAAAATCAAAAATGCAAAAAAATACGTCGAGATTTTTGAAAAATTTGAACGCAAAGAGCCGGAATGGAGAGAAAAAACGAAAAATAACGAAAAAATGAGGAAAAAATGTAGATAAGTTGATCGGATTGCAGGCGATTCTCGCCGGAATTCGTTCAAAACAAAAATGAAGTTATATGAACGTATAACAATACAGTTAAATGATAAGCTAAGAAACATTAAACGATATATGAAGATTTGTGAAAAACAGCAGTTTTTCGTTGATTTCATCGCTTTAAGGCAGTAAAATATCCTTGTGTGATGCACGAAGTGCATCCTGGATAATGAAGACAAACAAGTAAACAAGGAGACGAACAATGAAAGTAATTGTGTGCAAGGACTATGCTGAGATGTCCGCTAAATCCGCGGAGATTGTTGCCGACGTTATGAAGAAGAAACCAAACGCTGTGCTCGGTCTGGCTACGGGTTCCACCCCTGAGGGTATGTACGCAAAGCTTGCCGAGATGAACAAGGCAGGCGAGATCGATTTTTCGCAGGTGACCACGGTCAACCTCGACGAGTACTATCCGATCAGCCCGGACAACGATCAGAGCTATCGCTATTTTATGAATAAGAACCTGTTCGACAAGGTTAACATTGACAAGACGCACACGCATGTTCCGCAGGGCAGTGCAGCGGACGGCGAGGCAGAGGCGAAGAGATACGAGGCGTTTGTCCGTTCCCTCGGCGGCGCTGACATCCAGGTGCTCGGTATCGGCCGCAACGGTCACATCGCGTTTAACGAGCCCGACACGGAGCTTGTTCCTGCAACGCACATCACGAGCCTGACCGAGGATACGATTGATGCGAACGCTCGCTTCTTCGCAAGCGCGGCGGACGTTCCGACCAAGGCGCTCACCATGGGCATGGGCACGATCCTCTCCGCAAAGAAGATCATCATCCTTGCGAACGGCAAGGGCAAGCATGATGCGGTTATGCAGATGCTCAAGGGCACGGTTACCACGAGCTGCCCGGCATCCTTCCTCAACCTGCACGACGATGTTGTGCTCGTCTGCGATGAGGCATGCTACAACGGCTGATGCCGTATTTTACGAGTGTGACGTTTCGGAACCGTCCGCGAGTTCGGGCGGTTTCCGGGCGTAACCATACATTACACCTTTCAGGAGGCACTCTATGGGCAAATATTTCGGAACTGACGGTTTTCGCGGTGAGTCCGGCGTTGTTTTGACGGCGGAGCATGCATTCAAGATCGGTCGGTACCTCGGCTGGCACTACAGCAAGAACGGACAGGCACGCATCGTGATCGGCAAGGATACGAGACGTTCCTCCTACATGTATGAAAATGCGCTCGCTGCAGGCATCACGTCCTCCGGCGCGAATGCGTATCTTTTGCATGTAACGACGACTCCGTGCGTATCGTACATCACGAGAACGGACGGCTTTGACTGCGGCGTTATGATCAGCGCGAGCCACAACCCTTACACCGACAACGGCATCAAGCTGATGAACGGCGACGGCGAGAAGATGGACGATGCGCTTCAGGATGAGATCGAGAAGTATATCGACGGTGAGATCGAGGAGATCCCGTTCGCGAAGGGCGAGAACATCGGCTGCACGGTGGACTATTACACCGGACGCAACCGCTACATCGGTTACCTCACCAACGTGGCTACCAAGTCGTTCGAGAACCGCAAGGTTGCGCTTGACTGCGCAAACGGCAGCTCCTGGATGATCGCCCGCTCCGTATTTGATGCTCTCGGCGCGAAGACGCTTGTGATCAACAACGAGCCGAACGGCACGAACATCAACCGCGGCTGCGGTTCCACTCATATTGAGGGACTGCAGGAGTTCGTGAAGGCGAACAATGTAGACGTCGGTTTTGCATTTGACGGTGATGCGGACCGCTGCCTGGCGGTGGACGAGAACGGCAACGTCGTGAACGGCGACCAGATCATGTACATCTGCGCGAAACATCTCAAGAAGAACGGCCAGCTGCCGAGCAACACGGTTGTCACGACGATCATGTCGAACTTCGGCCTGTACAAGGCGCTCGACCGCATCGGCATCGACTACGAGAAGACCGCAGTCGGCGACCGTTTCGTATATGAGAACATGAAGGAGAAGGACCACCTGATCGGCGGCGAGAACTCCGGCCATGTCATTTTCCGCAAATACGCGCGCACCGGTGACGGTATCCTCACGGCGATCATGGTCATGATGGTCATGATCGAGACGCAGCTTCCTCTTTCGGTGCTGGCGTCCGAGGTGGAGATGTATCCGCAGGTTCTCAAGAACGTTGTGGTTGACGACAAGAAGGCTACGATGGAAGACCCGGCTGTAAACCTTCAGGTTGAGGCCTGCAAGGCGGAACTCGGCAATTCCGGCCGTGTGCTTCTTCGTCCGAGCGGAACAGAGCCCGTGCTCCGCGTCATGTCTGAGGCAGAGACTTACGAAATCTGTGAGAAGCATGTGGATGCGATCATCGAGTCCATGAAGAAGAACGGACATCTTGTAAAGATCAAGTAATTGCGCTTGAAGGGATCACGGATCGGACGATCAGGGAACGCTGACGGTGATCATACGTGATCGGCAAATGAAGATGATGTTTGGGAAACGCTGACGAAATCGACAGATGGAATCAGCGTTTCCTTGCAAGAGAGAGAAAATTCCTATGGGATGGATTACGGAAACAATTCTGCGACGATACGGGATCGCCGGCAGCATCGTTTCGGAACGGGAACTCGACGGCGGCAATGTCAACCGGACATACTGCGTGAGCGTTCGCGACGGTGCGCGGCTGACACGGTATCTTGTGCAGAAACTGAACCCGGAGGCGGTGCGGCAGCCGCGGCAGATGCTGCGCAACATGGTCGTTGTGACGGACCATTTGCTGCGCAAGGGCATTCGCAGCGCAAAGCTGTACCCGGTCGGTGTGAGCGGGGAGCGGTTCCTGGAGATCCGGCGACACAGCGCGGCGGCGCAGCCACCGCAGTATCATACCGAGTACTGGAGAGTCGAGGAGTACCTCGAGTCTGCGGAGGTTTCGCAGAACGACGAGGGCGTTCTCTACGCGATGGCGAGAGCGTTCGGACAGTTTGACGCGGCGCTTGCCGACCTGCCGCCGAAACGGCTGCGCGGTGCGGAACGTGGCTTCCATGATACGTACACGAGATTTCGGCAGCTCTGGAAGGCTGCGGATGAGGACGTGTGCGGAAGGACTACGGACGTGCGCAGGGAACTTGTCCTGTTGAAAGAAATGGAGGAGGAAGCCTGCGATGTCTCGCTTCGCTACGCGGCGGGGGAATTCCCGATCCGCGTGGTTCACAACGACACCAAATTCAACAACGTTCTGTTTACCGGGCATGTGCCGCCGTACGGTGCCGTCGTCATCGATTTTGACACCGTGATGGAAGGCATGATCGCGTATGATTTTGCGGACTCCGTGCGGTCTGTTGCGAAGATCATCGAAGGCACCGCGGATGAGCCGGAGGTACGGCTTGACCGGAACCGGTTCCGCATTATCGCGAAGGGGTACCTGGAGGAGACGAAAAGCTTTCTTACCGAGGAAGAGGTCGCGGCCATGGCGCCGTGCACACTCGCGGTTACGGCCGAGCTGGCAGCGAGGTATCTGACGGACTATCTGAGCGGCGACGTGTACTTCAAGATTGAGGAGCCGCTTCAGAACCTTCGGAAGGCAAAACTGAATCTTGCTTTTGCACGGGATATTCGAAATCAGATGTCCGAACTTTGCGGGATCATTGATGAATTTCAACGTTCGTTATAAAAAAATGTGGCGCAGACAGGCAAACTATGGTAAACTAACTGCCAAGGCGCACCACGGAAAATGCGACTGACCGGCATAGCCCGGAATGTCGCAACCGAAAATGCGGGGACGCCTGCGGCGATAAGCGAGCCTTATTTGCCGAGAAACCAGACAAAGGAGAAGGAAATCAATGATCATCGGAACAACCAGAGAACTGAAGAATCAGGAGTTTCGCGTAGGTTTGACGCCGGACAACGTGGCGGCATTTGTCAATGGGGGACACACCGTGCTTGTCGAGCAGGGTGCCGGCGAGGGAGCCGGATTTGCCGATGCGGAGTATGAGGAAGCGGGTGCGAAGATCCTCGGCAACGCGGAGGATGTATGGGCACAGGCGGACATGATCGTCAAGGTCAAGGAGCCGGAGGAGTGCGAGTACGACCGCATGAGAGAGGGACAGATCCTTTACACATATCTGCATCTTGCACCGAACCCCGCGCTCACGGACGCTCTTGTGGAGCGCAAGGTAAAGGCCGTAGCGTTTGAGACGATCACCGACGAGGCGGGCAATCTTCCCTGCCTTCGCCCGATGAGCCAGATCGCGGGTCGCCTGAGCATTCAGGAAGGCGCAAAATACCTTGAGAAGAAGTTCGGCGGACGCGGCCTTCTGCTGAGCGGTGTTCCGGGCGTTGCACCCGGCAACGTTGTCATCATCGGCGGCGGTATCGCGGGCACATACGCTGCGAAAGCGGCAGTGGGCGTAGGCGCAAATGTTACGCTTCTCGACGTGAATCTCAACCGCCTTTCCTATCTGTCCGACATTTTCGGCTCGTCCATCACGACGCTGATGAGCACCGAGGGCAACATCCGCAAATGCCTGAAGACCGCGGATCTTGTAATCGGTTCCGTTCTCATCCCGGGCGGCACGACACCGAAGCTGGTGCGCAGAGAGCACCTGAAGCTCATGAAGAAGGGCGCTGTCATTGTCGATATCGCGATCGACCAGGGCGGTTGCTGCGAGACCTCGCACGTGACGACGCACGACGATCCCGTATTTATCGAGGAGGGCATCGTTCATTACTGTGTCGGCAACATGCCCGGCTCGGTTCCGTACACCTCGACGGTGGCGCTTGCGAACGCAACGTTCCGTTACGGGAAAATGATCGCCGACCTCGGTTTTGAGGCAGCGATGAAGAAGAACGCGGGCCTTGCGAACGGCGCGAACGTCTATGACGGCAAGATCGTCAACAGGAATGTTGCGACAAGCCTGGGACGCGAGTATGTGAATCTGATGACGCTGATCTGAGGATCACGGCTGAACAAAAGAATACAAGAGACAGGAAACTGATATATGGGTACATTTGCATCGACGGAAGAAGCGAGAGAGTATTTCAGGGGAGACCGGTTTGCCACGGAGAACGGAATGGAACTTCGTGAGCTCGGCGATAACTACGCGATCTGCGACATGACGCTCACGGAACGGCATAAAAACGCCAACGGAGGCATCATGGGAGGCGTGATGTTTACGCTCGCGGATTTCGCATTTGCCGTGTGCGCGAACCAGATCCACCGGCCGACGGTGGCGCAGCAGGTGAGCATCAACTACCTCGGCGCGCCGAAGGGAACGAAGCTTTCCGCGAAGGCCGTCTGTCGCAAGACAGGGCGCAGTACGACCGTCATCAACGTGGATGTGACCGATGACACCGGACGCGACATTGCACAGTTTGTCGGAAGCGGTTTCAAATTATGATCTGGCTAAGGCCGGTGAGAGTCTTCTCGCCGGCCTGTTTCTTTGCAACGAAAACAGTTTCACGGACGGGCAAAGCACGGGGAGCAGACGGAACGGTTTACCGTTCGCGCGGTCTTCTCGGAAATATAACGGGAAATGGCTTTCGAAACCCCTCCGATTTGGCGAAAAATCCGATTGTAACGACACGGGGTTTGTGTTATACTTTTCTCTGATTGTGCGGTCGGCGCAAAATGACGACCGCAATGGAGGTTGTCGTATGGAGATGCTGTACAAAAGTACTCGCGGCGACGCGGGTGTAGTAACCGCTTCACAGGCGATTTTGCAGGGCCTTGCTCCCGACGGGGGACTGTATGTTCCGGTCGAGCTGCCGAAGCTTGCGCGTACGATGCGCGAACTGTCGCAGATGACGTACCGCGAGACGGCGTATGAGGTGCTTTCTCTGTTCCTCACGGATTACACGGAGGAAGAGCTGAAGGCCTGCATCGATGCGGCATACGATGACAAATTTGACACCGAGGAGATCGCTCCGCTTGTACAGGCAGACGGAGCATACTACCTTGAGTTGTTCCACGGCGCAACGATCGCCTTCAAGGATATGGCGCTCAGCATTTTGCCGCACCTGATGACGACGGCGGCGAAGAAGAATGGCATCACGGACGAGATCGTGATCCTGACGGCGACGTCAGGTGATACCGGCAAGGCGGCGCTCGCGGGATTTGCCGATGTTCCCGGTACAAGGATCATCGTGTTCTATCCGAAGAACGGCGTGAGCGCGATCCAGGAGCGTCAGATGGTGACACAGAAGGGTGACAATACTTCGGTCATCGGGATCACCGGCAACTTCGACGATGCGCAAACCGGTGTCAAGCGCATGTTCAACGATGCGGAGCTGAAGAAGGAGCTTGCGGCTCACGGCTTCCGGTTCTCGTCGGCCAACTCGATCAATATCGGACGTCTGGTTCCCCAGATCGTTTACTATACATACGCATACTGCAAGCTTCTTGCAGAGGGTCACATTCAGGACGGCGAGAAGATCCATGTGACCGTTCCTACCGGCAACTTCGGCAACATTCTTGCCGCTTACTACGCGAAGAAAATCGGCGTGCCGATCGACAAGCTGATCTGTGCGTCTAATACGAACAAGGTTCTGTTCGATTTCTTCGAGACCGGACGGTATGACCGCAACCGTGAGTTCGTGCTTACGAGCTCTCCTTCGATGGACATTCTGATCTCCAGCAACCTGGAGAGACTGATCTACCATATCGCGGACGACAACAGCGACGTTACCGCGAAACTGATGAAGAATCTCACCGACGGCGGCATCTACGACATCAGTGAGAAGATGCGAGAAGGTCTCGCCGATTTTGCGTCCGGCTATGCGACGGAGGAGGATACGGCCTCGGCCATCCGCACGCTCTACGAGCGCACCGGGTACGTGATCGATCCGCATACGGCAGTAGCGAGTTACGTCTACAAGGAGTATGTGAACGGCTCGCGCGACAATACCCGCACAGTAATCGCTTCGACCGCAAGCCCGTTCAAGTTTGCGCGCAGCGTGATGGCTGCGATCGAGGGCAAGGTTTCGGAGGAGGATGATTTTACGCTGATCGATCGCCTTTCGGCGATTGCCAACGTGGCACTTCCGCCGGCGATCACGGAGCTTCGCGCGGCGCCCGTGCGGCATGACACCGTATGCAAAACGGAGGGCATGAAGCTCACGGTGAGCAGAATTCTAGGATTGTAATCGGAGGAATTCCATGGAGAGTCTTGTCAACTGGTACAACGCGAACTTCAGCAGCTGGCTTCCGAAGGAAGTGTTTGTCTTCCTCGTATCGATGGTTCCACTCATTGAGCTTCGCGGCGGCCTTTTGATTTCGTCGATGCTTGATATACCACTGTTGCAGGCGAACCTCATCTGTATCATCGGTAATATCATCCCGATTCCGTTTATCCTGTTGTTCATCAAGCATATATTTGCTTTTATGAAGGAACACAATATTCTGAAGGGATTTGTGGAAAAGCTCGAGGAACGCGCGACGAAGAAGTCCGCGGGAGCCGAGAAAGGGGAGTTTTTGTTTCTGCTGCTTTTCGTAGGAATTCCGATTCCCGGAACGGGAGCCTGGATGGGGTCGCTCATCGCTGCGCTGTTCAATTTTAAGATCAAGAAAGCAAGCATTGCCATTCTGCTCGGGATCTTCATGGCGGCGATCATCGTGGACATCATCAGTTACGGCCTTTTGTCCAATTTTGTATATTGACCATTACATTTTTATAAACTTGAAAGTTCCTGTTTTCTTTTACAACAGTTTATGATATGATTCGATAGGCTTATTGGCCGTTGTTGAGAATAGAAAATGTTGTGGAGAAATGAATGAACAATTATACATTGATCACGGATGTCACCGCGGACCTTGACGCTCGCACATATGAGGAGCTTGGCGTAGTGTGCATTCCGATGGGATTTATGTTCGGGGATACGGAGTATATGCATCATGCCGATGAGCGTGAGATGTCAATCCCTGTATTTTACGAGAGACTGAAAAACGGAGAGATGCCGAAGACGGCGCAGATCAATCCGCTCGTATATCGCACTTATTTCGAGGAGAGCCTCAAAGCCGGAAAGGACGTTCTGTACCTCGCTTTTTCCTCCGGACTCAGCGGTTCCTGCGCGACTTCATCGATGATCGCGCGTGAGCTTGAGGAGGAGTATCCGGGAAGAACGATCCGTGTGATCGACACGCTGTGTGCTTCCGTAGGCGAGGGCTGGATTGTCCTGAACGCAGCGAAAGCGTACCGAAACGGCGCATCGCTCGAGGAACTGGAAGCGATCGTTCGCGAGGACATCACGCGCTGCTGCCAGTGGTTCACAGTGGAGAATCTGATGCATTTAAAGCGCGGCGGACGCCTGAATTCGTTCGAGGCGATCGTAGGTAGTGCGCTCAAGATCCAGCCGGTGCTGACGATCGATCCGGAAGGCAAACTCACGGTTGTTTCCAAGGAACGCGGCACGAGAAATGCGCTTCTTTACCTGATGAAGCGGCTTCGTGCAGACGCGGTGAATCCGGAGACGCAGACGATACTCATTGCGCATGCGGACTGCATGGAGAAAGCGGAACTTCTCAAGCAGATGGTCCTGGAGGAATTGCCGGATGCGGATGTGCGCATGTATTCGATCGGACCGATCATCGGCAGTCATGTAGGAAACGGTATGTGCGCGATGGTGTTCGGTGGAGCGCGACCCGGGTTTGACAAACAGTGATACGGAATTAATTTCAATATAATTCAAGGGAAAGGAAAACCACCTATGTATTCATTCGATGATGTGAAGACGGTTGATCCGGAACTTGCCGAGAGCATTGAGCTCGAGCTTGGCCGGCAGAGAGAGAACATTGAGCTGATCGCCTCCGAGAACCTTGTCAGCAAGGCTGTCATGGCAGCGATGGGCAGCGTGCTCACGAACAAGTATGCGGAAGGGTATCCCGGCAAGCGTTACTACGGCGGATGCCAGTGCGTGGATATCGCGGAAAATCTTGCGATCGAGCGCGCGAAGAAGCTCTTCGGTTGCGAGTATGTCAACGTTCAGCCGCACTCCGGTGCACAGGCCAACATGGCAGTGCAGTTCGCGCTTCTCAAGCCCGGCGACACCGTGATGGGTATGAACCTTGCACACGGCGGTCACCTGACGCACGGCAGCCCGGTGAACTTCTCCGGTACGTACTTCAACATCGTGCCTTACGGCGTTAACGATGACGGTTTCATCGATTACGACGAGGTGGAGCGCATCGCGAAGGATTGCCAGCCGAAACTGATCATTGCCGGCGCGAGCGCATACGCGAGAAAGATCGATTTCAAGCGCTTCCGTGAGATCGCCGACATGGTAGGCGCTTACCTGATGGTTGATATGGCTCACATCGCAGGTCTTGTTGCCGGCGGTTACCATGAGAGCCCGATCCCGTACGCACATGTAGTCACCACGACGACGCACAAGACGCTCCGCGGACCGAGAGGCGGTATGATCCTTTCAAGCCAGGCATTTGCCGATGAGCACAAGTTCAACAAAGCCGTGTTCCCGGGAATCCAGGGCGGTCCTCTGATGCATGTGATCGCAGCGAAGGCAGTCTGCTTCAAGGAAGCACTGGAGCCTTCCTTCAAGGAGTATGCAGGCAACATCGTGAAGAACGCACAGGCACTCTGCAAGGGACTGCAGAGCCGCGGTTTCAAGATTGTTTCCGACGGAACCGACAACCACCTGATGCTGGTTGACCTCATCAACATGAATATCACCGGCAAGGACGCTGAGAAGCTCCTTGATGAGGTACATATCACCTGCAACAAGAACACGATCCCGAACGATCCCGCGTCGCCTTTCGTAACGAGCGGCATCCGCCTGGGAACTGCAGCAGTTACGTCCCGCGGCATGAACGAGGCCGACATGGACAAGATCGCCGAGGCGATCGCCCTGGTTGTGAAGAACCCCGGCGATGAGGCAAAAAAGGCAGAGGCTTACGCGATCGTGAAGTCGCTGACCGACAAGTACCCGCTGTACGAGTAATATTTTTCGAATGTGAACACCGTGCCGTCTCCGAAAGGGGGCGGCACGAGTTTTATCACGGGAAATCGTTCGTCAAACGCGTAAATCGCGGAAAATGATGCACCCAAACGAAAAAACGGCGATTTTTGTTCCCTAAACGGTACTAATGGACAGAAGGGGATGAGGTTGCCCGGTTTTGCGGAGCAGCCGACCGCTTCGGTTTACATGGGAGGGAGAGTATGGATAACGGTGCAAGTAGCTACCATCGTTTTTTGTCCGGAGACCGTAACGGCATCACGGAGATCGTTGATGCGTATTACGACGGTCTTGTTCTCTACCTGAACACGTGGCTGAACAACCTTCATGACGCGGAGGATATGGCGGAAGAGACCATGCTTGTTCTAACCACGAAGAAACCGAAATTCAAGGGCAAATCCTCCTTCAAAACCTGGTTGTTCGCAATCGGCCGCAATGTCACCGGCAAGTACCTTCGGAAGAATCAGCGAACGGTACCGGTATCCCCGGAAGATGTTTCGCTGATGATTTCACAGGAGCAGGACTCGGCGCGCGAGTTTTTCAAAGATGAGGAAAAACGGGCGCTTCACCGTTGCCTGCACAGGATGAAGCCGGAGTACCGGAGAGTGTTGTGGCTGAAGTATTTCGAAGACATGTCGGCACAGGAGATCGCGGTTGCCATGGACAAGTCGATCCACAGTGTCAACCACATGGTTACGAGAGCAAAGGAAGCTCTTCGGGACGAGATGAATCGGGAGGGGTATCATGAGAGATCATAAAGACGTTGTTGACAGTATATGGCATAAGACAGAACAATATGAAAAAGAAATGGAACAGAGCGGCTTCTGGAATCAAAGGATGTTTTCCATCGTAATTGCAGTGCTCGGCATCGCCGTACTGGGATTTGCAGGATGGAAACTCAGAACGGTTCTCAACAGAAACACATCAGAACGGGACTCTTCGGCAATTGCAGCGGAAACAACTCCGACAGCAGTTGCAACCTCGGTACCGACCGGGGAACCCGTGCAGCCGACGGAGCCCGCGCAGCCGACGGAGTCTGTGACGCCTACACCGGTGTTCCCGGACACGGCGACGTTCTCGATGAAAGCAAACAACCCTTTTATACGTGCAGAATACATCCCCTGTTGCGGTCATATGGAGATATACCCATGGACTCTGGAGGAAGCAGTCCAGATGGTCAAGGACGACGATACGTATTTTGCGGTGGAGATCGAGTTTTATCCTGATTACCAGTATAAAATCAACACGTTCCGTGATGAATTTGTCGCAAAATACGAGAAAGATCCGGCTATCGTGCAATACGAGAAAGACTACTACGATTATGTGAAAAACGTGTACTATAAGGAATACCCCGAGGCGGAGAGAGATTATGAGTACTACGAACAGCATGATCCGTGGGTGATCTTTGAGGGTATATGGCGTGCTTCCCATACCGAGGAGGAGTGGAATTATATCAGCGAGATCCGGGACATCATCAGCCGATGCCCCGAGTATGTGCGGGAGTTTGCCAGACCGTTGCTGCAGCCGGAGATTGACAGGATCTGTGACATGGGCGCGATCCTCGTCTCGGATACCGATCGCGTTATCGTGCTGATGACGAAATCGCAGATTGAAGGATTTATCCCGTCTGAAAACTATGCCTACTTCTTCGTGTGGGCATACGACGAACTGGAGGAGCTGGAGGGCTTCACTGCACTTCCGCCGAAGGAACCGGTACCGGTGCAGAACCCGTATATCATCCGCGGCGATGGGAGCGGAAAGCTTGACGAGGAGCTGACGGGATGTCGTGATGCGGATGAGATCGTCTCCATCAGTGTAGAATTCGGCAATGCCTGGGATGAAGGAGAGCGGATGTTACGGGAGCAGTACCCGGAGGAGTATGCCGCGTACAACTGGCTGATGGAACAAGAGAATCCCGTGAGCAACGATGATCCCCGCGTGGAGTTGGGACTCACCGGCCGGGATCTGAAGAACTCGCTTCCCGGTGTGTGGGAGCGTGAGCAGGAAGCAGCATTTTTCGAAAAATACCCGCAGTATCAGCAATACAAACCGGAGTATGAGTATGTGCACTCGCTGTATCTTGATGTTCCGTACAAACTTGTCGAGGAGCTGGCAGCGCTGCCGGAGATCACAAGAATCTGGGCGGTCCCGGTTGACGATTGGCGCGTTGAGGCAGTAGGCGCGTATCAAGGCAAGTGGGTGTATGACTTACGAGGAACGCCGGAGGAGTGGTGATCCGGCAAGATAGTAAATTGAAATCCATTTTCAGGCATCCCCCCGGTGACAGGCTGAGGGGATGCTTGCTTGCGTTCACGGAGTCACTGTGGTACAATGGGGACACTCGGAGAAAGGGAAAGGACAGACATGAAGAATCTGTATATTGCGGAGAAACCGAGTGTGGCGCAGGAGTTCGCGAAGGCGCTGCATGAGGATTTTTCGAGAAAAGACGGGTATCTCGAGAGCGGCGGAAGCGTCGTTACGTGGTGCGTGGGGCACCTGGTCACGATGAGTTACCCGGAAGTCTACGACCCGAAACTGAAGCAGTGGAAGGCTGACACGCTGCCGTTCCTGCCGAAGACCTGGAAATACGAGGTCATCGGCAATGTGAAGAAGCAGTTTGATATTGTAAAAGGGCTCCTCAACCGCGACGATGTTGAGCGCATCTATGTGTGCACCGACTCGGGGCGCGAGGGAGAGTATATCTACCGGCTGGTCGACCAGATGGCGAAGGTGCCGGCAACCAAGGACAAGCGCCGTGTGTGGATCGACTCGCAGACGGAGGAGGAAATCCTCCGCGGGATCCGCGAGGCTAAGCCTCTTTCGGCATACAACAATCTGTCTGACGCCGCGTATCTGCGTGCGAAGGAAGACTACCTGATGGGCATTAATTTTTCGCGTGCGCTGACGATCAACTACGGCACGCTTCTGCGGAGTCATATGCAGGTGGACCGACTCGGAGCGATCTCCGTCGGACGCGTGATGACCTGCGTTCTCGGCATGGTCGTGCGCAGGGAGCAGGACATTCGAAATTTCGTAAAGACGCCTTTCTTCCGCGTGATGGGTGCGTACTCCCTCGAGGGGGAGCAGTTCCACGGCGAATGGCGCGCGGTGAAAGGCTCGAAGTACTTTGAATCACCGCTCCTCTACAAGGAAAATGGCTTCCGCAAGCGTGAGGATGCGGAGGCTTTGATCGAGATGCTCGGCGGGGTGAAAGCGCCTGCGGTGAGCGAAGATTTGCAGGAAGCTGCGAAAGCGGTAAATCCGCCATCCGGTGAAGAAGAGACAGCAGCGACCGCGTCAACAGATACTATCGGGGAAGCAACCGTTCCCGCGGCAACCGATAACGTTGCAAAAGCGGTTACGGACAACCCTGACAACCATTTTCTCGTGGACGGTTCCGATCCGGAGTGTTCCCGGGCAACGCTCACGAACATAGAGAAGAAGAAAGAGAAGAAGAATCCTCCGCTGCTGTTCAACTTAGCGGAGCTTCAGAACGAGTGCTCGCGGCTTTTTAAGATCAGTCCCGACGAGACGCTGAAGATCACGCAGATGCTCTACGAGCGAAAGCTGGTGACGTACCCCAGAACCGACGCGCGCGTGCTCTCAACAGCGGTTGCGAAGGAGATCACGAAGAACCTTGCGGGGCTCTCGAAGAATGAGACATATCTGCCGTACACGAGGCAGGTCAAGGAGTTCGGACTGTACGCGAACATCGCGAAGACGCGGTACGTCAATGATAAGCAGATCACGGACCACTACGCGATCATACCGACAGGCGAAGGCCAGTCGGAGCTTGCTTCGATCGGCGAGCTTGCGCGGAAAGTGTATGACCGTATCGTTCGACGTTTCCTGGCGATTTTCTACCCGCCGGCAGAATACCAGAAGATTTCAATGGAACTTGAAGTAAAATCCGAGCATTTCTTCAGCAGTTTCAAGGTGCTGGAGAATCCCGGATACCTTGCGCTGTACGGCACGGACGAGGCGAAGCGCGCCGGAGCGGACGAGGCGAAGGAGGCGAAGAAGGGCAAGGACAAGGAGGACGGCAAGGACTCCGACAAGCCCGAGGAAGAGCCCGAGGAAGTGCTCGACACGGCGCTGTTTGACCGGATCAAGGCACTGAAGAAGGGCGCGAAGATCGATGTGTCCGGTTACGAGCTGCGCGAGGGCGAGACCAAGCCGCCGAAGCGTTATACCTCCGGTTCCCTGATCCTTGCGATGGAAAATGCGGGCCAGCTCATCGAGGACGAGGAGCTCCGCGCGCAGATCAAGGGCAGCGGTATCGGAACGAGCGCAACGCGCGCCGAGATCCTGAATAAACTGATCAAGATCAACTACCTGAACCTCAACAAGAAGACACAGGTGATCACGCCGAAGAAACTCGGGGAGCTTGTATTTTACGTGGTATTCGTGTCCATTCGGTCACTCCTCAACCCGGAGCTCACTGCGAGCTGGGAGAAGGGTCTGACACAGGTGGCCGACGGTGTTACGACCGAGAAGGAGTACCTCGAGAAACTGGAGGCATACGTCACCAAATGGACCGACTACGCGAAGGCGAAGCAGGACCATGACGTGCTGCGGAATCAGTTCCGTGTGGTGGATTCGTACTATCGTTGACGGAGAACGCTATGAGTTACGTGGAATTCCATGATGTGACGAAGATTTACCGCGTGGGCGAGGTGACCATCCCCGCCCTGAACGGTGTGTCGTTTGAGATCGAGAAGGGCGAGATCTGCGTGGTGGTCGGGGCATCCGGCGCCGGCAAGACGACGATCCTCAACATTTTAGGTGGGATGGACACCGCGACGGACGGTACGATCCTTTTGGACGGCGAGACGATATCCGCGTACGACCGCAGGAAACTGACCGAATACCGCCGCGCGGACATCGGGTTCGTATTTCAGTTTTACAATCTGATCCAGAATCTCACCGCCGTGGAAAATGTCGAACTTGCCTCGCAGATCTGCCGAGAACCGCTCGACGCAAATGAAGTGATCGCAGCGGTCGGACTTGCGGACCGGGCAAAGAATTTTCCGGCACAGTTGTCGGGCGGAGAGCAACAGCGCGTGGCGATCGCGCGGGCTTTGGCGAAGAAACCGAAGCTGTTGCTGTGTGACGAGCCGACCGGCGCGCTTGACTACAAGACCGGAAAGGCAATCCTCGCGCTTCTCGCGGAGACGGCGAAGAAGTACGATATGACCGTTGTGATCATCACGCACAACCAGGCGATCACGAAGATGGCCGACCGCGTGATCGAGGTCAGCAGCGGCAGGATCAAGAATATGTACCGGAACGAGCAGGTGCTTCCGGTGGACGAGATCGAGTGGTAAAAAAGGACAGGGAACCCATGACAAGAGGTATGCGTACAACGACACTGCGCGAGATCCGCGCAAGTCTCGGCCGCTTTCTGGCGATTGCGGCGATCATCGGCCTCGGCGTGGGTTTTTTTGCCGGTTTGCGGATTACGACCGACGATATGATCGCTACGACAGACGAATATCTGGCGGAGCAGAAACTGTTTGATTTCCGGTTCGCATCGACGATCGGTTTCACGGACAGGGAACTGATGCTGCTCCGTAAGGACGCTGCGGTGATCGCGGCAGACGGGGAGATCCGACACGAGATCATCGGCCGTGTCAGGGAGGAAGGAGAGGACGCGGTTTACGCGTTTCACTCGATCACAGAAGGCGTGAATGAGCTGAAGCTCGTGAAGGGACGCATGCCCGAGAGTCAGAATGAGTGCGTCGTGGATGCGCGCGGCTTCAGCAGTGACTGCGTTGGAAAAAAGATCCGGATATCTTCGAAAAACCGTGATGCGGAGAAGGCTTCCGCAAACAGCAATCCGATCGAGGCGGCGCTATGGAGCGGCGCGACGGAAGATGATCTGTCGGAGGGCAATGCCTCCCCGGAACCGGCTTCCGGTTACCTCCGATACGACGAATATACGATCGTGGGAACGGTATTTTCCCCGATTTATCTCAACTACGAGCGAGGAACAACGGAACTGCTGGACGGTTCGATCGCGGGATTTGTCTATCTCGACCGGGAGGGATTCGCAACCGACGTGTACACCTCGCTCTACCTTGTGACCGACGAGAACGAGACAATCTACAGCGAAGGCTACGAGGCGATGCAGGAACGGTTGAAGCAGCCGATGGAGGAACTCTGCGCGCGGCTCTGCGAAGCGCGGAAACAGGACCTTTCGGAGCTGATCCGTCAGAAAGTGCGGGAGGTTGTCGCCGCCGAGTACGCTAAATACGGGCTGGAGGTGCCCGCGGATTTCAACTATCCGTATGATCAATACGATAACGTGGAGTATGAGTCGTACTGCCTTGACCGCAGCACGAATGTCGGTTACGTGTGTTTTGACAACGACGCGCACATTGTCGAGGGATTGGCGACCGTGTTCCCGGCGTTCTTTATCCTGATCGCCGCGCTCGTGTGCATGACGACCATGAGCCGCATGATCGATGAGCACCGGACACAGATCGGAGTGATGAAAGCGCTCGGTTACACTGCGAAAGCGATCTCCGCGAAGTATATCTTCTACTCGGGAAGCGCGGCGCTGATCGGTGGCGTGATCGGATTTTTCGTGGGCTGCAGGATGTTTCCGTTCACAATCTGGAAAGTCTATGACATCATGTACGGTTTCACGGACAAACTTATATACGTCTGGGATCCGTGGTTGTTTGTCTTCTGCATGGCGGTCGGAGTGCTTTGTCCGGTCGGCGTGACCATACTGAGCATCATGAACGTGATGCGCGAAGTTCCCGCGGAACTGATCCGGCCCCGTGCCCCGAAGAGCGGCAAGAGAATCCTGCTCGAGCATGTGCCGTTCCTGTGGAACCGACTTTCGTTCCTGGCGAAAGTGTCCGTGCGAAATGTCGTGCGGTACCGCAGAAGATTTTTCATGATGGTCATCGGCATCGCGGGATGCATGGCGCTTCTGATCGCGGGACACGGCATCCGCGACTCGATGACGACAGTCACATCCGTGCAGTACGGGGAAATCGAACGCTACGATTACACGGTGCTTCTCGACGGCAAGACGCACGAGGAGTTTCTGCAGGAAACGAAGGACTATATCAGCCGGACCGTGTTCCTCATGCAAACGCCCGTGACGGTCGTCACGGACGATTCCTCGAAGGACACGTATCTGTACATCCCTGAGTCGGAGTCGGAATTTTCCGAAGTCGTGACAAGGACGGACGTCGACGGCAGGGAGCTTCCGGTGCCTGCGGAAGGGGAGTGCTACGTCAACGACAAATTCGCTGAACAGATGTCGCTGTCCGTGGGTGACACCGTAACGCTTCGTCGAGAGGATCGGAAGGATGTAAACGTGCGCATCGGCGGGATCATGCTCAACTATGTCGGCAACTGCCTGTACATGACCACGGAGACGTACCGGCAGCTCACGGGTGAGGAAACGAGGTTTGACACCTGTTTTGCGGTTCGCAATGAAGGAACCGACGCCTTCGAGATCGGAGCGAGACTGCGTCTGCTCGAAGGCGTGTCCTACGTCAGCATCGTCGCGGAGTTTGAGCAGCGGATCTCCGATATGCTGGAGCGGCTCAATGTCATCGTGATCCTCGTGATCGTCTGCTCGGCGGCGCTGGCATTTATCGTGTTGTACAATCTTACGAACATTACCATCACGGAGCGTCTGCGGGAGATCGCGACCATCAAGGTGCTCGGGTTCCGAAGCGCGGAGACGGCAATCTATGTATTCCGTGAGAACCTGATGCTGACGGTCATCGGCGCGATCGCCGGTGTGCCGCTCGGACAACTTCTGCTGCGTTTTCTGATGACGAAGATCAAGGTAGACCAGGTGTCCTTCCATGTTCACGTGAACGGGCAGAGCTATCTGTTCAGCTTTCTGTACACGCTGTTGTTCGCGGTGATCGTCGACCTTGTGATGTACCGCAGGCTTGAGCGGATCGACATGGCGGAATCGCTGAAAAGCATCGAGTGACATTTTCCGCGAATCCTCAAAAAGGTTGACGCAGGATGAAGTTTCGGGTATAGTGGTATTCGGAAAATATTGTTTTCCGCGGGTTTTTACTTTTCAAAAAGGGGGAATTAGTATGAAACTCAGAAAGTATATGATGCTTCTGGTGATGGCGTGCCTTATGATGTTCGCGTTCGTTGCCTGCGGCGATCATGATGATGACGATGATACTCCCAGTATCGTCAAGGGAAGCATTGAGGAGATGGCAGAGGCTTTGCATGAGGTGAAGGCCGGCACATCTACCTTTGAGATCACATTGGCCAAGAAGGATGAGGAAGGAAAACTTTCGAATCAGAAACTTGCCGGTAAGATCGTGTTTGACCGCGAAGCTAACAACTATTCGCTTTCACTCGGATTTGACGGTGGCAGCAATTCCTTCGTGTTTAATGAGACCGAGCTGATTCGTGTGGTTGACAATGTTTTGTATTTCAATCTGGATGCGGTCGGCGCTGTGCTGAAACAGTTCATGCTGAAGGCTGAAGGGAACGCCGAAGCGGAGAAGTTTGTCGGCGATCTGACCGGCTGGTTCGCGTTCCCGTTGCCGGATGAGATCGAAGGCAAGGCGAACGCTTTCGGCAGCAAGATTCCGTTTATTGACCTTATTGAGGCGGTCGTTGAGGGAGTTACACCGGCGGGAGAGAAGGGTGATTATACGATCACACTGAAAACCGCTGACGATTACGGAAAAGTGGTAAGCGCAGTCAAAAAGTATTCGGACGCGAATCTCAAGAATGTTCTGAAATCCATGTCTGCGTCTGCCGGTGATGTGACAAAGATCGACATGAACAACTATGTGAAGAAGATCATCTCCACATACAATAACGATATCCGCGAGTATTTGAGAGAGCACGGCGAAGAATACGGCATTACCGAGAAGGACTATGACAACGCGCTCAAGTCTGTCGAAGGCCAGGATTTCAACAAACTGTACGAACAGTACATCGCGAAATCCGGCGGAGACCAGGTTAGCAGTCTCACGGATGCGCAACTGGATGAGGTTGTGGGCAAAGTCTCGAAGGCTCTCGACAAAGCAATCGGCGCGATGACCGGCGATGCGAAAGTTCCCGATTCTACCATTCGGTTCTTCGCTGATGACGAGGGATATGTGCTTGATATGAAAATGATCGGAGATACCAGGAGCGGTGCGGGCGAATTAGGACTTGTGTTCCGTACGAACCCGAGTTCGGCTTCCGTAAAGAAACCCGGCAACATCTCCGGCATGAAGTTTATCCTCGATATTCTCGGACTTTCGTATAAGCGTTATATTGAGAAAGCTTCCATGTCCAAAGAGATTGAAGCGGTATCCGAGATTATGATGGCTGCCGAGAAGGTTGCGTGCGATCCGCAGTACGATCTTACCGACGAAACACGGTTCATCCTCAGCTTCGGCGACGGGAAGGTGACGATGAGCATTGACGGAACTACGGGCAAAGAAGCGGATGCGCTGTGGGATTGGTCAGCGATCGCTCTTGGAAACAACAAAAACACCCTTGAGTTCCAGTCGACGTCTCTCGGCATGGCACAGGGAACCATCACCGGAGAAGTCGAAATGTCCGGCATGGTAAAATGGAGCTATAGCTCGGGCAACAGCGCTTTCGACACCTTCATGGACTTCAGTGCAAGTTTCCGCTATAAATGGTTTGAGTAAAACTGGTTCTTGACAACATACGATGAAATCAATATAATTTTATGATAGCGCGATGCGGCTTGCAGCTTCTTGCTGCAATCCGCTTCGACGTTCTTATTGAGATAGTTCGGAAAGGAAGATCTGCCCATGGTTCGCAGCATGACGGGGTTCGGCCGCTTTGAGCTGAACGAGGACGGAAAGAAGTTGTCCGTTGAGATGAAGTCGGTCAACCACCGCTATTGTGAGATCGGCGTTCGGCTTCCCAAGAAACTCAATTTCTTCGAGACGGCTGTTCGCAACATCGTCAAGAAGTATGCGTCGCGCGGAAAGATTGACATGTATCTGTACTACGAGGAGGAATCCGACAGTACGGAGAGCGTTCGTTACAACCGCAGCGTGGCGGAAGAGTACATCCGGTATATGAAGCAGATGGCGGAGGAGTTCAATCTCTCTTCGGACATTTCCGTGACAAGCCTTGCGCGCATGCAGGATGTCTTAGTCGCGGAGGAGGCAGAGCCCGATGAGGATGCGCTGCTGCCGTTTGTGGAGCGTGCCGTGCGCGGCGCGTGTGAGAAGTTCGTCGAGACGAGAACGGCGGAAGGCGCAGAGCTACGCAGGGATGTGGAGGAGAAACTTGACTCCATTCTTGCTGGTGTCGACGAGATCGTCAAGAGATCTCCGGACATCGTGTCGGCATACCGTGCCAAGCTTCTTGCGAAGGTGCAGGAGGTGCTCGGTGAGACTCCTGTGGACGAGCAGGCGCTCGCAACCGAGATCGTACAGTACGCGGACCGCATTTGCACGGATGAAGAGACCGTACGTCTTCGCGCTCATGTGAAGAACATGCGCGATACGCTCGATGCGAAGGACAATGTCGGTCGCAAACTTGACTTCATCGCGCAGGAGATGAACCGCGAGGCGAACACGATCCTCTCCAAGGCCAATGACCTGATCGTCTCGGACATTGCGATCAATCTGAAGACCGACATCGAGAAGATCCGCGAGCAGATTCAGAACATCGAATAAGAGACATGATATGATTGGATTCGTTGTCAGACGGCCGTTGACCGGTTTTGACGGCGACAGGAATACAGCGGCATTGCCGCGGGAATCTACGAACAAAGGAGAACAGTTATGATCCATCCGTCTTACAAAGATTTGCTTGAGGTAATCAACACGGGGGCAGAAGAGGGCGATCCGATCGTGTCCAGCCGGTATTCCATCGTGCTTGCGACGGCGAAGCGCGCACGTCAGATCATCAAGGGCTCTCAGCCGCTTGTGACGCCGAAGTGCGAGAAACCTCTTTCCATCGCCGTTCAGGAAGTTTGGGAAGGCAAAGTCAAGATTCTCGGCGCTGACGAGGAGGATACGGCTGCTCTCCGTGAGGAAGAGTCCGGTCTTGAGCCCCTCGACTGGGAGGCTGCTCTTGCAAAAGAGGATGACAGCGAGGAGAAATAAGCTTCTTGCAGTCCAAATCAGCCGCATCGGGGATGCGGATCTCAACAGAATGCGTGTTTCGGACAGATGTGCAGGTCGCATCTGTCCGTTTGCATGTGCGGAAAACAGTAACAATGAACAAAAAAAACAAACATTTTTACGATGATTTGGGGAAAATGCCATACTGCTCAAAAAACCCAAAATTGGACTTGCTTTTTTCACAATCTTTCAGTACAATGAGTGAGGATTTTTAGGAGTCTTAAACTCTAAAAATATTATATTCCAGGAGGAACCAAATCATGGCAGTAAAAGTAGCTATCAATGGTTTTGGCCGTATCGGTCGTCTGGCTTTCCGTCAGATGTTCGGCGCTGAAGGATATGAGATTGTTGCAATCAACGATCTTACGACTCCTTCCATGCTTGCTCATCTTCTGAAGTACGATTCTTCGCAGGGTCGTTACATCAACCTCGGCGAGGAGAATACCGTTACCGCTAACGACGAGGAAGGTACCATCACCGTTAAGGGCAAGACGATCAAGATCTATAAAGAGCCCGATGCAAACAATTGCCCTTGGGGCCAGCTTGATGTTGACGTAGTTCTGGAGTGCTCCGGCTTCTACGCTTCCAAGGCTAAGGCTCAGGCTCACATCAACGCAGGTGCTAAGAAGGTTGTTATCTCTGCTCCGGCAGGCAACGATCTTCCTACCATCGTTTACAATGTTAACCACACCACGCTGACGAAGGATGACACCATCATCTCCGCAGCTTCCTGCACCACGAACTGCCTCGCTCCTATGGCTAAGGCTCTCAACGACCTTGCTCCGATCGAGTCCGGTATCATGTGCACGATCCACGCTTACACCGGCGACCAGATGATCCTTGACGGTCCTCAGAGAAAGGGCGACAAGAGACGTAGCCGTGCAGGCGCTGTCAACATCGTTCCGAACAGCACCGGTGCTGCTAAGGCTA
The DNA here is from genome assembly GCA_946415315.1 of uncultured Lachnoclostridium sp. Classification (GTDB taxonomy): domain Bacteria; phylum Bacillota; class Clostridia; order Lachnospirales; family Lachnospiraceae; genus ISDg. The sequence goes on along the minus strand of CAMKRZ010000002.1, from coordinate 117,159 downwards.
TCGGTCTCGTTATCCCTGAGCTCAACGGCAAGCTAATCGGCGCTGCTCAGCGTGTTCCTACTCCGACCGGTTCCACGACGCTTCTGTTCGCAGTTGTGAACAAGGAAGTTACCAAGGACGAGATCAACGCTGCTATGAAGGCTGCTGCTAACGAGTCCTTCGGTTACAACACCGAGGAGATCGTTTCCTCCGATATCATCGGTATGAGATTCGGTTCTCTGTTCGATGCTACCCAGACCATGGTCAGCCCTCTTCCGGACGGCAAGACCCAGGTTGAGGTTGTTTCGTGGTATGACAACGAGAACTCCTACACGAGCCAGATGGTTCGTACCATCAAGTACTTCGCAGAGCTTCAGTAAGCTGCTGCCAGGCGCATAAGAATCATGGACGATGGGGTCCGGTCCGAAATGGACCGGACCCTTATTTATTTTCCAGAAAGGAATTGAAACTATGTCTCTGAACAAAAAGTCTGTTGACGATTTCAACGCAAAGGGCAAGAGAGTTCTCGTTCGCTGCGATTTCAACGTTCCGCTCAAGAACGGTGTGATCACCGATGAGACCCGTATTGTTGCGGCTCTTCCCACTATCAACAAGCTCCTTAACGACGGCGCAAAGGTGATCCTTTGCTCCCATCTCGGCAAGGTTAAGAACGGCCCCAACGAGGGTGAGAGCCTTGCTCCCGTTGCTGAGCGTCTCTCCGAGAAGCTCGGCAAGAAGGTTACCTTCGTTGCAGATTACAACGTTACCGGTGCGGACGCAACGGCAGCTGTTGCAGCAATGAACGAGGGTGATGTGGTTCTTCTTCAGAACACGCGTTTCCGCGGCTCCGAGGAGACCAAGAACGGCGAGGCATTTTCCAAGGAACTCGCTGACCTTTGCGACGATTATGTATGTGACGCATTCGGTTCCTCCCACAGAGCACACGCTTCCGTAGCAGGTGTTACGGATGTTGTTCGCGCTAAGGGCGGCAACTGCGCTGTAGGTTACCTGATGCAGAAGGAGATCAACTTCCTCGGCAATGCTGTTGAGAATCCGGTACGTCCTTTTGTAGCGATCCTCGGCGGTGCTAAGGTAGCGGACAAGCTTAACGTTATCAACAACCTTCTCGAGAAGTGCGATACGCTCATCATCGGCGGCGGTATGGCTTACACCTTCCTCAAGGCTAAGGGCTATGAGATCGGTACCTCCCTCTGCGATGACGAGAAGATCGATTACTGCAAGGAGATGATGGACAAGGCTGAGGCTCTCGGCAAGAAGCTCCTTCTTCCTGTAGATACTGTTGTTACGGCTTCCTTCCCGGATCCGATCGATGCTCCGATCGAGACCGAAGTTTTCGATTCCGACAAACTTCCGGCTGACAAGATGGGCATGGATATCGGACCGAAGACGCAGGCTCTCTACGCTGAGGCTGTTAAGACCGCGAAGACGGTTGTCTGGAACGGACCTATGGGTGTCTTCGAGAACCCGATCCTTGCAAAGGGTACCATCGCTGTAGCAGCAGCTCTTGCTGAGACCGACGCTACGACGATCATCGGCGGCGGCGACTCCGCTGCAGCTGTCAACCAGCTCGGCTTCGCTGACAAGATGTCCCACATCTCGACCGGTGGCGGCGCTTCCCTTGAGTTCCTTGAGGGTAAGGAGCTTCCGGGCGTTGCAGCTGCGGACGACCTTCAGTAAAAATAAATCGCTGATGCGTAAGCAGGGGCGAATAAACGAACAATTTGGAGGCTATTATGGCTAGAAAGAAGATTATTGCCGGCAACTGGAAGATGAACATGACTCCTACGCAGGCAGTTGAGCTTTGCGCGACCCTCAAGGATCTCGTAAAGAACGATGATGTTGATGTTGTGTACTGCGTACCGGCGATCGACATTGTTCCGGTTGTTGCAGCTGTGAAGGGCAGCAACGTTAAGGTAGGCGCTGAGAACTTCTACATTGAGGACAAGGGCGCATTCACGGGCGAGATTTCCGCTCCGATGCTTATCGATGCAGGTGTAGAGTACATCATCATCGGTCACTCTGAGAGAAGAGACATTTTCGGCGAGAACGATATCCTGATCAACGCTAAGGTTAAGAAGGCATTTGCTGCAGGTCTCAAGCCCATCCTTTGCTGCGGTGAATCCCTTGCGCTTCGCAAGGCAGGCACCTACAAGGAGTGGATCAGCCGTCAGATCAAGTGGGATCTGAGCGGTATCACCGCTGACCAGGTGAAGAACCTTGTTATCGCTTACGAGCCCATCTGGGCAATCGGTACCGGCGAGACCGCTACGGCTGAGCAGGCTCAGGAAGTTTGCAAACTCATCCGTGACTACATCGCAGAGCTTTACGATGCAGATACGGCAGCAGCTGTTCGTATCCAGTACGGCGGTTCCATGAACGCAGGCAACGCTGCAGAGCTTCTTGCAATGCCTGACATCGACGGCGGTCTGATCGGCGGAGCAAGCCTCAAGGCTGACTTCGGCAAGATCGTGAACTACAACAAGTAATAGCGGAACATTTTCCGCACAAATGATCTGCGGATACCGGCGGCATGCACTGTCGGGTCCGCAGATTGACTGTGAACAATTACATATCAGTTGCGGGCAGGTACCCGCGCAGGAGGAAACAGACATGGCGAAGAAGCCTGTAGTATTATTGATTTTAGACGGATACGGATTGAATGGCAAAGTAGAAGGCAACGCGGTGGCTCAGGCTAAGACACCGGTTATGGATAAATTGATGGCGGAATGCCCGTTTGTGAAGGGCAACGCCTCCGGCATGGCTGTCGGTCTGCCGGAAGGTCAGATGGGTAACTCGGAGGTCGGCCATCTGAATATGGGCGCGGGACGCATTGTGTACCAGGAGCTCACGCGCATCACGAAGGAGATCATGGACGGAGATTTCTTCCGTAACGAGGAGCTTCTCCGTGCGGTTGAGAATTGTAAGAAAAATGACAGCGCGCTCCATCTGTGGGGTCTTCTCTCAGACGGCGGTGTGCATTCGCACAACACGCACCTCTACGCACTCCTTGAGCTCGCGAAGAAGAGCGGCCTGACGAAGGTTTACGTTCACTGCTTCCTCGACGGACGTGATACGCCTCCGGCTTCGGGCAAGGACTATGTGGCTGCCCTTGAGGAGGAGATGAAGAAGATCGGTGTCGGCGAGGTGGCAACGATCAGTGGCCGTTACTATGCGATGGACCGCGATAAAAACTGGGATCGCGTTGAGAAGGCTTACGCAGCGCTCGTGTACGGCGAGGGCAACACGGCGGACAGCGCTGAGGCTGCCATGACGAAGACGTACGCGGACGGCGTTACCGATGAGTTCGTTGTTCCGACGGTTATCCTGAAGAACGGCGCACCGACGGCGACTGTGAAGGCAAATGACTCCGTGATCTTCTTTAACTTCAGACCGGACCGCGCAAGAGAGATCACGCGCGCATTCTGCTGCGAGGATTTCGAGGAGTACGGATTTACGAGAAGAAACGGCTTCCTGCCGCTTACATACGTGTGCTTCTCCGAGTACGACGTGACGATACCGAACAAGACCATCGCGTTCAAGAAGGTTGAGGTAACCAACACCTTTGGTGAGTGGCTTGCAGCACAGGGATTGCGCCAGGCACGTATCGCAGAGACCGAGAAATACGCGCATGTTACATTCTTCTTCAACGGCGGCGTTGAGGCTCCGAACGCAGGGGAGGACCGCATTCTTGTGGATTCCCCGAAGTATGTTCCTACGTACGACAAGAAGCCGCGTATGAGCGCATACACCGTATGCGACCGTCTGAGCGAGGCGATCACGAAGAAGGATGAGGACGGAAACGCTTACTACGATGTCATCATTTGCAATTTCGCAAACCCTGACATGGTCGGACACACCGGCGTTCTGGAGGCAGCTACGGAAGCTATAGAAGTCATCGACAAGTGTGTCGGCGAGGTTGTCAGCTTCGTGAAGGAAGTCGGCGGTGTGATGTTCATTTGCGCAGACCACGGTAACGCTGAGCAGCTCATCGACTACGAGACCGGAGCACCGTTCACGGCGCATACGACGAACCCTGTTCCGTTCATCCTTGTCAATGCCGATGAGGGCACGAAGCTTCGCGAGGGCGGATGCCTTGCGGACATCATTCCGACGCTGATCGAGCTCATGGGCAAGGAGCAGCCGAAGGAGATGACCGGGAAGAGCCTGATCGAAAAATAATGAATGTTGCAATGAAATAAGCTATGAGGAGTGATTTGCACTGTAAGGTGAAGGTCACTCCTTTTTCTTGTAAAATGATGCAATCATACACAATTGCGTCGAATAACTTGCAGTTCAACATTTTGTACGATTTTTTTAACGGTATTTTACAACAACATCTTCGGATGGAGCGATGACACAGTGAGCGGTACTACAACCACGTACGAACCGATGTTCAGAGAAGTGCCGAAGATGATGTACAAACTCCTGAACGCTGACACTGAATGGAAGCAGGAGAGCGATAGTAACATGGTATTCACGGTGAAGCGTTCGCTGGACGACGCAAACTGTATCACGTATTTTTCTGCAGTTCGGATCGGAAATGAGCTTGTTTCGGGACAGAATTACACGGCAGTGGCAGGAAGTACGGTCATCACTCTGAAAAATGAGTACCTGAAAACTTTTGCTCCGGGCGAATATACCATAGAGATCGAGTTCGTGGATGGAAAGGTGACCGCAGAGTTCCGTATCGTAGAGGCGGAAAAGACGGCTACACTGACTCCTACAGAAGCACTGACACCTACGGTAACACCGACTCCTACGGAAGCACCGACACCAACGGTATCTCCTACGCCTACGGCAATCGTGACTCCGGAGCCGAGTCCTACGCCGGTTCCGGAGGAGCATTCCGCGAAGACCGGTGACACGAGCAACCTCTGGTTGTGGGCAATTCTCGCCATCATTGCAGCCGGAACGCTCGGTGGAGTTGTGGCCGAAAAGCGCACCAGACGAGCAAACGGCCGTTGATCGGCTGAAGAAAAACTGATTGATGCATGACACGGAAACCGGAAGACTGCAGTGCGAAGATACCGAGTGTGGATTGTAATAAGATATCGGAAAATAACGCTTGCATTTCCTGAACTTTTGTGGTAAACTCTGCGTGTTGCGTATCGCAATGCAACATTTTTACGGTTGTCGGAGGATGATATGAGCGTATTGTTTGTAATTACAAAAGTGATATATATTATAGTCTGTGTCGTGTTGACGGCCATCGTTCTGATGCAGGAAGGCAAGAATGCCGGCCTTTCCGGTTCGATCAGCGGAGCTGCTGAGACCTACTGGGGCAAGAACAAGGGTCGCTCGATGGAGGGCACTCTGGTCATGATCACAAGAATCCTGGCTGGTGTATTCATCGTTCTTTCGATTGTTCTGAACATGTCGTTCTGGAACAAATAAGAGATTAAAAACCGCGGCACTCTGGAAACAGAGTGCCGTTACTTTTTCCAGGATTTTTGCGCTTAGGGAGAATTACTGTTTGATTGATGAGAGAAAAAAAGAGATGGTTCTCGCGTTCCTGAAGGATCGGTCGTATCGGCCGATGCGTTTCCGGGAAATGGCGGGTCTTCTGCAGGTGCCGAAGGAGGAGCGCGGGGAACTGAACGAGATCCTCGACCGGCTGATCCACGAGGAGAAGATCGCCGTGGATCTCGAAGGACGCTATATTCCGGTGTCTGCCACTGTTGCAGTAGGCATTTTTCAGGCGACAGACAAGGGATATGGTTTTGTTACCGTGGAAGGCGAGGAGAATGACTGGTTTATCCCGGCTTCATACACAGGAGGCGCGATGCACGGCGACCTCGTTCGCGTTGCCGTGGTACGTCGCGGCGGGGACACCGGTGCTTCGGAAAATGTGTCCGGCAGGTTCGCCTCATTTTCCGTACAGAGACGAGGACACCGACGCCATGACCGTTCACGGGAGGATGCCGCTCCGCGCGGACCGCGCACAGAAGGACGCGTGGTGGCTGTATTGGAGCGAAACACGAAGGTGCTGGTCGGCATTTTCCGAAAGAATAAGTTCGGCGGAAGGGTGATTCCCGACCGCAGCAAATGCGATTTTGACGTGCTTGTCGGACCGAAGGACACGCTTGGCGCGGTCAGCGGACAGAAGGTTTGCGTCACGATCACGCAGTACGACGGACCGCACGGACCGTCGGGTAAGATCACAGAGATACTCGGCCACGTCAACGATCCGGGAGTGGATATTCTTTCGGTCGTGCGGGATTGCGGGCTTCCGTATGAATGGCCCGAGGAAGTGAAGCTGGAGCTGGCCACTGTGCCGCGGGAAGTATCCGCGGAGGAGCACGCGGGTCGCACGGATCTGCGTGATGTCCTGACCGTGACGATCGACGGCGAGGACACGAAGGATATTGACGATGCGGTTTCCCTGACCCGTGAGAACGGCGTCTGGAAACTCGGCGTGCACATTGCGGACGTGAGCAATTATGTGCTCGAGGGGCATCCGCTTGACAGGGAGGCAATCAACCGCGGCACGAGCGTGTACCTTGCGGACCGCGTGATCCCGATGCTGCCACATGAGCTCTCGGACGGTATCTGCTCGCTCAACCAGGATGAGGAGCGGCTGGCGCTCAGCTGCCTCATGGAGATTGACGATAACGGTGCTGTGATCGGACATTCAATCGAGGAGACCTTGATCCGGGTGGACCGGAGACTCACGTATACGTACGTTCAAAGCGTCTTCGACGATGCGGACGAACGTACCGAGAACGAAACCGATCAGCAGGTGCGCAGCATGCTTCTTCTGATGCGTGAGCTTGCGGCGAAGATCCGGGCGAGAAGAGATGCGCGCGGAGCGATTGACTTTGATTTTCCGGAGAGTAAAATAATACTGGATGAGCGGGGGCGCGTGAACTCGATCGAGCCGTACCCGCGCAACGAGGCGACGCGGCTGATCGAGGACTTCATGGTGACCGCCAATTCGACCGTCGCGGAGGAGTTTTTCTGGCTTTCGTCACCGTTTGTGTACCGCATTCATGAGGAGCCCTCGCAGGAGAAAATGAAGGAACTTGCCGGATATGTGTCGCATTTCGGCTACTCACTTCACGTCGGAAACGGCGAGGTGCACTCCATGGATCTGCAGAAGTTTCTGCGGAAACTGCGCGGAAAGCGCGAGGAGGCACTTCTGAGCCGTCTGACGCTCCGTTCCATGCGGCAGGCGCGCTACGCGACGGAATGCGCGGGGCATTTCGGACTGGCGCTTTCGTACTATTGTCATTTTACGTCGCCGATCAGGCGGTATCCGGATCTGCAGATCCACCGCATCATCAAGGAGCACCTGCACGGCACGATGAACAAGCGTCGCGAGACGCACTATCAGGCGTTTCTCGGTGAGATCGCGGCGCGCTCAAGCATGACCGAGCGCAGAAGCGAGGAGGCGGAGCGCGAAGTGGAGCGCATGAAGAAGGCTGAGTACATGCGGGGATTCCTCGGGGAGGAGTATGACGGCGTGATCTCCGGCGTGACTTCCTGGGGGCTGTACGTGGAGCTTCCGAACACGGTGGAAGGGCTTGTGCGGCTTACCGATCTGCGCGGTGACTATTACATCTACGACGCGGCGTCGATGTCGCTCACGGGAGAGCGTTCCGGGCGCCGGTATGCGATCGGGGATCCGATGCGCGTGATGGTTTCAGCGGCGGACAAGGCGTCGAGAACGGTGGAGTTTATTCCGGTACGATAAATGAAATGAGGGGACTATGGGCAAGGACAGCATTCGCCTGATCGCGAGCAACAAAAAGGCGTATCATGATTATTTTATTGAGGAGAAGTATGAGGCGGGGATCGCGCTGCACGGTACGGAGGTCAAATCCATCCGTATGGGGCAGGTTTCCGTCAAGGAATCCTACATCCGCATAGAACATGGTGAGGCGCTTCTGTACGGTATGCACATTTCACCGTACGAGAAGGGCAACATTTTCAACCGGGATCCGCTGCGCGTGAGAAAGCTTCTCCTGCGCAGGGGAGAACTCAACAAGATCGGCGGCAAACTGCAGATGCAGGGGTTCACACTTGTGCCGCTCACCGTCTATCTGAAGGGCAACCTGGTGAAGCTGGAGATCGGGGTCGCACGCGGTAAGAAACTCTACGACAAGAGGGACAGCATCGCGAAGAAAGACCAGCAGCGTGAGGCGGAGCGCGACTTCAAGATCCGCAACCTGAAATAGGCGACCGGCTCGGGCAGGATACCCTGCGGTTGTGCGGTCTGAACAACGAAAAACAGATGTTGGAAAAGCGTGAAAATGCACGATTTTCCGTCATTCCGGAGAATGGCGGAAGACGTCGGTTTTACGCTTTTTTTCGTTGACAAATCCTTCCACGCTTGTTACACTGTTCCTATAACAATTATAACGGAAAGTGTCGATATAGGAAACGCGAACGAGACAGGGGAGAATGCCCGCAGTCGGTATGTCCGTGTTCGGTTGTGCCGTATAACCATTTGCGACGAGGAGAAAGAAGATGCTGATCAGCATAGATTTTAACAGTGATGAAGCATTTTACGTGCAGTTGCGAAATCAGATCATTATGGGAATCGCGACTTCAGAAATCCGCGAAGGGGAGAGTCTGCCCAGTGTGAGGGAACTTGCAGATTCGGTCGGGATCAACATGCACACGGTCAACAAAGCGTATGCGATCCTCCGGCAGGAGGGGTATCTGAAACTCGACCGCAGACGCGGTGCCGTTGTGTCCGTGGACATTGACCGCCAGCGTGCGGTGGATGAGCTGAGAGCCTCTCTGCGTGACGCAGTTGCGAGAGCGGTGTGCCGCAATGTGTCCGGACAGGAGATCCGGTCGATTCTGAACGAAGTGGTGGAGGAATTCCGATGATCAAGACACGCGAGGCAGTTGACACCTATATGCTCGCAGCGGAAATCGCCTCCCGGATGGGCGCTGCCCATGTCGGGACGGAGCATCTGGTGTATGCGCTGATGACTGCCGACTGTATGACAGCGAAGATTTTCACGGAGGAAGAGGTCGAAACGTACGAGCGTCTTCTCACGGGACTGAGCGCGGAGACGGTTCACGGTGATCTCTCCGTAGGCAGGACGCCGTCGTTTACGCCGCGGTTGTCCCTTGTGGAGGAGAATGCGGAGACGTTCGCGAGGATGCTCGGCGATGACCGCATCGGAACCGGACATCTTCTTCTGGGTTTGTTGCGGGAGAGCGAGAGCGTAGGCTGCAGGCTGCTGCGAAACGTGCGTCAGGACATTACGGTATACGCGATGAGCGTGCTGCACGATATGGGGCTTTCCGCCGAGCAGTCGAAGGAATATATTCAGTTTCTCCGGGACGGAGGACGCGATCCGGAAAATGGAGGTTCGTTCCTGGAAAACTATTGCCGCTGTCTCACGGACGATGTCGAGGACGGCCTTACGGAGCCGGTGATCGGCCGCGAGGCGGAGACGGATAGCATCATCCGGATCATGTGCCGGAGGACGAAGAACAACCCGTGCCTGATCGGCGAGCCGGGAGTCGGCAAGACTGCTGTTGTCGAAGGGTTTGTGCGGCGCATCCTGGAGGGAAATGTTCCGAAGTCCATCGCCGGGTTGCGGGTATATACGCTGGATGTGGCTTCACTTGTCGCCGGAACTCGCTATCGCGGGGATTTCGAGGAGCGCATGAAGCGTCTTTTGACGGAGCTTGAACAGAGCGAAACGGCGGTTTTATTTATCGACGAATTACATACGGTGATCGGCGCTGGCGGATCCGAGGGAACGCTCGATGCCGCCAATATACTGAAGACAGCATTGTCCGGCAATCGTCTGCGCGTCATCGGCGCGACGACATCGGACGAGTACCGCCGCTATATTGAGAAGGATCCCGCGCTGGAACGGAGATTTCAGCCGCTGACCATCGAAGAACCGACGCCGGAGCAGGCGCTGGCGATCCTTGCCGGTATTCGGGAGCGGTATGAACGGTTTCACGGCGTGCATTATACGGACGAGGCTCTGCATGCGTGCGTTGACATGTCGGTTCGTTATATCGGCGACCGGCGGCTTCCGGACAAGGCCATCGACATTCTGGATGAGACCGGAAGCACAGTGAAGCTCGGAGCGAAAGCATCCCGCGAAGGGGAACTTAGGAATGTGGCGGACGAGCGTGAGAGAGCGATCATTGAGGGCGATTTTTCGAAGGCCGCGTCGCTGGGCGGAACGTATCGCGCGGTTCTGCGTGACCGGAATGAAAGCCGAGCGGAGCGCAATGAGGAAGAGCCGGTCACGGTTCGCGAGAGCGATGTGCGCACGGTGGTAGCCCGCATGACGGGGATTCCGATCGCAAGACTGTCGCAGTCGGAAGGCGAACGGCTTCTCGGGCTTGAGGAGGAACTTCACCGCATGGTGATCGGCCAGAACGAGGCGGTTTCCGCGCTCGCGAAAGCGGTGCGCAGAGGACGTGTCGGATTGAAGGACCCGAACCGTCCGGTTGGTTCATTTCTGTTTTTAGGACCTACCGGTGTCGGCAAGACGGAGCTTTGCCGCGCGCTTGCGCAGGCACTGTTCGGCGACCCCGATTCCATGATCCGCGTCGACATGTCGGAATACATGGAATCTCACAGTGTGTCCAAACTGATCGGAAGTCCTCCCGGGTACGTCGGCTTCGAGGACGGCGGGCAGCTCTGCGAGAAGGTTCGCAGGAAGCCCTACTCGGTCCTTCTGTTCGACGAGATCGAGAAGGCACATCCGGATGTGTTCAATATTTTGCTGCAGGTGCTGGATGACGGTCGTATCACGGATTCCCAGGGACGCATGGTCAATATGAAGAACACGGTCATCGTCATGACCTCCAACGCCGGCGCTGAGCGTATCATGAATCCGAAGACGCTCGGATTTGCCTCCGAGAGCGACGCCGCTGCGGATTACAAGCGTATGAAAGAAGGCGTGATGGAAGAGGTCAAGCGGGTGTTCCGTCCGGAATTTTTGAACCGGATCGATGACATCCTCGTGTTCCATTCGTTGACGAAGGAGGAAATTCGCGGAATTGCAGACCTTCTGCTGGGCCGCTTTGTGCAGCGGTGCAGGGAGACACTTCACATCTCGGCAACGTACACGGAAGCGCTCGCGGGAATGGTCGCGGAGCGCGGATATGACCCGATGTACGGTGCCCGTCCTGTGCGGCGTGTCATTTCGGAAACGATCGAAAATGCTGTTACGGAGGCGTTTCTGCGCAAGGATATCTCGGAAAATGACTCGGTTGTCGTCGATTTCCGGGACGGCGCGGTGACGGTAACGGCAGAAAGACAGTAATATAGCTTTACGGGGGGGAACTATGGCTAAGGAGAAGACCGTCTTCTTCTGCACGGAGTGCGGTGCGGAGACGCCGAAATGGTCCGGGCAGTGCGCAGCCTGCGGCGCCTGGAACACCATTGCGGAGGCTCCTAAGACAAGAAAGACGAAGGCGTCCGGAACGGGGCCGTTGAGAGATACGGGAGTCGCTGGTCCGGTCAGTCTGAAGGATATTGATGCGAGGGAAGAGCAGCGCATCTCGACCGGAATGGAGGAACTCAACCGCGTGCTGGGCGGCGGGATCGTCGGCGGTTCGCTTGTTCTTGCCTCCGGTGATCCGGGTATTGGCAAATCCACGCTTTTGCTGCAGATGGCACGCAATCTTGCGATCAGCGGAGAGAAGGTTCTCTACGTATCCGGTGAGGAATCGCTGTCACAGATCAAACTGCGTGCGCTGCGCATCGGCGATTGTCCGGACTCGCTGTGGTTTATGGCGGAGACCGACATGGAGACGATCCGCGAGCAGGCGCTTGCGATAAGGCCGGTGGTCATGATCGTGGACTCCGTCCAGACGATGATGCTTCCGGAGGTGGAGAGCGCGCCCGGCAGCGTTTCGCAGATCCGCGAGAATACAGCATATCTGATGAGATTTGCCAAGACGGAGAACATCGCGGTATTTCTGGTGGGACATGTCACGAAGGACGGTTCGGTTGCCGGTCCGAAAATGCTGGAGCACATGGTGGATACGGTGCTGTATTTTGAGGGGGATTCGACAACGACATACCGGATCCTTCGCGCAGTGAAAAACCGGTTCGGTTCCACCAATGAGATCGGTGTGTTCGAGATGGGCAGCGGCGGTCTTGCGGAAGTTGCAAACCCGTCCGAGCATATGCTGCGCGGCATGCCGGAGTCGGAGCCCGGTTCAGTTGTTGCCGTGACCATGGAAGGCACGCGTCCGATCCTTGTCGAGGTGCAGGCGCTTGTCAGCAAGACGAATTTTAACCTTCCCCGCCGTACGGCTGCGGGAACGGATTTCAACCGCATGAACCTTCTGCTCGCGGTGATCGAGAAGCGCGTGGGAGTGGCATTTTCCGGATGCGACGCGTATCTCAATGTAGCGGGCGGACTGCGGGTGACGGAACCCGCGCTTGATCTTCCGATCATTCTTGCAATGCTCTCCGGATACCGGAATATGCCGCTTCCGGAGCATACGGTTGCGTTCGGTGAGATCGGACTGACCGGGGAACTGCGAGCCGTATCTCAGGCGTTGCAGCGTGTTCGGGAGGCAGCCAAACTCGGCTATCGGACCATCGTGATGTCCGCCGCCGATTGTGAGAAGATCCGCGGGGATGCGCCGAAGGGAATCCGGCTGATCGGGCTGCACAATATTCGGGAGATACCGAAGGACTTTGCTTTCTGATCATTTTCAAAGAAATCTGACTGTGTGGAGAGAAGGGATTGAGTATGAAAATTCGGATCGTCGCCGCTGTGTGCGCAGTTGTGCTGCTGTGTACGGCATGCGGCAAACAGACGAACTCCTCCAATGTGACGTTGATGGAGATGACGAACTATGAGCATGTTGTAAGCGCTGCGACGCTTCCGGACAAGGAAGAGGAGAAGCAGCTGATCCGGGATACGGACGGGTACTATGTCGTGAACGATGTCGTTTACGTCACATCGAACACGCTGAACATCCGCAGACTACCCGGAACTGACGAGGAGGTTGTGGATACCGTCTCGTACGGAACGGCGCTTGCACGGACAGGGATCGGAGAGAACGGCTGGGACCGCATCTCCTACGAGAACATGCCGGCCTATATCAGCAACAGTCACATCACGACGCTGACGATCCACGAGGATCGAGGCGGAGATTTTTATTCGAGTGCCATGTTGTCGGTCGTGGATACTTCCCGGCAGATGTACAGCTACGATTCCATGTGCGAGGACCTCACGGAACTCCGCAAGCTGTACGGGGACAGGATGAGACTGAACTGCATCGGTTCCACGAAGGACAAGCGCAGTATTTTCGAGATCGTGATCGGAAACCCGGAGAAGGCCAAAAAACACATTTTCTTCTGCGCGGGGATCTGCGGGGCGGAGTACATGAGCACGCTGGTGTGCATGAAGCAGGCGGAGTACTGCCTGTGCTACTACGATACCGGCAACTACAACGGGTTTGCGTACAATGAGCTGTGCGATTACGTAGCCATCCATGTGATCCCGATGCTGAACCCAGACGGCGTGATGATCAGTGAGGAGCACCTCGGTTGTGTGGAAAATACGAACATCATCAGCGATCTGAAGAAATGGTACGAGCGTGACAGCCGTCAGGGCGGAACGAGCCTTGACATGGACAACTACCTGATGTTTTACTACGCGAACGCAAACGGCGTAGACCTGCGCAGGAATTTTGACGACCAGTGGAATCAGATCGTCACGGAGGCGGAGGAACCGTCCTCGAAGGACTATCGCGGCAAGGAGCCAGCCTCGGAGCCGGAGACGCGGGCTTTGCTCGCGCAGATGACAGGGTGTGAACCGGATCTGGTGATCGCTTACCATACGACCGGCTCGAAGATCGTATGCCGGTACGGGCAGGAGGAACAGGTTCTGTCGGATGCCCTGAAGTATGCAGAGAAACTGGCGGAAGTCATGAGCTATGGCGTAGAGAACGAGAAGACGGGAAGCGCGGGCTACGGCAGTTACGAAGGGTACTGTAACCGGGTGAAGGATATTCCCGCTCTGGGAGTGTATCTCGGCAACGGTTCCACGCCGCTGTCGCTCAATGAATTTAACGCAATCTGGAACGCTTGCCGCGATTCCTGGGCGGTGTTGCAGATTGCCGTAATCAACAACTAAGGAGATCCGTAATGAAGGTATTTCTGCTGTTACTTGTAGTCGTCGCCTCCTACATGGTGATGAGAGTGTATTACCGGAAGCATTGGCAGAAGAAGCTCTCCGTTTCGCTCCAGTTCACGCAGGAGACGGCTCACGAGGGTGAATGGGTGTCCCTTGAGGAGGTTATCACCAACAACAAGGCGATGCCCCTTCCCGCATTGAAAGTAAAATTCCAGTTGTCACGGTACATGCTGATCGAGAACTTTGACTCGAAGCATGTGACGGACCACTATTACCGCAACGACCTGTTTTCCATCGGTGGGTACAAGAAGGTTATCCGGCGGCTTCCGCTGCAGGCTACGAAGCGCGGACCGTACCGCGTCGAGGGTGTTCAGGTGCTTGCGAGCGACATTTTCTTCTCCAAGCAGTATGCCTTTATGACAGACTCTGCGACGGAGCTTCTTGTCACACCGTTCAACTATGAGATCGGTACCGGCGATCTTCCGTTCCGAACCATGTGGGGCGATGTGGTTTCCAAACTGAAACTTTACGAGGATTATTCGGCGTTTGCCGGTCTTCGGGATTATCAGCCCGGCGACCCGATCCAGCGTATCAACTGGAAAGCTTCCGCGAGATCCGGCGACTGGCAGGTCAACTACTATGACACGACGATGGACAAGCGTCTTCACATCGTGCTTCACGCGGAGCGCGGCCCGATGCCTCACGAGGATGACATGCGGGAGGAGCTGTTGCGCCTGGGCGTAAGTTTCGCCTCCTCCGCACTGGCGATCGGACAGAGCGTTTCGATGGAATGCAACGTGTCCGGCTCGAACGGCGGGGCGCCGCTGATCATCTCGGAGGGAAGCTCGATGGGTCATCTCTCCAGCATTGAGATCGGCCTTGCGAAGATCGACTACGAGACCATTTTCGACGCGAAGAAGATGCAGCAGGCAATGCGTGAGAAAATGGAGCTCGGGGACGGCAATGATTTTTCGGCGGAAGAGGAAAATCAGAACACCAGTGTGTTGTATGTCACTTATTCGCTTCGTTCCGAATTTGAGAAGCGAGTTTGTTCCCGGATCCGCATGGGGGCTCCGTGCTGTCTCGTGATCATCGGCGAGAAACTGCCGGAACTTCCCGCAGAGCTGTCCGGCTGTACGGCTCTCTGGAAGCCGAGAAATATGTAGGAGGTGTGCGATGAAAGATCAATTCCGTATTCAGCGGTATGAACTGCAGCTTTTCTACATTCGCCATTTCAGCGTGTTTCTGATCATGTATGCGATCGCACTGGTCGCGTATGTGCACAAGTTGATGGGGGATCGACTCTGGCTGATGATCCTCGGAATTGCCGGCGCTCTTATCCTGGCAAGAATTGTTGCATGGGTTTTCACCGGCATGTTTATGAGCAAGAGCGGGAAGGGCGGCCATGAGATCGTATTCCTGCCACTCGGACTGATCGTGTTTATCTGTTACATGGTTGCCGGAATGCTTGATCTTCAGGAGACTTCCTGGGTGGAAATGATCATTCTGATCGCTTTCATCGCTATGAATATCTATGCCATTTATCTGAAGCATTACGTAAAATTCGTGCGCGTGAACCGCGACGCCGATTACATGGCAGTGTACCATGTAACGCTCGGAAATCTTCGCGCGTATCGACTCTGGTATCTCGCGACGGCGCTTCTTGTTCTTTCCATTGCGATCCTTCCGATGTGGAAATCGCTCAACAAACTGTGGAGCCGGATCATAAAGAGTCTGTCCGAGAGGTTTAACCTTGCACAATTGAATTCACCGAACATACCGGCAACGGAACCGGGCTCACCGGTCACACCTACACCGGAGATTATCGGCGGCGACGGATTTACGGTGCCCACGGACAGCGGTGGACTGAGTGAAACGGCTGTCAATATCATCTATATCCTGATCGGTGCATTCCTTCTGTTTGCGACCTACCAGATGGTGCGTATTCTGATGACGAAGATCACGGACGCAAAGACCAGTATGGAAACCGACCATGTCATCGACCTGAAGAAGACTCTGCTCCCGATCCAGGATGAGGTTATCCGCGTTCGGGACGACGATGTGATCGACGAGAATGCGTACGCGCGGAAGATCCGTCGTACGTTCAAGCGCACCGTATTCGACAAATTCGGAGACGTGGATATTCCCGAGAAAACGCCGGAGGAACTGCTCGGAACCGGCATGCCTCAGGAAAATGACGATATCCTTCTGGAGAAGTACGAGAAGGCCCGCTATTCCAATATCCCTTGCACGCCCGAGGACGTGAAGGCGGTGAAGCCTGCGAAGTAGAAGCAGGAAGGCGGTGAAGCCTGCGAAGTAGAAGCAGGAAGGCGGTGAAGCCTGCGAAGCAAAAGCAGGGAGACAGCAATACATTTCAAAGAAGAAAACCTTGTGCGGTCCGCCTGTATGAGCGGACCGCATTTGCTTTGAAAAAAGTGTTGACAATTCCGAAATCATGTTGTACCATAACGCGCAACGGGACTTTTTAGTCCTTGGAAAATGCGTTGAGCAGGAATAGTAACCGTGTATCCGGTTCAGAAAGCTGTCGGTGGATGCGAGACAGTCGAAGATGCAGGGTGAACTCGCCTGGGAGCTGCCGATTGAAGACCGAAGGTTGTGTAGATCGTGCCGGGAGCCCGCCGTTACCAGAGGGAAGAGCATCGACGACTGTCCGTGCTCACTGAGTGCATGAGCGATCATGAAGTAGAGTGGTACCGCGTTTATCAGCGCCTCTATTTTCCGAAAGGAAGATAGAGGCGTTTTTGCGCGCATGTACACTGAGTGAGCGCTGCTCGCGAGGTTACCGTCTCAAGAACGCTGACGCCGATAAATACTGGATGAATGAAAGGAAAGCACACATCATGAAGATCAGTTTCTCCACATTGGGTTGTCCGGATTATTCCTGGACCGACATTTACACAATGGCGAAGGACCTCGGCTATCACGGCATCGAGATCCGCGGTCTGGGAAATGATATTCTCGCGACCAGGGCGAAGCCGTTTTCCGAAGAACAGCTGCCGAAGACGGTGGCAAAACTTCGCGAGATCGGGATCGAGGTACCGTGCCTCTCGTCGGGAATCGCGTTGAAGTACCAGGCAAAGCTTCCGAAGATCATGTCCGAGCTGACAGCTTACGCCAAGCTGGCCAATGCTCTCGGAACGGCATACATTCGCGTGCTTGCGGATGAGCATCCGGCACCGGAGGGCGAGGTTGACGACGAAGCGATCATCTCGACGCTCAAGCAGCTTGTTCCGATCGCGGAGCAGTACAATGTGACGATGATCGTGGAGACGAACGGTGTTTATTCCGATACCGCCCGCCTGAAGAAGATCCTGGATGCGGTAGGAAGCAGAAAGATCGCCGCTCTTTGGGACATTCATCATCCGTACCGGAACTTCGGCGAGACTCCGGAGCAGACGGTTGCAAACCTGGGCGAGTATATCAAGTACGTTCACGTGAAGGATTCCGTGTGCCGTGACGGCAAGATTTCGTACCGCATGATGGGCGACGGTGACATGCCCTTAAAGGAGGCATTTGCCGCGCTGCAGAGCATGCATTACACCGGCTACGTATCTCTTGAGTGGGTAAAGCGCTGGTCGGCAGAACTGGCGGACGCGTGGGTTGTGTTCCCGCAGTTCGCGAACTACATGCGGCCTTACAAGACAAAGCACAAGCACGCGCTTCAGACGGACAACCGCGGCACCGGCAACTACATCTGGCCGAAGGAGCGCCTGATCGATTATACGTTCCCGGATGTGCTGGACCGCATCTGCGAGGCTTTTCCGACGCAGTACGCGTTCCGCTATACGGAGCTTGACTATACGAGAACCTACCCGGAATTCCGTGACGACGTGGACAATTTCGCTCGCTCGCTGATCGCGATGGATGTGAAGAAGGGCGACCATGTGGCCATCTGGGCGACCAACGTGCCGGCATGGTACATCACGTTCTGGGCGACAACGAAGATCGGAGCAGTGCTG
Source organism: uncultured Lachnoclostridium sp. (assembly GCA_946415315.1). GTDB lineage: Bacteria > Bacillota > Clostridia > Lachnospirales > Lachnospiraceae > ISDg. Next base: position 99,089 of record CAMKRZ010000002.1, on the reverse strand, counting down.
GTTACGGTCAACACCGCGTACAAGATCCACGAGATCGAGTATCTTCTGCGCCAATCCGACACGCACACGCTCGTCATGATCGACGGCTTCAAGGACTGCGATTACGTGGGCACGATCAAGGAACTCTGCCCTGAGCTTGCGACATGCGAGCCCGGTAAGCTGGAGAGCGAGAGACTGCCGTACCTGAAGAACATCATCACGACCGACAGCCGTCAGCCCGGCTGCTTCACATGGGACGAGGCGATGAAGCTCGGCGAGACCGTGCCGCTTACCGAGGTGGAGAAGCACCGTGCAGCGGTTGACAAGAACGACGTGTGCAACATGCAGTACACCTCAGGAACCACGGGTTTCCCGAAGGGCGTTATGCTTACGCACTACAATGTTGTCAACAACGGCAAGGCCATCGGCGACTGCATGGATCTGTCCACTGCGGACCGCATGATGATCCAGGTTCCGATGTTCCACTGCTTCGGCATGGTGCTGGCGATGACGGCTTCCGTGACGCACGGTGTCACGATGTCGCCCATCACCGCATTTTCCCCGAGAAAGAGCCTTCACTGCATCAACCAGGAGAAGATCACGTGCTTCCACGGCGTTCCGACGATGTTTATCGCGATGCTGGGGCATGAGAATTTCCCAACGACCGATTTCTCGCATATGAGAACCGGTATCATGGCGGGTTCGCCGTGCCCGATCAAGACGATGGAGGAAGTCATCGAGAAGATGCACATGCCCGAGATCGTTATCACGTACGGTCAGACAGAGGCTTCGCCGGCGACGACGATGAGCAAGACGACCGATACGATCGAGCAGCGCGTCAATACGGTAGGACCTTCGATCTTCGGCGTAGAGACCAAGATCGTGGATCCGGAGACCGGAGAGGATCTGCCGGACGGTGTACCGGGCGAGTTCTGCGCGCGCGGCTACAACATCATGAAGGGTTACTACAAGATGCCGGAGGCGACGGCAGCCGCGATCGACGAGGACGGCTGGTTGCATTCGGGCGACCTGGCTCTTCGAAGACCTGAGGACGGATATTACAAGATCACCGGCCGCATCAAGGATATGATCATCCGCGGTGGCGAGAACATTTATCCGAAGGAGATCGAGGACTTCCTGTACACCTACGAAAAGGTGAAGGATGTTCAGGTTATCGGTGTTCCGGATGCGGATTACGGTGAGGAGATCATGGCCTGCGTGATCCTGCAGGACGGCTGCGAGTGCACCGAGGACGAGATCAAGGACTACGTGCGCACGCACATGGCAAAGCACAAGGTGCCGCGCTATGTCGATTTTGTGGATGAGTTCCCGATGAACGCGGCAGGCAAGATCCTCAAGTACAAGATGCGTGAGGAGGCAGTGGAGCGCCACAACCTTCACAAAGCAAACAAGATCGAAACAGCGTAATACGGAAAATGCGGGAGACGTCAAGACGGCGTCTCCTGCATGTAATACAGAGAAACTTGCATCACATGCAAGTAATGCATAAAACCTTGCATCATATGCAATTTTTCGGTTGACAATTATTCTTCCGTGTAGTAATATGTGAAAGCGGTTCGCAAGAGCCACACACATAAAGGGGTATAGTTCAGCTGGTAGAATAACGGTCTCCAAAACCGCAGGTCGTGGGTTCGAATCCTACTGCCCCTGTCGAAAGGCCAATGTCGGATTGCTTATAAGGCAATGCGCCGTTGGCCTTTTGTGCATTGTGGGAAGGATTTTACGGAGATTCCTTTGGAAAGGAATCCGGTATTCGACATGGTACTGTCGCGATTACGACGATACCGTTGTCGGGAAAGGAAGAAGTATGGGGTACTCGGAAGATTTTTTGTGCGTGAAGCAGTTCGCGGAACTCTATGATGCATGTATGTCTGCAGGAAACGCGTTTGAGAACGGTGAGAGTGATAACATCATGCCGAACGTGAACCGTGCGTTTGACGAGATGAAGAATATTCTGGAGGAGATCGGAGGCGCGGGCGCGAAAGACCTGACCGGACCGAGCGGGACACTTTTGACAGATCTCTCCAAGAGAAACTATGTTCAGTACTGCACTTCGCAGTACGTGGATGATCCGTTTGCCATCCTGAAGAACAGTGAGGCAAGCGTCGATTCGACGAAAGTGAACAACGCATTTTTCGCGCTTCAGGAGGAAGTCAACAAGTTTGCGCAGTACTATGTGCGCGGTTCGCGGCCGACATCGATCGCGGAAGTCGGAAGCAGCTCAAACGACGGCGTATACCTGAACCGACAGGACCGGAACCGTTCGGATACGGCTTTCGGGATCGTGTTTTCTACGGGAATGCTGTTGATCGGTGTCGTTTTGCTGATCATCTCTGCAGTTAAGAATTCGTCCGAACTGATGATGTCCGGTCTTGTGTTTATCGTTTTTTCAGCGCTTTTAGTGGGACTACGGTTCATAAAGAAACAGTAACCCGGAGGGTGGAATGTATCGGATCATAAAAACGGATGGCCGTGCAAAACGGGGCGAGCTCGTCACGGTGCATGGTACCATTCAGACGCCGGTGTTCATGAACGTGGGAACGGTAGCGGCCATCAAAGGAGCGGTTTCCTCACCGGACCTTGAGTGCATTGGCACGCAGGTGGAATTGTGTAACACGTACCATCTGCATGTGCGCCCCGGAGACGAGATCGTGCGCGCCTGCGGCGGACTTCATCGCTTTATGAACTGGAACAAGCCGATCCTGACTGATTCCGGCGGGTTTCAGGTGTTTTCGCTGGCCGGTCTTCGGAAAATCAAAGAGGAGGGAGTGTCGTTTCACTCTCATGTCGACGGCCGCCTGATCTTTATGGGACCGGAGGAAAGCATGCGGATCCAGTCGAATCTCGGCTCGACCATCGCCATGGCATTTGACGAATGTCCTCCGAGTACCGCGGAGAAGGACTATATCCGAAAATCGGTGGACCGCACGACGCGGTGGCTTGAGCGGTGCAAGGCGGAGATGGATCGACTGAATGCGCTGCCCGACACGGTCAACCCCTCGCAGATGCTTTTCGGAATTAACCAGGGCGGCATTTACGAGGATATCCGGATCGAACACGCGAAGAGGATCGCGGAACTGGATCTTCCCGGCTATGCGGTCGGCGGACTTGCGGTAGGAGAGTCTCACGAGGAGATGTACCGGATCCTGGATGCGGTGGTGCCGTATTTGCCGAAAGAGAAGCCCGTGTATCTGATGGGCGTCGGAACGCCGGCGAACATTCTGGAAGGCGTGTCGAGGGGCGTGGATTTCTTTGACTGCGTGTATCCGACGCGCAACGGGCGGCACGGTCATGCCTATACGAACCGCGGTCGCCTGAATCTTAAGAATGAGCGATATAAAACGGATGAGAGACCAATCGAGGAGGGATGTGACTGTCCTGCGTGCCGTAACCATTCGCGCGCGTATATCCGGCACCTGCTCACGGCAGGGGAAATGCTCGGACTTCGACTTATGGTCTTGCATAATCTCCGGTTTTATAATAGAATGATGGAAGAGATCCGCGACGCGATCGAGGCGGGCCGCTACGAGGCGTACAAGCAGGAGAAACTTGCCGGCTTTGCGCTCGGTGCGGAAGACTGATGCGGATGGAACGGAAAGGAAAGAAGTTATGAATGTTGGTTTTGTATCGTTTTTGACTCAGACGGAGGGTACCGGATCGATCTGGCCGATGTTGATCGCGCTGGTGATCTTCGTTGCGGTTTTCTATTTTATGATCCTTCGCCCGCAGTCCAACCAGGACAAGAAGATGAAGGCGCTGCTCTCCTCGCTGGAGATCGGTGACAGCGTACTTACGACCGCCGGATTTTACGGCGTGATCATCGACATGGTGGAAGGGCAGGACATCATCATCGTGGAGTTCGGAAGCAACAAGAACTGCCGTATCCCGATGAAGAAGAGCGCTGTCATCGAAGTGGAGAAGGCGAAGAAAGAGGATTGATCCGTTTTCGGGATGTGATTGCCTGTTTCTCAGTCTGATGTGATGACTAAGATACCAGTTTCCCGGGATGCTCGGGTTCTCCGTCATTTTTGAACCTACAAATCGACATAAGGGATTCCTATATTTGCATGTGGATGTCAGGCCTCCTTAGTCAGTGGAAGGCAGAAGCATGCGTGCGGTCACCCACCTGGCTTTACGCTGGGAGTCAAAAAGCGGAGCCGACATCCCCGGGATTTAATGAGCAAACGTTTGCATGCAAATGTTTGCTTTTTTCATGCGCTTTTTTATGCTATACTGACAGAAACGACAGCCGCATCGGCGGCTTGGACAGATATGGGGGCAAAGCTTCATGGCACTTCGTTTTATCATCGGAAACTCTGTGAAAAACAACCGTCAGGCACTGCTGCGGGACATGCTTGACCGCAGTGCCCGGGAGGAGCGGGAAGTGGTGTTCTTCGTTCCGGAACAGGCGAACCTGGAGGCGGAACAGGAACTCACGTCCATGCAGAGATACGGTTGCGTGCTGAAGATCGATATCGTTAGTTTCCGCCGGCTGCTGCATCGCCTGATGGATGAGCTTGGGGACCGTCTTCCGGGTGTTCTGGACGACATCGGGAAGAGCCTTCTGCTACGCAGAGTCCTGTCCGAGCACGCGCAGGAACTGCCGCGGTTCGGGAGTAAAGCGGCGATGCCCGGATTTGTCACGGAAGTCAAATCGCTCCTGTCTGAGTTCGTGCGCTACGAAGTGTCCGCCGAAGCGCTTGCCGAAGCCTCCGGCAGAACGGAGGATACGCTTCTTGCGGATAAACTGAGTGAACTCTCCGGAGTCTATCGATGGTTCCGCGAAAAATGCGGGGACACGAAGATCACGGAGGACGATATTTACAACGCCATGTGTCCGCTTGTGAGGGAATCGAAGCGGCTTCGCGACAGCATTCTGTATTTTGACGGTTATACCGGATTTACCCCGACGCAGTACAACCTTGTCGGGGAGTTGATGAAAACATGCCGTGACGTCGTGATCACGGTTACGATCGATCCCGGTGAAACGGAAAATGACAGCGTAAAGACGGAGTGTTTCCGCATGAGCCGGGAGACGATGCGCACGATGGAGCGTCTGGCGCAGGAGAGCGGACACACGGTTGAGCGAATTGTTGTTCCCGGTGTGGAAGAAGGGGATAATCCGGAGCTGAATTACCTCGCTTCCTCCTTGTTCCGCCGCGGAAAGGGCGCTTATACGGGAAGCGAAACCGGCGCACTGCAGTTGGTTTCCGCCGCTGACCGCGAGTCGGAAGTGCGATTTGTTGCTACGGAGATCGCGCGGCTGGTGCGGGATGCCTCGGGCGAAGGGAATGTTCGGTATCGGGATTTCGGCATCGTCTGCGGGGATGTGAAAGCGTACTCGGAAGTGTTCCGGAGAACATTTTCCGAAGCGGGGATTCCTTTTTTCATCGACCGAACCTCCGAGGTTATGGACAACTGCCTCGTCGATTACATTCGCAGCCTTCTTCAGATGTTCCGGACGGACATGCGCACGGACGTCTGCATGCGATGGCTGAAAAACCCGCTCAACCGATATGACTATGACCGTGACATGCTGTGCCATCTGGAGAATTTCCTGATCGCGAGAGGGGTTCGCGGCCTGTCCATGTGGAAGCGCGGCCTGAAGGGCGATTACGGCGGACGCAGGGTCACAAAGGCAAATGAGTGCATTGCTTTGGCGCAGAAGATCACGGAGAAGATCGTTCCGCTCGCCGAGGTAATGACGTCCGCTTCGACGACCGTACGGGAGAAGACAGAGGAACTGTACCGGTTCCTGCAGCAACATGTCGCGGGGAACCTTCGAAAACTGGAGGCCGAGATCGGAAACGAGCCGGTTCCGTGGAACCGCAGAAGGGCCGAGGAACTGATCGCGGCATACCGCGGGGTCATCGAGCTTATGGATCGCCTCCATGAGATTCTGCCCGAGGAGACAATGCCGCTTCGGGAGTATATGGACCTGCTCGATGCCGGATTTGCCGAGATGAGGCTCGGCGTGATCCCACCCGATCCGGACTGCGTGATGATCGGCGACTGCAAGAGATCCCGCATTTCCCACGTGCGTTACCTGTTTGTGACGGGCGTGAACGAAGGCCTGATCCCGGGTTCCGGGCACGGAAGCGAACTGCTGAACGTCCGGGAGCGCGAACTGTTGAAGAAGGATTACGACATTTCCCTCGCGGACACCGAGAAGGAGTCCGTCGACAGCGAGGAGTTCAATGTACTGTTAGCGCTGCAGAAGCCGTCGGAGCGGCTTACGCTCACGTGGTCGCGCGCGGACGGTGAGGGGAAGAGTCTCTCGGAATCATACATTATCCGCAGAATCCAGCGGCTGTTCCCGAAGCTTCGGGTTCGGGATACCGCGCAGACGGAGCGGACATTTTTCGAACGGATCGCGGTCGATGGCGGCATGGAGGAGCTTCTGTCCCGCTATGCGGAAGCCGTGAAGGGAACGATGACGGAGAGCGGAGACCGGGCCGCTCTGCGAACACTCTACGACTGGTATTGCGCGGAAGGAAGCGGGCAGTCGGACAGCCGTCTTCGGAAAATGCTTCAGGAGGCGGAGCAGGGAATGTTCCGTCAGCAGGAGCTCTCCGCGGAGGTGGCGGCACAGCTGTATCCGGAAGATACCGAGTATTCCGTGACGAGACTGGAGTCGTTCGCCGAGTGTCCGTTCAAGCATTTTGCGGCATACGGACTGGCGGCGGAGGAGCGGTGCACGTATGAACCGACCCAGCTTGAGACGGGATCTTTGTGCCATGCCATATTGGAGTATGCCGGCACTAAGGCGTCCGAGATCGGTGCACAGGGACGCACCCCGACTCCGGAGGAAATGATCGCGTTCGTGCGGGAGGGAGCGGAACATGTGAGCTCGCTTCCGGAGTTCGAATGCTTTTTTGAGGATAACCGAAGCCGATATCTGTTTGATTCGCTGACGGAGGAACTGACGAAGCTCGCGCCGAATCTGTCCGCGCAGCTGTTGCAGGGACACTACCGGATCGATCAGACCGAGATGACATTTTCCGAAGAGATCGGAAATGTGCGGTACCGCGGCAAGATCGACCGCATCGATCGGTGCGACACGAAGGATGCGACACTCTTAAAACTGGTCGATTACAAGTCCGGCGGCAAGCCGTTCAAGGAGGAGCTTGCGCTCGACGGGATTGACATTCAGCTGCCGCTGTACCTTCGCATCACGGAGAAAATGCTTCGCGATCAGGGGATTACCGCCGTTCCCGCAGCCGCTCTGTACATGCCGCTCACGGTTGATTACAGCGACGGGGTACCGGACGGCACGGAGGAGACGGTTTCGGTGAGATCGTATGCGCCGAACGGCGTGATGCGCGTCGAGAAATCGGATGTTGTGAGCGTCTCCGATCCGTTCCTCTCGCAACTGGATGTCAATTTTGCGACGCTTCAGCCGGGTGAGGCATACAGTTCGGATGTCGTCTCCGTCAGTGTGCAGAAGAACGGAACGTTCGGCAAGGGCAGTGTCTATACCGGACAGAAACTGGAGCAATTCCTGGATGACGTGGAGGCAGTTGCTGCGGATGAGGTAGCCCGCATCCGCGGCGGTGAGATTGCGATCCGACCGTATCGGTTCGGACATGGCGCTTATGCCGATAACAGTTGTCGGTACTGCGTTTACAAAGGCCTGTGCCGCAGGGAAACGGGGACATCGCTAACGTACCGGGAGCCCGGAAATGCGGCGAAACCGTCCGGCGATGCGGAGAATTCCGACGATACGACGGATTCCGGAAAGGAGGGCGCAGACATATGAACCCTACAGTGGAACAACAGCGGGTGATCGACGCGCCGATCGGGAATCTCCTGGTATCCGCGGCAGCGGGATCCGGCAAGACGACAGTGCTTGTAGCGCGGATCATGAACATGATCTCGCGCAGAGAAAATCCCGTCGATATCGATGAGATCCTGATCGTGACGTTCACACGCAACGCGGCAGCGGAGATGCGCACCAGGATCGAGAAGGCGATCGAGAAAGCGCTTGTCGACGACCCGAACAATGAGCGGATGCAGCGACAGGCGAGAAACATCCATTTTGCGAAAATATCCACGATTGACAGTTTCTGCCAGGCGGTCGTGCGCCGGTACTGTCATCTTCTCGATGTGAACCCGGGATTCCGTATGACCGAGAACAGCGAAGCGGAATCGCTGCTTGCCGCCTCGATCGACGAGGTGCTGGAGGAGGCGTTTTCCGGGAAGGACGCCGATTTCATGGAACTGGTCGCCCGGTACGGCGGAAAATACGGCGACAGCAGGCTTGTGGAAATCCTGCGGGATGTTATCAAGAAGTGCGACAGCAACGCCTATCCGGAGGAGTGGCTGGAGCGGAATCTTAAGATGTTTACCGAGGATCAGGATCCGTTTGACTGCATATACACCGATTTCCTGTTCCGGGATTACCACGGCAGAATATGTGACGCGGAGGAACTGCTCACTGCGTTTTTGCCGCGGTTTACGGAGCCCGGAATGCCGCCGCATCTCGAGCGTGCCATGACCAATGATCTGGAGATCATCTCCACGTTGACGGCCGCGGCGGATGCGCGGGAACTGGCTGCGAGAATTGCCGCTATGCCTGCGTGGCCACGTGCAACGCCGAAAAAACAGGACAAGGAAGTGACGGACGAGGGACAGAAGAAACTGTGCGAATCGATCCGCGGCAAATACAAGAAGACGATCAGTACGATCGCCGATACAATCGCCATGCTCGGCGGCGGGATGGAGCGTATGCACAAAGAGTGCGGTGCTTCCATGACGGCGCTTTGTTCGCTTGCCGTGAAGGCGCGTGCGCGGTATGAGGAGAAGCAGAAGGAGCTCGGAGCGTATGATTTTTCGACAATTGAGCATATGGCGCTTCGCATCCTCGTCGGGGAAAACCACGAGCCGACGCAGGCTGCACTGCAGCTACGGAACGATTTTGCGGAGATCATGATCGATGAGTATCAGGATTCCAATATGCTGCAGGAGGAGATCCTCCGTGTGGTGTCCCGCGATTTTGACGGCCTTCCGAACATGTTCATGGTCGGTGACGTCAAGCAGAGCATTTACCGTTTTCGAAAGGCGCGTCCGGAATTGTTTATCGGAAAATGCGATGTGTTCACGCAGGATACCGACGAGGCGAGACGGGGCGCATCTCAGGGCATAATAACGCCCGATGGATACCGGATCGATCTTCAGAAGAATTTCCGAAGCAGGGAGCAGGTGATCGACTCCGTTAACGAGGTGTTCCGCAGACTGATGCGGCGCGATGTCGGCGGGGTGGAGTACGATAAGCGCGCGGAACTGATCTACGGAAACTCGTATGACAGTATCCTCTGGAATGCAAAGGATTACGAGAGTGAACTCCGGATCGCGACCGGCGGTGACAGCGCGGTAGCCGCGGAAGCAGATATGATCGTGCGTCGCATAGTGGAGCTGACCGATCCCGTGACCGGGCTTCGCGTGCGTGACTCGGAGCATAAGGAGGACACGAAAGGCCGGATCGCGCGGTATTGTGACATCGTGATACTGATGCGCTCACGGAGCGAACTCTATAAGGAGCTGATGAGAAGACTGCAGGAAAGCGGCATCCCGGCATGCTCCGCCTCGGCGGACGGATTCTTCGAGTCCGCGGAAGTAACGGCGGTAATCTCGCTTCTGCGTGTCATCGACAATCCGTTCCAGGAAATTCCGCTCGCGGAAGTACTGACGCTTCCGGTGTTCGGATTTTCCGCGGACGACCTTGCACGGATCATGATCCTGGCAAGGGAGCGCGGGACGCGAAGAAAGCCGGAGTATATGCAAAATGTCATCCGCGAGATCGCGTCGGCCTCCGAAAGCGGAGCGAAGCTTCCGGAAGGAGTGTCGGAAAAGTTTGCCGCCAAGTGCGTAACCTGGATCGCGCAGTATGACCGTCTCAGGGAACACGCGATGTACATCAGTGCTTCCGAAGTGATGGAAGAGTTCATGGGAAGCACGGGCTTTGCGGAGTACTGCAGCGGGCTTTCGGACAGTGAAGTACGCCGCAGAAACCTGCGCATGCTGTGTGCGAAGGCAGCGCAGCTGCGCGAGACATCCGCAGGAAGGGTCACGGACTTTTTAGCATATATCGACAACAGCATTCAGTATGACAACGGTTCCTTCGAGGACACGAGTTCCCAGGGCAATGCCGATGCGGTGCGGTTGATGACCATTCATGCAAGTAAAGGACTGGAGTTTCCTATCGTGATCCTCGCGGATACGAAGCGACAGGCAAACCTGAGCGATCTCAAAGGAAACCTGCTGATCCACGATGACTTCGGGTTTGGACCGGAGATCTTCTACCCGAGAGTCAGAATGAAGAGCGAATCGCTCGCCAAGCGCGTGATCTCGCGGAAACTGCTTTCCGAGACAGTGGGCGAGGAACTGCGCCTTCTGTATGTGGCGATGACGCGGGCTCAGGAGAAACTGATCGTCACCGGGTATTTGCCTTCTGTCAATGAGATCGGGAGCTGTCTCGGTGATCAGTTCCGGTACAGCCGCAGACTGAGCTATACGGACATGCTGGACAGCAATGCGAGCTACCTTCCGCTATTACTTCGCGCCATAGCGGGCATGTGCACGGAGGAGGAGACGGAACGCTTCTACATGGGATCGAGTCTGCCGGAGGATTACTGCGCGAAGATCGGTTCGTGGACGCTTCGCATGTGTCCTGACGAGCCGGCTGCTTGGGATGCGGAAGATGTGACAGACGGAGAGAAAACACCGGGGCAGACTGATGCAACGGCGCAGAATCACACGGAAGCCCGAAATGACGGCGCCGCACAGGGGAATGCAACATATCCGAACGGCGGCCTCACGCCGGAGGAAGCCGAGCTGTATCGAAACTACACGGAGGAACTGGACAGGTACCATGCGTTCCGGTACCGCTACAGCCATGACGAGGATTCGCCGGATATCCCGGTCAAAGTCTCTGTTTCGTATGTAAAGAAACAGAAGTACCTTGCGAAGGAGGCGGAGGAGGAAGAACAGGAGAAGACCGTGACGACCGACAGGATTGCGCCCGAATGGACGATCCAGCCGGATGAGCAGAGCCTTCCGATCCCGGCCTTTGCGAGGGAACCGGACGAGCAGCCATCTCGGCTCTCCCCGACGATGTTCGGTACCGCATGCCATCGATATCTGCAGCTTCACGATTATTCCCGGGAAAATACTGCGGAAAATGTCCTGGAAGAAATCCGCGGTATGGTCGACCGCAGGCAGCTTTCCGAGGCGGAGGCGATGCATCTGAAACCGGAACCGTTCCTTCGGTTCTTCGAGAGCGAGCTCGGGCTGAAAATGCGCGCGGCATTTCTTCAGGGAACGCTCGAGAGGGAGCGCTCATTTGTCATGAAACTGCCGGCAAGACTGGTGTTTCCGTCGGACGATGCGCGAAGCGCGGAGGAGCCTGTGCTTGTGCAGGGAACGATCGACGCCTGGTTTGAATACAAGGGCGAGATCCATATTGTTGACTACAAGACGGACAGAGTGGAAGGCGACAATGCGGAGAAGACGCTTACCGATCGGTACCGTGTGCAGCTGGAGCTCTACGCGGATGCGTTGTCCGGAGGACTCGGCAGAGAGGTAAAGCATTTGTCGATTTACTCGTTTGCACTTAACAAATCCATTGATATCATGTATAATAACTCGCGGCGTATCGCCGTGGAAGGCGAGTAAGAACACGGTTTCCAAACTGCGGAAACGGTCATATAAGGGGGACTATGCGCGATAAAGTTTTGTTTGTTTACAACCCGAATGCGGGTACCAAGAAAATTGTTTCGAAGCTGAATGACGTTGTATATCAGCTGATCGACGATTCCAGCGACCTGGTCATCTCGCCGACGCGAAAGCGTAACGATGCGAAGGAGGCGGTGAAGGCATACCTGAAGGAGGGCGCCTGCGTCAAGGTGGTCTGCTCCGGCGGTGACGGCACGCTTCACGAGGTCGTGGAGGGGATGATGGAGTGCGAGGAAAGCGAGAGGGTGCCGATCGTGTATCTGCCCGCCGGCAGCACGAATGATTTCGGCTATTCCATGTGCCTGCCCAAGGACATTGTGGCAGCGGCGGAACTCTCCAAAACAGGCATGGAGTATCCGTGCGATATCGGCTGCTTCAACGGCAAATACGTTGTCTACACGGCTGCGTTCGGACTTTTCTCCGACGTTTCGTACGCGACCTCGCAGTCGATGAAAAATGTGTTCGGTCACGCTGCATATGTGCTGAACGGAGCGGGCGCGCTCACGAACATCGAGACGGTTAATGCCGTGATCACGCTGCCGGACGAGGTGATCGAGGGCAGTTTCATCGTCGGCATGGTAGTCAGCGCCTCCTCCATCGGAGGCTTCCGCGGGATCACCGGTCCCGACGTGCGCCTGAACGACGGCAAATACGAGCTGTTCCTGATCCGGGAACCCGGCGCTCTGCAGGTACCGGGGCTTCTCAACGATATCCGCAGGGGCAATTTTAACAATCCGCTGATCGTGTTCCGCCACATCTCGGAGGCGGTGTTCGAGTTTGAGGAGGAAGTCGCCTGGACCATCGACGGGGAGTACGGCGGCACATGCATGCAGGCTCACATGTCGGTCAAAAAGCACGCGGTAACGTTCATGGCGCCGCGCGATCTGATGGGGCTGTTGTCCTTTGAGAGCGAGTAGAAAAGCTTCCTTTGGCCGATACTTCGGAAAGTACGGAAAACAGCGGTTTCACAGGCGTTCTTTCCGCGCGCGGACAGCGTCGGAACCGTGTTTCCCATCTTGACAGATTATGCGGAATTTAGTATGATTAGCAATGGCGGTTTATGCCATATTCACGGCATTTTCCGAACGAAATGAAACAATCACGGAGGGAGTATTTATGTATTATATCGGTGTCGATCTGGGAACCTCTTCCGTCAAGCTTCTGCTGATGGACGGTGAGGGCGCGATCAAGAATATTGTATCCAAGGAGTATCCTTTGTATTTTCCGAAGACGGGCTGGTCGGAGCAGAAGCCGGAGGACTGGTGGACGCAGATGAAGGCCGGTGTGAAGGAGCTTCTTGCCGGATTTGATGCCGGTGAAGTTGCGGGCATCAGCTTCGGCGGTCAGATGCACGGTCTTGTCATCCTCGATGAGAACGACAATGTGCTTCGTCCCGCGATCCTGTGGAACGACGGACGTACCCAGGAGGAGTGCGATTATCTGAACAACGTGATCGGACGCGAGAAGATCAGTGAGTACACGGCCAACATGGCACTCACCGGTTTCACCGCACCGAAGCTTCTGTGGGTGAAGAAGAATGAGCCTGAGATCTTTGCGAAGATCTGCAAGATCATGCTTCCGAAGGATTACCTTGCGTACCTTCTCTCGGGCGTTCACTGCACGGATGTGTCGGATGCTTCCGGTATGCTCCTGTTCGATGTGAAAAATAAGTGCTGGTCCAAGGAGATGATCGACATTGTCGGCATCAAGGAGGAGCAGCTTGCCAAGATCTTTGAGAGCTATGAAGTAGTCGGAACGATCCTTCCCGAGGTTGCAGAGGAACTCGGACTTCCGAAGACCGTGAAGATCATCGCCGGCGCAGGCGACAACGCTGCGGGCGCTGTCGGAACCGGTACGCTTGAGCACGGTATGTGCAGCGTTTCCCTCGGAACGTCCGGCACGGTGTTCATCGCGACGGATGAGTTCGCCGTGGACGACGCGAACGCAATGCATTCCTTCGCGCATGCGAACGGCAAGTTCCACTTCCTCGGCTGCATGCTTTCCGCTGCTTCCTCCAACAAGTGGTGGATGGATGATATCATCGGAACGAAGGATTACGCCGCTGAGCAGAAGAACATCACCAACGTAGGAACCAACAATGTGTTCTACCTGCCGTACCTCATGGGTGAGCGCACGCCTCACAACAATCCTGACGCACGCGGCTGCTTCGTCGGTCTCTCGATGAACACGAAGCGCGAGGATATGACGCTTGCGGTTATGGAGGGCGTTACCTACGCGCTCCGCGATGCCCTTGAGATCGCACGCTCCTTCGGCGTTAAGATCGACCGCATCCGCGCGATCGGCGGCGGTGCAAAGAGCCCGCTGTGGTGCAAGGTTCTTGCCAACATCATGAACGTGAAGGTTGACAAGATCAACTGTGAGGAAGGCCCCGGCTACGGTGCAGCGATCCTTGCGGTTGTCGGTTGCGGCGAGTATGCTTCCGTTGAGGAAGCTGCCGGCAAGTTGATCCGCGTCGTTGACACGATCGAGCAGGATCCGGCAATCGTTGCGGAGTACGAGAAGCGCTACCAGTTGTTCCGCTCCATCTATCCGGCGCTGAAACCGGTATTCGCCGACATTGCAAAACTTGACAAGTAATGGTTACGAACGATTGGCTTTCGCATATGCGGGAGCCATTCGTTGCGAAATCAGAACAGTTTTTTCACGGCGCTGAAGGGCATTTATGCGGCTTCAGCACGACGAAATACAATCACTGAGAAACAGGAATTGCCTTTCGTATCCGCGAAAGGCAATACTTGATTTTCAACTTTTTGACCTGGTGGGACCGCATGAAACCGTATTCTTCCTTTTCACGCATTTATGACCTCTGCATGGACAATGTACCGTACGACGAGTGGGCAGCGCGCATCACGGCGCTTCTGCGCGCCAACGGAGTGCCGGACGGCGGTATCGTTGCGGAGCTCGGATGCGGAACCGGCAAGATCAGTCGCAGGCTGCGGGACGCGGGCTACGATGTGATCGGGATCGACGCCTCGGAGGAGATGCTTATGGTCGCGCAGGAGAAGGAGTATGAGCGTCTCGCTGATCTGTATGACGATACCGATGACGATGATCCGGAAAATGAATCATTCATTGACCCGGTAAGCAACATTGGCTGCGATCCTTGCAGTGACCCCGACGATGCCCCGGAATGCGAATCCGCCGACGGCAGGATCACTTTCCTTTGTCAGGACATCCGGTCGTTTGAACTGTATGGGACGACCGCTGCGATCGTGAGCGTCTGCGATACGCTCAATTATCTGCTGACGAAGGAGGACCTTCGGAAAACATTTTCTCTCGTCAACAATTATCTGGATCGCGAGGGTGTGTTCTGCTTTGACATGAAGACGCGTAGCTACTACGAGAAGGTTCTCGGAAACCGTGTGCGTGTCGAGGACTACGAGGACGCCACGCTGATCTGGGACAATGCGTACGATGCGAAGAGCGGGCGCAACGAGTACCGCCTCACCATGTTTCTAAAGGACGAGAGCGAGCTTTACACAAGGCAGGACGAGCTTCACGTGCAGATGGCGTATGACCTTGACGAGATCAGGGAGCTGCTCGCCGAGAGCGGAATGACGTTCGTAGCAGCGTATGACGCATACACGGAGCGTCCTGCGACGGAAGCGTCGGAACGGATCGTGATCATTGCGAAGGAAGGATTTCAGGAACAAAAATATTATGGCTGACAGAGATTATATTGTACGCGCGACAGCCGCGGATGAGTTTGTCCGCGCCTTTGCAATCACTTCGCGAGGGATTGCGGAGACAGCGCGCAGGGCACATGATCTGACACCGGTCGCAACGGCGGCACTGGGAAGACTCCTCAGCGCGACGGCGATGATGGGAATCATGATGAAGGGTGACAAAGACGTTCTGACGGTGCGGATCGATGCTTCGGGACCGCTCAAGGGACTCCTTGCTACGGCAGATTCCCACGGCAATGTTAAAGGCTATGTAGGAAATCCTAACGCGGAAGCGCCGGACCGGCCGGACGGTCATCTCGGAGTCGGAGCCGCAGTCGGCATCGGCGTGATGAGCGTCATCAAGGATCTCGGGCTGAAGGAGCCGTATGTCGGCGATATCGAGCTTCAGACCGGAGAGATCGCAGAGGATTTTACGTACTATTTTGCGGCTTCGGAGCAGACGCCTTCGAGCGTCGGGCTCGGTGTGCTGGTTGATCGCGATCGGAGCGTTCTGCAGTCCGGCGGATTTATCGTACAGTTGATGCCGGATGTTCCGGATGAGGTGATCTCGCAGTTGGAGACAAACCTGAAGGCGCTTCCGTCCGTGACGGAGATGCTCTCTGCAGGGCTTTCCCCGGAGGGAATGTTAGAGAGAGTTCTCGAAGGGCTGAACCCGGAGTTCACAGGGGAGTGCGACGCTGCATTTTCCTGTAACTGTTCGAAGGAGCGCTATACCAAGGGGCTTGCGAGCCTCGGGCGGGAGGATCTGCTCTCGCTGATCCACGGTGACGAGTCCGTGGAGGTCGTGTGTCAGTTCTGCGGAAAGAAATACGAGTTCACGGCCGATGAATTGAACAAGATAGCGGAGGCAGCCATCGACCGGTGACGGAAGGCTGCCGCGTAAGGAGGAAAAAATGAGCACGAAACTTGCTGACAATGCATGGCTGAAGTACGACAAAAAGATGCTTACAGCGGTGATGGATTTTGCGGAGGAGTACCGCAGGTTCATCAGTGAGAACAAGACGGAGCGCGAGTGCGCGGATTCGATCTTGAAGAAAGCCAAGACGCTCGGGTTTAAAAATCTTGCGGATGTGAAGAAGGCAAAGCCCGGTGACAAACTGTACGCTTCGCTCATGGGCAAGATTGTGGCGCTGTTCACGGTCGGCAGCGAGCCGCTCGAGAACGGCATGAAGATTCTCGGTGCGCACATTGACTCTCCGAGACTCGACTTGAAACAGGTTCCGGTGTACGAGGACGACTATACGGAGATTGCGCTTCTGGATACGCATTACTACGGCGGGATCAAGAAGTACCAGTGGGTGACGATCCCGCTCGCGATGCACGGGGTCATTTGCCGCAAGGACGGCACGACCGTAAAGGTCAACATCGGTGATGAACCCGGTGATCCGGTGTTCGGTGTGAGCGATCTGTTGATCCACCTCGGCGCAACCCAGCTGCAGAAGCAGGGAGCGACCGTGGTCGAGGGCGAGGACCTCAATGTGACGTTCGCCACGATCCCGCTGAAGGGCGAGAAGGAGTACGCGGTACGCGCAAATGTGTGGAAACTGCTCTCCAAGAAGTATGGTGTGGAAAAGGATGACTTCCTCTCCGCGGAGATCGAGATCGTTCCGGCGGGCGAGGCACGCAACATGGGAATCGACGATTCCCTGCTGATGGGCTACGGTCACGACGACCGCTGCTGCGCGTATCCTTCGGCAGAGGCTATGTTCCGTCTTGTCACGGACAAGAATGCAGTAACTCCCGATCGCACGCTCGTTTGCCTGCTCGTTGACAAGGAGGAAATCGGCAGCGTCGGCGCGACCGGCATGCACTCGAAATTTTTCGAAAATGCGGTTGCGGAACTGCTTGACCGCCTCGGCGAGTACAGTGAACTCAAGCTTCGCCGCGCGATGCAGAATTCGGTGATGCTCTCATCGGATGTCAGCGCGGCATACGATCCGAACTATCCGAGCGTGTTCGAGCGCGGCAATGCAGCGTACTTCGGCTGCGGGTTAGTGTTTAACAAGTACACCGGCTCGCGCGGAAAGAGCGGATCCAACGATGCGAATCCGGAGTATTTTGCGAAGATCCGCAAGGCGTTTGACGATGCAAACGTGAGCTTCCAGACGGCGGAACTCGGCAAGGTTGACCAGGGCGGCGGCGGAACGATCGCCTACATCATGGGCAATTACGGGATGAACGTCATCGACTGCGGTGTCGCAGTGCAGAATATGCACGCGCCGTGGGAAGTGATCAGCAAGGCAGATCTTTACGAGGCTTTGCAGGGGTATCTTGCGTTTTATCGCGCAATGTGAGGAGTCAGTATGGAGACGCTGAAGATTCGCTACATCAGCAAGGAAATCGAGAAACTGCGTTACATTGACGGCGTTTCGGACTGGATCGATCTGCGTTGCGCCGAGGAGGTTGAGATGAAACAGGGCGAATGGCGCCTGATCCGCCTCGGGATCGCAGTGGAATTGCCGAAGGGCTATGAGGCGCACATCGTGCCGCGGAGTTCGACGTTCCGCAATTTCGGCATCATCCAGACTAACCACATGGGAGTTGTCGACCAGAGTTACTGCGGAGACGAGGACGAGTGGAAGTATCCGGTGCTCGCGATGCGCGACACGGTCATCCATGTAAACGACCGCATCTGCCAGTTCCGCATTATGAAGAATCAGCCGAAACTCGAGTTTGAGGAAGTCGAGCACCTCGGCGGAGAGTCGCGCGGCGGCTTCGGAACGACAGGAGTACAGTAGAATGATATGCTGCTCAAGCAGCAAGGAGGATATGAACATGATTCAGGTAACGGTATTTTCCGGATTTCTGGGCGCCGGCAAAACGACGCTCATCAAGAAGCTTCTCGCGGATGGATACAAGGGCGAGAAGGTGGTTTTGATTGAAAATGAGTTCGGCGAGATCGGTATTGACGGCGGCTTTCTGAAGGACGCCGGCATCGAGATCACTGAGATGAACTCGGGCTGCATCTGCTGCTCGCTGGTCGGAGATTTCGGCAAGGCGCTCGTGCAGGTGAAGGAGCAGTTCCATCCGGACCGCATCCTCATCGAGCCCTCAGGTGTCGGCAAACTTTCCGACGTTGTTCGCGCGATCGAGAGCATCGGGGACCCGGAGATGGTCGTCACCGGCCTTGTGACCGTTGTTGACGCGGGCAAGTGCCGCATCTACATGAAGAACTTCGGCGAGTTCTTCAACAACCAGGTGGAGTGCGCACACACGATCCTGTTGAGCCGCAGCCAGTTCGTTTCCGAGGATAAGCTGCAGGCATGCGTGAAGCTTCTTCGCGAGAAAAATGCGGACGCGACGATCGTCACGACTCCCTGGGATGAACTGACGGGCGAACAGATCCTGAAGGCGATGGAGACCAAGGTGGACCTTGCCAAGCAGCTGCTTGAGGAAGAGGATGTCTGCCCGGTATGCGGACACCATCACGATGATGACGATGACGACGAGTGTGAGTGCCACCATCACCATGACGATGATGACGAGGAGGACGAACATGAGCATCACCACCATCACCATCATGACGACGATGAGGACGAGCACGAGCACCATCACCATCATGACGACGATGAGGACGAGCACGAGCATCATCACCATCATGACGACGATGACGACGATGAGGACGAGCATGAACATCACCATCATCATCACGAGGACGGTGAGGAATGCCACTGCCACGATCATGACCATGAGGGACATCACCATCATCACCATCATCACGCGGATGAGGTGTTCACGAGCTTCGGCCGCGAGACTGTTCGCCGCTACGAGGAGGATACCCTTCACGATATCCTCGAGAAGCTTGCAAATTCCGAGGATTACGGCATGATCCTTCGCGCAAAGGGCATGCTTCCCGATGCGGAAGGCAAATGGCATTACTTCGATCTGACGCCCGGAGAGTACGAGATCCGCGACGGCGCTCCGGACATCATCGGCCGTATCTGTGTGATCGGCAGCAAGATGAACGAGGATGCCATCCGCGAACTTTTTGAGCTCGACTGATACAGACGAAAGGATTCGTTTTTATGGAAAAACCCGTATTTGTCATAAACGGCTTTCTGGACAGCGGGAAGACCTCATTTATACGTGATACCCTGAACGATCCGAACTTTCTTTCTTCCGGCAGACTTCTGTTGATCCTGGCGGAAGAGGGCGAGGAGGAGTATGACGAGGTTGAACTTTCGAAAAAAGGCGTGAGTATCATCGCCGTAGAAGAACAGGAACAGCTTACGACGAAGTTTCTGAGCGATCTGGATGACTTTTACGATCCCAATATGATCATGATCGAGTGGAACGGCATGTGGAAGCTTACGGACCTGCTGGAGCTTGATCTGCCGCAAAACTGGATGCTGGGTCAGATCGTCACGCTTCTGGATTCGACGACGTTCCCGATGTACCTCGCAAACATGCGCGCGATGATCCTGGATGAAGTCCGTTACTCCGATGTCGTGATCGTAAACCGGTGTGATGATTCGACCGACCGATCGCTGATCCGCCGCAGCATCAAGGCTGTGAACCGCAAGACGCAGATCTCGTACGAGCGCGCGGACGGAAAGCCGTCCGGCGATTTTGAGGATGAACTTCCGTACGACATCACGCAGAAGTACATTGAGATTTCCGATGCAGACTACGGTATCTGGTTCATGGATGCCTCGGAGTATCCGGAGCATTACGACGGGAAGACCATTCATTTTCTGTCGATGCTGTACGTGTCACCGCGTCTTCCGAAGGGATATATTGTCCCCGGTCGTATGGTGATGGCTTGCTGCGCCGAGGATACGCAGTTCTCGGGATTCATGGCGAAACTGCCGGCGGCGGTCTCTCCGGAATCGCTCAAGAGCCGCATGTGGTTCGAGATCACGGCTGATGTAAAGGTGCAGCGCATGCGCGAGTACAAGGGCAAGGGCGTTGTTCTGTATATCACGAGCATGGTTCCCGCGAAGGAACCGGCCGACCCGATGATCTATTTCTCTTGAGAGAGGGTTACTTTTACAGAATAACCGTGAGAAGTTTTTGAGAACCGGCGATCCATTGTGGTTGCCGCAATACACGAGGGCGCAATTGTGAAAAATGTGAAGATTCTCGGCCGTGTGTCGAAGGAGGCTCCGGACGTATTGTTCTGGACCGGGAGCCGCTATGAAATGAATGTGCGCGCAGCGAACCTCACGGTGCATATCGAAGCTGCATACGGCATGCAGGAGCAGTGGATCGCGGTTGTGATCAACGGGGCGCTTCTGTGCCGCATGCCGTTGTTGCGCGGTGACAATGAGGTGATCATTTTCCGAAACCGCAACGCGGAAGAGACGAAAAATGTACGCATCCTCAAGGAAGTGCAGCCCATGCCGGGCGACGGCGAGGGTTACATCCGGCTGACGAAGGTCGAGACGGACGGTACACTGGAACCGGTGGCGGAACCGAAATGCCGGATTCAGTTTATCGGCGATTCGATCACCTCGGGCGAAGGTGGGATCGGTGCCAACGCAGAGATGGACTGGGTGGCACAGCTGTTCTCCGGATACGATAATTACGCGTACAAGACGGCTGAAGCGCTTTCGGCGGATTACCAGGTGGTCTCGCAGAGCGGCTGGGGCGTGTACTGCGGCTATAACAATGATATTCATTCCAATGTGCCCGGCATCTACGATGCGGTGTGTTCACTCGTCTCGGTCGACGGCAAAGGCGTGTTCGGCTCACTGGAACCGTATGATTTTGAGGCGTTTCAGCCCGATGTGGTTGTGATCAACCTTGGCACCAACGATTCCGGAGCGTGCAACGCGGAGGCATACACGGACCCTGAGACAGGCAGAACATACAAGCTTGCGAAGGGCGAGGACGGCTCACTTGACGCTGCAAGCGCAGCTGCATTTGACGGGGCAGTCAGAGGGTTCCTTGCGAAGCTTCGCAGTTGCCATCCGCAGGCGTATCTGTTGTGGGTGTACGGAATGCTCGGAACAGACATGGAAGAGCCGATCCTTGCGGCAATCCGGGCGTACCGGGAGGAGAGCAGGGATGACCGTGTCGATTATCTG
This sequence comes from uncultured Lachnoclostridium sp., assembly GCA_946415315.1. Lineage (GTDB taxonomy): Bacteria > Bacillota > Clostridia > Lachnospirales > Lachnospiraceae > ISDg. The sequence continues at coordinate 77,620 of CAMKRZ010000002.1, read as the reverse complement.
CGCCTGCCGGACACGAAGCCGGGGATGTTCGGTTCCCGGTGGCACCCGGGGCATCCCGCGCACGAGAGTGCCGCGGAAGTGCTGACGGCGAGGATCCGGGAGATACTGCCGGGCTTAGCGGAGTAAAGGCATTATTTTTGAGCAGTCAGTTTTGTATCCGACGGTGATTTGTATCAGGGGGAGAAGGTCATGTCGCTGCTGAAACTGGACAATGTAGGAAAAATCTATCTTTCCGAGGGCAATGTTGCCGTCGGAATCAGCGGCGTGAATCTGAGCTTTGATCAGGGTGAGTTTGTCGCAATCACGGGAGAATCCGGATCCGGCAAATCCACGCATCTCAATGTCATCAGCGGCATGGACACGTGCGAGGAGGGCGAGCTCAGCGTTGAGGGGCAGTCCACGTCTCATTATCTTCAGCCGGACTGGGAACAGTACCGTCAGAAGTTTATCGCATTTATTTTCCGGGACTATAATATCATCGACAGCTTCACGGTTCTGCAGAACGTGGCGCTTGCTTTGATGACCGTAAAATGTCGCAGTCGGCTGTTTCAGCAGCCAATCGGCATATGAAGAAAGTGCCTTCTACTATCCGTTACGGATGGCGAAGGCATTGTTCGGATTCCTGGCGGTGACCGGCATTGTGTGCGGCATACTGCCGGTGGTCAAACTTTTGCGTAAGACGCCGAGTGAAATCCTGGCGAAATACGATATATAACTTTAAGGGGGAGGAATAACACTATGTCATTCCTGCGTTTGCAGAACATCGGGAAAATCTACGTGTCCGAAGGCAATGTGACGGTAGGTATCCGCGGAGTCAATCTGTCGTTCGAGCGGGGCGAATTTGTCGCGATCACCGGTGCGTCCGGTTCCGGTAAATCCACGCTTTTGAACGTCCTTAGCGGCATGGACTCCTACGAGGAAGGCGAGCTGTTCATCGAGGGACAGCCGACGTCGCACTACCTCCAGCCGGACTGGGAGGAGTACCGGGAGAAGTACATTTCGTTCATTTTCCAAAATTACAACATTCTGGAGAGCTTTACGGTGCTTCAGAACGTTGAACTCGCGCTCATGACGATCACGGATCCTCTGGAGCGCAGACGCCGTGCGATCGAACTGATCGAGCGCGTCGGGCTGAAGAAACATATGCGTCAGAAGGGCAGCCAGCTCTCCGGCGGCCAAAAGCAGAGGACGGTCATCGCCAGGGCACTCGCGAAGGACAGCCCGATCATCCTTGCGGACGAGCCTACGGGTAACCTGGATGCGGAGACCTCGCGCGAGATCATCGCGCTTCTTCGTGAGGTTTCCAAGGACAAGCTTCTGATCATGGTCACACACAGTTACGATCAGGTGTCGGAGTTTGCAACGAGACACGTGCGCGTTTATGACGGCGCTGTGGAGGCGGACCAGATGATTACGCAACCGGAGGAGAAGGACTACACTCCGGTTGAGGAAAGCGGGCATGTTTCGATGCTTTCGAACGGCCTTTTGCTCGGTCGTTCCATCTTCTTCGCAAAGCCGAAGCTGAGCATTTTTCTGTGCCTTTTGCTGTTGCTTGGTACAATGGGTGTTTTTTTGATGACGATGTTCTGCGGCGATGCCCAGAAATTGTTTGAGAAAAACCATATGTTCCGCCCGATGGAAGGTCGTCTCGTAGTCATCCGTAAGGACGGAGGGGCAATCACAGACGAAGAATTACAGGGACTGGCGGACAAATACGGAGCGAAGAAGTCAATTCACTATGATTACCTGCTGGACAGAAAACTCGGGAATCTCACGGAAACCAGTGAAGATTACATGTATTACTATGAAGAGGACAAGTTCCACAACGGGGTTTTCTTCATCACTGTCGGCGAGAACTTCGGTACACCGAGCATCGGCAGGTATCCGGAGAGCGAAACGGAACTTTTGCTTCGGCTTCCGATCTTTTATCAGAAAATATACGGCAAGGATTCTCTTTCCGTTACGACAGTGGAACTGAACGGACTTATCTATACGATCAGCGGGATCGTGTATATAGCGGATAACTCCAAAGACATGACGGCTGTTGTCACGGAGGAAGGGTATCATACGCTCTCCATGATCATCGACGGACAGCAGAACATCAAAGCAGTTTCTGTGGATGGCTCGGAACTGCTGCTGGATTTGGATTTAACATTCCTTGATATCACGGTTGATACGCAGATGGATCCGGATAAAATTTATTATTCCGATCCGACCTTCCTGAAGTGTTTGAAAAACGGTGAAAACGTTTCTATGACACTGAAGTATGAGAATAATTACTCGGGCGGAAATCAAGGATACTACGATGTTTGGGGAGATTGGATGTACGAAGCGTATCCGACGAGAACGGCCGGAGGTAAGAAAAGTAATACATGCACGTTCGGACGGGATACGTTTACAACTGAGAGACCTGCGTCTGTTTCCGCTATGTACGGTGATAATGAACTACAGGGGCAGATTATCTGCCGTATCGGAATCCATGTTGCCGAGAAATTGTGCGGTGGTGCTGTAACATCTGATTATAAGCAGGCCAGTCTGTTTTTCAACAGCGACGGAAAGGCAAAACGCCTTGTCGATGATCTCGGGGAGGACGGATATATCGCGGTTTCCTCCGACATGACGTACAAATCCGATATGGGAGATATCATCGAGCGTTTGTTTGTCGGATTCCTGTATGCTGTGATGTGGGTGCTCAGCATTTTCTTCATCGCCATGTTTGTCAACATGTGCACAAACCGCACGGTGGCGGCGTTCCGGGATGACATCGCGATCATGCGCTCGATGGGAATCCCGGCCAAGGTTATCCGGGTCGGCATTTATGTGCGCATGCTGATCTCGCTTGTTCCCTCGCTGATCCTGTTGCCGGTCGCGGCTTACATCATCTACCACAACGAAGAGTGGAACGGAAGATACTGGTATCTGCAGCCGTGGCAGTATGTCGTTCTGATCGGCGGCATGCTGTATCTGACGATCCGTATCACGCGAAAGCAGATCAAGAATCTCTTCGGAACAAGTGTCAAGAAAACGTTGAGGGGAGGTGAGGAGTGATGATCGAACTGAACGGTCTTCAGAAGTATTACAACAAAGGCAGACAAAATGAGATTCACGTCATCAACGATGTCACGATGAGCATCCCCGAGACCGGAATGTGTGCGATCTTCGGACCTTCCGGCTGCGGTAAGACGACGCTCCTCAACGTGATCGGCGGATTGGACAATTATGAGTCCGGCATCCTCACGATCGACGGTCTCAATATGCAGCAGAAGACAGATCTGCTGCGCAACCGGTACATCGGTTTCATTTTCCAGAACTATAACCTGAACAACGACGAGACGGTCTTTGAAAATGTGTCCGACTCCCTGCTTCTGTGCGGCATGCGCGACGAAGAGGAGATCAAACGCCGCGTTATGGCGGCGCTCGCCAACGTCGGTATGGACAAGTTCAGCAAGCGCTATCCGGACACGCTTTCGGGCGGTCAGCAGCAGCGTGTCGCCATCGCGCGCGCCATCGTAAAGAACCCGAAGATCATCCTCGCTGACGAGCCGACCGGCAACCTGGACGAGGCCAACACCGTTCTGGTGATGGACATTTTGAAGGAGATGTCGAAGGAGCACCTTGTTCTTTTGGTTACCCACGAGGAACAGCTTGTCGACTACTACTGCGACACGGTCATTGAACTTAAGGACGGCCGGATCGTCGGCACGAAGGTGAACGAAAGCGCCAACGGGTACGCTGTCAAGAGCAAGAACGATGTTTACCTCGGAGATTACGAGTCGGAGAACATCGGCAATGAGGAAGTGAGCGTGAACTATTACGGCAACAAGCCGGATGAGCCGCTCAAACTGACGGTAGTCAACCATAACGGACGATTACTGCTTCGGATCGACACGCCGAACGTAGCGGTGATCGACGAATTCAGCGAATTGAAATTTCATGATGGTGTCTACACGGCACAGGAGCAGCAGGAGCGACAGAGGCAGGAGTTTGACATGTCGGCGCTGCCGCCGTTCGAGGGATCAGACTACGGAAAACTGTTTGATTTAAAGACCTCGTTAAAGCGTGGCTACAGTTATAATTTCAAGTCGATGATGACGCAGAAGAGTAAGAAACGACTGCGCAGGACGCTTGCATTTTTCGCGATCGTATTCGTGTTTATGAGCGCACTGTTCGGAACGGGTATTCGCGAATATCTGCGCCTCAACGAAAAGTATGACCACAATATTTTCTATGTCTATGCGCAAAATGACAGTGTCGGCGAGCGTATGCAGAAGGCTCTTTCGGACCCTTCGTCCGGTATTGATTTTGCAACAGTGCGGTTTCTCTCTGTGTATAGTCGGCCTACAGAAGCGAACATTAAATTCAACCCGAGCGGATTTGAGAGTTTCGGTTACTATACCTCGGGAAGGAGCATATACGGCGATGTTTCCCTGAACGCGTTTGTCCTGCCGTATGATGTCATGGGTGACGGGAAGATACTGGCGGGCGATCCGGAAGAGTGCCGCAGAGAAGGAAAGGTAGTCGTAACAAAAATGGTCGCGGACAAAATGCTGCGAGATTTCCCTTACGACTATATCAGAGAGTATGAAGATCTGCTGGGCGTTGAGTGTGGATGGGTCTCCGTCAATCGGTACTATACCGAGCAGGATGCTTATCGGATCGGATGTGTGATCGATTCGGATGAAAACACGATTTTCATTGACCCGATGCTTCACGCGGCGTACAGCATGTACGGCAACGACAGGTATGGGGGAACCGAGGGAGTTCTCTGTGAAGTTGACGGACATTTCGGTATTGCGCGTGGCGAGGTTGTCTTTGTCCGGCACTATACGGAGGACGAGGCCGAGATGAGTTACGGCGAAGACATGTTCGCGGAAGTAAAAAACTTCAAGGTCGGGGACACCATACGGGTTCACGGTATGGACTTCCGGATCGGAAGGATCATTGAGGCCGTAGCTCCTGCCGAGGAATTCTACAGCGAAACGAGCGATTTTGCGAAGAGATATCAGGAGATCATTGATAACACATATCGGTACAATGAAGCGATACAGCGAGATAACCTTTCATTCATCATCCTCAACCGGGAAGATTTCCTTGAATGCAGTTCACGAATCGGATCAACACCCGGGGCGTTTATCAGAGGAAGCTACAATTATTATTTCACGTACCGGTCCGTTGACGCAGCCGTGGAGTCGTACGATTACAAACCGTATTATGCCGTTCACGCAACGGATATTGAGGCTGCGGAGAAGTACCTGAAGGACAATTTCAGTGATGTCATTGCTCCGGAAGGCTGGTATGGTGGGGACGCCTATGAGCCGCTTGCCATTTACACGCCGAAGGATGTTCGCAGTCTATGTTTCGCGGAATTCAAGGGGGAAATCGTGCCGATCGGAGTCACGTTGCTTGTCATTGTAGGTTTCATGAGTGTGTGCATGTATTTCATCATGAAATCGATGATCATGAATCGTTCCAGAGAGATCGGCATCTACCGTGCGATCGGCGTGACGCGCAAGAACGTGATTTTCCGATTCGCAGTGGAAGCCGGCGTTGTCGTTTCCTTAAGTATTTTCCTGGGTTATCTGATCGGAAGCGCGGCCAGTTTGTATATTCAGGCCAACACGACGCTGTTCTATTATCCGATCTGGTATGCTTTGCTGATACTGGTGTTCCTGTATGCCCTGGGAATCTTCTGCGGCATCATTCCGGTACTTCTGATCTTGCGGAAGACACCGAGCGGAATACTGGCACAATACGATATCTAGCAGCAGCGTACCGCAGATTCCTTTGCTTCGGAAAATGAAGCCGAAGACGAAATTCATCACAAACTGCAATAAAACAGGCACCGAAATCGTTACGGTTTCGGTGCCTGAATTGTTTTATTAGTCAGTTGCAAGCGCGTTACGTGCATGACATAAGATCCGAAAGAAGACCGGTCACTGCTCAAGCATTGCGGTGAGGCGTTCGCGGATCGCTGCAATGAAGTCCGCGGAATTCACTGCCGTTGCGGTGTAGCCTTCGCTCACCATGCCGGCAAGGTCCTTCGTCATGATGCCGTCATTGAGCGTTTTGAGAACAGCTGCCTCCAGACAGTCAGCGTAGCGAACGAGATCGGCAAGACCGTCCTTCTCACCGCGCTTACGGAAGGCGCCGGACCATGCGAAGATTGTGGCAACCGGGTTTGTCGAGGTTTCCTCACCCTGCAGGTAGCGGTAGTAGTGGCGTGTCACGGTTCCGTGTGCAGCCTCGTACTCGTAATTTCCGTCAGGGCTCACAAGCACGCTTGTCATCATCGCGAGGGAACCGAATGCGGTGCTCACCATGTCGCTCATGACATCGCCGTCGTAGTTCTTGCAGGCCCAGATGAAACCGCCTTTGGAGCGGATGACACGAGCCACGGCATCATCGATCAGCGTGTAGAAGTAGGTGATACCGGCAGCCTCAAACTTCTCCTTGTATTCGTTGTCGTAGATCTCCTGGAAAATGTCCTTGAAGCGATGGTCATACTTCTTGGAGATCGTATCCTTGGTGGAGAACCAGAGATCCTGCTTCACAGAGAGCGCGTACTCGAAGCAGCTGCGTGCGAACGACTCGATCGAGGTGTCTTTGTTGTACATGCCCTGCAGCACGCCCGGGCACTCGAAATCGTAGATCGTCTCGCGCATCTCGGTTCCGTCCTCACCGGTGAACACAAGCTCTGCCTTGCCCTTGCCGGGGATCCGGAACTCGGTGTTCTTATACACGTCACCGTATGCGTGACGGGCGATGGTGATCGGCTTCGTCCAGGTGCGCACGTTGGGCTTGATCGAGTCGATCATGATCGGAGCACGGAAAACGGTGCCGTCCAGGATGGCGCGGATCGTACCGTTCGGGCTTTTCCACATCTGGGAGAGATTGTACTCGGTGACGCGCTGTGCGTTCGGTGTGATCGTCGCGCATTTGACGGCTACGCCGTACTTCTTCGCAGCGTAACTTGCGTCAAGAGTGATCTGATCCTTTGTTTCCTCACGCTTGACAAGACCGAGGTCGTAGTATTCCGACTTCAGGTCGACGAAGGGGAGGATCAGTTCGTCTTTTATCATTTTCCAGAGGATTCTGGTCATTTCATCGCCGTCCATCTCGACGAGCGGAGTGGTCATCTGAATCTTGTTCATGGAAGTACCTCCTTGGTTAGTCGTTATCAGCGACGGTTCTGTTCTGCGTAGTAGTTGATCAGGCATCCGTCGAGGATGATCGTCTTCTCCTCATCGGTGAGGCCGATGATCTGAAGAAGAATGTCCTTCACGGAGCCGTCCTTCGAGAGCACTTTGGCAGGGAAATCGGTCTCGCCTGCGGCGATCTTTGCGCGCACATCCGGGATGAAGACGAAATCGCCTTCCTCATAAGGGAACTCAGCTCCCTCCGGAAGCGTGAACGGAAGAATACCCCAGTTGATGCAGTTGCTGCGGTAGCGCTTGGTTGCGTACTCGTAGCAGATGTTTGCGTAACCGCCGAGAACTTTCTGGCAGGAAGCGGCCTGTTCGCGGGCGGATCCGTCACCGGGACGGTTCGCGAAGACGCAGGAACCGAACTGCGTGTTCGTAAGAAGAGCAGCCGCATCGCCGAACGCGGAGAGCGCTCTCACCAGTTTCTCCGGCGCCTCACCGTTCTGTCTTGCCAGATCGAGAGCGTGGATGGCTTTGCTGCGTCCGACATACTCGGGAACACGGCGGGAGAGCGCAAACTCGGAAAGGCGAAGAGGGTTGCTCCGGTAGGAACTGGTCTCACCTGAAGGGATCAACTCATCGGTCGTAGTGACCGGATCGCGGATGACTGCAGCAAGCTCTACGAGCATATTGTCCGTGAGTGCCTCCATCGAAGGCCAGTCGGTGATGTTCGGTCCGAGAATGAGCTCGGCATTCTTGTCCGCCTTGCCAAATCCGTAATATACGCGGTTGCGGTACACAGTCTTATCAAAATGATACTCGTGCTTCGGAACTTCGTAATCGATATCGGTCGCCGCGGTGATCACTCCGCCGTTGGCTGCCGTGGCAGCGATGCTGCGCGCGTCCATCAGGGCAACGCCGGCAAGCTGTCCGTCGGACGGCTTGGAACCCTCGCGGTTCGGGAAGTTCCGTGTCGTATGGCGGATCGAGAGACCGTCGTTCGCAGGAACGTCACCGGCACCAAAGCAGGGACCGCAGAAGGACGGCTTGATGATCGCGCCGGCCTTGAGAAGCGATGCGGTCGCACCGATCTTCGTGAGCTCGAGGCTTACAGGAACGCTGGTAGGATAGACATTGAGCGAAAAATAACCGTTGCCACAGTTCTTCTGATCAAGGATTGCCGCAGCCTCGTCGATATTGTCGAACAGACCGCCCGAGCAGCCTGCGATCACGCCCTGGTCCGCGTAAACCTTACCGTTGCGAACCTTGCTGCGAAGATCGTACTTGTGTCCCTTGAACTTTGCTGCTGCCTCAGCCTCAACATCCGCGAGGATCTCATCGGCATTGGCGACGAACTCGTGGATCGTGTAAGCGTTCGACGGATGGAAGGGAAGAGCGATCATGCTCTCTGCCTTGTCAAGGTCAACGGTTATGAAGCGATCGTAGTATGCGCAGGAGCCGGGAGCAAGTTTTTTGAAGAACTGCTCACGCTCATGAGCAACATAATGACCCTTTGTGATCTCATCGGTCTCCCAAATGGAGGAGAGGCAGGTGGTCTCGGTCGTCATGACGTCGATGCCGTTGCGGAAATCGATCGGAAGATTTTTGACACCGGGGCCGACAAACTCCATCACGCGGTTCTTGACGAAGCCGTTTGCGAACGTCGCCTTCACAAGAGCAAGGGCGATATCATGAGGGCCGATACCGCGCTTCGGCGTACCGGTCAGATATACCAGAACAACCTCGGGCATGTTGAGGTCCCAGGTGTTGTTGAGAAGCTGCTTGACAAGCTCCGGACCGCCCTCGCCGACGCCCATCGTACCGAGAGCACCGTAGCGGGTGTGAGAGTCGGAACCGAGGATCATATTGCCGCATGCGGTCAGCTCTTCACGCGCGTAGGAGTGGATGACACTCTGGTTCGCGGGAACGTAGATGCCGCCGAATTTCTTCGCAGCGGAGAGACCGAATACATGGTCGTCCTCATTGATCGTGCCACCGACCGCACAAAGGCTGTTGTGGCAGTTCGTCATGGCGTAGGGAAGCGGGAATTCTGTGAGTCCGCTGGCACGAGCCGTCTGGATGATGCCGACATAGGTGATGTCGTGAGACACCATGGCATCGAATTTTATCTTCAGTTTGCTGTCATTGCCCGACGTGTTGTGGGAGGACAGAATGTTGTACGCGATCGTCTGGCGACGAGCTTCCTCCGCGCTCACGGGCGCTTCGGTCGAAGGGACACCGTCAACGAGGAAAATGCCCCCTTCATGCAGTTTTACACAGGTATCACTCATAGAAACTCTCCTTGGGATATCGTTGTCGGAGGGCAAACCTGTCAAAGTCTCTGAAAAGCCTTCTTTTCAAGGGAATCTTTTCAAAGAAAAATGTGTTCGGATCGCCCTTCGTTGTGCTGCCGGAAATCCCGGGCACATACGAAATACATTGTAATAAAAACCGCGTTTGGTGTCAACTATTTTCCGAGGATCCGGGTAAATGCGGATTTGTGCTTTTTTGTCATCATTGCGGTTTTTTTTCTTGCATTTTGTCTTTATACAATATACAATATCTATATACGCAGTCCGGCAGATTCCGAGCGATAACGGAGCCGGCAGAGCAGAGGAGAGTGTTTATGAGCGTAAAGGTTGTTATGGGGCAGTGCGTCATGCCGAAAGAGATGTTTTTCGGAACGGCATGGCCGCATGAGCAGTGCATCATCGGTGAGGATACGCTGGATCTTGTCGTGAGCCCGATGTCACAGCGCAGAAACGCGGTGCAGATCCACATGGCTGCCATGTGGAACGGGGAGGTGCTTACCTTCCATGACCTGAACGCGGATATGAAGAAGGACAACGTCAAATTATACCTGCAGTCGCTTTCGGAGCGTCTTCGCGCCATCGTTGAGAAGTATTTTATGTGGCCCGATGACGATATTCATGATATGCATGTATCCTTCGGAAGCCTTACGGAGCGCGGTGAGGACGATGATCCGCTCGAGACAAACATGCGATTTGTCCTCATGGTGAAAGATATTTTGCCGATCGAGGATCCGATGGAACTGGATCTGATCCATAAGAGCCTGAAAGGCGAATTCACCAACTGGCTGGAGGAGGTCATCTGCGACGTACACAAGAAAGTTTCCGTCGAGGAGATGAAGAAGGATGCCAGCGTAGTTCTCGATGTGGATCTGATGAAGCATGAGAAGGATGATCTGGGACTGGAGAGCACGATCGCGATCTTTGCATTGCTCTTTGCTGTGATGGGCATTCTGCTTCCCGACTGGTTCTTCTTCCAGGTGATCGCGGCTGTGATGGGAGGGTATGTAGCCTTCCGGTCCTACCAGAAACAGAAATGGGTTTGTATGGCGCTTGGAATTATCGCCTGCGTGCTCGGAGTCGTGTTCGGGGCGGTGGCATACGGAGCGCTCCGCGATAGCATGAAGGATGTACAACTTCCGGTGAACAACTAAATCGAACTTCAATGGCTGCATGGTTTTCGTGCAGCCATTCTTATGAAACGGGATACCGGCGATGAAAAAAGGATGCATTGCGGAAAATGCACCGGTTTGGGCAGGGCATTTTCCGTAATGTTACGGAGGAAGATGTGGCAAGAGCGGAAAATCAGAAACTGAAACTGTGCTATATCATGAAGATCCTTTCGGAATGTACATCGAAAGGTGACGGCATTACGATGACAGAGTTGATCGACCGGCTGGCAGAATGCGGGGTAAGCGCGGAGAGAAAGAGCATTTACAGCGATATCCGCGCGATCAACGAGTTCGGGGAAGCCATTCGCGTTGAGAGTTACCGGAAGGACAATGAAACACGCTACTACGCGGACGGACGGCTGTTGACGCTGGCGGAGATCAAACTGCTGGCGGATGTCATCGCTGCTTCCAAGTTCGTGACGGAGAAGAAGTCGCGTGAGCTGATCGGTAAACTGGAGCATATGGTCAGCGCGAAGGAGCGGCGGGAACTGAACCGTACCGTGTATATCCGAAGACACGCCACGGACACCGATGACGGCGGCTACTCCAACGTGGATCCGATCCAGAAGGCGATCCGCGAGAACCGCCAGATCGAGTTTGAGTACCTTCAATGGAATTCCGGGATGCAGCTGGTTTCGCGCGATGGTAAGCCTCGTTCCGGGATCAGTCCGTGGTGGCTTGTCTATAACCATGAAAATTATTATCTGGGAGCATATGACGGGATACGAGGCGGAATGAGAACCTTCCGCGTGGATAAGATGCGCAATATCCATATCCTGGAGAAACCTCGCGAAGGAAGCGAGGCGGCGGAGCAGTCGAGCCCGGATTTGTATGCGCAGGCTAGATTTGAAATGTTTGACGGGACACCGGAGCGTGTGCGTGTGAGCTGCCCTACGGATATGCTCGGCATGTTCGTCGACAAGATCGGACAGGAGATATCCGTTCTTACGAAGGAAAATGGGGTAGAGCTTTCCTTCCGGATCGTGCCGAACCGTTTCTTCCTCGCTTGGCTCATGGCGCTGGGCAGCCGCGTGAAGCTTTTGAGCCCTCAGCATTGCGTCGATGAGATGGAGACCATGTGCATGCAGATGATCACGGATCATGAGCGACGGGAGATAAAGAACGTCATTTTCGATCTCGGGTGCGTGTTAGTACGGCTTCGGCCGGAAGAGTACATGGAGGAACTTGGCTTTTCGGCGGAGATCAGGGAATTCTTCCGGGAACGCGTACTGTTCCGCGAGGAATGGCAGCTCATGGACGAGGGAGCGCTTTCCCAGGAGGATGCCATCGCTCGCTGGTCGTCTATGAAGCCTGCGTATTCGGACGCCATTGTGCGGTTCTTCAAAGGGATCGAGCGGCTTGCCGAGCCGTACCCGGACACGGAATCGATCATACTTTCACTGAAAGAGCGGGGATACCGCGTATATGCGTTAACCAATTATCCGCGTGAAATGTTTGCACTGCACGAGGAGAAATCGCTCCCGTTCCTCTCGCTTCTTGACGGATATGTCGTTTCCGGATGCGAGCGGAGATTCAAACCTAACGAAGATTTCTACGAACTGCTGCTGTCACGGTATCAGCTGAAGGCTTCCGAGAGTGTGTTTATCGACGACCGTGAAGACAATATACGTACAGCGAAGGCGCTTGGGATTCACTCAATCCCGGCGCGTGACAGGGACAGTGCGATGCGGGAGCTGGAGGCGTTTCTGGCAGCGCATGCGATGGGCAGGGAGTGACCGTTCCATCCGGAGCGACTGTTTCAATCAGGGAAAAACCACATGCTTTCAGCGTTCGCACGGAAGCCGTGTTAGCAGGCCGCACCACGGCGAACAGGTCCCGGGAAGAAACGTCGGTGCGTGAAATCGCGATCAGTGCGCGGACGATCGCGGCACCGTATCCCATCCTACGATACTCGGGGATGACGTAGAAATCGACGGTCATGCGGATGGGGGCAACGCCATTTTCCGTATAAAGACTCCCGTAGCCGACCGTATTCCCGCGGGATTCCGCGCGAAAGGAACCGACGCTCTCCGTGAACTGGGCAAGCGCCTGACGATTCCGGTACAGGGCGATCACACCGGATCGATCCAGAGAGCGCTGCTCATCGGTGAGCATGTGCGGTTCTTCCCGAAATTGTTCATATGCTGTGAGAAAATCGTCCTCCGAAACGGGAAACAGATTGATCGTATCATCGGCGTACACCGGCTTGCGCCCGGTCTGAACAAGCAGTTCTTCGCGGCAGTATTCCTGCGTAAGCGCCTCGAGTGAATCGATGATCTCCGAACAGGAAAGACGTATCCCGTCATGCTCATAACCGATCAGCGGAAAATGGTTTTCCGACGCGGTGCGCGCGACATTTTCCGAATCGGTGACGACAAGTGTGTTACTTCGGTCGTGACGGTTCAGCAGCGAAGCGGTTTCGTCAGTACCGGACAACACGACGAGGAAATCGCTGTCTTGCAGTGCCTCGACGGGAAACTGTTCCGAAGCAGAATTTTGAAGAAGTAGGAGAATCGTGGACATTCTTCACCTCGCGATCGCAGAATCGAAGATGTCCGTATGGAAGACATCTCCCGGAAAATTGTACCATCCGGGGAAAGGAATCGCAAATGGAAATTGAACGCAAGTTTTTGGTGCGCTCCCTGCCGGAGAATTTGGACCGGTTTCCTCATTCTGAGCTGGAGCAGGGGTATATTTCGAGCGGCGTTACGACCGTACGGATCCGACGCGACGACGAGAAGTATCTGCTCACGATCAAGAAGAAGCCGAAGGATTTGAGCGATCCTTACGAGGCGGTGCTGGTCCGTGAGGAGATTGAGGAAGAGATCGATGCTGATCTCTATCGCAGGCTGTCCGTTTACACGGAGACACCGATGCTTCGCAAGACAAGGTACCGCATTCCATACGGAAAATACACTGTGGAACTTGATCTGTATCACGGTGTTCTGACCGGCCTTGCCACAGCGGAAATCGAGTTTCCGAACGTTGCGGAGGCAATGGCAGTGACGGTTCCGGAATGGTTCGGAAAGGATGTTTCCGATGACAAACGGTTCCGCAATTCGAAACTTGCGGCATTGACTTCGACTGACCCGATTTGCGATGCATTGATGCCTGTTTGAATTTTCCAATGTTTTTGCAATATTTTCTTTCATCTTTTCGGAGTGCACGGATAAGCTTCCGATTATACACAATCACGAAAACAGTATCCGAATATTGTCTGTTTTGAACAACGGCACTTTTTTCTGTATTTGCGGACGCAATCGACGGTTTTGCGTTTTGCGACAGGATAAAGTGCCGCTTTCGTCATGTTTCACAAGCCGGTTTTGGTGCTGTTTCCAGGGTGAGGTTTTGTTTTGCTTGCAACACGGAATGTGCGATTGATATAATCGGTGCACAAACAAAACAGCCATGCTCTTTCCAATAAGTGTCGATCCAGGAGTGTGAGATCAATCCCGGGAACCGGAGACCCGGCCGGAGGAGTGATGGCGTACAAGGAAGGAGGATAACGGAATGCTGATCGTTTTCTGGTCTCCGCATTACCGGGAGGAGACCGCTCAGATGCTGACACTGGTCGGTGGGATGTGCTGCAGGAAATATCCGTGTACGATCGTCGGCGTTGAGAATTATCTGCATACGCATAATCTGGGGTATCACATGTTGGGGAGCCGGTACGATTCCGTCCGGCGAGGCGCAAGGCGCGGGAGTGCGGTGTATTATAAGGCAGGAGAGATCTATGCGCGTCATGTCTGCAGCGAAATGGGGCGAGTGTTTCGAAAAGATTCCGTCATTCCGGCTGACGGAAACGGACTGATGTTTATGCCAATGGATCAAAGCCTGTATGAGGATTCGTATCGGTTCATGATGCACGAGGTACTGGACCAGCAGATCGACTACCTGGAAAGCCAGTATGATGATATCTATCTCAATCTGGAGGCAGGCAACAACGACACGACCATTGAAATGCTTGACCGTGCAGAGGTAGTTGTCGTGTGCCTACCTGTAAATACCGAGAGCTTCAACGATTTCTATGAACGATATCGATCTCTGATCAACAAATGTTTTTTCGTTTTTTTCGGAAGAGGGGGAGATACAGAATCGCTTCTGACGCGAATTTATCAGTGTTTGCCGAATCATTTTTCGCGTTTTTGCTATGTGGAGATGACAAGATTACTTCAGAACTATCTTTCGGACGGTCGTGGATTGGATTACCTCGATCTGTTTTACGCGCGGAGAACACAGGTTGAAACCGGACGAGATTTCTTCCGAAACCGCTGGGCGGACAACACGGGGGTTGTCGCTGATGTTGCAGAGGCGGAGGGAGAGTACCGCTCGACATTTGCAGGAGAACCGCCGATACGGTTTACGTGGGAAAACGGGTTCGCTGCAGAACGTTGTCGCAGCGGTAGCTATCGGGTCGAAGCGGATGATGACTATGTAAAGTGGAAAAATGAGACGGACATGCGGATCGGGCGGGAGGCAATCGCAGCGGCAGAGTACGGTATGCGTGAAAATGGAGTCACGGAGCGAAAAACGATTCTCGGAATTCAGTATATTGTCGACTGGCTGATCCGGTATGAACATCGCGAGATCGGCAACGACTGCGCACTGATCGCCGAACATATGATGCGACGCAGATATGTTCCTCGCGAGGTGCTGGAATGGAGAGATCAGAATCACTGGAATGATGAAAAGTAAATACAGTTAACTTTTTTGACCGGAAAGGTTGCATAATCCGCTGCGTTATGGTAAAATCCTGTTGTATCGAAAAGATACGAGGAAAGGAGAACATCCAGCATGGGTTTTTTTGACAATTTGAAAAAGACAGTTACCGACGCGCTCGGGACCTCGAGTTCCGCACAGGAGACAAACCCGAAGAAGGATATCACGTTCGTTGATATTCCGACTTCTCTTGCGGAGATGAAGGCTCTTCCGTACGCGGATCTGAAGAATCCGTTTGCAGTAGCAGCACTTTGCGTATGCGCACTTTGCATTTTCCCTACGGACCAGAACACATCCATCGAGATGATGAATTTCCTGAAGGGACCGTCGCCGCTTACGCCCGGCGATATCTCGTTCATCAAGGATCGTTTCCGTGATAACAAGGAATATAAGCCTCGCTCGTACTTCAAGGGTGCTACGCCGGACAACAATTATATGCCGAGTTCGCCTTATACGATCACCGTTGCGGAGAATCCTTACAGCCGCGATAATTTCAGCGAGGGTTACCTGAGACTGTTCCTGCAGTCCGGCGGAGCTGATTCTCCGAGACCGCTTACGCTTCGCACAAAGCCGTCGACCGGTGAGTGGTTTGTCTTCTCCGACAGTTTCTACGGACTTCTGGCTGACATCCGTACCCCTGCGGCACAGGATCCCTGGGCATAAGCAGCTGAAGAGCAGACAGAAAGCAGGTTCGCATCGGTAAGATGACGAATAAACTGTGATTTCATGAACCGATAAACAAAGACGAGCGCCTTTTACGGCGCTCGTCTTTGTGAAAGAAGAAAAAGAACAGTTTAATCTGTGTATTATCGTTTGTCACCGAGGAAGAACAGGGCGACGGTACCGGGCCCGCTGTGGGAACCGATCACGGTATTAATGTAGTTATAAACGATGTTTGTAAAGCCAAAACGCTCCGTAATGAGGTCGCCGACAAACTTAGCATCCTCATAGCAATCGCAGTGGGAGATGAGGATCACTTCGTTTTTGTCACGATAACTACCCATCGTCGCTTCCATGTTATCCACGAGAGTGGTCAGTGATTTCTTGCGTCCGCGGACTTTCGCCACCGGGATTAGATGTCCTTCGTCATCGACATGCAAAACCGGCTTGATGTTGATCAGCGTGCCGAGCAGCCAGGAAACTTTGCTGACACGACCGCCGCGCATGAGATACTTGAGGTCGTCTACCGTGAACTGATGGCAGGCGTGTAGGAAATTTTCCTTCAGCCAGTCTGCTACTTCGTCGATGGAGGCGCCTTCCTCTTTCTTCTTGCATGCATAATATACGAGAAGTCCCTGTCCCATGGAGGCGGCAAGAGAGTCGAGAGCAATGATCTTGCGATCGGGATACTCCTCGGCGAGGTCATTGGCGACAATCGCAGCATTGTTGAAGGAACTGCTCAACCCGGAGGAAAAACCGATGTGAAGGATATCCTTACCATCGTCGAGTACTGAACGGAACGTCTTCGTGATCCTGACCGGATTTGAGGCGTTGGTCATGTACTGAATGCCGTTGCGCATGTTCTGATAGAACTGCTGAAGGTCGGTAGAGGGGCCGTCTTCGTTGGTCGTTGTGCCGTCCGTATATTCCAGGGCATGTATCAATACATCGTGTTCGTTCAGGAACGAGTAAGGAAGGTCGCAGGTTGAGTCTGTGCTGATCACATAGTCACTCATGAGTATCCTCCATAGGTATCATAAGATTGAAAGTCATGTAACGTAGAAATGAAAACCACATCGGTATCATATCACAGTCATACAACAAACGCAACAAGTTTTTTAACCGGTGATTCATTTTCCGAATTTCCTTCTGTTTTCTGTTATGTTTTTGTTTCATTTCCGTAAAAGATGTGCTATAATCCCTTGCAGTGTGTGCGCCCGAAGGCGCAAATCCGAAGTTGTAAGGAAGGCTGATTATGAAAGAAAAGACGAAAGGTATACTGATGCTGATCGGGCTTGGTCTGATCATTGCAGCGATCGCCCTCTGGGGTTATTTCGGTTATACCAACGACAACATTCCCGGGCTGACGGACGTGAAACTCGGTCTGGATCTCGCAGGCGGTGTCAGTGTTACCTATCAGACCGTTAAGGAAGATCCTACGTCGGAGGAAATGGGTGACCTTCAGACGAAGCTGGAGAAGCGTGCGACTGCGTTGAGTACAGAGTCCCGTGTATATCTGGAAGGAAAACGAAGGATTAACGTGGATATCCCGGGCGAGGATGACGCGGAGAAAGTCTTTAACACGCTCGGCAATGCCGGCAACATATATTTTGTTTATGCCGTAGATTCCGAAGGCAACGAGAATATTAAGAAGGATTCAAGCGGGAATTATGTGCTTGCTCGTACCATGGAGGAGATCATTGCTGCGAATTGCGTGGTGATCGACGGTGCGGATGTCGCAGGCGCGGATGCCATGACGAACCAGAAGGAGTCCGGCGCGATCGAATACCTGGTTCAGCTGACGCTCAACGAGGAGGGAAGCAAGAAGTTTGAGACTGCTACACAGAAGTGCGCGCAGTACGCAGAGAACTCCCTTCAGAATATTATTGCGATCATTTACGACAATGTTGTATATAGCGCGCCCGGAGTCAGAAAGACGATCTCCGGTGGCAATGCGACGATCTCCGGCGGCAACATGTCGCTTGAGGATGCGAAATCCCTCGCAACGGTCATCCGGATCGGTGCTCTGCCGATCGAGATTGAATCGCTGCGGTCCAATGTGGTCGGTGCTACGCTCGGAAGCCGCGCGCTCAAGACCAGTCTGATCGCCGGTGCGATCGGCTTTGTTCTTGTATGCCTTTACATGATCATTTTCTACCGCGTGCCCGGTTTTGCAGCAAGCCTGAGTCTGATCACCTATCTCGGACTGATGCTTGTGATGCTGCTGACGTTCGATGTGACGCTTACGCTGCCCGGTATCGCGGGTATCATACTTTCCGTTGGTATGGCGGTTGACGCGAACGTCATCATATTCACGCGAATACGAGAGGAACTGGCGACCGGCAAGACGGTTCGGTCCTCTGTCAAGATCGGTTACCGCAAGGCTCTCAGCGCGATCATCGACGGCAACGTTACGACGCTGATCGCAGCGATCGTGCTGTACTTCCGCGGAAGCGGCGTGATCAAGGGCTTTGCGACAACGCTCGGCATCGGTATTCTCGTTTCGATGTTCACGGCGTTTGTCGTAACCTACTTCATCATGAAGGCATTTTACTATGTCGGAATCGACAATGTCAGCGCGTACGGCGAGGCGAAAGAGAAGAAGCCGATGCGCATCATTCAGAACTGGAAGAAGTACCTGCTGATCTCCGGTTCCATCATTGCTCTCTGCATTGTCATGCTGATTGTGAACAAGTCCACGACAGGAGACGCACTCAACTACGGTCTCGACTTTGTAGGAGGCACTTCCGTTCAGGTCACGTTCAACGGCAATGCGCCTACGAACGGTGATATGGAGAAGTTTGTCGCGGATAAGATCGGGGAAAATGCTACCGTATCCGCGGTGGAAGGCCGTGAAGTGCTTGTCTTGAAAACCAAGTCGCTCGACGAGGAGACGCTTGACACGCTCAAGAAGGCGTTGATGAGCACCTATTCCATCAGCGAATCGGACATTGAGACGGAGACCATCAGCGGTACGATCTCCGGTGAGATGAAGACCAACGCGTTCATCGCGGTTGCAGTGGCTACCGTTTGTATGCTGATCTACATCCTGATCCGGTTCTCGAACATGGCATTTGCGGCAAGTTCCGTGCTCGCGCTGATCCATGATATCCTTGTGGTATTGTGCCTGTATGCGCTTGCTCGGATCACGGTCGACACGAGTTTCATCGCATGTATGCTGACCATCGTCGGTTACAGTATTAACGCGACGATCGTCATTTTCGACCGTCTGCGCGAGAATCTCGGTATGATGACCAAGAAAGATACGCTTGCCGATGTCGTCAACCGAAGCATCACGGAAACGTTCACGCGAAGCATTCATACTTCCGTGACAACGCTGATCACGGTTGTCATGCTGATCATCCTCGGAGTGGAGTCGGTGCGTATTTTTGCGATTCCGATGGCAGTCGGTATTCTGTGCGGCGGATATTCCTCCGTCTGTATCGCAGGTTCGCTCTGGTACTTCTTTAAGACCAGAAGCATGAAGAAGGAACACGCGTAAGCATTTTTACTCTGCCGGGCATTACTGTCCGGCAGAAGTTGTATAGAGGTAGTTATGCGACGATATGAAGAGGACTGGATGACGGCATGGCGCTCCGGCGATGTGACGGAATTGATGAATCGGTTCGGGATCACCAACATCACGGCACGCATTTTGTGGAGCCGCGGGTTCCGAACTTCGGAGCAGGTTGCTTCGTATCTGTACGGCGATGAGAGGATCGCCTGGCCGCGGTTATCGGGAACGGACGAGTTTGTCCGCGTAATGCGCGAGGCGCTCACTGAGGGAGGCCGGTTTCGCGTGTTCGGCGACTACGATGTGGACGGTGTGACCGGCACATACCTGATGATTACAGCGCTTCGCATGCTCGGTGCCGATGCGGACTATCGTATTCCGGACCGCGTTGCGGATGGTTACGGCCTCTCGGATGAGATGGTGCGGCAGGCTAAGGCAGACGGCGTCCGCACGATCGTTACGGTGGACAACGGAATTGCCGCAGTGAGCCAGTGCGCGCTTGCGAAGGAACTGGGGATGCGGGTTGTCGTCACCGATCATCACGATCCGCAGGAGCATTTGCCGGAGACGGATTGCACGGTCGATCCGAAGCTTGCCGATGGATCGGAGAGGTATGACAATGTCTGCGGAGCTGTCGTCGCAGGACTGCTTGCGAATGCGCTGCTGGCGACGGAGCGGATGGACGGTTTTTGCGACAGTATGACGGAGATCCTTGCGCTTGCCACGCTCTGTGATGTGATGGAACTGAACGGGATCGCTCGTGATATCGTTCGGAAAGGGATGACGAAGCCGGTGCGCGAGTGGAATGCCGGTCTGCGGGCTTTGTTTGAGGCAAATGGCATGCAGGAGCCGGTGAGGGCATACGCCTTCGGCTTCGTGCTCGGCCCCTGTATCAATGCTCTCGGACGCCTGGAAACGGCAGATCCCGGAGTCGAACTTCTCTTAACTCACGACGCGGATCTCCGCAGGGAGTATGCGGAACGCATGGTGAAAGTAAACCGCAGACGTCGCGAGCAGTCGGATTTTTACACGAAGGAAGCCATTCGACTCGCGGATGAGCAGGTTGCCCGAAATACCGACGAGCCGGTGCTGGTGCTGTATCTTCCCGGATGTCATGAGAGCATCGCGGGGATCGTGTGCGGAAAAGTACGCGAGGCATGGAACCGCCCGACATTTCTGTTGACAGACGCTGCGGGGACGGAAGGCATGTTGAAGGGGTCCGGGCGGAGCACGGAGTCATTTTCCATGATCGACGCGCTGAATGCGCACTCGGATCTGTTCGTCAAATACGGCGGTCATCCCATGGCGGCCGGTCTGACCATCGAACGTGACCGGCTGGAGGAGATGCGACAGCGGATGGCGGAGGAGTTCCGCCTGCAGAACGCAAGCCTTCGCAGAGGCCGAAGAATCGACCTGGAAGTTCCCTTCTCGCAGCTCAGTCATGCGGTCATCGAGGAGATCGCGATGATGGGACCGTTCGGAAAGGGCAACAGTGAGCCTTTGTTTGCACTGCGAAATGTTACGGTGACCGGTATCCGGCGCGTGGGCAGCGAAGGACAGTTCCTCTCGTTGCGGCTTCGCGACGAACAGGGAACGGAACTGAAAGGCATGCTTTTTGACGACGCCGCAGGATTTCTCACAGAATTCCGGGAGAAATTCGGAGACGACGAGACGGACAATACGATGTACGGACGCGGGACATCCCGCATGACAATTCTCTATACCGCGCGGGAAAATGTCTTTCAGGACCGCGTGAGTATTGAGGTTGAGGTGAAAGGGTATCGTTTCTGATTGGAGCAGGGTATGGGAATCTGTATGATCTTCGGAGCCGGTGAACGGGTGCCGAAGGAGCGAATTGAAACAACCGGCTGTGATTCCGTGAAGATGACTCCGTGTCAAACGGACCTACAGACAGAATGTATTTCGGATGGTATCCGCTGTGACGACAAGGATCTGGTGATCGCGGCCGACGGCGGCATGGATTGGATCCGGGAGGAACTGACGTTTCTGAAACCGGACATTTTCATCGGAGATATGGATTCGTTGTCGGAAAATGTCGGTGCGGAAGTGACCGGAGACGATCCGATGCGGAACGACCAAGACATGACCGTATTCAAACTTCCCGTGGAGAAGGATGATACGGACATGGGCGCGGCCGTGAAGATCGGCCAGGAGCGTGGGTATAAGACGTTTTATCTTTACGGTGGAACCGGCGGCAGATGGGATCACACGATCGCTAATCTGCAGCTCCTCAAGCATATCGCGCTGAGCGGAGGGACCGGATTTCTGATCGGACCGGGCCTGACTGCAACGGTGGTGCATGCTGACGGATGCGGAAGCAGGACAATCTGTTTGAGCGGACGCGGCAAGGCGGGCAGACCGTTCAGCCTGTTTGGCATGGGAACCGCGGATGGCGTGACGATCAGCGGCGCCAAATACGAAGCAAACGGGGTAACGCTTGCGGACGATTACGCGCTCGGAGTGAGCAACGAAACGAAAGGGGAAAGCGCACGGATCCGTTTTTCGAAAGGAACACTCCTGATCGTCGGAGATTTCCTCCCGCGTGACATTTTTCTTGACAGTATAGAGTAGACGGAGGTTAGTATGATACTGCGAAACGGACATGTGATCGATCCCGTGAACGGGATCGACCGGGTGACGGATGTTGCATTCCGCGATGGCGTGATCGCTGCGGTTGCGGACAACCTTCCGGGAGATGGAGAGGGTGAGCTCGACTGCCGCGGTGCATATGTCGTGCCCGGGTTTGTCGATCTGCATGTTCATCTTCGTGACCCCGGACAGACGGCGAAGGAGACGCTTGCAACCGGCACGGCAGCTGCCGCGGCCGGAGGATATACGGCGGTTGCGCCAATGCCGAACACGACGCCCTCGACGGACAGCGCGGAGAAGATTGCGACGCTTCTTGGGCGCGCGAAGACGGAATGTCCGATTAAGCTGTTGCCGGTAACAGCGGTGACGATCGGTCAGGAGGGCATAGAACTTGCCGACCTTGCAGCGGCGAAGGAAGCCGGTGCCGTTGCAATGTCCGAGGACGGCAAATCCGTGATGGACATTCTGCTTTATCGCGAGGCGCTTCGCAAGGCGGCTGAGGTCGGGCTTCCGATGCTCGCACACTGCGAAGATAAGAACCTTGTCGCCGGCGGAGTGATCAACGAGGGAATCGCCTCCGAGAAACTCGGGCTTCCGGGGATCACAAATGCCGTGGAGGACGTGATCACGGCGAGAGATCTGATCCTTGCGGGTGAAACCGGGTGTCATGTGCACCTCTGCCATTGTTCGACCGCATTTTCCGCGACACTTTTGAAGGCGGCGAAAGAGGCCGGTTATCCGGTGAGCGGCGAGGTGTGCCCGCATCACTTTGCGATGTGCGATGACGAGATTCCCGGTGATGACGCGAACTATAAGATGAACCCTCCGCTTCGGAGCAGGGCGGACATGGAGGCTCTGCGGGAGGCAATCCGCGACGGTGTGTTTGACTGTATTTCAACGGACCATGCGCCGCATACGGCAGAGGAGAAGGCGCGCGGGTTCGCAAAAGCGCCGTTCGGCATTGTCGGATCGGAGACCGCGTTTGCGCTTACCTACACAACGCTTGTGAAGGGCGGATATATCGACATGCCCACGCTTGTCCGGCTCATGAGCACGAATCCTTCGCGCATTGTCGGCCATACGGGTGGGACGTTGTCAATAGGAGCGCCTGCGGATATCGCGATCGTCACCGGTGAGGAGTGCCGGATCGATGCGAGATACTTCCGCTCGAAAGGAAAAAACACGCCGTTCGACGGACGAAGAGTCTACGGCAAGGTGCTCGCGACTTTCGTGGACGGCGCGAGAGTGTATTGAGTAAAGTACAAAGCGTTATGAAGAGGAACAAACTTCCGACTCAAGAACGACATTCACATAACAGTATTCGAAAAATCATAAACAGGAGATAACCGTATGATCAGCAAATTGATTGACAAGATCCAGAAGACTAACGCACCGATCGTGGTCGGACTTGACCCGATGCTCTCGTACATTCCGGAGCATATTACGAAAGCCGCGTTTGAGCAGTTCGGAGAGACGCCGGACGGCGCGGCAGAGGCAGTGTGGCAGTACAACAAGGCTATTGTGGACGCGACGTATGACCTGATCCCCTGCGTGAAACCGCAGATCGCGATGTATGAGCAGTTCGGTATTCCGGGACTGATCGCGTTCCGCAGAACGGTCGACTACTGCCATGAGAAAGGACTTCTCGTGATCGGCGACGTGAAGCGCGGCGACATCGGATCGACTTCCGCGGCTTACGCGGTAGCGCATCTCGGAAAGACCGTCATCGGCGGCAAGAGTTATGCGGCGTTTGACGAGGATTTTGCGACGGTCAATCCGTATCTCGGTTCGGACGGTGTGAAGCCGTTCCTCGAGGTATGCAACAGCGATGACAAGGGCATTTTCCTGCTGGTCAAAACTTCGAATCCTTCGAGCGGAGAGTTCCAGGACCGCCTGATCGACGGCAGACCGCTCTACGAGTGGGTCGGCGAGAAGGTGGCTGAGTGGGGCGAGATGAGCATGGACGGCGCGTACAGCAACGTCGGTTGCGTTGTCGGCGCTACGTACCCCGAGATGGGGCGTATCCTTCGGAAAATTATGCCGAAGGCGTACATCCTTGTACCCGGTTACGGTGCACAGGGCGGAACAGCCGAGGGTCTCAAGCCGTATTTTAACGAGGACGGTCTCGGCGCGATCGTCAACTCTTCGCGCGGGATCATCGCAGCATACAAGCAGGCGAAATATGCGGAGAAGTTTGCTCCGGAGAACTTTGCGGACGCTTCGAGACAGGCTGTGATCGATATGATCGAGGATATCAACGGGGCAGTATTTGGGTGTTGACAATTGTGAGACCCGGTGATAAATTATGTGCTATATTTTATTCATTACGCACATACGCGAAAAGCTGATACTTTATTTTTGAATACGTCGGAAGAAAGACACATTTTCCGAAATGAACGCAAGCCGTGAGGTAACAAAGCGGCGGAAGGAGCTTAGCCATGAAGAACTATGAACCCGGCAAGATCGAGCCGAAATGGCAGAAATATTGGGAGGAGCATGATACGTTCCACACGGATGTGTGGGATTTCAGCAAGCCGAAGTACTATGTGCTCGACATGTTCCCGTATCCGTCGGGTGTCGGTCTTCATGCAGGTCATCCGGAAGGATACACCGCGACCGATATCATGGCGCGCATGAAGCGCATGCAGGGCTACAATGTTCTGCATCCGATGGGCTACGATTCGTTCGGTCTGCCTGCGGAGCAGTATGCAGTGACGACGGGACATCATCCGAACGGATTTACACAGGAAAATATCAAGACCTTCGGCAAGCAGCTGAAGGAGCTTGGTTTTGACTATGACTGGTCGAAGATGGTCGCTACGTCCGATCCGAAGTACTATAAGTGGACGCAGTGGATCTTCAAACAGCTCTATCTGGCAGGTTATGCAAAATACATCGACATGCCCGTGAACTGGTGCGAGGAGCTCGGCACCGTGCTCTCGAACGACGAGGTCATCGACGGCAAATCCGAGCGCGGCGGTTTCCCTGTTGTCCGCAAGAATATGAAGCAATGGGTCATCGACCAGCCGGCATTTGCCGAGCAGCTGCTGGAAGGACTGGAAACGCTTGACTGGCCGGAGTCGACGAAACTGATGCAGCAGAACTGGATCGGCAAATCGACCGGTGTTGAGGTCAAGTTTGACATTGTCGGTGGCGGGGATTTCTCCATTTTCACGACGTGTATTGAGACTATTTTCGGTATCACGTTCATGGTGCTCGCACCCGACGGAGATATTGTGAAGACTTTGCTTGACCGTGTACAGAACCGCGAGGAAGTCGAGGCTTACATCGCGGAAACCTTGAAGAAAAATGATATGGACCGCACCGAGCTCAACAAGACCAAGTCGGGATGTGAGCTGAAGGGCGTTACATGTATCAACCCCGTTAACGGCAGAGAAGTCCGCATGTTCATCGGCGACTTCGTACTGGCAAGCTACGGTACTGGCGCTGTCATGGCGGTTCCGTCACACGATCAGCGTGACTTTGAGTACGCGATCGCACACAATATCGATATGCTGCAGGTCATCGACGGCGACGAGAAGCTCGGCCATGTCGATGTCAGTGGGCACGCGTTTGAGAAGGGTGACTATCTCGGCAAGGGCTATCGCCTGATCAACTCGCAGGAGTTTACCGGTCTGACCGTCGAGGAGGCCAAGGAGGCCATCACTGCGAAACTGGAGAAGATGGGTGTCGGTAAGAGAACGGTCAACTACCATTTCCGCGAGTGGATCTTTGCGCGCCAGAGATATTGGGGCGAGCCTGTGCCGGTTGTTCATACCGAGGACGGCAAGATCCATGTGCTGGATGACGACGAGCTGCCTTTGGTACTGCCTGAGCTTGATGATTACAAGGGCAAGAACGGACAGGCACCTCTCGAGAATGCAACCGAGTGGAAGCAGTACGATCATAACGGCGTGAAGGGCAAGAGAGAGACCTCGACGATGCCCGGTTCCGCAGGTTCGAGCTGGTATTTTTTACGATACATCGATCCCGACAACGATAGGCAGCTGGCGGATCCCGAGCTTCTCGCGCACTGGATGCCGGTTGATCTGTATATCGGCGGACCGGAGCATGCGGTAGGACATTTGATGTACAGCCGTATCTGGAACAGGTTCCTGTACGACAAGGGCATTGCGCCGACCAAGGAACCGTTCAAAAAGCTGGTTCACCAGGGCATGATCCTCGGTGCGAACGGTATCAAGATGGGCAAACGTTACCCCGAGTTCGTTGTAAACCCGAGCGACATCGTCCGTGATTACGGCGCTGATACTCTCAGACTGTACCTGATGTTCATGGGACCGCTGGAGGTCAGCAAACCGTGGAGCAATTCCGGTGTTGAAGGAGCACGCAAGTTCCTGAACCGTGTATGGACGTTTGTGACAAACCCGGACAATCTTGTCGATGAGGAGATCCCGTCGCTGGAGCGCGTGTATCATCAGACGGTTAAGAAGGTGACGAGCGACTTTGAGAAGCTCGCATTCAACACTGCGATCAGCCAGATGATGATCTTCGTGAACGCCTGCTACAAGGAGGGCCGCTGCACGAAGTCGTATGCGGAAGGCCTTGTGAAAATGCTTTCCTGCATCTGCCCGCACATCGGCGAGGAGCTGTGGAGCGAGCTGGGACACGAGGGCACAATCGCTTACGAGCCTTGGCCGACGTTCGACGAGGACAAGACGAAGGAGGACACGATTGAGATCGCTGTCCAGGTCAACGGCAAGGTCCGCGGCAAGGTCAATGTCACGATGGAGGACGATGAGGACAGCGTGCTTGCAAAGGTGATGGAGTCCGACGCGGCGAAGTTCCTTACGGGAACCATCGTGAAGAAGATCTACGTGAAGGGCAAGATCTTTACGATTGTTGTAAAGCCGTGATCAGGATCAAACCGGTGATGTAAGGTTCAAAAATGCTATACCGATTTAAAAAGACGCAGCCACAGCGGTTGCGTCTTTTTCAGTGTTCGTAAGTTTCAACGGTTTTCCCGGATAATAACCGATCATTTTCCGAAAAATAGGTTGATTACAGGTTCGTGTACGTATAGTGTTCCTCGGAGAACCGCAGCAGTACGGTTTCATAGAAACGCTTGGCAAGATACTTAGCCATCGGAAGGTTCTGGTCAAGGTAGTTCCCGCACTGCTCGGGTGCGACGCCGGGGATTTCACCCTCATAGTCCGCGATGAACGAGAAACACTCGCGCATCAGCGGGAGGATATCAAGGGAACTGTAGTTTCCGGCAAGCAGGAGATAGAACCCCGTGCGGCAGCCCATCGGACCGAAGTAGAGAATCCGGTCGGCCCATTCCTCGTGGTTGCGGAGGAACGTGGCACCGAGATGTTCGATCGTATGGATTTCCGCAGTGTTCATCACCGGCTCACGGTTGGGAGCCGTCATGCGGATGTCAAACGTGGTGACGACGGTGTCTCCGGCAGTATCTTTGCGGGACACATAGACTCCGGGAAGCAGTTTGGTATGGTCAACAGTAAAACTGGCTATGGTTTTCATATTTTGTCACCTCGCGTAAGTTCAGATTTGTCTGTCAGCGCATATCAGTATACTCTACGGAAGCGCGTATTGCAACGGTTTACGAAGAACATATTTTGTGATATAATACACATATGCCTCAGTAATCCCTTAATTGCAGGGGAGCGAAGGAAAATGGGGATTCCATCGCGTATGGATACAAAGTTGTCAATTGAAGTGACCGGATTGGAGAAGAACATGAAAATTTTTAAGAAATTATCATTTACTGTTGTGTTACTCTGTATATCGCTGTTGCTTTTCACAGGATGCAATAACAACAGCGACAGATGGTATGAACTGATAGAAGAATTCAAGAATACGGCCGAAACCGAGGTTACATCGTGGCTGGCTGAGAACATGCCGACGGCCGTGTTGGACGAGAGTTCGATGAACACGATTACAGACGCGACTGTAATCTATGAGGCGGTGGAGGGAAAAATCCATTACAACGGTGCAACCCGCTCGTTTATGTACTCATTGGACACCAAGAAGATGTATATCAGGGACGATCGCGTCATTGAGATTTGCGATGAGCTGCAGGATGCCTTCAAAGAGTCTTTCCTGTACGGCGTTCCCGGTGATCTGTATACATTTTCAAAGGAGTCCTGTGACATATACTACTATGTTCCCACATATGGACATAAGTTTTCCGGGGATACGGTAAACAGAATTCAAAGCAATCATGAAGTGCAATTCGCAGGCCTTCCGTATGGAATGACCGCCGAGGATTTTTTTGCTTTGGAGGCGAATGGGAATGAGTATGAGATTGTTGTCAATGATGAGATTGTATTCACGTCTCTTGATTCCGTAAAGGATCTGACACAGTATAAATATTCTGAACTTCATGAGACCGACAAGCCTGCCGTATGGCTTTATGCTTTGACCGGGAATAATCGCAACGTTTATGTCGAAGTGTACAGCAAAGACCGGAAGGATAAGATTGCATACCGATACATAGCGGGTCCGACGGAAAAACTGACAGCAGAACATTCCGCATTGAAAGAAGATGATAAAACATATATTACGGTTAATACGGTTGACTATCGAGTGAATCATGAAAATGAAAGCGTCACCGATCACATAGGAAATTGAGGTGCAATATGTTCTGTCTTACCTGCGGATATAAAATTGAGGGAACTCCGAAATTCTGCCCCGAATGCGGAAGCAGGCTCGAGGGCAATGTGTCAGAGGGGGAACCGGTAAACCAAACCGGCGCGACCGTTACGCCGAATAACAATACAAGCGGGTCAATCCCTACCGGAATCAATCCGTTTGAGGTCTTTCCGTTTGCGGGACTCGGAATGCCGGGAGGCTTTGCAACGAACGGACAGATAAGCATCGATGATCTGTTGAGCAGGATGAATTCTGTCTGGAACTTCGAGTATTCAACCGGAGGCATGATGTTTCGCTCAGGGGTGACTTATAAAGCATGGAAGCATGAGGACAAGGCCTATGCACAGGTTCGCATGAGCGGAATGGACATAAAAGATGCCCCTGTCTTCGAGGTTGATGACTCGTTTCTCTCGGAACTGGAATCCATTCTTACCAATTGTAACGCGGATGAGTGGAATGGTTTCAACGGTCACGCGATGAATGTCTATGACGGCGAAAATTTCAGTTTCTCCTTTCAGGATGGCAGGGGGCGAAAAATCAGTGCCAGCGGCTACATGGCATGGCCTGACGGCTTCGGTGCCGCAGCCGCTCTGTGGGGAGCGCTGTTCTACCGGGAGTACGATAAGCGTTTTCCGAATTATTACAGGAGATTGCAGGATTACATCCGGAACACGGTATACCCGCAGTACGGAAAATGCGATTTTATCACGTATCAAGTGAACTACATCTCGATTGACGGTGAGACCTTCCGGTACGGCGAGAGCAGTATGAAGGAAGGGATCATCACGTACCGGGGCGGGCAGTTTACGCAGCCGAAGGCAAATGATGAGTCGGATCAGAAGTGGGTAGAAGCGCTTTTGGTACGCTCCGTGAAGAAGCCTCTGGAGACACGACCGGAGATCAATAAAACAGGCATAATCCTTGCAGTGTATCGCTCCGATGAGGAAGGTGTCCGCAAGATTACGGAATTGCCTGTGTTTGAAGAAGTATCCATCTCGGATGAGGGCGAGGTTACGGTCTTCACAAGTGAGTTTGAAGGGCGGACGATGATCGGCATTTATCGGAAGATCAGGCGCTATTTCGGACTTCCGTATAAGGAGCTGTATTTTGCGGCGGGGTATTTCGAAGGAGCGGAGTTTATTGTATCCGACCAAAGAAGCATTGTGACCGGCGCGCAGGAGAAGTGCTATAGCGCGGAAGATGCGGCACAGATCGGGAATGTCATGGAGGCAATCGGCCTTTCGGAGACTGCCGCGGCATTCCGCGAACAGAGGGACGATTTCAGGATTACGGAGCCTTACGCGAAGCTTGTTAGGATTGACTGGTTCAATAATTTCGACAGTAATTTTTCTGAGACTTTGCACAATACGGAGCCGGGGAATATCATTCCGGGATACCGTGTGCAGATTCTTATCTCAGCCAATGAGGTCAATTTCGGGTGAATAACTATGAGTGACAGATTGAAAATTGTTGTGATGGAGCGGGATACGCTCGGCGATGATGTTTCGCTGGAGGCGTTTTCGAAGTTCGGCGATGTCGAATGCTATCACAAGTCGGAGCCCTCGGAAAATGCGGCCCGCGCGAAGGATGCGGATATTCTGATCGTCAACAAGATTCCGATGAATGCGGAAACGCTTGGCGATGCGCCGCATCTGAAACTGATCTGTCTGACCGCGACCGGAACGAACAACGTGGATTTTCCGTATACGAATTCGCGTGGCATTACGGTGTGCAACGTAAAGGGCTACTCGACGGACAGCGTTGTGCAGCACACGTTCGCTCTTTTGTTCTATGTCTATGAGAAGCTTGCTTATTACGATGGTTTTGTCAAGAGCGGCGAGTATGCGCGCAACGATATATTCAGTCATTTTACGAAGCCGTTTCGTGAGCTTGCAGGCAAGACCTGGGGTATCATCGGGCTCGGTGCGATCGGAACGAAGGTCGGTGAGATCGCCGAGGCGTTCGGGTGCAAGGTCGTGTATTACAGCACGAGCGGAGCGCATCACACGGACCGGTTCCCGGAGCGGACGTTGCAGGATCTTTTGGCGGAATCGGACATCGTGTCTATCCACTGCCCGCTGACTCCCGCGACACAGAAGCTGATCGGTAAGGAACAGCTCTCGATGATGAAGAAGAATGCCGTTTTGCTCAATCTCGGAAGGGGACCGATCGTCGACGAGGAAGCGCTCGCATGGGCGCTTGCCGACGACGTGATCGGCGGCGCGGGACTGGATGTTCTTGTGAAGGAACCGATGGATCCGGCTAATCCGCTTCTTGCGATTCAGGACTCGACGAAGCTTGTGATCACGCCGCATATCGCCTGGGCAACCGTGGAGGCAAGGACCCGCTGCGTGGAGGAGACCGCGGAAAATGTGAGAGCGTTTCTTGCTGGGGAGCCGCGGAATGTTGTACGATAAGCATTGCTTATGAGAAGAGAATGTCGTAAGTTATAGATTGTGCTCTGAGGGCGTTTGGGGAGCCCGTTTTCGGAGAGCAGGAGAGTGTTTTTGCTGTAATGTCGGGGGATTATATGAAAAAACATGATATGGGAGCATCAGCGCTGCGAGACCGGCCGCTTGTGAAGTGGCTGGTTTTGTGTGCGCTCTTTTTGTTTTCCGCGGTCACATTGACTTGTTGCGGTAATACGGCCGGAAAACAGGAGAAACAGATGGTAATGCGGGTAGTACCGAACGGCCGTTATGTGCGCGTGGACGGAGGAAAAGGAACGATTGAAGTGAACGACACGAAAGTTGTGATCGCCGAACAGCAGATGGAGGAACGGCTGATCCCCTCTTTTTCGGGAAATGCAGTGCTCCTGGATTATCAGATCAACCGATATATGGGGTATCAGCTTTCCACAGACCAAACCGGGCAACTACGGTCCTATTATGATGACCTCTTCCGAACGTATGACTGCAACGGAGAGTGGAAACTGGTGGATGAAAGTTATGGGAACACGGTAGAAGAACCTCTTATCTTCACGGCCAACCTGAAGCGTGCGTGGGAACGTCCCAGGGAGACGTCACCGGGATTTGTGAGAGTCATGATCACATATAATTATGCGACAGCAACCCTTACGTTCGGTAACATCGAGTATATCCCGGAGGAGTTTGCGAAAGAGCGTAACACAAACTGATGTTGGGAGGAGTACGGCAATGGCAATCCTGGAATGCAGAAATATCAAGAAAGTCTTTGACGCGGACGAAGCAGCGATAACGGCACTCAACGATGTCAGCATGTCGGTGGACGCCGGTGAGTTTGTAGCGATCGTCGGACGCTCCGGAAGCGGTAAATCCACTCTTCTCAACATCCTCGGCATGCTTGACAAGCCTACGGAGGGCGAGGTTTTCTTTGAGGAAAAGAACGTGCGTGAGATGAGCGAAAAGGAGAGATCCACGCAGCGCAACACAAGCTTTGGGTATGTTTTCCAGTCATTCTTCCTGGAGCCGGAATATACTGTTTCGGAAAATGTTGAGATGCCGCTTGTCATCGCCGGAATGAAGGCTTCGGAACGCACAGATCGCGTGCGGGAACTGATTGAGATTGTCGGACTGACCGAACGCAAGGGTCAGAAGACAAAAAAACTGTCCGGAGGCGAGAAACAGAGAACCTGCATCGCCCGTGCGCTCGCCTGCAATCCGTCGATCGTCCTGGCGGACGAGCCATGCGGCAACCTGGACACCGCGAATTCCGCGGAGATCATGAAACTGTTTCGCGAGATCACGAAGCGCGGAAGCGCCGTTTTGATGGTGACGCACAGCGAGGAGGATGCCGCGAAGGCGGATCGCATTTTGTACATGAAGGACGGGAGTATCAGTAATGAAAAACAATAAGTTCCTTCATTTTCTGAAAACCGAACTGCGTACGCAGCGTACCATGTGGCTGATTTATACGGTGATCCTCGCCGTATTGGCCACTGCTTTGATTGCCATTGTCTCATTGACATTGCAGATGACGGATGAGTTGACGGAGTTTGTCCAGGGCGAGGAAAACATGATCTATGTTTCTTCGACTGATCCTGCCGTGTTCCGGAAGCTCGAGGAATACCCGGTCTATGTCTCGGAGTATTTTATTTTTCCGGGTCAGATTGAAGATTTTTCGCTGACGGAAGAATACTATCTTCGTAAGGCAGGGATCGATCCGGAGGACTGGTACAACGAAAACTCGGATGAGGGTGAATATAAAGGACCGATCAACGTTCCGGACACCTGGATCATGTTCAGTGTCAATCCTGATAAAGATATATTTGTTCGATATGTCAACGATTCAATCACGGAAGGTACTGCGATCGGCAAGGAATATAACCATGTTCAGGCGGTATGGATATCGGAGGACCTTGCGGATTATCGCGGGTTGGCGGTCGGCGATATTGTCTCCATCCCTTACTATGAGTACAGTGGCAAGAAAGTATCACGCTCGAGCACGGAGTGTCAGGTGATGGGCATTTTTGCCGATGACGGGTTCTGGTCGTTGCAGTGCGTTCTTTCCTATGAAGCGGGAAGAAGGATCATAGGCCCGATCCCGTTTCGGATTCCTGTCGAAGTGGAATCGATACTTGATTACAACCGGATCGTTTCCGAACTGCGAGATGCCGGTGCAACCGTTACGTTCGGTTATATGGAGGAAGACTCCGATGACAGGATCACCGGCTACATTTACATTCTTTATGCGATGTTCGGCGTGAATTTCATCGTATTGATCATGTTCGGCAGTGTGCTCGTGATGCTGATTCGCATGTATGCGAGCAGGAGAACGAGGTTTTTCGCGATGTTGCGTACGGTCGGAATGACCGGAAGAGACGGTACGTTCCTGACCGGCATCTTGTTCGCGGCTTCCGTCACGGCAGCGTTTGTTCTGGGACTTGCGCTGTCGCCGATCGTAGTATCGCTTGTCAGCAAAGTCTTTGAAGAACAGTTTATCGAGTGCAGTCTGTCGGCATCGCCGTTTGCGCTTCGCAATCTGGTGCTGTATGCGATCTGCGTTGTGATGACGGCGCTGATCGTGACGGTCGTCACCCGGAGAAACCGCAGAAGCGAGATCGTAGACGGACTCCACAGGGATCTGTGACGTTATTAACAGGAGTGTTTGGATGAAAGGCAGGAAAATTCTGACAATCGCATGGCGAAATCTGAAGCGAAGACGCAGAACCGCGTTGTCGCTTGGTAGCGGCGTGCTGATCATCACACTCCTTGTCATTATCTGGGCTGTATTTCACGAAGGAATAAAACGACTTTACAATGAATTCCTGATCGGAAACAAGGCGTCGTTCGTGTTGTCGCGCACTCTGGATATCGATGATAACGGGGAGATCACTTTGGATGAGGACTACCGCGCGATGCGGCGCGCAACGAGATTTGAGGAGTGCGGTAACCGTCTTGTCGCATACAGGGAAGCTAACCTGGTAGAATGGCTCAAGCGGGATGATCTTTCGTATTTCGTCAATATGGAGCTGGCGACCATGTCCGTGGATGAAAATGAATACCATGGCATAAACGATTTTTCCTATTATTTTCGGGATGGGGACGGGCAGCACGACCGAGTGGAGGAAAAGTATTATTTTACCGTGCGATTCGGCTTTTATGTTTCTGCGTTCGAGTATTTTTTGACGGAAAATGAGCACACCGAGTTTGAGTACCGCTACGAGGCATCACCGGTACTTTATGGCAGTGAGGACCTGGAGGAAGGAGAAATCCTGATCTCGGATTACTATCTCGAAAAATTCGGATATCCGAAGGAAAAGTATGCGAATCTGATCGGGAAGACGGTTTCCTTCTCGGTCGACGGTACAACGGTGCTCGACAACGTGCGTGTAGCGGGAATCCTTGACAGCCGGGTGTTCCTTCTTAACAGTTTCAGTGATGCTTTATATGAAGCCGGTTCCTATGACAACGGGGAACAGATTGTCGTGCGTGGGGACCAGTCAATGTTCCTGAACTACGGGATAGAGTACATTTGGGCAAAAGTGGCAATTCTGGATTATGACGGCGCAAGAAGGGCGTTCGAGAGAGCCGGCGACAATCCACTGTTGCGAACGTACGAGAGCGATTTTGAGAATATTCAGAATGCGATCGTTGTCAACTCAGCAAAAATCATAGTGGACCGTGTGTTTGTCGTGTTCGCAGTCATGATCGCGTTTGTAGCGGTGATGCACCTGATCGCGACACTTCGAAAGTATCTCACGGACCGGCTGGCATACACCGGCATGCTGCAGGCGCTTGGCATGCGACACTCGGACATTTTCCGCGTATCCTACGTGGAACTGCTGATCATCACGGTGTTGTGCGTGCTCATTTCCGTGCCCGCGGCGGCAGGACTGTTTGCCCTGATCTCGGGGCTTCTGTACGACGTGCTTGTGGTGCGTGTGAAACTACCGGTGACGACTTACATAGTTATAGCGCTGATCACATCGGTAGCTGTTTCACTTCTGGTTTATCTCGTGGAATTTCCGATGCTGCGGCGGATCCTTAGCAAGCAGCCTGCGCAGCTGATGCAGGAGGATGAGTCAAAGTGACAGGAAAATGTTTCGAGGGAATTATGTCAGAAAATGATGTAAAAAGTTCTTGCAAATGCGACAAGCCTGTGGTATAGTAGCCGTTGTGTGATGCTGCCTTGGCTCAGCTGGTAGAGCGTCGCCTTGGTAAGGCGGAGGCCGGCGGTTCAAATCCGCTAGGCAGCTCGAACAATATAATGCACTCTCAGGAAGAAACCTGGGAGTGCATTTTTCTTTACATAATCGCGGTTTGTGATGCATTCTTCCCAAATAAAAAGTAAGAACAAACGAAAAGTTCTCCGAAAAGGTAGAAATTTTACGCAAAATTTGGTAATATAAAGTAATCTCCGAAATAGTGCTTTAGGGTTTACAGGGCAAAAGCAGATGCGGCACGACAATTCGGGGACAGTTTGCGGAGAAAGGTGAGTGGAAGATATATGTATTGTATGATCTGCAAGGAAAACAGAGCAGGCGGCGACGGATTGTGTGTCAAATGCCGCTTTAAGATGAACACGCAGAACAAAGATGTCGCCAGCGACCTGGAAATACTGCTTCCGGAGGGACGTTTTGTCGGAAAGGCAAGAAACGGAATACCGAACGGCAAGGGCGAGCTCACCTACAATGAGCACGACTCACGCAAATACTACAAGGGTGATTTCAAGGACGGAATGCGCCACGGCAAGGGCAAGCTTGTCTTTTGCAACGATGCCTACTATGACGGCGAGTGGGTGAACGACAAGTACGAAGGCTACGGCGAGGAGTCGCTTCCCGGCGGAAATATGCTGGAAGGATACTATGTGGCAGGACGACTGACAAACGGTAAGGTCATTTTCGGTGACGGACGTGAGTACGAGGGCGAGTGGAGCGACGATATGCCCAACGGAATGGGCAAGATGTACTGGCGCGACGGACATGCGGAAGAGGGCTACTGGGTGAATGGCATTTGCGCATTCCCGGAGCAGCCGACCGAGGAGCAGATCGCGAAATTCCTGGCGGAACAGGAGCAGCGTTCGCTGGATGAAAATCCACTTGAGGATGAGGCTGATCAGGCTTGGCGCAAACAGAATACGGAACTTCCTCCGGATGAGTCCACTGACAGTATCTGGAATGCGCTGGCACGCGAAGAGCTGGCGGCAGTTGAGGAAGAGGAAAATGCACCCCTGCTGTTCGCGGGTATGGAAGACTCGCCGAACATCCTGAAGAGGACATCGCAGCGCGCGGAGCCGACGAAGAAGTCCGTTGCACGGCCGGTTTTCCGTGGGAACGGGTTTGACGGCTCTGATGCGAACGGGAATCTGGAAGATGAAGCGGACATTCTGGCGAAGCGCATGGCGGAGGCCGCTGCGCAGACGCTGGTTGTGCTTGATGACAGTGTATCCGACATCGATCTGCACGGAGAAGAGAATGCAACACAGGAAGAAGGTAATGGGAGCGATGTAGCCGGTGCTGCAGTTCCTGCCGGAGAGGTGGAACAGAACACAGCCGCGGTAGAAGAAGCCGCGGACGGTTCGGAAGCAGAGGAAGCTGCAACGGAGGGGGATGCAGAAATGATTGAATCCAGTTTTGTTGATACTTCGGAAGACAGAAAAGACAATGCCAATTCCGAGATCCTGAGCGGAATGTACGAGAGCATCGGTAAACCGATCCCCGAGGAACTTCGCGAAAAGAAACCGGTTGAAACTCCGGTTTCCGAGAAGACGCTTGAGGATCGCGCGATGCAGAGTCTCTTTGCAAAGATGGGCATGGTGAACGCAGAGAAAGAGACCGAGGTCACGGAAGAGAACGCAAATGCTTCCGAAGAAGCGGCCACGGCAGAGACTGCACAGGCAGAAGAAGTTGAGACCGCGAAAGCGGAGGAGGCACAGGCTTCGAAAACTCCGGCTGTGGAAGATAAGAAGCCCTATGATCCGATTACCAAGACCGGTTATCACGAGGAGACTTACGCAAATGGTGAACACTATGTCGGCGAGTTCCTGAACGGAAAGCGCCACGGTGTCGGTCGCATGGAATACCAGAACGGTGACGTGTACGAAGGCGGCTACAACATGGGTAAGCGCCACGGACAGGGCGTCATGACCTACGCAGCCGGAAGCCGTTACGAAGGCAACTGGGAGAACAGCATCAAGTCCGGCCAGGGACGTTTCGTTCAGGTGAACGGCGAAGTGTATGAAGGCAATTTCGAGGGCGGTACCTTCGGCGGCAACGGCTCTTATCAGTTCAGCAACGGCAATACGTACATCGGCAACTGGAAGGGCGGTAAGCGCGACGGCAAGGGCGTGCTGATCTATGCGAACGGGGCCAAGGAACTTCAGGTTTGGGAAGGCGGCAAGAAGGTGTTTGCCGAGATCGTGGATGATCCGGTACCGGCTGCCTTGGATGAGAACGCAGCGGCAAATGAGCAGGCTGCTGAGTCGGATAACGACAATGCGACAGTTCAGGTGTACGAGTCGCCTGTAAACGCGGTAAATGATCCGGAGCAAGCTGAACAGAAGAATGAACAGGAGTCGGGTGCTTCGGCTGCAGAGACAGCTGAAGTAACGGAGGA
The DNA here is from genome assembly GCA_946415315.1 of uncultured Lachnoclostridium sp. Classification (GTDB taxonomy): domain Bacteria; phylum Bacillota; class Clostridia; order Lachnospirales; family Lachnospiraceae; genus ISDg. The sequence goes on along the minus strand of CAMKRZ010000002.1, from coordinate 39,826 downwards.
GAAAGCTTCGGAAGAATCTGCAACCGCCGACGAAGCTAACGCACAGGAGCAACCGGCTGAAGCGACTGAGGAAAATGCTGCTGCCGAAGGAACTTCTGAACAGGAGAAGTCAGCGGAGACAACCGAGAACAACGTTTCGGATGAGAAAGCACCCGCTCAGGAGCAGAGCAAAGAGAACGAAGCAGCTTTCGAGCCGGCGCCTGTGGCTGAGACTGTAATCCCGGTGCGTGAGATCAAGAGCATCAATTACAAGAGCGGCAACCGCTATGAGGGCGAGGTTGACGAACGCAGCATGCCGCACGGCAAGGGCGTTTTTACCTATACGAATGGCAGCAGCTATGACGGTGAGTTCGAGCATGGCGTGCGCAACGGCTACGGAATTTTCCGCTGGTCGACCGGTGACAGCTATGAAGGCGGCTGGATGAACGACAAGCGCCACGGAGAAGGCGTCATGAAGTACGCTAACGGGCGGGTTCGTAAGGGTCGTTTCGAGAACAATGAGTATGTCGGAATCTAATTGAACAGACAGCAATGAACGGCGCGCTTTCACGGCGCGCCGTTGTTGAGATGCACGAGTAGTGCCACAAGTTTATTTGAAGAAACTTGTGAGCATTGATATTTGGGAAATGAAGATTCGGGAGTTTTGGTGATCATGAGGAACGGTAGAAGAACACTATGTTTCCTTCTGGCAGTCGTATTTCTTGCGGCTGCTTTGTTCGGTTGCAGCAGCGTAAAACCGGAGAACCGTCCTTCGAAGCCCGCATCCTCGGAGTCCGGCACGGACGTTACCGGAAGCGTGCTGACTCTGCCTGCGCCGACCCTCACGAAGGTCCCGACCGAACCGCCGACGAGTACGCTGACACCGACCAATACGCCGACTCCGACGAACACGCCGACACCGTCTCCGAGTCCCACTCCGATCCGGGCGCGGGATGATTTTTCGCCGGATGAGCTGTATCCGGATAAACTTACCGACAATGTTTATCAGGTCCATCTCGAACAATACCTCGAAAAATGTTACATCGGCGATGTACTGACCAACAACGGATTCGTATTGATCACCGCATACCGGTTCGAACCGTATCCGTATTACACGCCCGCGGACGGTGAAGAGCCGGAGTACGGACGCGTCATTCTGTTTCACATCGGCGTTCCGGACATTGTGATGGTAAAAACGTTCGCCGATGAGATCTACGGTGATCCGGTTTTGTATGAAGACGGAAGCTTTCTGATGTACTTCAGCGGCGGAAAGTTTCAATATTTCGACCTGAACATGCAGATGCTCGGCAGTTTTGAGATACCGGATGGCTCTCTTTTTGCCGGGACAGAGGATCATGCGATCTGGGTGAAAACCGTGAACGAGGAGGAATCCGGCAAGATTATGTATCACCGGTATTCCGCAAGCGGTGAGAAGTTGGCTTCTTACGATCCCAGCGCCCTGGATATACACAAGTTCCTGTATGAGCGCGACGGAAAAGGATTCTTTGCAGCTTTTCGCCCGGATTATTCGGATTATCTTCTGAGCCTTGACTACTCGACAGGTGAGTTTTGTCGTGTTGACGGGGCACATATTGAAAATGACTGCTACGAAAAGATGCTGGAATACTCTACCGACTCCACCTGGGTTTATACGCTGGATGGTCAACAGGATCCGGTTTATTCAATCCCGAAGTTGTCAGAACATGAGATCTCACAGTCCCATCTGAACGGCAAGTTCGCATCGGCAGAATGGATTTTCGAGAGCAACGACGATTACTATACGATTTATCGTGTATACGACGTTACGGAGCAGACGCTGCTCGGAACACTGAGCACCGAAGGCATGGGGCTGGTCAACTCCGGGGCGATCTGTCTGACGGACAAAGGGTACGCACTGATCGATATCGGGCTGTCAGACGAAGAGTATGATCTGGTTCTGTGGAACTTTGCAGCGGAAGAGCCTCAGTTCATTGAGGGAAGCAAAAAAACAGAACCGTCAGAAGAAACGCTTGAACTTCGGGAGTATGCGAAACGGATTTCGGATGAGTTCGGGATCTGCGTGTATTTCGAAGAGGTCGACATGCACGGAAGTATGTTCAACAATTTCCGGCTGATCCCGTGTGAGGACGCGTTCCGACTGCGGCAGATGATGCAGGAACTGTACGAGATCGTCTCCATTTTCCCGGACGGATTCTGGACGGATATCCTGGCTGACGGAGAGAAAGATGTGGTCCGATTCTTCCTGTGTGACAGCTTCGAGCGAACGGATATCTCCGTTATTGAGGAAGCGGCAGCACTGACCAGTTCTTCCACGAATGAGATCTGCATGGCGTACGGAGTGCAGTATATGAATCAGTTTAAGACTACATTTGTTCATGAGACCATGCATATGATGGAGGTTCGCATCAGGAAATACTGTGAGGAAAATGACCTGGATTTCTTCGAGTACTGGCGCAGTGAGCTGAACACATCGAAATACGGCTACTACGATTCCTACACGGACGATAAGGGACAAACGATCGAGGACTATTCCGGAACGTACTACGATAAGCCCTCCGAGGCATGGTTCATCGATGCCTACTCAAGGTCCAACGAGAGGGAAGACCGCGCCCGCGTACTGGAGAACCTGTATTCCCGCAACTACTTTTATTTCAAGGAGAGCAAGCATCTGCTCGCAAAGGCGCAGAATCTGTGCGCGATCATACGTGCGGCATTCCCAAGCGTCAGGGATTCAAATGCGGAGATGCCTTGGGAATATGACATCGGTGTACTGAATACCGCGGAATACCTTGAGAAATACAAGGACAGTTAGAGATCATTGGACGGACAGTAAAATGCCCGTCCTTTTCCTTGCTAAAGCAATCTGACTCTAATTGGTTCACACTTTTTATGTGGTATAATAAGTCGAATCTGAAAAAACATTATTTGAAACCCAACCTTTTCCCTGTTTTTCGCCTCTTATGTAGTGAAACGGATAGGAAAGGAGAAAACATGAACAAGTATAACGGATATGACGATACGATGCTCGTGGAAATGACGCTTCTCGGTGACAACAGAGCATACGGAGAACTTGTTTCGCGCCATGAAAGATCAGTCATGGGAACAGCGGTCAAGATCACAGGAAACGAGTTTTCCGCTCAGGATGCGTGTCAGGATGCGTTTGTTTCCGCATGGATGAATCTGTCCCAACTACACGAAAAGGCGTCGTTTCGTCCGTGGGTTTGCGCGATCGCAGGCAGATGTGCGTTGAAGATTAACGAACGCTATGCCTCCGCCATTCCCGCAATAAGTCTTGACGCGCTTGATCTTGATATTCCGGACGCGGAGAAGCTCGACGAATATGACGATATTCATGACGCTGTATCAAAACTGAGCGAAAAGATCGGAAAGGTTATACAACTTCATTATTTCGACGGATTTTCCGTTTCCGAAATCGCCGAAAGGCTGTCCGTACCGGTCGGAACAGTCAAATGGCGGCTGAACGAAGGCAGAAAAAAGCTCAGGGAGGGATTCGGAATAATGGATAAAGAATTTGATGAAAATGAAACCATGGTGAAACGCGTCCTGCGTCAGGTGGACGAGTTGAAACTCTGGAGACTGAAAAAGAACAAAAACGGCTTTGAAAATGATTACAAAAACGTGCTTGCAGCGGCAGGCGAGTTGTCGGACGGAAAGAACAAAAGCCACGCGATGGCGGACATCCTTCTGCTCGGATACTGGTGGCTGCTGGGTCAGCAAAACGAGCAGGTTCTGTCTGAGATAAAAAAGCACGCGGAGAAAAGCGGAAACGAAGAAGTTATGATGAGCGTGATCGCCAATGAATCAGATATATATCCGGGCGAAGAATACGTTAAATTCATGCTTGAAACAGAAATACCCTACACGCGAAAGCACAAAATGAAAAAGGCAGAGGCGTACTGCCATTTCTGGCTTGGACACAATTATTTCGGATTGAAGAAGCCGGACGAAGGATTCGCGTGCTATAACGAAGTGCTTGATCTTTTAGAACCGTCTGACGTTTACTATGCAAACGCGAAGTCGGCGATAGCGGTGGAGAGGAAGCGTATAGAACTCAACCCGGACAGAATACTTGGGTACAACGCTACGGGAGAGGTTTACCGTTACATAGACGGCATACTGTATTTTATCAGTCAGCCCGGATACGGGAACGGCGGCATGCCTGTCTTCTGGTACGCAAGCTTATGTGACGGTATGATCTACGATCCTGATTTAAAACAAGGCGACACTGTGGTGTCGAGCGACGGTGTGTCGACGCTGACCTGCGAAAGCACTGAAGCGACTGTGAGCACCAAAGCAGGTGTTTTTGAGCACTGCACCGTTTATTCAATCTCCGGGAATTATAAAACGGTATATTGTCCCGGCGTTGGTATCGTGTATTCGGAATACAACGATTCAAAAGTAAGTCTGGTAAAGTTCACTGTTAAAGGCGGCGACGGTATGATACCGTTTTATCCCGGAAACCGCTGGGAATACGAGACAGATCACTACGGAGATGAATACGCTCAGGAAAATGTGTTTGAAGTCACATCCTATAAAAACGGCGAGGCGGTCGTATCTGCCTACAGCGTTTTGTGTTTGAAGGAAGGTGCGAATACATTTGCCGGGATCATGAGATATGCGGCGAACAAATACGCCGAGGAGTACGGAAATGATCAGTGGCGTCTTGTAGAAGTGCGCGACAGGATGAAAGCAGCGGAAATGCTCGCAAAAACCAGGAAGCAAAAGGTGTGGTTTCAGGCGGCATACGACGTCATGGACAGGATATTCAGTACCGATCCCGAATTCACACCGGACTGTAAAGAAAAAGGACTGTGGAATTTCTTTGATATTTACGAGGCAAAAAGAAAGGACGGCACGGTATGTGTCTCTGACATATTTACCGAAACAAGAGAATCGTTCGAGTGGAAGGAACGTTTAAAAGGAGCTCAGCAGTCCAGGTTGCGCTATAATTACCTGTACAGCATCATACAAGGCGGTACCGGCCGCGTATGGTGTGACAAATGGACGCCGGGATTTACTGACACGATCGCGACAGAATACTACGGAACAGCGATAACCACTGCTGTAACTGTCGGCGAAAACGAAAGTGTGAGCACACCGGCGGGCACGTTTGAAAACTGCCGGCATGTAAGCCTTGATGCTTCGGGCTATAAAGGCGGTCTTGGATATTTCGGCGGACATATGGAATGCTGGTACGCAGACGGTATCGGGCTTGTAAAATACAAGCGTCCTGTGAATGACGAGATTGAAAACGTTTGGGAACTGACGGAGTACGAGGGAGAAGGCGACGGATTTTTCCCGATAAACGACGGACTCATGCGCCGCTACGAGCCTAAAGACATAAGCGAAGGATGTCGTGGCTTTGTTGAATATACCTTTGTCGAAGACGAAGGCAAAACGGTTGTGTTCAAAAATGCCTGCGGAGTGCAGGACCGGGAGGAGTTTGAAAAAACATCGAAATAAATCATAACTCAACTTCTGACTGAGCAAACCAACTGCATTGCACAAAAAGAAAAGATCGGTGAAATTCTCCGATCTTTTCTTATGTCCATATGAATAAATCACCGGTTCACTCAGCGGGAAGCGTCGACTCAACACCGTGAGAAATGTCATACAGATACTGCGAGTATTTGTTGACAGTGGCATATGTCTCGCGTGAGAACGTCTCCAGCAGTTCCCTGGAGATCAGGCTTTTCTGGTAGTAAACCGCGGAGCGGTACACGGTGAATCCCCGGGATGGAGAGAAGTCAAACGTGGCGCCGTACATGCGCTCATAGTTGAGGTCGCAGATCGCGCTGGCGTACTTCTCGCGGTATTGTTCATCAACCGTAAAGCTCAGTTTGGAGTAAAGCGTGAGGAGCTGCGAGCTCGGGTGCATGCTGTAGCGGAAATGCACTTCGAACGGTTCGGAATCGACTGAAAATTCAATCTTCATTGCCTCATCGTCGCAGTTATAATTCTGTACAAGATTCGCGACCACCTGCTTCAGCGATTGAAACACTCGTTTGGAGTCAATTTCTTCCTGGGATGTAGCCATATTGCCGCCTTTCGTAAATGGTTTTTAAGACTCTCAGATGAAACCGAGAGTGTGCTTCGTCATCAATTTTTCGGAGAATTCATTTTCCGAAGCCGCCGAACGGAAGTCATCGGAGGTGATCAGGATATTTTCGCGACCGTCCATCTGCGAGCGGATCGCGGCTTTCGACCAGGTGCGCTCGTACAGGTTGCGCACAAAGCGGGCGTTCGCGAAATCCTGCGAATCGACGTATGACTGGTCAAGGGAGTTGAAGAAGTCAGCGGCAGTCTGCTCGAGGTCCGGTTCATACGAAAAATGCTTGCGCACCATCAGCATGAAGATGTCCGTCAGCTGCTTCTTGCTATAACTCGGAAAATCAATCTGATACGGCATGCGGGAGCGGAGTCCGGCGTTGCCCTCCATCAGCTTGTCCATATCGTCGCGGTAACCGGCCATAATGACTACCATATCGTCGCGATGGTTTTCCATCTCGGAGATGAGCGTGGCGAGAGCTTCTTTGCCGTAATCGTTGTTGCTCTCGCCGCTGTAGAGGGCGTATGCCTCATCGATAAAGAGCACGGAACCGTAGGCGTCACGGCAGATGGCAGCCGTCTTCGGAGCCGTCTGACCGACGTACTCGCCGCACAGATCGCGCGACATGTACTCGAAGAAGTAGCCGTTGCGAAGGATACCGTTTTCCGCGAAAATGCGTCCGAGAATGCGGGCAACGGTCGTTTTGCCGGTACCGGGCGCGCCGGTGAAGCGCATGTGAAGCGTGGGACGGTCGACCGACTTGTCCTTGAGCGCGTATTTGACTTGTGAGACGATCTCACGGATGCGTTCGGTGATGGCTTCCATGCCGATCAGTTCGGCAAGTTCGTCGAAACCGCAGCGTTTGTTCTCGCAGTATGTGGTTGAGAGAGGAAGAATATCTTCCTTCGTGATCGTGGTGAGCACGGGAATGTCAGCGGTGAAAGAGGTGGCTTGGGTCGCAGGTGTTTCCTGATTGTCGGCGCCCTTGCCGCTGTCTTCAACAGAGGCCGCTTTCGCGTCAGCAAGATGCTTCAGCCAAAGCATCTCGCAAACGATCTTGCGCACGGACTGCATGCCGTAGAACCGGCCGTCGCTTTTTTCCTCGGCAATGCGTGAGAAAAATACGTCCCATGCGTCGTCGGCAACTTTGAACGAGTAGTCGCCGAGCGCAAGGATGGCACCTTGCTTCAACTGGTCGTTCGTGTACGGCGGAACGGCGATCGTGCGAAGATACAGAACATCGCTGATGGTGTCGTCGAGCGCTTTGAGGGCGTTCGGCTCGATATAGGAAACGCGGAATGCAAAGATATAATCGCTTTCCAGCGGGATCAGCTGACGCAGGAAAGACTTCAGATCGCCGAGACGGGCGCGTTCGGTGAGAGCACGGATATCGAAACAGACGAGACGGTTTCGATTCTCGAGTTTCTGAAGAGAAGAAATCGCGTCGAACGGTGATGTAAATCCGTCTTCGGTGCGCATGCCCATACGGATCTCCTGGACCGGATCATCCTTGCAGAACGGGAACAGACCAAGAGCGGTAACAAAATCGACGAACGTGTTCAGCATGGTCGTCAGACCGGCACCGTCGTTGACAGAGAAGAGATAGTTCTGATGCTGGAAACTGATCTGCGTGTTGTGGTTGCGGATCTGCGGAGCCACGCTTGCGATCTCGTTGCAGAGCTTCTTGAACGCATCCCAGCCGACAAGCGAATCAAAGTAGGAGATCGGAGGTGTATCCTCATGCCGTCCGGCCGACGTCATGGAGAGCATAACCTCCGGATAGACGTAGTAAACGGATTTGTCGGACTCGTGGATCTGGCGTCCGTTCTCAAGGGAAAACTCCTGCTGCAGAACAGAGTTAATCTGCTGTGCGGTCTGTTCGACAGCTCCGCTTTCCAGGGAGAACGTGATCAGGGCATAGTCCTCGTGATCCACCTGAAAACTCTCGCCGAACATACTCTGCAGTTTGTCTTTGACAGTATCGACGGGGAGTTTGTCCTCGTCCCTTTTGCTCAGCACCCAGTTCTGGTCAAATTCAATCTTTCCGTCGAGCATTCTGTGCTTACCTCCACGCGATCAATTCGCCCCATTATACCATACAAAAGAGCATAAAACAACAGGGAATCCATGCTTTACTTCCGTGTGTTACCGTGGTAAAATGTGCGTGTATATGCGCCCGGAACGGTAACCGAAAGGCGCATCAAGGAAGGAGATACATACAATGATCAATTCCATGATTCTCGACCTCAACAGAAACGGCTCGGCGATCCGCGCGATGTTTGAGGAAGGCACGAAAATGGCAAAGGAATTCGGACGCGAGAACGTCTACGATTACAGCCTCGGAAACCCGAGTGTGGTTCCACCAGCAGAAATTCGTGAGACCCTTCTCGACATCGTTGCCCATGAGGACGAGAACGTGTTGCACGGATATATGAACAATGCGGGGTTTGAGGACGTCCGCGCGTCGATCGCAGATCATCTGAACAAGGAGTTCGGGACTGCATTTTCCGCGAAAAATATACTCATGACGGTTGGCGCGGCAGGCGGCTTGAACGTCATCCTGAAGACGCTGGTAAACCCCGGTGACGAGGTGATCACGTTTGCGCCGTTCTTCGGCGAGTACCGCAACTATGTCCGCAATGCTGACGGCGTGCTCGTGATTGCGGCTACCGATCCCGACACGTTTCTGCCGGTTCCGGAGGTGCTTGCTTCCGTGATCACGCCGAAGACGAAGGCGCTCATTGTCAACACACCGAACAACCCGACCGGTGTTGTGTACTCCGAGGAGTTGATCGTGAAGATCGCCGATGTGCTGCGCGCGAAGGAGGCTGAGTACGGGACCAGCATTTATCTCATCGCCGATGAGCCGTACCGCGAGCTTGTGTACGACGGAGCGACTGTTCCGTATCTGACGAAATATTACCATAACACGGTTGTAGGGTATTCCTACAGCAAGTCGCTTTCGCTTCCCGGCGAGCGCATCGGTTATCTGGTGCTTCCGGACGAGCTCGACGACGCGGATGAGATCATCCCGGGCGCTGCAGCGGCAAACCGTGTACTCGGTTTCGTAAATGCGCCTTCGCTGATCCAGAAGGTTGTCGGACGCTGCCAGGACGCGAAGGTGGATGTGGAGATCTACAACCGTAACCGTGAGCTTCTGTACGGGAAGCTTACCGAGTACGGCTTCTCCTGCATCAAGCCGCAGGGCGCGTTCTATCTCTTTGTGAAGGCGCCGAACGGAGACGACAAGGCGTTCGTGGCAGCCGCGAAGAAGTATCATATTCTCATGGTGGCGGGAACCGGCTTCGGCGGACCCGGCTATGTGAGACTGGCATACTGTGTTTCGTACGACATGATCGAGCGTTCACTGCCCGGGTTCAAAGCGCTTGCCGAGGAATACGGTCTTCGGTAAGTCCGGGTATGCGCGGGGCAGAAGTGCGTCGTTTTGCGACGTTGTCATTTTGCTTCGCAGGAAGGAATATAGAATCTATGAGCAACTGGCAGGATAATGTGCGCCGCGTGACCCCCTATGTGCCGGGGGAGCAGCCGCAGCGCCCTGTGATCAAACTGAATACGAATGAAAACCCCTACCCGCCGTCGCCTGCAGCGGCCGCGGCGATCCGGGAGTTCAACAGCGATCTTTCGCGCAAGTACCCCGATGCGGCAGCTACGGAGCTTGTTTCCGCCATCGCCGATGTGTATGGCGTAGAGAAGGATCAGGTGTTTGTGGGAGTCGGTTCGGACGACGTGCTGGGAATGGCATTTCTCACGTTTTTTAACGGTGACAAGCCAATTCTCTTTCCGGACGTGACGTACTCATTTTACGATGTATGGGCGGAACTGTACCGGATCCCTTACCGGATGATACCTCTCGACGAGAACTTCCGGATCAATCCGGAGGATTATCTTACGGAGAACGGCGGAATCGTCATCGCAAACCCGAACGCGCCGACCTCGATCGCGATGCCCGTTTCGGACATTCGGAAAATTCTGGATGCAAACCGTAACGTGACCGTGATCATCGACGAGGCGTACGTCGATTTCGGAGGTGAGAGCTGCCTTCCGTTACTTGTAGAATACGACAACCTTCTGGTTGTGCAGACGTACTCCAAATCACGCAGCATGGCGGGCAACCGGATCGGTTTTGCCATGGCCGGCCGGGAAATGATCAAAGCGCTTTCGGACATCAAGTTCGCTTACAACTCCTACACCATGGATCAGGTGACGATCCGTGCGGGCGCTGCCTCGATGCGCGACACCGATTACTGGAAGAAGACAGTCGCGAAGGTCGTAGAGACGCGCGAGGCGTATCTTCCGAAGCTTCAGGAGCTCGGCTTTACGGTTCTTCCGTCTTCGACGAATTTCTATTTTGCGTCACACGAGAAAGTGCCGGCTGACGTGATCTTTGAGGAGTTGAAGAAGAGGGATATTTTCGTCCGTCACTGGAAGAAACCCCGCATCGACAACTGGCTGCGCATAACGGTCGGAACCGACGAGGAGATGGACGCGCTGATCGGAGCACTTAAGGATATCGTTCAATGAACCGACGCAACTATCAAAAGGAACTGGAGGACATGCTCGCCCGCATCGACGCGGACGGGCGCGTTCCCACGCTGCTGCTGCATGCGTGCTGCGCGCCATGCAGCAGTTACTGTCTCACGGTGCTCGCGGAACATTTTCATGTGACGATATATTATTATAATCCGAACATCACGGAACAGGCGGAGTACGACAAGCGCGCGGAGGAGCTGAAACGGCTTGTTCGGGAGCTTCCGGTGAAGTATCCGGTGACGGTCGTCGTTCCGGAATACTGTCCCGAGGAATTTTACGAGGTCGCAAAAGGGCTGGAGAACGAGCCGGAACGCGGGGCACGATGCGAAAAATGTTTTCGCCTTCGGCTGGAACATACGGCGAGGGCCGCGGCGGAGATGGGAGCGGAGTATTTTGCGACAACGCTCACGATCAGTCCGCAGAAGGATGCTGAGCTTTTGAACCGGATCGGTGAGGAGACCGCAGTTGAACTGTTCCGATCGCCTTCAGAGCCGAAATATCTTCCCTCGGATTTCAAGAAGAGAAACGGTTATCAGGAGTCCGTGCGGCTTTCGGAAGTCTACGGACTGTATCGCCAGAACTATTGCGGATGCATATATTCCAGGCGTGATGCACTGGTTCGTGAGAGAAATCGCGTCGAACAATGAAACGGTCCCGTTCACGGCACAAACTGTAACAAAACGGAAAGATGTTAACAATTTGTTAAATTTGATTTCTAACTATGGTAAATTCGATTTACATGTGTTATAATGGCGCAAATTGAAAGGAGGAACGTGCTGAAACGGTTCGGCACGGAAACAATTTATGATCAGAACATTACTATTCGGAATAGAGACCGGCAGCATGGTAGCGTTTCTCGTGTTCGCTGTCATTTTGATCATCGTAGTCTGGTACATCGGAACTTTGAACGGACTTCGTCAGACGAAGGTTAAAATTCAGGAGGCAGTGTCCGGGATCGATGTGGCGCTGAACAAGAGATACGATGTGCTGACGAAGATGGTAGACGTTGCAAGATCGTACGCGACGTTTGAGAAGCAGACGATCCTCGAAGCAATCAAACTCCGCAGCGGCATGAGCATGACGGAGAGAAATCAGGCTTCCGAGGCAATGACGCAGGCTGCGAAGGAACTGAATTTCCTTGCGGAGAACTATCCGCAGCTTCATTCCAATGAGAACTTCCGTCAGTTGCAGGTTGCGATCATGGATGTGGAGGAACATCTTCAGGGCGCGCGCAGAGCATACAACAGCAATGTATCGCTTCTCAACCGCAAGATCGTAACGTTCCCGACCAGCATTGTGGCCGGTATGTGCGGCATCGGACCGGAGGCATTTTTCGAGGCAGAGTCGCATAAGCGTGAGGACGTGAATGTAAACATTACGATCTGAGAAGATCGCAACAATAATCAAAACGCGTAATATCCGGGGAAGGTAAGCAATTGAAACTGTGCGCAGGCACAGTCGGAGAAGTCAGCTTGTGGTGTGGATACGGAAATGCGGTGCATTTCCGCGGAAGACGTAACAGTACGTTTTTCTAAGGAGAATCGGAAATGTGCCGGGGAGAAATCTCCGGCACATGCTTTCGGAAAGGAATCGTTTATGTATGTAGCATGGGAGGAAGTCGAGAAGAAGCAGAATTCGGTCCGACTTTTCGCCTTGATCAATATTATACTGACAGTTGTCGCAATTCTGTACGGTTTTGTGAGCATCGGCAAACTTAACAATCCGTTTGTGATGGTACTTGCACTGGTGCCTGTAGGCATCCTGTGGTGGATATTTACCACTAAACTGAAAGCTTACAAGGCAATGTATAAGAGCGTTGTCGTCGACCGCGCTGCACAGGGGATGTTTGACCGGTATGTGTATTCGCCTGAGGCCGGTTTCAGCCAGGAGGAGATCCGAGCAACCGGGATCATGTCCATGGGAAACCGCTATGACAGCGAGGACATGCTGGAGGGAAGTTACAAGGGCGTTACGTTCCGGCGTGCGGACATTTACATCGCACAGCATCACAGCAACGGAAAGAGCAGTTACACGGTCGTGTATCTGCGTGGCACCTGGCTGACGTTCACGTACAACAAAATGTTTCTTTCGGACCTGCAGATCAGAACGAAAGGCTTCCGTTATTCGGACAAGAAGACGAGCAGGATTTTTACAAGAGAGAGCGAGCGCAGACATTCGTTTGAGACGGAGAGCGTAGAGTTCAACGATGCTTTTGAGTGCACCTGCCAGAATGACTCCGAAGCGTTCTATCTGCTGACGCCTCGCGTAATGCAGATGCTGCTTCTTTTGAAGGATGAGTTCGGTTATGATTTCATGGTCGGATTTGTTCAGAATCGGTTGCATTTTGCGATCAATTCAGGTAAAAATAATATGGAGCCTCCTGTATTTTCCGGCACAAGCCTGGGAGCGGAGGTGGAGACTGTCCGCAGAGAATTGAAGATTATCACCAACATCGTGGATTCTCTGGCGATCGACAGGGACATTTTTAAAGAATAGTGGGGGAACGGTCGCGCGGCCGTGATACGGAGGAAAAAACGATGAACGACGATTTTCAGGAGCTGCTGGATCTCGGCAACCGGATTAAGAAAAGGGATCGGATCAGTATTCTGGTGGCGGTTGTCGGAGTGATCCTGACAATTTTGCTGTACGGGACACCGTACTTCCTGATCGGTCTTGCAATCTGCGTAGGCGCACTGATCTTTATGGTGATCACCAGCGCCGGACTCGGGAAAAAATATCGCGAACTGTACAAGTCGACGATGGTCGACCGTGTGGCGAGAGAGTATTTTCCGGAGTATGAATATCTGCCGACACAAGGCTTTCGGAGGGACTATCTGAAGGAACTAGGGATCATGTCCTTCGGAAGCGATTACGAAAGCGAGGACATGCTTAAGGGCGTGTACAACGGTGTTCCGTTCACGCGCGCGGATGTTTATATCGCGGACACGTCGACCGATTCCGAGGGAAATAGCACGACTACCGTGTATTTCAGGGGACAGTGGCTGGAAATCGAGCCGAACAAGAGCTTTCGGACGGACCTTCAGATCATTCAGAAGGGCTTTGGTTTTACCAACCGTAAGAAGAGCATTTTTACAAGAAAGACGGAGCGCAGACATGTGCTGGAGACGGAGGACGTCGAGTTCAACAAGAATTTTCAGTGTCTGTGCCAGAATGATGCGGAGGCGTTCTATCTGCTGACACCGACTCTGATGCAATCGATCATGCGGCTGTCGGAAGTGCTTCCGTACAAAATGATGATCGCGTACGTTGATAACAAGTTGCATGTGCTTGTTGATACACATCGTGATTCCATGGAGCCATCCTCCCCGAAAAACGGCAATTTCGACCGCCAGATCGCGGATCTGCGCCAGGACATGGAAATCATCGTGAGCGTGATCACGGGCCTTTTAGTGGATCGAAATCTCTATCAGAACGAATAGGAGACTGTGAAGGTATAAAAACGGCGTTATGTTGTTCATTTCGGAAAACATAACGCCTTTCGTTTTTATAGATGATACATCATTTTGAATTGACGATCACATTGAATTGATATATTACGTTCTGGAGTTTGTGAGCTCAGTCAGGACCGCTGCAGCCACATCGCCGGCATCCCGGCTTCCTGATCCGCCGTGCTCAATATACACGACGAACGCATACGGCATGTCCGGGTCGGTTGTAAATCCTGCGAACCAGCAGTTGGAGGCGCCCTGCGCCTGAGAAACCGTGCCGGACTTCGCGGCGATACCGCACGGGAAGCGATCCTTGCCGTAGGTGAGCCGGACATCTTCTTCGAGAGCCTGACGCAGGGTTTCCGCGGCTTCCGGGGAAACCAGTTCGTCTGAAGTCGTTACGTCAGGACGTCTCAAAAGGTTTCCGGAGGAATCGCGGAGCTCCTTTACGGTGTTCGGAATTGCGGCCCTTCCGCCGTTTGCGATAGCCGCATAGTAGACCAGAAGGCTGCACGGATTGACCAGATCGTGGTAAAGACCGACTCCGGCGTAACCGAGGCGATAGTCCGCGACACCGGTGATCTCAAAAGTTCCGGGAACGGTACGAACATTGCCGATCGTATAGGAGGAGGTAAGACCGCACTTTCGGATATAGCCTGACACGATGTCCGCACCGAGCGTGACGGCTATATCCGCGTACGCGCAGTTGCAGGAATTGGCCAGCATTTCCGTAAGAGTCTGCGTGCCGTGAACCTTCGGACATTTGACGTAACCATCCGGAAAACGAACGATGCCCTTGCAGGTGTATCGGACGCCGGTGATCGGACCGGTTTGCGCCGGATCGAGATCCGAAGCAAGCATTCCGGATTCAAGCGCAGCCTGCAGGATCACCGGCTTCAGGACCGAGCCCGGAGTCGCGGTTGTCGAGTAAAATCGGTTGAGGTAGACACCGTCATAGGCCGGATCCTCCTCTAGATCCTCCGGAATATCTTCGGGATCGAATGCAGGTGTGGAGACAAGCGCCAGAATTTCACCGGTCTTGTAATTGTACAGACAAGCCGTGCCGTTGCGTCCGTCGAGAGCGCGAAGCGCCGCGGCATTGAGATTTGCATCGATCGAGAGAACCACGGTGTTGCCGGCCTCGTCTACCGAAGCTATTCCCTGCAGCGCTTTAAAGGAAACCAGATCATCCCGCATCGTGGCGAGCGCGGAAGTTCCGATCTTGCAGTTTGGATCACCGACCACATGGAGCGTCGAGAGACGAATATCGGGATCGGCATGGTAGCCACGCACACCGTTTCTCACCGCGGAGAGAACCACGCCGTTGCGGTCTGTGATCGTGCCGGTGAGAAGAACATTTTCCGAGGAATACAGGTGCCGGTTGTACGGCGTGAGGAACCAGTCGTAAGCGTTGCGCCGGTACGTGTGCAAGAGATAGAGGATCGCCAGGAAAAACAAAGCGAGAATGATGGAGCACAAGGCGGTGCGGGAACGGATCTTCTTCATTCGTCATCACCTTCTTCCTCGAAGTCTTCCTCGGATTCTTCCAGCCGAAGGCTCTGGTCAAGAAAAGCCCTGCGGTACACAAAACTGGCGCCGGGCCGCGTGTCGGCAGCCTTCAGAAATGCAAGCAGACCCCAGGAGAGAAGCATCGAGGAGCCGCCGTTGGAGACGAACGGAAATGTCACTCCCGTGAGAGGGAGAAGATCTGTACAACCGAACACATTGAGAGCAGTCTGAAAGATCAGCATTGTCGTTGCGGAGCACGCGGCGATCATGTAGAAGGAGGAACGGCAGGACATTGCGGTTCGAATCGCAAACGCGGACAGCGCAATGATACACAGGACGGCAAATATGGCTGTGATCAGACCCAGTTCTTCGCACATCATGCCGAAGACCAGGTCGGTATCTGAGGCGGCTACGCGCTTCAGAAAGCCCTCGCCGGGACCCGCGCCGAGCAATCCTCCCGAGGCGATCGCCGTCATCGTGCGCGCCTGCTGGTAGCCTCCTGTGGATGCGTACTCCATCGCGTGGCGCCATGTGGAAAATCTTGCCCAGATATAAGGCTTGGCGACAAGCACGAGCGTGCCTGCGGACACAGCGCCGCCGAGCATCAGCAGAAGCGTCGCAAAATCGCCGGAGCGAAGGAATGAGATCGTCAGGAACGTCACAAAGAAGACCGCGGCGGTGCCGAAGTCATTCATGAGCGCAAGGCTCACGATCAACAGGAACGATAAAACCAGGAAAAGGCCGAGATTCCTACGGCGGAACAATCGGTCAAGCGTTGCCGATCCGGCAAATACATAGCACAGTTTCGCCAGCTCGGAGGGCTGAAAACTGAATCTTCCGATGTGGATCCAGTTGGTCGCGCCGTATTTCAGACTGCCGAGCAGAAGAGCGCTTGCCATCAGTCCGAGCGCGATCATGGCCATGATCCAGCGGATCCGACGGATGCGGTCAAGGTTGCGAAGAAGCCGTCCGATGACAAACATAAGAATGATGCCTAACGGAACGGACAAAAGTTGCTTCGGAAGCAGCGTCCAGTTGCACGAAGTCGTTACGCTGAGGCAGATCGAGGTCAGGTAAAATGCGATGATCTCCAGCTCGAACCCGGTTACTCCGAACAGGCGAAGCACCGTAAAATACGTCCACATCAGAAGCGTGTACAGTGAGAAAACCGACACGATCGTGAACGTAGCGTCTGCATTTTTCGCGATACAGAGTTGGACGCAGAGAAGAAGCTGAAGGACGGTGAGGAGAAGCAAGGCTGTCCACGGCGGGATCGGTCGCACAACGCTGCGCTGCCGCAGCACTGCCGTTTCCTCATCGGGGTTAACCTCGCAGAACTCCGTGTCAATGTGGCCGAACGTGACAGTGTCGCCGTAGTGAAGAGGAGACGAGTCGATCACTTCCTCCCCATTGACGAACGTCCCCATTTTTGTGTCGATATCATAGATCGTCCAGTCCCCGTTTCCGTTGCCCTGAATGGTCGCGTGAATGCGGTCGACAGAGCGGTCGTTGAGCACGATGTCCGAGGAACCGGAACGACCGACAAGAGATTCCAGGTGATGGATCGGGAACTCGATGTCGCGGTCGGTCAGACGAAGCTTTGCGAAAATTTCCTTGCCGCGCGGGATCGTGAAGAGTGAGAAAAATGCACCGGAAAGGATTACGAGCGAGAGAATGGGAAGCGCGATCCGGACAATCATCGTAAAGCTCTCCGCAAACTGCGGCGAGCTGTCCAGAAAGTGCTTTATTGCTTCGGTCAGAGCGTGCATTTCATTCCTCCCCCGAGGGTTTCAGACACGCCGGTTTCCCGGTGATAAGACTGTGGCAATTTGATTTTTCGGCGGTTCCACACCTATTCGTTACCACGGCATCAGTATAGCACAGGAACGCTTCTGTGACAAGTCAGGCGGCGTTTTGAACATTTGGAACGCTTTGTAAGGATATTTTCCGGAAAATTGAGCAAAAATATGAAAGATTTCGACGGTTTTTCGAATAAATCACGGCAAAAAGGAAGCATTTTCGGCAGAGTTGTGCTATAATAAAAGATACTAATTTGATCAGGGGAGGGCAACATGGCGAAGAACATACGGATTTTGCTGGAAGAGCGCGAACACCGGATGCTTCGGCCCTGCGCAACGCATTCGGACGAATCGCTCGGACGCGTACGGGACGAAGAACAGTGCGATATCCGCACGGTGTTTCAGCGTGACCGTGACCGGATCATCCATTCGAAATCGTTCCGCCGTCTTAAGGATAAGACGCAGGTGTTTCTTACTCCGGACGGGGATCACTACCGCACGCGCATGACGCACACCCTGGAAGTTTCCCAGATCGCGCGTTCGATCTCCAAGGCTCTTCTGTTAAACGAAGACCTGACGGAGGCGATTGCTCTCGGACACGATCTCGGACATACACCGTTCGGCCATGCCGGTGAGAGGGCGCTCGACCGTGTCTGCCCGCTTGGATTCCGTCACAACGAACAGAGCATCCGAGTTGTTTCAATCCTGGAGAAGGACGGAAGGGGCCTGAATCTGACGAGAGAAGTGCTGGACGGCATCCTGAATCATCAGACGGAGAGCACTCCGTGTACCCTCGAGGGACGCGTGGTGCAGTTGGCGGACAAGATGGCCTATGTCAACCACGATATCGATGATGCGATCCGCGGACATATTATCTGCGAGGAAGACATACCGGCGGAACTGACCGGTCTTCTCGGGCATTCTCTGAAGGAACGTCTCAATACGCTCGTGCACGACGTCGTGATCCACAGCGCGGACAGGGATGAGATCGTGATGTCGGAGGAGATTTCTACGGCATTCCGCAAGTTGCGGGAATATATGTTTGCAAATGTTTACACCAATCCCGTTGCTAAGGGACAGGAGTATAAAGCGGAACGCCTTGTGGAACAGTTATATGCATATTATGCGGAGGACGAGGAGCGTCTTCCGGAGGAATACCGCCTGCTGATCGCAAACGGTGAGCGGCGGGAACGCGTGGTGGCGGACTATGTCGCCGGAATGACCGACAAGTTTGCCGTCATGACGTTTGAGGAATTGATGATACCGAAGGCCTGGGGAGTGTATTGATGTATTATCCGGATTCTGTGATCGATGAGGTGCGGAGCAGGAACGACATCGTCTCTGTGATCGGACAGTATGTGAGCTTGAAACGAGCCGGTTCCGGCTATCAGGGGCTCTGTCCGTTTCACAGTGAGAAGACGCCGTCCTTTCATGTTACGCCTTCGCGACAGACTTACAAATGTTTTGGCTGCCAGAAGGGCGGAAACGTCTTCACGTTCGTGATGGAATATGAAAATGTGACGTTTCCGGAGGCAGTGCGAATCCTTGCAAGCCGGGCCGGTTACGAGCTCCCGAAACAGGAGGAAACCGAATACGGAGCTCAGCTTCGCACGAAGAAGGAACGAATGCTGGCGCTCTACAAGGAAGCGGCGGAGTACTATTACCGAAAGCTCCGTTCGGAATCCGGCAAATACGGACTTGAATATCTGACAGGTAGACAGCTTACGCGTGAGACGATGCGAAACTTCGGACTGGGTTACAGCGACGGAAATCTGTACGCAGCCGTGAAAGATCATTACGATGATCCTTTCCTGCGGGAAAGCGGACTGTTTACGTTCCGGGAGAACGGAGGTGCCGGCGACAAGTTTTTCAACCGTGTGATGTTTCCGATCTACGGAAGTGACGGACGAGTCATAGCGTTCGGCGGTCGCGTTATGGGGGACGCGAAACCGAAGTATCTGAACTCTCCGGAGTCGCTGATCTTCAACAAAAGCCGGAATCTGTACAATCTGAATCTTGCGAGAAAGAGCCGAAGGGGCTACATGATCCTGTGCGAGGGATACATGGACGTCATCGCGCTTACGCAGGCCGGATTTGACAATGCGGTTGCAACGCTCGGAACGGCGCTCACGGAGCTGCAGGCGAAACTGCTCTCACGATACACGAAGGACATCATTTTAACCTACGATTCGGACGGCGCCGGACAGACGGCGATCGACCGCGCGATCCCGATTTTGTACCAGGCAGGGATCCGGGCAAGGATCGTCGACATGTCACCGTACAAAGACCCCGACGAGTTTATTAAAAATCTCGGTGCGGAGGAGTATGAGAAGCGCATACAGGCCGCGAGGTCCAGCTATCGGTTTGAGATGGATTACCTTCACAAGCAGTTCGGCGATATCACGAGCACGGACAACACGGACGGTATGAATTCGTTCGTCGATGCGGCTGCTCGATGGATGGTGAATTACGAGGATGAACTGGAACGCGAGACCTACATGAAAGCGTTCAGCAAGGATTATAACGTCAGTTACGACGCATTTGTCAGAAGAGTAAACCGGCTTGGCGCGGAAGTGTCCAAGCAGAAGGCTGCGGAAGCAGCGAGAGCTCAGCAGGAAGCCGCGCGTGCGGCGGAAGTGATCGACGGAGACGGTGAGGTCAGGGAGTCAACGGCAGGGCGCAACGTGAAGCGCGATGAGATTCTGAACACGCAGGACTACCTGGTCACCATCATCGGCAATCTGCCGCGTGCACGCAAGGTGATACGCAGATATCTCACGGTTGAGGATTTTACGGGGAGCGTGTATCAAAATGTTGTGAGGAGGTGCTTTGAACTTCCCGAAGAGGCTCCCGCCGATGATGCGACGATCATCAGCCGATTTGAGACTGCGGAGGAGCAGCAGCTTGTTGCCGGGATGCTCTCGATGGAAATGGCTCTGAAGGCCGGAGATGTGTCCAAGGCGGTGGAGGACGCCGTGATGAAGATGTACAAGCGACGGCTGGAAAGGCAGATCGAGAAGGCGAAGGAGGAAAATGATCTGAAGGAAGCCTCCCGACTGATGAGGGAAAGCAGGAAGGAGACGGAGGCGCTACGACGCAAGTTGCGCGCCGAGGTGTACTAGAGACGCTGTATTTTTCGTGTTACGGTTTTGCAAACGACGGAAGATTGTTTGCGGCACAAGAACGGAAAGGGGTTACAATGGCGAAGAAGAAGTTATCCGATGAGTACAATGAGCAGGAAGAAGAACTGCGCGAGGAAGGTGATTCCGATTACACGGCAGACGATTTCGAGCCGGAATTCATGCGCAATGACGAGCTTTCATTCGAGGACAACAGCTTTGAGGAACTCGACATGGATCTGGGTCTCACGGACGAGGATGCAATGCTTCTCGATGAAGCGGACGCGCCTGACACGGAGTCTCCGGAGAAACGCAGGGAGCGCTTCGAGCGCGTTCAGGGCAAACTGGATGAACTGATTGCCGCTGCGCAGGAGAAGAACAACGAACTCGACTGGCAGGAACTGGAGGACTCCCTCAAAGTCAACGCGATCAATCCCGATACGCTTGCCGATATTTACGAGTACTGTGCCGGCAAGGGTGTCTCCATTGTGAATGATGACCCGGCTTCCGTCGGACGTTCCCTGGAAGGCGGGATGGATGATTTCGCAACCGAGGATTCCGTGCGGATGTATCTTAAGGAGATCGGTACGATCCAGCTTCTGAGTGCGGAGGAGGAACTTTCACTTGCCGAGCGCAAGGAGCAGGGCGACGAGCGAGCCAGAAAGCGTCTTGCAGAGGCGAACCTGCGTCTTGTCGTGAGTATCGCAAAGAAGTACATCGGCCGCGGAATGCATCTGCAGGATCTGATCCAGGAAGGCAACCTCGGACTGTTGAAGGCGGTGGAGAAGTTTGACTACCGCAAGGGATATAAATTTTCCACGTATGCAACCTGGTGGATCCGTCAGTCGATCACGCGCGCGATCGCCGATCAGGCGCGCACGATCCGTATTCCCGTTCATATGGTTGAGACGATCAACCGGGTGAACCGTACGGAGCGCCAGCTTCTGCAGGAACTCGGCCGCGAGCCGAGCATTGACGAGATCGCGGCACGCATGAAAATGCCGGTTCGCCGCGTCGAGGAGATCATGAAGATCGCGCAGGAGCCCGTGTCGATGGAGACGCCGATCGGCGAGGAGGAAGACAGCCACCTCGGCGATTTCCTTGAGGATGACAAGACTCAGCAGCCGGAGGAAGCTGCGGCGAGCGCTTTCCTTCATGAGCAGTTGATGGAAGTCATGCAGACGCTTACGGAACGCGAAAGAAAAGTGCTGATCCTTCGCTACGGCTTAGAGGGTGAGGTTCCGAAGACGCTTGAGGAGGTCGGAAAGATATTCAATGTGACGCGTGAGCGCATCCGTCAGATCGAGGCGAAGGCAATCCGCAAGCTTCACCATCCGAACCGCCGCAAGAAACTGAGCGATTACCTGAACGATTAAATTACTGATACTTTTTTGGAGGAAGCATGAGGCTTTCAAACCGGTTGCGCATGGTCGCGGATATGGTGCCGAACTGCGAAGCGGTCGCTGACATCGGCTGCGACCATGCGTACCTGAGTGTTTGGCTGTTGCGCGAGGGCAAGGCAAACTATGCATACGCCTGCGACGTACGCAAGGGACCGCTCGCTAAAGCAGCCGAGACCATTCTTTTTTTTCACATGCAGGAGCGCGCGGAGACGATCCTGTGCGACGGCCTTGCCGGACTTACACCGGGCAAGGCTCAGGTCATCGTTATGGCCGGGATGGGCGGCGAGCTGACAAACCGGATTCTTACAGACGGACGCGGTTGTGCGCAGTCAGCAGAAGCACTGGTGCTGCAGCCGCAGTCTGACTGGGAGATGGTGAGACGTCGCGTATATGATCTTGGCTTTGCGATCACCGACGAGCGATGCGTGAACGATGACGGAAAATACTACCTTTGCATGAGGGCAGAAAAAGGAACAGCGGACGCGACGGCTTACAGCGATGCGGAATACCGTTACGGACGCATCCTGACGCAGCGGAAGGACATGACATATCTGGCGTGGCTGACCGAGGAGTGCGAGAAGAAGATTGTGATGCTCAACCGTCTTACGGAAGCCGATACACCCTTGGCTGCAGCGCGGATGGAAACTGCCACTGCGGAACTGAACGAACTCGTGACCGTGATCAGACAGTTTATAGAATAAATTTTCGGGAGAATGGGTATGAAGATTACAGTGGGCAACGAAACCCGTGAGATTGCGGAGGGAACTTCGCTCTCGAAGATCGCCGATGCCTTTGTGACGGATGGACGCGACCGTGTCCTCCTCGCCAAAGTAAACGGCAAGTTGCAGGAAATGTTTAAAAACGTGTATTGGGACAGCACGATTGAGTTTCTGGATATCACGAACAATGATGCGCGGCGCACTTACGTTCGCGGCGTTTTATTTGTCATGCTTGCCGCAGTGAATTCCTGCTACGGCATGAAGGCAGCCAATGAGATTTCGGTGGAACACTCGCTCGGAACCGGTATTTACTGCAAGAAGTGCGGAGAGCCGATCACGCAGGAGTTTATCGATGCTGTTAAGGCGAAAATGAACGAGTTTGTGGCTGCCAATCGGGCGATCGAGAAGAAAAGCATGAACAAAGCAAACGCGATCCGGCTGTTCAAGGAAAACGGCATGGACGATAAGGTTCGTCTCATGCGGTATCGCTGCACATCGAAAGTGAATGTGTATTCGATGAACGGGTACACCGACTATTTCTACGGTTACATGCCTGCGTCGACAGGCGCGTTGAAAAAATGGGATATCGTGCCGTATGAGGACGGTATCATGGTTCTGATGCCGGACAAGAAGGACGGAACGACAGTTCCTCCGGCGAAGAGTTCCGACAAATTTTTTAAGACGCTGCAGAAGACCAACTCCTGGGGCAGCGCAGTGGGAATTGAGCTTGTCGGAGACCTCAACGATTGCATCGCGAACGGCGGCGCGGAGGATCTGATCCTTGTTCAGGAGGCGCTTTTAGAGAAGCGCGTCGCGGAGATCGCGGAGATGATCCGCGAGGCAGGCGGCAAGAAGTTCGTTATGATCGCGGGACCTTCGTCCTCGGGCAAGACTTCATTTTCCCATCGATTGTCGATCCAGCTGCGCACCATAGGCTTCAAGCCGCATCCGATCGGACTTGACAACTACTACCGTGACCGCGAGTTCTGCCCGCGTGACGAGTTCGGCAACTTCGACTTTGAATGCCTTGAGGCGCTTGATATTGAACTGTTCAACAAGCAGATGACGCAGCTTCTGAACGGAGAGCGCGTGGAAATGCCGGAGTTTAACTTTAAGACCGGAAAGCCTGAGTACAAGGGCAATTTCATGCAGCTTGGGGCGGATGATATCCTGGTGATCGAGGGTATCCACGGTCTCAATGACCGTCTTTCCTACTCGCTGCCTGCAGAGAGCAAGTTTAAGATTTACATAAGCGCCTTGACGGAAATCAACATCGACCGCCATAACCGTATTCCGACCACGGATGTGCGCCTAATCCGGCGAATCGTGCGTGACGCAAGAACGCGCGGTACGTCTGCGACCGAGACGATCGCAATGTGGTATTCGGTTCGACGCGGCGAGGAAATGCACATTTTCCCGCACCAGGAGTCGGCTGACGTGATGTACAACTCGGCGGCGGTCTACGAACTGGCTGTTTTGAAGACCTACATCGAGCCGCTTCTGTATGGCGTTCCCGAGAATTCAGCAGAGTATCTGGAGGCCAACCGCCTGCTTAAGATGCTTTCGTACTTCCTTGCGATGCCGTCCGAGAGCGTGCCGCACAACGCGATCCTGCGTGAATTTATCGGAGGCAGTGTTTTCCGCGTTTGATCCGGGACACCGAGAAAAAGAACATTTTCCGTTTTTTGGGGGGAGGAAAATGAAGAAGCAAAGAATATGGTGTATTGCAAGCGTATCGGTGCTGATGGTGCTCGTTGCTGTGATGTATTTTCTGGGTGATGGAAAAACCAACGCCGATATGGGGCCGAAGCCTTCCATCAAGCTGACTGTGGTGAACGGACCCGAGCAGTATTATGTTGCCTTGTTGTTTAAACCGGAAGGTGAATATACGGTAAACAAGGATCGAATCTTCCAGAATGACAAGTTTGACAGTACGATGGATAGAAAGTTCTTCATTGAGTTTGAAACTGACGGATGGAGAGTGTTCTCGAACTGGGTAGGTATTAGCATTTACCAAAAGAACAGCAAAGACTTCTATTACTTCAGTTACAAGGTTCCGGATCCGTTTCGCGTGCTGATCGTCTGTCCGGATAAAACGACTTATGTGAGTAATATTCTCGATCAGAAAGAGTTTAACGCAAAATGCACCTATGATGTAGCTACTGGAGAACTGACGGAGCAGATAGACCCGAAATTAGCAGATAATAACGATGTTACCGTGATCGTGAACTATTGGTATGTCCTGTTCTGTTGTGTTTTAACTCTGGTGTTTGAGTTAATCGTGCTTCTTTTGTTCCGCATACCTGTTACAAAACGGAATCTTCTGTGTTTTGTTCTGATCAATGTAATCACAAATCTGTCCTATGCGTATTTCTCCGTAAATTCCGTCTCAAACTGGAATTTCATTTTGCGATGCATCATTTTCGAGGTCGGGATTGCATTCACCGAGGCGATTTTCTACGCGATCATGCTTCGGGATGCTGAGGGGAAGCGAAGCGCAGAGAAGAGTTTTATGTACGGGATAACCGCCAATCTCGTCAGTGCGGTGATGGGCGTTATCTGTATCATGGTCTACACGGCAATCCGCTACATACAGCTGTATGGATGACATGAGCAACCTTCGACAGCCGTCAGTTGGTCGCTATGTATTGTCTTATTTCGGAAAATGTGGTACAATTTTGAATCGGCAGCACGGGTGATCGCGCCGTTTGCGGCGAGGAAAGTCCGGGCTATACAGGGCAGGGTGCCGGATAACGTCCGGTGGAGGAAACTCTAAGGAAAGTGCAACAGAAAAGAAACCGCCTCTTCGGAGGTAAGGGTGGAATGGCAGTGTAAGAGACTACCGCCTTCACGGTAACGCGAAGGGCTGTGTAAACCCCACTCATAGCAAGACCAGACAGAGAGCGATACGGCGGCCCGTCGTGCTTTCGGGTAGGTTGCGTTCCGCGGTCGAAAGGCCTCGGAGGAGCTGCGCGGTAACGTGCAGTCAAGATAGATGATCACCTAAGACAGAACCCGGCTTACAGTGCTGCCAATCAATTGATTTTTTTTGTATCGTCACCGCGGACTTTTCATGTTGTTCGCGGACGATTTGTGTAATATTTCGGGGAAAGGGGGCAGTGAAATTCGCATGACCGAAGAACTGATGGAAAAACTGGAAGTGAAGACTGTATTCACAATCCCCCTTTTCGGCGGAATTCCCGTGACGGAGTCGATCGTCGTGACCTGGATCATCATGGCTGTGTTTATCATCTTCGCCATTGTGATGACACGAGGGCTTCGCACGCGAAACATCACCAAACGCCAGGCGTTTCTGGAATGGATGGTCACAAAACTCGACAACATGGTCGGCGGCATGGTTCACGGCAAGGCGAAGGTGTTCAGTGAGTACCTGATCACGGTACTTCTGTATATCGGACTTGCGAACATCGTCGGCATCTTCGGTTTCAAATCCCCTACGAAGGACATGAATGTGACGATCGCGCTCGCTTTGATGAGCATTGTGCTCGTCGAGGCGGCAGGGATCATTTTCCTGGGGATCAGAAAACATCTTCACAAGTTCATCGAACCGACACCGGTGATCCTGCCGATCAACATTATGGAAGTTGTCACAAAGCCGTTGTCGCTGTGTATGCGACTCTTCGGTAACGTCATCGGTGCGTTCGTCATCATGGCTCTGATCGAGATCGTTGTGCCGATCGGAATTCCCATGGTACTCAGCGTGTATTTTGACTTTTTCGACGGGCTTCTGCAGGCCTATGTGTTTGTCTTCCTGACGGGACTGTACCTGACGGAAGCGGTGGAGTGATACTTCTTTCGAACAGAAACGGTGACTGTAACTGCGGTATCATATCAACAAGAAAGAAAGTTTATCGAAGAAAACCAAGACGCTATAAGCGTTTGCGATCATATTCAGAACAAAGGAAATGAGGGAATCATTATGAACACGACATTGATTGCAATCGGAGCAGGAATCGCTGTACTCGCGGCTATCGGTGCCGGCATCGGTATCGGTATTGCGACCGGCAAAGCAATGGATGCCATCGCGCGTCAGCCGGAGGCGGAGAGCAAGATCAGTAAGAACCTGATCCTCGGCTGTGCGCTCGCAGAGGCAACTGCTATCTACGGCTTTGTTATCGCGCTGCTGATCATAATCATGTTGAAGTAAGCAGACGTGATTGACTCACTGCATGCCTTCCGTGCTGCAAAACGATGCACGGCAGGTAAATCCTGTGATGAGTAAGGGGTTACATTATGCTGGAGATTGATTTCTGGAGTATTCTTTTTACCGTCATCAATCTGGCAATCCTTTTCGTTGCCATGAAGTTTCTGCTCTTCAAGCCGGTACGCAACATCATTGCGAAGCGGCAGGAGGAAGCTGACGCCGCAGCGAAGGAAGCAGAGGAACGGGCAGCTGAGGCAGATCGTTGCAAGGCTGAGTACGAAAGGGCCATTGCGAAGACCGAGGCTGAGAGAGAGAAGATCCTGACGGAAGCCAGAGCGCAGGCGGATGAAGAGTATCGGAAAATGCTCACGGAAGCCCGCTCAGAGGCTGAGATCATCAAGAAGGATGCGAGCACGGAGGGTGAGAAGCGCAAACAGCGAATTATCTCCGAGGCCGGCAAGGAGATCGGCGACATGATCGCGTCCGCAACGACGAAAATTCTCGGCAATGTCGATGAATCCGAGCTTTATGATGCGTTCCTGAACACGATGGAGGAAGAGAAATGAGACATGCAACGTTGTATTGCGTGACGCCTCCGTCGGAGGCTCAGCTTGCGCGTATGAAAGCCTTCCTCGCGCGCGAGGAGGACGATCCCGATATTGAGATCAAAGTCGAAGTTGAGCTGTCTCTTGTAAGCGGTTTTATCCTGCGCACGGAGACCAAGATTTACGACTGGAGCATGTACGGCCGCGTAGAACAACTGCGCGGCGCGCTTGGCGTTGTGCACGGAAGACGTCCGAAGAAGACGGTTGCCAACCTTAAGAAATGCATTGAGGAATTCAAACTCGCTGCTGGTGAGAAGGAATACGGAACGGTTTCTTTCGTCGGCGACGGCATTGCGGTTGTCACAGGCCTCGATCATGCCTGCTACGGTGAGATCGTGACATTTTCCTGCGGCGTCAAGGGCATGGTCATGGACATCCGCCGGGATGAGATCGGTGTGATCCTGTTCGGACGGGACACGGAGATCCTTGAGGGAAGCCAGGTGACGAGAACATGCCGTATGGCCGGCATGCCGGTCGGCGACAGTTTTATCGGGCGCATCGTGGATGCTCTCGGCAATCCGGTAGACGGTCAGGGCGAGATCGTATCGTCCGATTTCCGTCCTTTGGAAAATCCTGCGCCGAGCATCATGGAACGCCAGCCGGTAACGACTTCCATGGAGACCGGTATTCTTGCAATCGATTCGATGTTCCCAATCGGACGAGGACAGCGTGAGTTGATCATAGGCGACCGCCAGACAGGCAAAACCTCGATCGCGCTCGATACCATTCTCAATCAAAAAGGGAAAAATGTTGTGTGCATCTACGTCGCGATCGGCCAGAAGGCTTCGACGATTGCGAAAATGGTGACCACACTTCGTGAAGCGGGAGCCATGGAGTACACGGTAGTCGTGACATCCACGGCATCGGAACCCGCGCCGTTACAGTATATTGCGCCGTACTCGGGCACTGCGCTCGCGGAGTATTTTATGTACAGCGGACGTGATGTTCTCATTGTGTACGACGATCTTTCCAAGCATGCGGTTGCATACCGCGCGATCTCTCTTTTGCTGGAGCGTTCCCCGGGACGTGAGGCGTATCCCGGCGACGTGTTCTACCTTCACTCGAGGCTTCTCGAGCGTGCGAGCCGCTTAAGCGACGAGCTCGGAGGAGGTTCGATCACCGCTTTGCCGATCATCGAGACGCAGAACGGTGATGTATCCGCATACATTCCGACCAACGTGATCTCCATCACAGACGGACAGATCTATCTGGAGAGCGAGCTTTTCTTCGAAGGACAGCGTCCCGCCGTAAACGTCGGTCTCTCAGTTTCCCGAGTCGGCGGCGCGGCACAGGCTTCCGTGATGAAGCAGGCTTCCGGAACCGTCCGGATCGATCTTGCGCAGTATCGCGAGATGGAGGTCTTTACCCAGTTTTCCTCGGAACTCGATGACAGCACCAAGCGTCAGCTGGCACACGGACGCGCGTTGATGGAGCTTCTGAAGCAGCCTCTCGGACACGCTTTGTCCATGCCGGAACAGGTTGTGCTGCTTCAGGCAGCCAACCGCAGATTGTTTGAGAATCTGACCGTGCGTGAACTCGCGGCGTCCAAATATGAGTTCCTGAAGTTTATGAGAGTAAATTACTCCGATCTTCTCACGGAGATCGGAAACGGCGAGAAGCTTCGCAAGTCCCAGCTGGAGCGTTTGGACGCGGCCGGCGCAAAATGGCTTGCGCAGCGCGGACAGGAGAGCGGAGATGGCAAACGCACATGAGATCCTTGGCCGCATTAAGAGTATTCGCGACACGATGAAGATCACGAAGGCCATGTACATGGTCTCGTCGATGAAGGTGCAGAAGGCCAAGAGAAAACTTGTGGAGACGCTGCCGTATTTTACTGCGCTGCAGGAGCAGATCACGGATGTGCTGCTTCATTTTCCGGAGATGACGCATCTGTTCTTCGACAACCGTCCGGAAGATGCTCTGGAAAAAGTGAAGCGACGCATCTATGTGGTGATCACAGGCGATAAAGGCATGGCAGGTCCGTACAACCTCAATGTCATTAAGGAAGCCAGGGCGCAGTTTGAGACGGCACAGGATTATCAGATCTACGCAGTCGGCGAGACGGGAAGGCATGTTTTCAATGCGGAGAAACTTCCGGTCAATAAGGAATTCCGGATGTCCTCGAACAATCCTTCCGTCCATCGCGCGCGACTGATGGCGGAAATCCTTATGGAGCGGTATCGCGCCGAGGAAGTTGATGAGATCTACGTGATCTATACACGCATGAGAAACAGCATTTCCTCAAGTGTGTGTGTGGAGCAGTTGTTGCCCTTCCGCACGAGCCGCTACCTGAAAGGCCAGATGAAGGAAGGCATGAATGCGGTTGCTGAGATGGAGATCCATCCGTCCGCGGAACTGGTGCTGGAGACGCTTGTTCGGAATACAGTCACGGGTTTTCTGTACGGTGCGATGGTAGAGAGCCAGGCGTCCGAGGAGAGCGCGCGTATGATGTCCATGAAGACGGCTACCGACAATGCAGACGCCATGCTTGCGGATCTTTCAAGGCAGTATAACCAGTTCCGCCAGGCGGCGATCACGCAGGAGATCACGGAGGTTGTCGGCGGCGCCAAAGCATTGCAGAAGAAAAAGTTGAGAAGAAAGAAAGCGCAGGCAGTTCCGGCGACTTCAGCGGAATGATCAAGGAACGGTCTGTCAATCGATAGCGCGCGAAAGCGCAAACAACCGTTACGCAGGAAGCCGTTTTCGTCATGCGGCTCGGAGGTATTATGAATCATATCGGGAAAATCGTTCAGGTGTCCGGTCCGGTCGTGGATGTGGAATTTGCGCGCGGCGAGCTGCCGTCCATCAAGGAAGCGCTGATCGTCAACCTTGATGAGAAGGCTCTCAAGATGGAAGTTGCGCAGCACATCGGCGGCTGTGTCGTGCGTTGCATTATGCTCGCACCGAGTGAGGGACTGGCGAAGGATATGCCGGTGGTATCAACCGGGGAAGGCATTCTGGTTCCGGTCGGCGAACATGTTCTGGGGCGTGTGTTCAATGCGCTCGGAGAGCCGCTCGACGGAGGCCCCTCCCTTGACAACAATAAAACGGCGGAGTTCTGGTGCATTCACCGGGAAGCTCCTACTTTTGAAAATCAAAGCCCGGTAGTCGAAGTGCTGGAGACCGGCATCAAGGTCATTGACCTCCTGGAACCGTATGCGAAGGGCGGTAAGATCGGACTCTTCGGCGGTGCCGGAGTCGGCAAGACCGTTCTCATCCAGGAACTGATCCACAATATCGCGACAGAGCACGGCGGGTACTCTATCTTCACCGGTGTAGGCGAGCGTTCCCGCGAGGGTAACGACCTGTGGCGCGAGATGAAAGAATCCGGTGTGTTGGCGAAGACAGCGCTTGTATTCGGTCAGATGAACGAGTCTCCCGGCGTGCGTATGCGTGTCGCCGAGACAGGACTTACGATGGCGGAGTACTTCCGCGATGAGAAGCATCAGAACGTGCTGCTGTTCATTGATAACATTTTCCGATTCATCCAGGCGGGTTCCGAGGTTTCGGCATTGCTCGGACGTATGCCTTCGGCCGTCGGTTATCAGCCGACGCTTGCCACCGACCTCGGTGAGCTTCAGGAGCGGATCGCGTCCACAAGGGACGGTTCCGTCACAAGTGTGCAGGCCGTCTATGTGCCTGCCGATGACCTGACCGACCCCGCGCCCGCAACGACATTTTCCCACCTTGATGCGACGACCGTTCTGTCTCGTAAAATCGTGGAGCAGGGAATCTACCCTGCGGTCGATCCGCTGGCGTCCGGCTCGCGAATCCTCGAGGCGTCTGTAGTCGGTGAGGAACACTATGAGACCGCGCGTCGCGTGCAGGAAATCCTGCAGCGCTACAAGGAACTGCAGGACATCATTGCCATTCTCGGTATGGACGAACTTTCCGAGGACGACAAGGTCATTGTTTACCGTGCCCGCAAGGTGCAGCGCTTCCTCTCGCAGCCATTCCATGTGGCGGAGAACTTCACCGGCGTTCCCGGTGTGTATGTACCGATCGCGGAGACGATCCGCGGGTTCAAGGCAATCCTGAACGGCGAGCTCGATGACTGTCCGGAAAATGCATTCTTTAACGTCGGTACGATCGATGAGGTGCGCAAGAAGGCTGAGACGCTGTAATTTTGAAAGAGCAGTTGCATATGAACACATTTCACCTGAAAATCATTACCTGTGACAGGATCTTCTACGACGGCGAGTGCGAGTCTATCATTTTCCCGGGCTTCGACGGTCTCATGGAGATCCAGGCGCATCATGCCCCGATGGCGACGACTGTGGCTGTCGGTGAAGTGCGCTTTCGCGATCCGGATGGAAATACGCAGTCAGTGATTGTTTCGGACGGGATGATCAAGACGGGTGACAATGAAGTGACGCTGCTGGCATTTTCCGCGGAGAGACCGGATGAGATCGATGCGCACCGCGCGCAGGTGGCGCTCGATATGGCGCGCGAAGAGATGCAGCGCAAGCAGAGCATTGTGGAGTACAACATCTCGAACGCTGCGATGGCGCGCGCAATGGCACGCTTGAGCGGCGCAAGAAGCATTCATCCGGAAGATTTCAATATATAAAACGTTTAAGCGGTGAAGTTTGTATTAAGTTGTTCAACGGTTTATTCAACACAAATAAACAGATATTTGTAGTATTGATGATCGGTTGCGTTATCGTAAAGATTGATCAGGCTGACAGAGTATAAATCGGAACAGGCGATGAGCCTGTTCCTTTTTATGTAGGAAACGATCCTGCGGTATGTTCGGTCGATGTCAGGCTCGTTATGGTCGTGGGAACAGAGTACGGCGCGGCAGCAAGGAAGCGGTTTGCTCAGTTCCCCATCGGCAGGCAACAGGCTGAGGCTGATGACATTGTTGTAGACATATCGTCCGTGAAGAAGGTCATCATAAGCGATCGTCACGCCGGAGGGAAACGTGACAAACCGTTCGTCGGAGGCCGCCCTTGAGAGGTGAACGGAAATGTCGTCCGCGATGTCGGCAGCGTGGTACGAATGTTCCTTGCGCGCAATCGGTGTCGAGATGACGCTCATCTCAGGAAGTGTCGACAAAAAAGGAGATCCCGGCTTGTTAGATTCAAAGCGTCCGAGAATCCACATTCCGAGATGAAGCGCAGCGATCTTCTGGTTGATCCGATAGAGCTCACGCTGCATATCCAGAATTTTACTGTTGACGAGTCGAACGATGCCGTCTTTTGAGAGATTGTGTATGACGTTGCCGATCTCCGCGAGTGAACAGCCGGCCTGACGCATAGTCGTAATGAAGTAGAAGGAACTGATCTGAGAAGCGGAATAGTAGTGATAGCCGTTGTCAGGATCCACCCAGGGAGTCAGAATGCCCTGCTCATAGTAATGGCGAAGTGTATCACGTGTCGTAACGCAAAGCTTGGCGAACTGACCGACACTCAGGGAGTATTCAGCTCGGCGGGCATTGATCTCATCGGTTGTATGTACATGGCTCATTGTCAATTTCTCCTTTGATTTTGTCTCGGAAAATATTAATAAAAATTTTCTTGACCTGGGGGTTACCCCCAAGACTATTATAGCAGCGAATTGAAAATAATCAATCCGCATGATGCGGATATTCAAAGGAGAACACCATGGAAGAGATTACCGGAAAGATCATTCACATTATCGCAGAGTATATCGGCAAGGAAGACACCGAGCTTACGGCGGAGGACCGTTTTACCGACATCGGACTGGATTCACTTGACGTTATGGAACTGGTCATGCAGATGCAGGACGAGTTTGACTGCAAGATCGAACTGAACCAGAACATCGGATCGATCGCTGACCTGGCTGCTCTGATTGAGTCGCTTCAGCAGTAAAAAACTGTGTGATGCGTTGAGATCACACAGAAAAAGCTGATTTTATCATAAATCGTGTATTTTCAGGAGGACGCAATGTCAGAAACGGAGTGGAAAGAAAATCCGGTCTGCAAGATGCTTGGCATCGACTATCCGGTATTGCAGGGAGGAATGGCCTGGATCGCAGACGCTGAACTCGCTGCGGCTGTCTCCAATGCGGGTGGCCTCGGCCTGATCGCAGCCATGAATTCAAACGGAGAACAGCTTCGCGCTCAGATCCGCAAAGCTAAGGGACTGACGGACAGACCGTTCGGTGTGAACCTGATGCTGATGAGCCCGTACATCGAAGAGGCAGTCGATACGGTGTGTGATGAGCATGTCGGGATCGTGACTACCGGCGCCGGAAACCCAACGAAATACATGGACAAGCTGAAGGAAGCCGGTGTGAAAGTCATCTGCGTAGTAGCAAGCGTTGCGCTTGCCGTCATGGCAGAGCGCATGGGAGCCTGCGCGGTTGTCGCGGAAGGCTGTGAGTCAGGCGGTCATGTCGGGGAGACGACAACCATGGCGCTTGTTCCACAGGTTGTTGATGCGGTGAACATACCCGTGATCGCAGCAGGCGGCATTGCGGACGGCCGCGGAATGGCAGCATCGTTTCTTCTCGGCGCATCCGCGATCCAGATGGGAACGCGGTTCCTGACAGCTACGGAATGCAACGTGCATGCCAATTACAAGGCGAAAGTGATCGCTGCGAAAGACCATGATACGATCGTAACAGGCCAGACGTTAGGTCATCCGGTCCGCGCTTTGAAAAATGCAATGACGCGGGCGTTCCGGAATCTTGAGAGAGATCCGCAGACGCGCCCTGAGGAGCTGGAAGCAATGGGAGCCGGAGCGCTACGCAGGGCGGCGATCGAAGGAGACGTAAAGAACGGTTCGTGTATGTGCGGTCAGATTGCAGGGCTTGTCAAAACGGAGGACAGTTGTGCGGACATTGTACATGGTGTTTGCCGTGAGGCGGGTGAACTGCTCCGCACCTTCGGCATGTACGCACCCGGGAAAGCTTCCGAAAAACTGTTGAGCGGCAAGACAGCAGTGATCACGGGAGGAACCAGAGGCATCGGGCTGGCGATTGCAAGAATCTATGCGGAAAACGGTGCGGATCTTGCGCTGATCGCGACGAAGAAATCGAATACCTCGGAAGAAACTGCGGATGAGCTACGAAAATTCGGCGGGAAAGTCGAATTGTACGCCTGTGACGTAAGGGAGCAGTCTTGTGTGGAGGAAACAGCGGCTCAGATCCTCGCGAACTTCGGACATGTCGATATCCTTGTAAACAATGCAGGAATCACAAAGGACGGACTTCTGACAGGTTTTCAGGGGACGGAGATCGACGATGTGATCGATGTGAACCTAAAGGGGACGATCTATATGACGAAAGCGTTGATCCGACAGTTTGTGAGACAGCGCTCCGGCGTCATTGTGAATATCAGTTCCGTTGTCGGTATGATGGGCAACAGCGGACAGACAAACTATGCGGCATCCAAAGCCGGCATTATCGGGTTTACCAAGGCAGTTGCCAAGGAGTATGGCAGGAGGAATATCCGCTGCAACGCGATCGCTCCCGGTTTTATTAAGACGGATATGACAGCGTCTCTCGATGAGACCGCTGCGGAAAATTATGTGAAGCAGTTGCCGGTTGGAAGACCGGGAGATCCACGTGATGTAGCAGAGCTTGCCCTTTTTCTGGCAAGCGGGAAGTCATCCTACATTACCGGTGAGATCATGAAAGTGGACGGAGGAATGTATGTGTAGAGTAGTAGTGACCGGAATGGGCGTGATCTCGCCTATCGGAAATACGATCGGATCATTTTGGGAGAACCTGAAGAACGGAGTGTGCGGTATCGATCATATCGCAAGATTTGATTCGTCTCGCATTGCGGTTTCGTTGGATGCGGAAGTTAAGGACTTCGAACCGAAGCAGTACTACACCGCGATCCAGGATATCCGGAAATCCGATCTGTATATGCAGTACGCGATGGGCGCTGCGAAGCAGGCGGTGGAACAGAGCGGAATTCTCAATGACGATCTGGACCGCGAACGTTTCGGCGTATACGTCGGATCCGGGATCGGCGGCATCAACACGACGATCCGTGAGACGCTGAAAATGGAGGAGAAGGGACCTTCTGCAGTTTCTCCGTTCTTCGTTCCGATGATGATCAGCAACATGGCAGCCGGTGCGATTTCCATCCGATTCGGCGCGAAAGGACCAACACTGCCGATCGTCACGGCTTGCGCAACTTCCACTCACACGATCGGTGAGGCGTACCGTACGATCAAACACGACTACGCGGATGCGATCATTGCAGGAGGAAGCGAGGCTTCCATCAACGAGCTTGCAATGGCCGGATTTATCAACTGTCAGGCGCTCAGTCTGTCGGACGATCCGAATGCGGGAAGCCTGCCGTTTGACAAAAGAAGAGGCGGTTTTGTCATGGGGGAAGGCGCAGGAATCGTTGTTTTAGAAGAATACGAACATGCGAAAAAACGCGGTGCCAACATCATCGCGGAGGTCGTCGGATACGGAAATACCGCGGATGCTTATCACATTACAGCGCCCGATCCTGACGGCGACGGTGCTGTGCGTGCAATACGGGATGCGGTCAGGGAAGCGAACATTACCGAGAATGACGAGGTGTATGTAAACGCTCATGGGACCGGCACTCACCTGAACGATGTGATGGAGACGAAAGCTCTCAAGAAGGTGTTCGGTTACAACGCGTACGGCCTTCACATCAGTTCCACGAAATCCATGACCGGCCATATGCTTGGCGCAACCGGTGCTGTTGAGGCGATCGCTTCGCTTTTGGCACTCTCGGAAGGAGTGGTTCCGCCGACGATCAATTATCGGGAACCGGATGAGGAATGCGACCTCAATTACACGCCGAACAAGGCGGTAAAGGCGAATCTGAGCTGTGCGATCAGCACATCACTCGGCTTCGGCGGTCACAATGCCTGTATCGCGTTCCGCAAGGCGCAGTGAGTTTTGGTACGATAATCAGGGAGACAAGTATGAATCGCGAGGAGATTATGACGATTTTACCGCACCGTGACCCGATGCTGCTGATCGATGATGCGTCGAAAAATGAAGACGGTACGGCGACAGCGCACTACACGGTACGGGGTGACGAGTTCTTTCTGAAGGGGCATTTTCCGGGAAATCCGATCGTGCCCGGTGTCATCCAGTGTGAGATGATGGCACAGTCCGCGTGCGTGCTTTTTGCCGGAGAACTGTCCGGAAAAAATGCGCTTGCCGTGTACACCGGGATAGACAAGGTGAAATTCCGGCGAATGGTAAAGCCCGGGGACACGGCCGTGATCGAAGTGAGACCGGTCCGCTCATGTCCGCCGTTATATTCCGTGCATGGGGAACTTCGTGTGGACGGAGAACTGTGCGCGTGCGGAGATTTATCGTTTGTCATAACCGGAAAATACGGGAAAGACCGAACTTCGGCTAAGGAGTGAGAACGATGACATACTACGAGGAGTATTACCGCGAGATCTGTTCAGCAGACGGCACGATAGAGCGCATAGAAACAAGTGTTCCGGAACATTTCAATTTTGCGTATGACGTTGTGGACCGTATCGCGTCCGAAGAGCCGGATAAACTTGCCCTGTTGCACAAAAGCTGCGATGGTATTGTGACACGGTTTACGTTCGGAGAAATCAGTTTGCTTTCGGATCTTGCAGCCTCTGCATTGGAGTCGAAAGGCATCGGACCAGGAATCGCTGTCATGCTTCTTCTCAAGCGCAGGTATGAATTCTGGATCGCGATGATGGCACTCCATAAGCTCGGTGCGATCGCGGTGCCTACTTCACACATGGTGTCTTCGGACGATATTGCGGATCGAAGCATTGCAGCGGATATCCGGATGATCCTCTGTGTGAACTCCGAGGATATCTGCGACAGAGTCGTCGATGCGGTGGGCGCTGTAAAAAAGAAAACCGGCAATACGATCACTGTTGTATCGGTCGGCAGAAAAATTGACGGACTGCTGTTCTGGAACGATCTCATGGAAAACGTTTGCGAAGGAAGCGTAAGGAGAAAACGTGTGCTCAACAGAACGGAATCTCCGATGCTTTACTATTTTACGTCGGGAACAAACGGTGCTCCGAAGGCAGTAATGCACGACTGGTCGTATCCGGTCGCGCACATCTATACCGCGAAAAACTGGCACGGTATAAGAGAAAATGGCATTCATCTGTCGGTCGCGGACTCCGGTTGGGCCAAGACCGCATGGGGGAAACTGTACGGCCAGTGGTTTCTGGGAGCAACTGTACTCGTGTATGATTACGACCGATTTTACGCAGGTGAGCTACTCAGTCTGCTCACGGAGTTTCGGGTAAACACGTTCTGCGCACCTCCGACAGTGTACAAATACCTCTGTATGGAGGACCTCGGCGCGTACGACTGGTCCGCTCTGAGGGCGGCTACTACCGCGGGAGAGCCGATGCCGGGCTCGGTCGCGAAGCGATTTTCCGAAGCGACAGGAGTGACGGTTCGCGACGGTTTCGGCCAGACAGAAACCGCGCTTCAGATCTGTACGCCGGTAGGGGAGAACGGAATCCCAGGTGCCATCGGGAAGGCGTCCCCTCTTTATAACATCGAACTTGTAGACTCGGAAAATAAACCGGTGAAGCCGTACGAGGAAGGTGAGATTGTGATCGTTCCGACGGAAGGTAAGCGACCGGTAGGAGTACTCTGCGGGTATCTCGGGGAGCCGGAACGGTATCGTGAAGTGTGGCGCGGAGGAGTTTATCATACCGGAGACCGCGCAAGACGTGACCCTGACGGCTACTTTTACTTCCTTGGCAGAGGCGATGATATCATCAAGTCGAGCGGTTACCGGATCGGACCTTCCGAGGTCGAGGATATTCTGGTGCAGCATCCGGCAGTCAAATTCTGCGCCGTCACGGGATATCCAAGCAGGTCACGGGGGATGGTAGTGAAGGCAAGCATCGTGCTGAAGGAAGGGTATCAGGGCGATGACAAACTTACCAGCATCCTGCAGGATTTTGTAAAGACTCACGCGGCGATCTACAAGTACCCTCGCATGGTTTCCTATGTGAGAGACCTGCCGCGAACCGCAAGCGGGAAGATCAACAGGGCCGCGATCCGCAGGGCAGACGAGAATGTGCTACGACAAGCTTCTTTCGGCAAATAGAAAATGACAATGACTTGCTCGCGGTCTCATGTTTTATCAATTCGGAAAGGCTTGACATTTTGCGAGCGTTGCGATATGATGAGCGGGCAATCGAAGGATTGTCCATTTATCCCGGGCTTGTACCGGTTTCGACGGGTGTGTTGAGATTGCGGAAGCCATTCATGTCCCGGACCATGTAAATAACCGGAAAACCTAAATATAAACGCAGACAATAGTTTTGCATTTGCTGCCTAATTAGGCGGCTGTCGGCCCGCGGCACCCACGCAGCGGTCAACCGGCATCATCTACGTGGGAAACGACACGCGGTAAGCTTTGCCCGCGCGGGCGTACGATGAAGCTACTGAGCCTGTGAGCCCGATTATCGGCGCACAGGGGAGGGAACGGGCGAAAGCCGGATAGGTAGTCTGTAATGGGAGAAACCGTAATGGATAGGCATTCGGACAGGGGTTCGACTCCCCTCAGGTCCATAGTGACACATGGCGCTCGGCTTGACCGGGCGCTTTTTTGTGTAAAAAAAGAAAAAGTACAAGTTCTTATAGTAAATGATATTGACATTCTGAATTATATCATGTTACAATAACGCAAATACATTTTCCAAGGGGGGATTCCATGGACGAATTCGTAAAACAATCGGTTTTTACAACACTGTTTCGACTGAAAATAGCAGTGCTGATCGCAGAAATCGGATACATCTGTGTCAATGTCTATACCGGTATTGCTGTCTTCTGTATGATACCCAAGGCGACCGAGAGTGAGTTAACATCGTTTCTTTCAAAAATGAATATTTTGTCTGCCGTGTTTGGTATCATTGGTTTCATTTTCCTTTCAATAACGGTTTTCATGCTCTTGCGCTTGCGGGTATATGATTCCGGTTTTAAGACAGCAGTGATCTTCGGTGCAGTGTATCTGGTTATTAAGGTCGCCGGAGATATCATTGCACAAAGCAATCTGCTGGTCTTGAAACTGATCATGCTGGGTGGGCTGGTAGTATTCGGTATCCTGTACTATAAAAAATATACCAAAGCAATGCTCGGCATGATTGAACTGCAGCGTTACGGTGTCACCAAAAAGTGGGAGAGTTTTTGGGATCTGATCAAGCGTTCGTATTATTCCAGATTATTTGCTACATTTATTATTTTTCTTAACTTGATCAATCCATCCATCTCGGCACAAAACTATTACATATTAACGTTCTTTTATGTGATTGTTCTCTCAGTCGTAGCGTTGATCGTTGACATTAACGAGGCTCGGGTTCTTTATGAGACGAAGGATGCCTATGGACTAATGCTATTGCCTCGAAATTCCCGGAGAGAATCGAATAAAAGGTAATAAACCTGCTTATCAGGGTAGAAAAGGAGCTCTTCGTGATATGATCCCCCTGAGGTAGACACGGTAAATACCAAAATCTACCTAAGGGGGA
>CAMKRZ010000001.1 GCA_946415315.1 uncultured Lachnoclostridium sp. | reverse complement strand
GTGACCACACCGACAAATACATCCAGGCTTATTTCCAGTATGACTCCAAGAAGACCGGCGGTATCACCATCAGCCACCTTCGTTTCGGTGACAAGCCGATCAAGAGCCCTTACTACATCAACCAGGCTGACTTCGTAGCATGCCACAACCCTTCCTATGTTATCAAGGGTTACAAGATGGTTCAGGATGTTAAGCCTGGCGGAATCTTCATGATCAACTGCCAGTGGTCCGATGAGGAACTCAACGAGCATATGCCCGCTGAGGCTAAGCAGTACATTGCGAAGAACAACATCAAGCTCTACACGATCAACGCTATCGACAAGGCAATTGAGATCGGTATGGGCAAGAGAACGAACACGATCCTTCAGTCCGCTTTCTTCAAGCTTGCCAACGTTATGCCGATCGACGAAGCGATCGAGTACATGAAGGCTGCTGCGAAGAAGTCCTATGCGAAGAAGGGTGACGCTGTCGTTGAGATGAACTACAAGGCAATCGATGCCGGTGTAGATGCAATCCACGAAGTTGCCGTTCCCGCTGACTGGGCAACTGCTGTTGACGCTCCGAAGGCAAACAACCGCACCGGACGTCCTGCAACCGTTAAGATGGTTAACGAGCTTCTTGATCCGATCGGTCTGATGGATGGTTACAGCCTTCCGGTATCCGCTTTCAAGGATATCGCAGACGGTCAGTTCGAGACCGGTGCTTCCGCATACGAGAAGCGCGGTACCGCTGTTACCGTTCCGGAGTGGGATGCTGAAAAGTGTATTCAGTGTAACAACTGTGCATTTGTCTGCTCGCACGCAACGATCCGTCCTTTCCTCCTTTCCGAGGATGAGGTCAAGGCTGCTCCCGCAAACATCAAGCTTGCGGATATGAAGCCGAAGGCTACCGAGTTCAAGTACACGATGAGCGTTTCGCCTCTTGACTGCATGGGTTGCGGCGAGTGCGTAACCGTATGTCCTACCGCTGCTATCGCTATGGTTCCTCAGGAGTCCCAGGCAGCTGAGCAGCCCGTATTTGACTACCTTGTAGCAAACGTTGGCAAGAAGGCTATCGCTGACACGATGCCCGCTGTCAAGGGTTCGCAGTTCAACCAGCCTCTGCTTGAGTTCTCCGGTTCCTGCGCAGGTTGTGCCGAGACCTCTTACGCACGTCTGATCACGCAGCTCTTCGGTGAGCATATGTACATCAGCAACGCTACCGGTTGCTCCTCCATCTGGGGTGGCCCGGCTGCTACGTCTCCTTACACGGTTAACAAGGATTCCCTCAAGGGACCGGCTTGGTCGAACTCCCTCTTCGAGGATAACGCGGAGCACGGCTTCGGTATGTACCTCGGCCAGAAGGTGCTTCGTGACCAGGCTATCGCAAAGCTCAACGAGATTGCTGCTGGTGATGCTTCCGATTCTCTGAAGGCTGCGATCGATGCTTTCCTTGCTACCAAGGATGATACCCTTAAGAACTCCGCTGACGCGGCTGCTCTGATCGCAGAGCTCGAGAAGTGCGATTGCGATCTCTGCAAGGAAGTTCTTGCTAAGAAAGACTACCTCGCTAAGAAGTCCGTATGGATCTTCGGTGGTGACGGTTGGGCTTACGATATCGGTTACGGCGGACTTGACCACGTACTTGCTTCCGGCGAGAACGTGAACGTTATGGTCTTCGATACCGAGATGTACAGTAACACCGGTGGCCAGGCTTCCAAGGCTTCCAACATCGGTGAGGTTTGCCAGTTTGCTGCTGCAGGTAAGGAGATCGGCAAGAAGAGCCTTTCCGAGATCGCTATGCAGTATGGTTATGTCTATGTAGCTCAGATCGCTCTCGGCGCTAACCCTGCTCAGACCGTTAAGGTTCTGCAGGAGGCTGAGGCTTACAACGGTCCTTCGCTCATCATCGGCTACGCTCCTTGCGAGCTCCACGGAATCGCTAAGGGCGGTATGAACCACTGCCAGGATGAGATGAAGAAGGCTGTCAAGGCCGGCTACTGGAATCTCTTCTCCTTCAACCCGGCACTCAAGGCAGAAGGCAAGAATCCGTTCACGCTCACTTCCAAGGAAGGCGATGGTTCGTATCAGGAATTCCTCAACAACGAGTCCCGTTACACACGTCTCATCAAGCCGTTCCCGGAGCGTGCTGAGAAGCTCTTCGCTGAGTCCGAGAAGGTTGCTAACGAGCGTTACCAGCACCTGCTGAAGCTCGTCGAGCTGTACAAGTAATTAAACTCCGGTTCACCGGAATCAAGAAATCCCCGGGAAGTCGATATTGACTCTCCGGGGATTTTTCTTTGTTCTGTCTGAAAATCAAATTCTATTGAATTGTTCCGATTGTATTGTCAGCAATACACGATTATACGGAATAATTGCTCTAATTAACGTTCAAAGTGGCGATTCCGGATGCTGTTATTTGTGTGTTACCATCAGTAACTACGCAACGGAACTGATAGCCATTGAGTCCCTTTGTCGCCGCAACGGAAAGCGTAGCGCTCTTGTTACCGCTCTGCGCGGAACTCTTCCATGTATCCGAGGAATTCTTCCGGTACTGCCACTGATACGTGAGAGTTGCCTTCCCTGTCGCAACTACAGTGAACTTTGCAGTGGAACCTGCTTTCACGGTCTTGTCTGACGGTTGCGTCGTGATCCTCGGCTTCAGCGTCAGCGTAACAGTCTTCGAGTAGGTTTTCTGCTTGTTCCCGTCCGTCACAATACAGCGGAACTGATAACCGTGAAGCCCCGCCGTAGTGGAAACCATCAAAGTATCGGTCTTCGCCCCCTGTTGTCCGGAGTTCGCCCAGTCAGCGTTTTCATTCTTACGGTATTGCCACTGATACGTAAGGGTTGCCTTCCCGGTCGCTGCCACCGTGAACTTCGCCGTGGAGCCTACCAGCAGGCTCTTATCTACCGGCTGTGTGGTAATCCTTGGCTTCAACGTCAGCGTAACAGTCTTCGAGTAGGTTTTCTGCTTGTTCCCGTCCGTCACAATACAGCGGAACTGATAACCGTGAAGCCCCGCCGTAGTGGAAACCATCAAAGTATCGGTCTTCGCCCCCTGTTGCCCGGAGTTCGCCCAGTCGGACGTTTCGTTCTTCCGATACTGCCACTGGTAGGTAAGCTTACCCTTTCCGGTCGCTGCTACCGTGAATTCTGCCTTGTCACCGACGATGGCGCTCGTGTCTTCCGGCTGCGTGGTGATCACCGGCTTCACGGTCAGCGTCACCGTGTTTGTGTATGATACCTGTTCGTTCGCATCCGTCACATAACAGCGGAACTGATATCCGTTCAGTCCTGCCGTTACTGATACTGAGAGCGTCGCGGTCTTGTTTCCGCTCTGTCCGGAAGGTTTCCAGGTATCCGAAGCGTTCTTACGGTACTGCCACTGATACGTGAGCGGTGCCGTGCCGGTTGCCGCCACAGAAAAAACTGCCTTGCTCCCCACCTCGGCGCTTGTGTCTTTCGGCCATTTGGTAAATATCGGTTTCATTGTCAATGTAGCCGCCGCGGAAACTGCTGTCAGACTATAACTGTCCCTGACAACACATCGGAACTGATATCCGTTTAATTCTGCGGATGTTGAAACCGTAAACGTTGCATTCTGTGCTTCGGAATGATTCCAATCTTCCCATTCGGAGGTTTCGTTCTTACGGAACTGCCACTGATATGTAAGTGTCCCCTCACCTCTTACCTCTACGGAAAACGTAGCAAAGGCTTCTGCCGTCGCCACATCCGCCGGATCGTTCGTAACCTTAAGGATCTGCTCAAAATTCGCCGTCAGAGAACGGTCCTTCGTAGCAGTAAAATTCAGAGTTCCGTTCGAACTGATTACAACGTTATTTTCCGTCCAATTGACAAAACAGTAACCGGCTGTAGCCGCGGCTGTCAATGTAACGGCATCACCTTCATAGTACATTCCGCTTTCGGACACCGTTCCTCCAAGGTTGTTGCCGACACATGTATTTATGGTATATTGGGGAATTGTTTCAAAAACCGGTGTCAATGTCCGATCTTTCGTCGCGACAAAAGAGTAGCTTGCAGCAGTGCTGACAACAACATCGTTCTCTTTCCATGCAACAAACCGGTAAGGTTTTTCGCAATCAGGAGAAACAGTCACAGTATCTCCGTAATAATGGTATCCTTCGCCCTTCATCGTACCGTAAGGTCCCTCATAACTGGCACCAATGTAGACCCTTCTGCGTTCGAATTGTGCAACCAAAGAACAACTTTCCGTTACGGTAAAAGATATGGATTCTGAAGTTTCAACTAAGATACCGTTCTCCATCCAACCGTAAAAGCAGTACCCCTCTGCTGCCGTCGCATTCAACGTTACCCTATCTCCATAATAGCAGGTACCGCCACCGCTGACCGTACCGCCTGCCGACGGATCTGCAGTTACTGAAACTG
Organism: uncultured Lachnoclostridium sp.; assembly: GCA_946415315.1. Classification (GTDB taxonomy): domain Bacteria; phylum Bacillota; class Clostridia; order Lachnospirales; family Lachnospiraceae; genus ISDg. Next base: position 286,818 of record CAMKRZ010000001.1, on the reverse strand, counting down.
TGTATTCGTTTCGTTTGAAGTTCGCAGTCAGACTGCGATCGCAAGAAGCCTGAAACTTGATCTTCGTACTCGTACTGAGCTCCTGTCCGTCCATCGTCCAGTTGACAAATGTATACCCTTCGTTCGGGGTTGCCGTCAGGTAAACCCAGTCGGCGTACCGGTACGTTCCCGCACCTTCTACCGTACCGCTATTCGCAATGTTTACGGATGCCTCAATGTTGTACACAGGTATGAACGATGCAGTTACATACACAGAGTTCTCCGGCATCACAAACGTGTTCCCCTCAAACGGGGACAGAGAGACTTGAGTTGCTCCCGGCTCAGGAGAACCCTTCTTATAGGTATATACCTCATACCCTTCATTCGGAACTGCGTCCAGTGTTATTGTCTCCCCCGGTCTATACCAATCCTTCTCCGGTGAAACGTACACTGTTCCGGCAGCGGGATTCGTTATGTGGACTTTGTATAGCTGCACAAAATGTCCCACAAGGCACATGTCTCTCTCGGGAGTAATCCACAGCGGATTCTGATCGGAATAGAACGTCTCATTACCGTTTTGATCTCGTTCGTACCAACCATCAAATTCAATGTTCGTGTACTTCGCCCATGCGTACACATAAACCTTTCCGTCCATTTCAGTAGGATAAATGGCTGCTTTATCCGCTAACGAACCGGGGGCAACAACAAAGTCGAGGTTATATTGCTTATACTTTCCGAACTCAACAGAAATCGTCAGATCCTGATCGATCATCGTGAACGTATCCGTGGCGTTATCATAGTTTGAGGGGACACCGGAGATACTCTTTGAATAATTACCGGTATCCGGCGTGATCCTCAGTTCTACTATGTCCCCTTCCCGGAACTGCGCCTCGGTCGCCAGAGAACCATCGGCTTTCACAATACGGACCGTTCCTCCCGTAATGTTCGGGTTGATCTTAACCGTACGCAAAGTGTTGGAATACCATATTGCGCGGATCTGGATGTCATTTGCCGGCATCTGAATCGTGGCCGTTCCCGGTGAACTGTCAGTGGAAATCGTAGTGTAGTTCAACTGTTCGGTTTTTACTTCCCAGAACCGGTTGCTGGGATATGTCGCCATCTCAATTCGTCCCACCCGGTATCCGCTGGCCGCTACGGCACTGATACTTATTGTGTCACCTGCCCCATACATAGATTTGTCCGGGGAGAGCGTTATCTCACCGTAATTCCCGACAGAGTACATCGCAAAATACTGACCGCTCCTACGAAACAACGCAACGAGGTCAATTTCGCTGGGTGTCTGATACGAGATTGTCTGACTCCAACTGTAAAGCTTGAGTTCGATTTTCCCCTGTTCATCCTCGACCCGCTGAAGCCAGCATTGGAATGTACACCCAGGCGCAGGAACTGCTGTCAATGTCATCACCTTAGTGTTGTTATCGAAGCTTACCGCATAGGTTCCGCAATCCTCAGGAAAAGCCATGGCATAACCGTACTGTCCTTCAGATTGTGCTCTTCTCACTCCGGGGAGAGTTCCAATTCTCCTGTTCAAAAGCGGTATGGCATTCTCGCCCACCTCGACGGAAGCCAAAAACTCCGTCAGATCTTCCAAAACAGTCTCAACATTGTTCGTCTTCGAAGGAACAATTGTTTTCTCTTCGTCGGCCCTGGCTTTACCAACCGGCAAAAGCAAGGCAAACAGCAGTGCGAATAACATTCCGACAACGACTGATTTTTTCTTCATGTCACCTTTCTCACTTTCTTTGTATAGTCGGCAAAACAAATCAGATGTGTTTGTACCGCGGCCATTACTCTCTCATTCAAGAACAATCTCCTGTCAGATTACATTGAATCAGAAAATAATCAAGAGAAAAGCCACCGTATTGGTATAAAAAGGAGATACGGCAGAAAACCGTATCTCCCAAGCATTTCCGGTGTATCCCCTCATGCATATAATACACTATCTAAACCTACATCTCAATAATTATTTCGTTTTCCGCCTGAAGAATATCATCGCGGATCAGAATACCGTCGATCTTAGCTCCGTTCACGGTCACGCTCTTCACGCCATGCTCGGAACCGTTCGGGTTGTTAACCGTTACGTTCAGCACCTTGCCGCGGAACACCTTGCGAAGCGTGTAGTTCTTCCACTCCGACGGAATGGACGGGTCGATGACGATGCCGTCCGCCTCGGGATTCAGACCGAGGATACCTTCGGTCGTACCGACCATGACGGTCGATGCGGTACCGGTGAGCCAGTGTACATGCGCGCGTCCTGCGAACGGGCTGTCCTTGCCCTCCACGAACTGACCGAATACGTACGGCTCAAGTTCACGGTGATCGGCGTTCTCATTGTACGTAGCAGGCGATGCCTCCGTCCAGTACTGATATGCGCGGTTGCCGTGTCCAAGCTTTGCTTCCGCGAGGATCAGCCAGCCCTGCGGCTGCGAGAAAATGCCTGCATTTTCCTTGACACACTTGTTGAAGCATACCATCAACGCACCGTCAAATGCGTGATTCTCGTAAGCGGGATACATGACCATCGCGCCGTACGGCGTGTTGAGCTCGCGCTCCACGGAATCCATGGCCTTCTCCTGCTGCTCCTTCGTGCCGAAGTCGGCAATAACCGACCAGGACTGCGGGTTGAGCCACATGGAAGCCTCGGGATCGGTGCGCTGTCCGATGATCTCGCCGTCCTCCTTGTAACCGCGGATGTAGCGGTCCTCGTTCCAGCAAGCCTTGAGGATCTCCTCCATCTTCGCGTTGATGCTGTCGAGATACTCGATGTAAGCGGTATCGTTCTTGATGACCGCGTATTTGCGCAAAATCTTCACCGCGTACACAAGCTGGAATGCGACGAACGTGGACTCGCCCTTCTTGCCGAGGCGGACACAGTCGTTCCAGTCAGCATGCAGACCGGCAGGCATTCCGTGGTTGCCGAGGTTGTTCATCGAAAAATCGATCGCACGCTTCAGGTGGTCATAAACCGTGCCCTTCTGCATGTCATTCGCGTAGTAGATCTCCTCATCGAGGAACGCGATGTTACCGCTCTCGGAAATGTACTTGTACACGGTCGGGAACAGCCACAGCGCATCGTCCGCGCGGTACGAAGGATGTCCGGTCTCCTTCACGTAGGAAGCATCGTCCGGCGTGTCCTCGTGTCCGGGATTGTGGGTGTATTTGACGAGCGGAAGGCCGGCGCCGTTCGTCACCTGCGCGGAGAGCATGAAGCGGATCTGATCCGCTGCCATCTCCGGTGCAAGGTGGATGATACCCTGGATATCCTGCACGGTATCGCGGTAGCCGAAGCCGTTGCGAAGACCGCAGTACTGGAAGGACGCCGCGCGCGACCAGGTGAAGGTGATGAAGCAGTTGTACGCGTTCCACACGTTCACCATGTTGTTGAACTTCTCATCCGGCGTATGAACCTGCAGGTTGTTGATCTTCTCATGCCAGTATGCCTTGAGTTCCGCAAGCTCCTTCTCGCAGACACCGTCCGCCTCGTAGCGGTCGATGATCTTCGCAGCCTCCGCCTCGGGCTTCTGTCCGAGCACGTACGTAAAACGCTTGCTCTCGCCCGGCTGCAACACGATCTCGCTCTCCAGAGCACCGCAGGAGTTGCCGCAATAGTTGAGTTCGCCCTTCAGTCCTTCCTCAACCCCGATCGGGTTCGCGTAGCTTCTGTAGTTGCCGACAAAACGGTCGCGGTCACCGCAGAAACGGTCAACCTTCACGCCTGCAAGGCCGAGGAAGCGCTCCTTGTTCGGATCGTGGAAGTTCTCATTTTCCTTCTGAAGAACGAAATTGCCTTTAAAATATGTATGCGTGATGAACAGCGTGTACTGCAGGTTCACCTGATCCTGCTCGTAGTTGTTATCGTTGACGAACTCGCAGTAGCCCGTAACCGAAAGCTTGCGCGGCTTCGTATCGTTGTTTGTGATCACGGCGTTCCAGACTTCGTAGGTAGCGTCCCTCGGAACATAATACAGCGTCTCCGCCTTGATCCCCTTGTACTCCGAGGTGATCACAGTGTACGCCGTACCGTGACGGCACTCGCTCTTGTAGCTCTCCATCGGCTTGCACACCGGTGCCCACGACGCGGACCAGTAGTCCCCGTCCTCAAGGTCGCGGATGTACACATAGCGGCCCGGCTGGTCCATCGCCACCGAATTGAAGCGGTAGCGGATCACGCGTCCGTTCGCGCCGGACTTCACAAAACTGTAACCGCCCGCATTGTTCGAAATGATCGCGCCGTACTCAGGCGATCCCAGGTAGTTAGCCCACGCCGACGGCGTGTCGGGCCGGGTGATCACATACTCTTTCGCTTTCTCATCAAAATATCCGTATTGCATAGTTGTAAACCTCTCCGTAGTATTTCTTGATCACCGATGATCGGTGCAATCGCTAACTTAAATTATACAGCACGCCGTTTCATGGCGTCAAGGATTGCTGCGATTGAAATATCGTATCTTACATCCAACAATGGAGTTTCTCACCGGGTTGACGCAAACGGCGTCATATAAAGGATTGCAACCCTGCCAATCTTCTCCTGTACCGTCTAGATCCGACGGTTTACATGGAAAATGCTGTCGTAGATCACGCGGTCGACGTACGTCCGAAGGCATGCATAGGTCGCGGGATGAAGTTCAAACTCTTTCTTTCCGCTCCTCAGTGCCTTGTTTAACACCCCTGAGACATCATCGTATTTCATACCTCGGAAAATCCTGATATGATGGATCATTTTCCATTTCCTGATCATACCGAAGAAAGTCTTTGTGATCCGTATGACGGAGACCGTGATCACCAGCAGCGCGATCACCAGCGCCGTTGCCTCCGTCCATGACAATTTCCAGATTCGTTCCGCAACAGCACTCAGCTCACGGTCCTCCCCGGACATCGTGTTAGCCAATGTGAGGAAGAAAACGAGGAACGCGATCATCGCCTCCACAAAATCCTTGTGCTGAACGAGGCTGACGATCGTCTTCAGCACAAGTTTCCAGAACATGACAAACCGGTTTCTCTCATAGATTACTTTAATCCCGCGGAGTTTACCGGTTTCAAATGCTTCCGCAGCCTTCTTGCTGTTCTCATCGATCTCCGAATACGTTTTCTCCGTGACGTGTTCAAAGATCAGATTAAAGTGCATTCTGCGCTTGTTGGTTTTTCCGGCATCGTCTCCTTCCCCGCTTCCTAAGGCAGGCCGGTTTCCCGAGAGCGTGAGCCCGCAACAGTTCCATTCCTGTCGTGTCAGATTAAGTTTCAGTTCTGCAAACGCCTCACGCCCGATCTCCCCGAAGAAATCGATCCGCTTGTCATCCGTTCGTATCGTCGGAAAATCCTCGTAAACAGATTCCCTGTAGAAGGAAACATTGTCATCCGCAAGTTCCGCGTTGCCGTTCACCCCCGGATACAAGGTGTTGCTGTCGATATTGTTGCTGCTTCTCTCCCCGAGGATCAGTACCCCTTCACCGGTTATGATGTTGGCCGAAACACAGATCTGGTTGACGTTATAGCACGTTTTCAGGTATTTATTCACCTGGTCCTTAACAGCCTGATACAGACGGTCAGTCTTCGAAGAATCACCGCGATCGGTCTCCGAATCTCCTGTAATCCCGGTATTCGCTGAATTCTCCGCTGCGTCTGAAGCATTCAGCTTATCCAGATTTTTGCACAGTGTGTTCTTCGCCTCATCGTCTTTCCGGAACATTTTACGGATCAGGTTACGTTCTTTTTCATTCATCATCGGATGTGCCGAAAGATCCCTGTCGAGCGACAGAACTGTACCGTATGTGGTTCGCTCAAAATGAATCTGAAGCGATCGGATCCGGTCATTTTCGTTCGAATTATTAATCAGAGTCAACTCTGTCGGTTTCAATAACACTCCTGAATAGAACACTTTGGTTCCGAGCAATTCAACATATTCTCTGTAAACTTTATTGATTGAAATGCTTTTATTTTCCGCGCTATGCTCGCCGGCAGGATCAGACTCCCTGTCTTCCGTCCCGCGGGGAACCAGTTGCCATGTGTTCAGTTTTTCCCCGTCCTTCTTTGGGGAGGCGTTGCAATACAGTTTTCCGTTTCTGCGCTCCAGGGTACAGGCTTTGTAGCGGTATCCCTTCAGCCACTTGAACAGTCTGCCAAACGGACGGCCTTTCACTGTCACAACGCAGTCTTTGCCGGCATTTTCGGCGGTTCCGTCGACGATCGGCTCAACAGACCATATCACGCTCAGGCTTTCGGAAGAAAATCCTTTTTGACTTCTCAGATCGTTCTCAATCTCTTCTCTCTGCGCCTCTGACATCACAAACCGCAAGCCGAAATTGCTCATCATGCAGATTACAATGTATTTTGCCAATGCCGGCAACAGTTTTTTGTTGGAATTTCCGTTTGGACCCGTATCCGGCAACATGAAATCCTTACAATGCCGGTTTAGAAATCCTTCTATGCTCTCGTCATGTTTGGAAACAAATTTCCTGATCTCCGCCGAATCCACACGTGGTGAAACGCCGTAATAGTAACCGCAATCAGACGATCCCAACGTGTCGGTTTGATCATCGTCTTGGCGTTTTTCGTTTCCTCCGGCATTGTTTTTCCGTCCCTTATCGTTTTTCTCGTTCTTCGCAGAGCCCAAGCAATCTCCCAGGGTGATGTATTTTCTCCTGTTGTCGCTATCCTCCGAGAGATGAACTCTCGGTTCATATTCCGCCGTTACGGACAGTTTCTTGTCAAATGCCTGCATCAGGACACAGCCATAGTTCAGGAAAGGTTTCAACTCGTGTTCGTTCAACCTCTGATCCATTGCCCGGTTGATGTTATCAAGTGAAAAATCCGTTCTTCTCATGGTCGTCTCCTATCGCATACAAACCTGATCAGTCCGCTGCCCTCAGTCACGCTGCATTGCCGATCCTGTTCTCCACGCCGGTCACAGCAGTTCCGTAAGTTCCCAAAGATTTCCTATTGCATATTCCGATGTTCCCTCTTTCCCGTCGTCGCGCGTGTGCACCCACACCGTGTCCGCGCCGATCGCCTTGCCGAAGGCGATGTCGGAAGTCAGGGAATCCCCGATCACCAGATAGTGTGACGGATCCTCATCGCCGGTCAGTTCCGTAACTCCCCGGAAGAATCGCGGGTCCGGCTTGTTGCATCCGACCTCGTCGGAAATGATGATACTTTCGAACACGTCGACAAAGGAAACTCCCGCGAGGCGCCCCCGCTGCACCCAGTCCGTACCGTTGGTGATCAGGAAAATTCTGTACTTCTGCGCCAGCGCGCGGCACACGGGCGCCGCGTCCGGAAATTCCACGACGGTGCGGCTTAACCGCTGCATGTAATCGAGATTGATCTCCTGCACCAGCGCGAGTTCAGCAGAGTCAGCCGACAGGTCGCGATACATCGGCGTCCCGTCCGCCGTCGTGCTGCTCCCGAATATTCCCAACGCCTCCATGAACTCCGCGAAACGTTTCACCTTCAGCTCGTCCTTGGTGATCATTTTCCGCTCGAGGAGTTTCCAGCACTCCGCATTGATCCGGTTGTAGACCTCCACTTCTTCCACCGTCAACTCACGCGAAAAGCGCTCGCGGAATGTCTCCGTGAGCGCCCGCCGCTCCGTCTCCTGCCAGTCGAGGAGCGTGTCGTCAAGGTCGATTAACAGGTACTTATAGTTCTTCATCAGTCATCCTTTGCAATGATCCGCTTCAGGCATATGTACACGGCAATCGCAACGGGCCAGAGCACCCAGGTGTACTCCCAGTGGTTGCTGAGAAAACTCCAGGCGAGGTAGGCGCCTGTTGCAAGCAGCCAGAACACCGAGGAAAGGCTTGCGAACTTCGGGCTGCGTGCCTTCGCACGGATCGTGAAATCACCCTCCTGAAGAAGTTTCTGGTACGCACCGTCACGGTAGCCCGCACGAACCAGAAGGTTGACGCCGATCGCCACGATCACAAGCAACAGGACAACCATCAGGATTACCACATATTCCGCGACGCCGACCACGGAAGTCACAACTACCGGGATTGCGCTTGCAATGCACAGGATCACGCCGAGCGCGGTCATGCTGACCTTTGTCTGTTCGAATAAGGCCGCTCTCTCCTTCACCATCCCGGTGACACCGTACATGGTCTCGATCGGGCTGGTCTCAAGATAGCTGAAACGTTTTTTCTTCAGTCCGAAGATCACAAAGAAAAACACCGCAACGCTGATAAATACAAACAAAGCCGTCAGGCCGATCGCCACCATCGGTCCCTCGGAAAGAGGGAAACCGGGAATCTGCGACAGGGCAATGCACAGGATCAGTGCCGCCGGCGCAAGAACACACAGGCTCACCATGTTTGCCAACTTCGGAGTCATTTTCTCCTCAAACTCCAGAAAATCGTTGGCCTCCTCCATGGAAACCTTCACGAACTCTCCCCCAATGCTGCTGTCAACCATCGCGGCATCTCTCTCCGGGAGGTCCGTAGGCTCCAGCTCATCCTTCAACAGATAGTCGGTGCTCACGCCGAACAGCTCTGCCATTTTGATGATCTTCTGAATGTCAGGGATCGCCTGCGCGCCCTCCCACTTGGAGATGGACTGGCGGGATACATTGAGCTGTTCCGCAAGATCCTCCTGCGACCAGCCGTTTTTCTTTCTTTCGTTTATGATCTTGTCTGCTAAAATCATATTGTTCCTTTCCGGCAGGCATGCTACCATGCTCCGTCTTCTGTCCTGGAAGCCGCGTCCCTCCCCGGTTCCCGTACCGTCCGGTCACCGCGGTCTGTCTCGGTTGCCCGCCTCGCTTTTGATGGCCTCATCGTACCAAAACGGGCGGTTGCATGCCATAAATCCGGCTTTTCAATTTGTCAACCGGCGGTTGCATTTGCCGTAAAATAAGGGCTTTTCGCGTGCATTTTCGGAAAATGACGCGCTTATGCCTCAATTCGGATCGACGGATCCACAAGCCCGGCAAATGTCTTCGCCGCGTCTCCGTTTCCGAGCATTCCGCCGTAGTGTACCGGGATCACGACAGCAGGCCGGATCGCGTTTGCGAGCTCGGCTCCCTGCTCTGCGTCCATGGTATATTTGCCGCCGATGGGGATCAGCGCAACGTCACACCGGACTGCCTTCGCCTCCTCGGTCGCATCGGAATCGCCCACAATGTACACGCGCCCGGCGTTTGCCTCGATGATGTAACCGACCCACTCGGCATCCTTCGGATGGAACGGCTTGCCGATATTGTACGAGCGCACGGTCTCAAATCGCAGTCCCTCGATCGCGTACCGCTCGCCTGGAACCACCGTCTCGATTCGCGCGACCAGATTTTCCACTTCCCGCATCTTGTCAAGCATCGACTGCGGGAACACCAGGATCGTGTCGCGGTTGCTCACTTTCGCGATATCCTCCGGCGAAAAATGGTCATAATGCTCGTGCGTCACAAGCACAAACACTGCATCGTGCGGCTCCTCCGCCATGCGGAACGGGTCCACATACACCCGGCCCGCGGGCGTGTCGATGCGGCTGCTGTTCTGCGTGTAAAAAAGAATACCTTCTGCCATGCTCATTCCCCTTTTCCCTGATTGTTTTAACCGCGCGGAAAATGAATCCCTCCCGCGCAGGACCGTGTCGCCCGACTCTCCGCACCGGGCTTGCGTTCATTTCATTGTACCATAGTCCCGGTCATTTTACAATGCGAAGAGACCAATGCGGATTGATCGTCAGCAGCCATCCTGATAACGCGAAAAGGCCCGCGCCTTAAGCGCGAGCCTCTTCGTTTCCCCCATACAGCCGCGATACTCTCTTACCTCACGACTCGATCTAAACCTCTGCGACGCGGAACGCTGTTCGTTCATGCCTCCGCGCGTTTTCCGAGGTCCCCCACTATGTTTTATGATGTCTCAACGAGACCGTTCCCATGACCGGAGTGTCCTCAGCTGACCGCCAAAGTCCGTCTCCTCGTAGCTCACAAGAATTTCCTCGCCCGTGCGGATCAGGATCAGGCTTTCGTCCTCATTCAGCGAGCCCTTGTAAACCGTTCCGTCGTTCGCTGTAATATACACTACGGCAAGATTGTCGAGCTCGACGATGCGGACATTTTCCACGGCGATCACCGCCGACGGAAACACATCCTGCTCGTTCGTGCCGCCGACACCGTTGCGCGCGAGCGTCTTGCGGTATGCCAGGATTGCCTCAGCCTGCGTCGCGCCGGTCGCCACGATACCGTAGTTTTCCACGTTGACGAGCGCGTACAGTTTCACGAGTCCTCCGGTGTCCTTCAGAACCATGATGTAGGTCGCCTGACCGGCGATGTTCACAAGCGACGGGAACGAAGCCTCATAGCCCTTCTCCTGCACCTCGCCCTCCGCAGCGCCCATTGCGGAATACTCCTCGGCGCCGCCCACAGCGTAGAACCGATACTCGCCCGTGCGTGCGTTGGTGATGATGAAACCGATGTTGCTCTCATCGCTCGTGACACTCGTAACACCCGTAAAATACCAGACGTCATCGTCGATCACGATATAGCCGTAGTCGTCGGTCGTCATTTTACAATTCTTGTTTCCGAACACGCTGTTCCAGAAACCTCCGGACAGCTTGCCGTACCAGTTGTATTTTGTGCTGGCAAGATCACCGTTGTAAACGATGTCCACCCAGTTCGGAACGTCCTTCACCGCGTAAATCTGCGAGCTGCCGTCCACGGGATTGAACAGGATGACCTCCGAGACGTCCATCGCTCCGAACAGTCCGGCATTTGCGGTCATGCACGGCACGATGTAGTACGGATTGCCGCTATCATCAATCTCAAAGTACATATCCCCGAAAATCTTGGTCGGATAGGAAAATCTCAGCTTTCTCTCGAGATCATCGCCGAAGCAGCCGCTCTCCGCGTACCGCACAGCCTTGCTGAACTCGACGTAATTCGCGCTGTTACCGACCGGGTCAACCATGACATAGCCCGGAATACCGTTGCTGCGGTTTTCCGCCCATTTGAAGAAGTCCGCATACTCCAGAATCGTTACTTTCTTGGGCGTATTCTGATAATTGATCTGGCTGTAATGATCGTTGACCGTGTACTGTGACACAACCTGCGACAGCGACCCAAGCGTACGGTTACCGATGATGCGCGCGGACGCCGTGTCCATCAGCGCGATGTTCGTCACGCTCGTCGTCTCCGGCATGTCCTTCTCGAAATCGCCCTCCTGCACCGTGATGATCCCCGCGTAAGTCTTCGCATGGAACATCTGCACGGAGGCAATCCCTCCGATGATCAGTGCCAGCAATGCGATCGCCGCAACTCCGACACCGATGACCGTTCCGTAGAACGATGCGCTCTTCTTGCCGACCACGGAGATCTCATTTTTGCAAATGGTGCTCCGCGCCGTTGCGTGCGTCATCGTAAACATCAGTCCCATGAACAGCAGATAGCCCCAGAAGCCTACGCTGTGCACATTGATCGCCGGCAACGTCAGATAGTAAAGTCCGAAACCGATCAATGCGGTAATTCCGATTGACACAAGATAACATATGACAATTCTCTTGACTGAAGTATCTTTTTTGCTCATTTTCCTTCCTTTCAGCGCTGCTTTCCTCAGCGCTTTACGCACAATGCATTTTCCCAATTAAAGCATGAAAGCTCTGAAATGTCAATATGATTTACATATTTTTTACATTTCTCCCGTGAAGAAGCGGCTCCCTCCTTCGAGAAGAGCCGCCGTAGTTACTGTGTTTTTCTGCTCAGACCCAGGTACGTCGCGATGCCCGTTGCGTCCGCGATCCCGATCTTCTTCAGTTTCTCGTCGGTGTCACAGAAATCGTAGAAGTCCTGCTCATTGTCCATCTGCGCATGCTCAATGATGCAGTTGACGATCCCCTTCTCCGCTGCGAGGCGGTTGATCAGATAGCCGTCCATATAATCCCCGTCGGGATAGCTGTAGCGTGAGCGCTCGCTGCGGCGCTTGTGGTTTCCGAGATTCTCGATCCCGAGTTTTTCGAGATTCTCGAGAATCAGCGAGGACAAGGCCATGCTCTTCTCATTCAGCGCTCCTTTGGTCACCAGCCCTTCCGCACCGCGGTGTCTGCCGCCGTCAGCGTCAAAGTGCATACTTACCAGGATATCTGCCCCACAGTCGATCGCAACACGAACACGCTGCTCAAGGTCATCGACTTCGCTCACCGGGTCGATCGAGCGGTCGCTGTCCCGCGTAAGGTACACAAGCACATTTTCATACGTGCTCTCCAGGTGCTCCTTGCAGGCCATAGCCACCTTCAGATTCAGGTTCTTCTCGATCGCACCAAAATGGGATGCTCCGTAATATAGTCCGCCGTGTCCGGGATCCAGCACAACCACGTAGACCCCGTCACCGTCACGATCCTCCCCGTGGCGGATTGACGTATCACCGTCGCCGATGCTGGTCGGCCCGGTTCTGGCCGGCGTCGGTTTTGCCTTGCCCAGATCAACCGAGGAAGCCTGCACAAAACCGTACTCGGTCTTTCCGTCGATCACAACGGCAACTCTGTACCATATCTCGTTAAATTCTGACTTGTATTGGTCAAGGATAACCAGTTTTGTGTGGTATTCCAGCCGGTACACGCGCGGCTGGTTACGGCCTGGCGCCGTGCGGAAATACTCTCTCTCGTTCAGCACCCCGCGCTCGCCTTCCACATCCGCATACTTGGAACCCTTTCTCACCGGCGGCGTATAACTGCTGACGGGAGTCGGCGTATTTCGCGGTGTCGGCGTGCACCTCGGAGTCGGCATCGCAGGCTCCGGCGAAGGCGTACTCGTCGGCGTGCTCACCGCCGGTGTAGCGGAAGCCACCGGTGTGCTGCTCGCCCTCACGGACGGTTCTTCCTCCGTTCCGGGTGACACCATGGTACATGCGAGGAACACAAGGATGACGACAGTTGTCACTGCGAGAAACTCAAGTCCTCTTCGTAAGCGGTTCATTGTTTCGTTATCCTTCCATAATGTGCGAATCCATGGAACAATTCACTGTTACGTCAACTCATACTGTGTCAGCAGATCGTGGACCGATCTCAGGACGGTCTTTCGGAAAATTCTGCTTGCGGCCGTCAGTCCGCAAACGCCGGTCCGGATCATGTTACGCGGATTCCTGATCGGACGGTTTGTCCGTAGAATCCGGTTCCTCCACCGGCGTTGTCTCCGGCTCTTCCTCAGGTTCCTCTGCAGGCGAAATCTCAGGCTCTTCGTTCGGTTCTTCCGCAGGTTTCTCCGCAGGCGAGACCTCAGGCTCTTCGTTCGGTTCCTCCGCGGGAGTAGTCTTCGGATCTTCGGTTGGCTCGGGAGAAGGCGAGACCTTCACCTCTTCTGTCGGCTTCGTCGTAGGCGTGGCCTCCGGTTTCGTAGTAGGCGTGGCCTCAGGCTTCGTTGTCGGAGTCGGCGTGCCGGACGTTCCTTTCTTCTTCAGCCCAAGGTAGGATGCGATTCCCTCCGCGTCCGCGATGCCGAGTTTCTTCAGCTTCGAATCGGTGCTGCAGAACTCATCAAAATCCTTCTTATTATCCATATGCGCATGCTCGATGATGCACGTTACGATGCCGCTCTCAATGCCGAGGCGGTTGATGAGATACGCATCCATTTTCGCGCCGTCCGGATAACTGTACTTGGAGCGCTCACTGATCCTCGTCATGCAGCCGAGGTTCTTGATCTCCAGATCATCGAGTTTGTCGAGGATCTGCGATGCGAGCGCCTTGCATTTTTCGTATTTCTTTTCGTGAGGGATCAGGCCTTCCGCTCCACGCACCGATCCGGAAAATGCATCAAAGTGCAGGCTGACCAGTATGTCCGCACCCTTCTTCTTCGCATAGCGCACGCGGCGCTCCAGATCATCGATATCGGAGTTCATGTCAAGGCAGTTTTCATCGGTTCTCGTGAGATACACCTTGACATTCTCATAGTTGCTTTCCAGATATTCCTTGCAGTACTTTGCCACCTTGAGCGTCATCGTGTGCTCTGACGTTCCGGAATGATACGCTCCGCTAAACTGCTTTCCGTGGCCAGGATCCAGAACAACGACATAGACACCGTCTTCGTCACGATCCTTGCCGTGTTTCATCGTCAGGTCACCGATACCGACTTTGGTCAGGCTGCTGTTTTTGTATGTCTTCGGTGTTTCAGTATCCAGATCAACTGCAGCCGCCTGGAGATAACCGTAGACAACCTTGCCGTCAATCAGCGTCGCTGCCTTGTACCAGATCTCATTGAACTCAGACTTTATGGTTTCCACGACAACGATTTTGGACGATGTAGTCAGTTTGATCTCCCGAGCATACACCCGTCCTGCACCGGGGCGCAAATACTCCGTCTCGTTCAGCACACCCCTGCGACCTTCCACATTGGGATAATCACTACTCGTCTTGGTCGGCGGAGTCGGAATCTTCTCCCCGGAGGCCGTCGGAGTTTTGCTGCCGGTAGGAGTAGGTGTCGGTGTCTTTACCGCTTCCGACGGTTTTGGCGTCACTTCCGAAGGCGTCGGCGCTTTGGGTGTCGGTGTGTCCGAGGGCACAGGCGTCGGTGTCTTCGTAGGCTTCGGCGTCGGTGTGTTGGTTGCCGTCGGTTTCGGCGTAGGCGTCTTCGTCGGTTTCGGCGTAGGCGTGTTGGTTGCTGTCGGTTCCGGTATCGGCGTATTCGTCGGCTTCGGTGTCGGTGTATTGGTTGGCGTCGGCTCCGGGGTCGGCGTGTTGGTCGCCGTCGGCTCCGGCGTAGGCGTGTTCGTCGCCGTCGGCTCGGGCGTCGGTGTCTCCGTCGCTGTCGGTTCCGGCGTCATCGTCGGCGTCATCGTATCAACCGGCGTCGGCGTGTCGGTCGAAGCCGGGACGTCAGTCGGCGCATCAGTCGGTCCTTCCGTGGCGATCGGGGTTCCCGTCGCTTCCGACATGCCGGTCAATGCTGCGATCTGTTCCGGCGTTCCGTTCTCTGTTCCCGGTGCCGTCATCAGACATGCGCATAACAGCAGGCTCATTACGCCTGCTATGACAAGCAGCCCTGTTACTCTCCTCAATCTGTTCATCGTCTGTGGTTCCTTCTCTTCTCAACAAAATGCAGAACGCATATATAGTTATTTTACCATAGCATCGATTCGATTGCAAATAAATACCACAACATTTTGTGGTAAATGCTGTGGTAAGGTACAAGTGGAATGAAATTGAAGGGAGACAGCTTCGCGAACAGAGTTCGCATCCGTCCACCGGCTCCGTCGGCAGATCGGCTCTCGCTTAGCGCGCAAAAAAAGCACCGTGTGTGCGGTGCTTCGGAGCTGGGCTACAAGGATTCGAACCTTGAAAATGACGGAGTCAGAGTCCGTTGCCTTACCGTTTGGCGATAGCCCAAAAGTGTTGTCGTTTCGTCAACAGTCGCTATTATATACTAACGTTTAAAAGTTTGCAAGCATTTTACGGAAAATTTTACATTTTTTTGTGAGCGACGATTTCCATGAACTTTTGACGAAATCATTTTGATTTTTCTTTCATTTTTCGGAATAATCCGCTATAATTATGACATAGGAACCAACCGAAACGGTGGGTTGTGCGCGTAATATCGCGCCGGAAAGGAGAAGTAATATGAAGACTTTTACAAAACTGGCTCTGTTTACTGCTGCGGTTGCCGGCGGCTACTATCTCTACAAGGAGATTGAGAAACAGAAACAGCTGGCTGAGGGTGAGACCTTTGAGGATGACAGTGACCTGTTCGAAGATGAGACTCCGATCGGTGATGGCGTAGACGTTGCCGAGGATATCGACATCGATGCTGATGGGGAAGACGGTGAGGAGGCTCCGAGCCGCCTGGCGAACATCAAGGAGAAAGCTGTCGATGTTGCTCACAAGGTTAAGGACAAGACCAAGGATATCTCCGCTGTAGTTGCTGAGAAGGCCGGTACGGTTGCAAAGGCAACGAAGGAGAAGGCTGTCGAGCTGAAGGAGTACATCTCCACCAAGTTCGAATCCGCTGAAGATGCCGCTGAAGAAACTGCAGAGGAAGTCGCTGAAGATGCTGCAGAGGATGCTGAGGACTGGACCGGCAAGCTTGAGGATGTTGCAGAGGACGCTGCCGAGAAGGTTGACGAGATCGCTGCTGACATGACGGACGCCGTAGATCCCGACTGATCATCGGATCGCACCTTACTGTTTCGGCAGATTCGAGACAGTGAATAAATTGAAACCAAACATGAAACGGACGCTCACATCATGGGCGTCCGTTCTGTCTTATTTCTTCTTCGACGAATACGTGTACGTGTACGTCGTCTCCACCGAAGTTCCGTCCTCCGTCGTGCAGACGCTTGAAGCAAGGTAACCGTTCTCATTGTAACGGTACTCCCACTGCTTTCTTCCGAGGATCTCACTGCCCTCCTGCGTATATTGTTCGGCGCGGACGGGCATCCCGTTGTCCCCGAACTCAGCTGTCTTCACAAAGGTGACCTCGGTACCGTTATCTTTTTTGACCAGCTCACGGCTCGTTGAAGTCTTCCCGTCGGAGGAATACTCGCATGTCACCGAATCCGTGAGGTTTCCGAGCGAGTCGTACGTTTCCTGCGACAGCAAACGGCGGTTGATATCTTTTTTCGTCTCGCTGCGAACGATCTCCGTCCCGTCCCCGTGCACGTCAACGATGCGGAAACTGCCGTTCTTGTCCGTTTCGATACGCTTCTGTGTCACCCTATCCCGATTGAAGACATATTTCTCCTCTTCGTCATTCGTCACAAGCTTCGCGCAGTACAGGTCATTCCGGCTGTCATCGGTGTACAACAGCGTCAGCCGCTTGCAACCATCGTATTCCTCGTCGAGAAGGTACATGGCGCAAAAGGTCAGATCGACGCCGTCGGTATCGGGATTTCTGCGGATCCTAGTGTGAAAAGACCCGATCCGGATCTCATAGTATATGTCCCTGTGCGGCTCCGACACTTCCACACAGGCAAGCGCCGGCAGTTTGCTGCTTGCCGCGATGTAACGATTTTCCGGACAAGTGCGTGTCGTCTCGCCCACATCCGCTGTCACGATTTTCTCAAGAAGCGGGGATGCATAGGCATCGTCGCGATAATGCACCTCGCGCGAGTACGTCAGCTTGCCGTCTCCATCGAAAAATTCTGTCCACGAACACAGCGTTCTCCCGTTTCCGTCCGTCTCGTCCGTGTCCCGCTGCGTCATCACGCCGTCCGTGTAGTACACATACTGGGTTCTCGACATTCCGTCCTCTTCCGTAACCTCCGTCTGCACTGATTGAAGGACTCCCGCCTCATAGCGCTCCGTGACACGCTTCACCGTAAATGTGCCGCTGCAGGTCGTGCGGCTGATCAACTCCCATGCGTCATCTGCGGCATCTACCGCCTTTTGCTCCGTCAATGCCTCGTAAAGAACTCCCTCCTCATCGTACCGGAAGGTCTCCCTCACAGTCATCGTTCCCTGCGTCGTCAGCGCAACCTTCTCCGATATATACCGATACGGATCAGGCGTCGGTGTCGGTGAGAGCGTCGGCGTCGAGGTAACAGCGGGCGTCGGAGTCGTGGAGACCCTACGCGCCTCGCGGTCATTCACATCGCTGCTGCACGCGACAAGAAGACCGCCCAGCAAAACGGCTGTAACGACACCTGCAATTGTTTGAATCCGCTTTCTCATCATCTCTTCCCCATAATACGCGTCATGCTGCCGCTGCCGGCATAACGTCTCTTCGACAGCGACGGTCACGGTTCGAACCGTGCCGGTATAGAAACGCATGAGCTGCCGATATTTATGGTTTCTCCGTAAAATGCTCCATCAGTCTGTAACCCTCAGGATACACGTAACCGGTCTTCGCTGCTGCCTCCTCGGTGTACTCGGAAGCACAGGCCACTACCCTGGTGCTGTCATAGATCATGTACGGGATCGGATCGCTCGTATGCGTGCGAACGGCAACCGGAGTCGGATGATCCGGCATCAGGAGCAGACGGTACGGCTCGCCGGAAGCGTCCATCTCACGGCGCACCACGCCCACAATGTTCTTGTCGATGTACTCAATCGCCTGCACCTTGCGCTCCGCGCTTCCCTGGTGCCCCATCTCATCCGGCGCTTCGATGTGGATGTACGCAAAATCCGCATTTTCCGAGAGAAGAGCCTGAACGGCTGCCCGTGCCTTGCCCTCGTAGTTCGTGTGAAGGCTTCCGTCCGCGCCGGGAACCGTGATGTTGCGCATTCCCGCGCCGACCGCGATGCCCTTTAAGAGGTCAACTGCCGAGATCATCACGCCCTTAAGGCCGGTTTTCTCGTAAAATGAACTCAGCGCGGGTCTCGTGCCCGCTCCCCAGAACCACAGCGAATTGGCTTTGTTGAGCCCTTTCTTCGCACGCTCGACGTTGATCGGATGGTTGTTGAGGATATCGTAGCTGCGCTTCTGCATTTCCCGAAGGACCGGGTCCTCGGGAAGGTACTCGCCGACTACCCTGGTCAGAATGTCGTGCGGCGGCGTGAGCGACACAACCTGCCCTCGATTCCAGATCAGGAGATGGCGATAGCTTGTTCCAACGTAGAAATGATAGCACTCCCACTCGAGCTGCTTGCGCACGGCCGTCAGGAGTTCCGCCGCATCCTCCGTCGAGATTTCCGAGGAACTGTGGTCGATAATGGTCTTCTCCTCGTACGGTTTGTCATCATCCGAGAGCGTCACAATGTTGCAGCGGATGGCGATGTCCGTCGATGCCATATCGACACCGATTGAAAGCGCTTCCAGCGGCGATCTGCCGGTGTAGTACTCTCTCGGGTTGTAGCCCATGACCGCAAGGTTGGCGGTATCGCTGCCCGGCTTCATCCCCTCCGGGATCGTGTGAGCCAGACCGATCTCGGACTTCACCGCAAGCGCGTCGATCTCCGGCGTATTCGCGTATGCGAGCGGCGTCTTTCCGCCGAGCGACTCGATCGGCAGATCTGCGGCACCGTCCGCAAGGATTACAATGTATTTCATATCATTCCTCCGAAAAAAAGTATCGTTGAGCAAGCCCGCGCTTCCGCGCGTTGTCCCGCAAAAATACGCAGCACGCAGAAAGAATTCTCCCTGCGTGCTTCATTTTCCTTCTATTCGTACCGTATGGATGCGATGACCGAAAGCTTCGCGCACGCATCCGCGAACGCCTTCTCGCTCATCTCCTTCGTGACAAAGGCAAATTCCTCCGGTTTCTCCGCAATCTCCGGAGTCTTGTGAATAGCGAAAAGCTCACGCGCCTTGTCGGCCTCCGAAGCCGGAACGCGCACGAAGAACCGTCCCTGCATATCTTCCTTCGCGCCGAGCGTCATTTTCTCCGTACTCCAGAGGATCGGAATATTGACGAAGCGATGCTTCGCCGCATCGATCACGTCCGAAACTACCGCGCTGGCTGTCGGAAGCTTGCCGGCGCCCATTCCGTAGAACATGATCTCGCCGAGCATGTTGCCGCGCACCATGATCGCGTTGAACACGCCGTTGACCGGGTAAAGCGGATTCTTGCTGCGGATCATCATCGGCGATACCATCGCATAAACCTTGCCGTCCTTCTGGTAGCTGCGCGCGATCAGCTTGATGCCGCGCTTCATCGCCTTCGCGTAAGCCACATCCGCTTCACTGATCTTCGTAATGCCCTCGGTATAAATATCCTGATAATCGACCTGCTGGCCGTATGCAAGCGACGTTAAGAT
This sequence comes from uncultured Lachnoclostridium sp., assembly GCA_946415315.1. Classification (GTDB taxonomy): domain Bacteria; phylum Bacillota; class Clostridia; order Lachnospirales; family Lachnospiraceae; genus ISDg. Next base: position 267,216 of record CAMKRZ010000001.1, on the reverse strand, counting down.
CGCGATCTTGCGGCAGGCGTCATAACCCTCGATATCCGCAGCCGGGTTACGCTCAGCGAAACCGTTCGCCTGCGCGTCCGCAAGAGCCTCGTCGAAGGAAATCCCATCCTCGCGCATGCGCGTCATCATGTAGTTCGTCGTTCCGTTGAGAATGCCGCTGACCTCCTCAACCTCGTCCGCCGTGACGGAGCGCATCAGTTGCCGGATGACCGGGATACCGCCGCCCACGCTGGCTTCGAAGAGGAAGTTGATGCTGCGCTCCTTTGCGATGGAGATCAGCTCCGCGCCGTATGCCGCTACAAGCTCCTTGTTGGACGTGCATACGCTGCGTCCCGACAGAAGCGCTTCCTTCACAAAATCGTAAGCCGGCTTCAGACCGCCCATCACCTCAACGATGATATCGATCTCCGGATCCTCGATGATCGTACGGAAATCGTGAACCAGATACGGCTCTACCGGGTCCCCCGGAAAATCCCGCAGATCCAGCACGTACTTGATCTCGATCGGCGCACCGACGCGCTTCTCGATGATGGCGTTATTTTCCCGGATCACGTTGAACACGCCCGAACCGACCGTGCCGTATCCCAGAATTGCTATTTTCATGGTGAAATCCTCCTTGGTTACTGCGTTATTGTCTCCCCACTACACCTTGGTTTTGCAGAGGCAAGTCTCTGCTGACCAACCTTCCCGATTCATACGCTGCGGAAAATGTCCCCCGCATACGCGTCACTTCTACTCGATGCCGAGCACCTGCAGCCGCTGTACGCCGGAAAGCCCTTTGATCCGCTCCTCCAGCTCCGTCAGCTCCGCCGTCTCCGGCAATATTTCAAATCCGAGTGCCACCGAGGCGACACCGCCAATCGGTATGCTCTGCTGGATCGTCAGCACGTTGGCGCGGCACGCCGCAACCTCCGTGAGGATCGCCGAAAGAATGCCCGGCTCATCGCTCACCTGCAGAAGAACGTTGACGGTCTTTCCGCGTGTCGTCTCGTGGAACGGCTGCACATCGTCCTTGTATTTGTAAAATGAACTTCTGCTGAGCGAGACGGCATCCGTCGCTTCCTGCACGGTCAGGTTCTTGTCCTTCGCCAGCATTCGCTTGACCTCGGCCACCTTCAGGAGCACCTTCGGCAATGCTCTTCTGCTTACGATATAGACTTCTTCGTTGGGCATCCGTTGCTCCTTCCCGCGTTGCGGATAACGCATCGTTCCTTCTCGCACACTCCGTCCGACTGCTGCCGTTCATCAATCTCAGTCGCATTATGCTTCCTCGATGACGTTTTGTGTATGTCGTCCGCAAACATTTGTCCGCGCACAGCACTAATATTAACACACGAACCTAAAAAATGCAATCGAAAAAAGTGACGATTTGAAGTCTCCTTCAAACCGCCACTTTGTGTATATCGCAACTGCCTTCTCTCATTCTCCGAGCTTTTTCTTCAGAGCCTCGACTGCTGCCTGAAGCTGGTTGTCATCTTCCATCGGAATGACCGACAGTTTCTTCAGTTCATCCGCAAGCGGAACCTCAATGTCCGGCGTAAGACCGGTCTTGTGGATGTTTCGCCCGTTCGGCGTAAAATACGAGGATACCGTGACTTTCACGGCGGATCCGTCGCTGAGCGGGATCAGGTTCTGTACGATTCCCTTGCCGTAGCTTTGTGTTCCGACCAGGATGGCTTTGCCGTAATCCTGCAGACAGCCTGCAAATACTTCGGAAGCGCTTGCGCTGTAACCGTTCATCAGAACGGCGATCGGTACGTCCACGGTGGCGTCAGTGTTCGAGTAATGATCCTCTCGCTGCCCGTATTTGTCTTCCATGTAAACCAGAAGTTTGCCCTTCTCCACCACTCTGCTGAGCATTTTCTTGACGGTGGAAAGCAGACCGCCGGGATTGCTTCGCAGATCGACGACCAGAGCTTTCATCCCCTGGGACGTAAGCTCATCAACCGCCAGAATGAACTGTGAGGAAGTAACGTCGTCAAACTCCGATACCGCAATATACCCGATATTGCCGTCAAGCATCTGGGATGCGACCGTCGGGATCTCCACCGTATTGCGGATCACATCAAAATGAAGATACTCCGGCTCGCCCTCGCGATATACCGTAAGAGAAACTTTCGTTCCTACCGGTCCGCGAATTTTCGACACCGCGACATCCAGCGACTGTCCGTAGAGATCTTCTCCATCTACCTCGATCAGCTCGTCGCCGGCAAGCAACCCTGCTATCTCCGCCGGACTTCCGGGGAAAATGCGGATCAACTGCGGATATTTCGAGTCTGCCAGGTTGACGGCAGCTCCGAGTCCTGCATACGAACCGTCTGTCGAATCCAGGAATTTTTCCAGTTCGTCCGGGTTATAGTACACGGTGTACGGATCCCCAAGGGAATCCACCATGCCGCGATACAGGCCTTCCGCTACCTTGTTGTAATCAATCTGCTGATAATAGTATCTGTCAAGAACCCCTGCGATCTCATTCAGTTTGTCCTTGAAATCTACATCGCTGAACGATTCCGCCGGAGTGAGTGACGGCGTCGGTGTAGGCGTCCCCGTCTCCTGACTCTGTGCCTGCGTCGGCGTAGGCGTCGTGTCCTTCTTCGTCAGCCGACTCTCATTGTTATTGCCTTTGCAGGAAATCAGCGCAAACAGCATTGCGCAACAGAGAATTCCTGCAAGAAATCCCTTTAAAAAACCTTTCTTCACGATCCTGCCTCCCTGCACACACTTCTAATACCGGATATAGAACAGCGGATCCACCGCAACTCCGTCGATCACAACACTGAAATGCAGATGAGGAGCTGTGGAAACGCCCGTGGAACCGACGAGTGCGATCACCTGACCCTGAAGCACTTTGTCTCCCTTCTTCACCAGGAGTTTGGAGGCATGAAGATATCTCGTCACATAACCGTTGCCATGGTCGATCTCAACATAATTGCCGGCTGTACTGTTGTATCCTGCGTAGCGAACCGTTCCTGCCAGCGAAGCAACAATCTGAGAACCGAATTTTGCGCCGATATCCACACCGTTGTGGAACGTGCTCGCACCCTTGATCGGAGCACGTCTCGGACCGAATCCGGATCCCGTACGGGAATCTCCCGGGAGCGGCCAGATCATCTTATTCGGATTCTTTTCCTCCTTGAGGGTAAGGTCGCTAGCGCTGGAAACGCCGGTGTGCGGAACGTTGGCATACTTCGCATTGCGCTCCTGCTGCGATTGCTGCGATGCCTGCTGTTGTTTTTTCTTCTCTTCCTCAGCACGCCGCTTGGCCTCCTCGGCCTGACGCTTCAATTCCTCCTGGCGCTTGCGCTCCTGCTCTGCTTCAAGCTCCTTCTTGACCTTATCGATGTTGTCGCCCGCGCTGTTGATGCGATCAAGGTTCTCTTCGAGGTCCTCCTCGGTGAGACCGATCTTCTCCGCATATTCTGCCAATGCTTCCTGCTTCTTGGCGATCACCGTCTGCACGTACTCATAGTTCTGATCATACAGTGCACGGCTCGTTTCCATGACGGCGATCTGAGCCTCCAATGTCTCCTTGACCGCAAGCACATCCTTTCTCGCCTGCGTATATCTCTGAGCAAGATTGTAATCATACACACGGATGCTCGTCGCGTACTCATCGTAGTTAAGAATGTCCGAGAGGTCACTCGATCCCATCAGCACCTCGAGCTCCGTCATGTTGCCGTGCTCATACAGATACTGGAATCTCCGTTTCAAAGCTTCGTACTGCTCCTGCTCTCTTGCCTCTGCCTCGGCCAGTTCCTGATTGGTGACCACCAGTTCAGCATTGAGTCCCTCGATTACCTCCTCGATGTCGGCAATCTCCTGAAGCATGTCATTCTGCTTCTGATCCATCTCCTCGATGTACTTCTCGATATCCGCATAATCCGATTTCAGAGCATTCTGCTGTTTCTGGATCTCTTTCTGCTTCTTCTCGAGTTCCTTCTTCTTATCCTCTGCTTCCTTCAGTTTCTTCTTCAACTCCTCTTCCTTGTCCTCCGAATACCGGAAGACATCCGGAATCACGGAGCCGGCAGGCGTAAACACCGGCGCCGCAGCCCGTGTCGTTGTGGCAGTGATCACCGCTACAAGGAACAGTGCCAGAATCGTACCGAAACCGATTTTCCTGCTTCTCATGAAATCTCCTTTCTGACAGGTCAAACGTACTTTCAGATGTTTCATCCCCCACATTTTCCGAAAACGGCGATGAATAAATGCCGTTTTCCCCGGGATACCGCTTCTGTCCGGTTTCCCCCGATTACAGTTTTCTGAACTTCCGCAGCTCGCGGTTCAGCGTAAAATAACTTCCGAAGAAGCCGATTCCCACGCCGATGCATGTGGCAAGCGGCGCCAGTACCATGAACACTTCGTTCACGTCAACAAAGTTGATCGCACCGAGAATGCCCAGCTTCGTCGCAACAAGCTGTACCATCTTGTAGTACAGACCGTACAGGACGGAAAGCGGGATCGCCGCGCCGAACAGACCGATCAGGCAACCTTCCACCAGGAACGGCGCCCGGATGAAGAGGTCGGTCGCGCCGATCAGGCTCTGGATCTGGATTTCCTTCGCACGCACAGATACACCGATGGAAACCGTCGTGCTGATCAGGAACATTGCGATGGCCAAAAGCAGGACGATCAGGATGATCGCCGCAACGCTGAGTCCCCGGTTCATGGAAGTCAGCGTGTTTACCAGATCCTCCGCGTTGTTGACGTACCGGACACCGTCCGACGTCATGGCACGGATCTTCTCGACCGCCGGCTGCTGTTTCTCCACCGACGAAAAATACACTTCGAAGGACGCGCTGTTCTGCAGCGGGTTGTCGTCACCGAACGAACTCAGCATATCGGAATCACTGCTCTCAAAATGGTCGGCCTTGAATTTTGCCCACGCCTCATCCGCGGAAATATACTCGATCCTGCGGATGCCGTCCACTGTCAGGATCTTATTCTTCAGGTTGACCAGCTCCTCCTCCGTGATCCCCTCGCGGAAAAACACGGTGGCACCGACTCCCTTCTCCATCTCGAGAAGGTTGAATCTCACGTTGATCAACAGGAAATACATGATACCGAAAAGGAAGATACATACCGTCATGGTCGCGATGGAAGCAACGGAGAACAGACGGTTTCTGCGAATATTCTTGATTCCCTGCCCAAAGCAGTAAAAGAAACTACTCACGATCGTATCCTCCCTTCTTGTCATCCACGATGACACCCTCGCGAAGGGAAATGACTCGCCTCTGCATGCTGTCCACGATCTCACGGTTATGCGTTACGACAACGACCGTCGTGCCACGGGCGTTGATATCCTCGAGCAGCTCCATGATGTCCGCCGTATTGGCAGGATCCAGGTTACCGGTCGGCTCATCGGCAAGCAAAATGAGCGGATTGTTGACCAGCGCGCGCGCAACCGCCACACGCTGCTGCTCACCGCCGGAAAGCTTGTTCGGATAGCTGCGGTACTTGTTGCGGAGACGCACCATGCTGAGCATCTTGGATACATTTTTCGTGATCTTACGGGACGGAGCACCGATGACCTTCTGCGCAAATGCGACATTTTCAAAGACCGTGCGGTCCTCGAGAAGGCGGAAATCCTGGAACACGATCCCGATGGAACGGCGGTATTTGCATACCTGGCGGTTCCTGAGCGTGGAAAGGTTCGACCCAGCGATATAGATAGCCCCGGCGGTCGGGCTGATCTCACGCATCAGCAGACGGATCAACGTTGACTTACCGGAACCGGACGGTCCAACGATAAACACAAACTCGCCCCGGTTAATGGAAAATGACACATCCTTCAGCGCCGCGTTGTCGGCATCCTCCGGACCGTCCGTATATTCTTTCGTCACATGGTCAAATACGATGACCGGACCTTCTTCCGCAGACGGAGGCGCCGGAGCTTCCTCTTCCTCGTCATCGTCAACGGAACCGAAGAGTTTTTCTTCCTCCTCCAGCGCGGCTTTGGCTTCCGCCTCCGCTCTGCGCGCGGCCCTCTCCGCTTCACGCTGCTCTCTCGCCTGCCTTGCTACCGTAACAAAATGAGGGGTCGGAACGGCATCCTCCGCCGTCTCCTCATCTGCCTCAGAATACGGCTGCGCGTCAGATTCCTGCATCTGCGGAATCTGCTGTGAAACCGTCTCCTGCATCTCCTGCGTTACCGCAGAGTAATCAGCTGCCGTCTCTTCCGAAAGCGTTTCCGGAAAAACGCCCGCAGCTTCCCCGACGTCTGTCAACGTCTTGTTCTCATCACTCATAAAAACTCCTGAACTGCATTTTTCTGATTCCGCCTCTGCGCGGAATTCCCCACACTACACGGAAAATGACCGTCTCACCGTGTGCACGGACCGATCTCCGCCGCACATCAATACTCGGCATTCTCCATATATTTCATGTACTTCACAACCATCAGCGCGATCTTGAACGTGATGGCATCGTCAAAAACACGCAGGTCGAGGTTTGTACTCTTCTCAAGCTTGTCGAGACGGTACACGAGCGTGTTGCGGTGAATGTACAGCTCCTTCGAGGTAGCCGAGACGTTGAGGCTCTTCTCGAAAAACTTGTTGATGGTTGTAAGCGTCTCCTCGCCGAAGTCCTCCGGCGACTGGCCGTCGAAGATCTCGCGGATGAACATCTTGCAGAGCGGCATCGGCAACTGATAGATCAGACGGCCGATTCCAAGGTTGTTATACGCAACAACCTTGCGCTCGCTGTAGAAGATCTTGCCGACATCGAGCGCCATCTTCGCTTCCTTGTAGGAGCGGGAAATATCTTTGATCTCATTGACGATGGTGCCGTAGGAAACATGAACCTTGCTCATGGCCTCCGTGTTGAGCATGTCAACAATGATCTTCGCTGTGTTCATCAGCGTCTCGTAATTCTCATTGGCCTTGAGTTCCTTGACGATAATGATGTTCTTCTCATCAACGGCCGTGATGAAATCCTTCGGCTTGCCCGCGAACAGCGTGCGAACCGTCTCCAGCGCGTTCGTGTCCTTCTCGGTCTTCGTCTCGATAATATAGACTACGCGGCGTGCCTCCACCTCGATGTGAAGCTTCTTGGCGCGGTTATAGATATCCACCAGCAGAAGGTTGTCCAGCAGAAGGTTTTTGATAAAGTTGTCCTTGTCAAAGCGCTCCTTGTACGCCACCAGAAGGCCCTGGATCTGGAATGCCGCCATCTTGCCGACCATGTACACATCGTCCGTGTCACCCTTGGCCAGAAGAATGTACTCCAGCTGATGATCGTCATAGACCTTGAAGAACTGGTACCCCTGCATCACCTGGCTGTCCGCCGGAGACTCGGCAAATGCCGTTACCATTGCAGTGTTCTCCTCTGCCGCAACATTCATCGTGGACGCCAGCGTCTTTCCCTCCGTGTCCATGATGCACAAATCAACGCGTGCGATTCCCTTCATCCCGTCAATCGTGTTTTGAAGTATTTGATTCGATATCATCCGACTGCCATTCCTTTCCGCATGGAATCTCGGTCAGAGCCCCTGTTCCGCCATCCGGCAGGGTGCTTCCGCCGGCCGAATGCCCCGAAAAATGCACGGACATCCGCCACCCCATAATCAGAAAGATAATAGCACAAATCCTGCGATTTTTCAAGTGAAAACAGTGTGAAGAGCGACTTCGTCGCATCATTTGCGCACCACTCTTCGTTCGGTTTCCTCGTGTATGTGTGCCCGTATCTCGCACCGCAGACTTCGCTGCTCACATTCATAACTTTTTGAACATGAAAGAGCCCTGTGCGATCGCACAGGGCTCTGTAAGTTCAAGTATTGACTTGTCCGGATCAGTGAGTGATGATCTGCTCGGTCTCCTTGTCGAAGATGTGCATCTTCGCAAGATCCATTGCGATCGTGATGGTGTCGCCGGGTCTTGCTTCCGTGCGAGGATCAACACGGGCGGTGATGTCATAATCATCAACTGCAAAGTACAGGAATACTTCGGCACCGAGAAGCTCGTAAACACGAACGGTAGCTGCGAACGAAGCTTCCGGATGAGCTGCAACGAACGAAGCATCATCCTTGATATCCTCAGGACGGATACCGAGAACGACTTCCTTGTCAACATAGCCACCCTCAACAAGCTTCTTTGCTCTTGCTTCCGGAACAAGGATCTTGTTGTTGCCGAATACAAGGTAAACGCTGGAGCCGCTTACGGTAACAACGGAATCCAGGAAGTTCATCTGAGGCGATCCCATGAAACCTGCAACGAACAGGTTGTTCGGCTTGTCGTAGAGGTTCTGAGGAGTATCTACCTGCTGGATAACACCGTCCTTCATAACGACGATACGGGTACCAAGCGTCATAGCCTCGGTCTGGTCATGCGTAACGTAGATGATCGTAGCTTCCAGTCTCTGGTGGATCTTGGAAATCTCGATACGCATCTGAACACGGAGCTTAGCATCAAGGTTGGAAAGAGGCTCGTCCATAAGGAATACCTTAGGATTACGAACGATAGCACGACCCATGGCCACACGCTGTCTCTGACCACCGGACAGAGCCTTCGGCTTACGGTCGAGCAGCTGCTCGATACCGAGGATCTTAGCAGCCTCATTTACAAGTTTCTCGATCTGATCCTTCGGAACCTTGCGGAGCTTAAGACCGAATGCCATGTTATCATAAACAGACATATGCGGATACAGAGCGTAGTTCTGGAATACCATTGCGATATCTCTGTCCTTAGGCTCAACGTCGTTCATCAGCTTGTCGCCGATGTACAGCTCACCACCGGTGATCTCCTCGAGACCGGCGATCATACGAAGGGTCGTGGACTTACCGCATCCGGAAGGTCCTACGAAGATGATGAACTCCTTATCCTTGATATCAAGGTTGAAGTCCTTAACTGCGACGAATCCGTTCGGATATGTCTTACTGATGTTGATAAGTTTCAAACCTGCCATTACGAAATGCCTCCTATTTTTTGTTAGCAGAACGCACTGCGCCCGCCGGCGCAAGTACCTAACGGGTATGATACACTAAGAGCGCGAAAAAAACTATGTTGCAAATGTACAAATTCGGTTTTCTACTTTTGTCTAATTTGTATAACAACCGTCTCTCGCCCGCCCGTTGTCGGCTTTTTTACTAAAAATTCCGCCGACAGCCTCGCCAAACATGCTCTTTCCGCGCATTTCTTTGTACATAATGCCGTTTTTTCCGACATCATATTTTTTCGAAAAATGCCTCTTTTCCGCATAATTCTTCAAATTTTCCACTCTTTTTCATGCAATAAGCCCTCTTTTGCCGGGGCGAAAATCCTGTTCCGAGCCGTCATCCGTCTTCTCCCTGCGGCCAAATTCCGCAAAGAAAGCGTCCGTCAGAATTGCATTTTCTGCCTCTCTTTGCTACACTTATAGGAAACAAAAAGCAAGGAGATGTTGTTTATGGAAACGATCGTTGTCACGGGCGCCAGCGGCGATATCGGTTCGGCGGTTGCCCTTCAGTTTGCAAAGCGCGGTGTCAATCTCGCGCTGATCGGTCACACGAACGCGGAAGCACTGGAACGAACGGCGGAAGCCGCGACGGAACTCGGCGCGTACTGCCGCACGTACGCGGGAAATCTCGGCAGCGAGGCATTTGTCCGCGAGGTGCTGGAGCAGATTGCCGATGAGTTCCATCGGATCGACGGACTCGTGCATGTCGCCGGGCATTCCACAACCGGCCTTCTCGGTGATCTCACGATCGAGGAGTGGAACAACCTTGTCTCCGCCAACCTCACCTCCGCCATTCTGTGCATCAAACATATCACTCCCGTCATGCTGACACGGCACAGCGGGCGCATCCTGCTCATCTCCTCGATCTGGGGCACGCGCGGCGCCTCCTTTGAGGCGGCCTACTCTGCAACCAAGGGAGGTCTGGACGCACTCACCAAGGCGATGGCCAAGGAGCTTGCCCCGAGCGGCATCTCCGTCAATGCGCTGGCACCGGGCATGGTCGATACGAAAATGAACTCCCACCTGTCCGAGGAGGATCTGCAGGCGCTCCGCGAGGAGATTCCCGCCGGACGAATCGCAGCTCCCGAGGAAGTCGCCGAAATGGTGGATTTGCTGATGCAGGCTCCGGGATATCTCACGGGTGAGATCATCGGGTTCAACGGAGGCTGGTTCTGAAAAAGGTCGATTGACCGTATCTTTCCTAAAGGGATTTCACCGGATTGCATAAATACCCATAAGACAAAACAACGCCGCCGCGCCGGTTATTCCCCCGACACGGCGGCGCTTTCTTTCACTGTACTCTGATCAGCCCTCAGCGCCGTTGTTGTAATGCTTTGTAAGGAACTCCATGATTCCCTTGGCCTCCGCCTCGGCCATTTTAGGCAACATATCACTTTTGAGGTAATCAGCATCAATATCACTGTCAATGTAACAACTTTCCACAATAAGAGCAATTATATTGTTTGCTGCTCCGTAACGGCAGATTCCGTAGTAATCCACCGGAACTCCGTTCTCGTCAAAAGTATCTTTACTGTCTTTCTTAACTGTCCCGTTGTTCTTTATCCCAAGACTCTCCAGATTTTTAAGTATACAATTTGCAAGTTTCTTTGATTGCTCCGTAATGTTCGGTTGTTTTGAGATGAGCACTGAAGCACCATGCGACTTATGTGATTCTGTTGCATCAAGATGAAGACTTACAACAATATCTGCTTTGTTATCCAGACCGACATCAACCCTTTCGGAAAGGGATGGTTTTGTATTCTCGTCCTCTCGTGTTAATATCACGGTTACATTACTGTAATTGGATGTCAAGTATTCTTTTACGAGATTTGCCAATTGAAGATTTAAATATGACTCTTTTCGTCCGTCATAACTTGCCCCCGGATCATTGCCGCCATGGCCGGGATCAAGCACTACGATATACTGTTTTGCCGGCTTCGGTGTCGGGGTTGGCGTCGCCGTTCCGTTGACCGGAGGCTTGGTGATCAGATCGTCCTCCGTAGCCGTCGGGATTGCATCATTGATGTTGGATTCATACTCCCCTGTCTTGTTGTAGTTGTGAATGTCGTCTTCGTCCTCCTTATCTCCGCACGCTGACAGACATACGAGCAGCAGTAAGAGAAGCACTGCTGCAGTTACCTTTCTTCTCATGTTTTGGATTCCTCCGTTCCCACTATTTTACATTTTAAGAAATTCATGGCTTCCTCCTCGTAACCGAAGGCAATGCCGGAAGCCGAAGCAAGCCGGAAATTCATTCCGGACATCTCGAACTGACCGCGCCCCTTGCGCTCGCCCGAGCCGATGCCGATGGCGGATGTGCCCTCGCACCGCATGTTGATCGTCGAACCGATGACGCGCACCGTTGCCGTACCCGTGCGGCAACCGATGCCCACGCACCGCTTCGCGCGCATCTCCGTCTGTACCTCGCTGTCCGTGACGCGGGCGGTGTTCTGCCCGTTCGTCAGGCTGCCGATACCGATCTGCGTATCACCGGACGAGATACACGCAAAATGAGCCTTGTACAGTTCCACGCGCGGCTCTCCCGCGATCGATCCCAGCGCGACACCGCGGTCGGAGTTGATCGTCGCGATCAGGCGCGTATTCTGCAAAAAGACATTGGCCGCGCTGTTCGCCGAACCGACGCCGACAATCTGCTCGCCGGTCATGGTGAGGTACATGTTGCGGCACCGCTCGATCCGGACTCCCGTCTCGCGCAGATAACCGCCGCCGATGCCCACGCACTCGCGGCCGTCGCCGTGGATCGTGATCTCGCCGTCCATGTTGACCGTAATGCGGCCGACCGACTGATTGCAGTCACCGCCGATCGCGAAACTGCGGTCCGCGCTGACGTTGATGTAAAGTTTGCCGTTGCCCTCGATCGTGAGAGACGAACTCTCCGGAACGCGGATGCCCGCATCCTGCATCGTCACGTTGCCCTCGACCACAAGCGTCACATCGCTGCGGTTTCCGATCTCGAGGCAGGGACGGCGCTGGTAGGATTCCAGCTGCGCGCCGCGCAGATGAATGCGGCTGATGGTATTGTCCGGAACATGGAGCACGATGTCCGTCTGATACTTCGGATTGCCGACGAGAATGCACTCCGGCTTCGGAACAACCACCTCGGTGTAACCGTCCATCACAAGCGGCACCAGAAGCACTTCGCTCTCGTTGCCGACGATGTACGTCTTCTTCTGGCGCGTGTCGATGTTGCGGATGTTCATCCGCACGATATCCTCCAGCAGTTCCTTAGGAATCTCATCTGGGAAATCCGCCGACGGACGCGCGGTATAATACCCCTGCACCAGATCGATGCCGAGACGGATGACCGTGTTAAGTTCCTCACGGGTTTCCACGCCCTCCGCAAGGGCAAGAAAGCCGTTCGCATGCGCGAACTCCACCGTATTTGCCACAAAATACTGCTTCTTGTTGTCCTCGTCCACGTGCGCGATAAGACTGCGGTCGATCTTCACATAGTCCGGCGCATACGTGAGCAGATTGGAAATGTTCGAGTAGCCGGCGCCGTAATCATCGATCGCAAGCTGCATGCCGTTGTTCGCGCAACGCTCCTTGATGATCTGCACCTGCTCCCGGCTCGCCTCCGTCTGCTCGGTGAACTCGATGACAACGTCCGAGAGAATGTCCCCGTAGTTTTCGATGAGCCTGGAATAGTCCTCTTCGCTGATGACAACCTTCGGAATGCTGTTGATAAACAGCTTGCGCCCGTGCAGTTGTTCGCGGTTCTTCCGGAAAATCTCAAGCGTATTGAAAAATGTATGCATCTCCACATCGTAAAGCCGGTTAAGCGCTTCCGCATGCTTTAGGATGATCTCCGGCGGAAGTGACGGCTCGGTGTCGGAGCGCATCAGCGCTTCGTAGGAGAAGATCTCTCCCGTCTTCGCGTTGACGATCGGCTGGAAATGATAACTGAGCAGGTTGTCGTCGAGAATGTGCACAACCTCGTTGCGCTCCTCCTCGTTGACAAGTTCCGCTCCGCCCTTCCGGAGGCGCTTATTTTCCTTCAGCGTCTTCTTCGCGGCGATCGCATCCGCCGTGATCGCGGCAAGACTGCTCTCATCGACGACCTCCTCGAACACCTTCGAGTATGTGAGGTTCACGCTGTACGCCTTCTTATTGAAGTTGTTGTAATTCTGAAGACGCGCATTGAGGTTCGCAAGAAGCCCCGCAGCATCGTTGGCATCCTCGTAAAACCCTGCCACGACGAACTCATCGTTGCCGAGCCGCGCGCAGATGTCACGGTCGTTCATCGAATTCTGGATGATCTTGGTGAGCGCAAGCAGCACCTCGTTCCCCTCATCGCGGCCGAACGCGTCGTTGATCGCCGAAAAACGCTCGATATCGATTGCGATCACACTCAGTTTCACCGGAACGCCGCCGAGATGACGGTACATCTCCTGCAGCGTGCTGATATATCCCTTATAATTATATAGACCGGTCATCGCGTCGCGGACCTGGTTCTGCAGCGTGATATCATCATACATGTACCAGCGTCTCTGTGCTTCCAGGCAGTTCGCCAGTTTCCGCAGCCATCCGCGCAGGCATTCTGCAAAGACACGCGGATCATTGCCGTACGACAGCACGACGTAACCGAGCACACGATCGATGAAATGCAACGGAACGACGTAGAAAACACGCGGTTCTTCGCTCTCACGGTACAGCGCCGGGATCATGTATTCGCGATTGAACATCCGCCCGTCCGCATAGACACACGAATCCTTCTCATGCGCGATCGCAAGTTCCACCTTGTCGGTAATGTGCGGCATCGCCGCCGTCTCGTGCAGCGCCTTCGCGTTGAGACACAGGTAAAACGCCTCGTAATCTCCGAGATACTCCGTAAAACGGTCCACGGTGCGGAGACACTCCTCGAAATCCGTCGCGTTCGTGATCTCCTCGCTCATGAAGTTGTACTCGGAAGGGAACCGTTCCGTGGCATCGCGCAGTTCTTCGACGACTCTCTCGGAATACGGCCCGTAAGAACAGCGGACACACCCGCAGGAGCCACCCGGGATCAACCGGCAGCAGTTCTCCCTGTGCGGGAGCACGAACTGATTTTTGCCGTTGATCAGGGCGATCAGCATGCGCACGGCATTGGCGGCCATCTCCGTAGGATCACGGTACACCGTCAGAAACTCGCCGGTCTTCCGGTCTTCATCGGCGCCGTAGCCCGCGACGATGATGTCCTCCGGCACGCGGATCCCCCGCTTTTCAAGTGCCGCGACCAAAGCCGCCGCACCCTCATCGGACACACAGATCACGGCATCCGGCAACTTCTCCGCATTCTGCAGTTTTTCGGCAATCTCGTCTCCCGTCTGGATCCAGAATCCTCCGCTGAAGAACTCCTCGGACGTGCTGACTCCGTGTTTCTCGCAGGCGTTCAGGAAATCTTCACGCAGCGCCATATCGAACGGCACATTCGGTTCATCGTGACCGGCCACCAGGCGGATATCCTTCACCTGATGTTCCCTTACAAGATGGTCCACCAGCAGTTCCATGCCGTTTTCCCGGCCGAACGCCACCGTCGGGAACCCGTATTCGTTAGCGTGTTCCAGGCAGACTACCGGCTTGTCAAACTCCCTGCGGATCTTCTCAAGGACTTCCTTCTGCCGCTCCATGTAAAATGTCGTCGGATACACGATCAGTCCGTCCATCTCACGCAGATCCATGACCTCGTACACGGAACATTCCGCATCGGCATATCCGCGTTGCACCTCGGCATGGCACAGCGTCGTGAACGTAACGACATCGATATCATTTTTCAGAAGTTCCCTCTGCACGTTGTACAGACACTGCCGAAAGAACTTGTGGTGTGCATCGGAGATCAGAACTCCGACGATCCTTCTCCTCTTTGACATACGTGACTCCCTTCTCCAGGCGTCCCCTGCCACCCCGGTCGGATGCTACGGCCGTTTGTAGTACTGAACTCCGAGCGGTGCTTCCCCGAGCATCTCGGATACGGTAACGAACTCATAGCCCTGCTGGGCAAGCTTGTCGATGATGATGCAGAACGCTTCGTACGAGTTGTCGTAGATCTCGTGCATGAGAATAATCTTGCCGCGTCCTGCTGCGGATATTACGTTGTTGACGATCGTGTTGATGTTTGTCTGTCGCTCCTCGTCCGTCTTCCTCGACTTGTAGCGCCAGTCGTTGGAATCGATGCTCCAGTTGATAAAGTACAGCGGGCTCTCGGCGATCCGCTCCTTGCTGATCCGACCTCCCGGCGCACGAACCATCGTAGGCGCGACTCCGGTCACTTCCAGGATTTTGTCGTACGTCTTGTCGATCTCCTCGTGGTAGACTTTGTCCGAGCAGGTATCATAGTAATTGTCGTGTGTCCACGCGTGGATCTGTACTTCCATGCCGGCGTCCGTGAGCTGCTTCAGCTGCGGGCCGGTCTCCCCGTCGATGCGGTCACCGACGACAAACCATGTCGCCTTCGCGTTGTACTTCTGCAGCGTCTCCAGGAATTTCGGTGTCAGCTTGCTGTACGGCCCGTCGTCGAAGGTAAAGGCGATCATTTTACGCCCGTCGTCCGGCGTCGGTGTCGGTGTGCTCGTCGGACCTTCCGGCGTCGGTGTCGCATTTGGTGTCGGCGTAGCCGTCGGAGTCGGCGTGTTCGTCGGCAACGGTGTCGGCGTCGGCGAAGGACTCGGTGACGGACTCGGCGTGTTCGTCGGGATCGGCGTCATCGTCGGCGTCGGCGTATTCTCGCCGCTGTCGCCTTTAAAAAACACATGGTACGCAACCGCGCCTACCACTCCGATCAGCAACACTGCAGCTACGATCAGAATGGTGTTCTCTCTTCTCTTGACCTTCCGCGCATACTCTTTCTGCTTCTTGGTCATCTTTCGTTTCCCGGAGTCATTTCCTCTTCCGGAATGTTCTACAGACATGCTCTCTCTCCTCTGATCCCGGTTTCTTTTTGTATTGCGCCTGCCGGGGATCTCCTCTTTCTTCTTCATTCCTGCGCAAGCCGGTGTGAATCCCGCCCTCGTCCGTCGGAAAATGCTTGCTTTTTCCTTCCGGATGCGCTATAATGTGCACAACGCGCAGATATAGTACATCGGTAGTATATCAGCTTCCCAAGCTGAGGAGGCGGGTTCGATTCCCGTTATCTGCTCTCTGAGCCTTTCCGCATCGGGAAGGCTTTTTTTGCAGGAAAAACGGTCTTGCGTCACACCACTCTCCCCGGCAGCGGTTTCTGACAGGCAAACCGGGTGGCATGACAACGCTCCCATTTTTCGACGGAAAACCGATTTTTTACACACCTTCCTACTATACCGCAAGTGTACCTTCTTTTCAATATTTTTTCAAGTTATCATTTACTTTTTTCGCGCAAATCTGTATAATATACTAGTCATATAAGGAAACGTTTCGGAGGTATGTATGGGCGAGTATTCCACATCTACCGGGTCGTCTGCCGGCGACAACGGGATCAAGCGGATCCCGATGAATTCCGTATGGGCGGCCGTTGAAAACTGCATGGCGAAGAGAGACTATGTCACGGCGAAAGCGGTTCTTGCCGAGGCCGGCAGGGAAGCTGCTTCCTACGGTGATCTGCCCGGCCAGCTGCAGGTTCTCCACGAGCGCATCGCTCTCACACGAAGACTCGGTGAGTTCAAGGAATGCGATGCCCTGTGCAACCGTGCGCAGGAGGTGCTGACACAGCTCAACATGCAATCCACCCCCGCTGCCGCGAAAGTCTTCATCAACATTGCCGACACGCTGATCCTCGAGGAGCGCTACCGCGATTCGATCCGTTTTCTCGAGCCTGCCTGCTCCATCCTGCGGTCTTCCGCCGAAACGGCGAAATCCCCCGCACTCGCCGGAGCCTGCAACAGCCTCGGCATCGCGCTCACCGCGATCGGCCAGTATGAGAAAGCCTTCAAGCGTTACGAGGAAGCGCTCTCCGTGCTGCTTGCCAATCCGAGCTGCATACTGGACACGGCGACGACGCACGTCAACCTGGCTCATCTGATCAGCGAATGGACAAACGATGAGGAGGAAGTCAATTCCAACCTGATCACGGCGTTCAAGCTTCTCGACAGCAAGGATCTCGCGCACGATTACCGGTACGCAGACACCTGCCTCAGTTGCGCGGATAGTTTCGAGTACTTCGGTTTCTTCCTCTACAAGAACCAGCTGCGACAGCGTGCAGCCGACGTGTACGGCGAGAACGAGTAAAGAAAATTTGGGCAAACCGCGTGAATTGCGGTTTGCCCTTTGTTATTGGAAAGGAACATTCTTATGAAAATCACCCTGGACCATGTCACCAAGCGGTTCCCGAACCGCAACAAGAAGATTCACGAGGACGTCATCGCCGTCAACGATTTCACGTTTGAGATTCTCGACGGTAAACTGATCGGTCTCCTCGGCCCGTCCGGCTGCGGCAAGAGCACGACTCTGAACCTGATCAGCGGACTGGAGATGCCCTCTGCCGGACGCATTTTCTTCGGCGACACCGATGTCACCAACCTTCCCGCGGAAAATCGCGGCGTCGGCCTGGTGTTCCAGAACTACGCTCTCTACCCTCACCTGACGGTGATGGACAACATCACATTCCCTCTCGGCAACCTCCGCGGCGCAGAGAAACTCACGAAGGAACAGATGCGCGCCAAAGCGACGGAGGTCGCAAAACTCGTGCAGATCGGCGAGCTCATGGAGCGCCGCCCGAGCGAACTCTCCGGCGGCCAGCAGCAGCGTGTCGCGATCGCGCGTGCCCTCGTGAAAATGCCGAGCGTTCTTCTTCTCGACGAGCCGCTCTCCAACCTCGACGCCAGACTCCGTCTGCAGACGCGCGAGGAGCTTGCGCGCATTCAGCGGGAAACCGGCATCACGACCATCTTCGTCACCCATGACCAGGAGGAGGCGATGAGCATCAGCGATCTCATCGTCGTGATGAAGGACGGCGTCATCCACCAGATCGGCAAGCCGCAGGAGGTGTATGACAGTCCGTGCAACCTCTTCGTTGCCAAATTCCTCGGCACCCCGCCGATCAACGTGTTCGAGGGCTGTGTCCGTAACGGACAGGTTTTCATCGGCGAGGAAGCGGTTCTCGACGTGAAGCTCACCGGTGATGCAGGCGCTGCAGACTCCGGGGACGGTTCCCTCCCTGTCTGGATTGGCATCCGGCCGGAGGGCTTTGTTCCCGCAAATGACGGCCGTCTCACATGCGCACTCTCGAAGATCGAGGTCATGGGTCGCGACACGAGCGTCGTCTCCACGCATCCTTCCTTCGTCGGAACGACGATCCGCTCGATCATCCCGTCCGAGGATGTCACCGGCATCGGCGGCGAGATCGTGCGCTTCCGCCTGAAGCCCTCGAAGGTATGCCTTTTCGACAAAACGACAGAGAAAACCATCGGATTCGAAGCGCGGTAGGCATTTTCCGACCGGGCAACGAACTTTATCCGCTGAAAGGAACTCATATGAAACAGAGCAAATACAAGGGCTGGCTCTATCTCCTGCCCGCCATCCTGTTCCTGGGGATCTTCATGGTCTATCCTCTGATCGACGTCGTCGTGTACTCTTTCGAGGAAGGCTACAACTTCGTCTCGCAGACTTCGAACGGAACAGGTCTGTACAACTACCGCTACGTCCTGCGCGATCCGTATTTTGTGCAGGCTCTCAAGAACACATTTGTCCTCGTGATCATCACCGTACCGGTCTCCACGGGCCTTGCGCTCCTCATCAGCCTCGCCCTCAGTTCGGTGAAGCCGTTACGCAATCTCTTCCAGACCGTGTACTTCCTGCCGTATGTAACCAACACCCTGGCCGTCGGTCTCGTGTTCATGGTCCTCTTCAAGAAGACCGAATACACGGACGGCATGGTCAACCTGCTGATCCGGTTCTTCGGCGGCAGTTCCGTGGACTTCATCGACGGACCGCACTGGGCGAAAATGCTCGTCATGTGCATCTACACCGTCTGGATCGTTCTCCCGTTTAAGATCCTCATCCTCACGAGCGCTCTTGCGTCGGTGAAGGAGGACTACTACCGGGCAGCGCGCGTGGACGGAACGAGGCCGTCTCGCATTTTCTACCGCATCACCCTGCCGATGATCTCCCCGATGATCTTCTACCTGATCATCACCGGCTTCATCGGCGCGTTCAAAGCCTACAGCGACGAGGTTGCTCTCTTCGGCACCGACCTCAACTCAGCCGGCATGAACACGATGGTCGGTTACATCTATGACATGCTCTACGGCAACAGCGGCGGCTACCCTTCGTTCGCTTCCGCTGCCGCCCTGATCCTCTTCGCCGTTGTGTTCACCATCACCTGCATCAACCTGATGGTAAGCCGCAACAACGTACATTACTAGGAAGGAGGAAAATGAGATGGCTGACAATGAGAAAGAACTGATCCCCGAAACCGTCACGGCTCCCGAGCCTGCAATCGCTTCCCCGATCGCCACGCAGTCCGAGTACGACCGCATTGAGCGCGCCGCAAAGCGCCGCAAGATCATCCGCAATGCCCTGCTGTACACATTTCTGACGCTGTGCGCGATCGCCGTGCTCTTCCCGTTCTACTGGATGCTCTTAACCTCCTTCAAGACGCAGAGCGCGTACAACAACGAAGTGACACCGAAGTTTTACGTGTCGGAACCGACCGGCGCGAACTATAAGGAGGCCTTCACCGCGGTTCCTCTTGCCGGGTATTTCCTGAACACGCTGATCTACACGGTCGTGACGACAGCGCTGATGATGATCGTCATCGTGCCTGCGGCATTTGCCTTCGCGCGCATGCGTTTCCCGGGACGCAACCTCGTGTTCTCGCTGTTCCTGAGCCTGATGATGATCCCGAGCGAGCTTGTGATCATCACGAACTACGTCACGATCACCTCGTGGAACATGCGCAACACGTTCGCCGGTCTGATCCTGCCGTCCGTGACAAGCGTTTTTTACATCTATCTGCTGAAGGAAAATTTCGAGCAGATCCCGGAGGAGCTCTACAAGGCCGCCAAAGTCGACGGCACCTCCGACTTCAAGTACCTGCTGCGCGTCATGGTGCCGATTGCGAAACCGACCATCGTCACGATCACGATCCTCAAGGTCATCGAGTGCTGGAACGCCTATGTATGGCCGCGACTGATCACCGATGACCGCAAGCGTTTCCTCGTCTCCAACGGTATCCAGGAGATCCGCCAGAACGGCTTCGGCCGCGACAACATCCCGGCCATGATGGCCACGGTCGTTGTCGTCTCCGTACCGCTCATCATTCTGTTCCTCGTGTTCCGCAACAAGATCATGGAGGGCGTTTCGAGAGGAGGTACGAAGGGATGATCCGAACGAAGCAACGCATTTTCCGTACGATTGCCATGCTGTCGCTCCTGACGATCGGCCTGCTCACGGTTCTTCTTGCCACCGGCTGCCACAAGAGCAGCAAGCGCGTGGCCTTTACGATACCGAAGGAGTTTGACACGGACAAGGAATACACGATCACGTTCTGGGCGAAAAATGATACCAACATCGCGCAGGTCAACGTCTACGAGAAGGCAATCGCCGACTTTGAGAAGCTGTACCCGAACATCCACGTCGTGCTGAAGAGGTACACGGACTACGCGATGATCTACCAGGACGTCATCACCAATATCGCGACGGACACGACGCCGAATGTGTGCATCACCTACCCCGACCACATCGCGACCTACCAGAAGGGCAACAATGTCGTGGTCAACCTGGAGGAGCTGATGTACGACACGTACTACGGTCTGGGCGGCAGCAAACTGCTCTTCGACGGTCCGACCGTGGAGGAGATCGTGCCGAAATTCCTCGAGGAATGCCGCATCGGCGGCTCCGTCTATGCGATGCCGTACATGCGCTCCACGGAGGCGCTGTACATCAACAAGGATCTTGTGGACAAACTCGGCTACGACATTCCCGACATCGTCACCTGGGATTACATCTGGGAAGTCTCCGAGGCTGCCGTGGCAACGAAGGACGGCGACACGTTCACCCTGAACGGCCAGACGACGCTGATCCCGTTCATCTACAAGTCGACCGACAACATGATGATCTCAATGCTCAAACAGAAGCACGCGCCGTATTCCGATGACGAAGGCCATGTGCTGCTCTTCAATGACGAGACGAAAGAGATCCTCTACTCCATCGTGCCGCACGCCAAATCACGCGCGTTCTCGACGTTCAAGATCTCGAGCTACCCGGCCAACTACTTAAACGCCGCGCAGTGCATTTTCGCGATCGACTCGACTGCAGGCGCGACCTGGATGGGTTCCGACGCGCCGAACTCCGACATCTGCTCCGACGACATCCGCCGCTTTACGACGGTCGTGCGCCCGATCCCGCAGTATGACACATCGGAGCCGTACATGATCTCGCAGGGTCCTTCGATGTGCATCTTCAACAAGGAGGACGAGGGCGAAGTCATGGCCTCCTGGCTGTTCATGCAGTACATGCTCACGAACGACGTCCAGATTGCCTACTCCCAGACCGAGGGCTACATCCCGGTCACGACCAAAGCCCAGAACTCCGACGAGTATCAGGCGTATCTTGCTGCCGAGGGCACGGACAACACGACCCACTACAGCGTGAAGATCCAGGCTGCAAAGCTGTTCCTTGCAAACATCGACAACACCTTTGTGACGCCCGTGTTCGCCGGCTCCGCCTCCGTTCGTGAAGCCGCCGGTGAACTTGTGGAAAAAGTGACCACCTCCGTTCGCCGCAAGAAGACCGTCGATGATGCCTTCATCGAACAGCTGTACAAAGACACCTCTGCCCTCAAACATCTCGACCAGATTGCCGTGACCGAGCGCGCCGCGGACCGTACGGAGGGCAAACTGCCGACCGCCTCCCGCGTGCTTCTGATCGCAGTCATCATCACCTGGGTGTGCCTCGCCGGCATTTATCTCTTCCGCAGGATACAAAGCAAGCAGGAAGATAAACCTTGATTTTTTTATTTTTCTCAGTATAATGTGGTTGCGTGTGCTTCATTTTCCGAAGAACCATTCGGAAGTTTCGAGGATATGAGGCGTCTGCGCGGATGACGCGCGGACAAGCGGGGTCTCACAGGCCCCGGAAGATTCGACCGGGCAGGTTCTGTGCCGGTCACAAAAGCAAAGGAGAATGACAATGAAAAAGTTATTCATGGTTTTCATGGTCTGTGTTCTCGCTGTAGCAATGCTCACCGCATGCGGCAAGGACAACAAGACTGAGGAAAAGGCTACCGCCACTCCTACGACGGAAGCAAAGCAGGACACTCCTACGCCTGCTGCAGATACCCCGACACCGGCTGAGGACACTCCCACTCCGGTACCGGACACCCCTACCCCTTCGCCGGAGCCTACCAGCACTCCTACCCCGGTTCCTTTCGATCCGTCTGCCAAGGGCGAGGGCGTTATGACCTACGCTCAGTACGTTGCGGCGGCTGACGACGACGAGATTGTGATCGAGTGCTTCGTTCAGGCTCATCAGTCCTGGTGGGACGGTACCGTCTCTGTTTACGCAGCTGATCCGGACGGCGGATACTTCATTTACAACATGACCTGCTCCGAGGAGGATGCTGCCAAGCTTGTTCCCGGAACCAAGATCAAGGTAACCGGCTATCGTGCATCATGGTCCGGCGAGATTGAAGTTGCCAAGGAATCGACCTTCGAATTCCTCGAGGGCTCCTACATTGCTCCCGCAGTTGACGTTACCGACATTCTCGGAACGCCCGACCTTGAGAAGAAGATGAACCAGTTCGTATCCTTCAAGGGTCTTACCGTTGTGAGCGCTGCCACCTACAAGCATGACGGCTCGGGTTCCCAGGGAGACGACCTGTACTTCAAAGTTGCCAAGGGCAACCAGATTTTCACCTTCACCGTAGAGTCCTACCTCTGCGGCAAGGACACCGATGTTTACAAGGCTGTTGAGGCCCTGAAGCCCGGTGATATTGTCGACCTCGAGGGCTTCCTCTACTGGTACAACGGTGCGAACCCGCACATCACCTCCGCGAAGGTGACGGGCAACGTCAACGCGAAGAGCGAGGGTGTTATGACCCACGCACAGTTCGTTGCTGCCGAGGTTGACGATCCGGTTGTGATCGAGTGCTACGTTCAGGCTCATCAGTCCTGGTGGGAAGACAAGATCACGGTCTATGCAGCAGATGCAGACGGCGGTTATTTCCTGTACGAGATGAAGTGCTCCGAGGAGGACGCTGCCAAGCTCGTTCCCGGAACCAAGATCAAGGTTACCGGTTACCGTGCTTTCTGGTCCGGCGAGATTGAGGTTGCTGACGCTACCTTCGAGTTCCTTGAGGGAACCTACATCGCACCCGCAACCGATGTTACCGCTTATCTCTCTCTTGATCTTGAGGAGCGGAACGCGAAAATGACTGAGGTTATGAACTGCCTGGTGACCATGAACGGTCTCAAGGTCAAGGAGCCTGCCGTTTACAAGTACGACGGTTCCGGTTCCCGGGGCGATGATCTCTATCTCCGCGTCTCGAAGGACGGAACGTACTTCTCGTTCGTTGTTGAGTCCTATCTCTGCGACAAGGATTCCGAGGTCTACAAGGCTGTTGAATCCCTCAAGGCAGGCGATGTCATCGATGTGGAAGGCTTCCTGTACTGGTACAACGGTATGCAGCCTCACATGACGAGAGTAACGATCGTTCCTCAGGAGTAATCTTCTCTCGCAATGAATCGTAACTACAACACTGCGCCGCGGCACAAACCGCAGCGCAGTGTTTTTTATTTCCCGCATATACTTATGCGCATTTACTGTCAGTACGGAAAATGAAACCACTTCAACAAAAGTTCACTTTACACCCTTCTCCGCGAGCGGTATAATAATAGAAATACAAGGCTCCCCGACGCGTAACGGAAGGAGCGACTACGGAGAGGGTTTTATATGATCACAATAGATATCAGCACCATTGACGAACTCCTGCAGTTCGTGAAAGCACTGTCCGACCGCCACGGCAGCAACACGCAGCTGTGGTACCGCGGTGAGGACAACTCGAATCTCACACTTGTGCCGTCGATCCAAAGAAGTGAGCGCCGCCTGGAGCGCGAGCGCTTCCTTTCGAACGACTTCTACATCCGCGCCAAGCAAACAATGGAATCGGCGCCGCCCCGCAACAACTACGCCTACTGGATCGCCTTGATGCAGCACTACGGTCTGCCGACGCGAATCCTTGACTGGTCGCGATCGCCTTTGATCGCCGTATTTTTCGCGACGGAGACCTATCGGACTGTCACCGACCGGGATGCCTGCGTCTGGGTTCTGGTTCCCGACGCGCTGAACGCGCAGGAAGGCTTTGACCGCTGCATCTACCCGATCGACGCGGACACCACGCAGGAGATGCTTCTCCCGGCGTTCAAGCATTTGCATCACAATCCGGTGCTCGAGGACAAGATCCTCGCGTGTGCCTCGACGGACCAGAATCTCCGCATGTACTCGCAACAGTCCTGCTTCACGGTGCACAATTCCCTGCGCCGCCTTGAGGATATCTGCGACGAACACACGCTCTACAAGATCATTATCCCCCGCGACTGCAAGCAGTATTTCATCGAGAGCCTGCACGTCCTCGGCATCACGGAGAGCTTTATCTACCCCGACCTCGAACACATCTGCCGCGACCTTCGCAACTACCACGGCATCTGACAGAGCATAAAAACAGCCACTGCACAATCTGCAGTGGCTGTTCCTGTTTTTGGATTCATTGTCCGACGTTTCCGAACTCCCGGATCACATCTTGGTAAACATATCAAAGACCTCATCCTCGGTTGTTCCGCCGCTCAACGTGATCACATAGATCACGATCACGCCGGTTCCCTCCACATCATGCAATGCGCAGTACAGATCCCCGGTACCGACACTGATATGGTAGACATCATAGCTCGCATCAGCGATACTGTAGTTCAGCTTGTTGATGGAAACCTGATACGTGGTCTTTCCCTGCTTGACATTCATAGCCCCACCGGTCCCGCCGAACTCATCGGCGAACTCCTGTCCGATCGCCGCGAGATCCTGCTCACCCTCGAGAGTCAATACGTAGCAGATCGGAGCAGTTTTATCATCTGCCTTAAATGCACAACCGATATCGAATTTGCTCATGCTTCCGGAGTAATTCAAATCCGAAACATCCAGCATCTTATAGCCGCTCGGCAGTGTTACCTGCACTTCCGCCCATTTGTTGGTGTACGTGTTCCCATCCACTTCGCCCTTGGTATAGGACTTTCTGCAAGCCGTAAGCGACATCGTCAGAATTCCGATCAACAGAAGCGCAGTCAGTTTCTTTGCAAACATTTTCATGTCTGTTTTTCCCCCTTGTCAGTATTCTTTTCGTGAAGCAGTCGTTGTGACATCCGCGCCCTCTCTTCGCGAAAAATAACCCGCGTCAGACCGATATCGTATTCACTCTGCATGGCGGTTCATCGAAAACCGCGCATGTTTATTATACATTATAGGGGTGTAAAATCAACACAAAAATAAACCGGGGCGTCCCCAACGAAAAACTCCCGTCCGAATAGGCGGACGGGAGTATGGGGGAAATGTCATCTGTGGGTTAGGGACTCCACAGCATACAGCAATGTAACTCTGCAATCGACCTTCGATCAGATCGCATTCTTCTTGATGTACTCTACCAGCTCATCGACCTGCGTGAACGCAAGCGCCACAACAGTGTCCGCTGCTCCGTAGTAGATCGCGATCCGGCCGGTTGCGGCATCGGAAAGCGTCGCACACGGGAAGCAGACATTCGGTACGTCACCGACGCACTCGTACATCGTCTCCGGATGAAGCAGGAACGGCTTGCAGCGATAGCGCACCTTCCACGGCTCATTCTTGTCAAGAATGGCCCCGCCAATGGAGTAGATCATGCCGTTGCAGGTCGTGCCGACTCCGTGGAAAATGAGCAGCCATCCTTCGTCAAGTTCGATCGGGATCGGACCTGCGCCGATCTTCGTCCATGCCCAGCCTCCCGGGCTCATCACGTGGTGATGACAGCCCCAGTGAACCATGTCCGGGCTCTCCGAGAGGAACATCTCGCCGAACGGCGTGTGGCCGTTGTCGGACGGGCGGGAGAACATCATGAATTTTCCGTTGATCTTGCGGGGGAACAGCACGCCGTTGCGGTTATAGGGAAGATAGGCATCCGGCAGCCGGTAAAATGTCACAAAGTCATAGGAATACGCCACACCGATCGTCGGTCCGTAATGCTGTTCGAACGGACTGCACCATGTCACATAGTAGCGATCCTCAAGGAAACAAACGCGCGGATCATAACCGTTCGCAATCCCGACACATTCACCGGTCTTCTCACAGTACAGTCTCAGCGGTTCATGTTCGATCGTCCAGTGGATCGCATCCTTGCTCGCGCCGAGGAACAACTGCTGCTCCATCGCCTTGTTGTCACTGCGGAACACGCCGACGAAAGCTCCGTCTTTCGCGATCACGGCACTGTTGAAAATGCTGTTTGCGGAAGGAATGTCATGTCTTCCGACAATCGGGTTCTCGCTGTAGCGCCAGATGGGATTCGTGCATCCCTCCGGTCTGTCCTGCCAGGGAAGATTGCTCAGGTTTGCTCCGATAATCATACAATTCTCCTCTCATTATCCGATACCGAATCGGTATTCCCGCCAGTCTCACGGTTTCCGGACAGACATCCCGTCCACCCGGAACGATCGCGCGGTTCTCCTCGCCCCGGGAACCATGAAAAACCGTTTCCAAAGGCAATCTCACTATATCATTTCAGAAAAAAGTTTGATATAATCAGATTGAACCAAAAATTGTATATTTCTCTCAGGAAATGCTGATCCAAATCAGCGTTTCCGGGTTGTATTTTCAGGAGTGAACCATGTCACAGCTCTATGAACATATCGATACACTGAATTCTCCCTACGAGGCATTTCTCGTTGACAGCCGCAACATCAACGATCCGCCGCGTCCGCACTGGCATTACTATGCCGAGCTTCTGTATGTCGTGGAAGGCGATGTGCGCGTGGACTGCAACGAACGCAGCACAGTCATGCATGTAGGGGATTTCGCTTTCCTTCACGCGCAGGCGATCCACAACGTTGTTCCGGACGCAAGCGCCCCCTACCGTTACGGCGTCATCAAGTTCGACCTCAGCCGCCTCACGGGCTCCCGGAATTTTACGCCGAACCTTCGCGCAGTCGCGGAACAGGCAAGGCGCTCGGAGAAGGCTTCCATCCTGTTCCCCGCCGAGACCATCGACGGAGCTCTCTTCTCACGCGTGTTCGAAACCTGCATCAGCGAGCTGGCCAACCGCCGGTACGGCAGCGACCTCATGGTCTATGCCAGCCTGTGTGAGCTCATGGTGAGCCTCGCGCGCATCTGGCAGGCGCAGGGCGTGCTCACCGGTGCAGGGCGCGCAACCGGCAGCGAGGGCATCGATTCCATCGTCGAGTTCATCGACGAGCACTCTTCCGAGCCTCTTCTCGTGGAAAATCTCGCCAGACGATGCGGCATGAGCTACTCGAATTTCGCGCTCAAATTCCGCCAGATGTACGGTCGCAGCTGCAAGGAGTACATTGAACTTGTCCGCGTCAGCAAGGCCGAAAATCTTCTGCTTTTCACCGACCTCGACCTGACGGCGATCAGCATGGACACCGGTTTTGCCGACTGCAGCCATCTGATCAAAACATTCAAAAAATGGAAGGGCGTTACGCCGAAGCAGTACAAGTTGCAGAACTCGCGCTCCTGACGCATCCCTTCCATATGTTTCGCTTTATGTGCCTGCGGCTTGGCTGCAGGCATTTTCTTTCGGAAAATGATTACTCTGCTTCCGTGATAACCGCGTTTTCCTTGATGACCTGAAGTGCCATATCCGTCAGGACACAATACTCAATGTAATCCCTGCCGAGTTTCGACTCCAGTTCCGCGATCGAAGCCGCACTTACGGAAGCACGGTACTCCTCAGCCTTCAAAGCATACTGCTCCGGTGTAACAGTCAGTCCCTCCGCTTTTGCAATCTCCTGAAGCAGCATGAACTCCTTCACCGACTGCTCTGCCTCCTCCTTCAGAGTCTGGAGATACTCCTCATAGGTGGTCGTTCCACCGGTCATCATGCTGACAATCTGCTCTTTCGAATAGCCGTAATACGTGGAATACTGCTCAAGCGTGTTCATGGAACTGTTGTAGTAGTAATCGATATCGTCCTGCGCGATCTTAACGTACTCTGAATTTGCGATTGCCTGTGTGACAAGCGAATCCCACATTTTCTCTTCCTGATCTTCCTCTTTGTCCTTCTTGATCAGATCATTGAGATACGCACGAAGCTCTGCGACGGTGGTTGCAACCGTGGTATAGCGCTTCACGTATGCGTCATCGATCTCGTCCGTCTTTTGGCCGACATAATTGATCGTGACCGTAAACACGGACTTTGCACCGGACATCGCCGTGTTGCTCGGGTAGGGATCCGGGAATGTCACGTTGATGTCAACGGTAGTTCCTACGGTCTTGCCGATCAGCGACGACTCAAACCCGTCGATGAATGTGCCGGAACCGATCTCCAGAAAATAGTCCGAAGCCGTGCCGCCGTCAAATGCAACATCCCCTACTTTACCGACATAGTCGATATTGAGAACATCGCCTTCTTTGACCTCCGTATTGTCGCGCGTTTCATCCTTCGCATAATTCGGATACTGTTTCAGGAGAAGCTTGATCTGATTATCGATATCCTCATCCGTTACCGTGATTGCCTCTTTCGTAAACGTGAGACCTTTATATTGTCCGAGTTTCATCTCCCCTCCGCACGGATGATACATGTTAAGGGAAACCGCCGTTCCGGTAGGTGAAACCGTGGAGTTGGTGGAATTATTCTTGGAGCCGCATGCCGTCAGCACTGCAACCGCAAGTGCCATCATTGCCAGTAATACACAAATCTTTTTCATCGTAACCTCCTGTTGCCGATACACAGCCACTACATTCTAACAAAGAGCTGTGCAAAAGTAAAGGCAATCTATAAAATGTTCACATTTGCCGACGACATAAATATGCCGCCGGCTGTAATACAACCGACGGCATCCGTACAACATGACACTCCGTATTCGAAAAATGGCGGATCACTCTTTGTTGGCAGCTTCCTCAGGCGCGCGCTTGTCATCCTGAAAATCTTTCATGCTCACTTCGCCCTGTCTCTTTGTGATCACCCTGCGGATCCGCGCAAGCACAAACGCGGACACCAGATCCGTAAAACCGCTGTAGATCAGTCCGACTCCGATAAATGTCCACATGGTATTCTCGTCCTTGGTCAGCCACGAGACACTCATCATCAGTAGGAAGCCGAACACCATGCCGATCAGTGCGATGATCGCATGCACGATCCAGGAACTGTGTTTCAGGCGCTTCATATCCCAGCTGTTCTGAAGCTTCATCGCGCCGCTGAACAGAACCAGGAACGATAGCGCGGTCGGCATGAAACCTGCCACTTTCTCATGGCGGATAAACATGGACACACCGATCAAAACAGAAGTGACGGCAATGGCAAGCACATATCGCTGCTCGTCCGCAAGCGCTTCCTTCTTCATATAATCGATCAGGAAGCAGACTCCGACAGCGATCGCCGCACCGGCAAGCACGTAGCAGATCACCTCATTGGTGGTTCCGGGATTCAGCAGCACCAGAACACCGAGGCCGACAAGCACGGCCGAGATCAGGATGATATCGATCTTCATTCGTTTGACGAAACCCATTGTTACTACCCCCTCATACCTTCATAATCTATGTGCAAGCAGACACGGTCCCGATTTCCGAACCGGGATCGTCAACCGCTTACGCACTGGTTCTTGCCGTTATGCTTTGCATTGTACAGCATCTTGTCGGCTACCTTGAAGAACTCCTCCGCGGTCATTGTGTACGAACTCATCTGGAAAATGCCGCAGCTGAATGTGATCCTTCCGTCCAGCCATTCATACTCGGTCTCGCGGAACTCGCCGAGCGCATGGTTCATCATCTCCGCAGCGTCCTTCACCTTCACGTTCGGGAAGATCACGCTGAATTCCTCACCGCCGTACCGGCACACGTAGTTGTCCTCGCCGCACCACTTCTGCAGGACTCTTGAGAGATTCAGGATGACCTCGTCACCCATGTTGTGTCCGTAGGTATCGTTGACCTTCTTGAAATCGTCGATATCGACAACCGCAAGCGTAAGAGGCGCCTCGCCCCGGTTGCGGACAAACGTGTCGAGATATTCGTAAAATGCGGTGTGGTTGTACAGTCCCGTCATGGGATCCCGCTGCAGACGCATCTCCAGCCTGGTGTTGTCACTCACGTGGCTGAGGATCAGACCGTTGTTGTCCATGACGTATCCCATAAGGATCTCGTTGCAGATACAGCACATCACCAGCAGAAACGCGGCCGTACAGACATCCACAATGATATTGTCTCCGCATGTCGGGAACAACTGTGACGTGCCGACATACTGCACGACCGTGAACATGCACAGACCTTCCGTCGCGCGGCACATCCATCTCCTTCCGTACATGGTGGAGAGGGAGATCGGAACCGCGAAGGAACCGTACAAAGCCGGTGACTCCGCTCCGACAAAACATCCGACCGTACACAAAACCCACACGTACAGGATCGTCGCAAAATCCTTCCACTGCGCACTGATGTTCGGCGAATCCAGCATCTGCCATACGACAATAAAAGCCGCGATGAAGATACCGCACGGGATCAGCACATAGACCTTCATATAGTACTCGCGCGTGATACCGACGTACCGGGCGTCCACCGCGATCAGCAGGTAGTACTGGATCACAAGAAAAACAAGGATCAGCACGGTGACGACCAGCATGATGATCAGAAAGCGTTTATGCAGTTTTTGGTATCTGCTGTCTTCCACCGTCAATCCTTTCCGGAAACTCCTGCTTTTTTGCGCAGAAACCCCCAAAAACATTACACGCGTCCGAATTTGGACACCATTAAACTACACCCCAAGCATACCTATTCTCACGCCCTGCGTCGGCTGAAGCCCGGTCTGTCTTCTCCTACAAACCGAGCAATATCGTCGCCAGTGCAAAAAATACAAACAGCGAAACCGCATCCACAATCGTCGTGATGAACGGACTGGCCATGACTGCCGGGTCAAACCCGAGCTTGCTCACAATGAGCGGCAGCGTGCATCCGAGCAGCTTTGCGGCAACTACTGTTGCCATCAGCGTGAGACACACGACCAGCGCCACCGGTACCGTGACCGGCTGGTGCATCAGAAGCTTATCAATCAGGAAAATTTTCCCGAATGCCACAACCGCGAGACTTCCGCCGCAAAGCGCAGCCACGCGGATTTCTTTCCAGATGATGCGCAGGATATCCGTGAACTCCACCTCCCCGAGGGAAATGGCACGGATCACCGTAACGCTCGCCTGACTGCCCGAGTTACCGCCGGTGTCCATCAGCATCGGAATGAACAGCGTGAGCACCGCATGCGCCTGCAGGGCCGTCTCAAACGAACCGATGATCATTCCGGTAAATGTCGCCGAGATCATGAGGAGAAGCAGCCATACGATGCGGGAGCGGTACAGTTCCCACGGGCTCGTACGAAGATACGCCTTCTCCGTCGGCAACATAGCGTTCATCTTAGCGAAGTCCTCTTCCGCCTCATCCTGCATGACGTCGATAGCGTCGTCGACGGTGACGATACCGACCAGACGGTTCTCCGCGTCCACCACGGGAAGAGCCAGCGCGTCGTACTTACTGATGGTCGCCGCCACATCTTCCTTGTCCTCAAGCGTATTGATGCTGATGACATGTTCCTCCATGATGTCCGCGATCTTCGCGTCGTGCGCCGCGCACAGGAGGTCTTTCACCGTGACGACACCGATCAGATGGCTGTTCCTGTCGGTGACATAACATGTATAAATGGTCTCTTTGTCGATCGCAACCTTGCGGATCAACGCGATCGCATCGTCGACCGTCATGTCCTGCTTCAAACGCACGAACTCGGTGGTCATGATGCTACCCGCACTGTCCTCGGGATACTTCAACAATTCATTGACGATCTTGCGCGCCTCCGGCGTCACGTTCTGCAGGATACGCTTGACGACGTTGGCCGGCATCTCCTCAACGAGGTCGGCCGCATCATCCATGTACAGCTCATCCAGGACGTCACGCAACTCGAGGTCACTGAACGACTCGATCAGGATCTGTTGCAGATCGCTGTCGAGCTCGACAAATACTTCCGCCGCAAGCTCTTTCGGCAGGATACGGAACACGACCGCATACTGCTGCTTCGGCAGCTCATCAAACAATTCGGCGATATCCGCCGGTTCCGCGTCGCGAAGCATCTGACGCAGCGTCGCGTAGCGCTTCCCCTCCACCAGCTCGAGAGCCGCCTCCAGGTCAAGCCCCCGCGCCTCCGCGGCCTCCGCCGCAGCTTCCTCGGGGCTGAGCGGCACGGCATGCTCCGGCGCTCCTTCAACCGTTACGGTCTCCTCGGCAGAATTTTCCGCGCGGTTTATATCATCGGTAAGAATCTCTGCGCCGCCCTCAACGGACGTCACATCCTCCACCCCACCCGAGAGGATTTCCTTCTCCTCGGGCGCCTCTGTCAAAACTCTTTCCTTCGTTTCCATCGAAACCCTCCGTTTCACACTTTTTTGTAAGCACTCCGGGGAGTGCCGTCGTGATGAACACGGAGCCGATCAGGGTATCTCACTGTCGTTCGAAACCGGGGAAACGAAGTAGTATGCTTGGTAAAACCGTAATCCGCAAACGGCCGTTACAACCACCGTTCTTCGGAAAATGTCCGTCCTTCGCGCGAGCCGCCCTACTTGATCAGGCGGTCTCCCCGGTTATTGCGAACCGTGTGCTGTCTTCGTCAAGCGGCACGAGTGATACCCACCTGGGCTCGTGCTACTTCCACTGTCACCGTCCACAATAAACCTCCTTTTTTTCGAAAATCCTGCAGATTACTGCACTTTACTACGTTACCATAGTAATATTATATCACCGCCACATAGAAAAGTATATGCTGCGGCCAAGGTAACCAAAGTTTTTAGAAAATTTTATCACTTTGTCAGGGTTAAGGCTAAAATGGTAAATTTTCTTGCATTTTCCCCGCCTTTCAGCGAAATTTTAATGATATGCTCCCCGCTCTCCTCCTGATCGACAAGAAGATACGTGTTGCAGTGGGTCCACCCGATCGCTCTCGGATCGATCTCCTTATACGGTTTGCCGTCCACCTCAACGACAGCCGTTCCGAAATCCGCTTCGCCGGTATCCTTGTAGGTGAGGAAGAAATTGCGGCATGTCGTCCGAATGACAAACGGCTCGTCGCCGTCCACATGCATCCAGTTGATCGGGAACTGCGGTGTGCCGAACGCATCGTAGTCCATCTCCGCATACTGTGTTGACGGATCGTTCTCCGTGAAAGATCCCGCATCCACCGTGATGCAGTCCGCAAAATCATCAACCGTGTCGCGCGTGACCGTAAAGCAATGCTCATACGGGCGTCCGAGGTAGCTGTCCTTCGGCCATTTGGGCTCCACTTCAACATGCGCAAGCGACTGCTCGAGCAGGTGGTTGATACAGTCCGCCATCACGCGGTGACCGTCGTTGGTCGGATGATAGCAGTCGTAGAAGTACTGTCTCTTGGAGATCACATGACCCTCGCCCTTCGGCCACTGCGGCGAAACCGCGTCCTTCACGCTCACCATCGGGATCGCGTAGTGCAGACCGATCGGCGCGAGGCGATCCTGCAGATTCCAGTCGTTCATGAACACCGCGAACACCAGCAGTACCGCCGGCATCGCAGGCTGATTATATGCCTTGGCAACAAGACTCTCGAAGCAAACTCCCTCGGTCTCATCGCCCGCGTCATTTACCGAAAATTCAATAAATACAATGTCGGGCTGAACGGTCCCGTTCTTCAGCACATCGCGCTCATAGCGCACAAGTCCGAACTCGGACGGCGTTCCGCCGACGCCCGCCTTGACCAGATGCACCTTCTCCGGCTCCGTCGCATACGTGTTCCGGAAATGATCGAACACACGGTAGGCATAACTCTCCGTCTCAATCGGCTTTGCTCCCGCGCCCTGCGTGATCGAGCCGCCGATAAATGCGAGCGTCACATCCTCACCGCGCTCCGCCTTCTCCATCGCCGCACGCAGACGATGCGTGTTGCCCATCGACACAAGCGAATGGCTGATCATCTCGCGGTACGCCTCGGACTCGAAATCGATCGGATCATCCAGCTGCGGCTCCGGCACTTCGTAGCCGTCCTGCAGATAGAAGATCACGGTCATTTTCACCCGAAGATCCTGTTTCTTCGAGAACAGGAAAAATGTTCCCAGAATATCATCATGCTCGCGGAATGCAAACTCCGAAAGCTCAAACACTCTCTCCGCGCCGTCGCAGCAGGTCTCCATGACCATGTGCGTACCGTCCTTGTAGCGGTCCGTCGTCGCGTAGTGATGCAGCTCACAGGTGATCTCCTGCTCGCGATCCTCGTCGTCCACACACTCGGCGATGATCCCGATGCTGTGCACGATCTCACGGAAGCCCGCGCTTGTCTGTAATCTTGCTCCCAGCTCCTCCGGCAGATCCGGGCAGATCAGCTGCAGATTCTGTGCCACGCGGTTCTCCAGAAAGATCATCTCCGCGTACCGCTCGCCTTCCGGCTCCTTGTGGGAAGCGTACAGCAGATCCTCCAGCATAAAATAAATCTTCGCCCGTTGTCGGGTCGGGTCTTTGGGCGCAACCGGTCCTCTCATGCGTCTGTCAGTCTCCTTTTTCTCTTATCGCAATGCAGATCCGAATCGATCCGCATAGTTTCGATGCCATGTTCCCCATCGTCGGCGGCATAAAACGATCCTGTTGATCAACACATTCCGGACAATGGGCACATTTTTCCACTATCTCGGCTATTATACCATACCTGCACATGGAATGTAAGTGGTTCTTTCCACTTTTCGGCCCGGTTTTCAAAGGTTTTCGGCGTTTCCCGGCCGCCTTGTGTTTTCACCTTGCCGAATCCCGCAGTTTTTGCTATACTTCATGGGAACGGAAAGAACAGAAAGGATTTTCCCATGAACAGTACAACGAACACAACTTTTCTTCGCCGATTCGGCGGAAAATGTATCATTTTCCTTCTTGCAATGATGATCTGCGTCGCGCTTACCGCCTGCGACAACGGCAACAACACCACTCCGAAGGAAGAACCCACACCGGAGCCGACGTCGACGCCCACCGCTACGCTCACGCCCACGCCGGCGGGTCCGGAGATCGATCCCGACGCGCGCCAGCTGACGCTTGACCTTGCGGGAACGCATCAGACGATCGATGGTTTCGGCGCCGGATTCACCTGGTATGCCGACATGATCTTCCAGCGGCAGCACTACGAGGAGGTTTTCGATCTTCTCTTCAAGGACGCGGGTTTCACCATCCTTCGCTTCAAGAACGAGTACGGTTACAGCACCTTCAACGCCTCGGTGCTCACGAACAAGCGCTACTACGAAGCTGCGAAGAAACGGGCAGAGGAACGCGGCGAGGATGTCACCGTGCTCTACTCCAGCTGGTCCCCTGCCGCATCTCTCAAGAGCAACGGTACGATCTACGGGTTCGGTACTCTGAAGCGCGATGAGAACGGAAACTATGTCTACGACGATTTCGCCGCTTGGTGGAAGGAATCCGTGGATGCTTATCAAAAATACGGCATCCCCGTGGATTACGTGAGCATTCAGAACGAGTGTGATTACCAGGCCAGCTACGACGGCTGTGAGTTCGGCAAGGAAGAATCTGATACACTCGCATCTTATGCATCGGCGTTCCTTGCAACCTACCGCCTCTTCCGCGACTCCTACGGCGCTGACGCCCCGCTGATGGTCGCGCCAGAGACAATGACCGTGGCCCCCACGGATCTTCGCGGCTACCTTCGTCCGATCATCGCGGAGGAGCCCGACAGCGTGGCTGTCATCGGACATCACCTCTATCTCGGCGGCGAATCCTCGGACGACACGAACACCTGTAACTACGATTCGTTCCTCATGAACTTCCGCAGTGTCGCCTCCCTCGCGAAGGAATACAACGCCCGCAAATGGCAGACGGAGTTCTACCGCGGTACCGCACTCGAGACGGCCAACGTCATCAACAATTCGCTGATTCACGAGAATGTCAACGCCTACATTTTCTGGGGCGGCGTCTGGACCGGAAGCGCTGTTGACGGCATCGACTGCGGCAACCTGATCATCTGCGGCACGCGTTTCAAGGACGGCGCGTCCGAGAAGGGTTACATGGTGACCGGTGACTACTATGCCATGCGGCACTATTCGGAATTTATCCGCCCCGGTTACATCCGCATTGACGCAAGCCTCACGTCGGCAAGCGGCGTTCGCCTGAGCGCCTACCGCAGTGAGGACGGCTCGAAAGTCGTCATCGTCCTGCTCAACAACAATGCGGACTCCGCGAAGGTTCAGCTTCCTCTCGAGAACTACGATCTTACGGGTTCCAAATGCTTCCAGTCCGTTTTCACCGCGGGCTACACCGCAGAAATGCTCTACCGCGATCTCGGCGCGCTGGATACCAACCGCATTGTCGAACTGCCCGGTGAGAGTGTGACGACCATCGTACTGGAAGGTTCCTCGAAGAAAGAGACCCTCCCGTGATCCGGTTAACGACCAATCCACTGAAAATGCAAGAAGCCGCTGCACACCGCAGCGGCTTCTGTTTGTCTGATCCGTGGGCGCCCACCGCACCATGACTCTGCGCTGCGGCGCCACTGCCTTGCCTGATCCGGGTTCATGCCACAAACCCGATGATCCTTCTCTTCTCCTCTGCTTTCTCCGGTTTTTCCTCCGGCTTCTGTTTCTGCAGTTCCGGAAAATCCTCCTTGCGAAGGATGTAATCCGGGTTCGGTTCTTCCATGCCGGGAGCGAACACGCGTGCTGCGTACTCGAGGATCGCATTTTCCACGAGATTTCTGCAGAACCTGCCGTTTCCGCTGTCCGGTTTTCCCTTCTCCGCCCTGCAAAGCTCAAGCACTCTCTCCCTCGCGGGCGCCGTGACGGAAAACCCTCGCTTCACGACCTCATTTTCCGCGATCCGGACCATCTCCTCCGCCGAGTAATCCGGGAAAGTAACCCGGAACGGAACCCTCGACCGAAGACCGTGGTTGCGGTTGAAGAACTCGTCCATCTTGTCCGGATACCCGGCAAAGATCACGATCGTGTTCTCCCGGTTGTTCTCCATCTCCTGAACGATCGTGTTGATCGCCTCGTCACCGTAGGAATTCTCCCACACATCAACCAGCGAGTATGCTTCGTCGATGAACAAAAGCTTTCCTTTGGCTTGCCGGAACACCTTCTTCACCTGATCCGCCGTCTGCCCGGTGTAGCGCGCGACGAGGTCCGGCCTTCCGACCTCGATCATTTCCCGGCTTGCCAGAAGTCCGTTCTCGTAAAATATTCCCGCGACGAGCCGGGCGACCGTCGTTTTCGCGGTTCCGGGATTTCCGACGAACTCCATGTTCAATGCCACGGACAGTCCGCGTTTCCCTTCCTGCTCCATCGCCTTCTTCATTCTGGCGAACGCGGCGATCCGCTCGACCTGCTTCTTCACCTCCGCGAGTCCGATCAGTTCCCCGAGCTGCTCCGAGCAGGTTTTCGGCAAAGGGGCCGGCTTTTCCTTTCCCCGATACTTTGCCAGTTTCTCGCGGATCTCCTCCACGCAGGCAGTGCTGATGCTCCGCGCTCTCCGCAATTCCTCGTCGCTTATCGCCTCGAGCTTCTCAACCGAGTTGATCCCCTCGCGTCGAAGAGCACTCAGGGAGCGTATTGTCAGATTCAACGCTCGAAGCGACGTGGGTTTTCCGGTGTCTCCTCCGGAGGCCGTAGCGTTCGCTCCTCCATCCGGTTTGTTACCTTCGGTGTTGCCTCCGTCTTTCGGGTTCTTTCCGTCCGCAACACTTCCGCCTGATCCGCTCTTCGGATTCTTTCCGTCCGCGTCGCTTCCGTCCGCGCTGCCCTTCGGGTTTCCTCCGCTGCCTGCATCGTCGTCATCTTCGCACAGAGTGAGGTCGTCGTTACCTACCTCGAGGAAGTCGTCATCGAAGCAGTCATCGTACTGACTGTCCGTTTTTTTCTTCCCGGACTTCTTCACCCCCTGCGAAACCAGTGTGCCGAGGAACCGCGTCATTCCGTCCAGCAGCCGGCTGTCCGACAGGAATTCGAGGTCATCCCCGCAATCCTGCGGCGATCCGATCTCCTCAACCGCAAAATGCGGAAACGCAAGTGAGATGAGTGTCCGCATCCGGAGCGAGATCCTGTTCGGAAAGCTGATCAGGATCATGCCGTGCTGCGCCTTCCCGGCCGGAACACTGCCTGCGGTGATCTGCACCACAGCGTCCTCCGCTTTCAGCATGTTGAACATGTCCCCGAAGTAGCACGACGCGGTCACGTCCTCCGCATTTCCTTCATAGTACTCGTACCGGTCTCTGCCGACCATCGCGTCGGTATCCCTCGGTCCGCCAACCACCGATGTGAGGCGGTACACCGTACGGTCTTCCCCGAACAACTCCCGCATGTCCGCAGGCGCGGTCTCCTTCGCCTTGCCGAATTCCCGGAAGATCCAGTTGAAGTCCTCCTTGGAAACGCGGGTTCCGGGTCCGGAAAATGCAGTGCATTCCATTTCGGTTCCTCCGGTCACCGACAACTGAATACCGAGAAACTCGCCCTCCGGAAGAAGGATCGCGGAGTGAAGGAACCGCTCACCCACGCGCTCAAGCGTCTTCATGCGCGGGTAGTCATCCTCCCCCTTCTCAAGCGTCAATGCGGTAACATTGGTGAGATTTCCGGCGGTGTACTTCCAATAATCTGCCATGTGCTGCGCCTCTCTTTCTGTAAAAGAAAAAACAATAGCTGCATGTCGCCGTCTGCCGGTGCGTCTCTCCTTGGCCCGCTCATCTCGTCGCAGGCTTCCCCGTTGAAACGTCCGTACATCGGCGGATTCAATTGTCAAGGTACGTTACGGCACAACAAAAAGGACCGTTGGCCGGATGATCCAAAAGGACATAGTATGCCTCTCGGCATCATGTCTTCTGGTCTTCATCCTTACAACGGTCCTCGAGATTATTCTATCGCATTATGTCTCCCTTGATAAATCGGATCAATGAAAACGAGTCAACGATCTGGACAGCGTGGCGCTAGTATAACTCCGATTTTCCGAAAAATCAAGAGGAATTTTCAGATTTTTTCGCGATCGCGAACGGGAAGTCACTACCTTCCGATTCCGACTGCCAGGACAGTGAATTCCTTACTCTCGCTGCCCTCCGCCATACGCACTTCAAGCGTGTGCTCCGCCGCCTCGGCCTCGTTGAGAAGAACAAGCGAATACGGGTTGTTCCAACCGCCTGCTTCCTTGCCGCTCACAGTCTTCACGACTTTTCCGTCCACGAGGATCTCAACTGTACCGAACGAATCCGCAGTCGTCTTCTTGTACGCAAGAAGAATGGACCGGCACGTTGCCGTCACCTTGAACGGTTCCTCACCGTCAGCCTTGCCGTGCATCCAGTTC
The DNA here is from genome assembly GCA_946415315.1 of uncultured Lachnoclostridium sp. Classification (GTDB taxonomy): domain Bacteria; phylum Bacillota; class Clostridia; order Lachnospirales; family Lachnospiraceae; genus ISDg. Next base: position 227,799 of record CAMKRZ010000001.1, on the reverse strand, counting down.
TCCGGGAAACAGATATCCTTCTCAAACGCGGTGGAGAACACGTTGGCGTCCTTGCTCTTGAAACCGCCTGCCGACACCGTCACGCCTTCCGTGTCCGCGCCGACCATGACAACGTTGTCAAACGCCGAGCTCAACAGCGCTTTCTCCGGGATCGCGACAGGCTCCTCCTTCTCCTGCTCCGCTATCGTGCGGATCAGATTCATCAGGCAGTCGCGCATGATCTTGTGGCCGTAATCAGTCGGGTGATACTCGTCCGAAAAATACTTGTAGTTTGTGACGGAACCGTCCTCCAGGCGCGGCACGACAGCGTCCTTCACGCTGACCATGGGCAGATCATAGTAATCCCCGATCGGTTTCAGGCGATCCTGCAGGTTCCATTTGGACTTGAACACGCTGAACAGCAAAATGACTGCCGGCTCGCTCTCCTCCTGCAACACGTGTCGCACAAGGCCCTCGTACGTCTGACCGTTGGTCGGGTCGTCCGCGTCGTTGACTGCGAACTCGACGATGACAAGGTCCGGCTTGTGGCCTTCATTTTTCTCGATCACATCGCGCTGATAGCGGATGACGCCGAGCGTGGAAGGAGTGCCCGAAAGGCCTGCGTTGATAAAGTGTACGTTGTTGCCGCCGTCCCTGCCGAACTCCTTCTTAAACGCGGTGAAGAACGAGTACGCATAGCAGTTGAGATACAGCGACGCGCCTGCCCCCTCCGTGATGGAGCCGCCGATGGTCGCGATATAGACATCCTCACCGTTCTTCGCCTTCTCAAGGACGCGAAGAAGGCGGGCGTTGTTGCCTTCGCTCATCAGTGAATCAGAGATCATATTGTTGTACCAGATTTCCTGCTCCGAAGGTCCCTCTGTCGGAGTAGGTGTCGCGGGCTCCTCCGTCGGTGTAGGAGTTGCCGGCTCTTCCGTCGGCGTCGCCTCCTGGGTAGGAGTTGCCGTTGCGGTAGGCTCCGCCGCTTTGGTGGGCTCGCCCGATGTATTGTTTTTTCCGCAGGCCGTCAGCATCGCCAACGCCAGCACCAGGCACAGAAGCCTGACAATACGATTTCGTGTGATTGTGTTCATATAGATTTCCTCCTGAACCGGATACTGTCCGGTATTGTACGAAAAATGATCACCCTGCTAAACGCAGTAACAACATCATGACAAATGCGCCGGCACATGCGGCGAGCGACACCGTCACCAACCCGCGTCCGCGGTATGCAAGAATCGCCGCGACCCCGAGGCCGCACGTGGAAACCGCAAGGGAAGACGTCGCATACCACGCAGCGGGAACCGTCATCGCCGTGAGTACGGCGTACGGGATATAGTACAGAAATGACCGCACAAAGCGGTTCTTCACTTTCCTCCGGAACAGCGTAAACGGCACGGCGCGCACCAGGTACGCCACTGCCATCATCACCACGGCATAGACGAAGAAATCATGCATCGCCGTCACCTCCGATCTCCGGAACCGGAAGGAACCACGCACCGGCAAGCGCCGCTACAACAGCGCAGATGATGATCGCGAAACCGACCGGAATCCGTGACAGCACCGGCGTAAAATACAGAAGGCAGCTGACGGCAGCCGCAAGCAGTGCCACAACGCGAACTCCCTTTTCCAACTTTGTCTTCGGGAGCACGATCGCGATGAACATTCCGTAGATGGCCAGCGTCATGACATCCGTCACGGAAGACGGAAGCACGCCTCCGAACAGAGCTCCCGCAAGCGTGCCGAGTGTCCATCCGAAGTACGGCAGAAACATCAGTCCCAGAAAGAACCAGGACGAAACCGGTTTCGGCCGGTTGACCGCCACCGCGTAGATCTCATCCGTAATCCCGAACCCGAGCACCGCCCGTTTCGCGCCAACAAAATCATCGTCCGTATTTTGCGAGAGCGAGATTCCCATTAGGGAATACCGCAGATTGATGATCAGCTGTGACAGGGCAAGTTCCGCGATCGAACCTCCCGCGGAGATTGTCCGGACACCGGCTACCTGTCCTGCGCTCGTGAGGTTCGTCATGGAGATCAGCACGGATTCCCACCATCGGAAACCGAGAGATGCGCCGAGAATGCCGAACGTGAAGGATACAAAGAAGTACCCGCAGGCGATCGGAATCCCCTGCTTCACACCATCCAACCATTCCGAGCGACGATCCTTCATCAGACAATCCTCTTCCCGCTTCCCGCAGGCTTTCCTACATCCGGCGATCAACATCACCGTTTATCGCACAAAAAGGCTGCCACAGGCAGCCTCCTCGTAATTCACTGCTGAATACGCTCTGCGTTCACGCATGTCCATTCGGGCAAAAAAGCCTTTCGCCGGCAGCTTACAGAAGCTCCACTCCGCGCGAAGCCGCGTACGCCACCGCCTCATCCGGCCATACGGAGACCTGTACCTCCCCGATGTGCGCCTTGCGCAGGAAGAACATACAGATACGCGACTGACCAATACCGCCGCCGACAGTGTAAGGAAGTTTTCCCTCCAGGAGCGCCTTCTGGAAATCCAGTTTCGCGCGCTCCGGGCAGCCCGCCTTCGTAAGCTGGCTCTGCAGGGAGATTTCGTCCACGCGAATGCCCATGGAGGACAGCTCAAGCGCGATATCATCCACCGGATAATACACCAGGATGTCGCCGTTCAGCTGCCAGTCATCATAGTCCGGCGCACGTCCGTCGTGCTTCTCTCCGTTGCTGAGGAGATCGCCGATCTGCATGATAAACACGGCACCGTACTCCTTTACGGCAAGGTACTCGCGCTCTTTCACCGTCTTGTCCGGATAGAGGTCGAGAAGCTCCTGGGAGGTGATGAAAGTAATCTCCTCCGGAAGGATGCACTGAACGTAGTCATACTGGTTTGCGATATATTTCTCCGTCACGCGGAGCGCCTCGTAGACTTCCTTGACGGTCTTGCGAAGATACTCCTCCGTGCGCTGTTCCTTCGTGATGACTTTCTCCCAGTCCCACTGATCCACGAAAATGGAGTGAATGTTGTCCGTGTCCTCATCCCGGCGTACGGCGTTCATGTCCGTGTAGAGACCTTCCCCTACGCGAAAGCCGTATTTTGCGAGAGCCATGCGCTTCCATTTGGCAAGGGAGTGCACGATCTCCACCTGCGCCTCATTGCGCTCCTTGATGCCGAACACGACCGGGCGCTCCACGCCGTTGAGGTTGTCGTTCAGACCCGACTCCGGCGTCACGAACAGCGGTGCCGTCACGCGGTGCAGATTGAGCTGCGTCGCAAGTTCACGCTGGAAGTAGTCCTTGACTTTCTTGATCGCAATCTGCGTTTCCCTGTTTGAGAGAGCGGCCTTATAGCCCTCGGGGATATAACATCTTTCCATGAATACATTACCTCAATGATACAGTTTCTTGGTTTCGTAGACCGGCTCGCTGGTAAGATGCGTGCCGAGTTTACGGAATACGCCCTCGTCCACAGCAGAAAGGATTACGGTGCTGTGTACTTCACAGTCGCGAAGGTTCTCAAGCTGCTGCATGGCAAGCTCCGCGAGATCGTCCTGCGTCGCGCAGACGGACAGCGCGATCAGCACCTCGTCCGTGTGAAGACGGGGGTTATGGTTGCCGAGATGATTGATCTTCAGATCCTGGATCGGCTCAATCAGCGTCGGGGACAGAAGGTTGACGGAATCATCGATGCCTGCCAGTGCCTTCAGCGCATTCAGAAGCGCTGCCGAGGAAGCTCCGAGAAGGTCCGAAGTTTTGCCGGTGACGATGCGGCCGTCGTTGAGCTCGATGGCAACAGCGGGCGCATTGCCGGTCTCTGCCGATTTGCTGAGCGCTGCGGAAACGACCCTACGATCCGCAGAACTGGTGCCGGCCTTCTCCATGAGAAGCTCGATCTTTCCGACCGCCTCGGACGTGGCGCGCGCCTTGCGGCGATCGCACATCGTCGCGTAGTAGCGGCGCACAATCTCCTCCTTCGAAGCCTCGCAGACAGCCTCATCATCGACGATGCAGTTGCCTGCCATATTGACACCCATATCGGTCGGCGACTTGTACGGCGACGAGCCGTAGATACGCTCGAAGATCGCGTTCAGTACGGGGAAAATCTCGACATCGCGGTTGTAGTTGACCGTCGTGGTGCCGTATGCCTCGAGGTGGAACGGATCGATCATATTCACATCGTTGAGATCCGCCGTGGCGGCCTCATACGCAAGATTTACCGGATGCTTCAGCGCCAGATTCCAGATTGGGAACGTCTCGAACTTGGCATAACCGGCGCGGATACCGCGCTTATGTTCATGGTACAGCTGCGAGAGGCATGTCGCCATTTTTCCGCTGCCGGGGCCGGGCGCCGTCACTACGACAAGAGGACGCGTGGTCTCAATGTAGTCGTTGCGTCCGAGTCCCTCGTCGCTCACGATCCGGGAGACGTTGGCCGGATAACCCTCAATGCGATAGTGGCGATATACCTTCAGCCCGAGTTCGCGAAGTTTCTTCTCGTAGTTGACCACGGCCTGCTGCTCAATGTACTGCGTCAGGACAACGCTTCCGACGTACATGCCGTAATCACGGAACGCGTCGATCAGGCGAAGCACATCAAGGTCGTACGTGATGCTCAGATCCGCACGCATTTTATTATTGACGATATCGTTGGCATTAATGGCAAGAACGATCTCCGCATCGTCCTTGATCTGGGCGAGCATGCGGATCTTACTGTCCGGCTGAAAGCCCGGCAGAACACGGGAAGCATGAAAATCGTCGAAAAGCTTTCCTCCGAATTCCAGGTACAACTTGCCTCCGAACTTGCTGATCCGCTCTCTGATGTGCGCCGACTGCATCTCAATGTACTTGTCGTTGTCAAATCCGTGTCGTCTCATCCCTATGTCCTCACTCTTCCTTATTGCTCTCTTCCAGCAGGAATTCTTCTATTTCCGAGCGCAAACGCACTACGGTATCCACAATACATGGCTCAAAATGCTTGCCCCTCTCCTTGGTCAGTTCATGCAGAACTTCGTCGAGGTCCATACTCTTCTTGTAAACGCGCTCCGAGAGCATCGCGTCCAGCGTATCGGCTATGGCCATGATACGCGCGGGAAGCGGGATCTGCGTTCCGCGCAGTCCCTCCGGATAACCGTTGCCGTCCCACCGCTCGTGGTGACTCAGCGTGATCTCCTGCGCACATTTCAGAAGGCGTTTGTCCGGAAGATTGGAAAGATTTTCCGTGATCAGGCGATAGCCCTCTCGCGTATGATCCTTGATGATCTCGTATTCCTCGTCCGTCAGTCCGCTGTCCTTCAAAAGGATCGCGTCGGGGATCGCGATCTTGCCGACATCGTGGAGCGGTGCCGCCGTCTCCATGTAGGTGATCGCTTTCGCGGAAAGTTCGGACTGGTAAAAACCGAGTCTGTACATGCCCATGGCAATCATGCGCACATACGCCTGCGTGCGGCGGACATGGTGGCCGGTGCTCCGGTCGCGGAACTCCAGGAAATTTGCAAAACCGGAGATCAGCTGCGTCTGCATGTCCTTCATCTGCGCATTACTCTTGTGCAGCAGGTTCAGGCTGGACTCCGTCTTGCCGACCAGAGCGATCAATACGATCGTCAGCAGAACATACTCCCAGGTGAAACTGAAGCCGAACACACTGTACCATTCCTCTGCCGTAAGCGTGTCGTACGCGTACGTCGTCTCGTTGGCCGCGCGCATGTACAGCGTTCCCATCATGATCAGGTAACAGAAGCCGGTGATCTGCAGCGTAAACCGCTTACGGTAGTACAGGCAGGATAAAGCAGGGATCAGCGCGTAACTGATGTAAACGAGAATTCCGGGCTTCGTCCCCATGTAGCACACGCCGGCATGCATACTGAGGAGCGCTATGTACTTGATGAGCCCCTGAAAACGCATGGTGTGCTGCAGGTACTTGCACAACGCATAGAACAACAGTACCACCAGCGAAAAACAAAAGCACTCCGTGTAATTGAATTCCCGGTTGATCCCGAGAATGCGCATCACTGCGAGGAACGGTCCCACAAACAGCAGCACCAGGGCACAGCGCAGCAGGATGCTGTCAACTTCGATCTCATTTCGCTGATAGTATAGATTACTCTCCATACGTCCCTCCGTTACACTGCCTCATGGTCGCCGCTGCCCTGTCTGAATTCGGACTGCTCTGTCGGATCCGAAACTCACGCTGCCGGTATCTGACACAGCCAATCCCGTCAGGCCTGGTATTTGCCGGCCTGTTCCTTCACCCACGTATCATCGTCAAAATAGTTGATCCGCATCGCAGCCTTCACCTCCGCGAGCGTTGCCGCCGCGGTCTTCTGTGCCTCGATGCTGCCCTTGCGCAGCATCTCCAGGATCTCCGGGATCTGCTTCTGCAGCTCCGCGCGTCTCGCACGGATCGGAGCAAGTTCCTCCTCCAGCACGGCGCACAGGAAACGCTTGATCTTCACGTCCCCGAGACCGCCTCTGCGGTAGTGATCCTTGAGCGCATCCAGGTTCTCATAGTCCGGCAGATACTTCGGAAAATGTTCCGGCTTGCAGAATGCATCCAGATAGGTGAACACCGCATTGCCCTCCACGGTGCCGGGGTCGGTCACCTTGATGTGGTTCGGGTCGGTGTACATGTTCATGACTTTCGCCTTCACTTCCTCGGCGGAGTCCGCAAGATAAATGCAGTTGCCGAGCGACTTGCTCATCTTCGCCTTGCCGTCGGTGCCGGGCAGACGCTTGCACGTCTCATTGTCCGGAATGACCGCCTCCGGCTCCACGAGTACCTCGCCGTACGTCATGTTGAACCGGCGAACGATCTCTCGGGCCTGCTCGATCATCGGCAGCTGGTCCTCGCCGACCGGAACGGTCGTCGCCTTGAACGCCGTGATATCGGACGTCTGGCTCACGGGATACGTGAAGAAGCCCGCCGGGATGCTCTCCTCAAAACCGCGCATGGCGATCTCATTTTTCACGGTCGGATTGCGGTGAAGTCTCGCAACCGTCACGAGGTTCATATAGTAAAATGTCAGCTCCGTCAGCTCCGGGATCTGCGACTGAATGAAGATTGTGCATTTCTCCGGGTCGAGCCCCGCCGCCAGGTAGTCAAGCGCCACCTCGATGATATTCTCGCGCACCTTCTGCGGGTTGTCCGCATTGTCCGTGAGCGCCTGCGCATCGGCGATCATAATAAAGATCCTGTCAAACTCTCCGGAGTTCTGCAGCTCCACACGACGACGCAGGGACCCTACATAGTGTCCCACATGCAGCCGTCCGGTCGGCCGGTCTCCGGTCAAAATAATCTTACCCATCTCTGTCCTCCCGATATGTACATAAATGTACATAACTTAATAATCATAGCAATATCGCGCCCGAAAGTCAATGCGAATTCGGGCGCGAAAAACACAAAAATCTTACTGTTCTTTTGTTAAAAATACCGATAAGGCACCGTCAAAAACTCAATCCACCTTCTTCGCCACCGTCAGCGCCAGCCGCATCATCTCGGTGAAGGACGTCTGTCTCTCCTCCGCGGGAAGGCTCTCGCCGGTGATCAGATGATCGGAGATCGTGCAGATGGCAAGCGCTTTCTTACCTGCGCGGGCAGCGTTCATGAAAAGTCCCGCAGCCTCCATCTCGACGCAGAGCACTCCCATTTTGCTCCATGCAGCCCGAGGCTGCTCGGCCTCGGTAAATGCCTCCGGATCCCCGTAGAAAATGTCGCTGGAGAACAGGTTGCCGACGTGATAATTCAACTTCTGTTCTTTTGCAGTTTCTACTGCTGTAGAAAGCAGGCCGTAGTCGCTGATCGCAGAGTACGTGCCGGGCAGATTAAACTGTCTCACATAGTTGGTATCGTAGCATGCGCCCTGCGCGATCACGATGTCGCGCACCTTCACCTTCGGGCTGTACGCGCCCGCCGAACCGATGCGGATGATATTTTCCACATCGAAGAAATTGAACAGCTCATGCGTGTAAATGCCGATGGACGGAATGCCCATGCCGCTGGCCATCACGCTCACGCGGGTTCCCTCGAACGTTCCCGTGTAGCCCTGGATCCCGCGCACGTTGTTGAACAGAACGGGATTCTCGAGAAATGTCTCCGCGATGAACTTCGCGCGCAGCGGGTCGCCCGGCATCAGCACGGTCTTCGCGATGTCATCCGGTGTCGCTTTGATATGAGGGGTCGGATAGTTTGCCATGGTGTCCTCCTTCGTTGTCTGTAGTATTCTGTGTTGCCTGAAAGTTCGCCGGCCTCAGGAGAAATAGCTGAGGCTCGTGTGCTTCTTCTCGTTCAGGATCGATTTCACCTCTCCCACGACCTTGCTCGTTCCGAGCCGGTCCGCACCGAGTTCGATGAATTTCTCCGCGTCCTCGATGGAGCGGATGCCGCCTGCGGCCTTGACCTTCTTTCCCTTGCAGTGCATCGAAAGCAGTTCGACATCGTGAAATGTCGCTCCGCCGCCTCCGAAGCCGGTCGACGTCTTGATGTAGTCCGCCGTCGAACGCGATACCACGTCACAGAGAGCGATCTTCTCCACCTCCGTGAGTTTGCACGTCTCGATGATGACTTTCAGAAGTCGTCCGTCGCACGATTTCTTCACCGCATCGATCTCCGACAGGATCTCCTCGTAACGTCCGTCCTTGACCATGCCGAGATTCACGACCATGTCGATCTCCGCCGCGCCGTTGCGCACCGCATCCGCGGCCTCCGCGCATTTGGCGATCGTCGTAGCGTATCCGTTCGGAAAACCGATCACGGTGCAGATCGGTACTCCGCCCTTCACATAGTCCGCAGCCCGCTTGACATAGCACGGCGGGATGCACACGCTCGCCGTGTGAAACCGCATGCCGTCATCGCAAATGCTGCGGATCTCCTCCCACGTTGCCGTCGTCGACAGCAACGTGTGGTCGACCTTGTTCAGTAAATCCTGAATTTCCATTTCTTTTTCCTCCCTCGTAGTAATTCAAAGCTCCCCTCACCGCGGGGAACTCATTTTCCGTGTTTAAACTAAAAGATGTTTTCTCTCATGTACCGGATCAGCAGCTCGGCTTCCTTCCGGTGCGTCGCCGCGCTCGGATGCCAGTCGACTGCGGCTCCGTCCTTCTCCATGTTCTGCGGCACGAAGAGCATCGTGCGAACGTCCGCATCGCCGCTCTCCGCGACATACTCCTCCACCGCCGTCTCCATCGCACCGTTCAACCGGTCATCCATGATACCGAGCGTGCACAGGATCACCGCGACCGGGTTGCACGCGCGCACGTCGCACAGAAACTTCTTGTAACCATCGATGTATGCGCGGTGCCGCTCCGGGATGTCGCGGCAATAGCTCGCGTCGTTCGTGCCGAGATTGATCACGACGACATCCGCGGAAAATGAACCGAAGTCCCACGCAATCTCCGACGGATCCACGCGATCCGCGAACTTCCCGTACGTATTTCCCATCGTCCTGTAGTAGTCCGGCACCAGGCACTCGGTTCTCGGAATATCCAGCTCCGTATAGCCGGAAATGATGCCGTAACCGCTGAACGAGACGAGACTGTAATCGACATCCAGCTCCTGCGCCGTGAGGTATGCATACGCCTTCGTGGCGTCCTCATTGGCCGTGCTGTACAGATCACCGAGCACGCCGTCCACACCGTATCCGCACGTGATGGAATCGCCGATAAACTCCACACGGAACACCTTGTCCTCCGTCGGCTCCGGCTTCGTGTCGCAGACAACGGAAGCGATCCCCATCGTGGAATCGGCGCTCTCCGAAAGCTTCATCACCCGGATCACGCTCGGAGCGCTGACTTCCGGGGATGATCCGCAGACGATCCTGTGTTCCGCAGTTCCGCTCGAGCCCATCGTTGCATCGACGACGCGCTCTCCGTTCACCTCGATCGCATACCGGGGACTGTGTACCGGATCGCCGCTCATGGCATCACCGACCAGCCGCACCACAAACTCCCTGTCACGGCAGATCCACTCCGCTCCCGACGCCGAGTAACTCAGCCAGAGCGTACCTTCGATCTCATATGTTCTGCCCAGCCGTTTGGCTGTGCCTTTCGTCAAAACCCACTCCATATTACGTTCCTTCGCGTTACTTATTTCTGCGGTCTCCGCGGACCGGTTCCTTCACCACCCGGACACGCCCGCGCACATACCGCACGGCGTCCTCCCCGAGCACTTCGCCGCACATGTACACCGGCACGCACGGCGGCATATGAACGAGCGGCTCCGCCAGCACGCGCCCGACGCACTGCGAGGCATCGACATACTCGCTCTCCGCCAGGATTGCCTCTGCCGGCGTCAGCACCTGAAGCGGCACCGGGATCCTCTCCGCAACGCTCGCGGCATCCGAGACAGCACCGGGGTCTTCCCCGTTTTCTTCCTCGGGTTCTTTTTCGGGTTCTTCTCCGGGTTCTGCACCGGGTTCTTCTCCGGATTTCCCGGATGTTCCGGAGCTTTTCGTTACATCCTCCGCCCCGTCTTTCACCGGCTGCTCCGCATCCTTGGATTCCGCTTCCTTTTTCTTCTCAGCCTTCCATTTTCTGTCCTCGGCAATCTCCGTGAGCACGCTGCCGACAAGGGCGAACTCACCCTCCGTCGTCTGCGTGCTGAACATCAGCACGACGTGGTCGAAATCGTGGTACTCAACTACTATGCCGTATTTTCCGAGGATCTCCGCCAGCATGTCGCCGTCGGAAAATGCGGTGGCCTTGTCTTCCTTCCCGCTCTCCGGCTCATCCTCCACGACGAGCGTGATCTTCCACGGCTCATCGCCGGTTATGCGGTATCCCGTTCGCGTCAGTTCCTCGCGCAGTTGCGCGACGCGGCGCGCGGTCTGCTCAAACGCCGCGGTATTTTCCTCAAGATACGCGTTGCACAGATCGAGCGACTGCAGGATCAGATAGGACGGGCTGGTTGTGGCAAACATCGCCATCGCGCGCGTGGCGTGCTCCGTCAGATACGGGTCGGTGTTTCGGGAAATGTGAAGATACGCGCCGCCCGTCAGCACCGGCAGCGTCTTGTGCGCCGAGTCGCAGCACAGGTCCGCGCCGTGGTCCATCGGATGGGCGGACTCCGGAAGAAACTTGAGATAGGCTCCGTGGGCATTGTCCACAGCGAGGAAACAGCCGTTGCTGTGGCACACCTCCGCCAGGGCGGAAACGTCCGTGCAGTTGCCGAGATAATCCGGGCTTGTGATGTAGACCGCCGAAGGCATTCTTCCGCGCTCCCGAAGCTGCGCGATCATCTGCGCGAGTTCCTCCCCGCTGATCTCGCACGATTCGTACGCGTACGCCTTGCTGTCACCGACTGCTTTGGGCATGATCCAGTCGACCTCGACATCGAGGAGCGCGACTGCATCCAGGAAGGAGCGATGCACGTTGCGCGCAGCCAGAATGCGGGGCGTAACCCCGCGGTGAAGAGCCATCCGCTTCAAAAGAAGCACCATTGCGCGCACGCAAAGCGACGACCCCTCGGTCGAATAGATCGTCCGGCAGCCGAACAGAGAACCTGCGTTGGCCTCGCTCTCCGCGATGATCCCGCACGGCTGTGAGAGCACATCCGCGCCTTCGATCTCCGTGATATCGAACGGCTCAACGCCGAGCGGCCCGGCCACTCCCTTGTGCCCGGGCATATGGAGCCGCACCGCGTCACTCTCGCGGTACGCCTCGACAAAATCATAGATCGGTGTATTCATGGTAAACCCTCATATTCCCCAAGTCGCCGGTATCCCGGCATTTCTTCTCCCGATATCCTGCCATCCTTCCGACCTCTCCAAGTCTTCCGCGACGCAGTCTGTTTACTCTTCCGTGTCTTCTTCCGCTTCACTCTCCGCGATCTTCAGCATGATCGCGCACTCGAGCCGCTTGCGGAACAACCGGCAGCCGTACTCATACACGCCTCGCACCGAGCCTGTCGCGTGGTACGCGTTCGCTGCGCAGCCGCCCGCACAGTACAGGCGTGCCCAACAATCGCGGCATTCCTCACGCGCGTACACGTTACAAGCGGCAAATTCTCCCTGCACCGCGGTATTGTTCACCCCGTTCCAGATATCGCCGAGTTTGAATTTCTCCTCGCCAACAAACTGGTGGCACGGGTACAGGTCTCCCCACGGCGTGACCGCCATGTACTCCGTTCCAGAGCCGCATCCGCTGATACGCTTGTAAATGCAGGGGCCGTCCTCCAGGTCGATCATGTAATGGTAAAATGTGAACGGTCTGCCTTCGCGGCGACGCTGATCCATCAGCTCCGCCAGCTTCTCGTACTGCTCGCAGACGATCGGATAGTCCTCCTCGGTGAGCGCCATCGGGTCTCCCGGTGCACACACGACGGGCTCCATGCTGAGCTCCGTGAACCCGAGGTCAAGCATCGTCTCGATATCCTTGAGGAAGTCCGGGTTGGCGTGCGTGAACGTGCCTCGCATATAGTAGTTCTTACCGCCCCTTGCCTCGACAAACTTCTGAAACTTCGGAACGATCACATCGTAGCTTCCCCTGTCGGCATAGTCCACGCGGAACCGGTCATGCACTTCCTTTCGTCCGTCCAGACTCAGGACAACGTTGTGCATCTCGCGGTTCGAGTACTCGATCACCTCGTCATCGACAAGCATGCCGTTGGTCGTCAGCGTGAACCGGAAATTCTTGTTTACGGTCTTCTCGATGCTCCGCGCATACTCGACGATCTGCTTGACGACGTCCCAGTTGAGAAGCGGCTCGCCGCCGAAGAAATCAACCTCAAGATTGCGGCGTGTGCCCGAATTTTCCACAAGAAAATCGATGGCGCGCTTTCCCGTCTCAAAGCTCATGATCGCGCGCTCGCCGTGGAACCGCCCCTGACTCGCAAAGCAATAGGAACAGTTCAGGTTGCAGGTGTGCGCGACGTGCAGGCACAACGCCTTGATCACGCCGCTCGTGCGCGCCTTCAACTCGCCTGCCATCGGCGCAAACGTATCCTCTGCAAACAGCTGTCCCTCCTGGACAAGCTCCGTGATCTCGTCGTAGATCTCGGAAAGCTCCGCGTCGGAAATCTCGGGGTACTTCTTCTGCATCGCCGCGATCAGTTCATCGCTCTCCTCACTCTCGTACCCTGCTATCATGTCGTAGGTCACATCGTCAACCTCATGGATCGAGCCCGAGGCAATATCCATGACAATGTTGTGACCGGCTAGTTTATACTGATGAATCACAAATTTCTCCTATATACGAAGAAATCGCCCCGAAGGGCGATTTCCGTTAAGTTAAATTTACTTGCTGCTCTTCTCGCACTTCTGATTCGCAATACCGCAGCTCGTCTTGCAAGCCGACTGGCATGATGTCTGGCACTCGCCGCATCCGCCCTTCTTAGCGCTCTCGCAAAGATTGCGCGTCTTCATCGTCTTGATATGCTTGTTCTGCTTCATAAGAACCTCCTGTCACGTATCCGTTACTTCTTCGTAACAACTGCAGACAGTTTAACGGATTTCACGGAAAATGTCAATAGCGAGGGTTACTCGTTCTTCAGATATGCCTCAATGTCCTTCATTGCGGCTTCCTCATCCGAACCGTTCACCGTTACGGTTACGTTCGAACCGGTCGGAAGGGCCAGGCTCATCATGCCCATGATGCTCTTCGCATTGACCTTCTTATTCTCGCACTGTACGTACACGCTGCTGTCAAAGCGGCTTGCCACCTGTACCAGCAGGGCTATCGGTCTTCCGCCGAGACCGTTGGGAATGTTTACTGTCACGTCTTTCGAAATCATTGACTCAACCTCCTTCTTTCAACCGTAACCCCTCTGCGATTTCACATAGTTTCTGCATCCGATGATTGACGCTCGACCGACCGATCGGCGGCTTTGCACAATCCCCCAACTCCTGCAGCGACGCGTCCGGGTTCTCCAACCGGAGCTTCGCCATCTTCCCCAGATCTTCCGGCAGCTTCTCAAGTCCCATGACCTGCCGGATCAGTTCGATCGCTTCTATCTGCCTTCCGGCCGCGCGCGTCGTCTTCGCAAGGTTGGAAACCTCACAGTTTACCTTCCTCTGGATCTCACCGCGTTTGTTCCGCATCACGCGAACATCCTCGAACCGCACCCGCGCCTTGGCCGCGTCCATCACGGTAAGCGCGTCGGCAATCTGCTCTGCGTCCTTCAGATATACCACGTATGACCCTCGCCGTTCCCATACCTTCGGCTCGCAGTCAAACTGCATAAGGATTTCGCTCAACCGTCGGCCGATCGATTCCGACGGTACGGCAATCTCAAAATGATACGATTTTCCGGGATCGTTCATCGCCCCGCCCATGAGGAATGCCCCGCGCACGAAACTTCTCGCGCAGCAGGCTCTCTCCGGCACAGCAAATGCCCAATCCGCCAGGACTTCCGTCTCCTTCAGGTTTCGCCCCTCCGGCCACACAAAGCCCATCTCCTCCGTGCAGCGTCGAACACTGTCCTCGCCCGTCACGCAGACCGTGTAGGTCCTCCTTCGACGGCGTTCGACAGTTGTCTCCCCCGCAACAATCTTCATATTAAAGGACTTTTCGAGAAATGTAAAGCACTTTTTCGCAATATTATCCTTTTCCGTGGAAAATGACAGAACCCTCTCGCCGTTCGCCCGCGTCTCCACCACGCCGCCACAGCTCATCATGCCCGCAAGCTCCGCGATGCGGCAGTGCCGTTCGCCCGGCGTCTTCTCCGCAAGTTCCGTTTTCAGGTCAGTTGCAAATGACATGCTTCCGTCCTTTCCCTGTCACATGCGGCATGCATCCGACAGGCATGTATATCGCCTCATTTGCCGAACAAAAACATTCCCCGGTCACGACAGGAATTTCACCTCGGGCTCGAGTTTCACGCCCGTCTTCTCCAGTACGATCCGCTGGACATCGGCGATCAGCGCCTTCACATCCGCACAGGTTGCACCACCGCGGTTGATTACAAACCCGCAGTGTTTCTCGGATACCTGTGCGCCGCCCACGGCGTACCCGCGCAAGTCGGAATCCTGGATCAACTTGCCCGCGAAATAACCCTCCGGTCGCTTGAACGTGCTGCCCGCGCTCGGGAACTCCAGCGGCTGCTTCTCGCGGCGCTTCGCCGACAACTCCAGCACCTTCGCGCGGATTGCCTCGCGGTCACCTTCCCGCAGCGCAAATGTCGCGCCCGTCACAAGATATTCGTTCTCCGGGATCACGCTGTACCGGTAGGACAGTTTCAGTTCCTTCGCCGGAAGCACCAGTCTCTTTCCTTCCTTCGTGAGCAGGCTCACCTCGCGGAGCGAATCCACGATCTCGCCGCCGTACGCGCCGGCGTTCATCACGATCCCGCCGCCGACCGTTCCGGGGATTCCCGTCGCGTATTCCATGTCCGCAAGACCACGGTCACACGCGTCCCTCGCAAACCCGGACAGCGACATTCCGGCCGTCACGGAAGCAAGCGTCAGTCCGCCTTCCGCACGGTACTGCGGCACGCTTTTCTTGTCCTCCATGTGGATGACAACGCCGCGGATCCCTTCGTCCGCCACAAGCACGTTGCTCCCGTTACCGAGGATCTGCCACCGCATTCCCTCGCTGTGCAAAAGCCGCACGGTCTCCGCCAGCTGCTCCTCGTCCGCCGGGACGAGATACACATCCGCAGGACCGCCGATCCGGAAGGTCGTGTGCGCCGCCATGGGCTCATTTTCCCGGAAAATGCCCTTGCAGCTGTACAGGGAACCGATCAATTGTTTCTGTTTCTCACTAACCATAGAACTCCATTACCGGTCTTCCAGCGTCATCCGCGCTGCACCGTAGATTCCCGCGTCGTTGCCGAGCTCCGCAAGGCGGAACACTTTGCCGCGCAGCGCGGGAAGAATATTGTCGTTGTAATGCTTCTCGATCGCATCGATGAGGATGCTTCCGGCCTTGCTCACACCGCCGCCGATGACAAATGCTACCGGGTCCGCGACAGCCGCCACATGCGAGAGCGCAAGCGCAAGGTACGAACCGAGCGTGTCTACCAGCGAGCAGGCAACCTCGTCACCCTTCTTCGCTTCGTCGAAAATGTCCTTCGCCGTCAGGTTGTTGAACGAATGCAGGGACGTCGCCACCGACTCGGAGGCGAGGCGCTTCTTCGCCATGCGGACAATGCCCGTCGCCGAAGCGTACTGCTCGAGATGGCCTCTGCATCCGCAGCCGCAGCGGTCCGTCTCCTCCGGGTTGACCACGATGTGGCCGATCTCCGCTGCCGCGCCGTTGCTGCCGCAGACGATCTTTCCGCCGAGGATCAAACCTCCGCCGACGCCGGTTCCGAGCGTCACCATGAGCATGTCGGAGTAGCCGCGTCCGCCGCCCTTCCACTGCTCACCGAGCGCCGCCACGTTGGCGTCGTTGCCGACGCGCACCGGCACACCGAGCATCTGCTCCATCATCACGCGCACGTTGATGTGATCCCAGCCGAGGTTCGGGCACAACAGCACCATGCCGTCCGCAAGCACCGGACCGGGCACACCCATGCCGACGCCGATGACCTGATCCTGCGTCAGTTTCTCCTCCCCCATCACTTCCGAGATGGAAGCGGCCAGCTCGCCGGGGATCTTCACGCCGCCCGCCTCGCGGTTCGTCGGAATCTCCCATTTTCTTACAACGGCGCCGTCCTGCGTGAACAAACCGCACTTGATGGACGTTCCGCCGATATCAATGCCGAAACAATATCTCATGTCGTTACACCTCTTTATAGTATTCAATGGGTTTAATCGATCTCTCCGTTCGCATGCCTCATCAGATTTTCCGTCACTCGCTTCTGAAGCTCAAGGGCCGCATTGTAACCCATCTTCTTCTGACGGTAATTGATGGCAGCCGCCTCGCAGATGATGGCAAGGTTACGGCCGGGCCGGATCGGAATGTTGTTGCACACCACGCGGTTTCCGAGGAACTCGGTGTAGCGCTCCTCAAGGCCGAGGCGGTCATACTCCTTCTCTCGGTCCCACTCCTCTAGCTGGATCACAAGGTCGATCGTCTGCGTCTCCTTGACACTCTGCACACCGTACAGCGTCTTGACATCGATGATACCGATACCACGAAGCTCGATCAGATGCTTCGTCACATCGGGTGCCGATCCGAACAGCGTATCGTCGCTGACCTTCTTGATCTCGACGACGTCGTCGGAAACCAGGCGGTGTCCTCTCTTGATGAGCTCCAGCGCTGCCTCGCTCTTACCAATGCCGCTCTCACCCATGATCAGCAGACCCTCGCCGAAGACATCGACCAGCACGCCGTGGATTGAGATGCGCGGCGCCAGCTGAACCTTCAGCCAGCGAACCAGCTCAGCCACCAGGTATGTCGTCTCCATGCTGCTCTGGAACACCGGCACGCCCTTGTCGAGAGCAAGCTTGCGCATACCGTCGCTCACATGCAGATCACGACAGAAAATGATGCACGGCACGCCGTACCCCATCAACCGTGAGAAGCAGATGTGGCGGTCCTCCGAGGTCATCTCATTCTTATACATGTACGCGTACTCCACGTTACCGATCAACTGCACGCGCTCCGCGTCGAAATCACTGAAAAAGCCGGCCAGCTGCAATGCCGGTCGGTTGATCTCCGGTTTCGTTATCTTCCGTTTGGAAATGTCGATCTCCGGTGTGAGATTCACCAGATTCATCTTCTCTGCCATCTTAACGAGGGAAACCTCATATGTGCTCATACCTACCTCCGTATGGTTCATAGTTCGCGCATTCCGCTGAACCCGATTCGATTCAGACCATAGATATTATAAAGCACACCGGCAAGAAACGCAAACGGAAAAACCCCGCTCCGGGATAAAAGCCGTTTTCTTTTGCGCATTCCCGTTTTCACGTCATTTTTACGGGAATCCGCGCCCTTGCCAAGATTCCGTTTTTCTGCTATTCTATGTCGAGTAAAATGATTCTCCGGAGGTTTCCATGAAACGACTCTTTCTCATATGCACGATTCTTCTGCTGATCGCTTCGTGCCGCTCTGCCGGCGCGGACGACGCGCAGTCCCCGACGCCGATCTACGACGCAGCCGGAATGCTTGCCATCGCCGATGATCCCGCCGGATCGTATGTTCTCATGTGCGACATCGACATGGACGGCGTACAATGGCCCGCGATCACCTTCACCGGACAGTTTGACGGTCGCGGCTTCACGATCCTCAACCTCAACACGGTCGCGGTGTCCAAGGAGACACGCGTGACCTACGACGGCAACCGCAAAACCTACGACACGCACTTCGCCGGGCTCTTCGCGATCGCAGAAAATGCGACCATCCAAAATGTGCGTCTGGTCGGCATCGACATGACGCAGAACTACGACGGCGACTGCTTCTTAGGCGGGATCGCCGGGTTTGCCTCCGAGACAACGATTGAAAACTGCGAGGTGACAGGCTCTCTCCGGCTCGACGTTGACAACGGCCGGATGTTCGGCGTAGGCGGCGTGATCGGCTACGGCAACGCGGTCATCCGCAACTGCACGGCCGACGCGACGCTTGTGAACATCGACCTCGACAAGAAGAACCGTGACGAGCAGTATCTCGGCGGCATCTGCGCTGCAGGCTATCCCGACATCGAGGGCTGTACCATAAAGATCGCCGGATTTATCTCCGACCACGGCTACGTCCACAGCGGCGGCATGGTCGGCATGTACATCATTTACCCGAAGCGGTTCGACCGCAAGGGCTTCATGAAGGATAACACCTTAAGCGGGTTCATCACTTTTTTCGAGGACAACACGAACCGGCGCGCATACTGCGAGAAGGACTACGGCGAGGTCATGGACCGCAAATTCACCGACTCCGGCAATACCTACGATTTCAAGCGCGATGAGCGAAAGGACTACTCGGTCAATCTTCTTCCTCACATGTGTGAGAACCCGGAGTACACGGATTCCGTGATTGCCTCTGACAACTGCAAGAACCCCGGCTATACGGAGCACACCTGCAAAACCTGCGGGTACACGTACCGCGACGCCTACACGCTTCCCGCGCATACATTGTCCGATACTTATGAGACCGTAACGGAGTCTACACTGGAGTCCCACGGACTCGGCGAGTTCACCTGCTCCGTATGCGGCGCCAAGCTCCGCGAAGAGCTTCCTCTTCTCACACCGACGCCCACTCCGGCCCCGACGGCGACGCCCTCTCCGGAGCCTACGATCACGGACAGCGGAAAGACATCGGACCGCAAATCCACTGCTTCCGCCGATGATACGGACGATGGCAGCAGCATCCTGATTCCCATTCTCTGCGGTGTTCTGTTCGTCATCGGCATTGTGCTGCTCGCCCAGATCATCCGGCATCGGCGTGAGCGCAAACGGAAAATGAAGCGCATGCGACGCAAAAATGCCAAGTAATCTCCCGATGGTAATCCACGGACCGATCACATCCTGCAGCACCCCCTGAAAACACTTCAAGCCGCGGTTTCCTGCGGCTTGTTTTCTTTCTGTGCATTTCTGACCGCCTCGTTTTCACCGAGCCTGCTTCCCGCCGATTCGCGAATCCCGCGGTCTTCCGGTCTCACTGCTTCTTCACAGAGTACCCGAACGTTCCGAGTTTCTCCCCGAGCGCATGGTACACGCCGTGGGAGTATGCAACGAGCTCCGCTGCCTCAAGGTCAAAGCGTCCCTTCTCGTCCATGTAGCGGTCATCGACGGTGACGCCGACGATCTCCGCGATATACATGTCGTGGGAGCCGAGCCTCTCAACCTTGCGCACCTTGCAGTACAGGTTGACCGGGCTCTCCGCGATCGCCGGAGTCTCCATGTATTCGGAGACATACTCTGTCAGCCCGCGCTCACGGAATTTGTCGTAATCGCGCCCCGAGCGCACGCCGCACCAGTCGCACGACTCCGTAAGCTCGCGGTTTACGAGATTGACGACGAACTCGCCGCTTTCCTCGATGAGTTCATGCGAGTAACGTTCCGGCCGCACGGACACCGACAGCATTACCGGGTCGGAACAGATTGTTCCCGCCCACGCAAGCGTCACGATGTTCGGTTTCTCATTTGCCCCCGGTTTCTTGCAGCTCACCATCACAACCGGCACAGGGTACAGCATGTTGCCGGCTTTCCAATTCTGTTTTCCCACAGTTGTTCACCTCCGTTATGTTTATGCTTTTGTTTTACACTTTTTGTATCATTGTTGAAGACACAACGTCCTTCTCCCCGGCTTTCCCGATGCTCAGTCCTTCTCGTTGATCCGCAGCGTCCGCCCGAGCTGATCGGCGACGATGTTGCCGCGGTCCGCCGTGTACTCGTTCATCTCGGCGAGCAGCAGGCCGTAGATCCGGCATCCGTAAAACACCGGGATCACCGCAAAGCTGTCACACTTCGGAAGTTCCGTGCGTTCAAGGATGCTGCTCACCGGGCACAGGCGCCTCTGCGGTGCAAGCACGCGGATCTCACCGTCTCTCACCGAGCACATCATCCGGATGACCGACGGGAACTCGACCGGTTCCCCGTCCCGGTAGATTACCGGCTTCTCAAACAGGAACACGGCAATGTTGGACAACCCGAGCCGGTCGCAGTTGCGGATCACCGTCTCCTCGTTCACCTCATCGATCCCCTCGAACTCCATGCATTTGACGAAGAAATCCTGAAGACGCTCGCGGCCCTTCTTAAGGTTCTCACCGATCGCGTTGATCTCCTCGGACATGGCCATGATCGCGCGGTCCTTCATGTAGGAGAAGCAGCGGTTGTTCATAAGGTTCGCATTGACGGACTTCTGCGACTTGTTCATACTGTTCTGCAGGCGCTCGATGCTTCTCACCAGTTTCGCGGGATCCGTATATTTCATCGCGCCGTTCGCGAAGAAAATGTGGATCAGTCTTCGCAGTTCCGCGAACTCTTCCATCGTCATGGAGTTTGATACCATGGAGCGCAGCATTCGCGAGATAAACTCGAAGAACAGTCGGCGGAGATTGACCTCGTCATTGTCATGGATCTCGCTCGCGTAGCGGTAGAGGCAGTCGTCAAACATCCGGTAAATGAACGCCGTGTCGATCTGAAGCATCTCCATCGTCGTGTATTCGTACATCTCATACTCGAGGGACTCCCGCCCGTACAGACGCGTCGGAAGCACCACGGACTCGACTTCCCTGCCCTCCATTTTCTCAAGCAGAAGTTCCACTGCTTTCTGACCGAGTGTGGGGCCGTCCGCTCCGATGGAAGCCAGCGGAGGGATCATCGTGCCGGCAAACTTGGTGTTGTCATATCCGAACACCTGCACATCCTTGCCGGGCATCAGTCCTCTCTCCTTGAGAACGTCGTACATGGATACCGCAACCTGGTCATTGACGCAGAAGATCGCCTGGACGTCGGGATTCCGGTCCATCAACTTCTCCGCTGCCGCGCGTGATTCGATGGACATGTCTGTCTTCTCGTACATATCCTCCGAGTACGGGATCCGACTCTTGGTCAGGCAATCAATAAATACGCGCTTTCGTTCCTGAGCATCCCCGTTGTCGTCACGGCCGCCGAGCATGCAGAGTCTGGTGACTCCCTTGACATTGATCAGGTACTCGATCGCCTCACGAAGTCCCTGCTCGTTGTCGTACCGAACGGTAGTGGCGTCGGCTACATCAGTCGAGACGAAGATCTTGGGAACCTTCGCGAACTTGCTGTACCTCTCGTCAATGACATCGTCACCGCTCACGCCGCAGATGTTCGGCAGCGTCAGGATCAGACCGTCAAGGTTCAGCATCTCCTCGAGGTGGTACACGGAGTTGTGTACGGTCTTGTACCAGTAGTTTCCGTCCTGACGGTTTTTCTCCTCGTCATGAATGCCCGCAAGCACGACAAGGCGCATGTCGCTGTGTCCCGCCATGGCTGTGCGCACGCTGTGGATGATCTCCTTCGAGTAGTCGACGGAGATATCCTCCAGGATCAAACCGATCGTCTTTTTTGAATCACCGTAATTCGCCATACTATGCTTTCCTCCCTGTCTTACACGGCAATCTCCGGTACGGGTCTGGAGAACAGATATCCCTGCGAATAATCGATCCCGTGCTTAAGCAGCACGTTCTGGATCTCCTCATTTTCCACAAACTCCGCAACCACTTTAAGGTTCTGCATGCCAAGCTGTTTGTAGCCCATGATCAGCGTGATCAGAAGTTCCGCCTCGGGGCTCTCACAGCATTTGCGGACGATCGACCCGTCAATCTTGATGAAGTCCGAATGGATGCTGATCACATGCTGCAGATTCGAATAACCGCTGCCGAAATCATCGATGGAGATCTTGGCCCCCAGCTGATGGATCCGGTCGACAAAACTCTCGAGGACATCGTACGCCTCCACGTCTTCATTTTCCAATATCTCAAAAATGAAATTCTCGGGATGCTTCACTTCCGTGAGCGAGTCGTACACAAGCTCCATCGTGTCCCGGTTCTTGATGTCACGCATGCCAAGGTTGATGCTCACGCTGATGTTCTCGGCATCGCGGAACCGCTCAAACACCTTGCGGATCATGATGGCGGAGACGGAATCATAAAGAAGTCCGTAGGACCGTGCGACATCCAGGAAGCGGTACGGCGTGTAGATCGTGCCATTCTCGTCCTCCAGCCGCATCAGGGACTCGTAATGGTGGATCGTGCCCGTCGCGTTGTCCCGGATTCCCTGGTAGTACGGAATAATCCGGTCATGCGCGATCGCGTAGTTGATCACGTTGACCATGTGATAGCGCTCCCGGATGCTCTCCTCATCCGACTGGAAGCTCTTCGCGTCGCAGACATAGAACTGCATGTTGCGGTTCATCATCTCGAGCCGCGCGGAATTGTATACCGATTCCGTATTTTCCACCGTGCAGCCGTTGATGATACAGAAAATGGGAACGATCGCGATCAGTCCCTCCGTCGTCGTGAACAGTTCCTTCTGCAGGTTTTCCATATCCCTGGTCAGCTTCGGCATGGAGACCGCATACGAGGGCGCTCCGATGGCCACTCGCCAGTCCTCGAGCGCATAGACGCGGTAGTCATGACGCTTCGCGTAATCGGCGCATTTGCCTAGGAACGCGCGCTGCGTCAGGCGGATCAGCTCCTCGTCGAAGACCAGTTTCATACCTGACGTGTCCGGCACCTGGATAAAGCAGATGCGGTCGTACTCCTTCAGTTTGATGTCCATATGGAGGGCAGCTTCGTTCGGGATGTCCTCATTTTCCGAATAGAGAAGTTTCAGCTCGCAGTCGCGCACAAACGAGCGGAGCCCGTTCGCAGCCCCAGCGGAGGAACTGCTCTCCAGATAGCTCTCAATGTCCATGAGGTAGTTGAGAAGCGCCCGGTTGTCCGCCGCGAGCGAGTCGGTATGGGAAAATGCGTACGGATTACACTCCTGCGTGTTCGCCTCCTCGCCGAGCACGGACACGGCAAATGCACAGTCCGCCAGCGTGTTCCGGTCGTTTGCGAACAGGATCTCACCATTCGTGACACAGCCGCAGATGTTGGAGTTCTCGTAGGCGGAAAGTTCCCATTTGGCGCAGTTCGAATAGATCAGCGACCGGGCCGCTCCGGAGTACGCAAAGATCGTGTCGGATTTTTCAAAACTCTCCACATGGCCGAACATCGCGCGGTTATCCGCGATGATCTTGCGGTCGTAAATGAATGCCCTGCGGAGCTTCCGTCCGACCTGAATATTGTGATTTGTGCAAATATAGGATTTCTTCGCATTGCGGTCGAGATCCGGCCGCTGCGCGAACATTGCGGCGTACGCGGGATCCTCCTCCGGGAACAGCTGTGCAAGGCTCTGCTCATCCAGGTACTGGATCGGCACGGGGATGTCGGGCATGTCGGAGTAAACAAGCGGGAAGAGCTCCGCAAGCTCCGGACGGTCCCGAAGCGCCTCTCCGATTCCCGTGCTGTATTCCTGCGCGGCATCAATCCCGTTCATCCCCAGGAAACAGCTTCCGAACGCGTCCGTGATCTCGTATTCGTTGCCGATCGCCTGCACTCCCGTTGCGTAGGTGCTGAAGCACTCCATCTCTTCGCCGCCGAGCGTCGCCATGAGAAGTCCCTCGGACGTCCATCCGTTCTCATCGAAAACAAAGCCGGCCTTACATTCCTTCTGAATCCCGATTTCAGATACATTGACAATGCCGCCGATCATCTGCACGCCGGGTTTGCACTCATTGCTCCGATCAACCATCCGCTGGATATCCAGGTATGTTCCCGCAAGGAACATCAGGATCAGTTTCGTGTCTTCCCGAAGCACGCTGCACTGCGCCGAATGGCACACTTCGTCTACGGAGATCGGGAGTCCGGTTTCCGGATTGCGCGTGGGAATGATGTGCGACTGTACATGCCCGCCGTTCATCTGCGTCACCGAGACCACACACTGGTTCATCGCGAGCTTGCCGCGGTTGATGACCGCGGATGTGCTCGTCCCGACGATCCTGGCTTCCGGCACGATCGTCTTGATGAACCTCGCCAGCTCAACCGCCTCGTCCTCAAGATGGATCGCCGTGTGGATCCGGATCAGGATATCCCCCTTCTCCGGATCAAGCATCATCTGCGCGAGCGACGTTGCCAGTCTCACTTTCGAAATGTACTGGTAATTCCACGTAAACATACTGCTGCTTTCCCTCCTCTCCCGGCACTGCCGGGAACGCCGTGCATCCGATCGATCTGAAAACTCCGATCCCGCTCAAGCACGGCACAGTCCTATTCCTGTTTTCCCGCGAATCGCTCTGTATCCCCCGCGGTCTCAAAATAAGAATTACCCCACAGTATAGATTATATACCACTGTGGGGTAAAATACGATGTTTTTTCTTTCCGGTCTGTGATTCCATCACCCTCAGACGCCCGTTTCAGATTGATTTTCCGTGAAAATGCAAGATATCACGCCATTTCCCCGTCCCGGAACATCCTCATCATCTCGTTTGTAAGGCTTAAATTGTTCGGTTGGAGTACTACATCCTCCCGTTTCACCCACTCCGCATAGCGAAGTTCATTCGCATCCATCCGAATCCGGGCGTCCCCGTCCGCATCGCAGTAGAAGCCGACCAGGATATCCTGTGCCATCCCCCACGGCTGCGACTTGTAGTAGCGAATGTTCTTCACACTGACACCGGTCTCCTCCATCACCTCGCGCTTCACGGTCTCCTCGAGCGTCTCCCCGATCTCCGTAAAACCCGCCACGAGCGCATTGTGGCCGTAGCCGGTGCGGTAGCGGGTGATCAGGATGGAGTCCCCTTTGATCACGCCGACGATCACCGCCGGATTGATGCGCGGATAAATGACGTTGCCGCACTCCGGGCAACGCATCGCCCGCTCGTTGGGGTCATGCTCCGTCGCCGTGCCGCAGCGCCCGCAGAACCGGCTGTCGCGGTACCATTTCCACAGGTGGTACGCGGTGAACGCGACCAGAAGTTCCTTGCCGGCACACGAATCTCGCAACTCCCGAAGCGACCGGAATTCATATCCGTCCGGGTTCTCCCCGTTCTGCAGGAGACCGCCCTTCCGACCGCCTTCCAGAAAATACTTTGCCTCGTCGACGGAGAACAGATAGGCCGCCCTGTCGCCGGAGATCTGTGCGCCGGTCGGGAACGTGATCTGCCCGTCCTCGATCTTCACAAGCAGACGTCCGTCCCCGTCGATCCGCATCACGAAGTCCTGCTCCGTGGCCGTCTCATCGACGTAATGGTTATCCAGTTTGCTGGGGAAAATGTCCTGTATCATATCAAACCTTCCGAAGATATAAGGTTACGACAAACCCGTTGTCGTTGTAGATTTCCGCACCGCCGCCCTGCTTCTCCATGTAAGAGCGCACGAGGTACAGACCCATGCCGAAGCCCGCCTTGTCCTTCGCTGTGCTCCCTCGGTAGTACTTGCTCATCAGAAGTGGGAGTTCCTCCTCCGGAGCGCCCGGTCCGTCGTCCCGAATGCAGATCACGATATACGACGCTCCGGCGCCGTCCCTGTCCTTCCGCACGGTTTCGTCAAACCGGACATGAATGTCCGTGCCGGCGTATTTGTGCGAGTTCCCGACCACGTTGTCGATGACCTGCTCCATCCTCAGCCGGTCCATGTAGACCAGGCAGGACGGGATCTCATTTTCCAGAATGATGTTGCCGTAGTTGCGCAGGTTTCGAAAATACTCCTCGATGATCGTGGAGTTCTCCTCCGCCGGATTCACCTCAATATGGTCGAGCTCCTCGAGTGTCGCCGTGAACACGTTGTCCATCAGCTGCTGGATCGTCTCCGTCTTGTGTCCGATCGTCCGGGCCTTCTCGAGAACGTCCCGCGCCTCCGCGACGGACGCCTCGCGCGCGTCATCCGCGGCTCTCCGAAGGCTGTCAGGGTCGGTAGTCTCCTCGCTATCGACCGCGGTAAGCCGATCGATCCTCCGCTGCTGTCGCAGTTCCAACACTTCACATGTTGCACGGATCGTCGCCACCGGCGTCTTGATATCGTGCGCCAGTTCTGCCACAAGTTCCTTCTTCGCCTTCTCCGCCTCCGCCTCGCGCTCCTTCGAAGCGCGCAGCTCCTCGCGCATGAGGTCAAAGCTTTCCGTCAGATTTCCGAACGGATTGTTTCTGCGGATCGGCAGAGGAACATCTAAATTCCCCTTCGCGATCTCGCCAGCGTAAGCGCGCATTTCCCTGTTCGGACGAAGCAGATAGCGGTCGACCGCCAGCAACAGCGCAAGTCCCAGCACGAGCATAACACCCCAGAAAATAAGAGCAGTTGTCCGGAACGAGTTTTTTCCTGCCTCGTTTTGTTCCCTGACATCGCGCCACGCGATCTTGCCGATGGGCTCCCCTTCCGGCGCAAAATCCATCACCAGCGCGTATTCCGCATACAGTCGCGTCAATTCTGCCTGGTTCGGTTCCAGCAGAAGGATGCATCCGCACTGCGCCTCGATCTCCGCCGCGCTGTGCCCGGCGAGATAGGCATCATAGGCATTGTGCAGCCGGTCGTTGTACGCGACCATGTCGCGCTTGCTGCTCGTCTCTTCCGCGGACATCTTAAAAAGCAGTACCAGAGCCGCCAGCATGATGATCACATATAGTATCAGCAGTTTCTTCATGCGTTTATTCTCTCACATCAGATTTCCAGTATGTATCCCGTTCCCCACACGGTCTTGATCAGCGTCGGTGCGTTCGGGTCGTCCTCCAGTTTCTCACGCAGTTTCCGGATGTGCACGTTGAGCGTTCCGTCTCCGTAGAAGGCGTCGCCCCAGACTTCCTCGAACAGAACTTCCTTCGTGACGATCGTGTTCCGATGGTTATACAGGCATGTCAGAAGCGCGAACTCCTTGGCCTTCAGCGGGATTCTCTCGCCGCGTCGCAGCACCGACATGGTTGCCGGATCCAGTTCCAGCAGCGAGGGTTCTGCGTTTCCGCCGGGTGCTCCCGCACCGTTCGTACCGTCCACCGTGCTGCCCTCCTGCTTGGCGCCGACGGACTGCCCCGCGGACCTGCCCGCATTTTCCGAAAGAGCCTTCTCCGCTGCCTGCGCAGCCTTCAGCTCTCCGACCCGCTTCAGGTTGACCTTCACTTTGGCAAGAAGCACCGACAGGCTGTACGGCTTCTTGATGTAGTCGTCGCCGCCGATGGAGAGCGCCGCGAGCACATCGTCGTCGCTCTGGCGGGCGCTGATGAACAGAATCGGAAGATTGTATTCCTCGCGGAGTTTCCGGCACACCGAAAAGCCGGACCCGTCCCCCAGATTGATGTCCAAAAGGATCAGCTCCGCCGTATTGTCTGCAAAAAACTCGTAGCATGCCGCCGCGCTGTCCACAACCGCCGTCGCCACATCAAACATCTGAAAATACTCGGCGGTCATTTTCGCAAGATCGGTCTCATCGTCCACGATCAAACACTGGTAATGCATAAGGTACACGCTCCTTCTTCCTCTGTACTCTGCTATCATACCATGAAGAGCGGTTTCAGGCAACGAAAAGTGAGCCGGAAAACTCTCCCCACGGACTCACAGTTATACCGCCGCATATATTGACAAATCCTCTCGCGGGCTGTAAGATTGTGGACACATTAAACTAAAACCTTGTGAGGTAGCACCATGAAGATCAGAACACGTTTCGCCCCCAGCCCCACGGGCCGCATGCATGTCGGTAACCTTCGTACCGCGCTGTACGAGTACCTGACCGCAAAGCATGAGGGCGGCGATTTCATTTTACGAATCGAGGACACGGACCAGGAGCGCTATGTGGAAGGTGCCGTCGACATCATATACCGCACGATGGAGAAGGCCGGTCTGGAGCACGACGAGGGTCCGGACAAGGACAAGGGCGTCGGCCCCTATGTGCAGAGTGACCGCGTGAAGACCGGTCTCTACATGGAGTACGCGAAGAAGCTGATTGAGAAAGGCGAGGCGTACTACTGCTTCTGTACCAAGGAGCGCCTGGATTCGCTGAAGGGCGTCGTGGACAGCGAGGGTAAAGAGATCACGAAATACGACAAGCACTGCCTGTCGCTCTCCAAGGAGGAGATCGAGGCCAATCTCGCAGCAGGCATGCCGTTCGTCATCCGCCAGAACATTCCCGCTGAGGGAACGACCACATTTACCGACGCCAACTATGGCGACATCACCGTCGACAACGATGAGCTCGACGATATGATCCTGATCAAGAGCGACGGCTATCCGACCTACAATTTTGCGAACGTCGTCGACGACCATCTGATGGGCATCACGCACGTCGTGCGCGGCAACGAGTACCTTTCCTCGACGCCGAAGTACACGCGACTCTACAACGCGTTCGGCTGGGAGGAGCCGGTGTACATCCACTGCCCGCTTATCACCAACGAGGAGCATCAGAAGCTCGCCAAGAGAAGCGGCCATTCCTCGTTCGAGGATCTTCTCGAGCAGGGATTCGTGCCTGAGGCGATCATCAACTTCATCGCGCTTCTCGGCTGGAGCCCGGAGGATAACACCGAGATCATGTCCCTGCAGGAGCTGATTGAGAGATTCGACTACCACCACATCAGCAAGTCCCCCGCCGTGTTTGACATGACAAAGCTTCGCTGGATGAACGGCGAGTACATCAAGAACATGGACAACGAGCGCTACTACGAGTTCGCGCTTCCCTACATCCGCGAGGTTGTAAAGCGCGACTGCGATCTTCGGAAAATCGCCGACCTCGTCAAGACGCGTATCGAAACGTTCACGGACATCGCCGAGAAGATCGATTTCTTCGAGGAGCTTCCGGACTACGACATCGAGATGTACACGCACAAGAAAATGAAGACAAACTCCGAGATCGCGCTCAATGTTCTCCGCGATCTTCTGCCCCGTCTGGAGGCGCTTGATGACTACTCCTACGCAGGTCTTGAGAAACTCTGCATGGACTATGTCGCCGAGAAAGAGATCAAGAACGGCGTCTGCCTCTGGCCTCTGCGCACCGCCGTCTCCGGCAAGCAAATGACGCCCGGCGGCGCTTACGAGATTATGGAGATCCTCGGCAAGGACGAGAGTCTTCGCCGCGTGCGCATCGGTATCGAGAAGCTGGCTGCAACAGTCTCGGCAGAGTGATTTCGGTGAATTGTCTGTTGTAAGGCAAGGCATCCGGCAAGCTCTCATTTGACCGCGCATTTCTTCACTTCACATTTTCTGACAGCAACGGGGCAGCGTCCTGCTGCCCCGGATATTCTTTCTTCCAAAAGCTGAATTCATCGGCGTTTTCTCAACATCTTTTCTACTCTCATATCGTTCATAAATTCTGCCGTTTCCGGCAACTACGAGGTATTCCCATGGCACAATCGAATAACACCACCCCGAGGAGCAACCCTGCCCAGGAGGAAGCGATCCGTCATCAGGACGGTCCCATGCTTGTTCTCGCAGGTCCCGGCTCCGGCAAAACGTATGTCATCACCAACCGCGTACGGCACCTGATCGAAGAGTGCCTTGTTCCGCCTGAGCAAATTCTGGTCATCACCTTCTCTCGCGCTGCCGCCGGGGAGATGAAACAGCGCTTTGACACGCTGACGGAGCGGCTCTACCCCGGCGTCACCTTCGGAACATTTCACGCCTGTTTCTTTCACATGCTGCAGTACGCCCGCGGCTTCGGCGCGGACTCAATCCTCCGGGAGACGGACGCCATCTCGCTCATGAGCGAGATCCTGATCGGCATCCGCCCGGAGTATGCGGAAGATCCGGCTCTCGTGCGCGACATCTATGAGGAAGTCCTTCGCGTCAAGTGTCACGATCTTGATACTACACAAGTAGAACTGTTTAAATACAAGCCTTCCACATGTGATGTAGAAGCATTTTCCAAAGCCTTTACACAGTACCGCGCGGAACTCGGAAGGCGCCGAAAAGTCGATTTTGAGGACATGCTCCTGCTCACCCGCGAACTGCTCACGGAGGATGCCGCCGTGCTCGATTTCTGGCGCAGGCGCTACCGCTACCTCCTCGTCGATGAGTTCCAGGACGTGAATCACCTTCAGTACGAGATCGTTCGTCTTCTCACCGGCGCGGGCGGCAACCTCTTCGCGGTCGGCGACGATGACCAGTCGATCTACAGTTTCCGTGGTTCTGATCCGCAGATCATGCAGCGCATGCCGAAGGACATGCCCTCCTGCCGCGTCATCACGCTTCCGGTCAACTATCGGAGCACCCCGCAGATCGTCTGCGCAGCGGACGCGCTCATCGCCAACAACCAAGTCCGCTATCAGAAGGAACATACCACCTCGCGCCCGTCCGGAAGCGACGTTCGCATTCTTTGTTTCGATACCGTCACTTCGGAAAATGAGTTCCTTCTCTCGGAGATCACAGCACTCACAAATCAGGCCTGTCCCCTCTCCGAGATCGCCGTGCTGTTTCGCACCAACCTGCAGATGCGAAGTCTCTGCGACACGCTCGGACGCGCCGGCATACCGTACCGCATCCGCGGGTTCCTTCCGAACCTCTACGACGACCCCCAGGTGCGCGTCGTGCTGGCATACCTGCGCGCATCACGTGGCGACCGAAGCCGCGGCACCATCCTCGCGATCGCGAACCAGCCCAAGCGTTATATCGAACGGCGCCTGCTCAGCAGCCCGGAGATCGACCTCGAATCGATTCGTGACCTGGCGCGAAAGGAGGGCAAGAATTACCTGGCAACCAACGTGGACCGCCTGATCTACGACCTCTCCATGCTGTCGCGGATGACACCGTATGCCGCAGTCAACTACGTACGCAAGATCGTCGGGTACGACGGGCATGTTACCGAGCATAACCCCCGCGGAGACGACGCGCTCGACACGCTCGCCGAATTTCAGGAAACCGTTCGCGCCTTCGACACGGTACCGCAGTTGTTCGAGGCCGTGGAGAAAACGTACCGCGAGGCTTCCCGCCATCGCTCCTCTTCGGAAAATGAAACGCAGGACAACCGCGTCGCGCTGATGACATTTCACGCATCCAAAGGCCTGGAGTTTCAGCACGTGTACATCTGTGACTGCAACGAGACGCTGGTGCCGCACAAAAAGGCGCTCCTCCCCGAAACCATCGAGGAAGAACGCCGCCTTCTCTACGTCGCCATGACCCGCGCCCGCGAGTCGCTCATATTGATGTATACCGAGAAACGGTTCGGCAAGGATTTGCCGCCATCCGGATTCCTCGGTGAAATTCTTCTGCCTGTCGGCAGTCTGCTCCCCGGCACGCGCATCACACACCGTCAGTTCGGCGAGGGTACTGTCCTGTCGCTTGAGAATGACCGCCTGCGCGCTAGGTTTGACCGTTTTCTGCTGCCAAAGACATTGTCGTACAGTTTGTGCGCAAGGGGGATGTTGGTGCAGATCCACAGCAAACATTCAAAATAATCATAAAAAAGCCGGAGCAATGTCTGTGCACTGCTCCGGCGGTTCTCAACATTTGCCTGCTGCAAATCACTCTTCCTCGTCTTCATCCAGCAGATACTCGTCCGCAAGGAACTCGTCGTACGCCTTCGAAGCAGCCTCGAACTCCTCGTCCGTCTCGATATCATCGATGCGGATATCGTTCTCGTCCTCCGGATTTTCCCAGAAACGATACAGATACACATCGGGCTCCTCGTCGCCCTCCCAATTCTGCGGTGTCACCGCAATGTACTCGCGGTCATCGGGCCCCGGGAAAATGCCGATCACATCGCATTTCAGCTCGGTATCATCATCCAGATACAGGGTCACTTCGTCCTTATCATAAATCTCATCGAAATCGCTCATGATTCTGTCCTCCGATTCTTATTCTTTTTCTTTTATTTTCCGTACAGGATTGCCGACATATGTTCCTGGCTCATCAATGCTTTTTATCACCAGAGAATTCGCCCCGATACGTGTATTATCGCAAATAGATATATCTCCTAAAATGATGCTGCTTGCATATACTACTACATTATCTCCGATCCGGGCAAATGCTCCTTCTCTTGAACGTTCCCAATCTTCCCGTGTTTTGATCCCGATCGTTGAATTCTGATACAATGCGAAATTCTCGCCGACCGAGCAAGTTCCCAAAACAATCCCAACCGGATGGGCTACTTTAAATCCTTTCCCCACTTGCGCATTAACGGAAATCCAACATCCGTATTTGTGCAGAATTTTCATGGAACACCTCTTAGCCCGCAACTTTCCGAGTGCTCCCTTCGTCTGAAGATACCACATTTTTCTGCATAGATATACAAAATTAGTGTTGGCAGCATAATACTTGATTCGGATTCTGTTCAGAAACGATACCTTTTTACCCTGATACAGGTCATACTTGAGCAATTCTTTGTATTCTTTCCGTGTCAAAGCAATTACTTCCTTTCCGGATCCTCCGTTGCGGTCATTTGGTACGCGCAACCGTTCGCCTTTCGCTGTCGTGGATATTATACAAATTGGATAAAATACTGTCAATAGCTATTTCGTCAGCAGCACCTCTTGTGACCTGCCGAAACACTTCCTGCCGCAAGTTGCGATTGCCGTTCTGCGCTGATTAAGGTATAATGAGAAAAGGCATTTTCCGCATCGGAAAATGTCACCGGATCATCTTCAAGAAAGGCCCCGATTTATGAGATCAATTCGTTTCTTTGGAACCATTTTACTTGTTTTCATTCTGTCACTGGCGCTCCTCACCGGCTGCGAGGGCAAAAACGACGACAACGCTAACGGGACACCGGCTGCGGACGGCAAGTCCGACGCAGACCGTTTTCCCAACCGCCCCAACGCCGACACCCAAAGCGGCAAGGCAAAGGAACTGTCGACCGGCGATGTGGCTCCCGAATTTACGCTTACTTTCCAGGACGGCAGTACGTTTCGCCTGTCGGATTACGATGACGGCGTCGTCCTGCTGAACTTCTGGGCGACCTGGTGCGGCCCCTGCGTTCGGGAAATGCCGGATCTGCAGAAGCTCTACAAGGAAAACACCCCGGGTGTGACCGTGCGCTGCATCAGCATCGGCGACCCGGATGTTAATACCGTGGTGAGATTTGTCGGCGAAAAAGGCTACGCTCCCGGTTTCATCGGATACGCCTACGGCACGCACATCCCCGAATATTACCCGAGCGACTA
Source organism: uncultured Lachnoclostridium sp. (assembly GCA_946415315.1). Lineage (GTDB taxonomy): Bacteria > Bacillota > Clostridia > Lachnospirales > Lachnospiraceae > ISDg. The sequence continues at coordinate 194,453 of CAMKRZ010000001.1, read as the reverse complement.
TATCCCTTATACCGTGATCATTGTCAAGGGAATTGTCCGCGAAACGATCGTCGGTACCAACTCCTACAGCTACTACAAGGAGTTGCTCACGAAATACGCTGAGGAGCAATAGGCTATGAACGTTCGAATGCTGAAACACAGCTCAACGACTGCACAGTAAAACCGCATCTCAGCAGCCCTATAAAGCAAAGCGGATTTCAAAACCGCAAGAAACGGAATCCCTGCCATGACCGAACAAACCGACCGTAAACCGAAACGTTCTAACATGCCGTTTATCCGCCGCTTCACCCAGCTGACCGCGGCAGCGTTGTACAATTTCAACTTCCGCGGGTTTGCCGACGGCAAGATTTACAAGGGTGACAGCAAAGGATTGTGCGCCCCCGGACTCAACTGCTACTCCTGTCCCGGCGCCGTCGCTTCCTGCCCTCTCGGAAGTCTTCAGAACGCGCTTGTCAACTCGCGTTACCGCGCCCCGTACTACATTCTCGGGACGCTTCTTCTGTTTGGTCTTTTTCTCGGCCGTTTCATCTGCGGTTTCCTGTGTCCGTTCGGTCTGCTCCAGGAACTGCTCCACAAACTGCCGACGCCGAAGCTGCGCAAGAACTGCGTCACCCGCGCGCTCTCCTACGTCAAATACATCCTCCTCGCGGTTCTGGTCATCGCAATTCCGCTTTGGAAATTCGCTCCCGGATTCTGCAAATACATTTGCCCCGCGGGCACCTTCGAAGCCGGTCTCCCTCTCACCTTCAAGAATAAGATGCTTCGCAAAATGACCGGCACACTGTTCTCCCGGAAAATACTGATCCTCATACTGTGCGTAATATTCTGTGTGATCTGTTTCCGTGCCTTCTGCCGCTTCGTCTGTCCGCTCGGCGCCATCTATTCTTTCTTTCATCCGGTGTCATTTTTCGGAGTCAAGGTGGATCCGAACCGATGTACGCACTGCGATGCCTGCGTTCACCATTGTCCGATGGACATCCGCAAAGTCGGCGACCGGGAATGTATCCACTGCGGGAGCTGCAGCGAAGTCTGCCCGACAGGGGCAATTCACTTTGGTTTAAAAGATGCGAGGCGAGGTAATATGACCTCTGACTGTGATGCCGCTCAAGCGCAGGTATCCGCGGCTGTTCCGCACAGTGCAAAGTATCCGGCAACCGCCGATCTTGCGACACAACGCGCAGGCAGCACAGGACGACTGATCGCACGGATCCTACTGCTTGCTCTTGCCGTTTTTCTCCTCTGGTACGGCCTGTCAAACGGTGGCTGGGACGATGTGAAGAGCAAAGCCATCCGAATCTGCCACGAATGCATCGGGATTGGATGAACATGAGAAACTGCCGTTTTAGGCTGTAACAAATCCTGAAAGGACTCTATTCCGCCATGGATGACTCGCTACACACAATTGAATCGTTAACTGTCGCAGCGACTGATTCCATGGAGGATACGGTAACCGTCTCGCTGCAAGACGCATCAGCTCCACAGGATGCTTCAGTCGTGCAGGCTGCGTCATTCCAGCAGGACACCTCTTCCCCAAAGGATATCTCCTCCCTCGAGAACCCACCCGTCCGTGTGTCCGTCTCCGTCCGCGATTTCGTGGAATTCCTGACGCGAAGCGGTGACATTGACAACCGCTCCTCGGGGCGAGATGCTGACGCGATGCAGGAAGGTGCGCGGATTCACCGTCGCATCCAGAAGGCGCAACCCGGCGGTTATCGAGCAGAAGTTATGCTGAAACATGAGGAAGTGCTGGAGCACGACGGAACGACTTTTGCCATCACCGTGGAGGGACGGGCCGACGGTATCTACGAGGATGCGGAATACGGCCACACGATCGACGAGATCAAATGCCTTCTCCGTGAGGTCAGCACCCTGGACGGCCCTGTGCCGGTGCATCTCGCGCAGGCCCGTTGCTATGCCTATTTTGAAGCTGTTGAGAAGGATTTGGCGGAGATTTCCGTCCGCATGACTTACGTGCACATTGACTCAGGCGCCATCCGCTATTTCTACGAAACTCTTCAGCGTGAAGAGCTGACCGAATGGTACCTGTCTCTTTGCCGCGACTACTGTCGTTGGGCCAAATGGACAAACGACCATGTGACTGCCCGCAACGCCTCCATCGAATCTCTCTCTTTCCCTTTCGATTATCGCCCGGGACAGAAGGAACTGGTGCTCGATGTTTACCGCACGATCCTGCGCAGACGCAAGCTCTTCATTGAGGCTCCCACCGGCGTCGGCAAAACGATCTCCACGATGTTCCCCGCGGTACTCGCGCTCGGGCGCGGTCTTTCGGAGAAGATCTTCTATCTCACTGCGAAAACAATCGCCCGCACTGTCGCCGAAGAATGCTGTGACACCCTTTTGAATGCGGGAGCCGCGCTCTTCACGATCACGCTGACAGCAAAGGAAAAACTGTGTATCCTCGATGAACCGAACTGCAATCCCGTATCCTGCCCTCGCGCCTGCGGTCATTTTGACCGCGTCAACGAGGCGTTGTTTGCACTGCTGTCCGAGGCCGTCGCACAGGATTCGCCATCAAATGAAGCCGTCGCGCAGGATACGTCATCAAACGCATCCGCCACGCTGTCGCCGTCTCCCGACGCAACCGTCGCGCATTCTTCACCCGCGCGCCACATCGGTTTTAATATCCGCCGCGAAACGATCATCGAGTACGCGGAGCGGTATCAGGTGTGTCCGCATGAATTAAGTCTTGATCTCTCACTGTTCGCGGATGCGGTAATCTGTGATTATAACTATGTGTTTGACCCTACCGCATACCTGCGGCGGTACTTCTCCGAGGGCATAAAAAAGGACTACATTTTCCTGATCGATGAGGCGCATAATCTTGTGGAACGTTCGCGGGAAATGTACTCCGCAGAGATTGTCAAGGAGGACGTGCTCGCCGCGAAGCGAGCGCTTGAGGAACACCATCCGACAACGGCCAAACTCTGCAACGCACTCAACAAAGTAATGCTTGGCTACCGCAAGGAATGCGACGGTTTCACCGTGCGCAGGGAGGCTTCGGAGTTCTTCATCAAGTCCGACCATCTGATGTCCGCGCTCGCCGATGTACTCTCCGACCGAAAGCGGCCGGTGCCTGACGAGGCAGTCAACCTTTATTTTTCGCTGCAGCATCTGATGGCGATGTACGAGCAAATGGAGGACAACTACACAATCTACTGTGATTTCCGGAACGGCGGTGAATTCTTCGTGCGCCTGCAGTGCATGGATGCGGCCGCGCCGCTGTCCGCCTGCCTTGAGAAAGCGCGAAGCACGGTTTTCTTCTCCGCGACGCTCCTTCCGATCTCGTACTACAAGGAGCAGCTCGGCGGCGAGCCGAACGACTATGCGGTGTACTCGCCGACGCCGTTTGACCCCGCGAGACGACTCGTGATGGTCGCGCGCGACGTTGACACGCGTTTCAAGAACCGCACGGAGACCGAGTATCGGAAAATAGCCGATTACATTCGTGCCCTGATCAGCGCGCGCAAAGGCAATTACATCGCGTTCTTCCCGTCATACCGGTTTGCCGAGGATGTGGCTGCGCAGCTCGCCGACTGGGACGGCACGCTGTTGCTGCAGACCGTCAACATGAACGAAAAAAAGCGCGAGGAATACCTCGCTGCGTTCGAGGAGGAACACGAAGGCTCTCTGCTCGGATTGTTCGTCATGGGTGGGATTTTCGGCGAAGGCATTGACCTTCGGCGCGATTCCCTGATCGGTGCGATCATCGTCGGGCCGGGCCTTCCGATGGTCTGTAACGAGCGGGAACTGTTCCGCAATTACTACGAAGAAAAATCGGGGCAAGGCTTCGCTTACGCATACCTTTACCCCGGCATGAACAAAGTGCAGCAGGCCGCCGGCCGGGTCATCCGCACCATCGAGGACGCCGGATGCATCCTGCTTCTCGACGACCGCTTCGGGACTCCCTCCTACCGTGACCTCTTCCCGCGTGAGTGGACACCGGTCCACAAAGTCACGCGCAGCACGATGGAAAATGTGCTGAATGACTTCTGGGAGCGCATGGACTCCGAGAAGGTCACCGCAGATATAAGCGATCCGCACAACTCGTGAACTGATCACTGCAGGTTCACCCAATCCGCACAACTCTTGACCCACAACCAAATCCGAAGATACAAAAAGACCGGACAAGGATCGCACCCTCTTGGTGCAGTCTTCTCATCCGGTCTCATTTTTTCAATCAGCCCTCGGCTTCGTCGTTTCTTCGATCAGCCCTCGGCTTCCTCGCCGTACGCATTGCCGCACGCCGGCATCTGCATTTTCATCGGCAGGCACTGAACGCGGACATGGCGCGTCTGCGCCTGTACATCGCCGTCCGTATGAAGATACTGCCTGCTGTCTGTGATCACTTCTATCTCGCTGCAGTCAAATGTCTCCACGTTGCGGTGCTTCACATGCGTGCCGCGCGTCAGCTTCGGAAGCATCGTGAGCACGCGTAACGGGCGGATCCCGTGCGCGATCACAACACTCAGTTTGCCGTCACACGGATCGGCATCCGGCGCCATTTTAAGCCCTCCGCCCTCGTACTGGCTGTTCATAAAGCACATAAAAATGACGTCGTCATACGAGCGCGAGATCCCGTCCCGTATCACAGTCGCGCGGAACCGCGGATTGGCGAACACCTGCTTGAATGCGACAAGCAAATATGCGAGTTTCCCAAGATGAAGCTTGTTCAGGATCGGCTTAAGTTTCGAATTGTCCACTTCGTGGCACACTTTGGCGTCGTAGCCGAGTCCGCAGCTTCCCGCGAACCGCACCGTTCCCTTCGAATCAAACGTCGCCACGCTGCCCACGTCATAGCCGCGCGTCTCCTCAGACGCCATCAGAGCCTTCGCGCAGGCGATCGGATCCTTCGGCAGGCCGATTCCCTTCACGTAATCATTGCCGGAACCGCCGGGCAACACCGAGATCGTCACATTCGAAGGCAGGATCAGGCCGTTTACCGCCTCATTGATCGTGCCGTCCCCGCCGAACACCCATATGTCAGCTGTCTCGCCTCTGCGGCAGATCGCGCGCACATACTTCGTGGCATCGCCTGCATTTTCCGTGGGAAGAACCGTGAAAAACTCCGCTGCCTTCACGCGCTTCTGCTGCGCCTGTTTCTTCAAAAACGCCTTAATCTTCTCGACCTTGCTGCCGCCACCGGTCTTTGCATGGTCATTGACAATCAAGTAAATCATAAACCCCTCTTCTCTCCGGGCAAAGTTCCCTACTTCTCCTCAGTCTCCTTCTTTGCCTCGAACCTCTTGCCGCCGCGCTCACCCTCAGCGCCGACCACGGACCTCTTTACTTTCTTCTCGCGCGCAATGTAGATCGGACGGTGCTTACCCTCCATATAGCTGCGGGAAATGTACTGCCCGAGCACGCCGAACATCAACAGCTGCAGACCGCTCATGAACAGGATCACCGTCACGATGGTCGGATAGCCGCTCACGGCGTTGCCGAAGATCAGCGTCTTGACGATCAGCCAGATCATCATGACAAATGAAAAGATGCAGAAGAACACGCCCAGGAAGGACGACATTGCAAGCGGCACCGTGGAAAATGAAACGATCCCGTTGATCGAGTAGCTCAGCAGACTGCTGAACGACCACTTCGTCTCTCCGGCCACACGCTCCACATTGTGGTAGCCGATCCATTTGGTGCGAAAGCCGACCCAGGCGAAAATGCCTTTTGTGAAGCGGTTGTACTCCGGCATATCCAGAACGGCATCGACCATCTGTCGCGTCATCATACGGTAGTCTGTCGCGCCCTCCACGATGTCCACACCGGAAATCTTCTTGTTAAACTTATAGAACATCCTTGAGAAGAACGATCGGATCTTCCCCTCACCCTCGCGGTCTACGCGCCGCATCGCAACGCTGTCATACTCGCCTGAGAGAATCGTGTCAAGCATCTCCGGAATGTAGCACGGCGGATGCTGCAGGTCCGCGTCCATAAGAACAACATAATCGCCGACCGCATTCGACAGTCCCGCGTAAATGCCGGACTCCTTGCCGAAGTTGCGGGAGAACGAGATGTACGATACGCGCTCATCCCTGTCGGCCAGCTCCTTCAAAATCTCCAGCGTGCGGTCCTTTGATCCGTCATCCACGAACAAAAATTCGCACTCAACCTTGTCGCGGATACTCTCCGCTGTCTTCGTGATCTCCTCGTAAAATGCCCCCAGCACCGATTCCTCGTTGTAGCAAGGCACCACGACGGACAAACATGGTTTCTCCATTACTTCCTATCGATCCTTTCCGGTAATAATCTTCCCGTGACAATACTGTCCGGTCACCTGCCAAGACCGTGACAACTCTGCCCGGTTTAGTCTCTCGAGCCGCAGTTTCTTCCCCCACTGTCGACCGGTTTTCTCATGCATTAACGGGCCTTTCCGCCTTCGCGATCACGATAAATGCCGCGGCGCAATTCCGTTTATGCATTTCGTTATACAACTTTGAATATTGTACCATATTCCCGCACATGTGGCAAGTACACCGACGAAACCCGAAGAATTATCCTGCCGGCTAATTTCCTCCTTCGCGATCCTTCCATCCGGGAAAAACCTTGTCTCCCAAAAGTAAAGGTGCATTCTGCTTTTTCGCGGAAATGTATTAAATGCCGACAATTATGTCAGTTTTCACGGCATTTTTCCGCCGAGCGCGGTTTCGTGTTGTCAAATCGGCAGGCAAGTGTGAATTTTTCGTTCTACTTGTGGCATTTTTCAGCGACAGGACGTATAATTAAAAATGTGGAAGGAGGTAGTTGTCATGGGTGAAACGAAAGTGAAAAAGAATGTGGCTGTTTTCGCAAACGGCTGGAATTCGGAAAATCTCAGTCGTTATCTGACAGGCTTGTCCAAATGCACTCCGGATTGCACGATTGATTACTATGTATTTCTTTGCCATGCGGCGTATTCGATGACGGATACCGAGATCAAAAGCATGGCTACCATTTTCGACCTGCCGGACCTTCGAACGTTCGACGCGGCGATCATGTTCACGCCGGGTCTGAATTTTACGGATATCATTAACCAACTGATCATCAAGCTGGAGCAGTCCGGAATCCCGGTGCTCGGCATCGGCATGCATCACCCCGGTTTTTACTATGTCGGGATCAACAACTACTCCGGCATGCGACAGCTGTGCGACCACCTGATTGAGGAGCACAACGCCCGCGATATCATGTTCCTTGCGGGTCCCCGGGAAAATGAAGACTCCAACAACCGTCTGATCGCGCTGCGCGATTCCATGAGCGCCCATGGCATTCCCTTCAACGAATCCAACATTTTCTATACCAACTGGGAAGTCGGAACGGTCATGTTCGAGTTCGGTGCCCGGATCCGCCGCGGCGATAAACTTCCCGATGCGTTCGTATGCGCGAACGACCTGATCGCAGAGACTATCAGCTACACTCTCACGGACAACGGTCTGCCGGTTGACAGCGCGATCGTGACCGGTTTTGATTTCATGGAGGAAGGTCAGAATTTCTATCCTTCCATCGCTTCCGTCGATCAGCGCTACGAAATCGTAGCCGAATACTCGGTTGAACTTCTGCAGCGCATTTTCCGCGGTGAGCAAACCGATGAGGAGATGCTTGTTGACTGTGAGTTCCATCCCGGCGAGAGCTGCGGATGCAACTGCCGCAACGACGATGTCAGACGCCGATCCGTGGTTCGCAGCGTCCCTCGCAACTACATGATGACGGACATTGTCGAGGGCCGCTTCCACGCGATGGAGAAAGAGATCATCCAATCGGTGGATTACGAGGATCTCAAGGAAAAACTGAGAAAGCTCTTCTGTCAGCCGGGTCTCATGGCGCCGGAAGGCAACACCTTCTACATCATGCTTGACCCTCACATCGTTGATTTCTCGCTCTCGGATATTGAGACCTACCCGCAGTACCGTTACGCGGATGTCATGGACACATTTGTCGCGAAGCGCGACGGCAAGGCGATCGAAGCAGGCGTCATTCCGACATCGCAGCTGTTCCCGGACTCCGCGCCGGAAGGTCCGAATCACATTTACTTCTTCGTTCCGACCTACTATGAGAGCTACGTGTGCGGATACATCGTTCTCACAGACTGTATCAACTGGCTGCCGAGCAGATACTTCCACATGTGTGAGAGCCGTTTCACCCGCGCGCTCGTCTCCTACCGCCGCAACATGCAGCTGACCGCACTCAACACCAAGCTTTCCATGCTGATGGAGAAGGACTCGCTCACGTTCGTTAAGAACCGTACCGCATACGACCGCTATATCAAGAAGACGGAAATGCAGATGCTCAGCGGGGACTTCGAGCCGTTCGCGGTCGTCTGCTTTGACATCAACAACCTCAAGCCGGTCAACGACGCGCTCGGGCACGAAGCCGGTGATGAGTATATCAAGAAATGCTGCAAGCTGATCTGTAACACCTTTAAGCACAGCCCGGTATTCCGCATCGGCGGTGACGAGTTTGTGGCGATCGCGGTGCACGACGACTACCAGCACCGTTTCGAGTATCTGCAGGCAATGCGGAACCGCATGGAAGATCTCCGCAACGACACCTCGATCTCTCCGATCGACCGCATCTCCGTAGCTTCCGGCATGGCGGACTGCTTCGAGCATGTCGGCGACGACTTCAGTGCGATTTTCCGTAGAGCGGACACCAGAATGTACGACAACAAGCGCCTGATGAAGGCGGATATGCGCTGAGGTACGAGGACATCTGATGAGAGTCATCCGAAGTACGCATGCCTCATGTAACAACCGGATAAAAAAGCAGGGCCGACTGAGAAAACTCAGCCGGCCCGTTTTGATCTGATTTGCATTTTACGTCGTGCTTATTTGGAACCCCGCTGCTCCTCCTGACAGTACAGCACCGTTCCCGCGACAAATACGACAACCGCCAATATGTAGACATAAAACCCGATTCCCATCGAGTACTCAAACACCCCGCTTGTCTCCGTGACCGCGGAATGTGAACTGGCAAACAACGCTTCCGATCCCCGCGCATTCGTCACGCAGAAGAAGAAGTTCAGGATCCAGTACACACAGCACGCTACAAGCAGTTTTCCGCTTTGCTTCCACACGGCTGCCACCGCGAGAAGCGAGAATACAAGGAAGAAGTATTTGGTTAAAAATCCGATGTCCGACACTTCCGTCACTTCCCATGAAGTGAAGGTGTGCCGGTTCGCAGCATCTGTCGAAAGCTTCGTCGTCACATACGGCAGAAAGACGGAAATTACGATTCCAGCAAGGCCGGCAATCGTCAGCGGCACGCCGAGTGTGCCGGTGTATTCACGCCTGGGGACATGAACATCTTTGATAATGATCGGCTCATCGTTATACATCATATACACTCTCCTCTCCCGGTTACGAATCACCGCATTCTGTTGGTAAATACTACTTACCACAAAATATAGCATTTTTCGAGGAAAATGTCAATGGTCAAAACGCCGAATTGTAATCATCCGTTTCGTGCGGATTGACGAAGAACTCAGAGATTTCGCGGTGTCCGCAAATACTCCGGCGTTTTCTCAATCAGCGGAAAATAAACCTGGTATCGTTCGTACCCGATCTGATACAGCGGCACAAACCGTATGCCTCTCTCCTGCCAGCGAGTCTTGAACGAATCGTTCCAGCTTCCCCATTCGCGCTCGTTGTCGTGCGTCAGCAGTTCCTCTGCGGGCGTTCCTCTGTCCAGACTCAGCGCACGCTCCTCCGCGCTCAGCCCGGCAAGCACGCACGGCCCGTAGCCAAATGCAACCATCTGTGTCGTACCATCCAGATGGATCGTATACACCGCGAGCGGGATCATAAGATTTACCCGGTCGCCGTCCTTCCAGACGCGGCGGATGGTGATAAAGTCTTCCTGCGAGGCATTTGCCGACGCTTCCACCGCTGCGCCGCGGACTGCGCCGGTGTTCGATCGGGTTTTCACACCGTCCCATTGTCCGTCATCTCCGACCGGCCGATACCGGTCTGCGGCAAACAACATGTTCCGTTCGACAACCGCAGATCCCGCCGGTTCGGCGTGACCGTCCGCACCGATCAACACGGCCTGCACCGTGCCGCGCGCCCAAACCGGAACACGGAGGCACAGCGTAAACTCCGCCGGATTTTCCGTGCGAACCGTGAAGGTATACATCCGAAGATCCGGGTGATGCGCAAACCTGCGCGCCTCCTCGGACAGTGCCTGACTGGAAGCCGCATCACCCGCCGCCTGAATGCTTCCGCTTAACGGATCGCGGCGCTCCTCCACCGTGACAGTCGTTCCGCCGACTTCGAACCGCACATTCGATTCCGCGTAGACGCCCGTGTACAGACGGTCATCGTCCGCATACCAGAGGTAACGGTTGTGCACCGCATTTGCCTGCACAAGCGTGCCGTGGCAGCAGAAGAAATCATCGAACTTGCTTGCCCAGTTCTTGCGTGCCCCGGCGCGAAGCGGCAGGTAATAGGTGATCAATCCCTCGCCGGGTGCCTTGTCACCGTCCAGATGGCCTCCGCGGTAGTGCCCCTGGGCAAGGATCCCGTTGTACAGGTTCCGCTCAATATAGTCAAGACATGCCTTGTCTCCGGTCTGACGGAACACAAAATCCGCCAGCCGCATCATGTTATATACCGTGCAGTGTTCCTGATTGCGGTCGCCGAGACGTGCTTCCAGCGAGAAGCCGGGAACGGCTCTTCTTCCCGGAACGATCTCCTGCGGCCACGACAGTTTCGTAAGTCCCCGACCGGCTTTCATGTCCTCCTCGGTGATCGCCGGAGTCCAGATCTCGCCGAGCGTCTGCCCGCCGGTGGCAAACGCAGGCCGGCTTTTCACCGCCTGTTTCCAGTATGCCAGCGCGATGTCGCGGTATTTCTCCTCGCCCGTCACCTCATACACGCGGGCACATCCGAGCACCTCGGGTATGGTCGTGTTCGCATGCATGTTTGTGAGCACGTCGACACCGGCCAGCATCGGATCGAAAAGCCTCCCGCGATAGTAACGCCCGATGAGCGTGCGGTACTTTTCGTCACCGGTCGCCTCCAGAAGGTCCGCCCAGATTTCCAGCATTCCGCCGGTCTCAAAATCAAGGATATCGTCCATCTCCTCGCGCGAACGCCCGTCCGTGTACGCAAGGAACCAGTCCGCAAAATGATCCGCCACCTCAAGCGCCTCGCGGTTTCCCGTCAGGCGGTACAGATCCACAAGCCCCATGAACGTCTTGTGTACCGTGTAGTGCGGCGCCCAGACCTGTTTGCCGCGCGCGATCCAAGTGAAATACTTCTCAGGGATCGATGCGGCCCACTGCCCGCCGTTTTCCGACTGGCAGCGCGCCAGCTCGTGCACGATCGTATCGGCTTTCGCCTTCAGTTCCGCGTCACCCTCCGCCCACTCGCGCATCGCGCACGCGCTCAGAAAATGACCCAGAAAATGGCCTCGCAGCTGACAGGACGGGTCCTCCCACCCGTGGTGCGGCATCGCCTTTGCGCCGAAATTCTGCGCAAGGCCGGCTTCCTGATAGTAGTTCTGCAGAAGCCCCGCGTCCGTGAGCTCCATAAGGTATTCGCGATTGCGACGCTCACGCTCCAGAAACAGTCCGTCAGTGAGCCTGCAGTCGCGTCCGTTGATCGCCTTCATCCTTTTTCCTCCGTCAAATGTTCATCGATACTCTCTGATGAAATAGCCAAGCACAGCCCAGGTCGCAAGCGAGAAGAAATTGCCGTAGCGATCGCGTCCGCTTTGGAAGAGACGCTCCGCCTCCGCAACGTCGACCAGTTCGAATCCTGCGAAAAGCTCCGTTCCCACCGCTCCGTCCTGACGAACATCCTCGGTATTGTCAAGTGTGATCTCCGCGCACAGGAAAGCGTTGCTCTCATCGGTCATTCCCGGCGAGGAAAGCGCGCACGGATTGAGCACTGTAACCTTGTCCGTCGGCTTGACAACGAGGCCGCACTCCTCATGGATCTCGCGGATGGCTGCCTCAACCAACGGATTCTCACGGTCGCGGTCCTCCGGGTCGATCAGACCGGCGATCGGGCTCAGAAGATACTGTCCGATCGGATAGCGGAACTCATAGTTGAGCAGCAGTTTCGGCGTCTCGCCCGGCAAAATGACAACCACCGCGATCGTCACGGCATCCGGCATCATGGTCCGGAACTCCTCGTCCGATTTCAGCGCCACGAGTTCGCTCTTCACCCTGCGGGAAGCATCGCAGTAATGCCTGCCCTCCGCATACCGAAGGTCATAAAGCCGCACGTATTTGGCGTCGCACAGCGTGTCCACGCTCTCCTCCGTGTAACGCGGCTTACCCGTGCGGGTATCCTCCTCGAAAATCATGTTCTTCTCATTTGCGTCAGCCATAGCACAACTCCCTCATTTTCCTCTGTTTTTTAAATACAGCGCAATTCCGGTTCCCACAAACGCGTTGCAGAACTCGCCGTCACCGAAGCGCTCAATGACCTCCTCCACGGGAAGCTCCACCGGTTCGACGAACTCGTCCTCATCCGTATGCAGCTCGTTCGTCGCCGTCAGATCCTCCGCCAGCACGAACGTGATCGTGTTGCCATAGATCGCCGGGTTTGGATTGCACCGCCCGATCACGGTGATCCGCCCCGCGCGGTAACCGGTCTCCTCGAGAAGCTCCCTCGCGGCTCCCTCCTCCGGTGTCTCGTCGCTCTCCTTCACCCCGCCGGGAAATTCCACGGTGATCCCTTCCATGCCGTGGCGCCACTGCCGCACCATCACAAACCGGCCCTCGTGCACCGGCACCGCGATCACCCAGTCCCGTGTGCGGATGGCCACGTATTTTCCGGTCAGTCCGTCCGACGCCTGCTCGTCCTTCTCGACGAAATCCATGACCCGGTGGTGCAGGATCGTTTTCGACGAAAGTGTCTTCCAGCAAAGCGCTTCGTCACCGTTCTTCTTGCGATTGTCCTTGGAATCACACGACATAAAACTCCCTCGGTCTCCGGCCTTCGCCCGCTTCGGACACGCCGTTTTGCTACCACTGTACCGCATCCGCGGAAAAGCGCAATGGCATATCCGTTCCATTCGCACGGCCGGTCGCCAATTGTATTATTTCTAACATTATACCACATTTTTCCCCGGCGCAGTCGAGTATTTCGGAAAACGCCTCACGAAAAAACGGATCAGTGAGATTTCTCCCACTGACCCGATTCTCGTATCGTTTTTGTTCTTGTGCTTACGCGCCTATTGTTTATCGCTCTGCCCTTATCGTCTTGCCCTTCGTTGCTTCCGGTTCGCCGCAACTCCGCCGAGAATACCCGAAGAAAGAATTGCAAGGAACAACCACAGCGACAGATGGTTGCTGTCCCCGGTCTTCACCGGCTTTTCTTCCGGAACCGGCGTCGGGCTCGGAGTCGGCGTGATCGACGGCGTTACCGTCGGTGTGGGCGTTGCCGTCGGGGTTGCTGTAGGTGTAGGCGTGAGTGTTGCCGTAGGTGTAGGCGTGAGTGTTGCCGTAGGTGTAGGCGTTACAGTCGGTGTAGGATCCTCGGGCTCCTTCTGCGCCTCCCTGACGACCAGGGTGAACGTCGTTGAACCATCATCGAAAACAACCGTGATCTCATGCGTTCCGACTCCGAGATAGTCCGTAAGTTCCTTCTTCAAGCTGACTTCCGTGCAGCCCTCACCGGCTTCATACAGGCCGGCATCAAGAGCACCGTTTTCATCTTTCAACCCTGTAAAATGACTGAAGCAGGAAGTATCGTCCGGTGCGCGATATACCTTCACCTTTCCGATCGATTCCGAAGCACCCTGCTGCATTTCAACATTTTCCGGAACCGAAGTGTACGTCACCTTCTCATATTCCGGTGTGAACGTTCGTGTCTTCTCATCATCATCGATCGTTTCTTTCCAACCGACAAACTCATATGTATCACCGCCGTCCGTATAGCTCTTCACAGGCTCCTGATCCGGCTTGGTCGGCACGGGATCGCCTTTTTTGATTATCGTTTCCTCGAGCACCTCACCGTCTTTGTCCAACCAGATGCATGTGTACTCGATCCTCTTCGCCTCGAAGATCGGGGTGTACGTCTTGGTGTTGCCGCTCTCCTTACCGTTGTCCCAACTGCTGAATGAGTATGTATTGTCCTCATCCTCAGACTTCACAGGCGTCTTGTCGGTAGTCGGCTCTGCTTCGCCTTCCTTGTAGGTCTTGCTGTCCAGAACCGTTCCGTCACCGTTCAGCCAGATCACCGTATACGTGTCTTTTTCTGTCGCGGAAAATACCGGAATATAGGTCTTATTTCCGTCCTCGTCCTCACGTAACTCCCATTCCTTGAATGTGTATGTGTTGTTCTCGTCCGGCTCCTTCGTAGGAATCTTGTCCGTCGTCGGTTCCTGATCGCCTTCCACGTACGTCTTGTTGTCAAGTATGTTGCCGTTCTCGTCCGTCCAGGTCACGGTCAAGACAGCTTTGATCTTGTATTCCACGAACGCAGTCGCCGTGTTCTCGCCCGTGCCGACAGTCAGTTTCGCTGTGTACGTGCCCGCCTCGGACGGAGCACCATCTAATTTCGTCGTTCCGCTGTAGTACACAATATCACCAGCACTCACGCTCAGACCGGTCAGGGTATTGAACGCCTTCAGCTGATCCGCATCCAGGCTTGCCAGCGGACTGCCGTTGTCATCTGCCTGCGTTTTCACAGGCTTCACAAGCGTGAGTTCCGCAGTCGCCGCAGGGTCCGTGCAGCCTTCGGCCTCACAGGTCGCCACGATCGTCGCACTGTCGTCCTCCTTGAGCGCATAGGAAAATGCATGCACATGAGGGATCGGAATGGCATCAAACACAGGAACGTAGGTCTTGTTTCCGTTTTCGTCCTCACTTAACTCCCATTCCTTGAACGTGTACGTATAATTCTCATCGGGATCTTTTGTGGGTTTCACGTCCGTTGTCGGCACGTCATCGCCCTCTATATACGTCTTACTGTCAAGTATGTTGCCGTCCTCGTCCGTCCAGGTCACGGTCAAGACAGCTTTGATCTTGTATTCCACGAACGCAGTCGCCGTGTTCTCGCCCGTGCCGACAGTCAGTTTCGCTGTGTACGTGCCCGCCTCGGACGGAGCACCATCTAATTTCGTCGTTCCGCTGTAGTACACAATATCACCAGCACTCACGCTCAGACCGGTCAGGGTATTGAACGCCTTCAGCTGATCCGCATCCAGGCTTGCCAGCGGACTGCCGTTGTCATCTGCCTGCGTTTTCACAGGCTTCACAAGCGTGAGTTCCGCAGTCGCCGCAGGGTCCGTGCAGCCTTCGGCCTCACAGGTCGCCACGATCGCCGCACTGTCGTCCTCCTTGAGCGCATAGGAAAATGCATGCACATGAGGAATCGGAATGGCATCAAACACAGGAACGTAGGTCTTGTTTCCGTTTTTGTCTTCTTTCAACTCCCATTCTTTGAACGTGTACGTGTTTTTCGTATCCGGATCCTTCGCAGGAATCTTGTCCGTCGTCGGTTCCTCTTCGCCTTCCACGTAGGTCTTGGTGTCCAGCACTGTACCGTCATCCTTCAGCCAGACAATCGTGTACACCGCTTTGATCTTGTACTCCACGGACGCCGTCACCGCATTCTCGCCCGTACCGACGGTCAGTTTCGCAGTGTATGTGCCGCCCTCGGACGGTGCAGCGTCAAGTTTCGTCGCCCCGCTGTAATACACAATATCACTTGCACTGATCTTCAGACCGGTCACGGAATTGAAGGTGTCATAATTCTTCAGCGTCGCCTTCTCACTGCCGTTGTCGTCAGCCTGTGTTTTTGCAGGCTTCAC
Source organism: uncultured Lachnoclostridium sp. (assembly GCA_946415315.1). Taxonomy (GTDB): domain Bacteria; phylum Bacillota; class Clostridia; order Lachnospirales; family Lachnospiraceae; genus ISDg. The sequence goes on along the minus strand of CAMKRZ010000001.1, from coordinate 178,691 downwards.
AAGAGTGATTTCCGCGCTTGCCACGGGATTTGTGCAACCGTCGGCCTCACAGGTCGCCACGATCGTCGCATTGTCATCCTTCTTGAGCTCATAGGAAAATGCGTGAACATGCGCGTCAGGGAACACCATTTTCCGGAATGTTATAAACTCCTTATTCACCGTGACCCCCGGAATAAACGGACTTGTGCTCTCACCGCATGCATCCATGTACGTCTCGTTCCCGGTGCCGTTTTCGTCAGTCCAGCCGGTGCCGGTGATGTCATTCTTCAGTTTGCCGGAAACGGCCTTTTCACCGCCGATGATTGTAACATTGCCATCTTCCACATACGTGTTGGCGGCGCGGATACCGTAGGTCTGACCGGTTACGGCGACAGTCCCGCTCTTGATCACAACATCGCTTTCCGAGTGGATTGCTTCGAAAACATTTTCCGGCTGAATATCTGCAAGATTCGGCTCATCGCTTTCGTTTTCGCCGTCATCCTCATCTTTTTCGCCTCCGTCATCTTCGATATCTTCATCCTCGTCTTCGTTCTCTGAATCCAGGAAGCCCTCTTCGAACGCATTGACAATCAAATGAGCATCATCACTGTCCTTTTCAATTGTGATAACAGCGTCCTCCTGCGAACTGTAGATACCGAAACCACTGCCCTCACAGCGACCGGAATCAAGGATGTTTTCACCATTGATCACAATCTTCAGAGGATCCGCACCGCTGTAGTATATTGCCGCTGATTTATGCGAATCATCAGGTCCTCTGAAATCATGCGTCAGCCACGTCGTATCATCACTGCCGTTATTCAGCCCGTTCAGCGTGAGTGTGTTCTCTTTCGGATCATATTTAGCCGTACCGGAAATGGCCTCGTTATCTTCATCGTTAATTTCAAGATTACTTGGCGTAAACGGGATTTCTCCGATCCAAAGCGGATAGGATTCAAAAACGATCTTTTTGAAGCTGTCCATGCCGTCAATTTCAGAGATTTTACTGTCATCGACGTGAATATCAATAACTGTTCCTTCACCGGTTCCTTCCACATCATCCCACCCGGCACCTTGAATGGTATTGGTTATTGAAGTATCAACGACTTGATCACTACTCCTTATGAATTCTTTTTTGAAAGCTAACTGATTGGATGTCGCTTTAAGACAACCGCCGCTGATTCTGAGCACCCCAAAATCCATGGCCACATGTCCTTCGGACTCCCCCTCAATGCAGTCCGCTGCCCAAACTGTACCATCGGATATTTCAAGTTCAGTTGCACTTATCCCTGCTGCCGAAAACTCCCCTTCAGGAGCCCTACCTCCATGGGTCTTTCCCTCAACTTTTCCTCCATGAACAATCAAAGAATTACAAACGACACCGTTTTGCTGCTGTGTTCCATTACCTGCCTGACCGTAAACCTCACCGCCGATAACCACAATGGAGCCCGTGGAACAAATGCCATAACTGGAACTACTGTTTTCCGAACTGTTTTTTCCTGTTAAAGAACCTCCGCTTACCTTAATTCCTCCACACTGTATACCTATTGTATCTGTACTATACCCAACAATATTACTCTCTCCCGTAAGTGTCCCCCCTGTTACCTCAATATTTCCACAGTAAAGGCCGGCAACAGTTCCATAGTTTAGTTTTGGTTTTGTTTGGAATGTTTCACTGTTTTTAGGAACGCCGAATGCAGCAGTCACCGTTCCGCTTTGCATAGTCAATGTATTCCGCACATACATTCCATAGCAACTCGATACGCTGCCCATATCCTTTTCTGTATCTTTGTTGCGTCCGAAAATCTGCAGAATATCGCTGCTGTCATCGCCGGTAGAGTCTTCATCACGGCATATAGTTACGTTTTCCACTTTTTCGGTGCTGAAAAAGCCACTGTAAGTATCATCATCTTTATCCGGGACTGTTATTATGTTGGTTCCCTTGATACGAATCACCAGGTCAACCGGATGTATATCATTGTTCTTGTCTTTTTCGCCATCGCAGATAATACCCGCGCCGGTGATGAAGTTTCCCAAATCACCGGGTGAAACCCCGGTATTTTGTTGATCGACATTATTGAAATAACCGGCGGTATTGTTGTTGCTGAAATTCTCCAGAGTAAGGAAATAAGTGGTTTTTCCCCCATCATTCCCCGGCTTAACCTCCAGTTTTGCACTTCCTTTGAAATTGCTGTTAACAGAGGTGTTAAGTTCAAGCCGTTCCGATGTGAACTGCACTCCTCCGATCCAGATGCCATACCCGACATGGTCATTCTCTGACTGCGAACTTTCAGACTCCGACTCCCCCGCCGGCTCCTCCGTTCCCGCCTTCACCTTCCAAACCTCTCCCATACCGCTCAGGATGCCGACCGTCATCGACAGGCAGAGGACAACGGCAAGGATCGTACTCTTAATCGTACTCTTCCAACATTTTCTTCCGAACATTTTTCATTCCTCCGGCATAATATATCGTGTTATATACAATGCGGGTGTCACCCCATGACACACTACAGAATCATGGTATCATAAAGCCTTGCGATAATCAATAATCAACTGTGTAAAGAATGATTTGTTTGCTTGCAAGAAAAACCTAAATGTGGTATAGTATCGAAGACGCAGACACAACATAATGGCACGTGCGCACGAGAGCGCCGGCCGGAGGAAGGTATCGCATGACAGAATACAATGGCAGTCAGATTGTCGTTCTTGAAGGACTCGAAGCCGTTCGCAAACGCCCCGGTATGTACATCGGCTCGACCGGCACGAAGGGTCTCCACCATCTGGTGTGGGAAATCCTCGACAACGGTATTGACGAGCATCTCGCGGGCTTCTGCAACGAGATCAACATTACACTTCAGAAAGACGGCGGCATCACGATTCTCGATCACGGCCGCGGTGTCCCTGTGGACATCCATCCGACGAAGGGAATCCCGACTGCACGCGTCGTCTACACGATCCTGCACGCAGGCGGCAAATTCGGCAACACCGTCTACAAAGTGTCCGGCGGTCTGCACGGCGTCGGCGCCTCCGTCGTCAATGCCCTCTCCTCGCACATGATCGTTGAAATCAAGCGCGGCGGCAACGTCTACCGCGATGAATACCGCGACGGCGGCCAGCCGGTGACGAAACTGGTGGACGGACTGCTTCCGGTCGTAGGCAGCTGCAAAAAGAGCGACACCGGCACGAAGGTCACATTTTACCCGGACCCGACAATCTTCGAGACCGTCGAGTTCAAGGCGGAGACCATTTGCAAGCGTCTCAAGGAGATCGCGTACCTAAACCGCGGCCTCACGATCACCTTCACGGACGAGAAGGCCGGCGGCGAAACCCGCACCTATTACGAGGAAAACGGTATCAAGAGCTTCATCTCGTACATCAACCGCGACGCAACCCCGCTGCACCCGGAACCTGTGTATATCACCGGTTCGAAGGGCGACATCGAGGTGGAGGTCGCGTTCCAGTATATCAACGATTACACTGAGCAGATCAACGCGTACTGTAACCGCATCAACCTCGTGGACGGCGGTACGCTTGTGACCGGTTTCAAGACTGCTCTCACGCGTGTTCTCAACTCCTACGCAAGAGAGCTCGGCATTCTCAAGGACAAGGACGACAACTTCGACGGCAAGGACGTGCGCAACGGCCTCGTTGCGATCGTCTCCATCAAGCATCCCGACCCGCAGTTCGAAGGTCAGACGAAGACCAAACTGGGCAACACCGACGCGAAGCTTGCGGTGGATGAAGTATTTGCCGCGGAAGTCACGCGCTGGTTTGACAAGAACGTCGAGGTGCTCCGCGCGATCCTCGACAACACCGCACGCTCCTGCAAGGCGCGCCAGGCGAGTGACAAGGCCCGCTCGGCGGTCCTCAAACAGCTCAACGACGTTGATACGAAGAGCAAGCTCGCGGCCTGTTCCTCGAAGAAGCCTTCGGAGTGCGAGGTCTACATCGTCGAGGGTGATTCCGCCGGCGGCACCGTGAAGACAGCGAGAAACCGTAAGACCCAAGCGGTCCTTCCTCTTCGCGGTAAGATTATCAACGTTGAGAAAGCAACGCTCGAGAAGGTTCTCCAGAACAATGAGATCAAATCAATGATCGCGGCATTCGGCTGCGGTATCGGCGATGAATTTGACATCAATAAGCTCCGCTACGACAAGATCATCATCCTGACCGATGCCGACGTCGACGGCGGTCATATCAGCACCCTGCTGCTCACCTTCTTCTACCGCTTCATGCCGGAGCTGATCCTCGAGGGCAAGGTGTACCGCGGTCTTCCGCCGCTGTACAAAGTGGAATACGAAACCCTCGGCAAGAAGAAAGGCAAACACAGCGCCTACCTCATGAACGATTTCGAACTCGACAAACTTCGCCGCGAACTCGAACGCAGCGGGAAAATCCTGAACGTTCAGCGCTACAAAGGTCTCGGTGAGATGGACGCAAACCAACTCTGGGAAACCACGCTCGACCCTGAGCGCCGCGTGCTCGCGCAGATCACCATCGGCGATTCCGTCGAAGCCGACGAGACCACCACTCTTCTGATGGGAAGTGCGGTTCCGCCTCGCCGCGAGTTCATCATGACCGAAGCCAAATACGCGACGCTTGATCTGCAGGCCTGATCCCGGCCACGATACGGACCAAACGTTTTTTTGAACTGCCAATACTAACCAACGGAGTCTACCATCATGGACAACGAACGCAACGATACCATACAAATTGATTTTGCCGAAGAGATGCGCAACTCCTTCCGCGACTATGCGGTGAGTGTCATCATCGCGCGCGCCCTGCCGGATGTCAGGGACGGCCTCAAGCCGGTACAGCGGCGCATCCTCTATGCGATGAATGAGCTCGGCCTCGACCCGAAGAAGCCTCACCGCAAGAGCGCGCGTATCGTCGGTGATACGATGGGTAAATACCATCCTCACGGTGATACCTCAATCTACGATGCCCTCGTGCACATGACCGAGGACTATTCTCTCGCGATCCCGCTCGTGGACGGTCACGGAAACTTCGGCTCCATCGACGGTGACGGCGCCGCTGCCATGCGTTACACCGAGGCCCGCCTCTCCGAAGGCGCCATGACGATGCTCGAACATCTCGACAAGGGGCTTGTGGAATTCATTCCGAACTTTGACGAGAGTGAGAAGGAGCCGACGGTTCTGCCCGCTATGCTCCCGAACCTTCTGATCAACGGTACAACCGGTATCGCGGTCGGTATGGCGACCAACATTCCTCCGCACAACCCCATGGAAGTCATCGATGCGGCCATCGCCGTGATGCACGATCCTACTGTGAGTACGGAAGAGCTGATGCAGCTGCTTCCGGGGCCTGATTTTCCCACCGGAGGTACCATCGTCAACGGAGATGAACTTCTCTCCCTCTACGAGACCGGCGAAGGCAAGATCCGCATCCGCGCGAAAGCGCAGGTGGAGGGCGCCGACAACGGCAAACGCAACATCGTCATCACCGAAATTCCCTACACAGTCGCAGGCACGAAGCAGAAACTCATGGAGGCTCTCGCAGACGCACTGCGCAACAAAACCTTCGACGAGATCTCCGATGTGCGCGACGAGTCCTCCAAGGAGGGCATCCGCATCGTCGTCGAGGTGAAGAAAGAGCGCGATGTTGAGAACCTGCTGAACGGACTGTATAAGAAGACGCCTCTCGAGGACACATTTTCCGCGTATTTCCTGGCGGTCAAGGACAACCAGCCCCGACAGTTCGGGCTGCGCGCAATGCTGCAGGAGTTCATCGACTTCCAGGAAGAGCTCTACACCAAGGAATACCAATACCTGCTCGACAAGGCAACCAAGCGCCTCGAGATCGTCTCCGGTCTCATGCGCGCCGTCGACGTTATCGACTACATCATCGAGGTCATCCGAGGTTCCTCGACTGTCAAGCAGGTCAAGGAATGTCTGACGACCGGCAACGTCGCGGACATCCGCTTCAAGACCGAGGAGGCGAAACGTGCCGCCGTCACGTTTGATTTTACGGAAGCCCAGGCCGACGCTATCCTCGCGATGCAGATGCAGAAACTCGTCGGGCTTGAGATCCTGAAGCTCACGGAAGAGCACGATGATCTCAACAAGAAGATCAAACTCTACAACAAGATCCTCGGAAAGCGCTCCGAACTCTACAAGGTCATCGAGCAGCAGCTGCTCGAATTCCGTGAAAAGTTCGCGCGCCCGCGCCGCACCGTCATCACAAACTCCGTGGCAAAGGATTACGTTGTCGAGGAGAAGATTGAAGATCTGATGATCCTCATGGATCGTTTCGGCTACACAAAGGCGGTCGATGTCACCGCGTACCAGAAAGCCGGTGATGAGGCTCTTCGGGAATTCACGCACTCCGTGCGCATCCCGTCAAATGACCGCCTGTGCATTTTCACCGCGGAAGGCAACATGTACCAGCTCAAGGTATCGCAGATCCCGCGCTGCCGTATCAAAGAAAAAGGCACTCTCCTGCAGGTGCTCACCAAGATCGATCAGGAGACACCTCTGTTACTCGTTCCGGCGGAGGAGCTTGACAACTCGATGCTTCTCTTCCTCACAAAGCACGGCTGGATCAAGTGTGTCTCCGGCTCGGAGTTTTACACGAACCGTGCCGTCATCGCCTCCACAAAGCTGGAGGAGGACGATCTGCTCGTCGGTCTGACCGCTCTCTCGAGCGCCGAGTTCGGCTCCGGCAAACAGAAGGTCATCGTGCTGACCGAGAAGAAGCTCTCTCTCGGTTTCCCGCTTGAGCAGGTCAACGTCCTCGGCAAGACCGCGAAAGGCGTGCGCGCCATCACTCTCGATCGGAAGGACTCCGTCATCTACGGCACCTCCTTCGACGTCAACACGGAGGAGTTCACCTTCGACGGTAGGTCCTATAACGCGAAGAAGATCCGCAACCGCGCGCGCGGCGCCAAGGGTCAGAACGCGACGCTGTGATTGACATTGATCCGACAGCGACCTCAAAGAGGGTGTCTTGCTTTTTCCACATTCTCTTGAATTACAACAATTCTACTCCCGTAGAAGAAAAATCCGCCCGACGCTACTGCGCCGGGCGGCATTGTTTTGTTCTTATAAAGTTCGGTCTTATACGTCATAACCTTTCAGAAGTTTTGCGCGGCTCGGATGACGGAGTTTGCGAAGCGCCTTTGCCTCAATCTGGCGAATACGTTCACGGGTCACGTTGAATTCCTTGCCGACTTCCTCGAGGGTTCTCTGGCGGCCGTCGATCAGGCCGAAGCGAAGCTTCAGCACGCGGCGCTCACGCTCCGTTAAGGTGTTCAGGAGTTTCTCAATCTGCTCCTGGAGCATCATGTAAGAGGTTGCTTCCTCCGGACCCGGCGTCTGCTCATCCTTGATGAAATCACCGAGGTGGCTGTCGTCCTCCTCACCGATCGGAGTATCCATGGAGATCGGATCCGCGCTGATCTTGAGCACCTCGCGAACTTTCTCAACCGGCATATTCATGGCCGCCGCGAGCTCGTTCTCGGTAGGTTCACGCCCCAGCTCCTGCAGCAGGTTGCGGCTGACACGGTACGTCTTGTTGATCACCTCGGACATATGCACGGGGATACGGATGGTGCGGGACTGGTCCGCGATGGAACGCGTGATCGCCTGCCGGATCCACCACGTTGCATAGGTGGAAAATTTGTATCCCTTGGTGTAATCAAACTTATCTACGGCCTTGATCAGACCGAGATTGCCCTCCTGGATCAGATCCAGGAACGAGAGCCCGCGACCGACATAGCGCTTTGCGATGCTGACTACAAGGCGAAGGTTCGCCTCCGTGAGCTTGCGCTTTGCAGCCTTGTCGCCGTCCAGTATTTTCGTCGCAAGTTCGATCTCCTCGTCGACACTGAGAAGCTCAAAGTTACCGATCTCGCGCAAATACTGCTTTACGGGGTCATCCGACATCGCGTTCGCGATGCTGTTGAGCTCGTCGTTGTCCGCCGGACGAACATCCTCGTTCTCGTTATCCAATATGATATCGTCGTCATACGCGACCATATCGTCCATCATCCCGATACCTGCTTCCAGTTTCCGAAGCATCTGGTCATTCGGGTCTTCATCCGGCAGATCGCGGTCGGAATCATCCTCCAGCTTCAACAGGACACTGATTCCCCGTCCCTCCAAATAGTCGTAAACACGATCAAACTGATCATCGCTCTTGCAGTAATCCTTCATGACTTCGTTCACGTGCTCCGCTTCGATGCTGTTGCCGTGATCAAAACCATACTGTGCCAACTCCTCCAAACGACTCTCAAACATAGCAACCTGTTCACTCATATACTGCACAATTCCTCCGGGTTATAATCCTCAGTCTGTCTCCCCAATACTCTTCTTACGCGCAATTTGTCTGTAACGCGAGAAAAAACGGCCATCATGCAGCCTTATGCTGCCCCTCATCACTCTGTGCCGTTTCCGCGTCCGCAAACGTTTTTACTTCTTCCCGCTCTCCAGCTTCTGCATCGTACGGAAGCAATACTCCATGATATCGCTTCGCTTGACAATGCCGATGAAAATGTCATTGTCGTCCGTGACCGGCACGAAGTTCTGCGTCATGGCCACTCGCAACAGGCTCTCCACCTCCGCATTGACATTGACCGCCGTATTGTGAAGACGGCGCGGGATTCGCGTGATCGGAATTTTCTCCGCATCATGCATGTTCATGTCGGCTACATTCTTGATTCCCCACAGAAGGTCACCCTCCGTGATCGTACCGACATAGCGGCCGTTGCGATCCAGCATCGGAATTGCCGAGTAACGATGGAACTCCATTTTTTCCAGTACCTGGCGAAGGCTGTACTCGTTCGTGACGTACGCGACCTCGCTCTTCGGCGTCAAGAAAAACAAAATGTTCAATTCATTCCACCGCCTTTCCGCATGATACCCGAACTGTCTCACGCTTTTTTAGCACACACCGCGTAAGTATATCATTTTTGCGTCAACCGTGTCAACTCTTTTCCGCCTCGAAAAATGCTCATTTTTCCACTCATTTTTCGTCGGAAAAAGTCACGCTCGCGCGCAGGCATGCCGCTCCTTCAAAACACTGCCGGTCAATAAAGCTCTCCGCCGCGGAACTCGCAGGAAATGTAGTAGTTGTCCGTCACATTAACTCCGTTTTCGTCGCGGATCACAGCCATTACCTGGCGCCCGCCCAGCGTGCCGATGGAGATTCCCACACCGTAGTTTCCGCTGTATCCGTCCTCACTGTTGTCCACAAAGACTTCCAGTCTGTGACCGTCCGCCAGGGAACCGTCCAGAATATCCCAGTTCAACCAGTGCAGTTCCCTCGTGTAATTGATATCGGAGTACTCCGCATATACAAGCAGGGACAGGTCTCGCTGAATAATTCTGTAGGTCGACTCCATAACCGCGAGAGAGTACATGTTCGTGACATCCTTTCCGGTGGCATCCACGATACGGACTTCATTGGAAACGTCAAAACTGTGTTCTCCCACATTCCGGTAGATCTCTTCATCCTCCACCACGATGGCCGGGGCAATAATCTGATCTCCATCGCGCAGGCGACCGCTTACCAGATGCCAGTTCAGCTCAACTCTGCCGGACCTCTTGCCGTCATACACTCTGGTATAATTATCATACTGGACCAGGATATTCATATAACCGGAATCCCAATCATCATACTCATCGCCGCCGGGAAGGAGTCCGCCCATGCCGCCTCCTGTAACCTCGACCGGTACCCAGCCGGTTCCGTCGACATATATTTCGACCCATGCATGACCCACGTTCGTTGTTACAGTGGTCCATTTGCCGGGTTTGCCATCCTGCCGGAAACCGACTACGAATCTCGCCGGAATGCCGTAAACACGATACATAAGCGTAGCCGCAGCCGCGTAGTGCTGGCAGATTCCCTCTTTGCCGGATGTCAGGAAATAAACGACCATATCCTGATCCTGCGGGAACTGTTTGAATTTCAAATTGTACTTCGCCGAATTCTGGATATAGAATGCGATCTCCTCGATCAGGTTACTGCTGTCACGGTTCAATCCTGCTGCGTCACCGAGTTCCCGAAGTATGCTCGCAACGTCCTCCGGAACATCCATGTAAGCCGAATAAACGAAGTCGCGATACCCTGCCTCTCTCTCATCGTTGCTGAGATAATACCACCAACTGCCCTGCGAGAAATACGTTTCGCAGGAATACGAGCCGGCAACACTTCCTTTCAGCAGATCCCCCGTCATAAAATACGGATAGACCGGATGCTTGAGCGCCAGATCCCGAATACTGACCGAATCGCGTGTCCCACCATTGTTGATCAGCGCGTTGCCCGTAAGATAGTTGCACCACGGAAGATACTCTTCCTCGCCCTGCGTCTTGGTGAACCCGTGTCCGTTATAGTTCCCGTAAGAAAATTCCTTAAAGTAGTACGGCCGATTGCTCTGTGCATAGAAGGAAAATACTTTGACAGGCTTAGTGCCCATTCCGTCGAAGCCGGGAGTGCCGTCTTCTCCGAACATGTCAAGATTAAATCCGTCTTCGTTGGCAGAAACAATCTCTCCTTTTCCGAGGCCGCCCGGGCTGCCGTCTTTGCCGCTGCCATCACCATCGATATCGCCATCACCGTCTCCGCTCTGGCCGCCGAGAATGGTCAGCTTGCCGGTTTTCGTGGTGATCATATAGTATTCAGAGACGTCACCATAGCGATCATTCTGTATACCGGTCACGCTGATATAATTCGGCGTAGTCCCGATATTTACAATATATCCGGTACATTTTGCGTCCAGCTTATCGCCGTCGGCAAGACCGTCTCCGGTTACCGTGTACTCCGGGTTAGTAAGCGGTTTGCCGTCGTATTCTTTGCTGGCGGAACCACTCGTCAGGATGATATTGCGCCGCTCCATGCGGAGCGTACCCTCCATGTACGTGATCCGGTACTGGTCGGTTACATCATTGCCGTTCTCATCCGTAATTTTTCCGCTGATGATCCGGTTGACCGCCTGCAGTGATCCGAGGCCGTCATACGATGCATAATCGCAGTGGAATTCCGCCGTGTGCCCTTTCTTCAGAGACCCCTGCACAATGCTCCATTCATCGCAGTGAAGGAACGCAAACGGATCACCGTCGTACGTCATGGTACGGCTTTCCGCGCGCACCGTGATCTTGACGCGCGTATCAATGATCTTCTTCTTTACAACCGGGATCCGATAACAGTCCCGCGCATCGGAACCGTCCGCGTGAACGATTACAAAGCCGTCCAGATAATATGTCATGTAATCGTCGGACGCGTCAAATTCCTTCTCGATCACGACAAGTTCCAGCCGGTCGTCATACTGCAATCCCGCGACAGAATAGTCAATTTCCCCGAGATCATACTCTCTCGGATCTCCGGAGATCTCGATATCCGAAAGATTGATCTTCAGCTCTTTCGGCAGTATCTGAAACGTCTCACTGTCACTGTCACTCTTAACTCCCAGGAAGGACACCGAATGTGCCCGCACTTCATATTTTCCCGGTAATACCGGCACTTCCGTAGTCCACTCGGAATCGTCCGAGTCCGTGTTGCGATACTCGTAGGTCGTCTCCCCGATCGCGGAAAATCCCGACGACGGATTCGGGGCAGTCCCGTAGACTACCGAATCACACCGCAATCCACGGTAGCGAAATCCGACTCCGAAGCAAAACAGAAGGAAAACCGGCACAACAACAGCCGCGACCAAAGCGATCTTCTTGACCACTTTCAGGATTCGCGCCAACCGCTCCATCTTCCCTTCATACTCAGTGTACATACAAACCTCCCACAACAATGCAACGCCGTGTTTTCTCTCCCTGCAGGCATTACTCTGTCAGAATAAGCCGACCGTAACGACACGACACCTGATAACAGTTGGAAACATCATAGTACGAACCTGACCGTACGGTGTAATAACTGACGGTATTGTCAAACATACCGGTACCATCATTGTACTGCGACTGCTGCTGGGTCATGACACTCAGCACGTCGCCGTTGACCAGTTCGCCCGCGACCAGAACCCAGTCATCCTGAATCGGCGTATCGGAATAAGGCCGGGTGACATCGAGCGTCTGGATCACAAGCTTCCGGGGTGTAACCGTCAGAAGACCCGGATCAAATGAGATGCTGTACATTTTCGTGACATCTTCTCCGAAATCATCGGTGATCTTCACGGAGATCTCATTTCTGCACAGTCCGACCTGCCAGATGGAACCTGTCGCATGCATCTCCAGCTTGTGCCCTGCGGCCACCTTACCGTCCACGATCCGGCAGCGGTCATCAGTCAGATTCTCCCCGTCATAGACCTTGGACGCGGAATCGGATGAGAGAACCAGGTAACCATACTGAATTGTCAGCGTACCGCACTCATACTCGATCTCGTAGTTGTCGGTGATATCCTCCTGATCCGCATTCACAATACGGATCTGGTATGTGTTGGAATATGTACCGACATCAGTCGGGGTCTGGAAACCGTATACTTCCCAGCTCTCGCTGACCGAAATACGCCCCGAGATCAGCTGAACACTGCCCTCCCTGACACTAAACGGAATACCGTCCCAGATCTTCGTCTCGTCACTGCTTCTGAAGCATAACTTCCGGCGATTAACTTCGAGGTCACCGTAAAGGATCTCGATGTCATACTGATCCGTGACCTCAAGTCCCGAAGTATCCACGATCTTAACCGACGCATAATTCTCGCTCTTTCCGACATCGATCTGACTTCCGGTCGTCTGCACGACAAGCTCATGCTCATCGGACAGTTTTCCGGAGACAAGACTCCACGCCGAGCTTACAAGCGGTCTGCCGTCGTACATTTTGTTGGCGGAGCCGGTCTTGATGACCAGCTTCGTCCTGCGGTAGCGGAAGCTTCCCGTCGCCGCAATGACGGTCATCACGATCAGCCCCATCGTCAGCACAACGCCGCAGATTCCGATCAAATACACTGAAAAATGTTTCTTCATAGCACCTGTCCTACACTCAGATAATCACAACATACTCCGCCGCGATATCGCGGGCTCCCGCGAGCCGCGGCACAACAGTAACTTCTCCCCGCCCCATGAGGGGCTTGTCTGTCGGCTTAGGCGCCGACACTCATTTCAGCCTCTGTCACGAAGCCGACTGGCACAGGAAATGCAGATAGTTCCGGCAAAGCGGCATCGAGTCCTCCCCGAACAGCTCGGTCAGTTTCTGCATGAGCCCCTTGCCTGCCTTTGAAATGATGATCGGGTTCTGGCCTTCCAGCTTCCGCAGAACCTTCTTCATCAGGAAATCATCGATCGCATCCTCCTCGGATCCACCGCAGGCGATATAGACGGAGACATACTCCTCCAGCTGCTTGCGGATACGGTTTCCGTAGGTGATGTGGTAATTGTCCATGAGGTACCGGTCGATCTCCAGAATTTTCCGACGATTACGGGATGTCATGGAAAATGCCTGCTTCGCCCAGTCCGTCATCGCACGGAACGCAGCGAAGGAGATCCGACCGCTGCCGTTGTACGTCGCGGAGAACGGTCTCGCCTTATGGTCAAGGTTCATCACCATCGCGCGGTCATAGACCTTGTCCGAAATGGCAAATGTCGAATCGTCGTTGTTCGCCGTTCCGATAAACCACACGTTGTCCGGGATCCGGAGACGTCCGTTCTGGAACAGCGCGGGATCCTTCTCCCAGCTGTCCGAAGTCATTTCGAGATAACGCGAATCCGGATTCAGCTCCATCAGAGAGAGGAAATCAGCGAAGAAATACTCGACGCGGGCGATGTTCATCTCATCCAGAACAATGATGTTGATGTCGTCCGAATAGCACGACTCATACAGTTTCTTCAGCAGAGGGCTCTCGCTGAACTGCTTCGTAAACTCGTTGAAGTAACCGATGACATCCGCGCGTTCCTTCCACATGGGCTGCACGGAAATGACAGCCGACGGATTGCCCAGGAAATCGCCGAACGCCGTTGCCAGCGAAGTCTTGCCCGTGCCGGACAGTCCCTGCATAATCATCAGCCTCGATACCGCGAATCCCGCGATAAAGCGGCGGATGTCCTCCTCGTCATAGTACAGGCGAAGCTGCGAAGCCGCGAATGCCCGGAAATCCGAGCAGACCTGCGTGAGCGGGATCACTCCTGCCGGCATTTTCGGCTGCCGTTCCGCCATCTCGCCGTCGATGGACCGAAGTGCGCGGAACCGCACGCCGTCCTCCCGGTCAACCTTTTTCTTTCTGCTGCCGATCCACAGAAATCCCCGTCCCTCCGAGAGAATAAACAGGGTCATGCCGATCAGCACGATCGGTAACAGCAGTGCAAGAAGTACCGTAAAATAAACCGTCTCCGAGCGGAGGAACGTCCCCTCTCCGAAGATGTCCGCCAGATTTTCCGCATCCGAAAAATGAGAGCCGATCACGATCAGCACGGCACATACCACCGACACGATGCCGAACATCACAAACCGCCGCAACCAGACGGCTTTGTCTTTCTTCTCTTCCATTCGGGCTTACCCCTTTCTCCACAGGATACGCCTGCGGATTTTCTTCTTCGCAACGCCCCAGTTGCGCTCGAAGAATCGCTCAAATGCATCGCGCTCTTTCTCGAGTTCGAGGAACTCTTCCCGGTCTGTCATGTCCGCTTCCGGTTTCTTCACGCCGTACTCCTCCAGAAGTCCGTGTACCCGCGCTTCCAGCACGCGGATCCGCTCCTGCTCTGTCTCCAGCTCCCCCTGTACACGGCTGATCTCAGCCTGAAGGCGATCCGCCTCCGCGGCGCATTCCTTGCGCGATTCGGACAACTGCTTGCGCAGTTCCTCCGCATTGACACGGCCGCGATCCACAGCGGACTGCATTGCCGCACAGCGAAGTTCCGCGGCTTCCGCACCGCCTCTGAGCATCTCTGCCTCCCGGTTCAGTTTCCGGATCTGCTCCTCCCGCTCCTCGCCGAACGATACAGCCTCGGCCAGAAGTTCCCGGTACTCTTCCTCCGTCGCGCCTTCGGTCTCCGCTCTTCCGAGAATCGCCTGTACGCGCTCCGCAAACCGCTGCCTCGTCTCCGACTTGCGGCGGTCCTCCTCCTCGCGATACCGTTTCTCGAGGATGTCCTCCATATCATGCCCGTACTCGTTACTCAGGAAGCATCCGAGCATTGCAAGCTCGACGGCGGCCTTCGCCAGTCCCTCGGGGAACGGCGCCATGTTTGTCTCATGGCGCTCCAGCGAAAAACCGTCCTCCGTGTAGTTGCTCAGGTAATCATACAGAGCAACCACTTCCTTGAAATGCTTGTCCATACGCAGCACATTCGTGCGCGTGATCGGCGTCGAAACCATCGGCTCCAGCGCGACATTTTTCATCAGCGGCATCGAAAGAAGGATGTCGATACCCGCCGCCACGGACTCAAGCCTCGCCAGTTTGCCCGCGTTTTTGTTCTCCTCATCCTCCAGGCCGTTGGTCAGATCCTTATAGCGGTACTCCACCGTGACCGGACCGCCGTCCGTCAGGATGGATTTGCAGAACTCCATCTCGGTGCGGCATTCTTTCCACGCCTGTGAAATGCGGTAATACCGGTAGTCCACGAAATCGCGCGTGTAACACAAAACCATGTACAGCACGCGGTTCTCATACACGGCAAAGTTGCTCTCATTTTCAAAAACATTAAGCTTGTCGGGGATCAGATCCTCCCCCTCCTCGGGCACGTGCGTGATCATCTCGCTGTGGCGCGAGAGATGCTCGACCGAAGTGCGGGACACTTTGCGCACGCGCTCGATCGGCGTGACGTTGCCCTCCGTCTTGATAAACTGACGATCCTCGCGGATCGCGGCTTCCAGGTGCGGCATCGCGGTTTCGATCCGCTCGAGCCACGCCTCGTCGATCGTCACATCGAAATACACCGACGACAGCTTCTCCGTCTCGCTTCCGCTCCGCCGAAACAGTTCCCGAATTTTCTTCTCGGTCTCGTTCCCCGGCGCGTCCGCATTCGTAAGCTGTTCGGAAAATCGTCTGACAGCCCGGTAATACCGGTCCATGATATTCTGACTCATATTGACTCCTATCACATCGCGCTGCGGCGCAGCCGATCCAGGCTGTCCTTGCACAGCGGAACATTGTCCAGACCGAACGTAGTCTCAAAGATGCCTTCCAGGGCATCCATGGAATAACGGATCACGACAGGGCTCAGGCTCTCGAGCTTGCGGAGAACTTTCTTCGCGATCATGTCATCGACAGCCTCCAGCTCCGTTCCGCCGCAGGCAATATACACGGGGATGTACTCCTCCATCTGCCGGCGGATACGGTTTCCGTAGGTGATGCGGAACTGCGCGGTCAGGAAATCGTCGACCTTCCGGATCTTCGCGATCATCTCCTCGGAAAGGCTGTACGCCTCCTTCGCCTCCGTGATCAGTTTCTTGAAATGTGTATAGGAGATCCGGTCTTCATCCGTCTGCTCCGGCTCGAAGATCTCGGCCTTCCGGTCGAGGTTCATCACCATGGCACGGTCATACACCTTGTCGGAGATGGCAAATGTCGAATCGTCGTTGTTCGCCGTTCCGATGAACCATACATTTTCCGGAATGCGGAGCATACCGCGCTCGAGGAGCTTCGGATCGTCCTCCCAGGTGTCGGAGACGACCTCGAGATACCGGTTCGCGGGATTCAGCTCCATCTGTGACAGGAAGTCCGCAAAATAATACTCCACGCGCGCGATGTTCATCTCATCGAGCACGATCACATAAAGCTCGTCGGTGTAGCGCGCCTCATACAGTTTCTTCAGAAGCGTGCCCTCGCTGAACCGCTTCGTGAACTCATTGAAATATCCGATGATGTCGGAGCGCTCCTTCCACATCGGCTGCACGGAAATGACCGTCGAAGGGTTCTTCAGGTAGCTGCCGAACGCGGTCGCCATTGAAGTTTTTCCCGTACCGGAGAGACCCTGCATCACCAGAAGATGCGAAACTCCGATTCCGGCGATGAACTTGCGAACGTCCTCCTCGCTGTAGAACAGTCCCAGATGGGACGCCGCGTAATTGCGGAAATTGCGGCAGATCATGGCGAGCGTGATGTCGTCATCGTACTTCGGAGCAACGTAGCGCAACGACGCGCGGTCATACTGCACAAGCGTGTGGAAACGCGAAGTGATGTCATCGTCATCCACGATGTCGAGCTGACCGGGGACGGTCTCCTCCGACTTCTTCTCCGCATCTGCCTCATCGGGATTTTCCTTGTCTCCAGGCTTCTTCGCCTGCGGTTTCTTCTCCGTAGTCAGATACAAAACGGAGATGATCATCGCCGCGATGCTGCCGAACAGCAGGATAAAGTACAGCGTCAGAGCCAGTTTGGAAGACAGCGCCGACCAGAGCGCCTCAAACAAAGTTCCGAACATAACGTTAGAATACGGATTCATGGTATCCTCCCCCAGTTTGTATTGGTATTATCAGACGGCAGCCTCTGCCGAACGTGTCAGTCAAACGGTGCCCGTAAACGTGTGCGTTTGCAGGAATCGGCGGCACAGCGTCATCTCGCGGTTGCGGAACAGCTCGTCAAAGACGTTTTCCATCAATCGCATGGCATCCGGTCCTCCGTTTTGGAAAATGCACGGAAGCATGGCGTTGTACATCGCGTAATCCAGTGCCTCGTCACGTGCCGAACCGGTCGCCATCATGCATGAGGAGATGCACTCCATGCTGCGGATCATCCGGTTGCGCGCGGGACTGAACCAGACTCCGGTGCAACGGTTGAGAAGATTGTCAACCAACCTCCAGTCCTCCTCCGGAAGGTACTGTTCGTCCTCGGTCTCCCGCAGGATACCGCGGAAGGTGTCGGCTCCGATCCCGCAGGCCGGCTGTCCGACCGCTACGCCCGAACGCGCTATGGAGATCTCGGTCCGCATGTGATCCGGGACCGAATCGTCCGCCGGCAGGAATGCCGTTGCCGGACTCGGATCCTCCGCGCCGCTTGCGCCGAAGAACACGGAGAGCATTCTAGCCGTATCCGCAATCAGGCCGGGATTTGTCGCCGTCACGTCGGACACGCGCACACTGCCTGAGGAAGCGTACGCTGCCAGGATCCTGCCGACATCGTGCGCGTTGACGGAAATCCCGCACGATTCCAGGTAGTTTCGCAGTCTCTCAGCAAGCATCGCCATCGTCTCACCCGGGATCTCAGCCGCTGCGCGCCTTACCGTCGCAGCCGAAGCTCCGGGTTGCATGCCGCCGACGGGAACCTGCGACGTGTACCACAGAGTCTGTGCCGCTGACGCTGCGTTCTGTGCGGCGGCATCCTGTGTTCCGGACGCGTACACCTGCTTGCGGAGTTCCTCGTTTTGTTTCCTGCGCTTGCGCGAGATACTCTCTTTTCTCTTTCGGGAAATCACTCGAATGAGCAAAATGATCAGACCGGTCAGAAGCGCCAGCGCAAGGATGGCGACGATCACGTAAATGATCGTCCACACATACGAAGGAATGCCCCCGCTCTCCACGTTTCCGGACTGTGGCGCAGTCGTATTCCCCGGTGGCGTAAAATAATCGGAATAGCCTGAAAAATCGTCAGAATAACAGATTGGTGCTCCAAGAAGTGTAAGAAAATATAACATTGTAATCCTCCCCCACATGTCGCCTGCCGACATCCTGTTTATTGTATCAAAACGGGAAATGAAATGCAACTGTTTCGGGGCCGAAATCGAGCGTTAACAAGGCAAAAATCACGCAATTCAGAATTAATTCATAATTTTCCGTGAAGAATCGCTGTCCACACTGTCACGGCTACCGTTTTGCGACGCAAAAAAGCCGGGGGACATGCCCCCGGCTCTGATAAACTTACTCTGCTATGCGTTTTGCATTTTCCGAGCATTACTCTTCCGTGATCATCTCGACCGGCTTCATTTTCCGGACGCGAAGTCCGATGATCGCCGAGGTGAGTGCCGCCACGATCACGATGCTCACGACCGTCAGCGCTTTCCAGTGAAGCGGCGTTAAGAAATCGATCTTCTTCAGTCCGAACAGGGAGAAGATTCCCTTGCAAAGCCCCTGTCCCGCGAAATCCGAGACCAGCGCGCCGAGCAGGCTGCCCAGAAGAAGCGCCGGGATGTTCGAGAGCATGATCTCCAGGATCAGCTGCGCACCGGTCGCGCCGAGCGCCTTGTTGATGCCCATGGAGCGCCACTCCTTCGTGATCTTCGCGCGGATGATCAGCGCCTCCGTGAAGATGACGATGAACAGCGTTACCACCGCGATGACGATACACACCATCCGAAGTGCCGTCGAGACGGTTCCCATCGTGGACGTCATGTTCTTGTCCGAGTTGATGACGACGTACTCCTTGTCACCGTGCGCTGCGGCGATCTCCTTGACCTTCGCCTCAAGCTCCTCGAACGTAGCGGTGTCGTCCGCATAAATGAGGATATCCATTCTCGTGAACTCGCCGACCAGTCGCTTGCCGCCCTCGATCGTCAGGTTCATGGTGCGTCCCATGCGCTCCATTCTCTGGTCAAAACCGGTGACGATATAATCAGCGGTCTTCGTTCCGTTCTTCACGGTCACAACGTCCCCGATGGACACTCCCAGGTCATCAGCGAGCGCCTGCGTCAGCATGATCTCGTTGTCATGCATCGGCACGCGGCCTTTGAGAAGCTTCAGGTACTGGCGATGGTTCACGTCGTCAACAACGTAAGTATATGCGGACTTTTCCTTGTCACCGTGGATCACGGTCGGCTCAAAGCCCTTCTGCAGCAGCACGTTCGTGACGCCTTCCATCTTACGGTACTCATCCGCGAAGGAAATGTCTCCGTTCGAGATATAGACCTTGCCGCCCTCCATGCCCATGATGTCGAGAAGCGACTCCGGCTTCGCGCCGAAGCTTTCGTACATTCCGAAGCCCGCGGTCATCGCGATCGTGAGCAGCGCCGCGATCACCATGAGCAAAATGCTGTTGCGCACGTTGCCGAACGTATTCTTCAGAGACATCGTCACCGGCAGCGGCAGGCTGCTCTTATCGAGCGGAAAATGATTCTTCTTGTAGTTGTGGGTATTGATCCCGCCGCGAAGCGCGTCGAGCACGGTGATCTTCTTGTAGACGCGCCCGATCAGCATCGCGATCAGATATGTCGCCAGCACCATTCCGACAACCGTGAGCGCCGCTACCGGCCAGTGGATCGGCTGGTTCCACGTCAGTCCGAGTACACCGCTGACAATGTCACCGAACGCTCCGCTCGAGAGGAGCGCAAGCGCCACGCCCAGGATTGACCCGATCAATGCCACAAGCACGATCTGCATGACAAGCGCCAGACGGAGCATCGACGGAGTGTAACCGGCTGCCTCCAGCGCGCCGGTGTTCTTCATGTTCCGAACGATGAAGTTGCGCACACCGTGCGTGATGATGATAAAGGCGATCGCCAGCGTGAGCACGCCGAACATCAGCACGACGCCCATCACGACCTGCGGAAGGAACTGTGCGCCGCCGCGCATCATGTGCCAGTTGATCGAGCTGTAATTCGCGTAATTTTTCGCGGGATTGGCTTCCGCCGCCGGCGCGATGAGTTCAAGGTATTTCTCGCAGATCTCCTTCTCGACCGTCATCGTCTCGAGCCCGTCGTCGAGCGCCTTCTGATCAACCACTCCGCGGTAGACCGTGCCCCAGCCGGCCTGCGCCGGATTGTCCGTCGTGATACGGTCGAGCATCGACTGCGACAGGTAACAATAGTACGTCGTGATGTTGATCGACGACGAAAAATAAGGATCCTCCGCGTACCCCGCCACCTTCAGGCTGTACACGTTGTCGCCGAACTTCAGTTCCATCGTATCCCCCACGGAGAAACGGCTCTTGAGGAAGAACGGAACAATAATGTCGTCCTCCTTGAGGTCCGTGGAATCGATCTCCAGATTCATGATCCGGGGAGTGGTCGTGTACGGCTCCGCATAGAAACTGTACTCCTCAAAATCGTTGCTCTTCGTGTTTCGGTACTGGCCGTACATGTTGACAAACGGCACGGTCTCGAAGTCGACGATATGTTTATTTTCCGTAAAGGCCTTTGTCCAGGCCTCAGTCTCCTCGGGCGAGTTTCCGGCGAGCGCCTCGACGTGCGCGCCGTTCACCTTCTCGAAGCGGTCCTCGAGCACTTTCGGCATGCCGAGAAGCGCCGACACGCACTGGAAGATCAGGTAGGACGCAAGAAGCGTGAACAAAAGGAACGTGATCATATCGCCCTTCTGTTTTTTGATGTTGTTACGGGCAATGAAGAACAGTTTAAACATCTTACCACCCCATTTCCTGAAGGAAGCTCTTGAGCTTCGCGTGGCGCTCCTTCGCAAGCGCAAGCTGCGGGTTCGTCTCATCGCGGTAGTCGCCGACATACGGTCCGAGTTCGATCTCCGCGGTGATCACACCGTCCGCGAGGTACAGGATGCGGTTGCCTCTCTCGGCAGCCCTGATTGTGTGCGTGACCATAACGATGCTCTGCCCGGCGTCGTTAAGTTCCGTTAGGATGTTGAGAACATTTTCCGTGTTCTGCGAGTTCAGGGCACCGGTCGGCTCGTCCGCGTAGAGGATCTCCGGCTGGTTAATAACGCCTCGCACCACGGCTACGCGCTGCTGCTGGCCGCCCGAGAGCTGCGTCGGGAACTTGCGCTGGTCGCGGTCTTCGATCTCCACCTGCGTTAGGAGCTTACGTGCGCGCTCCGCGAGCGCCTTGCGGTCACCGCCCTTCAAAAGGCCGCACACCATAACGTTGTCGAGTGCGCTCATGGAGTCGTTTAAGTAGTTCTGCTGGAACACGAAGCCCGCGTGGTCTCTGCGGAAGCGCGCCAGCTGATCGTTGCTGTACTTCGAGATCTCCTCGTCACCGCCGTCCACATGGTACGTGACGGTGCCGAGCGTCGGACGGTCCATGCCGGAGAGGGTGTACAGAAGCGTACTCTTGCCCGATCCGGAGTTGCCCATGATGACCGTGAAGTCTCCGCGGTACACCGTGAGGTTTAAGTTTTTCAGAACGTGCTGCTGCACGCTTTCGTTGGAAAATGTCTTGGAAATGTCCCTGACGGTCACGATCCCTTCCTTCTTCGTCTCCTTCATAACTACCTCCTCGATGACATCCTGTGTTGCGTTTGTAATCTCTTTCATGCTGTTTCCTCCTCATTTCTGCGCTTTCTGCTACCGCCGCAGCGTCCCCCCCACACAACAGAACTTCCCTGCGGCTCTGATCGTATCTTACAACAGAGCAACAGGGAAGTCTTTACGCATCTCTTGTGCAATTCTTAATTAATTCCTAATTGTCATTATCCTGCGAATCCTCCAGATTCCGGCCCGGCATACATTCCTCGGAAACAAGAGTGAGTACCTTGCCGTCCTTCACCAGGTAAAGGTCGAGGTTATACCATTTGTAGAGATCATGAACATGAACCACGCCAAGCAGCTGATACCCCTTACCGAGCGTCACAGTCTCCGACCACACGCACGGAGTATAT
Source organism: uncultured Lachnoclostridium sp. (assembly GCA_946415315.1). Lineage (GTDB taxonomy): Bacteria > Bacillota > Clostridia > Lachnospirales > Lachnospiraceae > ISDg. The sequence continues at coordinate 156,323 of CAMKRZ010000001.1, read as the reverse complement.
TCGCTGTCCGTCGTATCAACGATCACCTTGTCAAGCAGTTCCTTCGGTGCCTTCTCACTGATCCTGCAATCTCCGAAATTCGCTCCGCGCTCAAGGAACGCCGCCACAACCTGGCGCATCGTGTAGGACATCAGTTTCACATCGTTCTTTTCCAGGGAATAATACACCTTGCCGGAGGCATCCTTCATCTCGCCGCCGTCCATGCCGTAACCGTCCGTGGATTCATGGTATGTGCTGTAGCACATTGCGAGACAATCGCCGTTCGCATCAATATATGCTGCGTTCTGATGGAACTCCTCGTCGTACACATACTGGAAGAAGTTTCCCTGGAAATCGTACGTCCCGTACTTTTTGCGGCCCAGCGCGATCACAGTAAAGATATCCTTCTCCGTAAGATTTCCGGAATTCTTCGCTGCCTCCTTCGCCTCCCACAGGTATTCACCTGCAGCAAGCTTGTCAACATCCGCATGTTCCATGATCGTGTGGCGGATGTTCAGATAATCCCCGCACCCCTTCGGTGCCTCGCCGTCTTCCGTTTCCTTCTCATAGATGAAACTTTCTCTTACCTGACCTTTTTCACCGACCCACACACAACTCACCTGATAGCGATACAGCGAATTGACATCGCCGATCTGCTTCGGTGTCTCACCGTACGCTGCGATCTCATAAATCGCAACGAAGCCGAACGAACCGAGGGAGATCTCCTTCAGAAGGTTTTTCTTAACAACGATATCGCCCTTGTAGGCGTTGCGCAGCGTCTTCTCATACTCTGCCGCAGCCTTCTCGAATTTCGCCTTGTTGTCCGCAAGGTACGTTGCCGACTCAAAGACTGTTCCCGGTTTCGTCGCACCCGCCGGAGTATACCGCAGGGTCATCTCAGGATAAGGCTCGTGGTACGGCGCAAACTCGTTGTAGTCTTCTGCCGTAAGGACCGCGCTCACCTGGAGCGTCTCGCCGGAGTCTTTTTTCAACACCGTATATGCCGGCATCTCGAATTCATCAATCAACACTTCAAGATTATCATGGATAAAATACAGTCTTCCCGTGACATCATTGTCCTTGAGGGAAACCTCTGCGCGAACGGAATAATCCATGAAAAGGCTCCCGGTTTCAAACGGTTCGGTAGCGGAGAACACGCCGTTGCTGAAATGCTTGTCAAAATCAGGAAGCAATACCGTTTCGCCGTTCTGACGATGATACATTGCGTTGACCAGATCTGACAGCTTATAGGACAGGATCTGCCAGTCGTCAACTTTCTTCGAGTAACGGCTTACTCCGGCTCCATCCAGCATTTCATCACGCAGTACAATTCCGTCCTTCGCGTTCCACGGAAGAGTTCCGACAGTGAACAGTTCATCGCTCATCACGTTCTCATCGAAGTCGGTATGTCCGTAGAACTTGCTCTTGCAGTAATCATCCCCTTTTTCCGCGAAGGTCACGGAAGCCATCATCCGCTTCGTATGCTCGGGATCATACTTGTCCGCCGGAGCATCCCCGTTGGCGTAATAGAAATCGATGCAGAATTCCTCTCCGTAGGCTTCCAGGTCACAGGTGCTGTTCTCGTACAGGATCGCATACTGCTGCGACATATCCTCATTGATCAGGCGGCAGCTGACGATATAGCTTCCGACCAGATTCGTCAAATCATCTCTTTCCTCAATGAAGAGAACAGCGTGTGCGTAGACGCCGAGGCGGCCCTGTGCTCCGAGGTCGATCGTTTTGATCTGTGCTTCGTCCATGAAGATATCATATTCGCATCCCCACTCGGCTGTCCGGGAGATATCTCTTCTCTTGGCATCGCCGATATGTCTGGTAAGCTCCAGGATCTTCTCCAGCGCAACCTTCTCCCACTCGCTGCGGTGTGCAGCAGCGTACTCGGATGCATTGAAGACGGTCTTGCCGCTCTTGTCCTCCACAACGATGTCCGACTGGCGACGGATGTCTGCCTCAACATCGTATGCTGTCGTCGTGATCTTGTAGTTCGCTCCGTCGCGAACGACCGGCGTCGCGGTGATCTCAGGCGTCAGCGCGGGTTCCTCCTCGCCCGGTGTCGGTGTCTCAGTTGCAGGCGTGATGCTCTCCGTCGGAGCCACGGTCAGCGTCGGCGTAGCTGCCTGCGTCGGTGTGACTTCCGCGCCCGGCGTCACTGCTTCCGAAGGAGTTGCCTCCGCAGTCGGCGTCATCTCCCCCGGTGTCGCCGCTGCTTCCCTCGCCGGTTCGTTGTCCCTGTTACTGCTGTTCTTCCCGCACGCAGCAAGCGATGCGATCATGCACGCACAGAGCAGAACCGCCATCATTTTCCTTACGATTGATTTTGTGTGGTGTGCCATTGATTTACCCCCCTGATCGTTTGTTCCGAACTTTATGACACGATCATAACACACAAATATTACAAAACAACTGCACAGTTGTTACGTTTCAATTACGTTTCAAATACGTTTTTGTTACATCACCGAAGCGTCGTTTTTTCGCGAAAAATGATTGCCAACCGTCCGTTCCTGAGATATGATTACAGCGTGCTTTTCCCGTTTTTTGCATTTTTCGAAAAAAAATCTCAAAACAGGTATTGACCTTACAGTGAACTGTAATGATATAAAGGCCTCGAAAGGAGGTTACGGATATGACGATCAAAGTATTTGCCAAACTCTGCGACTGCAATCCGCAGACGCTCCGATACTACGACAGCATCGATCTGCTGAAACCGGCGAACGTGGATTCCTGGACGGGGTATCGGTATTATTCGGAAGAGCAGGCCGTGACATTTGTCAAGATCAAGAATCTGCAGAAAGCCGGCTTTTCCATCGAGGAGGTCAAGGAACTGATCCATCAGGATGACCTCGCGGTTGTCGCTGCCTTCGACGCCAAGATCGCCAGGGAGGAAGCGCGTCTGCGGGAGATCAAAGCCATCCGCACGTCATATCTGACCGAAATGAATACGATCAAAGAAAAACTCAGTGCCATGATCGACAGAATTAAAAATGATGTTCGCAACTATGACCCTCGTGCCGAGTTCAGCATCGGGCAGGAACAGTACGATGCGATCTGCAAAAGCATCGAGCAGTGCATGCAGGAGGCCGAGGCGTCGGCGGAGAGTTTTCTGGATTTCGATCTTCCGCCGGAGGATATGCTGAACTTCACGCCTCCGAAGGAACCGGATTTCCGTACTGACCCCGCGTACCGCGTGATCTATGAGAAGCACGGTTGGGCCAACGTAAAGGACTTTCTGCCGGAGATTAAGCGCCTCGAGGACGGTGCCTACGGCCTGGACTTTTTGGTCAGCGCGGACAAGTACGCCAACACCATCGCATTTTCCAACACGATGCTCGGCATTCTTCTATCGGAAAATGAGGACCGCAGCAAGACGCTCTCCTGCAACGTGGAAAGGACCGTGGACGGGCAGAACCATTTCCGGTTGTACAAGAAGATCTGCGGATGATCTTGACACACGGGCAGGAACCAAAACAGACTCCATGAAGCATAAAAACCGGGGCATCGCTGTCCCGGTTTTCTTTTCGTTACTTATGTTTCATCGCCGTAACGGCAGCCTTCGCCTCCTATTTCTTCAGGAGAAATGCCTTCCCTCGGAAGTCTCCGTCGAGTTCGGAGCCGTACGTCTCCGTGATCTCCCATCCTTCAAGTAGGTCGTCGATCGGCGGGTTTGCACCGCCCTCAAGCGTGTGCACCAGAAGAAGCGCACGGTTGCCGAGCGTCCGAAGCACCGCCTGGTATCCGACGGGGTGCGAGTAGTCGGTAACATCCGTGCGGATCACCTTCGTAAAACCGTCGCGGATGATGTCCTTCACCTCACCGTAGAAGCGGATGCCCTCCGTGACCGCTTTCCACTGCTCCTCGTTCATCGCGAAGATCTCCCCCGAGAGGCAGAGCCGCCCGAGCATCGCTGACGTGATCAGATAGTGAACGCGGTCGATGTCGGACTCCGCGCGGAGCACCGCCCAGATCTGGCTCTGTTCCGGCCGGATCAGCCGGTGCAGGTTCGCCGCGATCAGCGGGATGATCGTGCACTCGTGCGCATCGGAAAAGCTCGCCTGCGACACCAACTCCATCATGGACGGCTCAAGGCGGTGTCCGCCGCTCGCGCAGTTCTCGATCACCAGCTCCGGCATCTCCGCAGCCATATGGCGGAAGTACTCCTTCGAGGCCTCCACACACTGCCGAAGCCCCTCACCGGGGCTCTCCGCTCCGTCGACACCCACGCCGATCGTCTCGTTGTAATCCACCTTGAGGTAGCCGAAGCCGCACTCCTTGAGAAATCCGAGAAGTCTCTCATCCAGTCTCGCGCGTGTGCGCTCGTTTCTCATATCGAGGAACCGTCTCGTGCCGACTGTCACCGGGACACCGTCCCTCGCAACAAGCAGATCGGTCTCTTTGTACATGTCCGAATCGACGCCGCAGCTCTCCATCTCAAACCAGATGCCGGGGATCAGGCCGTGCGCGCGGATCTTGTCCGTCGCCGCCTTCATCCCGTGCGGGAACAGGATCGGGCTCACCTTCCAGTCGCCCGCCGTGTTGAACCAGTTTTCATTCTCATGCTGGCGGTACCAGCCGCAGTCGATGACGAGGTATCGCACACCGGATCCCTCCAGCCGTGCCGCCATCTTCTCCACGCTCTCCTCGGACGGATTGCCCCAGCTCGAACAGTACTCGTTGAAGATCACCGGAAGGTCGCGGTCAACCTCCGCGATCCGCGGTTTCTGCGCCTTCACCAGACGGTCGCATACTTCCTCAAGCGACGCTCCTTCCGCAATGACAGCCCGCGGCGTCTCGAAACGCTCACCCGGCGCGATCACCTTCGTCCACGCGCCGAAATCACGGTCTGCAAGACCGCCGAGCACATGGAGGTCATCGCCGTTTCGCACGATCTCCATCTGCCAGCTCCCCGCGCAGTACAGCTGGATCCCAAGGAACGAACCGCTCGCGCTGTCCTCCAGCACGAGGAACGGGAACCATTTGCGGACGGGCATCGAACCGACCTGCCCGAAATGCTCGACGCGGTAGCCGTGGCCGGCCCAGGATTTCTCCATGTTGAGCTCCGTCAGATCCTGCGACAGCAGTTTCCCTTCCGCGCTCCAGAACGACGTTGCCCGGTGCATCCGGTCGGCCGTCACGCCGCGAAGTGCAAAGCTTGCAAGCATCTCCACCGTTGCAGGCTCCGCGGTCGCATTCTCAAAGACCGTCCTGCAGACCGTCACGTCGCCTATGCGCTCATGCCGGCAGCGCAGGATGTGGCCGAGTTTGCCCCGAAACACCGTCTCGGTCTCATTGTCCGAAACCTGGGTCATCTCCTGCACGGACTCGCCGTGCGCGAGCGTCAATCCGTTGCCGTAGCCGTTGTCATACCGGTCGCCCCGAAGGCGCCATTCTGCGTAAAATTCCATATGCATCCTTTCAGTTCGTTCCCGTGGACTCAAGAGGGACCTGAATGCTTTCGACCGACAGCACTTTTCCGTTCCTCACGATCGCATAGTCGATGCTGTAACTGTCGCCGTTCTCCCCGCCGGAAAGCACCGATGCGAACAGTTCCGTCTTCTCATTCAGCGATACATGATCACAGAAAATGTACTCCTTCGTGCCCTCATTTTTCACGGTCAGAACATGGTCCATGATTCCTTCTGCAAGTTTGTCTTTGCTCTTTTTATTCGCCGCGTTCTTTAACGCCTCCGCAATCTCATTAAGCGAATACGAAAGGACCTTCCAGGTTCCGTCCGTATTGCGTTCCAGCAGTGTGTTGCCGGAGGCATCCCGGATTGTGCAGTCTTTCGTTGTTCCCCAACCCTCTGCTCCGCTCCTGGCTGCATACACGCGGAGCAGACACTTGCCCGTCTGATCAAACATGGAGCGCTCAGACTCGTAACGGCCGTTATCGCCCGCTGAATCACTTGCTTTATACTTCATTCCGAAACATGCCGTAGTCACAATATCCGGATAGTCTTCTCCGGAATCCGCACCGGCCGCGGCATTTTTCTTCTCTTCCTTTTCCCGGAAGAACTCCGGGGCATACGACTTCAGGTACCGGTAATTCATCGCGCCGGACAACGCATCCCACGATGCTTTCTCCGGATCTTCCCCCAGATCACAAATAATGTTCATAAAGACTTCGGAGAATTCCGGATAATTATCGTAACATCCGAAGCACTTGTGAAGATATGTCTGCGATACAAGTTCCCCGTCCCTGACCCAGATGCAGTCCACCTGATAACCACTGACCTTGATTTTTGGATTCGGACTCTCTCCACATGCCCCCGTCCCGATGATATACAGTGTTCCGAAGGAGCCCAGCGAGTACATGCTCAGTTCGGATTGATCCATAATGATGGATCCGCTGTACCGTTCACTCAGTTCCGTGGATTTCGCTGAATTCAGATTATTATAGTGCTCCGAATTCTCCTGCATAATTTCAGTCAGATCGACCGTTATCATGGGAGCGTCATCACTCGGATAATACCTGAAAACCATACATGGTTCAGTATATCCCTCGTATTCCGGGCTGCCCGGAATACCACTGCGTTCAGCCCCTTCATAACCGCACACCTCGAGTCTCTCCCCGTTCAGGGAATCAATGATGTCGAACAGCCTGCACTGACTCTCGTCCACGAGCACCTCAATCCCGTTTCCGGTCAGATATACGGACGCCCTCACATCATCCCCGACAAACTCGACATCCGCACGCAACGAATACTCCTCATCGATGGTTTTGGTATCCGTATACACGCCGTTCTTCACGTGACTCTCAATATTGGGTATATCAGTTCCCCGATTCTGCACGGAATCGTAGATCTGCAGCACGCTTTTGCCGAACACGTCCCACGGCTCGTACATCAGATTACATACAACATCGTCAACCGCTGTGAACAGCCATCCATAGAGAAGCTTCCGCTGCTCCGCCGAGCCTGTTTCGGTACAGTTCCATTTAAAGAGTTTACGGAGTTCTCCGAAGCTGTTTGATGCATAATATGTCGCATACACCTCTGTGGCGTCATCATCTCCTGTGATTTCATCCTGTGCATCCTCCCGGAACTCGACTTCCGTCAAAACCTTTCTCACGTATCTCGCATCAAACTGACCGCTCCCGTCAATTCCGTTCGTATAAAATGCCTCAATGCGGAAACTGCCGTCCGGGGAATACTTCTCTGCAGACGAACCGGCGTCATACAGGATCATATACTGTTTCGGCATGTCCGGCGTAACCAGCCAGCAACTGACAGCATACGCACTTCCCCTTACCTCACCGGACAAGTAATCCGGATAAACCGCTGCATAGGAATACACTTCCAATAGCCCGGCGGTTCCGCAGAAAACCGAGCACTCCTGTTTCTCATTCAGGAAAACGCGAAATGAATCATCGCCCGATGCCAGCCATGCTGCTTTTATTTCGTTCACCACCTGTTTACGGCGGGATTCCGCTTCGGCTTCCCATTCGCTTCGATGCGCCTCGATGAACTTCGCAGAATCAAACACGACCTCAGCCCCTTTGTCCGTCGTGCGTGTGATCACGACAGACGATATGTACTCATCATTGCCCTCGATATCATGCGTCGTAACAATCTCATACTTCGCGCTCGGATCGTCCTCAAACGGTGTCGGTGTCGCCTGTACAGTCGGCGTAACCTGCGCAGTCGGAGTCACGTCTGTCTCCGTGCCTGTCGGTGTCGGCGTAGCCACTCCCGCTTCGGTCGGTGTCGGCGTCTCCGTGAGTTTCCCCGCACCGGTCAGCGTTTTCGCCGCCTTCGCTCCTCCCTGCGTCGGCGTCTTCGAAGACGTATTCGTATCGTCGTTTCCGTTGTCGCAAGCTGCAAGCGCTGCCGTCATGCAGACAATCAGCAACAGACAGACAACTTTTTTCCATACTTTGCTCATTGATCTTTCCCCCAAAAAATCTTATTCCGGTTCTTCGGAAAATGTGGTCCGAACCGCCGCTTTCTTCCCGAACCCTTATCGGTTATCATATCACAAATCGAATGCAAATCAAACCTGAAATCCCTGTGTTTCCGCAGAAACCGACGTCTTCCCGATCAGCACCGCACCGAACAAAAGAAAGCCGGCTGACGGATTGTTCTCCGCCAACCGGCTTCCCCGATGACAAAATTATAAATTCCGCCTTACACGGCTTCATACCGTCCGGCCTGTACGCGCCACATCTCGGCGTAACGGCCGTTTTTCGCAAGGAGGCTTTCGTGTGTCCCCTCCTCGACGATGCGACCGTTCTCAAGCATCAGAATACGGTCCGCGTCACGGGTTGTGGACAGACGATGCGAGATGTAGAACACGGTCTTGCCCTTTGCCGCATGCTTCATCGCGCGGTTCAGCTCGTACTCCGCAATCGGGTCGAGCGCGCTGGACGGCTCATCCATGATCAGAATGTCAGCGTCCTTGTAAAATGCTCTCGAGATTGCGATCTTCTGGCTCTCGCCGCCGGAGAAGTTCACGCCGTTTTTGTCAAACTCCGTCGTCACCTGAGTATTCAGTCCTTCCGGCAGTGTCCGGAGACGCCCTCCGAACCCTGACCGCTCCAGCGCGGAAGTGATCGCGGTTTCAACATTCTCCGTATTGTCCGGCAACCGGTCCATCACCACATTTTCCGCAAGAGTCGCCCCGTACATCTGGTAATCCTGGAATACGACGCCGATGCGCCTGCGGTAGTCGCGCGGCGCGTACTCGCGAATGTCACGACCGTGGTAAGCGATCGCGCCCTCCGTCGGATCATAGAGTCGCATCAGCAGCTTGATGAGCGTGGTCTTGCCCGCGCCGTTGTAACCGACGATCGCGATATGCTCGCCGGGCTTCACGGAAAGCGAAATGTTCCGGAGGGTATCCTCCGCATCCTCGCGGTAACGGAAGCTGACGTTTGACAGCGTGAGCGCCGCGTTGCCCTCGGGAACGCTCGCACCGACATCCTGTTTGATCTTCGGCTCGTAATCGAGAAATGCCCGTATTTTGTCGACATAGAGGCTGTTCTCCTGCGCCTGCGGCACGATGTCCGCAAGATCCGCCATGCCTCGCCGCAGACTGCCCGTGCGGTTGAACAGAACCACCGCATCACTGTAGGCGATTGTGTGCAGCACGGCAGCCTGGAAGACCAGGTATGAGATGTACAGGCCGTCCATGATGAAATCGCCGACCAGATAGTTCTTCGTGAATCCGAGCAGCGTCCTCTTCGCTCCGACCTTCTTCTGCTCCTTGCAGATCTCATCGTCCGCCTCGGCGAACTCCTCCTCCAGCCGGTCACCGACCGTCGGGTGCAGCCGGAGTTCCTTCGCATAATCGTTCAGGTAGAACACACGGCTTACGTAGTTTCGCTTTCTCTCAAGCGGGTTGACGCGCAGTCTCACGCGGTAATTCAGCTTGTTCAGTATCCGCGCCACAACAAAGCGCAGGATAAACGACGCCAGCACGAACAAAATGCCCGTGGCGTCCGTCAGCAGGTAGAACACGCCCGTCGTAAACAGGATCGTGAACGCCTGCACAATCCGGTTGCACATTGTGAGGAACCGGTCGATGGAGCTCTCCGCCTCCGCGACCGCCAGCACGAAATCGTTGTAGTACTCCGTGTCGTCGTAGCAGGTGAGATCGATCTCCGCCGCCTTCATAAACATCTGCTCCTTGAGCGCCCGGTACAGCTTCGGTTTGCTCCGGAATGTCCATCCATGGATGAAGAAACCGTCCGGCACGATCTGAAGCATGTTGATTAGCAGGATGATGCCGATGACCAGCAGCGGCTTCCAGAACGGCTCCTGGAATTCCGCGCACCGCAGGACATAGCGGATGCCGAGCACATGTTCCAGGAAAATGATCCCCTGATACCGGAAACCGTCGTACAGGAAATAAAGCATGTATCCGGGGCAGGTCTTAAAGCACAGCCGCCACAGGAAGAGCTGGTTTTTCCACACATGTTTCATGCGAGGTCACCTCCTTCCGCGGCAAGCACAGGCCTTGCCTTGAACTCCGCGCCCGCAGCTGTCCCGCCTTTCGTCGAGATCGCGAGGTAATTTTTCGCCTGTTTGTTGTACATGTCGGCGTACAGACCGCCCTGCTCCATGAGCATGCGGTGCGTGCCGGCCTCCTTCACGGTGCCGTCCGCAAGGAGATATACCCAGTCCGCATTTTGCACGGACGAAAGCCGGTGCGAGATAAACACGAGCGTGTTCTTCTCACAGGTCTTGTAGATATTGTCGAACAGCGTACCCTCCGCGATTGGGTCGAGCGCGCTCGACGGCTCGTCAAACACCTTGAACGGGCAATCTTTGACAAATGCCCGCGCCACGACGATCTTCTGGAACTCTCCGCCCGACAGAACGGCGCCCTCGTCGTCAAACTCGTGCGTCAAAATCGTGTTGATGCCTTTGGGCAGCGTCTGTACCTTGTCGTACGCGCCCGCAAGCTTCAGCGCCTCCGTGACGCGGTTCTCCCGCTCCTCCGCGGGGATCGGCTCGCCCATAATGACATTTTCCGCCACCGTCATGGAGAACATGCGGTGATCCTGAAATGCGGTTGCAAAGAGATTCCTGTATTTCCGAAGGTCGTACTCGCGGATGTCGCGGCCGTTCAAAAGGATCTGTCCCTCCGTCGGGTCATAGAACCGAAGCAGCAGCTTGATGATCGTTGTCTTGCCGGCACCATTGTGACCGACCAGCGCGTACGTCTTGCCGCCGCGGAACTCCATCGAAAGGTGCGAGATGACCTCCTTGTCCTTGTAGGAAAATGAGACGTCCTTAAACTCGACGCTCCGGATCTCCGTCCCGGGATCAGCGCCCTTTGAATCCTCAGGAATTCTCTCTTTGTACTCCAGAAAACCTCTCAGGTACTCGATGAACAAGCCGTTCTTGAACAGCTCCGTGAGTGCCTCCGTAAACCCGATCAGAATCCACGTCGTCGAAACCATCATGCTCGTGATGACCGACAGCTGAGCGAGGCTCATCGTATGGCTCACGACCGTGCGGTACGCGCCGTAGATGAGTAATCCTTCGAAAATGAAGGTGAACGTGAACATGACATAGAACCAGTGCAGCACCATCGCACGTTTCGTGTACTTCTTCGTCACATCCGAAACTCCGTGGATCGCCTCCTCGTACTGGCGCTTCATAAGGCGGAACACGCCGGTCAGACGCATCTCCTTCGCGTAGTCCGGCAGGTACATCACGCGGTTGATGTACGCAATGCGGCGGTTGTGCGGCGCCATGTCTTTATTTCTCGCGTAATCGATATGACTGATCTTTCGGTTGAACACGAAGTTTCCGATGACCGGAAGAATGATGAACAACACCGAGATCGGATCGATCTGGTACATGAAGACAAATGCGCACACACTCGCGATCGCGCCGAAGATCGACTTGAACAACGCCTCCGACGTCGCGATCAGGCGGTCATCTGCCTTCTCCATGGCCAGCGTGTACCGGTCATAGAAATCGCTGTCCTCAAAGCATGCGAGCTCCACATTGCGGGATTTGCGGAACAGGATCCGGTACAGACCCTTGTTGACGATCGCTTGGTCGACCGGAAAGATCGCCCCGCTCAGGAGATTCTCGTAAAACATCATGCTGCCGAAAACGATAGCCACCACGACAACGTACGTGAGGATTTTCCGGTAGCTCTCGCCGCTCTCCATGGAATTGATCACATGCCTCATGAAGAACGCGCTGTAGAACAGCCACTCGAAGTATCCCAGGAACCGCAAAACGCCCTTGTGCACGACGAGCGACGGACAGATCCGCCACAGCAGCCGAAGCGCATAGAAGTTGTTGGCGATCGCCCTGGAACGCTTGATCTTTTTCTCTTTCTCTGCCATATTTCACCCCCTTGTCAGAACGTATTATAAGAAAAAAATAATAAGCGCTATTTTACTCCCGCTCCCGCCGGATGTCAACCACATTTTTTCGAAGAATACGCAGCCTGTTTTTCGCTTCATTTTTCGAGTATCACTTGACGAGGACGCAGCCTGCGTTTACACTGAGTTTACAACCTCGGAACAACAACGGGCACACGGTCTGCGTGTTCGCTGTTCCGCATGGCTAAGTCATTTGTTTCAGGAGGAGGAATACATGAGTCTGCTCGGCAACATCATCTGGCTGATCTTCGGCGGTCTGCTGACCGCGTTCGGTTTCTTCATGCTCGGCTGCCTGTGGTGCATCTCCATCATCGGCATCCCGATCGGAATTCAGTGTTTTAAGTTTGCAAAGCTCTCGCTGTGCCCGTTCGGCAAGAAAGTCGTGTTCGGAGGTGGCGTCGGAAAACTTCTTCTCAACATCATCTGGCTGTTCCTGGGCGGCCTTGAGATGGCTGCAGGCACCGCACTGCTCGGTCTTCTCATGTGCATCACCGTCATCGGTATTCCGTTCGGTCTTCAGTTCTTCAAGCTGGCCAAACTCTCACTGATGCCGCTCGGCGCCAGGATCGAGTAGCAATACGCGAATACACACAAAAAGGAGGGTTCACCCATGAGCGACAAAAAGACCTGGTACGATGATATCCCGGAGGGCGACTTCATCTCGAAGGCACCGACCTACGAAGTAGGAAAGTATTTTCCGAGATTTCACTCCGGAAAATTCACCGACGATAAAATGACTCTGAAATATTACTGGTTCGATCCGCGTGAGTACGGTTACGAGGACAACGGCAAGCTGCCTCTGCTCACGTTCCTGCACGGCAAGAGCAACGCGCTTGTGGGTGACATCTGCATCAACTACACGGGCGCCGAGTTGTATGCCTCCGACAGTTACCAGAAGGCGATGGGCGGCGCGTTCATCCTGATCCCGATCGCCAACGAGTATCTCGATGAGGAGAACCGTTGTCAGGGCACCTGGCAGCCGATGTATCTGGAGACAGCGCATGCGTTGATCCTCTCCTTCATCGCGGAACGCACGAACGGCGTCGGTCTCCGCGTTCTTCTCGGCAACTCCGCCGGTGCAACCTTCACGCTCCGGCTGATGGACAACTACATGGACGATTTCGATATTGCGTTCCCGGTCGGCAGCGCCTCTCTTCCGGAAGACGCTGTCCTTGATCAGTATGAGGCGAAAGGCAAGACGCTGTTCTTCGCAATTGGCAAGCGTGACGAATTCCATCCGTTTGACGAGGAAGTCGGGCCGAGACTCGCGAAACTGCAGTCGATGAAGCACTGCTTCCTCTGCACGCCCGACTGGGTCCGCAACGGTGACCACGGCATCGCCTCCATCGGCGCCGATACGTTCGAGATGGGTCAGCACTGCCTGATGAACGCGGTACAGTGCAATCTCATGTTTGACGACGGGACACCAATGATACCGGAGCTGCCGCAGGGCGTGACCGGGTGGATCGCCGGTAAGATCCAAGAAAAGCAGTGATATTCTACAGTAGTAGTCTATTATGGGCATTAAAAGAGTGAGTCCGCTTCGGGCTCACTCTTTTCTGCGTTTTAACGTGTATTTACTCCGTTATTCCTTCGGTGTTTCCGCAGGTTTTAACTCCTCTTTCGCCTCCGAGGCCGCCTCTTCCGCCTTCGCTTCTTCCTTCGGTGCTTCCGCCTTCGCTTCCGCTTCCCCTTCCGGCTTCGGCATGTGCGCTTCCTTGATCGCCTGCGCACGTGCAAAACTTTTATGGATGTTGTCGATGTCCTCGCTCGTTCCGCCGCCCTCATCATCCGGCGCGCGGAAGAAGCCTCTGTCGACGAGACGCAGGAACGCATCGACCACGTCGGCTGCAAGCTGTGTGCCTGCGGCATCCCGGATGATCGAAACCGCCTTCTCGAAATTCATGCGCTTCCGGTACGGACGATCGGAGTACATTGCGTCAAATGTGTCGGCCACGGCGATGATCTGCGCGACACGCGGGATCTCGTCGCCTTTCAAACCTTTCGGATAGCCCTTGCCGTCCGGGCGCTCATGATGCGCACCGGCGCCGATTGCAAGCTCCGGCATGATGGAGATGTCCTTCAGCACGCGGTAACCGAGCGCCGAATGGGACTTGATCTGCTTGAACTCATCGTCGTCAAGTTTTCCGGCCTTGTTAAGCACCTTGTCATCGACGCCGATCTTGCCGATGTCGTGCAGGAGAGCGATGTTGTGGTATTTTTCGACATCGTCTTTGCCGAAGCCGAGCTCCTCGGCCAGCATGGTCGTGTACTTCGCCACACGGAAGGAATGGCCGTTCGTGTAGCTGTCCTTCATATCAATCGTCTTTGCAAACGCCTCTGTCATCTCGTTGATGAAGGTCCTCTGCTCTTCTTCTTTCTCGATGAGTTTCTGCGTCTTGCGCTTGACATACAGCATGACAAGCATGGAAAGCAAAACGATTGCCAGGATCACAACGAGCACCCGGAACCACCACGTCTCATAGAACGCAAGGCTCTTGACGATCTGCACACGAATCTGCAGTTTCCCGCCGTTATCATCCTGGATCGTCATCGTAAAATAGTACGTACCGCCACCCAGGTTCGTGTACGAAACCGACGTCAGGCTTGTTCTCTCAACGGTCGTCGAGCTGTGGTCGAATCCTTCCAACTCATATGTGACTAGCGGGTTGATCAGCGAGTATGCATAGACAAAGCTGTTGATCACCAGTTTCTTCGCGGAAGAGGAAACACGGAAAACGCCGTCCTCATCGGGATAGATATCCACCCCGTCCACCGTCACATACGGCACAGCTGCCTTCAGTTCGGTGGCATCATCAAACGACGATTCAATATTGACCCGCGCAATGCCCTTGCTGCCTGCGATATAGAGATCCCCGTTCTCCGTCAGTGCGCTGTACGAGTTTGACTGCGCCACGTACGGCATTCCATTGTCGCGGTTATAGTGCGTCGGATCAATCTCACCGTTCGCAACCAGCGTGTCGATCGTCGTCACATAGACACCGTCGCTGCTCAGGATCCAGACCTCTCCCTTACTGTTCTCGTAAATATCGAAGTTATTCGGATACGGAAAACACCGGACTGTCGTAACGTTGTAATCAGCGTCCATAAAGGCGATCGAATTACTTGTGACAATCCAGTACAGATCACGGAGTTTGCTGTGTTTCACTCGCATCACGACATCCGAACTCAGTCCGTTCTCCGTACTGATGCTACGCGGAGCCATATCCCCGTTCAGGATATACATTCCGCCGCCGTCAGTGCCGATGATGATATCTCCGTTTTCGCCTTTCTCAACCGTGAGCAATTCCGTGTTGCGGAGGCCGACTCCGTGTATGAAAGAATTCTCGTCATATACTTTGACTACGCTGTCGCCCTGAATGATCGCCAGGCCTCCGGTACATGCCGCAAGGATCGTGTTCTCGTCATATTCGCAGACGATCCGGACACGTTCGGAAGGCATGGCCAGCGTGCCTTCATCAACCTTGTCCTCAGTAAAGCAAACAACATCTCCGTTGTCGTACCGGATCAGTCCGTAATCACTGAACGTGGAAAACCACAGGCGCCCTTTGCTGTCGCTCAGGATGGAACGGATCTTGCTCTTCTCCAGCATTTTGATCAGATCGTTCTCTCTGATCGGCTCACCCGTGAAAAAGCGGGCGCTGTTGATCGGCCACTCCTTCAATACCTTCATGTCCTCGATCACGACAAGTCCGGCGACACCGCTTCCGTCTGTTCCGATCAGAAGCCGATTCCCGTAAACGCAAGTAGTGTTGACACCCATCTCCTCCAGCTCGCACCATTGAGAAATATCGGCGAAGCGGTTGCGTGTAAGTTTCATTACTCCCGCTCGGGATGACGTAAACCAGAGGTTGCCTTGATAATCCCCGAGGATATGGTCAACGGAGACATTTTTCATCGCCAGATAGTCCAGAATCTGAAGCTTACCGTTATCCAGGAATCCGATGCCGTTTTCCGCGCAGAACCACAGAACGCCGGAGATTTTGATGATCTCGTTGATCCGGGTCAGCGTATTCAGCTCGATCTTAACAAATTCATTTGTGGGATTGGTCAGCCGGCAGTAGTAGACACACCCTCTCGAACCGAGGTACACATACCCCGCATGTTCCGGATCCGGGTAGACCGTTGCGATATCCTCCGATTTGATGATCGCGCCATCTGAGTCGACGGCATTGTTGAAATTGTAAAATCCGCTCAGAATACCATTGTCGAGCGTGAACACCTCGCCTTCCTTCGTCACGCCGTATATAATATCATCCGGTCCCGTGACAAGCTGCCGCACTTACACGTCGCGAATGCTCGCATTCTGAAAATCCTCCAGCGGTCGCACGATCATGCCGTCATCGATCACGGCAACTCCGCGCGTCGTTGCAACATAAATGTTTCCCTTGGAATCCTCCGTGATGGCCCTCACGGACATCGACTTCAGTCCGTCTTTCATGCGGAACATCTGCGTTTTGCCCTTGTCGATCACAGCGACGCCGCTGTCGTTCGTACCGACCCACAGACGGTTTTTGCTGTCCACAAAGAGGCTCACCACGCTGGCGATACCGGTCGTGGAATCCATACGCATAAAATTGTTACCGTCATATCGGATCAGACCACTGTAACAGCCGATCCAGATGAAGCCCTCCGCAGTCTGCACGATCGCGTTGGCCTCCGAGGTCGGAAGACCGTTCCGGTTATCATACAGATACGATGCGTATCCCTCATCCGATCTGGTAAGATCCAGGACCTTGGACTCTTCACCGGAATCCCCGGACGCAGCTGCGCGCTGCACTGCCGGCAGCACGTTCAGCAGTCCACTGTAATGTGTCAAAGTTCCCAACAGCAAGAAAAAACACAGGGCGAAGCAAACGCCTACTCGGCGCGCATTTCCCCTGTGTCGGTTTCCTGTTCGATTTCTCTCCGCCGTGCGCGGAGCACTTCCGTCCCCGTGACGTTCTCTCAATCTCCTCATAGTTCACACCGTCCATACTTTACTTTCGAAACGACATGCATTGCATATCCTTCCGTCCGTTCTTCACGTATCCGGCGTCCCTGCTCGGTACATCATCCTTCGACCTGCCTGCACAGATCCCGCTATACCGCGCGTTGTGCCGTTTGTCCGACATGTTCCATGGCACAATGATACCACAGCAACAGCATTTTGAAAACAGTTTTTTAACGAAAAGGGCAGCGGAACGTCCGCTGCCCCAAATGACATGGTATTGACGTAAAATTTAACGCGTACCTCGAGAATTTCGCCAAGCTCAATTCTCTTGATTTACGTGCGCTCGCTCAGCGCGTAAACTTCGAAATGAACAGCCACGCGTTCTCGTTTGTGTGCCGTCTGCACTCGTGAACCTGGTTGTCGATGCTCGCAAGAGCCGTACGGCAGACGCCGTCCTCGCTGTTGTAGTAGTTGATCGTGAGGATGCTTCCGCGGGACTCATCCGGAACCTTCTCCACGCGGTCGCCCGGAATGCCCCAGATCTTGTCAGTCCAGTTCTCATGGTCATCGTAGTTCACGTCGAACTTCTTCTCCAGCTTGTTGACATCGGCGAGATACTGGATGCGCTCCAACCCCGTAGCGGCCTGGAAAGCACACTCCGGAAGGTGCGATTTTTCACCGCCCGAGTAAAATACGGGTACCGGCACGTCGCTGTTCATACGCTTGTCGCCGACGGAGAGTCCGAACGGGTTGTTCTTCACCGGGAACAGCGCGCTCGCAGGTGCAAGTCCGGCGAACAGTTCCGGGTATTCCTGGAACATATCCCACGTTTTTCCGCTGCCCATCGAGAAGCCGCTCGCATAGATGCGATGCTCGTCGATGTCGTACTTCTTCTTCAGATCCTCAATGACAGCCACAACCTCAGTCGCGGTCACATCCTGATGATTCTCAAGCGACACGAACAGGAAGTTGTACTTGTGCGCAACCTCCCACCAGCCGGCCACGTATGTCAGATACATCGACGTGTCTCCGCCGCCGTGGAAGCCCATCATGAGCGGCACGGGACCGTTATCGAAGATACCGTTGTTGTAATACGCAAAATATCCAACCTTGTGCTCAGGCGCATCCTTGTAGCGTCCGCGGTTGTCCGGCGACGTCTTCACGAGCGTGTATCCGACATCCTCGGTCATGCCGAGCTCCTCGAAATCAGGCTCCAGCTCGATCTTTCCGCACCACATTTTGAACTTCTTTACGAAGCTCTTGAAATCCGCCTTGTAGTCCGCTTCCGCCTTCACAAGAAGGTTCTCGCACTCACCGAACGCGGCGTTGACCTCGGCGGAGTTGCCCACGCTCAGGATCGCGATGTCCTTGCGCTCCACCTGCGGGATCACCGAAAGGCCCTGCATCGAGCACATCGCCGGCGTGATCTCGCCCGGCCCCCACAGGTATTCGCCCTGAAGCGTCTTGAGCAGGTGCGTTGCCACGTAGTCCGCAGATGCGCCGAAGCTGTAAATATCAGCACGGAAAATGGCTCCGCGCACGAAATAACCCTGGAACTCTCTCGTGAAGAAGTTCGTGATCTCCACGATGCCGTCCTTGTAGAACGGATTCATCTTGACTTCCGCGATCAGAGCCGCGTACAGCTCCTCCGTCGCGTTGGCCCAGCCGCCCTCGCAGGTCGGATAGACGAACATCACGCACGAATCCACCGCGGAAGCGATGTCCGCAAGTCCGCTCTCTCGTGCGAAAGCGATCGCCGAAGCCATATCCTGGGGCTTCTCCTCAAACACCGTGAGCATCGGCGCACGGAAGGTGTAGTTGTTCACCTCGCCGTCAATCGTCGTCGCGGGAATATACACCTTAAGATCAAACTGCTCAAACGTATGCCCCCAGCTCTTGCTTCCGTCCGGATAGAATGTTACTTCCGGTCTTTCCATCATTGCCATCTCTGTAAACCTCCTTAATTTCGTGCAGTTTTCCCGCAGTTCGTTATGTGCTGCACCCCCGCAGAAAACAAATACACATTGTATGGAGTCTACCACACAGCGGCAACTCATACAATGTGTATTGTTATCCGAATTCATAACTCAGCGGAAAATGTGTATTTTCCGACGCCCGATCTACTCTCTCCGCGTCCGGTTTTTCAACCGTTCTTCCATGTCCAAATCAGGGTTTCTCCCCGATGATCACGATCCTTCCCTGTCCGGTGAGATCCGAGTATTCCTCGCCGATCACACCGCCCAGCGAATCCCGGATGTAATCGATCAGCACCTGGTTGTCGAGTTTTACGCAGTCCTGCAGAACCGGAGCACCCTCAAACATGGTGAAGCCGTCGCCGTACTTGAACAGCATATAGTTGTGTCCCGCGACGGTGTACTTCTTCTGCGGATCGATCGGCTCGCCTCCGACAAGAACATTTTTCACGCGGCGCTCACCGCTGATCCCGGTGAACATGCCGTTCTCATCCGCGGTACACGGGGAATCAATGTACGAGTGGATCTCATATGTCAGGCCGGAAACCTGAAGGAAACCACCGTTCTCGCCCGGCACGACATGCGCGCCCCACTCGAGGGCATCGAGGATCTGCTGTCCGGTCAGCTCCACTACGCAGAGGTAGTTGCCGTACGGATGCACGTTCATGATCTCGCGGAGCGTGATATCGCCCTCCGCGATCGACACGCGGATGCCACCGCCGTTGCAGATGCCGATGTCAGCGCCGGACTGAACGCGGTAAGCGTCCGCAACCAGATCGCCGAGGTTGGTTTCCGAGCGGCGGATCATACGGATCGGTTTATCATTTTCATCAACCGCCACCGGATCGCTGATCGTGAGGAGGAACTGACTGGTTGCCGCCACCTCGTCGAACGAGGCGTCCAGCGCACTGAAGGCTTCCTCAACCGCCTTCGTCATCTCATTTTCCAGACCGAACAACTCCGGCGCGGAGATATCGTTATCCCAGGAATACAGACCGGTCGAGATCGTTCCGTCCGCTGCGATCCTGCACCAGCCGATTCCTTCCAGCTTCGTTCCGCACGCGGCGCGGAGCACCTTGCCGCCGCTCTTATTGTTCATGGTAACACTGTCCATATCGTGGCTGTGGCCGTCCAGAAACACGTCGATCCCGTCGGTGTTGGCGATCACTTCCGCGTATGTCCAGGGGGAGTTCTCCGCGGAGTTCCCCATGTGCCCAAGGACGACGACGTAGTCTGCCCCCTCCGCGCGAGCTGCATCAGTCGCCGACTGAACCGCGTCATACACCGCTTTGCCGGTGTCATCCTGCAGGAAACCGTAGACAAACTCTTTGTTCTCATCCATGAAATAGCTCGGTGTCGAGGTCGTGAGCGTCTTCGGCGTCGTCACTCCGACGAAGGCAATCTTCTTCCCCGCAAGCTCCCGGATCACATACGGCTGAAACACGAGCTCACCCTTGTAGTTGAAGTTGCAGCTGACATAGCTGAACTGCGCCTTCTTCGCCAGTGCGAGGAACTGATCCATTCCGTAGTCAAACTCGTGATTGCCCGGGATCGCCACGCTGTATTCCATCCTGTTCATCAGGTCGGTCAGGACCTCTCCGCGCGTCATCGTTCCGAGAGGCTCGCCTTGAATATTGTCGCCGTCATCAACCAGAATGACCTCGTTGCCCTGTGCCTCAAGGTACTTGCGGATCTCCCAGAGACCGACATAGCCTAAGCCCTTGTCCACTCCGCAGTGAACATCGCTTGTGAACAGGAC
Organism: uncultured Lachnoclostridium sp.; assembly: GCA_946415315.1. Classification (GTDB taxonomy): domain Bacteria; phylum Bacillota; class Clostridia; order Lachnospirales; family Lachnospiraceae; genus ISDg. The sequence goes on along the minus strand of CAMKRZ010000001.1, from coordinate 135,798 downwards.
GACGATATCGCCGTTCTTCACGATTTCCGGGGTGGGCGTCGCCGTAGGAGTTGCCGGCACTTCCGTAGGAGTGGGCTCTGTCGTCGGCGTCACTGCCGGCTCTTCGGTCGGGACCGGCGTAGCCGAAGGCTCTGCTGTGGGATCCGGCTCCTTCGTCGGTGTTGTCGGACTTTCCGTAGCTGCCGGAGTCGGTGTTGACTCCGCCGGTGTATTCTTTCCGCAAGCTGACAGCAGGAGCATCATCGCCATGGCGAGCGCGATCCATGTCAGCCGGATGTTTCTTTTCCTCATGTTCTGTTCCTTTCCACTTTCCACTATTCCTTCCGCGGGTCTTACGATGCGCAAGGCTTTCACCGGTTTCGGACAAGCCGTGGCCGTAAAGCCGTCTTCCCGCGCCGCTGATGATTGTATCATTTTACTTATAAAAAGGCAAGATGTACGGAACACGGGAATGAAGAACCAAAACTCGCTCCTGTTGCCCTGTTTTTCGCCTTTTCACAAAGCGTTTATAGTTCTTCCACAAAGATTCCACATTTTTTCCATACTCATTCCCATTTGACGCGATATACTCGGCTCAGATAAGAAAAACAAACGTGATCATCGCGATATCGCTCATGAAAAACTTACCGAGAGCGCGAGCATGTGTGGGTTCGCGCACCCCTGCGCAAAGGAGATACAAATTATGAAAACAACCCTTTTCCATGAAAGATCGACAACAACTTACTGTAATAGATTCATGACACTCCTACTTACCGTCCTGCTTTCACTGGTGTTGGTCGCCTGCGGGAAGGCCGACACCAACACGACGGACGGACAGGATCGTCAGCCAAAAAGCAACACAGTTATCAGTTCCGAAGGAAAATCCGAACTTGACACTTCGTCGAACTCCGGCAACACCTCGGACCGAAATAAAACCGATAGCACTGTCGTAGCCACCTCAAGCATCTCGATTGACGAGCTCGACACTGAAAACCTCTTCAGCAAGCGCGACCTCGAGCAGTCGCCGGATCTGACGGATGCCGTGGAGATCACGGTGAGCGAAGGCAAAACGATCGACATCACCGAGGCAGGCACCTACCGCATCACCGGAACCGCTGCGAACTGCACGATCCGCGTGGATGCCGGTCTGCAGGACAAGGTTCAGCTCGTGCTTGACGGCGTGAGCATCACGAACGAGGATTTTCCGACGATCTACATCGTATCGGTCGACAAATGCTTCATCACCACGACAAACTCCGACAACAGCCTCTCCGTCACCGGAACCTTCAAGGCGGACGGGGACACCAACACGGACGCGGTGATCTTCTCGAGAGAGGACCTGACGCTGAACGGGACCGGCACTCTTACGGTCACTTCCGCTAAGGGAAACGGCATTTCCTGCAAGGATGACCTCAAAGTGACCGGCGGAACCTACGCGCTCACTACGGCTCTTGATGCGCTGGAAGCCAACGATTCCATCGCGATCAGCGACGGCAACTTCACAATCAATACGCAGAAGGACGCCCTTCACAGTGAAAATGACGAGGACAACTCGCTCGGCTATATCTACATCAGCGGCGGCAGCTTTACGATCACCGCAAAAAGCGACGGCATCCAGGCAACGACCTTCGCGCGCTTCGACGACGGATCATTCAAGATCAACGCTTCCGAGGGTGTGGAGGCAACCTACATCGAAGTAAATGACGGCAACTTCGACATTTACGGTTCCGATGACGGTTTCAACGCTTCCAAAAAGAGCAAATCCTACGGCACTCCGACTGTCGTCATCAACGGCGGCTACGTCAAGATCGAATCCGGCCAGGGCGACACCGATGCCATCGACGCAAACGGCGACATTTATGTAAACGGCGGCACGGTCGACATCACCTACCACGGCATGGACTCCTTTGATTACGACGGCAAGGCTGAGTTCAACGGCGGCACGATCTACATCAACGGTGAGCAGGTCGACTCCATCCCGCAGTCCATGTTCGGACCCGGCGGCGGCCGCGGAGGCTGGGGCGGCGGCAATTGGGGAGGTAGCAACTTTGGCGGAGGTAACGGCCAAAACCCACCGGATAACAGCTGGGGCGGACGTCCCGGCAAAGGCAACGGCAACGGTCAGAACAATGACAACAACCAGGGCAATAACAATCAGGACAAAGGCAACAAGCAGGGTCGCGGAGGTCGTTCAGGGCAGAACAACAGCGATGGCAATACCGATGACGGGAGTGACAACAATCGTGTTCCGGACTTCAACGGCCAGTTCCCGGGTTTTGACGGCCAGATGCCTGATTTCAATAACGGGCAGTTCCCCGGCTTCGACGGCCAGATACCTGATTTCAATAACGGGCAGTTCCCCGGTTTCGACGGCCAGATGCCTGATTTCAATAACGGGCAGTTCCCCGGCTTCAACGGACAGATGCCCGATTTTGACAACGGACAATCGTCCTCGCCCACTTAACTGAGTCAGTCTGTCGGTCGTGCTCCGATCGTCCCCCACGAGCAAGGGCACGACCATCCCCCATACAACTCGAGCATCCCGGTTTCGGGTTTTCCGTTCCGTATTCCGGGATGCTCCTTTTATACCATTTTCCATGTTGCAGACTTGAAACTGCAAAATACGTCAATCCGACGCGACTGTTTTTGAGGCTGACAACCGCCGCCGGGTTTCCCTGCGGTTTCCCTATGATTTTCAAGGCAAATGCTGTATAATTGCCTTGAGTGAGGATTCGCCCATGAAGACTGCGCTTTATCCGAATTATGATCAATATTACGCATCCCTTTCAGCAATCCGACTCAGTGCGTTCACCGGCTCCGCTGCAGGCGGCGCGCAGCGTGAAGCTATCACCAATCAACCCAAGGAGGCTGCCATGGCGAAGATTTTGATTGCGGACGACGAGCCGGATATCGCCCGGCTGATCGAGCGGTACGCCGTGCGCGAAGGCTACGAAGTGACGAGCGTCGGCAACGGCGACGAGGCGATTGCCGCATGCCGCCGTGAGGACTTTGACATCATCGTGATGGACGTTATGATGCCCGATACAGACGGTTTCACGGCCTGCAAGAAAATCCGCGAATTCAAGGATATCCCGGTTTTGATGCTCTCCGCCCGTGGCACCGAGTACGACAAGCTGTTCGGATTCGAAGTCGGGGTCGACGACTATGTGACGAAGCCGTTCTCACCGAAGGAACTGCTGGCAAGAGTCGGCGCGATCCTGCGCAGACGCAATGCCGCGGCTCCCGCCGGGAAGAAAGACTCGGAGACACTGCGCGGTGCCGGCATCGAAGTCGACACGCTCGGTCACAACGTAACCGTGGACGGTGTTCGCACGGAACTCACCGCGAAAGAGTACTCCATTCTCGTCTGTCTGCTGCGAAACAAAGGCATCGTACTTTCGCGCGACAGGATCATGAACGAAGTCTGGGGCTATGATTACTTCGGCGACGACCGCACCGTGGACTGGCAGATCAAGCTGCTCCGCGGCAAATTAGGTCCGTACCGTGACAACATCCACACCATCAGAGGGGCGGGGTACAAATTTGAAGACTAAAACGAAGTCGTTCCGGTTCAAACTGTGGCTGTATTTTGCGCTGTTTACGGCGCTGATCTTTCTCGTGCTGTGGCTCCTGCAGACCGTATTCCTGCAAGGGTTATACAACGGCATGCTGATCCGTAACACAAGGAAGGTTCTCAAGTCGATTGCCGCCTGCGACAGTGACGATGAGATCAAGGCTGCGATCAACGAGAAGTCACTCGACAATACGCTACTCGTGTACGTGACGAACAGCGACGGGGAAATCCTGTTTGACGGTGACCCGTTCAAGAGCGCGCAGCGCCAGTCGCCGGATTACCGGGGCGATACTCCGGGTTTTCCGAACAAACGTGACGCGGCATTTCCGGACGGTGATAAGAATTTTCCGGAAAATGAATTCCGTGACGATAAGCGTCGTCCCGGCAACGAAGACCAGTCTGACGGACCTGGCGATCCTCGCGGTGATTTGCAGTACCAGTTCGGATCCATTCCGCCGATGTTCCGCGATTTCCTTTCGGAGCTTGCGGACAATCCCGACGAAATGGTTGAAAAACGGATGGGGGAACTGTATTTCTGTGCACAGTACATCACTTTCGGTGAAGATGAGCATGCGATCCTCCTGGCGAGCACAACACTCAACGCGGTAGGCTCCGCGGTCAGCGTGATCCGGATGCAGCTTCTGTGGGTTACCATTCTCTCGCTTCTCCTCAGTTTTGGCCTCTCCTGGCTTCTGGCGCGCAAGTTTTCCGGTCCGGTGGACCGCCTCTCCGAGAAGGCTAAGAAGCTCGGAGAGCGCGACTACTCCGAGGATTATCCGCAGGGTTTCTGCACCGAGCTCGACGACCTGAGCCACACGCTCGACCGGACGAACGAGAAGCTGATCATCTCGCGGAACTTCCAGACCGAACTGATGGCCAACGTCTCCCACGACCTGCGGACACCGCTCACGATGATCAAGGGCTACGCTGAGATGATCAACGACATCTCTTTCGACGATCGCGAGCAATGTCGCAACGACATGCAGGTCATTGTCAAGGAAGCGGACCGCCTGACGGCGCTCGTCAACGAAATCCTCGCGTATTCCGAGCTGCAGACGGCAGACAAACTCGAATATTCTACAGATGTAGACCTCAGCAGATTAACACACTCTATCGCAGAAAGTTTCGCGACCTTCTGCAAGCCGAACGGCATTCGTGTGGAGACCGACATCGCCGACGATATTATCGTAGACGGCAGCCGCAGCCACCTGGAGCGCGCCCTGTATAACCTGATGGAAAATGCGGTCCGTCACACAGGCGAGCGCAAAGAGATCCTTGTCAAACTCTCCGCTTCCTGCGACACAGCAACGCTGTCCGTCACCGACTACGGAAACGGCATACCGGCCGAGGAGCTGGAACACATCTGGGATCGCTACTACACCTCGCGCCAGCGCAAAGGGCAGGGTGTTTCCGGCCTGGGTCTGGCGATCGTCAAGCAGATCGTGGCGATGCACGGCGGCCGTTGTCTTGTCACCTCTGAGGAGGGCAAGGGAAGCACGTTCTCGATTGAGTTAAAGGTTTTGGCGGACAACCAAGCAGCATTGTCGTAAACGCAGGACACTTACGCGTCCGGGACACAAACAACCGGCACAGCGCTTCACACAAATGGAAAAGCGCCGGTTTCCCGACGCTCCCCAACATTGCTTGTTTTCCAATTGGCATATTCACATTGAGGCAGACGCCGCGCATGATCGCGAGCGTCTGTCTTTTGTTTTTTATTGACCCATCAACTCTCGGGCGTTCCGACGATCACCGTCACATCGGCCCATTTTCCGGTATCGTAGCCGGTCGAGCCCTCCGGGACATAGAATACAACTGTGCTGTAATAGTCACTCAGCGTAATATCAACTCCGGTCCATGTCGGCGCCTGCTTCGACTTCATGATGACATTGATCGGTCCCGCGTAGATGAACGCATAAGTATCAATCTCTGTCACGGAGGACGGGATCGTCACCTCACTGAGATTTCCCGTACTGGGGAAAATGAAACTGTCCAGTTTCGTGATCTTGTTTCCGGCAAATGTGACTTTCGTCAGCGCTGCGCAATTGCCGAACGCCCCCTCTCCGATCGTCGTCACGGAAGCGGGAACCACGATCTCCGTCACATTCGAGTTGTAGTAGAACACGTACGGACGAATCTCTGTCAGCGTGCTCGGAAGCGTGATCTTACCGCTCGCCGAAGGAGCTTCATACATAACCGTCAGATCTTTGGAATATACGCAATTATCCTTTACCGTCAGATACGGGTTGGCAGGATCGATGGTCAAGGTCAGTTTTGTATCCTGCGCAAATGCACCGTTTCCGATGTAACTGACGTTTGCGGGAATCTTCAGTTTAGTAAGATTCGAGCAACCGGTAAACGCGTAATTGCCGATTCTCTCGAGATACTTCGGCAACACGATCTCCGTACCCGCGAACGAATACGAGAAGGAATCTTCGATGGCCGTAACCTTCTTCCCGCCGATCATATCCGGAAGAACCCATTTGTCTCCCAGATCTTCAATCTTTCCATCATACTGATAAATGGAAACCGCTTCGTCCGAAACATACCGGATGGAGTACAGACTCGAGCAGATGGTAACATTATACATTCTCGGAGCATTGCCGGTATATCCGGCCTCAAGCATGTAATAAACTCCGTTGTAATATGCCATAGCATTGCGATGACCGCTTCCAGCGCCGGGATCCTTGTTACCGTTTCTCACCCATGCATCAATGCCCAGCATCTCACACTCCCGGATGATCAGGCTCGTGCTCGCCCAACAGTCACCGCCGCCGTGAATGATCATGGGAACGTAGGAATAATAGTGATAATCGTAATTGAAGGACGCAGGATATGCGGCGATCGCCTCCATCTTCTCCATATCGCTCATCCCGCTCGTGATGTTGGCCTTCAGATACTCTTCTATCTTCTCATCGGCGTACACGGTCGCGTAATCCACAACATGTACATTGACCGTGACCGTCTGCCCGTCGATCACGCAGGTGATCGTGGAATCTCCTAAGCGGGGATGATTCTCCATCTCTCCCGTTGACAGATTGTATACATCATAGTAGTGGATCGTGATCAGACCGCTGCTATCTACATCGCAACATCTGTACCAATCGTACGACTGAGAAAAACTTACATCCGTTCCGTTTGCAACCAGCTGGAAAGAATCCGATTTTCCGGCGGGAAGTGTCAAAACATCCTTGTACGCATCCTCGATAACATACAGTGTAACATCCGTTGCATTGATAATACTCGTGATTGTAAGAGTAGCCACCGCCGATGTCACGGATCTTCCCTGACTGTCCTTAATGACACAGCGGAACTGGTAGCCGTTCAATCCCGCAGTTGCTGCCACGGAAAGCGTGGCAGTCTTGTTACCGCTCTGCCCCGATGCTGCCCACGCGCTGCTTGCATTCTTTCTGTACTGCCACTGATACGTAAGCGATCCCGTACCGGCCGCCGTCACCGTAAAGATTGCTTTGCTTCCGGGTGCCGCAGTTGTACTCACCGGCTGCGTTGTGATCCTCGGGCTTACGGAAAGCGTGACGGTATTCGAATACGCCTTCTGTCCGTTACTGTCCGTGATCACGCAGCGGAACTGATACCCGTGAAGTCCGTTTGTCGCTTTGACCGAAAGCGTGGCGGTCTTGTTGCCGGTCTGCCCGGATGCTGCCCACGCAGAATCCGCGTCCTTCCGGTACTGCCACTGATATGTGAGCGTCCCCTTGCCGGTTGCCGCTACCGTAAAGGTTGCCGTCGAACCCGGCGTAACGGTCTTGCTCACCGGCTGAGTCGTGATCTTCGGAATGATATACAGGGTGGCAGGATTGGTGTAAACCGTCCGACCGCCTCCGTCCTTGATCACACAGCGGAACTGGTAACCGTTCAGTCCTGCGGTCGCCGCCACCGAGAGCGTGGCGGTCTTGTTGCCGCTCTGTGCGGATGCTGCCCATGAGGAGCTCGCGTCCTTCCGATACTGCCACTGGTAGGTAAGCGTTCCCGCACCGGCCGCCGTCACACTAAAATTCGCAGTGCTTCCTGCCGTGACGCTTTTGTTCGCCGGGTGGCTCGTAATCCTCGGGCTGACTGTGAGCGTAACAACATTGGAATACGCCTTCAGTCCGTTCCCGTGTGTCACAACGCAGCGGAACTGATATCCGTTAAGAGCGTTTGTCGTATTGACCGAAAGTGTAGTGGTCTTATTACCGGTCTGTCCGGAATTGGCCCAAGCTGCCGTGGAGTTCTTCCGGAACTGCCACTGGTAAGTGAGCGTTCCCACGCCGGTCGCCGCTATGGTAAACGTGGCTGTGGAGCCCGGTAAAACGGTTTTGCTCACTGGCTGGGTAGTGATGTTCGGAATGATATACAGCGTGACCGCATCGGTGTATACCGTCCGGTTGCCGCCGTCTGTAATGACACAGCGGAACTGATACTCATTCAGTCCTGCCGAAGCTGAAACCGAGAGTTCGGCAGTCTTGTTGCCGCTCTGCGCGGAAGCTGCCCATGCGGAGTTTGCGTCCTTGCGGTACTGCCACTGATACGTAAGTGTCCCCGTACCGACCGCTGTCACGGAAAATTTTGCCGTGGTTCCTTTGGCAGCGTTCAGGCTCACCGGCTGGGTCGTGATCCTCGGACTGACGGAAAGCGTGACAGCGTTCGAATACACCGTCTTCCCGTCCACCTGCGTCACGACGCAGCGGAACTGATACCCGTGAAGCGCGTTTGTCGCTTTAACAGAAAGAGTCGCTGTCTTATTGCCGCTCTGCGCGGAATATGCCCAGGACGCTGTTGAATTCTTGCGGTACTGCCACTGGTACGTGAGCGTTCCCGCACCGGTCGCCGCCACCGTGAAGGTTGCATTGGCCCCCGGCGCAACGGTCTTGCTTGCCGGCTGGGTCGAGATCTTCGGGAGGATATACAGGGTTGCCGCACTGGTGTATACCTTTCGGTTGCCTCCTTCCGTAACGACACAGCGGAACTGATAACCATGCAGTGCCGCTGTCGCCGCAACCGAAAGCGTAGCGGTCTTATTGCCGCCCTGCGCAGAGTCTGCCCATGCGGAGTTCTCATTTTTCCGGAACTGCCACTGATACGAAGGTGTCCCCGCGCTTGCCACCGTCACGGTAAACTTTGCCGTGCTGCCCTGCGTAACGCTTGTACTCACCGGCTGCGACGTAATACGTGGGCTGACAGCGAGCGTGACAACATTCGAATATGCTTTTTGCCCACCCTCCTGGGTGATCACGCAGCGAAACTGATACCCGTGGAGACCGTTCGACGCAGTCACCGAAAGTGTTTTGGTTTTGTTTCCGCTCTGGCCGGAATTTGCCCACGATGATGCCGAGTCCGTCCGGTACTGCCATTGATACGTGAGTGTTCCCGTGCCGGTCGCCTCTACCGTAAAAGTTGCTGTGGTACCGGCAGCAACAGTCTTGCTCACAGGCTGCGTCGTGATTGTCGGCCCGTCCGTTGCCGCAGAGGCAAAACCGGTCATCACGATCAGCAATAACAACATGACCCCAAACATTTTTAGTATGCGTTTCATGTTTTCTTTTCCTCGCTTTCTTGCCCTTTGAAAGAATTTCTGAAGAAACGCTTTTTCGATCAGCGTTCCTCCGCATTATCTTCAGATCAATTGTACAACTTCTTACTCCACCCACTTTCTTCCGTGTTCCAGCCAAGTATTCAAAATATCGTCCGGCAAATCATTTAAAAAATTCTCATTGCCGTATGAACTATGACACCCTGACCTTTTTACCGTATGACAATCCGGGCACCAGGTATATGTGTGCTGAATGTCTTCATACCACTCGTCTTTTATTTTGTATCTACCAGACCAATTTTCAAAGGATATACATCCGTTTGCGGACATGTGTTCATCAATCAAACAACCATTCCAATGACCATTCACCGGGTCATAAAACACGAAACCGCACTCACAAAGTCCACAATACTCGACATACTCTGCCTGATGAAGCCGATGTTCTACCCAGGAACCGCTCTGCCAATTATGTACATGCGCAACCGGATTTTCCGCAGGTGCATCGTATATCGTCAGCATCGCCGGATCCGTGTAGACCTTTCGCCCGTTTCCATCCGTAAGCACGCAACGGAACCGATAGCCTTGCAGTCCCGCAGTCGCCTTCACGGAGAGCGTCGCGGTCTTGTTACCATTCTGCGAGGAGTTCGCCCATGAAGTCATTGTCGGACTCATATACTGCCATTGATACGCAAGCGTTTCCGTGCCCGCCGCCGATACCGCAAATGTTGCTGTAGTTCCGAGTGCCACGCACGTGTCCGCAGGATGAGCTTTGATCCTCGGGCTTACGGAAAGCGTGACAACATTCGAGTACGCCGTCTGTCCGTTTCCCTGTGTCACAGCACAGCGGAACTGATATCCGTGGAAATCACTTAATGCTGTCACGTTAAGTGTGTCCGTCTTATTGCCGCTCTGCCAGAACTCAAACCATGCTGTACTTTCGTTATAACGGTATTCCCATTGGTACGTAAGCGTTCCTACGCCTGTTGCAGCCACCGTAAAGACTGCTTTTGCACCGGCTACCACAGTCTTGCTCACCGGTTGTTTCGTGATCTTCGGTATGATACTTCCATAATCGTCAAGCTCTGTATTCTTGTTCAAATTCAACGATATCACATCGTTATCGTTGAATCCCCAGAAGTTCAGCACCGCCAAAGCCTCGTTCTTACTCACATCCAGCGACGTCAAATTGTTAGAATAACACATGAGTTCCTTTAAAGCCATGTTCTTGCTCAAATCCAACACCGTCAACTTGTTTCCGTAACATATAAGCGACACCAATTTCGTGTTCTTGCTCACATTCAACGCTGTCAGATCATTACAATCACAGTCGAGGTACTCCAACGCCGTGTTCTTGCTCAAATTCAGCACTGTCAGGTAATTACTGCCACAGTCAAGATGCTCAAGCGCTGTGTTCTTGCTGACATCCAACGCATGCAGGTAACTGTAAATGCATTTGAGATACTTCAAGTTCGTGTTCTTGCTTAAGTCCAATTCACTCAAATAATTCCTACTACAATTAATTTCCACCAGTGCTGTGTTATTACTTGTATCCAGTTTATAAAGGCCGTCCATGAAACAATAGAGGCTCTGTAGCGCTGTGTTCTTGCTTACGTCCAATGCAGGCAATGAGTTGCATCCACATTCAAGATACTCCAGTGCAGTGTTCCTGCTCAAATCCAGTGCGGTCAGGCCGCATTCAAAACAATTAAGCTCCTGCAAAGCTGTGTTTCTGCTCACATCCAGTGAACCCAGTTGATTACCGTAACATATAAGGGATTTTAATGCTGTATTTCTGACCACAACCAATGATGTAATAGCATTACATCCGCAGTCAAGACGCTCCAACTTAGTGTTCCTGCTCACATCCAGCGCGGTCAGATTGTTGGTACTACAGTTCAGCTCCTTCAATACCGTAAAAAACTCTACCCCTCGCAGGTTGGAGATTGCTTTTCTGTTCACTTTGATCTTGCTCACCGCAAGAAGCTCAATCTTGCTCAGTTTTCCGTCCTTCGTGGTATCGAAGTTGTCTGTTACATACTGACGGAAAACTGCATCCGGAAAATACGTAGCGTTGATCGGGATGTCACACAGTGTCAGGGTCACTGCTTTCGTATAGTTTTTTCTCCCGCTTCCGTCCGTGATCACACAGCGGAACATGTAGCCCTGCAAGCTTGCGGACGACTTCACCGAAAGTGTCGCAGTCTTATTCCCGCTCTGTGCGGAACCTGCCCATGTCGTCATGGACGGGCTCATGTACTGCCACTGATACGTGAGCGTTCCCGTTCCGGCCGCTTTCACCGTAAAGGTTGCCGTGGCACCGGGTGTCACGGTCTTATCCACCGGCTGGGTCGTGATCCTCGGACTTACTGATAGCGTGGCAGCATTCGTGTATGCCTTCCGCTTGCTGCCGTCCGTTATAACGCATCGGAACTGATACCCGTGAAGGCCGTTTGTCGCTGCGACGGAAAGCGTGGCAGTCTTATTGCCGCTCTGTGCGGAAGACGCCCACGAAGAATTTGCATCCTTTCGGTATTGCCACTGATATGTGAGCGTTCCCGTTCCGGCTGCCGCTACGGTAAACTTTGCTGTTGTTCCGGGTGCTGCGGTCCTGCTCACCGGCTGGGCCGTGATTCTCGGACTGACTGAGAGCGTGACAGCATTCGTGTATGCCTTCCGCTTGCTTCCATCCGTTATAACGCATCGGAACTGATACCCGTGAAGGCCGTTTGTCGCCGTGACGGAGAGCGTGGCAGTCTTATTGCCGCTCTGTGCGGAAGCCGCCCACGAAGAGTTTACATCCTTTCGGTATTGCCACTGATATGTGATCGTTCCCGTTCCGGCTGCCGCTACGGTAAACTTTGCAGTTGTGCCGGGCGCTGCGGTCCTGCTCACCGGCTGGGTCGTGATCCTCGGACTGATATACAGAGTAGCTACGTTCGAATTCACTACCGTTCCATAACTGTCCGATACAACGCAGCGGAACTGATACCCATGAAGGCCGTTTGTCGCCGCGACGGAGAGCATATCGGTCTTGTTGCCGCTCTGGGCGGAAGGTGCCCATGCCGAGTTCGCATCCTTCCGATACTGCCACTGGTAGTGGATTGATGTTGCCGGAGTCGTAGCTGTCACGGAAAATGTTGCCGTGGAACCGGCTGTGACGCTCTTATTCGTCGGCTGTGACGTAATCCTCAGAAGATCCGTTGTCGCAGTGGCAACGCCTGTCATTACGATCAAAAGTAATATCACAATTCCGAACAGTTTCCATACACGCTTCATGTTCTCTTCTCCTCGCTTTCTGACACAAAAGACGTCAAAAGAGACCCCGCCACGGAAAACTTTTACAAGTTTTCCCGCATCATTTTATTCAGTATAAAAGAGGCAGGACTGCCTTGTCAAGGCTATCCTGCCATCAAATTCACAATATGCATCTGTAAAACAGCGATGCCGGCTACTTCTCCTGCCCCGCGAACACCGTCGTCTTCAGTTCCCCGATCGACACTCCGGTATTCATGCCGTAATACATGTGATTGAAATACGCCACGATGCGCTCCACGTCCTCCGCGAGCACTGCATGGCCTTCCCGGTGAAAATTCAGCACCAGATGGTCGCCGAGGCCGTGCGCCTCATACATCTCGTTTGCTTTCTTGTAGCATTCCCACATCGCCGGCGCGTTGACCCAGTCCTCACTCATGCAGGCGGCAATGATGAAATAGTAACGGTTCTCTCCCATCGCAAGGATCGGCAGCCACTCCTGGTCATACGGAATGTCCGAGGGCTCCGCGAACGAGAGGAAACGATCCACGAACCAGCCGCGCTCCGCGTCGGACTGCAGGCAGCTGAGGGGCTCATTTTCCCCGTACGTGTATGAAGCGGGGCCGCCCACACCCGTGAGATCATACGTGTTGCCCGTCGAGCGGTAATTGTACAGGGCAAGCCCGCCCGCGCCCGAACAGGCCGGGATCGGCATGCGGAAACGCTTCTCAAAAGCACCGCAGACAGCGGCCGATTTGCCGCAGCGCGAAACGCCCGTCACCATCGACGCATCGGCATCAAGATAAAACTCCCGGTCAAGTCCGCCGTAGACAGCATCGAGCACCTTCGCGGCGCCCCAGGCCCAGGCCATCAGTACGCCCGTCTGCTCGCTCCCGTCCTCGCCGTACGGATAGATATCGTAAAAATTCCCTTTGCGCTCCGTGTTGTCCGAAGCCATGGCAAACGAGTTGAATACAAGCACTGCATAACCGTGCTGCAGAAGCTCGTTCGTCGGCATGAGCGGATGGAGCGACACGATGAACGGCGAACCGTTCGGGTAAATGCTTCGCGCCTCCGCCGTCGGCAGATACGCATGGATCGTAAATTCGGTCTCTCTGCCGTCCTTCTCCACATGGATCTTCACCAGCTCACCGCCGATGATCTCGAAGGGATTGCGCGGTTTGTCCGAAACCTCCGTCTCCTTCGGATCCCGTCCGAGAAGCTCGTATGTGACCGTCTCGCCTTCCCGCCAGACACCGTACATCTCGTTCTCGTAAAATTCCCGGATCGCCGGATTCTCTTTGTGTTGATTCTCTTGCATTGCCGTAACCCCGTAACTCTGTCAGATCATTTGCCCATGATCGCCTTGTCGATCGCCGCTGCCGCCGTCTTGCCGGCGCCCATCGCGCTGATAACCGTCGCAGCTCCGGTAACCGCATCACCGCCTGCGTACACGCCCTCGCGGGACGTTAAGCCGTCCTCGTTGACGATGATTCCGCCCTTGCGGTTCACTTCAAGGCCTTCCGTCGTAGACTTGATCAACGGATTCGGACTTGTTCCGATCGCCATGACCACCGTATCGACATGAAGTTCAAAATCGCTTCCCGCAATCTCCACGGGACGTCGCCGTCCGCCTGCATCGGGCTCGCCGAGTTCCATGCGCACGCAGCGCATGCCGGTAACGAAACCGTTGCGAGGATCGCGCGGATCCTCCGGATTGTTGAACCCGAGAATCTCCTTGGGGTTGCACAGAAGATGGAACTCAATCCCCTCTTCCTCCGCGTGCTCAACCTCCTCACGGCGCGCGGGCAGTTCCTCCATGGAACGCCGGTACACAATATACACCTTCTCCGCGCCGAGACGAAGCGCCGTGCGCGCCGCGTCCATCGCGACATTGCCGCCGCCGACAACCGCCACATAGCCGCCCTTCATGATCGGCGTCGCGGAATCATCGCGGTACGCCTTCATCAGGTTGCTTCGCGTGAGGAACTCATTTGCGGAATACACGCCTTTGTAGGACTCTCCCGGAATGTTCATAAAGTTCGGAAGGCCGGCTCCCGAACCGACAAATACAGCCTCGTAACCCATGCCGAACAGCTCGTCGACCGTCAGCGTCTTGCCGATGATGACGTTGGTCTCGAACGTCACGCCGAGCGCCTTCAACGAGTCGACTTCCTTCGCCACGATCGACTTCGGAAGACGGAACTCCGGAATGCCGTAGACAAGCACGCCGCCTGCGGTGTGCAACGCCTCATAAACCGTCACGGAATATCCCTTCTTAGCGAGATCTCCCGCGCAGGTGAGACCGGACGGACCGGAACCGACGATCGCCACACGGTGACCGTTGCTCTCGGGCTTCTGCGGGGTCTCCGTCGCATTGGCATTGTGCCAGTCCGCGACGAAACGCTCCAACCGCCCGATGCCCACGGGCTCAAACTTGACCCCGAGCGTACATTTGCTCTCGCACTGCGTCTCCTGCGGGCACACACGACCGCAAACAGCCGGCAGAGACGATGTCTTCTGGATTGTCTGATATGCGCCCTCAAAATCGCCCTTCGCGATCTGCGCGATAAAATCGGGGATGTTGACATTGACCGGACATCCGCTCACGCAGGGACGGTTCTTGCAGTTGAGGCATCTCTGCGCCTCCTCCACGGCGATCTCCGCCGTGTAACCGAGCGCCACCTCGTCAAAATTATGTGCACGCACCTCGGGTGCCTGCGTCGGCATCTCATGTTTCTTAGGAACTATCGGCATGCTGATTCTCTCCTTTTTCTCTTAGCCTATCGTGTAACGAAAAGCCGGTTTGTTGCGCGAGGATACCCCGGCGCGATCCGGGTACATTTTCGGAAAATGCCCCCTCTGTCAGGCCTCGCGGAAGAGGTTGCACGCCTCTTCATACGCATGCCGCTCAAACCCCATATACATCCTGCCGCGCGACATCGCCTCGTCAAAATCAATCTCATAACCGTTGAAATCCGGTCCGTCAACGCACGCGAACTTCGTCTCGCGCGTGCCGTCATCCTTCACAAGCGTGATCCGGCAACCGCCGCACATGCCCGTGCCGTCGATCATGATCGGGTTCATCGATACCGTCACCGGCACGCCAAACGGCTTAGCTGTCAGCGTCACGAACTTCATCATGATCAGCGGACCGATCGTGATGATCATATCAAACCGCTCACCTGACTCGAGCATCTCCTTGAGCGGAACGGTCACATTGCCGTGGCGCGCATACGAACCATCGTCGGTCATAACGATAAGCCGGTCCGAACACTCCCTGAACTCGTCCTCAAGGATCAGCAGGTCCTTGTTGCGGAAGCCGATGATGCTCGTCACCTCCGCGCCCAGACGGTGAAATTCCTGCGCAACGGGCATCGCGATCGCGCAGCCTACGCCGCCGCCCACGATGCAGACCTTGCGGATGCCTTCCGTCTCCGTCGGTTTTCCGAGCGGTCCCGCAAAATCCTGCAGGTACTCGCCCTCCTTCTTATGGTTCATGCGCTCCGTCGTCGCGCCCACGATCTGAAAGATCACCTTGACGGTGCCTTCTTCTTTGTTCACTCCGGCTACCGTCAGCGGGATGCGCTCGCCGTCCTCATCAACCCGTAAAATGATAAACTGCCCCGGTTTGGCTTTCGCCGCAACCAACGGCGCTTCGATCTCCATCTGCGTCACGGTAGGGTTCAGACTTTTCTTTCGTACGATCCTGTACATAAGCTTATCTCCGTATTCTCTTATTACTTGCGCCGCCGTACCCGACAAGCGCTTGCTTTTCCTTATCGCTTTCGGACTATCATATCACAATTTGGAGCACAGGGCAAT
Source organism: uncultured Lachnoclostridium sp. (assembly GCA_946415315.1). GTDB lineage: Bacteria > Bacillota > Clostridia > Lachnospirales > Lachnospiraceae > ISDg. The sequence goes on along the minus strand of CAMKRZ010000001.1, from coordinate 119,635 downwards.
CTATCCTACACTCTCTTCTCATAATCGACCAGACTCATCCGCTCATTGATCACATGCTCATCTCCGGTGCGCACAAATCCGCAGCTCTCGTAGAAATGACAATTGGCAGGCTCCTGCGCGATCGTGTCGAGACGCCACACCTGCGCGTCGGGGCGGATGAACATCGCAAGCTGCATCGCAATCTTGCCGATTCCCAGGTTCTGAAACTGCGGCAGGATAAAGATCGGGCTGATGTAGTACACCTTCTCGCCGCCTTCCTCCGACCGGTCGGCTATGTTGATCGCGCCGACTCTCGCGCCGTCCTTGACGATGAAATAGTACTTTCGCCACGGCTGTGCCGCACGGGCTCTCACCCTCTCGATCGATTCGATCGCCGGCGAACCCTCATCGTGATACTTCTCGTAAAACGGCATGAAACTCTCGATCTGCATCTTAAGCATCTGCTCAAGCTCGTCCTCGCGCACTTCCTCGAGTTTGATCCGGTTGAACAGCTCGGTGTCTCTGCGGTCAGGCAGCGAAAAATGTTCCTTGATCATCGCGGCAACCACATCCGGCTCCAGGTTTGTGTTGTCGATCTTTATGTAATTCGGGAACGGGATCTCCCCGTCCAGACTGACCGTGCGGTACTTCATCTCCTCGCGGATCAGGCGGGCGTCGGAGATTGTCAGATCACGCTTGGACGCCTTGTTGCGAAGACGATTTTCCGTCTTGTTGCGCTCGCGGCGCACCTCACGGTCCGCCACCAGCTCGACATAGTACACCGTGCCTCCGGTATCCTCGAACCGCTTCGCGACATTCGCGATGTAATCCCAGTCCTCCTTCATATCAAATGCCCACATGTACGTGAAGATCATTCCCTGGTAATCGGTTTTCAGAAATGCATCGAAGACATCCTCTCTCAGTTTGCTCACGAGGGCTCCGTCAAATTTGCCGAAGATCTCCAGAACCGGCTCGATCATCATGTGATTGTGAAACAGCCGGAAATCCGTGATCTTCATCAGCTCCTGGCCGACCGTCATTTTTCCGACAGCGCCGGTGCCGATCAAAACGATTAGGTCCATGATGTTTTTTCTCCTTCATCAGCAATGCACATTGATGTACTTTGCCGTAACATTTCCCTTTTCGTCGACCTCAAACCTTGAGATCGATCCCGACGTTCCTTTGCACCGGAACGCAATCCTGCTCTCCACCGTCAGTCCCATCATCATCGACTGCAGGAAGCTGAGCGCGGTCCCGTGCGAAACAATGAGAATCTTGTCGAGATCGTTCGTGAGGATCTCCTGATAGAACGGATACAGGCGATTCCACAGATCTCGGTCGGACTCCGCATCCGGAAAAGGCCGGTAATCAATGTTATACTCTCCGACAAGCGGAATCTTGTTCTCGTCAAACCACTCCCACGGCTGACCGTTGCCCGCGCCCGCGTTGACCTCGCGGATGACGTCCGTGACGATCGGTTTCAGACCGAGCGTGCGGTTGATCTCCTCCGCCGTCTGAAATGCCCGCTTCAGGTCGGACACATACATCGTGTAACCGTCTTTGCAACCCTCATTTTCCAGAAAATGACCGATGGCTTCGGCCTGCTGCCGTCCGAGATCCGTGAGATCCCAGTCACCCCACGCGCCCGCGTGCCGGTTTGTGTGATGGACCGACTGTGTGTGCTGTACCATGATGATCGTCTTGTTGATGTTCGTGCTCATTTTCGTCCCCCTCCGTTTTTCATCGGCACGCGAAAAATGCCCGCAGCGCCGGTTTTGTTATATGTGTTGTCCTTTTTTCCCTGGTTTCTCATAAGTAATTCACAATTGCAAAGATCAGCCCCGCGAGGGCAGCTCCGTCAGCGATAATGTATAATGCCAACGGGATTTTCACGGTCCTGTCGGGAGTGTTCATATACAACAGTCTCCTGCTCGCCTCCGCGTTATAATCCAGCACCCCGATCGAAGCCAGTTTCTCCTTGCACTCGATGAGATCCAGAGATGCGCTGAACAATTCTCGCTCCCCCTCTGTGATATAACGCTGCAGAGTGATGTCCAGATATGTAAATATCGCGCAGGCGACAATACAGACGATCCAGATAAGAAGCCAGTCGCTTTTCGCAGAGAAGATCAGTGCCAGAAATAAGCATACGATCGGTGCACCGATCATACATGCCCGCACCTTGTCCACGCTGTGCTTCCACCCCATCAGCGTGCTTTCCATTCTGCTGATCTTTTGATCTTCCAGAGAATTCATGATGCACCCCCATAATGTTACCCATACGCGGACTTCGTCCGCCTCCAAGTGCGCACTTCGCGAGCGGAGCTCGCTCAGTGTCCGTGCGCTCGGCACTCATACGCGGACTTCGTACGCTTTCGTCCGACTGCGCAGCGAACATCGAAAACTTCGTTTTCATGTGTCGCTCCGCAGTCGTTCGCCGCCTCCGGCGGCAGAACGGCTCTCGCTTAACGCGCAAACAAAAGGCCCGATCGCATGATCAGGCCTTTTGCTATGCTGATACTTTTTTATCCACGAAGGAGCAGTTGACGAATATTTTCCTCTCGGGGTACGCGCCCCTAAAACAATGCCCCACAAGCATTAATATTGTATAATCCTATTGTATAGTCATTATACAAAAAAGTCAAACAACTCTTTTCGAAAAACGCCTGTTTTTTGACACGTTTTTGATTCTCCATGACAAAAAACCGGTCATGTTCCTTCGTGTTTCGGGACATGCGTCACCGCCCCGACCTCTGTTCACTTGTAAGTCGATCAGTCACTGCCCCCTGCCAGGAACGCGCGCACCTCTTCGAGCGTCCGTTCCGCAACCTCGCGACCGTGGTTGTAGACCCGCATCAGCTCGTCCTCATTTGTCTCCAGGTTGGAAATGTTGAGCGATGCATCCGGCCGGATCACGTAAGCCGTGCCGGCAGCCTCGCGCTCCGCAATATACGCCGTTTCGCGGTTGTACATGATGTGGCGCTTCTCCATCGCCTCAACCGCCTTCGGATAGTTCCGCAGCGCTATCCTCACGAGCGGCAGCATCTTGTTCTTCTCCTTGACAAAGCCCTCCGGCTGCGTCTTGATCACGATGTTGCGCCCGTAGCCGCGCCCCTCCATAAAGTGAAGCGGGATTGAGTCCGCAATGCCGCCGTCCAGCAGCTTATACCGCCCGATCCGGACGATATGCGAAACAACCGGCAGGGAAGCCGATGCGCGGATCCACATCATATCCCCGGCACCGCCGTCACGCAGTCGCTTGAACATCGCCTTACCGGTCTCTAAGTTTGTCACCGCCACATAGAACTCCATCGGATTATTCTGAAACGCATCCGTATCGAAAATGTCCAGTTCCCGCGGCAGCGTCTCGTAACAGAATTTTGCGCCGAAAATGTCGCCCGTCAGCAGCCAGGAAAGGTATCCCTTGTAACGCCAGTCCTTCGCGTATCTGACGTTGTAGCGGATGCCGCGCCCGATCTGCCCGGACTTAAAATTGCATCCGAACGCTGCGCCCGCCGACACGCCCACGGCACCGTCGACAGTGATGCCTCCTTGCTCCATCCAGACATCCAGAACCCCCATCGTGAAAAGGCCGCGCATACCGCCGCCTTCCAAAACCAATCCGTTCTTCATCAGAGTCATTCTCCCATTTTCTGAAAAAAACCGCGCAAGCCCGAAATTCGCGCGGGTATTTTCGGTTAGTATATCACAAAAGAGCCGGAATGAAAACGCAAAATTCACGGGAACGGCAACATTTTCACATTCTCCCGCTCCGTCGGAGCGGCCTCCTCCGAACACGAAAATCCACCGCCTGTTAAAGCGATGGATTTTCTGCAATTAGGTTGCCTATAGTCCGTGATTCTACGCAAGTAGAACCGCATGCCTTCACACTTTCTCAGAAGTTCTTCTATCCCCCTTGGGGACTGCCCCGAACCTCGGAGCAGTCTCCTTATTTCAAGCCGGTCTCAGACCTCCGCCCTCCCGCGGGCAGCCCGGTTCTTCCGGCCGGCCTTTCTGCTTTCCGAACTCAGCCCACTCTTCTTGTATCGATGGCGGTGGTGTTACCGTTCGCATCGATCGCCGCTACCGACTCGATCTGGCCGTCACGCACACGCACCAGTTTTGTGCCGTACAGTGCAGCTTCCTCGGAGTGCGTCACCTGCACGATGGTCTTGCCGTACTTGCGATTGATGTCACGGAACAGCTCCATGATCTTCGTGCCGGTCTTCGAATCCAGGTTACCGATGGGCTCGTCGAGGAAAATGATGTCCGGGTCGAACACGAGCGCTCTCGCGATCGCCACTCTCTGCTGCTGGCCGCCGGAGAGCTCGCGGGGCGTCAGCTTTCTCTTGTCCTTCATGCCGATAATGTCGAGCACTTCCTCAATGCGATTTGCGTACGCCGAGCGCTTCTTGCCGGCGATCATCAGAGGCAGCGCGATGTTGTCCTCAACGCTCAAGTTCGGAACCAGGTTGTAGAACTGGAACACGAAGCCGATCTTGTTGTTGCGCATCTCGCAGAGTTTCTTCTCGCTCAGCTTGGCGAGGTCCGTGCCGTTGATGCACACCGTGCCCGAGGTGGGCTGGTCAAGCCCGCCGAGCAGGTAGAGAAGTGTGGATTTGCCGCAGCCGGACGGTCCCATGATCGAGACGAACTCCCCCTCCTCCACGTTCAGGTTGATGTCCTTGAGAACCTTCGAGATCTCTCTTCCGTTTACAAACGATTTATTCAGGTTGGTAATATTGATAGCGCTCATTGTGGTATTCTCCGTTTCTTTTTATGATTTCTATGGTTAGTTGGTTATTTTCCGTAAAATGATTGCTTACTCGTACTTCAGTTCCGCCACAACGCTCAGCTTGCGGCTCTTGCGCATCGTCGAGAGCGATGCGATCAGGACGATCACCGTGATGGCGATCGCGTACATCGGCACCTCGCCCCAGCTGAACACCACATCGAATTCCATTCCGACGTAGTACATCAAAGTGCTGAACACACCGACCATCAACATGCTGTAAGGCAGTGTGATGAGCAGGGAGATGATCACACACAGGATGCTCTCTGCGAGGATCAGGCGCTTTCTCGCGTTGCCGGTCATACCGACCGATGCGAGCACCGCGAACTCACGACTTCGCTGGCGGAAACTGATCACGATGTTGTTGAAGATACCGATGGAAGCGATGATCATCGTGAGGTAGGCAAACACCTGGATAAGCTTCACGATCATGTCGTTCTGCTCGATGTTCTGTTCGCACATCGTGTCGCGGTCCACATAAGTGGCACCGAAGTTCGTGACCATCGTCTTGAACTGCTTCTCCGCCTCCTTCATGTCGCCCTTGACTTTGAAGTAGACCTGGTTCACACCGCTCGTGTGGTACAGTTCCCGCATTTTGTCGTTACTGATCAGGATGAACTCGCCGGAGTTATAGAGCTTTCCGTTGACGACCGCACACACGTGCAGCTCCTGCTCAATGTTGTTGATCTTGACCTTCACCTTGTCGCCGGCCTTTAGATTGAAGTTGCGGGCAACCACCTTGGTGATGACAACCTCATTTTCCGAGGAGTTGACGAAAGTTTCGTAATCTTTACATTTATCTAGTTCGATATAGTCGTTGTAATCACGGTACGGCCCCGGATCGACGCCCATGGCGATCACATTCTTTCCGTCGATCTCGGCCGCTCCGAACATCTCCGACGAAACCGTCGCTGTGTCCACACAGTCGAGCTCTTTAATATTGCGCAGGATCATGTCGCCGATCGGTTCCTCACCGCCGCCCTGGTAGCTTACGTCGACACAATAGTCGAAGTCAAACTCGGTGTAGGCTTCGCGGCAGGCATCCACCATCGTGCTGCCGAACATCGCCACCGTGAGGACGGAACTGACGGCCATCACCAGGAGAACTACGTTGTTAATCAGAAGCCTCGAGGTGCGGATGTTGTTGAGCGCTAAGAACATCGTCGTGTTTCTGCGGAACAGCTTTGCCAGGAACCCGGCAAATACTCTTACCAGCGTCGGCGTTACCAGAAGGATACCGACCATGGAAAGCACGAGGTACAGAAGGCTCAACGCGGATACCGTACCCTTGATCTGTGCATTGCCGATCACCGCCACCGTGAGCATCACGGCACCGAGGTAGAATTTGAAGCGCTTGCGCTTGCCGGTGTGCTCCACACGGTTGAGGATGACATCCTTCGTCTGAAGCTTCTTGATCCTGCGGACCGCCAGCCAGGACGACACTGCAGACATCACGATCGCGAATGCAACTCCGACTGCAACGTTAAACCACTCAATGCTGAACGGAAGGTAAATGCCGTAGTCCGCCAGCGGCGAGATGAGCCGTCCTACCAGATAGAGGATTCCCTCGCCGAGCGCCGCGCCGGTGATACCGCCGAGCAGTCCGTAAAGCGCGCTCTCGAGAATGAGGATGCGGCTTACTTTGCCCTTCGAAGCGCCCTGACTCATGAAGGTCCCGAGCACCGGCAGCCGTTCGCTGATGATCATTCGGAACACGCCGCTGATGATCAATCCGCTCACCACCACGACGATGGCGAACATACATCCGATCCCGAGGATCAGGGAATCGAAGTTTCCGAGCACCGTTACCGTGTCGATCGCAGTCGCCTTGACGGATGCGTTGGCCTCGTTAAATTTCTTGACCGCTGCCTCGATCTCATCGCCGGTAACCTTGTCCTTCTCCCCCATGATCTTCGCGTACATCGCGTTGTACTTTCCGTCCGCTCCGAGACGTTCGTTTAAGTATGAGTACGAGATGACCATGTAGAACTGTTCTTGCGTGTCGCCGTAGAACATTCCGTCGTTCACCGCGACCGCCTTGATGTTCAGCGTGAGCGGCTCGCCGTTATACATGATCTCGAACTTGTCGCCGGCTTTTAAATTCCACTCTTTCGCGATCCGCTCCGAAACCACACAATCCGGTTCCGCGCTGTTCTTCCATTCTCCCCCCACAAGCGCGCCTTCAAAATTCTCACGACCCCGGAGGATCGCATAACTGAGCTTGTCGTCCTTTACCTTGACGCCGACCGTCTGAAGTTCCCCCGTGATCTCCGTGAGACCGTCTCCGTTGAAATCCTCGTTCGAAAAATAAGGATCGTCCAGGCAGCTGTGCAGCTCAACGTTCTTGCCCTCGCTCATTTTCCGGGCGGGCTCTGTAATACTGTCCTTGATCGTGTTGATCATGCCCAGGCACGCAACCAAAAGCCCGGTGCTGAGTGCGATGGAGAGGATCATGAGAGCAAGTCGCCCTTTTCTCTCCATCATGTTTCTTCGAATGTACCGCAATAAAATCTTCACTGAAAGCAACCTCCTTAATTACTTGCTTGATCATTTTTGATGACATCGCAAGTATATCGCTGCTTTCTTAAACGGTACTTTACCAAAGATTAGAGTTTGATTAATATTCCCCGAAATAAAATTAACGTTCTCCCGCGGGAAAACGTTAATTATCGTTCTACTTCAATTTCAAAGGCATACTATAAGGACATCACGTAGATCTGGCACGGATTCCACTCATCCCAGAGCAGCGGAAATACCTCGAACTCCTTAAACCCTAACGACTGATAAAACCGGTTCGTCCTGTCATAATCCTCGTATTTGCCCATCTGAACTGTCTTAACCTGCAGGAATTCGTATCCGCTCTCCCTGGCGATCTCCTTCGCCTTCTGAAAGAGCGCTCTCCCGATGCCGTTTCTGTGGTATTCCGCAAGCACGCCCATCACGTGAATCTCCATCGTGGCCTTGCCGGTTTCCTTCAGGCAAATGAAGCCGACCGGCTTCTCTTCGTCATATGCGGCAATAAAAGGAAGGTCCGCGCTTTCCGTAATATAGTTCTCGCGTGACTCGCTGACTCCGAACCAATCCGGCAAAGCCTCAAGCACCACGCGAGTGACCTTTTGTTTCGTATTCTTATCTTCAATTACTCTGATTTCCATTTTTCGTTAAATCCTTTATCACTTCTCCCGCAATGATCAGCCCCGCAACGGACGGCACAAACGCCGTGCTGCCCGGCGTGGATCTGCGAGCTCCGGAAGGCGCTTCCTCACTCTGCGCGGGGACGATCGGAGTCTCCTCCGAATAGACGACTTTCAGTTTCTTTACGCCCCTCTTCTTCAGCTCACGGCGCATCACTTTCGCCAGCGGATCCATGTTCGTTTTGAAAATGTCCGCGACACGAAACCGCGTGGGATCAAGCTTGTTGCCCGCGCCCATGGAACTCATGATCGGGACACCCACCTTCTGACACTGCATTACCAGCTCGATCTTAGCCGTCACCGTGTCGATGGCGTCGACCACGTAGTCGTACTTCTCGAACGGAAAATCCGATGCATTTTCCGGGAGAAAGAAACAGTTGTAAATGTTCACCGAAGCGTCCGGGTTGATGTCCAGAATGCGCTCCTTCATAACCTCCGTCTTGTATCTACCGACGGTTTTTCCGGTCGCGATGATCTGTCGGTTGATATTGGACAGGCAGACCTTGTCGTTGTCGATCAGATCCAGTGCGCCGACACCGCTTCGCGCCAACGCCTCACACACGTATCCGCCGACGCCGCCGATACCGAACACCGCCACACGACATTCGGCCAGGCGCTTCATCGCGGCTTCGCCCAACAGTAATTCCGTTCTGGAAAACCGGTTTTGTTCTTCCATAACTGTTCTCCCAAACTGTTCTTATGTCTGCTACACGTGGAATCGTCTGCGCAACTCCGCTGCCACAGCCCTTCCTTTGAAAATGACGGCGCCCGCGAAGAGAACGACGCTGACCATCAGGCAGATGGCCCACGCCAGCGGCATTTTATCTCTCGCGAAAAAGCAGATGACACTCGGCACGACACCCATGATAAGTCCCGAGAGCAGGTAGGCCATCGTATTGCCGTTCTTGTCGATCATCGCAAGAACGAAATTCGCCGTGATCGTGGCAGCCAGCGCGCACGGTACCACCAGGTCGATCGTCGTCTTCATGAAGCCGAAGAAGTACGCGGTGACACACCACGTCGCGATCGTGATCAGCACGAGCATAGTCACCTTGCCCGCCGATCCGGTTCCCGGCTTAAACTGCCGCATGATCCCGAACTCGATCACCATGAGCCACATGGCCAGCAAAAGGCTCCAGTGCAGCTTCGGATAGCCCGGCAGCCGAAGTCCTACCATGAAATCAAGACCGATCCCGACGATCAGCACGCCCCAGGCGAGTAGCAGCTGAATCTTGTATAAGAGGGACCGCTTCTTCTGTGCCTCGAACTTCGGATAGCAGGGATCCTCTCCGGTCCCTGTCAGTTTGCTCTGACACAGAGGGCATTTGACGAGGTCTCCCTCGATCCCGACCTTGCAATAAGGGCATTGTCTCATTTGATCACCTCCGTCGCGCACACGGTGATATCCACTCCGGACGCGGAGAGGAACCGCACAAAATTCTTCACGACACCGGTGTTCATATACGCCGAGGAAATCCCGAGCGTCAGCTGATCCCCGTATCCGAACATGGTGGAGAAGATCGTGTTAGTGCTGCAGAAGCCGCTGTAATTCTCGATCCGCTCTCCGAGCGTCTTCGGGGGCTTCTGAACCCCCATGTTGGAAAATGTCATGGACACCTTCCGATTCGCCTTCTTCGTAAAATGCCGTACCACCCACTGCTTGATAAACAGCGGCACCACTCTGACCGGGGCCACGTATTCCATGGTCTCGAAGCTGTCCATCTGCTTTTTGACATTTTCCTCGGTCAGCTGGCTCTTGAGGGACTCGTCAAACTCTGTCGCCAGCTCTTCCAGCGTGATCTCGCTGTCGAAAACATGCGTCACATTCACGCTGTTGAAGAAGTTTCGCGCGGTCTTCGATGGGTAGTAATTCCGAAGATTCACCGGCAGGGATATGGTCACCGGAAGCTGATGCTTCCGGGACGGCATCTCGTCGCGGATCGCAAGCATCCAGAGCGCCCCCAGGTAACTCGTCAGCGAAACCTTCAGTTCCTTCGCCTTCGGAAGGATCTGCGAGGTCGGCATATGGATCTCAAAAAACTGCAACTGATTGTACGGAAGCTTCAGTCCTCCCGGGTGATACGCCTTCTTACGCACCGTCCCGCGCGAGAGATTTTTGCTTCCGAAAAACTGCCGGTAACTGTCCTGGCTCAGGTCTCCCTCGGATGCCCCTGAGTGGACGGTCACGTCATTGAACTCGCCGGGATACTTTCTCTTAAGATACTCGAGCACAATGATATTCAGGAACTCCATGGCGCCGGTCCCGTCTGCCAGCACATGCGAGATATCCAGATTGATCCTCTTCCCGAAATAAGTCACCTGATAGTGAAGCATGGTCCTTGACGGAACATAGAGAAGCGGACAGATCCGGTCATCCTCCTGCTTCACCACCGGCATCAGGTCGGTATCCTCCATGTAATGCCAGAAGAATCCCCGCCGGATCCTTACCTGTACCTGCGGACGGTCCTCGATCGCCGAGAGCACTGCCTGCTGCAGAACCTCCGGATCGACGTCCTCCTTCATCGTACAGCTGAGACGAAACGACCGGGTGTCCCGCTTTCCTGTTGTAGCCAGAAAGACCTTCGCCACATTGTCAATTTTGTACCAATTAGCACTTCCCATAAATCTCAAACGACACCTGCGCCGCCAGCCGTTTCATCGCCTCGCGCGCCATGGTGCCGGGCATCTGCTGATACACATGCCATCCTTTCGCCTCGATGTCAAGTTCCGCCGTTCCACCGGCCTGATCGATCCGCTCTTTGAGCCTAATACTGTCATCCAGCAGGATTCCGTTCCTCCCGGCCATGATATAGACCGGCGGAAAATTCTCAAAACTTCCGAACAGCGGGCTGTACGCCGCATCTGCCGGGTCTCCGTCTCCCATGTATGCCTTGGCGGAATTCATCACAAACTCCTTCGAGAGGATCGGATCGATGTCCCGATTGGTCTCGTACGACTCCGCCGTCCCGGTCATGTCGGTCCACGGGCTGAACAGCAGGAGCAGCCGCGGCACCGGTTTTCCCTGCGCGATCAGACGCTGCGTAAGGCAGAGCGCCATGTTGCCGCCCGCCGAGTCACCGGCCAGGATCACATGGTCCGCCGACACAACATTTTCCGTAAGATAGTCCCACACGATGTCCGCGTCCTCCGCTGCCGCCGGGTACGGATGCTCCGGTGCCAGCCGATATGCGAACGAATAGACAGTGAAGCCGGTTGCCGTGGCAAGCTTGGTCGAGAGATTGCCCGCGTAGCCGAGCCCGCCGCTCACGTACCCGCCGCCATGGCAATAGAGGAGCACATACCCCGGATTATGCGCAAAATAAGGCCTGAACTCCTCGCAACGGATCTTGCCGAGACGAAATCTCTTCCTCTCCACATCGCCTTTGGGCGTCGCAAGGCCTCCTGCCCAGTCGGCAAGCTTCCGGTGGCGCTTGATCTCCGCCTCCGTACTCGCCTTTCCGGCCATAAAGTTCGCGGCCTTCAACGTTTTAATCAATGGATTACTCATCACTGCTCCTACTTCTTCTGATGCTTTGCCTCAATAAACGTATATGCGATCGCCAGTCCGATCGATGCCATCACCACTCCGAGGATCGGGATGACAAACAGCGGAGAATTCTGCTTCAAAAACAACAGCGGGATCCCGAACATCTCAAAGACGCCGGCATACACAAACCATATCTTTGCCACCGCATGGTTGTATTTCTTTACATCATCCACTTCGGGCGGCTTGACACCCGCGAAGAAACCCACAGCGTTCTTCGCCTTCAACGCCCATATCCCGATGCCGCACAACAATAATGCCACTACGCTCCAGACAATAAACCCTGCCAACATACTCATTCACCCCCAATACTCATTCATCGTATGTTATCTCGATCATTCGGCTTTCTTCTCGCGCTCCTCACGCTTTCTCCGCCGTTGTTCCCGGTTGTTCTTCTCCGATTCAAACAACTCCACTGCAGCATCGGTCAGTTCATCCGGCCAGACTCTGCCGGTCGCTTTGACCTTCGCCCACGGGCACAGTTTTTCGTAATCATCGTCAAATACGATCGTATACGGCGGGCCGCAACGGTCGTTCACGTCCATGTACAAATGCCTTCCGTCACAAATGCTTTGGTACGTATCGTGGTCGCTCATACCGTCTTCCAGCAGATCGAAGGTTTCCCTGGTGATCTCGTACAGGTCATAGTACCCGCTCCCGCTGCGCTCTGCCGTGCATATTCCGCTTGTCTCATCATAGCAGGCCTTCCAGCCTTCGCCTTCTTTGAACTTCATAATGCCTCCAATAATATCAACCTCGATCTCCGGCAGCAACCGCTCAAACAATTCCCGGAACGATCGCATGATCCCCTCCGGATCACGCCTCAGCTCCGCCTCAATCCGCGCGCCCTCCGCAAGCGCCTTTTCAAACTGTTCCTTCGTGATCTTTCCTTCGGAAAATGCATCCTCCAGTTCATCCCGGTCCAGCTCATACACCTTGCCTTCGAACATGACATAGTCCAGATACATATCCTCGAAGATAGGGTTCTCGCAGAGCGCGGAGTTCCCGTCGGTCACATCGACATAAAGCTGCACGAGCTCTTTCTGCACGTTATACATGACCGTGTACCACGCATGTTCCCCGTCAAACGCAAGCTGCAGCCAATAGTATCCCACATCGGCGAGCACAATCTCCCGATTGTCATAGTTGCGTTTTAGCGGTCCGTTGATATCCAGGATTTTCAGTAGTGAGACCTTCCCCTGCCGTCCGTCACGGGCAAGCTCACGAATGATCTGCTTTTTGGCAGTCACCCGGGTCCAGGTGCTGCGAAGCATATCTTTTTTTGACATATGTCGATTCCCCGTATTTCATAAGTCTTCGTCAGGCTGATCTAAAAAAATTACTTACTACCTTTTATCGCGTTGAGGATTTTCCGTCCGTCGGTCTCCATTCCTTTGTTCTCACCACAGAAATAGTGTGCGGGTATGACGGACAAAACCAGAATAAACACGTTCAAAGACAACGCAAAATCGACAAAGGACGTTATCGCGCTCGAGGTGATGAACCCGGAGCTAAACGAAATGTCTCCGAGTTTCAGACACAGGAACACGATCACCAGCACCAGCGAAGCAACAGGCCCACCGATCAGCGTGGAGATAAGCTTCCCTCTGGTATCGATTCTGTCTTCCGTCGGTTCGAACAGACCATCGAAAACGAGCAGTTTCACTGTCAACGCGTTCGTTTTCAGCAGCCGTTTCCCCGATCCGACGCGTATGTGCCAGCGTCTGCCTCCCGTCGAGAGCATATACCCGATCGCATGACCGAGTTCATGCAGAAACGTTGAAAGAAACAACATCAGCCACAAGGCACAGATCAAGACTGACAATTCCAGTATGACAGCGATTATCTTTGGCATATTTCCCCCCACAAATTACCAATCACACAAGCCACTCCGCAAACATTTCGTGCAACTCGGAAAGTGACTTTCCAAAGATCTCCTTCGCGTCCCTGTCCGGGTTTTCGCTGCAGTAGAGACGAAGAAACTTGTCCATCCCAAACCGTTCCGCAATGAATTCCGTCCAGGCGCCGCCGACGGGATAGGTCTTCACCGACTCCAGGTCGTAAAACTGATCCTGATCGATGCAAATGACTTCCGCTGTATCGATCAGTTCCCCGTTTTCCCTGAATTCCCGCGCCCAGAGGCGGTTTTCGCGTCCCCACCATGTTCCGTCCATGAACATGGCGATACCTTCCGCCAAAAAAGAGGATACCGGCTCAGGGCAGATCTGAGACATGATCACGTGCGTGTCCTCGTGCTCCCCGATACACTTGATCCGCTCCTCGTACACAGCGTGCACGGAAAATGGCTCCACCGTGAAACGATCCTCGTCCTTCCCGCTCAGGGAAGCGACGGTTCCGATCTCATCCCCGGTCTCCGAGTCGATGGCCAGTCCGTTGCATGGTTCCCCATCACAGAAATACCTGCCGACCACGTCCGGTGATTCGTACAGCCAATAGTTGATCTTACGCGGGAAACGAACATTCAGCAACCCGCAGATCTTCTCGTAGCTTTTCTCCTGCTCAGCCGCGATCGTCCCGATATCACGCGCCGCAAGACTGTTCTCAAGAAAATGAAACACATAGTGTTCCGTTTCATAACAACAAATCATCGTTTCCAATCTCCGTTTCGGATATTCACACCATCACGTAATACCGAAAATGATTTCTTTTAATAATACCATATTTGCGCGGATGCGTCCATAAAAAGAAGGAGAGCCTTAGCCTTCCTTCATTGAATCGTACCACAATTAATTTTCAATTCTCATTTCGTATCTCCGCAGATCTTCGGTTTCATTTTCTCCCACACCTGGCCGAACCAATCATCCCAGGCTCTCATTTGAAATGTTTGATCAGAAAATACTTCGTCAGCTTTTCGTCGGCACTCTTTCTTACGTATTCGACTTCGAAGCCCATTTTCTCGTAAAACTCAGGAGCCTGAAAGGCATATGTCGTCAGATTGATGTTCTCGTAGCCCTGACCCTCGAACTCCTGCTCGACTCTTCTGATCAGTGCCGTCCCGACACCTTTGCCCCGGTATTCCTCCATCACAATGAGGTCTGTGACATGGACCTCTTTGTAATACGAGTGACCGACAAGGATTCCCATCAGCGCATCATTTTCCTTCGCGACAAAGCAGAAATCGTTGTAATCCACACGTATGTCATACTTTCCGGCGTATCTGGTGAACTCCCGGTCGATCAATTCGCACAGGTTTTCCTCATCCAGATTGCCTTTTATGATCTGCATTGTTTCTGCCTCCTTCCCGAGATCAGCCTTTCAGTCTACTTCTCGAGTAAGATTTTTCACCCAGATATACTTGTTGTAGTGCCACTTCAGGAACGGTACCTTGACGACCTCATCCAGGCACATGATCACGTAAACGACAAGCACCGGCCATTTCAACACAAAGCAGGCGATGAGAGACGCCGGGATTGCGAAGCACCATGTCGCAAAGAATACGCTTACCGCATCATACTTTGCATCTCCTCCGGCAGGAAATACGCCGCAGGTGAAGATCGTGTTAAAGGAAAATGCAAACATGTACAAGCAGCTGAATGCAAGCATCCCCAGAAGGTACATCTTTGCCGTAGCGCTCAGCTTGTAGAAGAAATAGATCGGCGGGCCGACCAGTATGATCAGCAGCATGTTGCAAAGACCGTTCACAAACGCAATCTTAAAGAACAGGTCGCCATACCGCTTCGCCCGGTCCAGTTCTCCCGCTCCGAGCAGCTCCCCGATCATGATGCCCGAACCACCTGCGATTCCCCAGGTGATGAAGGCGATCAGCTGCTGCGTGACACTCGTAACGGACGCGGCGGCCGTCGCATCCGATCCCAAGCGCCCCATTACCGCATTGTGAACCGTAATGCTTATGCCCCAGGAAAGGCCGCTGGCCAGAATCGGGGCGAACACCCTCCAGAAGTCCTTTTCAAAATCCCTCGAAAAATAAACAAAGTTCTTAACCGGCAGATGGACTGTCTCCTTTCGCTTAGCCCATACAAGGACGATCACCAGAGACATAGCCTCTACTACAACTGTAGAATAGGCGGAACCGTTGGCTCCGAGCGCAGGGATGCCGCATTTGCCGTAGATCAGGAAATAGTCCGCGACCATGTCTACAACCACCACTGCGGCCGATATCATGACGCTGAATTTCGCGTCTCCCGCGATCTTCATGTTCATCAAAAAGCACTGCGCCACCGCCATAAAGAGATACGAAAAGCCGACGATGCGCAGATAGCCCGCGCCGATGGCGATCAGGTTGCTGTCCGTGGTGTAGATCCGCATCACCTGTTCCGGAAATGCAACTGCAGCAACGAAGAACACGAGGCTGATCATAACAGAGGACCGTATTGCCATCGCCAGAAATCGTCCGGCATTTTTGTAATCCTTCTTGCCCCAATATTGCGCGACAAGAATCCCCGCGGCACTCTTGATCGATCCGGTAAACAAAGTCATCACGAAGACCAGCTGGTTTGCCAGCGCAACCGCCGAAATCGAATCCTGGTTCAGTCTTCCGAGCATGAGCGCGTCGGACGCACCGACCAATGCATTCAGAAGAGCTTGGAGCGCAAGCGGTATTGCAAGCGTTTTCAGTTTGTCGAACAAGAGCTTTTTTTCATCTTGCTCCATTTGGCATTTTCCCCCTGCATATAATAAAGCAGTATTTCTACAGATAATTCAAAACTTCGCGCATGTTTCCGATATTCTCTTTCACTTTCTATATCCCGAGATGATCATCGTTACAGATACCGATGTATCCCATTGGGCGATCCCGTCCCGATAGAGTTTCAATCGTTCATCATACTTTTTATTGATTGCGTCAATCACTTTCTCAGAGCCGGCGGAATGCGCATTATAAATTCCTTCCAACGCACATTGTCTGTCCGCTTCTATCATCGCTTCTCCCATCTGTCCGGAATTTCCGGGATTATCCGGTGTGAGATTGATTACGGCATAGCCCGTAGAAACATTGACAAATCCAAACTTTTCCATCGACGCAGGGATCTCTGCCTCCGTCATGGGATACCGGCATACCCGGAACCGTTCCAGTTCCTCTTCAAAGCCGGGCTGTGCCTTCCAAAACGTTTCCTCTTCCTCCGTTTTCTTCAGACAATCCGCTGTGCACCGAATGCCTTTTCTTGCCGAAAGGCAGATACATTTGCCGCCTGGTTTCAGGACTCGTCTCTGCTCTCCCCAGAAAGCCGAAGGCTCTATATGTTCCTGCACGGTGTTCGAGATCGTTATATCGAAAGCTTCATCATCAAACGGAAGATTTGTGGCATCCCCTTCCATAAAGGATACGCCTTCAACAGTCCTGCCGGCAAACTCGATAAACTTTGTATCTCTGTCTATTCCGATAATGTCTGCGTTCGGATACCATCTGTGAAGCGCTTCCGCCAAAGCTCCCGGGCCGCATCCGATCTCAAGAATTCTCAGTTTTTTGCTCGGATCGATATCAAAAAAATCTTTATACTGCCTGAAAAACATATCGTCAAATCTGAGTTTTCGGCTCAAATACAAAGTCATAATTCCCTGCACATTTTCGGACCAGATGGTATTCATTTTATACTCTCCCTCCTTACCAAACCAGCAAGCTCCGAGAAATCATTCACAATCAGTCCGCCATACTCTTCCTGATCCCGATTGAACAAAATCGGGTTGATTCCAAGCTCCCCGGCTACAATAAGGTTCTTCACGCTGTTATCAATGAAGAAGCACTCCTCCGGTCTCTTTCCGGTTTCTGACAGAGCAATCTCATAGATCTTTCGGTCCGGCTTGCGGCATTTTACATCCCCACTGACAATCTTGTGCGTAAAATACTTGTCCAATCCGTAGTGTTCCGTGATATACGCGCTCCATTCGGACACATCATTCGACAGCAAAACAAAGTCATAAACGGAAGCGTATTTCTCGGCAAATGGAATGAATCCCTCGTCCAATGTCAGAAAGTTTTCGATGTAGTTCACCATATGAAAATGCGGGTCGGCATAACCAAGCCGCGTCAGAAACTCATCCGATGTTATGTCACCGTTCGACGCCTTGGTGAACAGCTGCTCCTCTTTGAAAAGCCTTGTCAGACGGTCATATTCCGCCTGGTCAAAATTCATATATGTGTACGGGATGAAAAAACCTTTGCTTTCTTTCAGAATCACTCCGTACATGTCAAACAGAATCGTTTTTTTCTCCATTCAATCTCCCCCTGAATCATCACGGCAATCCGTAAAATGATAGCGTTCTTTCGCTCTATTCTACCATATCCCCGGATAACCGTCTATAACAAAAGGAGAGCCGAAGCTCTCCTTGCTGTAAAAACCGGTTCATTCGCAGGCGATATACACGTCCATGCTCTCGCCGTCCGTCTCAAAGCAGGGAATAACGCCTTCCCACACCTGCCTCAAACCGTTGGTCCTCATGAAGTCGCCCAGGGTGTGATATGCTCCCGGGATCGTGACGAACGGATTGTCAAACGGTCTGTCAATGTGGATTGCGGCATATTTGTGCGTCGGTTGCTCCTTAATCTCGACTCCTTCGGGTGCAATCCCCTCAGGAATGATCCACGCGGCCGTGTAGCCATGCATCTTGAACACGTTCACCTGCTCATGCGAAAGATGCGGAAAATCCCACCCGATCACCTTCGGGTTGGTGTCCCCATTTTCCTTCGCAATCTTATAAACGCGCTCCATCGCGTCGCTTTCCGGTTCGGTGCTCAGCACCGTATGTTCCACGTAGCGGAAACCGGGGACCTCCTCAACACGAAGGTTCGTGTACGCGGTACTGCGCTTGTCCATCTCGTCCCGGAAGAGGTTGTCCAGGGAGCAGTTGAATACCTTGCACAGTTCCAGCGCCTTGTCCATCTCGGGATTGGCAGCATCGCTCTCCCACTTTGAGATCGTCTGCCGGCTCACATTCAGTTTCTCGGCGAGCGCCTCCTGCGTCATGCCGCTCAGCTGGCGAAGATATTGAAGATTTGTTCCGAAGCTCATACGTTTTCTCCTTTACTCGGTACTTGTCTGCGTCGCGTCGCAAGTACAGAGTATCATGCATAAGCCGTACATTCCACCAACCCCGGGGTGCATTTTCCGCGGAAAATGCCACCTCAGGTTGCGCGCGTCAACATTATTTCATCGCCATAGACGCGTATAACGTGACCCACTTATTGGCCTCTCCGACATCTCCCGCCTTAAACGCCGGAACACTCTTCGAGGCGGTCAGGATATATCGTCCGTTCTCCAGACGGTGCCGGTTCAGCACCTCATATCCGGCCTGCATCGCCTCCGACTCCGGCGCAACTCCCAGAGTTCTCAGGGCATAGACGATCATGTGCGCCCCGATCTTGATCGGATCCGGCGGATAGAACGTCCCGAGCATCACATCCACCATCGGCGTTTTCATGTCATCTGTCCGATAGAAGATATTTCGCTTCGTAAAATAATGTGCCAACGCACTTTCGCATTCCTGCGGATATCCCTGCAAATGCAGTTCCGCTGCCAGCAGAAGATATTCCACCGTCAGCCTCGCGCAGCTCTTGTGCGGCTTTCTCGGGTCGTTCATCTTTTTGTTTGTGCTGATGCAGCCGAACCCGCCGTCTTCCTTGATCAGCCGAAGTACACTGTCAATCTCGTTCTTTACAATACTCTCCGAATAATATCCAAGCTTTACCAAGTTCCGAAGAAGGAGCGGTTCCCCGCACAACATCTTAAACCCGGTGCTCTCGATCAACGCGAAAACGTCCTCGTCGATATCCTGTCCGATATCGTCACGGGTCAATCCCCACTCGGCAAAGCTCATGATCGCATCATACTTATCCCAGGGTTTGTCTTTCTTAAGCTTCCTGAGCCCGCGCTCATAGATCTTGCTCTGCAGCAGTGCCTGCTTACACGCAACAACCTGCTCGTCATCGTCAGGCAATCCGACATACTCCTTGAGCGCCCGCAGGCGCACCTCCGGATTGGTTTCTTCCAGCAGCCATTCCCTGATCGTCTGTTCCATAGCATCCTCCGTTCTCGATAAATCCGATGCATTCGCACCCGTTGCATAAAGTATAAAGCAAAAAGAGGATTTCTTCCCGACAATTCATGCTCTCATCAGGCGGATAGTTCAATCCATTCACGCTTATTCTTTGGTGTTAAGGAACTTTGCGATTTGCTCAATTCCCTCAACTGCCTTTTTATCATCGATCGCAGGAACGACATTTGTGTTGAAGCTGCAGACAACTTCGTGAATGGCCTGACAATTCATGTGGTGCATAAGAGTGCACGCTGTCTCATACGGTTTTTCAATCCGTCCGTCGCCGCCGCCCACAAGAATCACCGCACCCTTCTTGGGTTTTATGCTTACCTCTTCTTTGCGGAAAAACCTGCCACAGAAAAATGTTTGAAGTCTGCTGCCGACATCCAGCATTTTCCCCGTCAATTCGGAGAAATAGATAGGGGATGCTATGACGATGTTGTCGCAATCCTCGATGTAGCGATAGACATCCTGCATCTCGTCCTTGATGGCACAACCCGGTTTTGTCCAACAGTACCTGCAGTCCATGCAGGGGGAAATGTTGCTCCGGTAGGCATTCACGACCTTATACTCGCCCTCAAGAAGCTCTGTCAATCGATTGATCAGACTCACGGTATCTCCCGCCACTCGGGGCGATCCGTTCAAGATAAGTGTTTTCAAACTATGCCTCCCTCGACCGAATGATCATTACCGTTAATTCCGGCGTCTCTCCGACATCTCGCATCACGTTTCAACTGTCTTTACAAAAAGGATCTCCGTACAACTTCCTCTGAATCTCTTTCGCTTCCTCGGAAAATGAAATCGTATCCCAGTAGTCCTTCACCCGGATCTCGATCACCTCAATCGGCTTGACTTCTGTCCTTGAGACCCACTCCCAGGCATCGACCAGTTCGAATGTATCGGACGGAAGAACGTAGATATATCCCTTGCCCTCCGGGTCGATGGATCCGTAACGCAGAAAACTCCGGATCCCGTCCGAATCGAAGGAAAGTTTTCCCTCAGGCGAATCCGGATACCACCGAAACGGCAGCGCAAAGGGGATCACCTCCTCCGGCGTCGCGGCCGCATAGACGCCCATCTGCGCTTCCGCCTCACACTGACCATTGGCCTTCATCGGCTTCACAACATCAAACCGATACTGACTGCCGTGATATAAAACTGTCGGTTTTGAACTCATTTCTCCCTCACTTTCGCAAACAGTCCCAGGATCAGAGCTGCTTCATCGGTTCTCCCCATGCGCCGAGAGATCTGCCGTCATAGCCCAGATACGTCTGCGCAGTCGTCTTGACCGGAGCGATGCGACGAAGCTTCTGCTCCACGCTCTCATCGGAGGACAACGATTCGTCCTGCAGCACGTTGCGGATCTTGCAAAGCATGATATCGCCGTCGCCCTTCGTGATGATATCGGTCACTTCCAGTTCGAATACGACCGGCGCCTTCTCAAGCACAGGCACATCCAGCACCGCGCCCTTGCCGATGTCCAGAGCAATCTTCATCTTGTCGGGATTGTCCCCGCCCACGTTGCCAAGGTAGTCCGCAACAGGCAGCAACTCCTCAGTGACCAGATTGGCGGAAAATACTTTGTTCCGTTTTATGTTGTCCTTCGTGAGCTTGTTGCCGCCGAGACAGCACATAACGCCCATCTCATGCTCCCAGATATAACTGAACCAGCAGAAGAGCCCGAAATCCGGGTTTCCCTGCTCATCGTAAGTTCCGTACAAAAACAGCGTCTGCGGACAAAAATCATTGTTCGGTCTCAAACTGATCTTTCCCATGTTGTTCCTCCTTTTCCGTGCAAACACTAAATACTACTATTGTAGAATTATCATTTTCCAAATCCGGATCCTGTTGTTACACCAGTTCCTTCTTCTGATACCGCACCAGGGAAAGGGCGATAAACACTGCCAAAAGGACCACGCTGATCACGACACAGATCGGATTCAGTTCGGACTTCGTGATCACCCTCCTGGAGTCTGCCAGGGTAAAGACGGACAGGTATTTGAAGCCTTCCACCTTCTCTCCCATCTCTGAGATCACGCCCAGGATGTACGCTGCGAAAACCATGCCGATGCTGATGCCGAGCATTTTCTTCGTCTTGTGCGTAAACGTGGAGATGAACAGGCCAAGCGCAAACAGCACGATAGCCGGAAATACCGGCGTGACGCTCAGCAGCAACAACTGCGCGTTGTCCGGTGTCTCCGAGATGTTCAGCGCGATCATATTGAACACTCCGAGGACCACGATCATCGAGAGTATGTAGATCATGGAAACGATGATCTTGTCCGCGGCTACCTTTCGTCTGGTGATCGGAAGCGCCGCCAGATACTCGATCGTTTTCTCGCTCTCCTCCTTCAGGAGGATGTTCGAACCGAGAAGGCAGCTGTAAATGCCGATGATCAGGTACAGAAACACAAAGCCCTCCGACTTCAGCCATCCGAAGGCGGAATCCAGCCCGGCGATGTCCATGTTGAACGCTTTCAGAAGTTCCGGAGGAAAAGCCTCCAGCATCTCGTTCACCTTGTTCCCCTTGCCGTCACTGACGATCGACGGGTAGACCAGGTAGATCAGAAAGAGAAGCACCAGCATGGTTCCGGTCCAGATGATAAATCCTCTCAGATTGACTCTTAACTCACGTTTTATCATCTTCCCGCCCCTCCTCGTAGTAATGCATGAACATTTCCTCGAGCGTCGCCTCCTCGATGAGGATTTTGCGGATCCGAAAGTTCGCCAGTTTTTTGATCAGCTCATCGTCGGGCATATTGTTCGCAAAACGAACGGTATTTTCCTCCTGCGAAAGCGCCTTCACGCCGAGCGCCGCTGTCAGCGCGTCGACATCATCCGCGGTGACCGTCACGAACGTAAGCTGTTTGTCACTGATCTCGTCGACCTGCCCGGCCCGGATCAGTTCCCCGTTCCGGATGATTCCCACGCGGTCGCAGATCTTCGATACCTCGCTCAGGATGTGCGTGGAATAGAACACGGTGTTGCCTTTTTCCCGCTCCTCCTTCAAAAGCTCATAGAACACATTCTGCATGATCGGATCCAGTCCGCTCGTCGGCTCATCCATGATGATCAGTTCCGGCTCGTGCATCAGCGCCAGAACAATTCCGACTTTCTTAAGATTCCCTAAGGAGAGGTCCTCGATTTTCCGGGACTCGTCGAGTTTCAGCCTCTCGACAAGCGTCTGCCGCTTCTCATGGATCCCGGCCGCACGGCTGTAATTGCGGTAAAAGCTCTCGTGATGGTCAAAGATTCCCTTCACCGTGAGATCGTCGTACAGAAAAACCTCGCTCGGAAGATATCCGATCCGACTTTTCGCCTCCACGTCGTCCCGAGTAAGTTCGCGGCCGTCGAACCAAACTGAGCCCGAATCCTTGTTGATCAGGTTCATGATCGAACGGATTGTCGTGGATTTGCCGGCGCCGTTCGGGCCGATAAAGCCGAAGATCTCCCCCTTGTTCAGGGAGAGCGAAAGATTCTCGACGCCCTTGACCTTGCCGTAGTACTTCGTAAGTTTTTTGATCTCCAGAATCGTCTCACTCATTGTTCGCTCCAAAATCCTCTGATTCCGCGTTCTCCAGCCATTTGTTCAGCCAATACAGCTGCCAGTCGACGAACTGCTCGTTGATGCAGTCGATGCCGTGGATCTCCAGGATCGTCGCCTGCAACTGATAATGCCGGATTGCCACCCAGTCGGAAAATGATTCTTCTTCCCGAAGGCTGAGCTCATGATGCTCTCTGTATCCCGTCAGGAAATCACGGTACACCTGCTTCGTTTCCTCGATGTCCTCCGGCTTCAGGTTGAAGTAGTCCGTCATGTCGCTCATGACCATGATGTCAAACATCCGCGGTGCCGTGCAGACGGTGTCAAAATCGACGAGATAGATTTTCCCGTCCGCGGTTCGGATCAGATTTCCTCTGTGCAGATCGCCGTGGCAAATGCCCTGCGGAAGGTCCTTCACCCTCTCCCACAGCCGCTCGCCAAGCTCCTCGTATTCCGCATGCCTCGGATAACTCTTCCTGCGAAGGCAGTCCAAATACCGCCCGACGAAGAAATCCTTTCCATGCGAAACCGGCGCTGTCGGATAGCAGTCCATCAACCGGTGAAACCATCCGACCAGCTCGCCGACTTCTGCGGCAGTGACAGTCATATCCGGCTCATCGCCTTCTACGAACTCCATGAGCTCGATCAGTTTCTTTTCGCCGGCGATGATCTCCTCAAAGATTGCGTCGCCGTCCTTCGTCAGGATCATCCTCGGCACCGGAAAATCATTTTCCTCCAGATACCGCATGACCGCAGCCGACTGCCTTGCAGTCTCCGCGAACGCATTCCCGATCACCTTCAAAAGGTACTTCGCATCACTGTTTACGATGTATGTCCGGCCGCCTCCTTCTCGCAACAGCGAGACGGACGCACCATCAATCCCGTAGTACTCCGCCAGTATTTCCGTCAGCCGGCGGGTTTGCATTCGGTTCCACAGTTCTTCCTTCTGCGCGATTCCGAAATTCAATATTTTCCAAAGCGAATCCACAGCGTACGGACCGTACGTCTGCATGTACGAAATGTGCATCTGCTCCGCTCCGTAGAACACCAGGTCATACTCTTCCCTCGTGACGCCTTCGTCTCCGTAGTAGCCCCGCAGAAAGCTCTCCGCCAGGTCGAAGCGATAGTTCATCTCCTCGGTGTCGTGGTTGAAGTCCACAAACTGCATGATGAACGGCCAGCCGAGATCCAGAAACCGGCTGCCGATGCCGGAATCGTCCAGGTCGATGAAGATCACCTTTCCGTCGTTTCGGATCATCGCATTGTGCGGCCCAAGGTCCGTGTGAACGAAACACTGATCGAGCTTCTCAAAATCAGGGATCGCGTCGAGGATCGCATCAAATTCCGCGACAAAACCGCGGTCCCGAAACCACTCGTAATACCCTTGTTTGCTCTGCGTAAACGGGGTCCTGATCCCGTACTTTCGCAGTCCATGCAGCTCTCGCGCCGCCTGTCCGAGCAGGAATTCATCGTCCGGTGTCTCCTCCATCTGGCGCCCTTCGACGTACTCCATCAAATAAAACCAATATCCCTGTTCGCTGATGTAATCCTCGCCGGATTTAGCACTGATGATCGCGGGCGCCATCCCCTTCTCATTTCCCAGAAAGAGATGCGCCTGCACATTGCTGCGGATCGTGTTCTCCGGCATATCGCACGAAAACCCTTTCAGGATATAGCGGCCGGAGTCCGCCTTGATCCGGTAGACCGGTCTGGCCTCGCTCTCCTTCAGGCTGGCTTCCACGCACGGATCGCCCAGGTCCCATCGCGCCAGAACATCCTGTATCCGGCGCTTGTCCAACGTATTTTCCAACAAGTTATCCCCCTGCTTAACGATTACATTTTTCGGAAAATGTCTCGATATACTTCATGGCAAACGGCTTCAGTTCGCCGTCATCGCCCACCAGTGACGCATCCTCCCCCGGCAGCCAGGAGATCGTGTCGTTCAGTCCCCACACCGTGAATGCCTCAACGCCGTATCGCCCGGCAACTTCCGCGAAATTGCGGAATATGGCGTCCTGTATCTCCTTTGTGCTGTGGTTGCTCACGTCGAATTCCGTGACCTGCAGCTCCACACCGAGGCTCGTGTAAAACCGGAACATATCCTCCATGAACTCCGCGTTCTCATCCACGGAGCCCCAGAAGTGGCACTGCATCCCGAAGCCGTCGATCAGCCGGATCCCGTGCTTCTGCCCGTACTCCCGAAGGTGCCCGATCACCGTTTTGTACGTGACCTGCTTCTCCATGTTGCCCTCGTTGTTGTCATTGTAAAACAGCTTGATCCGATCCCCGAAGACCTCCCTCGCCAGCCGGAACACCTCGATGTAATAGTGCCTGCCCAAAAGCCTGTACCAGTCGTCGATGCGGACGCCCTCGTCATCGTACTCGTACCCGGGCAGCCCCTCTTCCCGAAGACTATTAAGCTCATCCGGATCGGCCGCGATCTCATTGAGTACGTCCACGCAATAGGCGTCCGGATATCTCTCCTTCAGGCACTGCATATACGCCCTGATAAACGCAAGCGTCAGGCTTTTCCGCTCCTCCGCGCTCCTGCCGGTCAGGTACTCCGTAAGCTGCACGGGGACATGGCGGTACCACACGATCGTGTGGATCCTGACGCTCAGGTTATTTTCCTGCGCGAACGCATATATCCTGTCAGCATACGAAAAATCGAACAACTCCGTATTGACCTCGTCGTCGATGAACGCCGGCTGGTCCGCCCGGAAGAAGATCTCCATCTTCATCTCGTTCTCGCAGGTGACGCTGTCGACGTACCGGTCGATGAACCGGACCATTTTCCGCATCCAATCATAGTCCATCCGATAGAAGCCGGAGTCACGCGGCAGATCCTGCGAAGAGAGATATCGGTCCCGCTCCTCCTCAAAATGAGCCTCGTCGCACGATTTCCAGATCCTGATCAGATCAACGGTGATATAATTGATGCAACTGCCGAATTTTCTCATCCCTGCTCCTTCATTTTCCCTTGATGAGTGTTCCTCGCTTACCGTTGATGAAGCACACCTCGGGGTTCGACGGGTTGTACTTCACCTCTACGTCGAGAGGAAACACGTTGTATTCCTGCTCCATTCCCTCAACCAGGGTCAGATAGAGCTTGCCGTCCACCGTGTACTCGTAGGCAGGCAACGCAGTGGAATGCCCTCCGCCGATTCCCTGCGACTTGTAAAACCACTCGGTATAAACGTATTTTCCGCCCACGGTCGCCGTGCACTTCCGCCTGACGAGCCACATACTCGCAAACGGCCGAAAATAAACGAGAACCGCCGCGGCAATGACGATAGCAAGAAAAACCTTAAGGTCCATGATTCCCCCTCCGAAACAACTTCTCCGCTACGCGGGCACTCCTCAGAATATCTCCCGAGCCATTGAAACGGCATCGTCCATCATCTGATTTCCGGCCGAGTCCGAATAGCCCAGATACTCCTTCACGTCGTCTGCTTCCACAAACACTCTCCCGTACATCCTCCCGGTGTCCGGGTCAACGTGATTCTCATGGATCTGCTTGATCTGCGTGACCATCCGAACCTGTGCGTACCGCGACTGTCCGTCCTCAACAGCCAGATATCCGAGATAGTGCGCATCGCCCAACTCGATATTCGCCTCCTCGAGATACTCCCGCCGCAGCGTCTCCTCAAACGTTTCCGCGCCCTCGGGTCTGCCGCCGGTCAGTTTGTATCTCCCTCTGTCAATCCGCAGGAAAATCCTGCCGTCCTTCGCGAAGGCGATCCCGTACACCTGCCGTACCGGCAAGTCTTCCGGCATTACGCCTTTATGCCATGTGTAGGTTACCATTTCATCCCCCGTATCTCTTATACATTTCTCTCATCATAAAGTTCGACAGCCTTCCCGAACTCTTCCTTCGTAAGCTCAGTCACGACGCGCTTCGGGCGCGCATACTCCTTGCCGCCTTGTGAAAAGACAAGCTTCTCCATGAACTGCGCCTCAGCGTCCCGAAAGTCGACTTCCTTGGAACTCACTCCGTTTTCATGAAAATCCCAGCCATCAAAGTTTCCGCCCCACAGCACCAGCTTGTTGTTCGGGATGTCGCTGTCCCGCTCAACAACCCAAACATCCTTAGCCCCGGGAATTCCCACGTCAAACTTCACCTTAAAGACCACCTCAAAGCACTCTTCAATATCCTCGCCGCCAAGGACGATTTCCTTTCTGTATTTGTCCCTGACCTGCTGAAAATCCGGTCCTGCCTTATCCGCATCATGCGTGAAGATGTAGTCGCTGATTCCGTTTGAGAACACTCCGTACAGCAACCCGTTTTTCAATCTGACAAACATGTTCCCTCCCTCTCATGCAGGATCACGCCCTGCTTTCTTCGATGACACGCGCCCCGATCACACTTCGCCCAGCATCTTCTCCGGGTCTTCAGCGGCCTTCACCTTGTCGTTGGCCCGGATGATCATGCCGTTCTCGTCGATCAGATAGGTCGTGCGCACCACGCCCATGGAGACTTTGCCGTAGTTTTTCTTCTCCTTCCAGACATCGTAGGCTTCCAGCACCTTGCGCTCCGGGTCCGCCAGCAGCGTGAACGCGAGACCGTATTTCTCCTCAAATTTCTTGTGGGATTCCACGCTGTCCTTGCTGACGCCGAGCACCTCCACACCCTTCTCCGTGAATTGCGGGTACCGCTCCGAGAAGCCGCAGGCCTGCTTCGTGCAGCCCGACGTATTGTCCTTCGGATAGAAATACAGGATGATCTTCTTTCCCCGGTAATCCTTCAGCGAATGCATCTTTCCGTTCTGATCCGGCAGCGTAAAATCCGGTGCTTTTGTTCCAACCTCCAACATAATTCCGCTCCTCCCGCAGATCATTTTTATAAAAATGAGTATATCATCTTTATGGTTGTTTGCAAGAGAATTCATTATCTGATATAATAACAGGACATACAGAAAATGTATGGCAGACAATTATACTATTGGGGGGTATCAAAATGAGCAAAACAAATCATCAAAAGCTCAGTCTGCTTCTTGTTTTCTTCCTGGTTCTGCCGCTTGTCATGGGGATTGCTTACGCCGACATGGGTCCGAAACCGAGCATAACGATAAACGTAACAAACGCTCCCGCGGACTACTATATCGGGCTGTTGCAGGATGATGATGTCGGCGGAAATTTTCTGGAGGGAGTGAAAAATAAAGAAGAAGTAAAGAACAATGCTGCACTCGAAACTTTAGTCAATTACGAACATGACGGCTGGAAATTGCATGTTTCCCCCGTAGGAGATGCCTACTACCATTCGACTTCCCCTGGAACGTACGAGTTCGGCTATAGCGTTCCTAATCGTTTTCGGGTAATCCTTGTCACGACAAGCGGAACCGTGTATCTGAGTGATCCTATTACCAAAAACAGATACAACGCTGTCTTCGACTACAAAGCGTCAAGCGGAGAGATCAAAGAAGTCTACTCGCAGAGCATACTGAACTATATCAAAAACTTTCTCATCTGTTATGTTCTTACGCTGATTGTGGAAGGCATTATACTCAGCTTGTTCGGTCTGTCAACCAAGAAGAACCGGATTCATTTTCTGATCATCAACACGGTGACACAACTGATCCTGAATGTTGTCCTCATCTGTACCGACCGGCCCGGAGGCCTTGACTTCTGGTTTTCCTACTTTTGTTGCGAGCTGGGGATTCTCCTGGTTGAGGCCGTGTACTACGCGATCATGCTGCGCAAGAAGGACGGCACCAAAAAACCGCTGCGAAGCATTTTGTACGCTCTGACGGCCAATCTGGCGAGCGTGGCAGTCGGATTCTTCTACTACACGTTTTACTTAAATTCCCTTTGACCCTTAGAAAGCGTCTTTCCTTTTGAACAAATATTCCCGCGTTACGAATGTTCTCGCAACGCGGGATTTGCTTTTTTTGTTATTCTTCGTGAGTTTTCGTCTTTCGCATAATAAAGAACATTGCAATGCCTCAGTACTCTTTACTTCTCAGCGTCCGACAGACGAATCCACTCGTAACGCGCATAGATACCATAGCTGGTACATTCCACTACCTTTCCGTATTGATCCAATTTGATGTCCGCCACCTTCCGCAGCGTGAGATCACCAAAATGTCCGGCCAGAACCGCACTCAGTTTTCTGTCTGACCCGTACTGATATTCAACCAATACCTCACCGGTTTCAAGATCAATCTTGCGAAGAGGCTGCCCATCGTTTGTAAACTCAATTTTGTACTTAGGAGTTTCCGTACCATCCGCCTTAACCGTGATTTCGTTCTCAACATATGTATAAACATAATCCGCATTGAACGAGTTTACGTTGGGATAATAGTACTCCTCCCTCCATCCGGTTCCGTCTCCCTTTATTGATTTCCGCGAGATTATACGTCCTCCCTCGTATACAATCTCAAATACACTCGCTCCCTCGGTAACGGTCTCGATCCGACGGTTTCCCTCATACCGGTACTCGGTAACGGACTGGGTTTTATTCCCGTCTTTCGGAGTGACACACCGGACTACACGTCCCTCGGAATCCAGCTCAAACCGCAGATCATCCACCGGTTTCAGCTCTCCGTTGTCGTGAACCGTGTAAGAGATTCGTCTTATATTCTTTCTCTCGGCATCATATTCCCATTTTAACACATTCAAAAGTTTCTTCTCCGCCTGTCCCCCTGACGGATTATCGGAATTTCCGTAAACGCGGAATTCCTTTATAAATCCGTCGTCGTAAAAGTCTTCCTGGTACGTTTCCCCGTTATGTCCGTCAACGTGTACGACTATCTCACCGCTCATATCCCAAATTGTGGCAGAATAGAGTTTCCCGTCTCTGTCGGGTTGCCAGCGCTCCACCCTCTCACCGTCATAGTCATAGGAATAATAGTCCGTATAATCGAGGGAACCTTGTGCGTCGTAGCATTTCTCCTCTGTCAGTCTTCCCTGCTCATCATAGAAGTATTCCCGCACCCGGTCCAAAATCTTCTTATCGCCTGAATACTCGTGCGTTTTGTACAGGACCCATTTATCGGCCCCGGCTTCTTCACCGGAGGAAGTCGTTTCCTCGTTCTTTGTTTCCTTTGGAGCTTCCGTCGGTGTTTCCGTCGGTGTTTCCGTCGGTGCCTCCGTCGGAGGTTCCTTCTTCGTGAGCTTATTTCCGAGAAAGATTCCCAACGCGATAATGACAACCGCGCAAGCCGCAATCACAATCATGCGATATGCTTTTTGATTATTCTGATTTTCTTTCATTTTGCACCCCCTTACAGTCTTACACCCCTTAGAGCTTATTCGGAAAATAAGTCCGAACGCTTGTGCTAATTGTAACACAATCACGCAGTCAGTCTCCCTTTATACGGAAAACTACATGAATAGTTCCGAGAAAAGACACAGTTTCGGGAGTGTCTTTAAGAAAACAATTGAAGTTCCCCACACGTTTTGTTACAATTATCCCAACACTTCGAAAGGAAGGTTACATATATGAGGAAATGTTTGGCTTTTGTTTTGACTTTGATCATGCTTCTCGCGCTCGCGGCTCCGCTTGCTGCCGCAGCAGAGGACAAGAATCCCCTGCCGTTCACTCTTCCGGCACCGGAGCACGTCTCCGTCTCCTGGGCGGAGGGCAATGACTCGCCTACGACCTGTATGTTTTCGTACAGCATCCCGACGATAGTCTCCCAGTTCCAGGAAGCACTGGACAACGCGGAAGACAAGGATGCATTTTTCGCACAGTACGGACTCACCGACGGCTGGTTCAGCATTCAGATTGACTGGGCTCTCGACGATGTGAACGACCCCGTGTCCGGCTGGCACTACAATAAGTACTGGGACGGCGATTCCGAACATGGTATCGGGCGCGATGACAACGGCGGCTATCACTACGGCGAATGGGATTATGTAGAGTGCGGCATTGGCAATGTGACTGAAACCATCAACGATGTGTGGATCTTGCGCGGCATTCCGAACGACGAGCGCCTGAACGGCAACCCGGAGAGCGGCTGGATCGGAGTGAAGGATCAGCTTAACCCGGATCAGTTCACCTACGATTATGAAAACGAAGATCTGATCATTGATTTCACCAAGCACACCGTGTTCGTGCGTGCCCGTTTCATCTTTACGGCACGGGACTCCGAGCGGGATCGCTATTTCTTCTCCGACTGGTCCGAAGTCGCAAGCTGCGGCAAGGGTGTCGAAGCCTATACGCCGCTCACAGGCAATGATATTGCCGCTCCGGAAATCACCGACCTCCACATGACAGACAAGGAATTCAACGACAATCCGGTTGTTGCGTTCACGCTCACGGTTCCGGATACCCTGGCAAAGCAGGCCGTCGACGCTGAGGCTCACCGCGGTTACATCGTCATCGAGACGTATGCCCGCGTAAAAGGCGACACGGAATGGGTAGCGATGGGCAATGTCGACTGGGAAGTCAAGCCCGGCGAGATGGAGTGTGCGCTTCTCTCGCTGATCAGCGACGAACACAAAAAAATTGAAAAGGACACCCCCATTGAGCTTCGCTGCCGCTACCGTTGCAGCCAGCCGGAGGTTGATGACGTGTATTCGGAATACTCGAAGATTCTGACCTTCGAAACCTCGCAGATCGGCGGTGACCCTACGCCGACACCGACCGACACACCCGTTATTGACGACCCTACGCCTACTCCCACGGTGACACCGGCGCCGGAAGAGAAGAAGGACGACAAATGCCCGCTCTGCCATTTCTGCCCGCAGCCTCTGGGCCTTTGCATCTTCATCTGGCTCATCATTATCATCGTTATTCTTCTTGTCGTCTTCATCGTCGTGAAGAAACTCAAGAATGACGACAACCGGAAGAAGTAATTATTCTTCGTAAAATGAAATCCGAGAACACCACCGCCCGAATGGGACGGAATATTCAACGGACATGATAAAGCAAGGGAGAGAGTTCCGCAGCATAGGACTCTCTCCCGTTTGATTTCTTTTATTCCATACACACCACAATCACCATGGATGACAGCCCGGCTTCTGCGATGGTCTCAATATCTGCCTCAAGTACCGGCTGCCCTGCCGTGACACGGTCGCCGACTGCCGCATTCACGGAAAATCCTTTCCCGCCGAGCCCCACCGTATCGATTCCGACATGGACAAGTATCGTCCCTCCGCCGGCCCTTTCTACGGTAAATGCATGACCCGTCTCGGCGATGCCCGTGATCACCCCGTCACACGGCGCGCAGATCGTGCCGTTCTCCGGCAGAATACCCAGACATTTTCCGAGAGATCCCGAGGAAAATGCAGGATCCGGGATTTCCTCCATGGGGACGACCGTTCCGTCGACCGGCGATACAATGTCAAACCCGGCGCTGACGGTTGCTTCCACAATCGCCTGCTCCGCCTCCCGGGCCTGCCCTGCCGCGGTCGCATGTTTCTCCTTCAATGCCTTCGCTGCTGTGATCGTCTGCTCTGCCTCCAGTGCCTTCGCGCGCGTGGCTTCGAGCTTCGACACGGAAACCGAAAGCTTGTCCACACCGGCTTCGATGAACCGCCGGATCGTCGCTGAGTTCCCTGCGAGTTCGCCACAGACAGAAACCGTGACGCCGTGCTCATGCGCGGCCTTCACAAGCATGCTCACCAGCCGCAGCACGGGCTCGATGCCCGACTCCTCATAGCGACCGGGATCGTTCGACTCACGGTCAAGCGCCATGGTGTACTGCGTCAGATCGTTGGTTCCGACGCTGAAGAACGCAGCCTTCTCCGCCAACTCCGGCGCCATCATGACAGCCGCCGGCGTTTCGATCATCACGCCGACCTCTGGAATCCGGTACGGCGTACCGTCCCTCTCCAGCTCATCCGCGCAGGAGCCGATGATACGGCTCACCTCATCGTATTCCCAGACTGCTGCGATCATCGGAAGCATGATCTTGATGTTTCCCACTGCCGCGGCTCTCAGAAGCGCGCGGACCTGTTTGCGAAAAACCGCCTCATTTGCCAAAGACACCCGTATTCCCCTGCACCCGAGTGCAGGGTTGATCTCGTCCGCCATCGGCAGCCACGGCGCTTTCTTGTCCGCGCCGATGTCCATCGTACGGATCGTCATTTCCCGAGTGCCCATGAGTTCCGCGGCCCTGCGGTAGACTTCATACTGCTCGTCCTCGGAGGGCTCCGTATCGCGCTTTAAAAACAGGAATTCCGTGCGCATCAGCCCGATTCCGCCGGCATCCGCGGCAACCGCAGCCTCAACATCCTGCAGACTGCCCACGTTGGCGTAGATGCGCGTTTTCCCGGTGCCTGAAGCCTGTCCCGCGCTCTCGCTCCGCAGTTCCGCCTTCCGAAGCGCCTCCTGCAGCGTTGCATCGTCCGGCTCCGTGATGAGCTCCGTTCCGTCGATGATGAGTCTGTCGCCGTCGTTCACTTGCGCAACCGCATCCCGGGAACCGTAGAGGTACGGGATTCCGTAGTTGCCCGCAAGCACCGCCAGATGCGATGTCGCGGATCCCTTCGCGGTGACAATACCGCTGATCAGCGACCGGTCAAGCTGCAGCAGAAACGCCGGGCTGATCTCCTCGCCGGCGAGGATCACAGGCTCGCTCAGACGATCGCGCTTCTGCCCTGTCAACCTCGCGATCAGCTCGTCCCGAAGCCCCCGCACATCGGCCGTTCTTCCGCGCACGATGGGGTTGGCGTTGGCGGCAAATTCCTCCTCCAGCTCCCGGCTTGCAACCTCCACCGCCTGTATCGGCTCCATGCCTTCGTCCCTGACAAGTGCAAGCGCTCTTCCGGAAAATGAAGGATCCCTCAGCAGCATGATCTGCGCCTCAAGCATTTCCGAATAATCAACGTCCGCAACCGCCGCTGTCGAAAGAAGGTCCTCCTTCAAGCCGGCCACGGCCTCCTCCAGTGAGACTGCGGAACTGCCCTGATTTTCCGACGGAACATCAGGGTCGTCAACCCGGTAGGCTCTTGCAACCGCGATGCCCTCCTGCGGGCTTTTTAAGATGTATCTCTCCATAGACTTATATTCTCTCTTCCATAAACTTTCGGATTGCTGCGAGCGCCTCCCTGCTCTCTGCACCTTCCGCCGTAACGAAAAGCCTCATGCCCTGCGTCGCTCCGAGGTTGAGAATCCCGGCAACGCTATTGCAGGCGACGGTTTTGTCTCCTGCCGTTATGCTGACGGTCGCATCGAATTGTCCGGCCAGTTTGACGAGCTCGGACGCCGGACGAACGTGAATGCCGAAAGCGTCCTTGACGACATGGCTGAATCCTCCCTGCAGAAGGTCGGTCATGATGCTTTCACCGCGCCGGACTCTTCTGCCGCTGCCCGCGGACGCCGTGAAAGCTGCTTCGCCCGTTGCCATGCCGGCATCCTTCTGCGCCGGAACTTCCTTCCCTGCCCCGTTGCTTTCCTCTTCCTGCGATACACTTCCCTCGCTCTGCTGTATGCTCTCCTCTTCCTGCGGTACCAGTTCCCCCTCCTTCATAAACAGCGAGGTGATCAGGTATCCTCCGAGAGCGGCGATCAGCAGGGAAATCGTATAGACGACCGCGTTGGTCACAAAACCGTTCGGCCCTGCGGTCATAACGAAAATGCCGAGGACGCCGGACGGCCCCCAGGTCGTAGACCCGACCTCCATGGTCATGATGAACGCACCGCCGAGGCCTGCGCCGATGCTTGCCGTGATGAACGGCTTACCGAGAGGCAGCGTGACGCCGTAAATGAGCGGCTCGCCCACGCCGAGGATACCCGCAGGGAGCGCTCCCTTTGCGACTCGCCCGAGTTTGACGTTGCCCACCCGTTTCGCCTTACGAATGACGGAGATTGCCGCCCCGACCTGCCCCGCGCCCGCCATGGCCAGCGCCGGATAGAGTGTGACATAGCCGATCTCCTGCAGCTGCACCGTATAGAGGGCGACAAGCCCGTGGTGCATTCCGGTTGCCACAAGCGGCAGGAACAGCGCCGCGGAGACGTAGCCGGTCAGGACGCGGACGATTACATTTTCCGAGAGACAGAGATGGCCGATCACCGATGCGATACCGCTTGAGATAAATCCGAATACCGGCATGACAACGCCGATGTACATCACAGTGCAGAGAAGCAGCGAGAGGAACGGCGTGAATATCATACTCAGACTGTCGGGGATTTTCGCGCGGAACTTCTTCTCGACGACGGAAAGCAGGTACACGCCGATGATCACGGCGAGGACGCCTCCTTTGCCTGCGCACAGCACGGACGCCAACGGCGCCTCCTCGTCATAGAGGCCGAGCTGTATCGAGATCCGGTTGATGCCGTCGAGGGATGTGATCATCCCGAGCATTCCGCCGAGGATCGGCGTTGCGCCGAAGCGCTCTGCGGCGCGGTAACCGGTCCACGCCATAATATATGTCATGAACGACGTGCTGATCAGCGTCAGCAGGTTGTACAAAACGTTCAGGAATCGATTGTCCGCGTAGTCCGGGACCAGCTGGGTGAGCATAGACGCAAATGCCGCACACAGTCCCGCGGTGATCACGCCGGGAATCATGGGAACGAAAATGTCGCCGATCACCTTCAGAAGCGCCTTCGGGCGAAATTTTCCGTCTGCCGGCGCCGTCTGATCCGCATTCGCGCGAACCCCAGCCGTTTCTGCCTTGAGCAGATTTGCATACGTCTTGCTCTTCCCGGGTCCGACAACAATCTCGTAATTCCGCTCGCGGTCGTGCACGAGCCCGAGCACGTCCTTAAGCTGCCTGAGTCCGGCCTCATCCACGGGCGTCTCATCGGCAACCGTGACGCGCAGTCTCGTCATACAGTTTGTGACGGTGAGGATATTCTCCTTCCCGCCCAGGAAACGCATTATCTCAACTATACCGGTTTTCTGATTCATGTTGTATCAAACTCCCTGTTTCGCATCATCGCCGGAACCGCCATCCGCCTCCCGGCTTCCGTTCTATTGTCTCACTTAAATGTCGCTCCGCATACGGAAAATCCTAACCTTTTTCCCGCGCAATGAGCCCTGCGATAAGAACATTTTCCCATAATGCATTCTCCGTTGTCAACATGATTTTTCCGTCAACGGGAGAAAGCGGCTGCGGCTCGCTTCCTCCGAAAAGATGCTGACAGATTTCCTCCGTTGGGAGGATTCGGCCGCAGCTTCGCTCCAGTGCAAATTGTACGAACAAATGTTCGATTTTCGTTTGCATATTCACAAAATGCATGATATACTGATATCAGTACATAAGTAACGGAGGCATACGATGTCACAGCAGAAACAGTATATCGCCATCGATCTGAAGTCGTTTTACGCCTCCGTGGAGGCTGTGGAGCGGGGACTCGACCCGCTCGATGTGAACCTTGTCGTCGCGGATGAGAGCCGTTCGGACAAGACGATCTGCCTTGCGGTTTCCCCGTCGCTGAAGGCTCTGGGAATTCCGGGCCGCGCGCGTTTGTTCGAGGCCAAACAGCGGATGCGCGAGGCCAACTCACTGCGCCGGAGCGCCCTGGGAAAGCGCGACTTCAGCGGCAAATCCACATTTGCCTCGGAGCTGGCCGCCGATCCGACCCTGGAGATCGACTGCGTCATCGCGACGCCGCGCATGAGCTACTACATGGAATACTCGCGCAGGATCGTCGAGATATACCTGCGCTACGTTTCGATGGACGACCTGCTGGTCTACTCCATCGACGAGGTTTTCATCGACGCTACGCACTATCTGAAGACCTCGGGCATGACCGCACACGAATTTGCCCGGACGATGATCCGCGACGTGTCCCGCGAGACGCACATCACGGCGACCGCCGGCGTCGGAACCAACCTCTATCTCGCCAAGATTGCCATGGACATCATGGCCAAACATATACCCGCGGACGAGGACGGCGTGCGCATCGCCGAGCTTGACGAACGCTCCTACCGCGAACAGCTTTGGTGTCACCGCCCGCTGACGGACTTCTGGCGCGTCGGCCACGGCATCGCCCGCAAGCTCGAACAGTACGGACTGTACACGATGGGCGACATCGCACGGTGCTCCGAAGGGCCTGACAACAGCACCCACAACGAGAACCTTTTGTACCGCCTGTTCGGCGTGAACGCAGAGCTTCTGATCGATCACGCGTGGGGCTGGGAGCCGACAGAGATCGCGGACTGCAAGTCGTACACCCCGGAATCGAAGAGTCTCTCCCAGGGCCAGGTTCTGACAAGCCCCTACCCTGCGGACAAAGGGCGTCTGATCGTGCAGGAGATGGCCGATCAACTCTCCATGGACCTTGTGCGAAAAGGGCTGTATACCGACCAGGTGGTATTGAACGTCTCCTACGACGTGGACAACCTGAAGGGCGACAACGCTGCGCGCTTCCACGGCGAGGTCGTCACCGACTGGTACGGCCGACAGGTTCCGAAGGGTGTCCACGGTTCGCAGAACCTCGACCGGTACACCTGCTCCACCCGAAGGATTATGGACGCCGCCACCGCAATCTACAACCGCATTGTGGACACATCTCTTCTCGTCCGCCGGTTCAGCATCGCAGTCATGCATCTGAGCCCGCAGACAGAACTCGCGGAGAAGGAACCGGAGTTCGAGCAGTTGAGTCTGTTCGTGGATTACGAGGCTCGGGACAGGGAACGCGCCGCCGAGGAGGAAGCTCTTGCGAAGGAAAATAAAGTCCAGAAGGCTCTTCTCAACATCCGCGACCGATACGGAAAGAATTCCATCGTGCGCGGACTGAACCTCAAGGACGGCGCGACCGGAATGGACCGCAACGGCCAGATCGGCGGCCACAAGGCTTGATCCTACCGCAAGAACTCTGCAGTTCAGCCGGCGCCTCGCAAGCGAAGCGCCGACTCCGCATTTTCATGAAAGGAAGGCCCGTTATGAAGGACGCACGCATAGAATATGCCGATATCATCGACCGGGAACACCACGTTTCCAAATGGCATCAGCCGATGCCCCGGATTGCTCGGGCTGCGCAGTTCTCCCCGTTCGCGGCGCTGACCGGCTACGACGATCTTGTCGCCGAATCCGCGCGGTTCACGGAGGACAGGGTAATCCTGTCCGAGGATGAGAAAACCGCTCTCAACAGCGTTTTAGCATGGTTGCTGGGGCAGTCCTCTCCCACGGAGGCTTCGTTCACCTTCTTCGTGCCGGACAAAACCAAGTCCGGCGGTGCCTACGAGACAGTCACAGGAACAATCCGAAAGCATGACCCGCTGAAGCAGGTCCTCACTCTGAACAGCGGCAGAACAATCCCGGTTGAGAATCTGTGCGAGATCACCTGCCCCGCGTACGAGCGTGCCATGGCTCATCGCGAGTTCTGAAATCCTATCCGTTCCAAAAGATAAACCCGCAGCAGACTGTTCGTCCACTGCGGGTTTGTTTGCTTCTGTTTTGCTTACTCAGCCATTTTCCGATCTTGTCGGATTATTCTGCGTTTCTTCTTCTGCGTTTCCACTCAACGATCGCCAGACTCGTTACAGAGACCGCAATCAGCGTTACCCAGATTGCCAGGTTACTGCTGTCACCGGTATTGGCCGGTTCCTCCGGAGAAATCACCGGGGTCGGCGTAGGTGTTGCAGGCACTTCCGTAGGTGTAGGCGTCGCAGGCGCTTCCGTAGGTGTAGGCGTCGCAGGCGCTTCCGTGGGAGTGGGCGTTGCAGGCGCTTCCGTAGGCGTAGGTGTTGCAGGCGCTTCCGTAGGCGTAGGTGTCACAGGCGCTTGCTTGGCCGGCTTAATGTTCAGCGCAGTCGAGACTTCTCCGTCCTCAAATACGATCCGAACTTTATGAGTTCCTTCCGCAAGAGATTCCAGATATTTCTCCGAGAACGTGATGATCGTGCTTCCGGTCGCATCGGAGTAATCCGTGCCACGCTCTGCAGCAGTTCCGTCAACCTCAATGAGTCGGAACAACGAGTGACAAAGCTGATCGTCAACCGCACGCTTCACGATATAAACGAAGAGAACATCGCTGTCCTTATACCATTCATCTGCGGAAGCTGTACACAGGTACAGTTCCTTCGGAAGCCAGCTGAAGATCGGGGAATACGTCTTCGTCTTTCCGCTCACAACGCCTTCATCCCAACCGGTAAACGTGTAGTTATTGACGTCATCGGTCTTGGTCGGTGTCTTGTCGGTCGTCGGTTCCGCATCACCCTGCACATACGTTTTGCTTTCAAGCTCCTCACCGTCGCCGTCAAGCCAGACAACCGTATAGATTGCCTTGATGGTTACCTCCACCGTATCTGCTTCAAAATCCTTATGTCTGTCATCCGCTATGTAGCGGACAGAGATCGTGTAATCTCCTGCTTCCTTTTCTGTAGGAACAGACTCAGTCCATGTCTTTCCGCCGTCCTTACTGTACTCAACGGCGACAAATCCATCCGGAAGCGATTTCGGAGCAATGACCAGCTCCTGCTCAGTATCATTTTCCGTCAGATCCGCTTTGGCCGTCACTTTTTGCTCGTCAGTCAATACCGGCACGGTCGGATCTATTACGATGATCTCCTCGCTTGTAAACACAGCCTTGTACGTTGCAGGTCCTGTAACCACTACCGGAGTCTTGTCCCAGCCGCTGAAGGTGTAACGGTATTTCTCTGTTGCCTCCTTCGTCGGGTCCTCATGGGTAGGAACAACGCCGTACTCAACTGTCGTGACATCGATCACGTAGTCATTGTCATCCTTCCATGTGATCGCGTAGCTTCTCTTCGTTGCGTCAAATTTCGCCTGATACGTAGCAGGTCCGGTAACCGCACTGACAGCGGGCTCCCATCCGGCAAATTCATAGGAGAACTCATCGGTTGCATCCTTCAGCAACTCAGGATGCGTCGGCACGGTTCCGTACTCCACGATCGTGGTGTCGATCACGTTCCCCTGCTCGTCCTTCCAGGTGATCTCATAACTGTTGCTTGCCTCCGCATATACCATCGAGTACTCTGCGGGTCCGGTGACCTTCGCAATGCTCGGTGTCCAGCCTGAGAACACGTACGTGTACTGATCATCCGACTTGTCCTTGCCGGGCTCATGCGTAGGAACGGTTCCGTATTCTACAAGCGTAGTATCAATCACTTTTCCGTTCTCATCCTTCCAGGTAATCTGATAACTTCTTCTGGTTTCTTCGAATTTTGCCCGGTACGTTGCAGCTCCGGTAACCGCGCTGACTGCGGGCTCCCATCCTGCAAAATCATAGGAAAATTCATCGGTCTGATCTTTCTTCACATCCGCGTGCGTCGGCACGGTTCCGTACTCCACCGTGGTGGTGTCAATTATGTTCCCAAGATCATCCTTCCAGGTGATCTCGTAACTTCTCCTGGTCGCGTCAAATTTCGCCTGATACGTTGCAGCTCCGGTAACCGCACTGACTGCGGGCTCCCATCCGGCAAAATCATAGGTAAATTCGTCGGTCTGATCCTTCAGCAACTCAGGATGCGTCGGCACAGTACCGTACTCCACCGTCGTGATGTCGATCACGTTCCCCAGATCATCTTTCCAGGTGATCTCGTAACTGTTGGTTGCTTCCGCATATACCATCGAGTATGTTGCTGGCCCGGTAACCTTCGCGATGCTCGGTGTCCAGCCGGAGAACACGTACGAGTATTGGTCATCCGCCTTGTCCTTACCGGGCGCGTGTGTAGGAACGGTTCCGTACTCCACCGTCGTGGTGTCGATCACATTCCCCTTTTCATCCTTCCAGGTGATCTCGTAACTTCTTCTGGTCGCGTCAAATTTTGCCTGATACGTTGCTTTTCCGGTAACTGCACTGACTGCGGGCTCCCATCCTGCAAAATCATAGGCAAATTCGTCGGTCGCATCCTTCTTCAGATCCGAATGCGTCGGCTTGGTTCCGTACTCCACCGTCGTGGTATCGATCACCTTTCCGTTCTCATCCTTCCAGGTAATCTCATAACTTCTTCGGGTACTGTCATACTCAGCATAAAACTCTGTCGATTCTGTAATCGGCGACAGTGTCTTGTCCCAGTCTTTGAACGTATAGTCAAATTCGTCATCGGATTTCTTCACAGGCTTATCGCCCTTATACGAAGGCGTCTCGCCCTCGTAATACTTCTCTTCCGCGAGGAGTTCTTCCCCGTTATACCACCATACGTAATACTCTGTAAGTTCTGTCCAGCAGCCTGCCAGAGTGACATTTCCGTATTTTCCGGTGACCGTATCGTTCCCGGCGAACATTTCGCTG
The DNA here is from genome assembly GCA_946415315.1 of uncultured Lachnoclostridium sp. Lineage (GTDB taxonomy): Bacteria > Bacillota > Clostridia > Lachnospirales > Lachnospiraceae > ISDg. Next base: position 78,478 of record CAMKRZ010000001.1, on the reverse strand, counting down.
TAATCCCAGTTATCTCCATCAACGGAACGCGAAACAACACGCCAGCCGTCGAAAGTGTAACCTCTTCTCGTCGGCGCATCGAAAACGATATCGGTGTCCGCTGTGTAATCAAATTCTTTGTATACTGAACCATCTCCGGATACGTCCAACTCAAGTATCAGACGATACGTCAGGGCTTCCCACTGGGCATAAAGCGTTGCATCACCCTTAATTACATAGTAGTCTCCTTCATTATATGTCTTGCCGGTCCCGTCGGGTTTCGTGTTCCAGCTGAGGAATTTGTACCCGCCCGGTCGATACAGATCGCCCGGAATCTCGAAATTGCTCTCCGTATCCCCCGGCACAGCCTTAAGTTCTTCAACATCGACTCCGTTCGATTCGAACAGGATCCTCGGTTTGCGAACGTCCGTTGTCGGGTCTGCAGTAAACAGGTAGAACTCCGACATCTGGAACACGGTTCCGTCCTTTACTCCTAAGAAGGTAATCCTGAAATAACAATACTCGTCATAAATCTCCAAAGGGATATTAACCGCGACATGGTTGCGGCCCGGCAGAAGGTCGTCATCCGTCACCTTGTCCAGTTCAACCCACTCACCGTCCGCATTTTTCTTACCCTCTAGGATCCATCCCTTCGGGTTGCGACCTGTGTATTTCGCTGCATTCTCAGCAGTGACAAAGCCATATCCGCCCGGTCTCACGTAATCCTTCGTGGCAAATTCCAACGACCAGTTCGCCTCCCCGGACTCAAGCGGCGTGCCCCACTTTGTCTTCACGTCATTATCCATCAACAAGTCATATGTCTGATTGCTATACCCGGTTACTTCACTCGCCGGTGCATACAGGATATAGTCATGATAAGCAACGCCCTTGACCCACTGGGCATAAAGCGTGATCTCCTTGGAAACCGGATCCCCGTTATAATACGCGGTTCCTGTTCCGTCCGCCTTATCATTCCAACCGTTGAAGAGATATCCCTCGCGGGTGAGAGTAGTTTCCAATACCTCCAGGTGGTCTTTGATCATCCAGACAACCCGTGGCTCATCGTCTCCGCCGTTCGACGAGACAAAGATATAGTCGCTCATTGCTATCAACACAGGATAATCCCAGCTCATTCCCCATGTGTTGTCTCTCTTGTCTCCGATAATCCACTCAGCGAAGTTACTCTTATCGCGGAATTGCTCTTCGGTAAGCATTGCATTGCCATTCGGATCGGATGTACCTGTTATGTGTTCCGCATCACCGGACAAAGCATAGTTATGCTTCATTCCCGATTCATATGCTGTTTTGGCTACAATACCGCCGGCTTTGTCACTTTCGCCGGAGGAGATTTTACCGCCGTAATGGAAACAGTTTTCAACATCACTATAGCGGCCACTGAGATTACCTGCCACACCGCCTGCATATCCCTGTGCAACAGAGACTGCCCCGACATGCCCGCATTCTACTATGTCTCCCGAACCGATTCCTACTATGCCGCCCGCATTGAAATCAGTCAGTGTGCCTTTGCAACTGACATTTCCGAAAAACATGCAGTTGTAAACACTTGTGGTATAGGCACTTCCAACGATTCCTCCGGTCCCGACAGTTTCGTATCCGGTCCCGTTTATCTCCACGGAAACATCTCCAAAGACGACAAGTGACCATATATCCGCTTCGAAACAGTATCCGAACAATCCGGCGTCATAAACTTCGCCGGAAACCTTCAATCCGCTTATGATATGATTCTCACCGGAAAAATAGCCCTTAAACGGATTATCAACCGTTCCGATCGGCACCCATGCCTCATCCTTCAGATCCAGATCGGTAGTCAGATAGACAGACTTATCCACATAACTATTACCACTGTTGACGTCATCGCGGAAGTTCTTGAACTCTTCCATCGAGGATATATAAAGCGTTGTCGTTTTTGTATAGGTATAACCCGTACCACCTTTGCCGCCTCTTCCGCCGACACCACCTACGCCACCGGAAGGATTGATATTGAACTGCGTACGCAATTCCGGAACTCCGTTGGAAATGAACCAGACGTTATCGAAGTCCCAGTTTGCGAAGTTCGATGGCTTTTCGAACCGGCTTTCATAGTAATAATAATCGTAGCCCTTCCCATACAAGTAATTTTGACCATAACGTATAGACCCTCGAAAATCCCCCATGGCACGATGGGAACAACGTGACCACCAATAGCAATCATTTATCGAAGAGGGGTAATCACCCTTATACCACTTTTCAGCTATCAGCGCACCTACATGAGTATCCTTATTATCCTCATCTGCGTCGGCGATGCAGTCAACTCCATACTTTCCGGATACAATTCCCTTTCTAGGTGCTTTACAATACACTCGATCTATCGATGTTCCAATAAAATAGCCTAGAATGCCTCCGACACTGTTCAGTCCGTAAACGATACCTCGGTTGTAGCAATCCGATATATGTTTTTTATCAAAGTAACCTACAATTCCACCGACAAATGCTTCAGTAGAACTGATCGTTCCTGTATTACCGCACTCCTGAACTTCACACAAACTCGCTATTCCTGCGATTCCACCGACACACTCTCCCACTGATGTGACGCTACCTGAATTCTCGCAATTTAGAATTCTTGCATCATCTGCACACCCGACAATTCCACCGATCTTCCCATAACTGTTTATCCCTTCCTCAGTCGATCCGGCAATGATATTCCCATTGTTCAGACATTGCTTCACAAAATGGATTAAGTTCTCGTAAAATTTCGTATCGCCACCAAGGATACCACCGACACACTCGTAACCGTAAATATCTGCATAATTCGCGCATCGGAAAATGCTACAATCCTCGTTTTGCCCAATAATACCGGCAACATATTGATTTCCTTTGATCACACCATTGTTGACACAGTTTTCTATATACTGGTGTTTTTCTCTTATAATATTCTCATTTTCCGAATTACCTTCAAAACGCATCAACCCCTTATCATCAGATGAACCGAGAATTCCTCCAACTCCACTGGTTGCATTTACAGTACCCCGATTAATGCAGTCAATGATATTCGTATTACCTACTCCGACGATGCCTCCTACGTACTGCTTTCCTGTGACGTTGTTCGTGTTAGTACAACTGACAACTTTACCGGTTCCCGCTTCAATGCTTGTTTCGGCATATCCGACAACACCTCCGACATATTGTTCTCCGAAGACTGCTCCGCTGTTAAAACAGTTGACACATTCTCTACAATTAAACATTTGCCCCGCAATTCCGCCGACTTCTTGCGTTCCGCTAACACTTCCCTTGTTCGTTGAATCGATAATGGAGCTATAATCAATAAAACCGACAATACCTCCCACTGTGTCCGTACCGGATATCTCACCGTTGTTTACACAGTTTTTCACTTCACAATTCACATAGGCCCCAATGCCACCGACGAACGCCGTTCCGCTTACACTCCCTTGGTTCGTTGAATCAACAATTTCGCATTTCTCATTCTCGCTTTTCTCATTCTTCATGTATCCGGCGATACCTCCCGCATTGCACCCACCGGATATTTTCCCACTGTTTACACAGTTTTTTATTTCCAAACTAGCATAAACATCAGCGACAATTCCACCGGCTTGCAAGTTGTTTGCACCGCCATTGCCATTTGCATCCAAATTAGAAACGTTACCGACATTGGTGCAATTTGTAATTGTACCGAACACTTCAATATGTTCTGCAATACCTCCCACATCACCAAGGTTGGAGTAAATATCTCCAAAGTTAACGCAATTGTTAATCGATGTATTCGATATTATACATGCAATTCCTCCGACTGAAACTCCACTGGCCGGAAGCAACCCGCTCACCTTGGCTTTGTTTGTACAATTGACAACTTCGGCTTCGGTTCTCCCAACGATTCCTCCGACATAACCAGTTGCTGCACTGACAATATGATTTTCATTATTCTGACAATTAATTATCCTTGCTTCAGTAGTGTCAGCCTCACCAACAATACCACCAACATATCCATCCGCACGTTCTCCTTTGCTGATGACGTCTGCATCATTCGTACAGTTACTGATTTCCTTGGACGAAAAGCCGGCTATACCGCCGACCCAGGCGTTGGGTTTCTGGTCATCCGCATCGTCACTACTAATATCACCGCAATTGAGACAGTTATTAATCATTCCATCATTTCGCCCTGCAATACCACCGATTTGGATTCCTGCGACTACGGTAACTCCGGATTCACAGTTCTCTATTTCTCCGAGATTCTTCCCGGTGATTCCTCCCACATAATCTTTGCCTTTCACGGAACCGTACACGGTAAGGTTCTCAATCCGACCTGCATTAACACCGAACAAACCCTGCACATCGCTCTTACTGTCAATATAAAGGCCGCTGATCGTATTACCCTGCCCCTTGAACGTACCCGCAAACGCATTGTCCGCATTTCCGATCGGCACCCAGTTTCCGAGGTCCTCTCCGCATACTTCGGAAAGATCGATATTGTTTCTGAGCACAACAGTCTTACCCTCGTACGTTTCTCCGCCGTTGACTGAAAAAGCAAACGCCCGCAGATCATCAGCGTCCTCAATCCGATAGGGATCGCCTTCCGATCCCGAGCCCTCCACTGATCCGTTCTGCGCTTCTGCTTTCGAGTTGAAAAGCCAGACTGCCAAAACCAGTACTGCAGTCAGTGCCGCAACACTCAGGATCAACCTTCTCGCAAACGTCTTCTTCATCATCCACACTCTCCTTCTCATTGATTTCGCACATTTTGCTTCGAAACTGTAACTGTGCGATGACCGGAAATGTTAAGAAAAAGTTCAATTCAAAAAATCACAAAAAGTTCACAAAACATTCTGAATAATCATATCATTAAATATTTATAAAATCAATTATTTATGCTCAATTTATTCTCAGATTTTGTTCATATTTTGTTTGTAAGAATTACAATTTCAGACATTTTTTGAAAACAATGGCCATTGTTAACTATTTAATGATTTGGTACTCTGTAAGCGAACAAGGAAAATGATGTCGTTGATGTATACGACTTCCGTCATCACGATTCGGAGGCATCTATGGACAACAAGAACAAACAATACCCGAAATCACGCCTCGGCTGGCTTTGGGAAAACATGGAAGGCATGCACAAGCTGTTCATCGTGGCACTGATCGGCACAGCCGTGTACAATGTGCTGCAGCTTGTCGTCCCTCATTTTTCGGGTGAACTCGTCAGACTTTTCCAGGCGGCGGAAGAAGAAAGTTCAAGCCTTACTGACAACAAGAGCACCTTCTACAATCTGGTCTTCCTCATGGTCGGCCTGACACTTCTGCGCGTCATCATCGTGTATCTCGACTGTATGGCGTATGAGCGCGTGTCCCAGGGAACTTTGTACCGGATCCGTAATTTTCTGTATAACAAGATCCAGCGTCAGGACATGAAATTCTACAGCACCTACCGCACCGGCGACCTGATGACGCGCGTGACCGGCGACCTGGATGCCGTGCGCCACAACATTGCATGGGTCATCCGCTGTATCGTGGAGTCTCTCACACTATATCTCTCGGCGGCCATTTACTTCTTCACGATCGACTGGTTGCTCGCGCTGTGCGTGCTCTCCCTCTCGCCGTTTATTTTCATCATCGTGTTCCGGTTCCGTAAGAAGGTTGCGCCGATGCATAAAGCGCTCCGTGAGAAGCTTGCGGGCATGAATACCGATGCTCAGGAAAATATCTCCGGCAACCGCGTGGTCAAGGCTTTTGCCCGCGAGGAGTATGAGAAGGAGCACTTCGACAAGACAAACCGCGACTACCGCGACACGAACGTCGAGACGCAGAAAGTCTGGCTCCGGTTCTTCCCGGCCATCGAGTTTATCGCCAATGCGCTGCCGGTGCTTCTGCTCCTGGTCGGCGGTATGTTCATCATCAAAGGGCGGATCGACATGGGCGACTATGTTTCGTTCTCCCTGCTAATCTGGGCGATTGCGAACCCGATGCGCATGATGGGCAATATCATGAACGAGTTCCAGCGCTTCAGCGCCGCCTCCGACAAGATCATGGAAATCTACTACTCCGAGGCTGAGATTGTGGATCATCCCGATGCCATTCCTCACCCGGAGCGCTTCGAGGGCAAGGTTGAGTTTGAACACGTCAGTTTCCAGTATGAAGACGGCAAGCTGCCTGTTCTCAAGGATATCACCTTCACGGCAGAACCCGGCGAGACCGTCGCGATCATCGGTGAGACCGGCTGCGGCAAGACCTCGCTGATCCAGATGATCCCGCGCTTCTATGAGCCCAACTCCGGCTCGGTTCGCGTGGACGGCGTTCCCGTGGAAAATTATAAACTGACCGATCTCCGCAAGAACATCGGTCTTGCGACGCAGGACGTATTGCTCTACTCCGACACGATCGAAGGCAACATCGCCTACGGCGCCATGACTCTGACAGCTGAGGAAGTCGAAAAATACGCCCGCTACTCCGCGGCATCCGACTTCATCAACCATATGCCGGAAGGCTACGACACCATCGTCGGTGAGCGCGGCGTCGGCCTCTCGGGCGGTCAGAAGCAGCGTATCTCGCTCGCGAGAGCGCTTGCCATACGTCCTTCCATCCTCATCCTCGACGACACCACTTCCGCCGTCGATATGGAGACGGAGAAGCAGATCCAGCACAGCCTGCGCAACCTGGATTTTCCGTGCACAAAGATCATTATCGCGCAGCGTATTTCCACGACCAAATTCTGCGACAAGATCCTCGTCCTGAAGGACGGCCGGATCATCGAATCCGGCAACCACAGGGAGCTCGTCGCCGCAAACGGTTACTATGCAGAACTCGTGAAACTTCAGCTCGGCGAGTCCGTGATCAGTGCGTAAGGGGGTGATTGAGAATGGCTGAAAGGAATACCTACAAACAGGACGAACGCCTCGACGAACCCTTTAATATAAGGCATCTCCTGCTCGCATCGGCATACATCAAGAAATATCTTCCGAAAATGATCATGGCGCTGTGCATCAGCGCGGTCAGCGCCGCGGTCGCACTGTTAGGGCCAATCATCACACAGAAGGCGATCGATGACGCGATCCCGAACGGCAAGATGAACTTCCTGTTCCTGCTGGGCGGTATGTTGATCAGCGTAGCAGTCATCAGCATCATCCTCGCGCTGCTCCGCTCGCATCTGATGATCCGGGTTTCGCAGAATATCATTTATGACATCCGCAAGGATCTGTTCGCGCATTTGCAGAAACTGCCGTTCCAGTACTACGACGACCGGCCTCACGGCAAGATCCTGATCCGCGTTGTCAACTACGTGAACTCCGTTTCCGACATGCTCTCGAACGGTCTCATCAACATCATCCTCGAGATGATCAACCTGATCCTGATCGTGATCTTCATGATGATCGTCGATGTGCAGATGTCACTCGTCGTCATGTGCGGTGTGCCCGTGCTGGCCGTCTTCCTCTTCTGGATCAAGAACCGCCAGCGGCGCGCATGGCAGCGTGTCTCGAACAAGAACTCGAACCTGAACGCGTATCTTCAGGAAAATATCGTCGGCGCCCGCATCACGCAGATCTTCGCCCGTGAAGATGAAAATGCGAAAATCTTCGCGGATCTCTCCGACGACTGCCGCAAGACGTGGATGCACGCCGTTCGGTGCAACAACCTCGTATGGCCCGGCATCGACGCGATCTCCGTTTGCATCCGCGCAGCGATCTTCATCTTCGGTATGATCCTGTTCGGTCAGGGCAGCAAGTCGATCGGTACCATCGTCGCGATCTCCAGCTACTCTTCGCGGTTCTGGCAGCCGATCATGAACATGGGCAACATATTCAACAACTTCCTGAACAACATGGCGTATCTTGAGCGTATCTTCGAGACGCTCGGTGAGCCTGTGACGGTAGACAACAAGCCCGACGCCGTGGAGATGAAGCCGATCCGGGGAGCGGTCAGCTTCCGCGATGTATGCTTCTCCTACGAGCCCGGCAAGGAAATTTTGCACAAAGTCTCCTTCGATGTGAAACCGGGAATGAGCGTCGCTCTTGTCGGACCGACCGGCGCCGGCAAGAGTACGATCGTCAACCTGATCTCGCGCTTCTACAACGTGGACTCCGGCCAGGTGCTGATCGACGGCCAGGACGTCTCCGACGTGACACTCTCCTCGCTGAGAAGCCAGATGGGCATCATGATGCAGGACAGCTTTATCTTCTCCGGCACGATCAAGGACAACATCCTCTACGGCAAGCTTGACGCCACCGATGAGGAGATCCGCAAGGCCGCGAAACTGGTCTGCGCGGATTCGTTCATCAACGGCATGTCGGACGGCTACGACACCGAGGTGAAGGAGCGCGGTTCGCTCCTTAGTCAGGGCCAGAAACAGCTGATCTCCTTCGCGAGAACCGTGCTCTCCGACCCGGCGATCCTCATCCTCGACGAGGCAACCTCGAGCATCGACGTGCAGACGGAGCGCGCACTCCAGCAGGGTCTGAACTCCATGCTGAAGGGCCGCACCTCCTTCCTGATCGCGCATCGTCTCTCGACCATCCGCAACTGCGACCTCATCATGTACGTTGATGACGGCGGCATCACGGAGGCCGGCACTCACGAGGAGCTGATGGCGAAGAAGGGTGACTACTACCACCTGTACACGTCGCAGCTGGAGGATATCGCATAACAAACGCTGATAAGCTCTTCCGAAACATAAAACGGTGTTTCCCGCATGATTGTGAGAAACACCGTTTATTGTTTTGTCTTTCGCCTTCGCTCAGATCTTGATCACCTGCTTCGTCTGCTCCGGTCCGAGCACCGTCTCCGGGTTGTAGCTCATGTTGAAGTGTTTGCCGTCCACACGGGCGTAACCGTCCTTCACCTTCTCCGCGGCGTACAGTACCGTCCCGCCCATGATGCCGGGGCGCTCACAGCGGTCGTCCGTTCCTGCAACGACACGGGATACTGTCTCAATGGCCTCGTCTATGATGGACGGCGGAAGGATCTCATGACCGCAGTACATCGTGTCAAACTCGCCTTGGTGCTCCTTCAGGTGCAGCAGTGCGCGCAGATAGGTAATGACCGGAAGCGAGCCCGGCAGTTCCAGCAGCGTGTTGCCGTTGCAGGCGTCACCGGCGTACGCGATCCGCGTCTTATGGTCGATGAATACGACCGATCCGGCCGTGTGCCCGCCGACCTCGATGACCTCGATCCGACGGTCCCCGAGATCAAACTCATCGCCGTCGTACAGGGGATACACCTTCATCGGCTTCCAGTCCGCAAAATTCTCGTCCGCCTTGATATGCTCGCGAAACTCCTCCGGTGCCATCTGCTTCGCGATCTCCACCACCTGCTCCTTCGTGTAGATCAAGTTCTCCTGGAAGGATGCAATGTCCCTGTGGGAAATATAGCAGCTGTCGAAGAAGAAGTTGCCTCCGATATGGTCGGAGTGGGAATGCGTGTTAGCGACGATGATCGGTTTGTCCGTGAGCGTCTCGCAAAATGTCTTCAGATTGCCGAACCCGAGAATCGAATCGATCAACAGCGCATAACTATCACCCTCCACCAGATAACATAGTGCGTACGAAGGCTCCATTAACGCCATTTTGATCATCCAGCTCTTGTCAGCTATCAGCTCCGCCTTGTAAAATTCCATCTCGTCACTCCTTCGAAATCCTGATATCGGTCAGCGCGCACTGGTCACCGGTCAACGCGACATACACATTTTCCGTACCCTCGGGAAATTCCGTGGTGTTCTCGATATGCAGCCCGAGGTTTTCCGTGGTTACCGTAATGCGGTTTCGGTTCCGCGTAAACGTCACCGTCACATCGATTCCGGCACGGTTGGCTTCCTTCCAGTGCTCCCAGCCCTTGAAGGCATCACCTTTGACCGCCTTCATCGTATTTTTCACTCCGCTCCCTTCCCAGTACTCGCCGTCGAGGCGAACCAGGCCGAATTCGCGGTAGTTCACGCCGCTCTTCGTTCCGTCCGAAGAATGGAACAGCAAAATGTACGGGCAGTGCCAGATCAGCCGTGCGGTCGGCAGGCTCATCGAGTGGAACGTAAGTTTCAGCCTGTCCTCGATCGCAATTCCGACAGTCGCATCCGACCGGAAATTGTCAATCTGAATATTCGGGATATCTCCCTCCTTGCCATCGATATAACTAATCTCCTCGGCAATGCGCGAGATGCTGTCCGGATCCGTTGTCTTCTCCGAGTGCTCGATCGTCACATGATTGATCGTGCAGTGTTTTCCGGTCAGGCCGATGTAAGCATACCGCGTACAATCCGGCAGGGCCACGATCACTTCCGTCACAGTCTCGCCGTCATCAATCCGGATTTGGACATGATCCTTAACGCGAACCGCTTCAACCGCGTATTCCTTTTCTCTTCCGCCGGCCGTTTTCCCGCCGCCTAAGCGTTCATCGGCAGCTGTTTTCCTGCCGTCTGCATCGCATCCGTCGTCCGCTGCAGCACCGGACACCTTCTCCGGTCTACGTACCTCGATCTTCCTGGCACCTTCCGCCGCCGCAGTCCCGTCGAGGCGAATCCGTCCGTACTCGAAATACATCCGGTCGCGGACTTCTTTGGCCTCGGAATGGTAATGCGCGTCCAGAGAGTCGAACAGGATCATCGTCGAAGACGCGTCCTCATGCCCTTCCTCCGGCTCATACGTAAAATGAATCCGCGTCGCCTGCGCGGTGATCAGAATGCCCTCGGACACCTCGTCCGCAAAGTCGGCACACACAATCTCGGTGTCGCCCCGCAGCTCCTTCGCCTCTTTCCGCTCCTTCATCTCATACTGATTGTCAATATCGATGAGGTACTGCATGATCTTCGCCATATCGGGATCAAACTGCGTACCTGCGTTCTTGACAATCTCCTCACGCACGAGCTGCTGCGGAATGGCGGAACGGTAGCTTCGGTGGGAAGTCATGGCGTCGTACGCATCCGCAACCGAGATGATCCTCGCGACCTCCGGGATCTCCTCCCCCTTCAGCCCATCCGGATAGCCTCTGCCGTCGTAGCGCTCGTGATGATACCGCGCTCCGATGCTCAAATACGGATAGTCCTTGACGCTCGAGAGGATCTGGTTTCCGATGACCGGATGCTGCTTCATGGCAGCATACTCCTCGTCAGTCAGTTTACCGTTCTTAGTGATGATACTGTCGGGAACACCGATCTTGCCGACGTCATGCAGCAGCGCGGTGTAGTAAATCTTCTTGCATTCATCTTCGCTCTTGCCCATTTGCCGCGCAATCTTCTCAGAATACTCGGCGACGCGGTGGGAATGGCCTCGCGTGTACTCATCCTTCGCATCGATTGCGCTTGCAAGCACGTTTGCAATCTGTTCGAACAAACGGTGTGACAGCTTCCGCTGCTCCTCAAGATGCTCAATCTTGATCGTGTTGGCACGGTCGACCTTATCGTTGATATCGAGGTAGGCGAAAATGTACGCCAGGATTGACATGATCGAGATCACGATGTTCATGAGAGAGAATCCCAGGGTGAAGACCTGGACGAACGAAGCCGCTACCGGTCCGATCAGGAACAGCAGGAGGGAGATACATATAGTCCTGCTGAAATGCCTGCGGTTTGCGATCACATACCATACCAGCGCCAGTATTGTGATGCTCGGGACGAGGTAGCACAGCATAAATCCCGGGCCTCTGTGGTAGATATTCCCCTCATCGAAGTAATAGAGATAGTCGGTAAATGAGCCGACGACCACGAACATCATGCCTGCAAACATAAACGCGCACAGAATCTTCAGCACCCGCGGAACCTTCATTTTCTGATCCTCGCGGATGATGTTCATGACATAATGAATGAATGCAAACACGATAAACTGATTGAGCAAATACCCCATAAAATTGCTCACGCGGGTAATGGCGATTCCCTTGCTGCTCGCATCTCCGTCATAAAAATACGTGAGACGGTCAAAGAAAAGCAAAAACGTAGCAGACAGTTCAAGGATGGCAATCACCATTCTTCTTCGCCTGGACAATGCCTTCGCGAGAAGCACCAGCACGGCAAGCACCACGCCGACTCCGCTCAGCGCGAGCATCAGATCCAATTGGATATTCTGCAACATTTTCATAATGCCCCATATCCTCCCGAGTTATCGTTTCAATTCCGGGTGCTTCGCGTAATACTGTTCCTTGTCCTTATACATTCTCTCGTCAGAGAGATGCAGCGCCGTGAAAATGTCCTTCGCGCTCTTGATGAAGCAGCAACCGACGGCAAATCCTGTCCTGTCGAAGCCGAGGCTGCTCGCCCTGACCTTCTCTGCTTTCGCCTCAAGCTGTTCCTCCGTCGTATCCGGCACGATGATCATGAATTCATCGCCGCCGGCGCGGTAAATGTCACTGTTGCCGAACACATCGATCAGCACATTCGCCGCGTTCTTGAGCAACTCATCGCCCGAGATGTGGCCCTTGTCATCGTTGATGCACTTGAGTCCGTTGACATCGGCGAAGACAATGCCGACGTCCTTTACACGGTCCACGCCCTTGCTGATCCGGTCGATGCGATTGTTCATCTCATTACGGTTCAGCACGCCCGTAAGCATATCCACGGAGCCCATGATCTTCAACCGCTTGAGGAGCAGGTCGTTGGCCACCGAGGACGCGATGAAGAAGTTGGTCAGCTCCATCGTCTCCTTAATCTTGTCCGCGCTCTCTGTGTTGAAGTTCGTCGCCCACATGTAGCCGAGAAGATTGTCTCCGGAACGCAGCGGGAAGAGCACGATGCTCGTGATGTGATTTTCGACCAGCGTCGCGTGCCAGCGCGGGTTCTTCTGCCGCACATACTCCATGTCGGAGCTGTTCTTCACGATCAGACAGTTGCTGCCGCCGATTGTGTCCGCCCAGGACTCCGTGATTTTGTAAAAATCGGGATACATTTCCAGCGCGGCCTTCATGGACGCCCGCACATCCGGATTCTCACGATCCTCCGCCAGCGCCCTGCAGGTTCTCGTCTCGGGATCGACCAGGAGAATTGTGCACGACCATGCGCCGCACAGCGCACGGATGTCCTTGATCACCTCGTTCATCGTCTCCTGGAAATCCGTTGCCCCGTGCAGTTTGATGCAGGTGCTCAGCACCGCCGTGGCAGTGTCCTGTGAGATGTTCGCCATCTTCGCCGTGTCCGCCTTCTGCGTCACCTCCTGCGTGTAGGTGCAGTAGTACATGTTCCCCTCATTTTTCAGGGGAAGAAGGAACAGATTGAACCAGAAGTCAAACCTTTCGGGATGCACATACGTGTGCACCGGAATCTTCTCCACCGCCGCGCGGTAACAAATCGTCTCGAAATTGAGATCCTTCGGAAAATAATTCTGATACAGGCTGTTCGGCACAAACTTGTTACTCATCAACTGCGGTCCGTCCCACACTGTTTCGATGGAACTCACATAAGCCTTGTTGCCTGCGACAAGACGAATGTCACCGTAATGACCGTTCTCCAGCATCTCCACTGAAATGACGCAGGTCATCACATCAATACTGTCCACAAATGCCTGAAAATCCATAATGGCCACGCCCCTTTCCATACGTGCATGCGTGATCGCCGCTCCCCGGCGAACTATGTAAACCCCCGATCTCCGCGACCGGAGCAATCTTTCCGAAAGTTCAACTTTTATTGTATCACAACCCCTTGTTGTTGAACAGATATTACAGCAAAAACCGCCGCAAACAATGTGAAAAAATGCTTCTGTCGGCTTATGACTGCTTTTACGACATCTGCAGGGACTTCCCGACGTGCTGCAGTACGTCTGCGTTCTGTTAGGTTTTTCGAAAGCGATGCTCTGTCCGCAGCCGCAACAACAGCAAAGCGCGGCCTGCTTTCGCAGCGCCGCGCCCGGTCTGTCATATGCGATTGTCAGTTTTCCTCCCGCAGCGGATTCCGCTGCCATACGCGTCTGCTACCGATTCATCATTTGCCGCGCTTTCTGTAGTCCTCGCGGATCTCGTCAAGCGATTCCTCGCAGTCGAGCATCTCACGCATCTCCTTCGCGCTCTTGCTTCGTCTGACACCGCTTACAACGCTCGCCATAGCCTTGAAGTTGAGAGCCGTTCCGACAGCGTCGCACTCGTAGCGGACCGCTCTGTTGGCAGCGACTCCGAAGCGTCCCGCAACCTCGACCGCATCAATGTTCGCGCCGAGGAACAGGAACTCCCAGCCGGCCTCCTTCTGCTGCTCGACCATCTTCTTGACCTTCGCGTAATCATACTGCTTGCTCGCATTTTCCATACCGTCGGTCGTGATGATGAACAGGGTCTTCTCCGGCACATCCTCATCGCGGATGTACTTGTGCACGTTGCGGATGTGATGGATCGCACCGCCTACCGCATCCAGGAGTGCCGTGCAGCCGCGCACGAAATACTCCTTGTCCGTGATGGGCTCGATCTCGCCGATCGGCTTGCGGTCGTGCAGTACATCGATCCTGTCATCGAAGAGGACCGTCGAGAAGAGCGCCTCGCCCTCCTCCTTCTTCTGCTTCGCGAGGAGAGAATTGTAACCGCCGATCGTGTCCGCCTCCAGGCCTCCCATCGAACCGCTTCTGTCCAGAATGTAAATGATCTCAGTCAAACCCTTCTTCATAGTGTGCCTCCCTTTCCGCCGCTTTGTGCGGCCCGTGTTTTTTCTTTCTGAGGTCACTATATCATTTCGGATTCGGAAAATGGTCGCCCGTCAGGCGACATTGTGTTGGCGTGTCCGATTCCCCGAAAAAAAGGAAACGCCGGATCATCGACGTTTCCCTTGCTTTACGATTCCCTTGTAAATTGTTACCGCGTAAAATTCGTCCACACCCGCGGCTCCGTCTTCGGAAGGCCAACTTCCTTCTTGCCAAGCTCAATGCTCTGCATGAGGAAGACCATGTTGCGCGCCAGAACGCGCATGACCTGGCATCCTTCCGCGTCGACGCGCCCCTCGCCGGGCTCCCAGCCGTAAATGTTGTTCCAGTACTGGCTTGTCGCCACAGGCATGTTCGAGAGCGTGAAGAAGCGGTTCAGCTCGTCAAATGTCGCCGTGCAGCCGGAGCGTCTCGCGCTCACAACGCTGGCACCAACCTTGAGACTCTTGTCAAAATGCGAGCTGTAAAACATTCTCTGCAACGCCGCGAGCAGCGTTCCGTTGGCAGATCCGTAGTAGACCGGCGAACCGATCACGAGGCCGTCGGCCTCCTCAAATTTGGCGGAGAGCTCGTTCACCTTGTCGTCGAACACGCACCGTCCGGTCTTGCGGCATGACTCGCATGCGATGCAGCCTCGGATCGGCGTTGTACCGAGCAGAATGTTCTCGTACTCAACGCCGTTCTCCTCAAAAACCTTCTCCATCTCGGAAAATGCAAGCGCAATGTTACCGTTTTTACGCGGACTTCCGTTGATCATCAAAACTTTCAATTTCTTCTCCATATTCCCGTATTCCTCCGTTATGCTCCCAACAGCGCTTCCCCGTGATCAAACAGGGCCTCGTTGATGGTGTCGATGTCGAAGACATCATTTTCAATAAAATACTCTACGATCAGGTCGAAGCGGCTGCTCGGCGATAACGCGTAACCGGCGCGCGAAAGCATGTCCCTCGTCTCGTCGAGCGACAGCTGCAGCGCAAGCGCAAATGCCACCGCCGTGGACTTCTTCGGCTGGTACGCCTCGTTGCAGCGGATCTTCGAGAACAGCTTGCGGTCGAGCCCGGCGCGCTTATAGACCTCGGAGTCGGAAAATCCTTTCTCGTCAATCTTGCGGAGCAGGCTCTGCTGCCACGTCTCCCCGACCTGGGAGACCACGTCCGTGAGGGAGCGCTTCTTCGCTGCAGACTTAGCTGCTGTCTCCTTCATGGAAGGCGCTGCCTCGTCGCGCATCATGTCCATGCTCATCATCTGCATGGCATCGGCTTTGTCAAACTGCGTTGCATCAGCGCGCTCCTCCTTCGAAGCGGCCCCGTAGCACGCATCTTCACGGCGCAAGCTCTTCTTTCGAAGCAGGCTGATTCCGGATTTTCTCTCCTTATACTTGAGCGTTTCCGGTGAGACGGGGAACGAATGTGCGGCGTCCTCAACGGCATCTTCCGCCAACTCTGCGAGTTCCTCTTCCTCAGTCTCGGTAACTTCCTCAGCCGCGTCACAAACCTCAGCAAAGTTTGCTTCCGCGGTCTCCACGGCTTTCTTCTCCGCGGCCTCTGTTACTTCCTCCGCCTCTTCGCAAATCTCAGCAAAGGTCTCTTCTGCAATCCCCGCGGCGTCCTCTTCTATCTCCGCAGCTTCCGCATAGACCTGCGACGTGTCTGCCGGCATCGCCGCCTGCATGGCCATGGGCATCGCGGCATTCATCATAAACGTCGATACCGCTTCGTTGCGGGCACCGGCCACTGTCGCGGCCGCTCCAAGCATCGCATTGTTCATCGATGTGGGAGCGGAAGCTCCGCAGGCATCTGCGCGCGGCGCCTCGTCCGGCTTGAAGTTCAGGCGCAGAAACTCCGCAAGGCCGTCCCACAGGCGCTTGCGCTCGGTCTCACTGATTCCGTTTTTCTTTTTGGAAAAAAGTCCCATAGCATCAATACCCTAAATCTTCGTTGACCAGAATTACGTGAATGCGGCCCTCGTGGCGCGAGTAGCGCGTGATCAGGATCTGGCAGCAAATCGTGTCCGGCGATTTGCAGTCCATGCAGGAACCGGTTTTCGTGCACGGCGTCGAGAGACCGAAACGCTGCGAGTTGATCGGCGCAGCCACATTGCGGGCGCGCTTCATCGCATGGTCCACATCCTTGCAAACCTTGTTCATCCCGACGATAAAGACCACATAGCGCGGCCCCTGCGCAATTGCGGAGACACGGTTTGCATTGCCGTCGATGTTGATGATCACGCCGTCCTCCGTCATCGCGTTGGCGCTTGCGATGAAGTAGTCCGCATCGTACGTCGCCAGCATCGCCTCGCGTTTATTCGGCGTTGCGTCGCGGTCGATGAAATCGTATTTTCCGCTCCGAAGCGCGTCCGTCAGCCCGATCTCCTTCGCGCTCATGCAGCCGCCCATGCCGACGCTTGCCCCCTCGGGAATGAGCTCAAGCGCCATCTGCAGCGCCTCATCGCTCGTCTCGGCATAGTAGCCCGTCATGTTGCGGGACTCCAGGCCCTTGATCACCTTCTCCGCCAGCAGGCGGTTCCGTTTCCGCGTCATCTCGTTCATTCTGCACCTCCCAAGTAACTAATTGATATAAAAACTGTATTCCCCTTCCATCTTCTCTACAAGCGGCGCCGCTGTTTTCGCGTATCCGTCGATTTTCGCCAGCAGATAGACCGGCTCGGAAAATGCATGCTCCCCGTAAAGCAGGATGATACTTCCGCTCGCAGGGGCATAGACAAGGTCGCAAGCTTCCGCGGTTGTCACCGGCTGTACTTCACCGGCAGTTGCGGTGCCTTCGGCAGTCTCCAAACCATCCGCCGTCCCGGCGCCGCCCGCAGTCAGTTCCACGCCCGCGCAGAGCACGATCCCACAGTCCTCGAAACGAGACACCTCATGGTCCTCGCTCAGGATCTCATCTAATTTTCCGTCCCATGCGTCCTCAACATTGAAAAACAGATTGTAACCGTGCAGCAACAGACGGAGATGCTGCGGCTCGCGGGTCGTTACACCTTCTCCCTGCTCCAGCGAATTCAGGTACCGGATCGTCTCCATATAGCCCTTCCGCCCGCTCGGCCACTTCCGCTGCAGCTGCCGTATGCTGAAATATCTCTTGCCGAAATGAAAACTCACCGTGGTCGTGTCGCCGTCGAGAATCTCAATATTGCTCATCCGTCGCTTGCTCGCGGCATATAAGCTGTACTTATTCACGATCTCCGCGACATGCGCGATTGCTTCCTCCGAAGCGGGATACACCGTCTTCTCCTCGCGCTCATAATGCCACTCCCTGCCCCGTACCGTAAGCGTCACGCTGCCGTCCTTCTCGCGCCGCAGTTCAACAATCCTGGAGCCGCCGGTCATACCGCCGCCGGTGGACACCGAGCAGGACACAAACTCATCCTCACGGAATTTATGTCCGAGCAACTTTGTGATAAACATCGTTGTTTCCCTCTCCTCTACTGAATAATGGTGCGGAAAATGCGCTCGCTTCAACGCCCGGCTCTTCGCTCACATCCCGGCAGTGCTGTCTTCCCCAGCGCTCACTTCGGACTGCTGAATTTTCTTCCGCACCGCGCGCAGCGCGCACGCTATGCCCCAGATTGCAAGCATGATAAATGCAAAGATCAGGAGTCCGACCGGCAGGCCCCAGTTCAGGAATCCATAGAAATCGTTGGTGTGCGGCCATTCGCCGATGCCGTTGATCATGTTATTCCCGAGATAAAACGCGCCGTACAATGCCACCGGGATCATCGTGTACAGAGTCCATCGGAACGGAACGGGCTCTGCGTCACCCGGGCTGAACACGAACTCCGCCATCGCCGTGAGCGGCAGGATCAGGTGGAAGAAGAAATTGGCGCCGCGGTACATTTTCAGAAGACCGTACAGCGGACCCAGGAATCCGATGATCACAAGGAACGTCAACCCGACCGCCGCTGCCGCCATGAATTTCGCCAGCATCGACTGCGCCTTTCCGCGGAGTGACCGGATCAGGCTCACCACCGCGATGACGCCGCAAAATTCGTTGGAAAGCACCGTAAAATACTTATAGTTCTCGATGCCGTCCGCCAGCAGTTCCTCATTGTTGCCGCGAAAGAAAAGCATCAAAACCGTGCCGGTCACCGCGAACACGATAACCGCGCAGTTCAGGTAAAATGCGATTCTCCGTTTTCGCTCGATGTTCATCTCACTCACACCTTCACACGCCCCGCGAGAATATCATTGTAATCCGCAAGATTTTTGCGAAGCAAATTCGGAATGTCAAGCTCGTACGGGCAGCGCGTCTTGCACAGGCCGCAGTCCACGCACTCGTCGATCCGCGCCATCTCCGCCTTCCAGTAGTCCGAAAGCCAGGCCTGCGATGGCGCGCGGCGGATCATCTGCGACATGCGCGCGCACTGGTTGATCACGATGCCCACCGTGCACGGTGAGCAGTAACCGCAACCGCGGCAGAATTCGCCGAGCAGCTCCTTGCGGTCGCGCTCGATGAACTCGCGCAGCTCGTCCGTCATCGCAGCATCTTTCGTAAAATACGACAGCCACTCCTCAAGTTCCGAGTCCCTCTGAACGCCCCAGATCGGCAGCGCCGGGTACTGCAGCATGAACGCCATGCACGCCGCCGAGTTTGTCAGCAGACCGCCCGAGAGCCCCTTCATCGCGATGAAGCCCATGTCGGCCTCCGTGGTCGATTTGACAAGCGCGATGTCGCGTTCGCTCGCGAGGTAGGAAAACGGAAACTGCAGCGTCTCATAGAGCCCGCTCGCCACGATCTCCTCGGCGACACCGATCTTGTGCGCGGTGATGCCGATGTGGCGCACGAGCCCCTGCTCCTTCGCCTCGCAGAGCGCCTCGTAAAGGCCCGTCCCGTCGCCCGGGCGGAAGCACTGCGGCGCGCAGTGAAGCTGGTAAATGTCGATGTAATCCGTGCGAAGCGCCTCAAGGCTCGCGGCAAGTTCCTCGCGCAGCTTGTCGCCGGTCTTCGCCTGCGTCTTCGTCGCGATGAAGACCTTCTCACGCATGCCGGCAAATGCCTCCCCGAGCTTCCGCTCGCTGTCCGTGTAGGCGTGCGCGGTGTCGAAGAAGCGGATGCCGCCTTCATAGGCACGGCGAAGAAGCCGAACCGCCGTGTCAACGTCGACACGCTGGATCGGCAGGGCGCCGAAGGCATTTTGCGGAACCGTGATGCCGGTCCGGCCGAGTGTGATATCAGGTATCATTGAATATTCCTCACCAAAGCAACGCAGCCCGCCGGCAGCACTCCGTCCGACCGCGGTCGGAGTGCCGCGGCAGGCCGCAACAGAAGTCTACGCAATCTCAATCTGGCACATTTTCATCGTCGTGAGCGCAGCCTCATGCGTAGCGGGCGTCACACCCGCGCAGCACGCGGGATCCACGCTGATGCGGATCTCGGGGTAGAGAGCCTTGAGGATCAGCGCGTTCGAAACGACGCAAATGTCCGTGCACAGGCCGACCAGCTCAATCTCCTCAACGCCACCGCCGATCATGTCGTCGAGCACGTCCGACCAGCCCGTGAAGCCGAACGACGGCTTGTTGACGATCAGCGCGCCCGAGGTATCGAGCGACTCGTTGATCATCCAGCCCGGCGTCTCCTCGATGCAGTGAACCACCGGAAGGTGCTTGCCCTCGTTGGATTCCATGTAGTTTTCCCCGTGCGTGTCGCGCGTGAAGATCACCTGCCACCCTTCCGCCTTGCGCGCGCGGATCTTCTCCGCCACCGCGGGCACGATGGCCACGGCCTCAGCCGTACCGAGACTGCCGTCGATAAAGTCCTTCTGCATGTCGATCACGATCAATGCTTTCATGATACAAGTCCTCCTGTCTTCGTATTGCACTACCCGGGTCCGATCAGGCGTCCGACCGGTCCCGCATTGCTCAGTACCCGATTCCCCGCAGCACGCGGTCGATCAGCACCGCATTTTTCACGGAAAATGCTTCCGAAATATGCGGTTTCTCGCCCTCTAAGATGCAGCGGTTCAGCTGCTCGAGCTCGAGCGAGTAATTCTGCGGAACGAACACCTCGCGCTC
The DNA here is from genome assembly GCA_946415315.1 of uncultured Lachnoclostridium sp. Taxonomy (GTDB): domain Bacteria; phylum Bacillota; class Clostridia; order Lachnospirales; family Lachnospiraceae; genus ISDg. Next base: position 57,877 of record CAMKRZ010000001.1, on the reverse strand, counting down.
AATGCGCCCGTCCGCCGTGCGGATCTCGTAGTGAAGCGTTCCCTCCTGATTATACTCCACATCCGACCGAATTGTACCCTTTGAACCGTGGATATAGAGACGGTCAAAGCGCGAGTTCGTTCCTACGCCCAAGTTCATGCCGACCGTGAACGAAGCGCGCGCGCCGTTCTCGAATTTCATCTGCGCCGTCGTGAGCATGTCCACGCCAAGCTCGGTGAACTCCGCCGAAGCCTTCACCATCGACACATCGCTGTCGATCAGCGACAAGATCATCGTCGTGCAGTAGCAACCGAGGTCGTACATCGCCCCGCCGCCGTGTTCCTTATGCAGGCGGAAATCCTCCTTATAGCCCTGCGTCACGAACGCGGTGTCGATGAAGTCGACATCACCGATGACGCCGCTCTTTACGTCATTTACCAGGCTCTCCACGTACGGGCTGTGCAGGTACGCGTACGCCTCCATCAGGATGACTCCGTTTTCGCGGGCGGTTTCGTACATCTCACGAGCCTCCTCCGCATCGAGAGCCAACGGTTTTTCGCACAGAACGTGCTTGCCCGTCTGCAGCGCCTTCGTCACCCAGGGCTTGTGCAGATCATTCGGGAGCGGAATGTAGACCGCCTGAACCTCCTCGTCCGCCAGCAGCTCATCATAGCTACCGTACGCCTTCGCAAAACCGAAGTCCGCGGCGTACACCTGCGCTTTCTCTATTTTCCGCCCTGCGATCGCGTAAAGCTCGCAGTGCTCCGCCTTCTTCATTCCCGGGATCGTGCACCAGCGCGCGATGTTGGCCGTGCCGAGGACACCCCATTTTACTTTCTCCATACCCTCAACCTCGTTTCTAAATTTTTAATCAAACTCTAATCTTTCTTCAAAGACCTTTTCATATTCCTCTGTTATCCTGAAATCGTTCCGAGGGGAACAGGAAATTGCCTAAATCGAAAAATTAAAAACTCAAAGGAGATACAACCATGAAAAAACTTTACAAATCCGAAAATGACAAAAAGATCTGCGGCGTGTGCGGTGGACTTGCCGAGTACTTCAATGTTGATTCTTCGACCGTTCGCCTTATCACCGTTCTTCTCGTGCTCTTCGCAGGCATGAGCATCTGGGTTTACATCATCGCAGCGATCGTTATGAGCCCCGCTCCGAAGAACTACTACCAGGGTTACACCGGTTACAAGAGCCCGGTCAGCAACTACGACAGCACCTACTATTACGACAACTATTGAAACGCCGATCAGTGTCTCAATAGAGCATTCGCGGCGATTGACGCAAAAGCATCTATCGATTCAAATCGTCAATTCGGAAGTCCCCTATAATTCCCGTTAAGATGGCCAAGCACCGTCTTAACGGGATTTTCCTGTGCTTATTCTACAATAGTAGTATTGCAAAATACAATGGCTTTTCGATTCCACTTTCGGAATATCTTGGCGTATGCGCTCAACGGTTCGAGTCTTTGAGTCTTTCCCGTATTTCAGCAAGTTCCTTCTCCAGGGCGAGCGCCTTCTTCGTCTCCTTCGTCAGTGATTCGATGGCTTCGTTCTGCTTTTTGTCAATGTCACTCTGGATCGCCTTCGGGCTGCCCTTAACTCCTGCGATGATCTTGTAGAAAATAAGTGCGATGATATAAAGCACAGCCAGCAGGCCGATCGCACAGAGGATCACGAAAAATGTGAAGAAACTCGGGTAGCGTTCAAACAGGTCCATGAAAAAATCGTACATTGGATTACCCCCTAATTGATTTCAGTATAGATCATCCCGTTTTTCCCACGGTCTGAACGCATCAGCGACACGTGGGTCGCGCGCATGCTCCCCTTCGGCCCCTCCGACACGGGAACCATCGTCCCGCCGCCGGGCACGGAAACTCTGCGGACCAGCGTGATGTGCGGCGAGAACCGTTTCCTGTCGAACGGAATTCCCGCGTCCGCAAGTTCCCTGCGGAGCCGCTTCACATAGACTTGGAGGGCTTTATTTTCCGCGAGACCGACCCAGAACAGATCGCCGAAGCAGCCGACGCCGTCAAGCGAGAGCTCCATCGGGCGGAACTCCGCGCGATCGAGCGCCTCGAGCACCGCCTCCGGATCGTCATAATCGCCGATGAACGCAAGCGTCAGGTGAAGATTTTCCCGCGGCGTATAATTCCCTCCGACACGCTGCCCGCGCAGCGACTCCTGCAGCCCCGTCAGCGCCTCCAGCACAGTGTCATCGAATTGTATCGCAATAAACAGTCTCATATCATTCCCAATCGCCCCAATCGTAGACCCAGTCTGCAATTAATCCCAATTGATCCAGTTTCTCCAGGATGGGCTTCACATACTTCTCCGCCTGACCACACGTGAGCTCACAGCTCTTCGTAAGCCCGATCGGCTTGTCCGGAAGGCCATTCAGGTAGTCATTTGCCTCCGAAACCCCTATGTTAAATAAGTCTCGAAGGTATCTCATCAGTGCGCCCCTGTTATGCTCAGGCTTTAATTGTCTCAGAATGATCGTGTATGAAGGATCGCTTGGAACCCAGGATTTCCGATCATCTCCCATGTTCTATACCTGCCTTTCGTCTCCTACGCCCATTGCGACATAATTTTCCTACGCCCGATACAACGTATTTCCCCTACCCTCGGTATGACGTATTCTCCTACCCTCGGTACGACGTATTCTCATCAAGCCACGCCACCGACTTCCGCAGCGCCTCAATGGTCTTCGTCTCCAGCACGCAACGTGCGTTGTGACGCTCCGCGGTCGCAAGCCGCTCCGCCAGATCCAACTCACCGTCACCGAGCGCCAAATGATTCCGCCCCTCCTCGGTCGCATCGTGCACGTGCATGTGCAGCAGGCGATCCTCGTGCGCGCGGATGAACGGCACATCAATCTCCTTCACGCCCTTCGAGTGCCCGATATCCCACGTCAGCCCGAACTTCGGGCTCATCAGCGCGATCTCGATGGCACGCATCTCATAATCCTTGAAACCATCGGTATTTTCGATCACAATGCGGACGTCACTGTCACCGATCCACTCCTCGCACCGGTCGCGGAAGAACTCCCATGCACCGATGTACGTCGCAAAATCCCGCTCATACATTTGCACCTTCCGGTCCGGCAGCGTGATGTAAATGCCGTGGTGCATATGCATGTTGAGCGTCAGCGGCTGGCTCGGATCCCCGTACTTATCCCGCAGCGGCAGCAGCTTCTTTGCCACCTCGATCGTCCGTCTCACTGTCTCCAGATACGCCCCCGCCACCAGCGGATTGAAGTCCGCGATATTCAGCTGCTCATCCAGATGAATCGTAAAATAAACACCCGCCTTCTCGGCAAACTCCTTCAGCGCATCCGTCCACTCCAGGCAATTCACCTGGTACTCCGGAAAATTCATATTCAGTTCCACAAACGAAAGCCCCAGTTCCCGGCACAACGCGAGGTTGTCCTCCAGGGTGCGGTTTTCGATTAAAGTTGGCATTCCGAATTGCATATCAGTATCCTCCAATATCTTACTCAAACTCGAAATATGCGCCCTTGTCGATTTCGCCGTCAGTAATACTTATGCGGAAAGAAAAACTCCTCGTAGACTCGTCGAATGTTCCATAGTCTTCGTCTCTTGGATTCGGAGAGCCGAAGTACCCGATGTGGATGCAGGCAGTTCCCTCAAGTTTAACGCTTCCGTCTTCCTCTATCCGGATCGAGCTGATATCAGTATTATCGATACCCAATACCCTTTTCTGCCCCGGTACCAATCTAAACTGGTCCGGCATATTATGGAAAAAGTAAAACGAAAATAATGATTCTAAGCCGACGTATTCAATCTGCTTTGATTGCGGTTTTTCAAAATCTGTTGACATAAGATAACCTCCTTCTTCTTTGCAATCCATTATTGAAAATAAAACCCCGCCTTCCCGGCAAACTCCTAAAGCACGTCCGTATACTCCGGGCACTGCACCTGGTACTTCGGAAAATTCATATTCAGCTCGATGAATGAAAGCCCCAGTTCCCGGCACAACATAAGGTTGTCCTCCAGGGTGCGGCATTCAATTAGGGTTGGCATTCCAAATTGCATAGGTCCCTCCTTGCACATATAGTAATTACTTTTGAATAATCGCTTTACTTTTGACGCTTCTTTTTCTTTCTTTTCTTCTCAATACTTCTTCCTGCGTCTTCTTTATTCTCAACTAGAATGTCTTCTTTTTGCTCTGCATGCTCAATTCTATTTTGTTTATCGGTTGCCTGATTAATGGCTTTGGTCACCGAATCCAAATAATGGTTGAACATATCGTAAAAAGCGAGTTCTCGTTCAACCTCTATTCGCTCGTCTCCCACTTCTGAAATGAATCTCGAAAGAAGAATTACTCCCAACGAAGCTACCGTGCAAAAGACCCCAAGTTTATTCCATTCTAGAAAGTTATATACACTACTATTTGCCCATGCTATAACAACAACAAACGAAAACGAGTATAGAAATCCTACCAAAAATGTCACCTTGTTATTAGATTTGTATACTCTAGCCTTTGCCTCCAACGTTTTTTTTAAGAAAAAAGAGGCTAAATCCAGCTGGTCTGATAATGACTCAAGATCTTTGGCGCTAACCCGAGACTCTTTTGGTTTTCTCAAGTTACTTATCGCCAGAATTAATTCAGCAATAGATATGAGCAAAGCTCCTAAAGAAATACAGTTAACAACTCTGACCGGTAAATCTGCGACCAAGGAAACAAAGGCTAAGGTTATATATGCAAATCCAATATAACAAGTGATTTGCTTCGATTGTATCTTCATAGGCATTTCCTCACTCTTTGTTTTTTACTGTATTACTCCTTTTATTCTTGCCCTTCGACTCAGGGGTGCCCATCGTCGTCTTATCATCCTGTAGATCTTCTTTAGACATCATAAGCCTAACAGACTGTAATTCCAAAATCATAAAGTTATATGTTTTCTTATGTGAATCAAATGCTCCAGCAAATAATAATGGCACAATTACAAGCGTTGCAATAAACAATGCCACAACAAGGACAAGAAGTAATCCTTGCCATCCAGTGTTTTCCGGTGCGTTGATAGCATTAGTAGTTATCACGCCAAAAACGGACAATGCCGTCACCGCGATCTTCTTAATTGTTTTTTCGCGTTCCTCGCGTTTTTTTAGCGCTTTTTCAAAGACGTTTACCAGAAAGTCAATCTTTTCTTCATATCTTTCCGGTTTCAAAAAAAGACCAATTGTGCTTAACATACACATAATACGCTTATCACAATTACCCGTGTACAAACTTCCTCTTGTCTTTTTTTCAAACCAATTTAATATACATTCAAGAATAATTGCGATACTAATGTATATTGCAAGGCATACCCATAAAAATGTCTTCAGTTTTAGCACCGCAACAATGAATGCAACAACTGCCGCCCCACCCATCATGGTCAGTAAACACCAGCATACTCTTGATTGTCTTGGTGAAAACTTTCCAATGTTTTCTTTGCCTAACGCCTTGGCATACTCTTTGTAAAACAAGTCTTCCATGTATATAGGTCTCCTAGGGGATATTGATTCCAATCAAGTTTTTAGTTCCCAATTACTGACTAATTAAGCAGGAGGCCAATCACAACTGTTTTTGAAGGCCTCTGCCCGAGGTCTTATTAAAGTTGAGCCTTTTTTCGACATACAGCCATAATAAAAATCTTAGGAATTAATTCTTGACTTTTCATAGCTGGTCTCTGCAAAATGCATGTTGCCTTTGTCTCAGCCGTATAAAAACCATCCCAAATCCGGTTGAATCATATAGTCACTTTTTCAATCCAATCTTTAAAAGAACATCTGCATAATGCTCCTGATCAATCATATGGACAGTTCTGAACTGCATGACAAATCTTGTCGCCTCAGCATGTGAGATTAAAGGCGTTCCGTAACAGATATAATCGATCCTAATATCACATGTATTTTTGTTATTACAGTAGTCACTTGGACTGTTCCTCAAAATATATGGCCCTTTGACGATTGTTCCGTACGCATATATGCCGCTCTCATACTTTTTATTCTGACTGCCGACATGCAACAGAACTAAATCGCCTTCTTCCATCGACTTTGTTGCCAAGAACGGTTCAACATGTCCGATTCCGGAGACTTTTTCAAAAATGTTCCATTGGTTCACATTAACCGGTTCATAGTATATTTTCATGCTTTACTATCCTCGTCATACGACCTTTTTGCCTTCTTCATATACTCCAGCAACCTTCTCTGCCCGCTTTCCACCTTCTCAATCTCCACACGCAAATAATTTCTGAGTTCTTCATCCATGACATAGAGATACAAACCCTTTTGTCCTCTGGTGAAAAGCACCTTATATGTGTTCCGAATGATACGATCAATAATCTCATAATCGTCTGGGTTCGGGTATTTCTGATGCGGTCTCTTGAACTCGCCGGATCCCTTCGGATGCTTCGTATAGTCGGTAATGATGTGACCGTTTCTATACAAAAGATCATCTCCGACAATCAAGCCGACATATTCAAATTCCATTCCCTGCGATGTGTGAATGCAGCCAACTTCATCGATGGACTTCGGGTCGACAGCAAAAGCCTTCGACTTATTCCACTGCGCATGGAAGTCTCCGATATTGATATCAATCTGGGATTTATCATCCATGCTGATCCAAGGAAAGACATCACCACTCAGCATACGGCACGGGTGCTCACATTCTTCGTTCTTCTGGCGGATTGCGTCCTGCATCTCGACCAGATTGTCGAAAAGCCGAATCTCATAGTCCATCAATTGTGTCATCGGCTCTATAGGCTTATTGTACAGCGTACTCTCGACCCAATTAATGTATTCTTCCGAACCATTGCAGCGGAATTGCGACTTCAAGACATACTTATCATCCTCGATCACTTCCGCGCCTTCGGCTTTCGCAGCCTCGCGTATATTTGCTACGGTTCCAAAGTCCTTGATATCAATTTGTTGCGTCTCGTCGATAAAGAACACGGAAACTTTCGAAGCGTGGATGATTTCCTGAATTTGATTATTCCCGTAGAACATGAAGGAGACTTTAGTCTTCTCAGTCAGGCGGTGTGCCTCATCAACAATCAAGCAATCGAACTGCTTGTCCATGTTAAAGCTGTCTTTTCGGAAATCACCGGAACCACGGAACAACGTTCGGAAAATCTTGTAATCCGGGATATCCCTGGAAAGCATCTTGTAATACGACTCCTTGATATAACTACTCTTCGCCACATAGAATGCAGTCTTCCCCTGCCGATGCAGTTCCCCGAGCAGATGGAGCGCAATCAAAGATTTTCCTGTACCAGCTCCACCCTTAACAATGATCACCTTACGCGTGTTCGTGGCAAATGCTTTTTTCAGTTCCTGTTTTATGTTGGAAAATGCAACTCGCTGCTGGTCGATCAGCTCAATCTTGTTATTACCGTTCAACGAATCTGTGAGGCTGTCGACAAGAAACTTGGACGGTTTGATCCTTCCATTGCTGATCTCATACAAAAGGTCGACCTGCGACTCCTTACAAATCTTCCCGCTTATAAATTTAGCAAAATTGACCCACTCGTTGCTGAGGAACGCCGGCGCCTTCGCCAATCCCTCCGAGTAAACCTCATTTCGGATTTCGTCCGTGTACTCTGTCTTGTAATCATGCAAGAAGCAGCAAGAATAAATATTTACAGGGTTTTCTTCTACGTACTCGTTAAAGTTTGTAATGGTCGTTCCATAGGAAAATGCCTGCCAAGACGGATGCACACGTTCTTCCGTCCCCAGCAAAACAATATCACTCATGTCCGTATGCTTGACTTTTTCCCATTGCTTTAGTTCAACAATAACAACATTTTTCTGCTGATGGTCATCCTCACCCGCAATAATAAAGTCAATTCGTTTGCTCGTGAGCGGAACCGTCAACTCCAGACCAACCTGTGCTTTGGAGGGAATCACTACGTTTGCAAGTGCGTTTTTAACCGAACTTAACGAAACCCGAAAAGCCTTCTGTTCGCTTTCCGAGAAATCGCGTTGCAGTGCTGATTGAATCTGCGAGACAATTACACCACCGTTGATATCACCGCAGAAATCCTCATAAGTTTTGCTATACGCAAGCATAGATACCTCCGCATTCCGTTAGTCGAGAATTGCATTAATTTGCCTCATATGCAAATCACATGATAGTATGTTGCATCAACAGCAAGGTCTAGTGTGCCGCTTTCCCCTTCACATATTCCTTGTCAAAACCAATCTTCCAACCCCCATATCCAACAGTTTCATTTGTGGATACGGAAGATCATACACCTTCATGCTACATCGCACTTCTTCTAGCTTTTCGCTGTTCTCTTCATAGAACTCCGCCAAGCGCAAGAGGGATTTGCGAGTGTATATCCCCGAAGTGATTTTCTGGTCTTTCACTCCTTCAACAAAGTACCGATCATACGCAGGCACGCAGCCAAGGGTCCCCATCATTATCTTTGTGATCAAGGTGTCGGAGATTTCCTTCTTCACGTCCGCGAACTCTTCAATGCTTCTGCGAACGTCATCATAATACTGTTTTAGATCCTCTTCCAACAGACAAAGACAGTTCCAGACTTCATCCTTCCGCAAATCGCGGCATTCAAGTCCAAACAGGCAATCATACCTCTTATCCAGTATCTCCTTCACTACCGGAGCATGTACCTTATAGTCCTTCTGCAACAAAAAGGATGAGCCGCGGTACATACCCCAGCTGGCAAGATAGAACGCTAGCTGCAAGCTCAGGTAATCATAGTCCGGATCAATATTGTACCGCGCATCATGAAAGCATTTATAACAATGCTCCCAAGAGCGATAGCGGCCGTTCTTATCAGTCTTAAGATTGTTATAAAAGGTGGTGGCAGAAGCGATGATGTGTTCAAGCGTATTCATATACTTATCCTCGTACTTTGTATATCAGCGTCCGTATAGTTTGAACATTTCCTCAATTCTCTCTTCCGACAGTCTCCATTCATCCGGGATCTTATCCGTCGTATTGCATGCTTGCGCGCGCGGTCCCCAAGTATGGTTTTCATACAGGATTGTTTCCCCTCGTCCGCCCGCCGATTCTTTCAAGCGCTGCGCAATCTCTTCCGGAGATGCCAAATATACTTTGGGAAGTTCTTTAATGCTTACAACGATCACAATACCAATCGATATTCTTGAATCGCACTTCTTCACCACGCTTCTCGGACATTTCATTTTTCCTCCTCAATCGCACTCTTCCCGCTCTTCACCCACTCGTCAATCTCCGAGCGTTTGAACTTCCAGCAGCGGCCTATTTTCCGCGCAGGGATACCGTTCTTCGAGTTCCGGATCCAGGTGCGTATGGTGATCGGTTTCACATCCAGATACTTTGCGGCTTCGTCCAGACTGATGTAGTTGTCCTGTGTATTCGTTTCCATCGGCGCCTCCTTACAAAACACGCTTGTTTCGGTTGGAAATTATCTGATTAATTATACCATATATAGGGGCTGAAGGCAACGCTACTGCCTGATATTGATTGATATTTTCTGTTATCGAGATATGTCGTAAATTTAATCATTTTCCGTATGAATTCGCGGTGAATACGCAAAAAGCGCCCACCGTAGTGGGCGCTTCCGTCGTTTTACAGTCTCTGTTTCCGAATATGGCTATATCCTCTCGAAGTAGATGTCGTTCCTCTTCGCATACAACTCAGCTGCACTGTCTGCATAGCCGTACAGTGTGAAGGGCGAGTATCGTTTGTATACATCATTGGGCATCGGCGCGTCAAAAAGGTACTTCACGTGCTCGGCGATCGCGTGCTCTCCGATCCGTTTTACGCTCGCGGGGATGCGGAGTCTCTGAAGTTCCTTGCATGAGAGAAATGCCCGCGCTCCAATCTCTTCTACGCTGTCGGGGATGACAACCTCACGCAAATGGCTGCAGCCGCCGAACGCATTGTATCCGATCTTGGTCACGCCGTCCGGGATGATCACGCGCCGGACCACGGCATTGTTGAGAAAAGCGCTTCTGCCGATCTCCGTGATTCCCTCGGGTATCCTCACTTCCTCCGTTCCCCCCCGATAATGCTCCAGAACGCCTTTGTAGATATCAAAGTCGCGGGCAGTGAAGAGATCCTGCCCGACCACCTTCAGGCCCATCGGCAAATGGGGCGGTATCAGCTTCACTGCGCGCGCCGCTGTCTCCGCCATGTTGTGTCGCGCTACCTCCGGTCTCATCGCTGTCGCGAGATCATCGTCCGTGCGGTCGTTGATCCCGTACCACGCGGTCAGGCCCATTTTCCGAAGGATGCTCTCCTCCGCCTCCACGCTGCCCGCGAGCGCGATCACGGGCACTCCGTGCGCCTGCGCAAGCGCCGCCACCGCTGCGGGTGCCTTGCCCATCGCGGTCTGCTCATCGAGCCGCCCCTCGCCGGTGAAGACCAGGTCGGCGTCCGCGATGTATTGTTCCAGTTTGGTTTCCCGGATCACGAGCTGCGAGCCGGGCAACAACTCCGCGCCGAGCATCGCGCGGAACGCAAAGCCCAGGCCGCCTGCCGCGCCGGAGCCCGGGGTGGCGGGGTCATGTTTCCCACAGAATTCACGTACCAGCTCCGCGTACCGTCGAAGCGCCTCGTCCATCACGGGAATGTCCTCCGCTCTCGCTCCCTTCTGCGGCCCGAACACCGCGCTGCAGCCAAGCGGTCCGCACAGAGGGTTGGTCACGTCGCAGGCGACGCGGAAGGTGCATTTCTTGATGATTTCGTGCAGTGCGCCGGGGTTTGGTTCGGCCAATTTGCCGGGGTTTGGTTCGGCCGGTGCGCCGTCAACCGTTTCTGCTGATTCGCCGGGGCGCGTTGTCGCGGGCGGTGCGATCGCCGCAAGTGTCATCAGTCCTGCCGCGCCGCGTCCGATGTCGTTTCCCTCCGCGTCCGTCAGACGGTATCCGAGCGCCTGCAGCATGCCCGCGCCGCCGTCATTGGTCGAGCTTCCGCCGAGGCCGATCAGAAATCTCCTGCAGCCTTTCGACACGGCGTCGAGGATCACTTCGCCAAGGCCGTAGGTCGTCGTGTACATCGGATTCCGCTGCTCCTGAGGCACGAGCGGCAGCCCGCAGGCACCGCTGCATTCGATGACAGCGAGCGGCTCGTCTCCCTGTATGATCCCGTATTCGCACTCCACAGGCTCGCCGAGCGGCCCTGTGACAATCACCCGCTCGGTCGTGCCCTCCGTCAATGCCGCAACGGTTCCCTCGCCGCCGTCCGCAAGCGGACGCACGACAACTTCGGCATCCGGCCAAACATGCCGGATGCCCTCAGCTGCTGCATTTCCCGCGTCGCGCGAGCTCAGGCAGCCCTTGAACGAATCCATTGCGACGACGATCTTCACTCATACCTCCTCGCAATGCCTCCCGGGCATTGCAGATCGTTTCAGAGCTTTGTTATTTCTTCGCTTCCATCCACTGGTGCATGCCGCAGCCGTGATTGTCCGTGGGCCGCGGCTCAAAGCCGAACTTGCGGTAGAAATTCTCCTTGCCCTTGGCCGCCTGCAGACTGATCATCACGCGGTAGCCCGGCTTGAGAATTCTCTCGATAAATCCCATCACGCGGTTCATCAGATCCCGCCCGAGACCGCCCTTCTGGTACGACGGCAGCACAATGATGTCCGCGATGTACACAACGTATCCATGGTCCCAGATGACGCGCGCAAGCCCGATCGGCTTGCCCTCGCGGCGGAAGCAGCACAGGAACGACGAATGGCTCAATCCCTCCGCGGCCTGCTCAAGCGGGAACTCGCTCCACTCAACCTGCCGGCGCATTTCCATATACTCCTCGGGGGTAATGTAGTCGGTCACATCATAGTCAATCCGAAGCGCCTCCGCGACCACGTCCGCCTGGCGTTCCAGATGCGGAAAATCACTGAACACCGGACAGGACACATGCGGTTCAAACATCCCGGGCCGGAACCACATCGCCTGCGCCGCGTTCATCCCTATTTTCCGCGCCGCCTGCAGCTCATGCGAGCCGCCGTCGCCGATGTAGAGGCACTCCGCCGGCGTCACTCCGAACTCCTCCATGATGCTTTGATACATCGACGGATCCGGCTTCTTGACGCCCTGCTCGTAGGACAGTCTCACCGTGTCAAACAAAGGATACAGCACGCTTTCGTGGATCAACTTGCACTCGTCCGAGAAGCAGTTGCTGATCAGCGCCGTGCGGATGCCGTGCGCCCTGAGGTCCTTCAGAAGCTGCACCGACTCTTCCGGTATCGCGGAAAATGTGTCCCCCAACGCCTCTCGTCTCTTCCTGCACACAAGCTCGACCCAGTCTTCCCTGTACAGATTGAGTTTCCGCAGCGTCTCGGAAAATCCTTCCTCCATCGTGTATTTTCCGATGGTTCGCTCGACCTCCGTCGCGTGCCATGCGTCGCGGAACTCCGTGAGCGGCACTCCGAGGTCCTCCGCGATGTTTTCGCTGAAGTACGTCCGCCCCGTGAAGAGTGTCACCAGCGTCTCAAACATGTCGAAAATTACTGCCCGGATCATATTGTGTCCCCCTTTGTTATATACTTCAAAGGCGGCCGCAGCCGCCCAGAATTACCCTAATGTAATTTGCACATTTCACCGCCGACAAAGCCCGAGCCGTCAGCGACAGCTTCCTGCTCGCTGTAGTACTTCTCAAGGCGCGGCTTCGCCGCCAGATAATACCGCTCCAGCTGCGGGTCGAACTGCGTTCCCATGCCGCCCATGATGATGCTGTCGGCCTTCTCGAACGACATACTCTCCTTGTACACGCGTTTGCTCACAAGCGCGTCGTACACGTCCGCGATCGCCATGATGCGCGCCTCGATCGGGATCTCCTCGCCCTTGAGCCCCTCGGGGTAGCCCGAGCCGTCCCAGCGCTCGTGGTGGTAGTGAGCGACATTTTCCGCAATCTCATGGAACTCTTCGTCGTCCGTTCCCTCCAGGATCGCATGCACGATGCGCGCACCCTCTCTCGCGTGAGCCTTCATTTTCTCAAACTCCTCGGGCTCGAACCGGCCAGGCTTGCGGAGGATCACATCGTCGACCGCGATCTTGCCGAGATCGTGCATCGGAGCCGCCTTGATAAGGTTTTTGATAAAGTCATTCGACAACTGTAGAACATTGTCTTTAACAATCTCGTCGGTCAGTATGCGCACGCCCTCGCTCGTGCGGCGAATGTGGCCACCGGTCGAGTTGTCGCGACTTTCAACCATGGTTGCCATGCCTAAGATCAGCTTGTCGTGCATCTCTTCGATGTGCTGCGTCTTCTCTGCGACCTGCTCCTTGAGCTTGCCGTTGAAGTTGTTCAGCAGCTCGACATACTGCTGGCGCTTCGTGTCGTCCGTGAGGAAGAACTGGTAGCCTCTCTTCCGCTTGCCGGAGTAGAGGTAGGTGATCGAGACGAGGTAGATATTTTCCCCGGTCCGATACCGGAAATCGCTGTTGCTCTGGTCGTGCTCGTAAGTGTCGAGCCACCGGTTCACGCTCTTCGCGACCGCCGTGTCCGCGGGCAGAAAACGGTCCACGTTGAGATTCTTAAGCTCCGGGAACACCGCGAGCGCGGTCTCGTTGCAGCCGAGATAATGCCGCTTGAAGTCGAACGACAGGAAGCCCTTGTCGCCCTTCTGCACGATCGAATCGATGCCGCTGTCGGTGATGTCATAGAGACACACCTGGTGGATGATGACCAGGTACATGATCTGCGCGAACACATACGCGATCGGCAGAAGCTCTATGCGGTCCGTGATGACCGCGCGGCCCCCGTAAAACGCGAAGATCGCCACAGTCTCCGGTATAAACAACAGCAAAATAATCTTGTTCGGAACGCTTTTCTTGCGGATGTAGCTGTACACAAGCGCCGCAAGCCCGATCGCAAAATAAACCATCACCAGCAGAACGTACACCGTGTGGAGCGGCCCGTACACCTTGTCGGTCAGCCGGCCGCAGCCGTCCTCGACCGTAAAGCTGCAGGACTTGTAGAACCATGTTTTGTCGCCGACCGTCAACGAGCCGAAGTACACCATCGTGCTGACCAAAAACATCGCGAACCGCAGCATCCTCGGCAGCGTGATCTCACACAGGTTGATGATGGACAGAGTGATCATCAGCAGCAGATACGTGCCGCCGAAATACGTGATCTTGTTGGCCACGATCGCCTCCTCCATCACGGTCGAGCGCGCGGTCAGCACGTTGCCCAGGATGGCGATCGGGATCAGTAAAAAAATCAGCGTGACATGAACATCAAAATGCTTATGCCACGACAGAAAGTAAAGCATCGTCAACACGACAGAAATTGCCAGCAAAATCTGATAATATGCAATCATGCATAGCCTCCTTCGCCGGCGCCTGCGCTGCGTCGGCCTATCCGTAAGAAGCTTTTTTCCTCTATACGCACGTAACCCGTTTTCCTACGCGGGATTACGCTGATATAGTAACATTTCCGCACTATAGTGTCAATGGTATCAGCGCATTTCCCGAGGACGCGGATGGCGTGGATTATTTACCTGAGAGGTAATTTTCTCTTGACTTTTTCCGCCGATTATGCTACGTTTTGTTTACCGGAGAGGTAAATTTTGGGGGAACAAATGTGGAAATTACATTCAGTACCGGGAAGCTCGAGAGAGTCTGTACCGAGCGACGCTATTCGGAGAAAATATATGGCCTTCCGATGGCGGATAAAATACACCAAAGGATTAGTAGCATTCAACTTGCGGAAAATGTTGAGCAACTAATCCGCTTTCGCATCGGGCGATGTCATGCGCTGACGCAAAACCGTGCCGGACAATACGCAATGGACCTCATCCTTATCGGTTAGTGTTTGAGCAGGAAAGAGACCACTTGAACATCGTAAACATATTGGAAATCGTGGATTATCATTAGCGAACCTGTGGAGGTAGGAATTATGAAGATATACAGAGATGAGATCTACATTGCTGTTCCACCGGGAGCCGATATTAAGGAGCAGCTTCAGTATCGGCACATGACGCAGAAAGAATTCGCTGTACGGATGGATATGTCAGAGAAGCACATCAGCAAGCTGATCAACGGCGAAGTCCAACTGACACACGATGTTGCTCTGCGTCTTGAAACCGTTCTCGGCGTTCCCGCACATTATTGGAACGGACTTGAGGCACTCTATCGTGAGAAAATTGAGCGAATCCTGGCCCGAGCTGCGAAGAAAACGGATCTTGCTCTCGTACGTAAATTTCCCTATGCGGAAATCGTAGATTTCGGCTGGGTTCCTCCCGCCGAGACCACTGAGGATAAAGCCGGTCATCTTCACCGCTACTTTGAGATGGTCTCTCTCTCACTTCTTGCGGACAAGCAACTATCCCATATAGCCTGTCATCGACTTAATCCTTCCCGAAAGGATGACCTGGCGATTCTCGCGTGGGCACAACAGGCTCGCATTTTGGCGCGCGATATAGAGACAAAAACCTTCAAGTCAAATAAACTTGAGGCAAAACTGCCCGAAATACGCAAACTGTCCACCGATGCTTCCTCAGCCACAGTCACCAAAATCCGCAATCTTCTCGCGGGATGCGGCGTGGCTTTGGTTATGCTGCCACGTCGGGAACAGTCGTCACTGCGCGGTATTACATTTTCCGCAGAGGGCAAAGTCATTATCGGCCTTTGCGAAGAGCCTTCTGCCAGAGAAAGTTTTCGTTTCAGTTTGTTCCATGAAATTGCCCACATTTTGCTCGGCCACCTTGAACTCCCCAACGGTACAACAGCCAAGGAGGAGAAGGAGTCTGACAATTGGGCGAACAAGATGTTGTGCCCGTCGGTTAATTAAGAATGATATTGCAAAGCAAGATGCCCGATCATCCGCACTGCGAATAATCGGGCACTTTTGTGTCTGAGGAGCTCTCAGTAATTGTTTTGTTACTCTACCGTTACGGATTTCGCAAGGTTTCTCGGCTTGTCAATGTCGCAGCCACGGTTGAGCGCTACATAGTATGCGAAAATCTGGAGAGGCATGACACCGAGCACGGGCTGCAGCAGCGGATGCGTCGAAGGAATGATCAGAAGTTCCGTCGCCTGGTCGCGAACCGCCGGCGCGGTCTCCTCCGTCGCAACAACAATGACGTCGGCGCCGCGGGATCGAACCTCCACAATGTTGGAGCGCGTCTTTTCGAGAAGCGGCGCGTATGTTGCGAGCGCTACGACGAGTGTGCCGGGCTCGATCAGCGAGATCGTGCCGTGCTTGAGCTCTCCGGCCGCGTAGGACTCGGAGTGGATGTATGAGATTTCCTTGAGTTTCAGTGAACCTTCCAGGCCGAGTGCGTAGTCAAGGTTACGGCCGATGAAGAACACGCTGTTGCGGTTGAAATAGTGCGATGCAGCCTTCTGGCAAATGTCGACATCGCCGAGCAGCGATTCGATTTTCTCCGGCAGCTCCGTGATCCCGTTCACCAGTGCGGCGTATTCATCTGCCGCCACGCGCCCGTTCACGTCCGCCATGTAGATGCCGAGCATGATGAGAAGCACCATCTGCGTCGTGTACGCCTTCGTGGTCGCGACCGCGATCTCCGGGCCCGCCCACGTGTACAGTACGATGTCGGACTCTCTCGCGATCGAGCTGCCCATCACGTTCACGATGGAGAGCACCTTCGATCCGCCCTTCTTCGCCTCGCGGAGCGCTGCCATCGAGTCGAGCGTCTCACCGGACTGGCTGATGACGATCACGAGCGTATCCTCACCGAGCAGCGGTTCGCTGTAACGGAATTCCGACGCAAGGTATGCGTCAACGGGGATTCTCAGAAGCTTCTCGAGGACGTATTTGCCGACCATGCCGACATGGTATGCCGAACCGCAGGCGACGATGTTGATCTTGCGAATTCCCTTCAAGAACTCCGCCGACTCCGCGAGCTCCGGCAGCACAATACGGCCGTCCTGCAGTCTCGGGGACACGGTCTTGCGGACCGCCTCGCCCTGCTCCATGATCTCTTTCAGCATAAAGTGCGCGTAACCGCCCTTCTCCGCTGCGCTCACGTCCCAGTCAACCGTGTGCTTTTCCCTGTCGATCGGCGCGCGCTCACGGTCGTAGATCTGCACGCTGTCCGCGGTAAGCACGGCCACCTCGCCGTCCTCCATGTACGTCACGGTGCGCGTGTGCGCGAGAAGCGCCGTCACGTCAGACGCAATGTAGTTGCCGTCCTCGCCGTAGCCGATAAGAAGCGGCGCATCCTTGCGGGCCGCGATCATCTGCCCGGGCACATCTCGGCACAGAATGCCCATCGCGTACGCGCCCTGAATACGTCCGAGCACTGCGTACACCGCATTCATCAGGTTGCCGAGCTTGCGGTAGTAATACTCCATCAACTGCGCGATGACCTCAGTGTCGGTCTCCGACGCAAAATGAATCCCTTTCCGCTCAAGCGAAGCGCGGATCTCCAGGTAATTTTCAATGATTCCGTTGTGCACAACGGCAATCTTGCCGTCAGCTCCGACGTGCGGATGCGCGTTCGTATCGTTCGGCTCGCCGTGGGTTGCCCAGCGCGTATGGCCGATGCCGATCTGGCCCTTCAAAGGATCCTGCTCCGCCAAATGCTCCCGCAGCACCGAGAGGCGTCCTTTCGTCTTTACGACCTGCAGTTCATTTTCCGGCGAGACAACTGCCACACCGGCCGAGTCGTATCCCCGGTATTCCAGTCTCTCCAAACCGTCCAAAAGGATCGGCACTGCCTCCGAGCGTCCCGCATATCCGATAATTCCGCACATAAAAATCGCACTCCTTTATTATGTTATCAACCTGATGTCCAAAACATCAGTCTTTCACCGCGCCCCGAGTTAATTCATCTTGAGTCGTGTTTCCGTCCTGCTTTCGTCAGCCTTCATCCGGGCTTCCTTCCTACTTTCGTCAGCCTTCGGTCGGGCTTCTTTCCTACTTTCGTCAGCTTTCGGCCGGGCTTCCTTCCGACTTTCGTCAGCCTTTCCGCAGGATTTCCTCATTGATCTCCGCCGCAACCGACGCAAGGATCAGCTCCAGATACTTCTCCGGCTCAGGATAGGTCTTGCGCCTGATCTTGAATTCGTCCAGAAGACCGATCAGCCGGCGGATCTGGTCTTTATACCGGTTCAACACCAGCATCGTTCCGATTGCTTCCGTCTGATCATAGTGGATCATCACGCCCGCGGTAAAGCTCTCGTAGTACGAGATCACGCCCATGCTCCACAGCGTGTAGATGGCGTTGACCACTCTCTTGCCTTCGTTCGGCTCGCTTGCGATCGGTGCCGCATCGTCGCCGTAATACAGCCTCTCAATGCTCACATCCAGGCTGCGCGCGATCTTGGCAACCGTCGTGAGATTGGGAATCTTCTTGGAATTCTCATACGCGCTCAACGTCGTGTTGGAAATTCCGCACAAGTCCGCAAGTTTTTCCTGTGAAAGTCGCTTGTTCAGCCGTGCTTCACGAATGTTGGTGCCGATTTTGTCTTCGTAGGTACCCATTTTCTTCCCTCTCCCGGTCGATTTTGCCCCGATTCTTATATCTTCGTTAAACTTATTACACTTTCGTATAACGTCCTTAAACTTTCGTTGCACATATTATACTTTGTTTTCACGGAAAATGCAATATTTTTTTGTTTTGTTCACATCGGTTTCACGGTTTTTCCACATTGAAAAAGCGCTGCCGATGCTCTGGGATTCTCGCAAAGCCCTTGCCGATCAATGGACTACTCTTGTAGAATAACATGACAACAAAAAAAGAGCACCCCGAATCCTTTTCGGAATGCTCTCGTAAAATCCAACTTTCTTACTTCATCGTCTCGCTCGGCGCATAGTAGTATCTTCCGTTCGTCTCCACGAGGATGCCCTTGACCGCCTCGACCGTCACGCTCTCCGGCAGATAAGCGGAGAAACCGTTGTCGCCGCTCTCTTCCTTCCCGAACAGCTCCCGCTCGAACGAAGGAAACGCCTCATAGAAGGCATTTGTCCCGTTCTCGTTCACGACCATGTAGACGCGGTAGCGATCTCCGAGCCATTTCTCGTCGATCCAGCCGTAAACGTGAAGGAAGCTGCTCACCGACTCATTTTCCATATGATTGGCGGCGTCCTTCATATCCACAGCGTCGAGTATGTCGAGTTCCGCCTTCGGTGCCTCCATCAGCGGCGCCTTCTCCACCAGATTGATCAGATTACGCTCAACGATTTCCAGCACGACCGCGTCCGCCCCGAGCCGCTGCACCGAGTTCATGCGGTACGGCACCGCACGCTGGAACTCCGCCTTGGAGAACCCCTGCGCAAAATACCGCCACGTCGTGTTGCCGAACGAGTCGCGGAACATCAGAAGATTGCCTGTCCCCGGCCCGCCGAGCGTCTCGATGACCAGCGCCTCGTCGAACACCGTGCTGCCGCCCTTGACAGTGAACGTGTAATCGATGTTCGGATACGTCTGTTCATCCTCGTCAGGAGCGTCGGGATAGATCATGTTCGCAAGGTCCGCGTCCCAGTCATTTTTCACCGTATAAGTCACATCCGCAAAATGGTCATGCTCCTTCGTCAGCGCATCGACGATCCTGCGGTAGGCAAGCATGCCTCCCTCGTACGTCCAGTGGGAGTCGCGCGGCTGGTACAGCACCTTGTCCTCCCCGGAAAAAGCCGTCACCAGGTTCACGTACGTCACGCCGTACCGCGGCAGCGCCGCAGCGAGCGCCTCGAGGTTGCTCATGCCGTCCGCCTTGTCGTACCGGTCAGGCATATACTCGGGATAGAGCGTATTCTTGTTGGGCGCGACCGTGAACACGAACTCCGCGCCCTGCGCCGCGCAGTAATCAGACATCATCTGAAGCGTGCGGGCCGCATTTTCCACGTTCCGATCGGTCATCGTGCGCACGTGGCAGTAGTCATCCACGGTCTTCTCGTAGAAGAGCCAGCCGTCCTTGCCGAGAATCACGGAGCTCTCCGCGGATTCGCCGAAGATTTTCTCCTTCATCTTCGTCTCGGCGCTGACCAGGAAGGACCGGCCGCCCATGTGGTCGGAGAACCACGCGTCGAACTGCGTGAAAAATGAGGTATTCAATTTGCCGTCACTGACTGCCTTCGGAAACTCGGCGCTCTCCCGCTTCTCCGACGCAGACGTGTCCTTCGAAAGCCCGACGGTGACCAGGGGCACCAGGCAGACCAGAAGGTAGATCACGATGAATGCCAGTTTCTTCTTCATGCAGCCTCCAGCAAAGTTTCACAAGTATCAGCACCGCGCCGTACGCGGGTCAGAATCGGAAGTAAATGAACGGGTTGTAACTCTCCGCAGCCAGCGCCATCAGCGCAAGGCCGAGGATGACAAGCGACAGCGCCATTGCGGCATAGTCGCCGATCGTCTTCCGGTCGCGGGGCGCGCACAGGCGCTTAGCCAAAAGCGACGGAAGCGGCGTACAGCCGACAAATGCGCACAGCATCACGAAGATCACGTACGGCGACAGCAACGCCGCCGTCTTCACAAAACCATAGCCGTTGTTCGCGCCGAAGCCGAACATCGCGGCGATCATCGCGCCGGCCTGCGACAGCGTATCCGCGCGGAACACGACGAAGCCGATCGTCACCATGAGAAGCGCATAGATGTGATTGAACACCTTCCACCCGCGGTGAACCGGGATCCACTCCTTCTCCTCGCACATCTGCAGCGTGCCGTGGAACAGGCCCCAAACAATAAACGTCCAGTTGGCGCCGTGCCAGAAACCGGTGCAGAAGAACACGATGTACTTGTTGAGGATCGTGCGCGCCTTGCCCTTGCGGTTTCCGCCGAGTGGAATGTAAAGGTAATCGCGGAACCACGTCGACAGCGAGATATGCCACCGTCTCCAGAATTCGCGAATGCTGTCCGCAATGTACGGATAGTTGAAATTCTCCTGAAAATGGAACCCGAACATCCGACCGAGTCCGATCGCCATGTCGGAATATCCCGAGAAGTCAAAGTAAATCTGCATCAGGTACGCGATCGCCGCCACCCACGACGCCAGAAGCCCGATGTAGGACTTCGGCATCGCAAAGATCGAGTCCGCGACAAATGCCATCGTATTGGCGATCAGCACCTTCTTTCCGAGGCCGATGCTGAAGCGCGTGAGCCCGTAGAAAATGTCGTCCACCGTCGCGTTTCTCGTGCGGATCTCATTTTCGATGTCATGGTACTTGACGATCGGGCCTGCGATCAGCTGCGGGAAGAACGAGACGTACAGAAGCAGCCGGAAGAAGTTCCGCTGTACCTCGGCCTTGCCGCGGTACACGTCGATCACGTACGACAGCGCCTGGAATGTGTAGAAGGAAATACCGATCGGAAGCGACAGCTTCGGCACCGGCAGCGCTGCCTTCGCCGGCAGCATGCTGTTCAGGGAGGTAACAAAGAAGCCCGCGTACTTGAACACGAACAACAGGCCGATGTTCACGATGACCGCGAACGTCAGCACCATTTTCCGACGCTCGCCCGTGACACCCAGACCGAACAGATAGTTGCAAATGACGGAAATCAGCAAAAGGATGACATAGACAGGCTCCCCGTAAGCATAGAACAGTATGCTCGCGAGGATCAGCGCCGCGTTTCTCGCTTTGCCGTTCGGAAGAACCGCGTGCAGCAGAAACACGATTGGAAAGAAAATGCACAGAAATGTAACCGAGCTGAAAACCATCGATTCCTCCGTTTACGGCATCGTATAGCCGTAATAGTACTCTGCGGTGTATCCCTTCTCGCCCTTTCTCGGGCCGTACCGCGAATCCTGATAGGTGAATTTATACTCTTTCAGTTTCTCCGTCGTCACCATGTAGACGCTGGAGCGCATTGCGTCGATGTGGTACCACACGCCGTCCTTCTTGACGATCGTCCACTGGTGCTCCGCGAATGTATGCCCGCCGCCCTTGAGCACGCGCGCGTCATAGCCCGCTGCCTTGAGGATCATCGTCATCAACGCCGCGTAATGCCAGCATGCGCCGCACCGCTTGTTGAGCGCCTCGACAGCAAGCGTCTTCGTGCTCTTGCTACCGGAGGAATAGTAGGAATAGTAGCCGATCTTGCGCTTCACCCAGTTGTAAAGCGACTTGATGTCCTTGCTCTTGATCTCGTTCTCGATCACGTACTTCAGGTATTCCTCGATGTTGTCCTCGTTCACGCTGCTGAACTTCTTCGTCGCAACGCCCTTCGAGTCGATCGTGTACTTCTGTCCGCTGACTGTGATCTCGGTGCTCACTGCGATCCTGCCGTCGGAATAGACGTAACGGTTCTTGCCGTCAACCCTCTGGATGCCCTCTTTTGTAATCAAAATTCCGGAGTCGCTGAAGGCGTACAGAGACCCGTCAATCTTCGTCACGCCGACCGCCATCGAACCGTCCGAATAGCAGTAAATCTTGCCGCCGACCGAATGCCAGCCCTCCGACAGAAGGCCGCCTTCCTTGGCAAGGTAATAGTATTTGCCGCCGATCTCCGTTATGCCCTGCTTCATCACGCCGTCGGAGCCGAGGTAGTATTTCTTGCCGTCGATCTTCTGCCAGCCGGTCATGGCGCTGCCGTCTTCATTGTAAAATGCAGCCTTGCCGTCGACGGTGTGTCTGCCGCCGCTCACGACGCCGTTGCTGTCGAGATAGTAGTATTTGTCACCGATCTTCGTAATTCCGGTCTGAAGGTATCCGCGCTTGTAATACTGCTCTCCGAGCTCCGTCGTAACGTAACCGTCGAAGTACGCGCCGTCCTCGCGGAACCGGTACTTCGTGCCGTCGATCTCCACTTCGCCGGTGCGCAGCACGCCGGAATCCGAGAAGCAATACCGAACCCCGTCGATCGTCTGCCAGCCGGTCAGCATCGCGCCGTCCGTGTCGTAGTAGAACCGGTTTCCGCTGCGCGAAACCCAGCCGCGCGCCAGCCGGTAATCCTCTTCGAAATAGTAATTCCTGCCGTTGATCTTCTGCGAGCCGACAACCAGCCCGCCCGTCTCCGTGCTGTAGAACGTTCCCGTGCTGTCCTCGATCCAGCCGTAGTGGAACACGTTGTCCTCCAGGTACCAGTGCTGCCCGTCGATCTCCACGGCACCGTTCAGCCTTGCCCCGTCCTCCGAAAAATAATACTCCTTGCCGTCGACCGTGATCCGCCCGAAGCTGAGCGCTCCGGTCTCTTCCGAGGCGTAATACAGGCTGTTTGCGGTCTTTACAAACCCTTTCAGCAGGTACCCGTTCCAGTCAAACGCGTACTGCTTCCCGTCGATCTCGCACATGCCCGTCTGCATGACGTTATCTTCCGGCGCAAAATAACGGCTTCCCGCCTCACACTCAAGCCACCCGGACAGTACTCTTCCATCCGAGGCGATCTGGTACACATGCCCATCGATCTCCCGGATCCCCGGCTCGATGAAGCCGCGGGAATTGCGGAAGTAAAGAACGCCGTTCTCCGTATAGAAGCCGCGCTTGAGCTTGCCGTCCGTCTCGTCGAACAGGTAGTCCTCACCGTCGATCGTCGCGACGCCCTTGCGAATACCGGACGCCGTGGAATAGTAGACATCACCGCCGTCCTCGGCCGGTCCCTCGATCAGGTAACCGTCGCCGTCGAACAGGTAGAGCACGCCGTCGATCATCCGCTGCCCGATCGCTCTCTTGCCATCCTGCCGATAAATCCTGCCGGCCTCTGTATCATGCCAGCCGTCGCTCATCGCAGCTCTTCGGAAGACTACGATGCCGACCAGGAACAGTATGGAAAGCACCAAAAGAACCGCGAGATGCCGCTGCCGGCGGCGCAGTTGCCTGCGCATCCGGGGCCTCCACTCGCGGAGCCGGTTATCGCCAGGATCTTCCGGACTGTTCTGCTCCTCAGAAGCCGTAACTACCGGGACTTCGTCCTCGGAGTAATCGTCCTCAGAGTTTTCGCCCTCAGAGTACTCGTCTTCGAGGTATTCGTCCTCAAAGTCCTCGTCCGCGAAGCCGTCTTCATCGAAAGCTTCGTTCTCAAAGTCTTCGTCCTCGAGGTACTCGTCCTCATCCTGAATCAATTGTTGCGAATTCTGATCCATCCTATATCCCCAACAAAAAGGTCCGCGCTCCCACTCATCCGGCGCGGGAACCTCAACATTCACTGTGTTATCAACATTTTCCGAACATTATGCTCGCATTTAGCAAACTTCACTCCCGTACATCACAACTCGTAATCCGCAAACACGTACTGCGTGATGCACGGAAAATCTTCAACATTTTTATTCAGCTCAAAATGCCACCACTCCTGCTGCCTGCGCAACGGGATCAATCCCGTGCCCTCGGTCATGATCGAGTACAGCAGCTTGGCTTCCTCCGTGTTGTAGTCCATGTTGGAACGATAGTCCAGAGCGTGCATCTTGGTCTGCATCTCGACCTCCGCGCCGAGCTCACTGATCGTGTCATACCGCCGTATCGTCAGGTCGAGTGCAATTCCCTTGTTATGATTGGAATCGATCGCGATGTAATTCTCCTCGGCAAGTTTCATATCGAGGAAACCGTTGGCAAGCGTCAGTTTCTTCTCCTGCTCCTTGCCGTCCACGTCCATCATAACGGAGATCTCCGTCCGGAAATACCCGTATGCCTTCATGGCTTTGTACACAGCCTTCGAAGTCGAATTCGGCCGGTAGGACTCGTAGATCAGCAGGCAGCAGCCCTTCGCAAGCGCGTTTCTCTGCGCAGTCAGAAGCTGCAGCGCCAGATCCCATACCGCCGGCATTTGCGTGCTTGCTCCGTAGTTCGGAAGCGCCTGCCCGGTAACATCATCAATCACATTGCGGCCGCCCGTCACCAGCGATGTTGCGCCATCTGCCGTGCGCAACGGGTCATATCGTGTCTCCTCCGGGGAGTCCGCGTCTATCTGTAGCGGATCACCGCCGCAGGTGAAGATTGAACTGTACGAGTTCGTGCGGTCATTCTGAATGGAGTACGGGGACTCGCTCGGGAAGATCATCGCCAAGTCCACAAGGATCGCATTGCCGAGGACCCATCCGTCCTTCACATCACTGTTGTCCGCCTCGCCGTTCGCAACACCCACCACGGTGACATGAACGGCATACCGGTTTGCCCCGAGGCTGCAGACATACTGCCCGTTCTCATCCTCGGTGATCCGCATCGCCGTTCCGCCGATGAGATCACGCACTTTCTCCGTGAGGTCCGCGCTCGTGTATAAGCCTTCGTCAAATTCCATCCAGGCGTTAACGCCGAGGCAGCCTTCCGGCTTCGTGTAGTTCACTGTCCTCGACTCGCCGTTGACCTGCAGGATAGCGCAGGCATTTTTGAACGGATCCCCGAAGCCGTTACCCTCCGGCGTAAACCGGATGATCTCCGAGACATACGGTACGGAATTTTCGTAATATACAATCAGTTCGGCGTCGTACTGCTTTCCGGCAATCAATGCGCCGATCGTGTTTTCGTTGGAAACTCCCATCCATTCGGTCGCGTCGGATGGCTTGTATCGCAGCATGTACTGCATCGTTTCTTCCGGGAATCCCGACATGGAAAATGAGGCTGTGTTCCCGGTTACCTTATCCAGTTGCAAGACAGGCACGACCGGTCCCTGCGTCGGCGTCGGTGTTACGGTCGGCTCTCCTGTCGGTGTTGCGGTCGGTTCCGGGACTTGTCCGCCTGTCGGAGTCGCGGTCGGCGTGCTGCTCGGTTTGTCATTCTGCGCACCGCTTGGCTGTACGGGTTCCGTGACCGTCACGGTACGATCTCCGCCCTGATCACCCTTGTCATCCGGATCCCGTAAGATGTCCTTCGCGCCCCTGATCAGCAGCGCGATCGCCACAGCAAGGATCGCAACAGCAACGGTAATCACAACCGTGTAGCGGAGAGTTCGCATGATCTTCTTGCGCCTCTTCTTCCTGCTCTTGTGATTGTTCCTGATTTCCTTCACAATTTGCCCTCACAACCCCGCACGAAAAATTAGACTCACGCGCTGGAAACTCGTGTTACTTGAAACTCGTATCCACGATCACCATCTCGGACACAACGTCGTCGTCCAGATAAAACATCAGCTGGATATCCCCATCGACATACGCCAGACTGACGCCGCTGTCCTCTGTCGGCTCACCGTACGCGGCGATCACTTCCATCACCGAAGCACCGATGCCGATATCACGCAGCGTTTTCGCTCCGCCGCCATTGAAAGCGGCCATATATACCAGCTGCTTACCGTTCTGCGTGATCGTGTCGATATTGTAACCGTCGTAGTAATAATTGATGTCATAACCGCTTTCCAGGCAGGATTGTCCTTCCAGCTTCTCGACAACCTTGCCGGCATCATTTTCCTTGCCCGAAAAATCCATGTGCGGTCGGACGGTAACCTTGCCAACCACCACGGCACAATCGTCGCTCTTGAAGGTTCCCTTCTGATCCGGCGTGTCGGTCGGCGTCTTGCTCGGTTCCGGCGCTCCCGTCACGCTGCCCGTCGGCGTGACAACGGTCAGAGTCGGTGTGGGCGTAGGCGTCGGTGTGGGCGTCGCAGTGTAAACCGGCTCGTCGGTATCGACGTACTCACGGCTGTCACCGTCCCCCTCTCCGATCCCGAGCACAACACGCACCGCACCGTCGTCGGACGGAGCACCGCGGCGTTCACCGCACGCAGTGAACAGCACGAGCGTTAACACCGCCAGCATTGCCAATGCAATTGTCTGTTTCGCTTTGTTTCGCATATATCTGTCCATTCTTCATAACTCTCAAAACGCGGGGTTCGGCAACCACATGCAAACCCAACTTACATTATACCATGTAACCTCCTTGCAATCAACTAAAAACGGAGGCCATGCGATGACCTCCGCCGGATGTTTTGTGCCATACAAACCTCCCCAACAACTTCCCCATCACACACTACTTCCGCCTCGAACGCCGTCTGCGACGTTTCTGCGGGAATGCTGCTTTCTTCTCCGCCTGCAGCATCATCAATTCCATCTTTCTGCCGGGATCTTCCTCTGCCTCGATGGCTTTCTGAAGTTCCCCCTTGCGGTATTCCCGAAGCGTCTCCTCCACGGTGGTGTAGTCGCGCTCGAACAGGATCTCGCTGATCTGCCGATGGATCGTCTCCTCGGCAACCTTCTCCGGGACGAGCGAAACAACCTTGTCGATGACAAAATCCTTGCGCTTGTCCTTGTATTTCGGCATGGAGTTCAGCTGTTGTAACTGCGCTAGCTCCGGGCGCCACAGAAATTCCAGCTTTCGTGCAAGCGTCCTCTTCGGATTCTGCTTCGGCTTCCTGAGCATGTAGAAATCGAACTCGCCATCGACGATCTCCGCCGTGATGATCCCCCAGTGCACCGGCACATGCTCCTCGATGTGCCCCGCATGGCTCGTTCCGACCGCTACTATGTTGTAGTCGTAGTATCGATCATAGTCGCGCACCTGGCCCTGCAGCCTGACATACGTGTCGGCGTCGCTCTTGATCTCAATTCCGTACAGGCTCTCCGGCGTGACCATTACGACATCCGCGCGGGATTTTCCTATTGTTTTCTCCTCGAGTATGCGGATTTTCCCATATTGCTCCTCCAGATAGTCGAAGAGCGGTTCCCGCATATCCCGATCATGCATTCGTTTTTCCATTGTGATGTCTCATTCGGCAAATTATTGTCACCATGCACTCCGATTTACTATCGGGAGTACACGCCCATCATGACTTCCTTCTGATAGGCCTCCTTGCGGGGCAGGTCAGGATACTGATCCGCGATGTCCGCCGCCTTCTGATTGTCGTACGGAACAGACAGGATCGTAATCCTCAGCGGAGCAGGCCCCTGTTCTCCCTCCAGCAGCAATGCATGCGCTCTCGCCACGCCGAGATTGTTCCCGATGCTTCCCGTATTGATCGCGTATCCGTCCTCCAACGGGCGGATAAACGGGGTGTGCGTGTCCGCACAGATCAGGCCGTTTGCCTCCGGTCTTCCGTCGTGAAAACGAAATCCTTCCCTGAGTTTCTCATCCGGGTCGTCACTGACATACATGGGATCCAGGAATCTCCCGTGAACAAGACGAAAACGGAGGCCGCTGATCTCCAGCTCATCCTCCAACGGAAGGGAATTCAGCCAGTCGAGCCGCTCCTGCCCGATCTGCTTAATGACGAACGCATTATAGTCCGGAAACTGACTCAGAACACGATCCCAGTTCCCGGCAATCCAGTGTTTGCAATGCGTTCTGACCCAGTCAATGGTCTTATCGCTCTCCGGTCCCTTACCGACCGCATCTCCCAAAAACCAGACATCATCCGGCTGTATTCTCTCAAGCTCCCGCTCCATCGCCTCAGTGGCAACCATGTTTCCGTGAAGATCTGCCAAAACTACTATTTTCATCCGACAATTCCTCCCAAAAGGCACACGACAGTGCTCAGTATATTTCGTTACAGTATAGCATAACGGCGTCTCCCGGGAAAGTACTTTCTCAACTCTGCCGGGCAATCCCAAAACGGAATTGCCCTCCGATGATCATACAATCCGGATCAGCTGCTCATACAGCAGGATGTCTTTAGCGGTAACGTTGCGGTTGTCGTGGTAGTGGCCGAAGAACCATTTTGTGTAGTTCACGGAGTTGCGGATCTCCTCCAAATATCTTGTAGCGAAATCCGGCTCATACATCGAGCCACGCAACAGCACCTGCGTGGACGACGGGCAGCAATGCGTCACGACAAAATCCACGGTGTTATCGTGCGCTGCCAGATTGCGGAGACCTTCCCTCATCTCTTCCTCCGAGGGCATTTCACCGGCCCACCACGAAACATGGTTGATACGGAACGGAAGGCCCCTGTCGAATGCCTCTCTCAGCTTCGACTTGTAATCCGGATCCTCCGGCTCCAGCACACCGCCCTGAATGTCATGGCTCTTTGCGCCGCCGAACGTGAAAAATGTCTTATCCTGAAGGGTGAACACCTGCCCGCGCATCAGATGCAGAACGTGCGGACGGATCTCATGAACCTTGCCGCCGTTCCACTCCTTCACGGGGTAGGAGGCAAGACGCTCATGATTCTCGTGGTTTCCGTCGATGAAAAGCAGCGTGTAGGGACGCGACTCGAACCAGTTCAGCCACCAGCGCTCGCGCCTGTCCTCGACCTGCTCCCACACGCCCCCGAAGTCACCGCAGATGATGACATAGTCGTCCTTCGTCATCTCCTTCTGCTCCGGAAAATTCTCCGTATTGAAGCGGAGTTCAAAATCCGCATGCGTATCTCCCGTGATATAGATCATGTCTCCTCCTTCCCGTGCACAATACCGTGACTTTCACAATTACGTTACCGGTCTTAATCGGATCATACCGGTTCCCCGCGGTCCTGTCTGCTGTCCTCCATCTCCTCCATCTGCAGGATATATGCCATCATCCTGGCCACGTATTCCGGAGGTGCGCTGGCGCCTTGCTCCCACTGTTGAAGCGTCCTTACCGGTATCCCGAATTTTGCGGAAAATTTACTCTGCGACAACCCGGTATTCTTTCGCAATTCCCGTATTCGTTCCGAAACATCCATGCAAACACCTCCGCAAACTATACTTTATCAAAGTATAGCACATCGTCTATACGTTGTCAACGTACATTTTCCGTAAAACGATTCACACATTGGAAATACCAAAAGAGCCGAAAGCAAATGCCTTCAGCTCTTGGTATTCCTTAGTTTTCCTTTCAACGCAGAAGAAAGATTACTCTTTCACAATCCCCATTACCCGGAACTTTTTGTCACCGATCTCAAATTTCTTATCCGTAATATCCAGCGTGGCGCCGTCATCCAGAAAATAGTCCGTGCTCACATCCAGAAGTTTCGCAACGGTCAAGAAACGAACCGTAACAGGGCTGCTACTTTCCGTAACAATCTTGTTTATTCGGCATTTCTTTGTTCCGCGATCATGTCTTCCAGTATTTTGACCGCGCTTTCGACCATCTTGGGACAGAAATCTTTGAACAGGCCGTTGTCCCTTGCATACTGAACGCCTTCCGGCGTGGAAATGTCGCAGCCGAGCAGTTCGTTGCAGATGCACGTCCCATTTGCCATCGCAAAGCGGTTCATAAACTCATCGTTGATCCGATTTGACCGCTGCCTCTCTTCGCTGTCACCCATACGGCGTTCACCGAACAATAACCCCAGGACCATAAGCGCCCCGGTGCAGGCTCCGCATACGTTGCCCTTTCGCATCCCGCTCCCGAAGCACGAGCCCAGTCGAAATGCCGTTTCTTCCGTAATCCCGCATTCTTCGGCAAATGCGAACAGAACGGACTGTGAGCAGTGCATATGATTGTTGAAACACTCTGTTGCTTTAATCTGTTTTTCTGTCATCTTCTTCCTCCTGATCAATCGCAAGCCCCTGAACATTTTCAGACCAGACGGTGTTCATTTACATACCCCTTTCTTTTCAATACGAGCCCTGACAGAAGCCCTGTGCCAAACCCCAACAAATGAAACACAAGTGTTGCGACGCCTAAAATATTTCCCAGAAAGAAATAGCCGACAACATATCCAAATCCCATCTGTGCCCTGTATGTCTTCCACAAGTCTTTCTCTCTCAACGCCCAGCTCACCAGAACTCCGATAAGTGCAAAGATCGCGGGCGAAGCACCATAATGCAAGCCCTCAGGGAACAGGAAAGCCAAACCACTTCCCGGGATGATCAGCCCCACAAGGAATATGATGATCAGTTTTGTTTTGCCTACGTATTTTTCGAAGAATCCCCCCACAAACCACAAGGCAATGCTATTCGCCAAAAGGTGAATTACGGATGCCTGAGTGAAACCATACGTGATCAGACGGTACAGTTGGTATTGCTCAAAAACGGTCGTTTTGGATACTCCCAGATAATCCACCAGATTTCCTCCGCCGGTCAGGAAAACGGCAGACAGATTGTATTCTGTCGAAGCCAGAAGATTCGCCAGAAAAATGATAACCATTGAAATAATCGCTATACAAGTCAGTTTCTTTTGTTTCATTTCCCGATAATCATCCTTACTCCTCATCGCAGTTTTGCAAATTCAGCCATTCTTTTAGCTGTCTGAACAATTCGTTCTTATCTTCGGCAAGTATAACCACGCTCTTTTTCAATGCGTAATGATGACCGAACTCGCTATCCGTATAAGTGTGCCCGTTAAGCACTACCGGCTTGTCATATCTCGGCCTTACGTGAATATGAAGATGTGGATCAGGCGCCGGTTCTTTATAGAAGCTATTCATCAGACAGCTCCAATTACATAGAGTTGCCCCTAAAACAGTCTTTAGACACTCCTCCACTTTACCAATCAGATCACGAAGCTCGTCCCATTCATCATCCTTCAGCTCCGACAAGGAGTTGCAATGACGCTTCAAAACCAATATGCATCGTCCGATATAGTCCTGCTCATCGGAAAGGAACACATACCATGATTTGCTTTCGCACAACTGAAATTGTTTATCTTCTTCCGATAAGTTGCACCAATTGCAAGTATCCATTTGCGTTCTCCTGTCATGCACTGTATTCCACGTATTTGTTCAGCAAGCGTTTGAATCCATCCGTATCCTCATTGTTTCCTTGTCCATCGCATCCCGCGAATCTCTGCCTGTTGCCGACATATCTATTACTCCTCCCCGGTGGCTGTCATCCCCGTATATCGAAACACCGAAAAATGGTTTCTTTCTATTGTACCATATTCGGATGTCCGCGTCCATCACAAAAGGAGAGCCGAAGCTCTCCTTTCGCAATGATCGTAATCTTATCGATGCTTTTTTTCCGCCGCAAGCTCCTGAAAGGAATCTGCGGGGATTTCTTTTGCTGTTTTTCTTTTCATGTCAGTCGCCCCTTTGCTGCCGTAAAAACGCCACTACCATCAGTATATAGCACACGGTCTTCGGCAACATCAGCATCCCAAGGATCGGCACCAGTCCTGCGCCGACGGCAACCGGAATATAGAACGCAAAGGACAGCAGGATATACAGCCACAAAAGGCCAAATGCAGCATCCTTCTTCCTGTTTCGGTAAAACAGGAAGCAAATGATCGCTCCGAGAATGACAAACGGAATGTTTCTGATGATTCCCCACGTCATATCGCTGCTGTTTTGCAGCCATCCGTTTTGCGGGAACAGGCACAGCAGAATTCTGACCGCTGCCAGGCACCATATAGTAATTGTCAGAGTTTTATCACTCTTTTCGTTGTAGTGCCCGAGCCAGACATAATAGAGAAGCACATAGAACACAGTCATGGTGATGGATGTGATCAACTTGCCGATGCCGAGCGGCGCAGTCAGATCCGCATCCGTAAAATAATTCAGGACCCGCGGCACCAGATGAAATGCGTCTCCGCACCCCAGCAGAATTGCTGCGATGCCCATATACCTTTCCGTTCTGTCCTTCGCTCTCCTGAGGATGATGCATCCGGCTGTGATCACAAACAGCAGATATAAAATATCAAATGTCGATTCTCCGTATTTCATGAGCTTCACCCATTACTGATTACTTGTATTGCTTAGCAAATTCAACTGCCGCGGCGATATCCTCCTCATTCGGTCTGCCCTTATGGACGCCCTTGAATTCACCCCTGCAGTGAAACTCTTTCTCATCCATGGCAATCCCTACTTTGTCGGCTACCTTCTTCACTTTCTTGTACGTCGAGTTGAGCATCGCGGCAGAACCGAAATTGACGATCTTTCCGATCTTACTCTTGTCAAGAGACGCCACAAACGCCTTCACTTCCGGATCGATCGTGAAGGCATAGTACGAATTCCCGAGGAACAGATAGTCCACTGCCTCATTGACCGGTTCGCTGATGGGGAGCGCCTCTACTCCCAGTTCCTTGGCGATTGCCTCCGCAAGCCGCTTCGTGTTTCCTGTCTTGGTATAATACCTTACTGCATAAGTCATGAAAGCACCTCCTTTTTTGCTCGTAATACAGAATTATCCTTTCAACTCCTTCACAAGACACAGTGATAATTCATCATCATTTCTGCACGGCGCGTTTAATCCGAGTACTTCCCCCTCAAAATAAACCCCCGCGCCATCGGGAACATACCCTCTCTTTATGTAAAAACATTGTGCCGGGCCATACTCACTGTTCAAACAGACATCCAGATAGATCTTTGAATGAAACTTTCGCGCTTCGCTTTCCGCAGCATCCATCAGCGCTGTTGCAATGCCTTTTCTTCTGTACAATTCATACACAGCTAAATCCACCACGCTTGGCAATCCTTGTTTTTTCAAACCGCCCCACTTACATTCGTAGTATAAGAACACATGTCCGGCGATTTGATCATCATAGAGCGCGATCAACGCTGAGCACTTTTTGTTCTCCTGGTTTTCCATGTGATTCTTCAGATACTCAACATTGGATTCTGCTTCATCATTTTCCGCCTTGCATATAAGAGGGATATCATCGTATGTCATTTTTCTGATCTGCAAATTGCTCATTTTTCAAAACCTCCAAGTATCCACGTTCATACAATCTTCGAATTGCGACCGCGGATTCTTCCCCTTAATCCATTAATAAAGCATATCTCCGGATCTGAGGGAAGGTATTTTACTTCCACACTGCTGTCTTCAATCCGGTCAGTGGGACTCATAACCTCAGCTTCCACCTTATAGACTACTTGCCCTACGCAGTATTCATACACAGGATTCCAACAGGGTTCCACATATCGGCCGAACACACGATACCTCTTTTCCGTGTACAGATAGCGACCGGTCGCACAGCCTTTACAGCGCATTTGCATGAGTAATGTACACCCTGCCTTCCCTGAAGAAAACATGATAATTGCAGTACATACATACAAAAGAATATACATGATATACCTCCCCATCATACCTGTTCCGTCGTAATACCGAAATAATGACCTCGAAAAATCTCAAAGAAACCAGCCGTAACTGTCCACCAGCCATTCAACGCCGGATTCCGCCTGATCCACGCCCGGGTTTTTGTTTGTCATAACGACGGAGATCTCACCGGACTGAAGGTGCAGCTTCATCATGCACTGCCCGTTTTCTCCCCACCCTTTGGAAACAATGGTGTCCGCCCCGTCGAGGAAGACGCCGAGCCCGACCCACGGAAAATTCTCCACGGGCTTTATGATTTCGCGTGCGCTGTCCGCCTGTAAAAATGTACTTTTCCCATCAAGGGCTCGAATGAATTCTGCGGCAAGAAGCAAAAGATCTTTCGGTGTGCTCCACAATCCCGACGCGGCAAGATCCGGCGTTACCGGGAATTTTCCGGGAATCGGTAAACCTTCATCGTCAAAGCCGGTCGCCATGTTCGCTTCATGCTTTTCCCGTTCGGCCGGCGAGGCGAAAAATGTGTGCTCCATCCCCAGTTCTTCAAACACCAGCTCGTTCAGCAGGGCAGCGAATTCTTTGCCTGTAACATCCTGAATCATCTGCTGCAGAACACAATAACCGGCATCTGAATATTCAAAAGCTGTCCCTTGCGATTGCTCCGCTCTCACAGGCCGGTTGTTATATTTCGTTCTTCCTTCCAGAATATCAAGCAGGCTGACCTCAGGGTCTCCGATGCGCAGTCCGTAAAATGCCTCTTCACCGTCGATAATCCCGGCAGTATGACTCAGGACGGCCCGGATTGTCGCATCACTTTCCACTCCGTCTGCGTTGAGAAGTTTCCACTGATTCAGGCGGTCATTGACTCGTTCATCAATGTTCAGCATCTTCTGTTCCTGCATTTTCATCACACAGATCGCGGTGACAAACTTCGAGATGGAACAAGCCGGAAAAATCGTTTCCTTGTCCACACTGGTTCTGCCTTCCTCGTCAGAGGCTCCAAAATACTGTGCACTGTTTGCCTCCGCAGTCCCGTAGGCAAACGCCACTCCCGGAAACCGACCGGTGACCTCTTCCCTCTTGTACAGTACGTCCGACTTTCCGGCAATCCATTTTGCGCTCGCCCAAGGTGCAAGCTCGTCGTAATTCTCGTCAACAATCCTGTAATACCGCTGCGTATAATAATCATCATCCGACTCGAACAGAACTCTGCCGCTGCCAATCAGTTTATCAGCTTTTGCACTATCGCCGAGTTTACGATACGTCTCGGCATCGATCTCACAAAGCTGGTAAAATCCCCGCCAGCTTCTCTGTGCCGTGTAAATGTTTCTCTCTTCGTCATAGCACGCTTTCCATCCGAGTCCTTCTTTGAATTGCATTGCATTCCTCTCCTGAACTTATCTTCTACACAAGTAGTACTTAGTATTTGCTTGGTTTTCGCAACATTGAATCGGCTTACGTTTTTCTAAATACACAAACACCAATTCATCTGTAACAGCTTCCTGCCTGAACGGTGTGTAGCCCATTTTTCGATACAGACGGATATTGTCAACGCTCCGCGTGCTGGTGAAAAGCTCATATCGCTTGCCCGGATACCACTTCTCTATCTCCGTAAGCAGTGCGGATCCAAGCCCTCTGCGTCGATACTCCGGGTGAACCATAAGCTTGCCGATGTACACCGTTCCGTCTTGTTCCTTCGCACGAATCGAACCGATGATTCTGTTTTGTTCATCCGTCATTCGCAAAATGATGCCGTCTTCATACTCCCTGATGACCTCATCCAGTGTTTGTTTGAGTGGCGGGATATCCTGCGTTCCGAACAGTTCTGCCTCCGATTGATATGCCAGATACTGAAGTTGAAGGATGGCCTCCAGATCTTCCCTTGTTGCTCGATCAATCGTCATATTGAAGCCCCCTCCTAAATGCAACTATACGCGCGTAAAGCCGAAAAGTATCCCTGTCTATGGTCTTCTTGTTACAATCCGTTGTATCATTTACCCCCTAAATCCCATACACCGCGACTCCCAGAGCCGCCGAAACTACAATCAACAGAATGGGGGACATTTTCCTTTTTGAAACTTTTCGCGAACCGAAATACAACAATGCCAGTATCAATGTCATAAGCGCAGGCCACAGATCGGCTGTCTGCTGCTTGAGCGGCACAATACAGTTCTTCAGAATCATATAGCATCCCATGGCAACGATGATCCCGGCGACGAGAATCAGTATTCCGACTGCAATTCGAATTCCCTTAAACGCATTTGTAATCCAGGTGATCTCCAGGAAATCATTCAAAAAAACCGAGATCAGATAAATGATGATAAAAGACGGCAACACAACTCCGAGCGTGGCCGCTATGGCACCCCACATTCCTTTCTTTCGGTAGCCGACATACGTTGCACAATTGATCGCGATCGGTCCCGGGGTAGATTCGGCTATCACCGTGACTTCCATCATCTCATCATGCGTGATCCACTTTTTCTGTTCCACACAAATATTCTCGATAATCGAGATCATGGCGTATCCGCCGCCGAAGGTGAACAGTCCGATTTTCGCAAAAGTGAGAAACAGTGTCAGTATCATTGATTCGTTATATCAACCTCAACAAATTCGAATTTGACAATTAAAGGGTTATCCAATATCGTCTTAACAAATGTTGCCCCTCCGCATCATTATATGCTTCTATGGTGTCTTTCCAGATACCGCCCAGTTTTTCACATACTTGAATGGAGGCTTTGTTTTCGTCGTTGATTGTCAGCAACACTTTTTCCATGCCGTGTTGCTTTGCAAGTTCCAACCCAAGGCGAAGAATCTCTTTGCCATATCCTTTTCCTTGTTCCGATACTCTAACTGCATAACCAATGCTTCCAATATCCAACATTACCTTTTCGGGAAATTCGGTTCGGAGTTGAAATTCTCCTATGAATTTTCCGTTGTCGATTGCCCAATAATGAAAACTGACGGGTTGGCCTTCTACCAATCCCTGTTCTTTCCTGTCATACCACGACTTGGTACGAAAAAACCATTCATTATCAATATTCTTTGGGTTTGTGGGTCTGAAATAGGTGACATGGTTATCATACAATTCCTGACAATACTCCTTGTATCCCATCACATATTCCGGACATCTTTTTATCAGTTGCACCATACAGCTACCTCGTCAAACGCCGATTTAATTCAACCACTTTGCAACAAATTTTGATTTGTCTGTTTACGAAGCTCCATATATGCGAATACGTTTGGATCTTCTCCCATTTCGATCACATGCTCAGGCATTTCTTTCCGCACAAATCCAAGTCTCTCATATAAAGCAATTGCTTTACTGTTTGCAGGGTGCGGATCCACCCAAAGTGTTTCTGCGCCATTTTTAAAAGCTTCTTCAATGGAATATGATAATGCCCTGGTTGCAATCCCTCGCCCTCTGGCAAAACGAAACAGTTTTATATCCAATGCCGCACAGCGATTGGCTTCATCAATTTTATAGGAAGTCTCGCCACAGTATCTACCGTCTTCATATATGGAATAGTGATTTCCCAAAGGTTTGATGGAAATGGATCTGTTCAACCATTCCCATACACCTTCCTCCGTTTCCTGTAATCCTCCCGGCCAGATAAATTCCATCACGTCTCCGTCAGCCCAAAGACTCTGTATATTTTTGACGTCCTCACGTGTTGATTCTTTAATTGTGATCATAAATATCTCCCATCCCCTCACAAATTGGAAGTAATCGTATTCTATAAACCAAGTAACCCTGCTCTAATCTTTCCTCGAAAACCTTATAAACTCGTATGGTAATCCCATTTCTTCTGAATATTTACGGATTTCTTCCTTTTCCGCTTCACTCATTTCGTCATAAAAAGGCCGCTCTGATATTTTCGAAAAAGTCTTAACATCGTCGATTATCAACACATCACCCCAAGGGGCCAAGTAAGATTCACCAGCTTTGTACTTCCCAACTTCTTTGTACACCCTTGTGGTGTAGCAAAAGCCTTGTTTATCCAGCCATTTCTGCACTGACTCATATTCATGTTTCGGAAACGTTATTTTTTCTAACATCAAGTCTCCTATAAACTGCCGATTTGTTATCGTCTATAAAACCAAAAGTTTCTTGCTCAAGTATCTTCGTATTATGTGAACTAAACCTTGTTACACAATATTCGTATTTTGTGTAACAAGGGTTTGTTATGTTAGAGCATAAAGCTTAGGCAGGAAAATTGCGATATAACTTGCCATTACCCATTGCAAACTCTTAAATATATCTCGTTTATGATCTCATCCTTGCTCATGTCCTCTGTGATAATGTTTTCTTTTATCATGTCCAAATAATCCTTTTCTTTCCACCATTCACGCATCTCATCGGCTCCAAATTCAGCTGCTTTCGATCTGGTCTGATGACGCCTTACGGTTTCTTCAAAAGGAATATCAAAATAATACGCATATATGTCCGAACCATACAATTCAATTGCTGCTTCAAACAATTCTCGATACCAGTCTGCAATAAATATCCCTTCCAATATGACCACTTCGCAGTTTTCGCTTCCATTCTCAAGAATCTGTTTTATAAGTGGCAGCGCCGGCGGATCTATCCCATCTCTTTCTTTAAGCACTTCTCTTCGAATCATATCTTGTGAAAGAACCATAGTACCTCGTCCGAAAAGTTCCTGAAGTCCCTTTGCTACCGTTGTTTTTCCGCTCCCGGAATTTCCACGAAGCATGATTAATTTATGCATATTCATACCCTACTCACAACATTTTTCATAACACCAGCCGGATGTTAAATTGCGATATAACTCGCTATTCTATCGTGAAGCTTTCTGTTTTTAAATCACAATAATACCGGCCCTTCTCAGCCGTAAACTTAAGGACACAGTAATCCGGGTCCGTAACACCGCCCTTATAGAACAACGTGTCGCCCCTCTTCCATATCATGTCCTTGGATTCCTGATCTGTCAGAACTTCCATCGTACCGGTCAGCATAACCCCTACATATTTAATCAATCCTTTATGGTAAAAATATATGCAGGCTTTGGGATTGTTCCGGAACTGTTTCACCCGCATGGACGATGTGTTTGTGGAGAACCAGAATTCTTTCAACCCTGCATGTTTCCTTGGCCTCAGCATCGCCTTAACATTTGGAAATCCATCTTCATCGACCGATGCGATAAAGCTCACTTTTTGTTTATCAATGAATCTTTCAATACTGCTTATGTCCTGCATTAGTACCTCCGAAATCAAAGTAACCGAAATATTAAGGATTTATTATCCAATCTATGATTCTTATCATGCTTTCCGCTCTCGAATTAATATCAATATCAAACAGAGACTCGAACCATTTATCAAATGGAACAACCGCTAACGAATGGTAAAATGCAAATGCAATACCTGAGGACGGCATAGGCTTGTCGTTCACAGCCCAGACTCCTTTGAGCACTTCCCATGAACTTGTCGAAAGCAAATACGATGTTTTCAGACTATCATTATTGGAAATGGCACCTTTCAGTTTGTCTTTGACTGTTGTGAGCCAGTAATCTATCTTCCCTTTTTCTTCCATTGGCGTTTTGTAGTGGTCGTAGAGGAATTGGGCTTTCTTGATAAGGTTCGTCAGTCTGCCATCGTCAAAGAGTATCTTTGAATAGATGTATTTATATACTTCAGCAGGTTTTTTATCCAGCCCGTCAACCAATTTCTCGTATGTGTGAAAATGCTCTTCGATCAGAATGCCTTCGACTCGACGGCTTACGAATTCGTCTTTATTGCTGAGGACAATCAGATCAATATCGGAATACTCTGTTGCCTTCCCATACGCAAGAGATCCACTCAACAATACACCGCAAATAGTTTGGTCTTTTGTTAAGTCTTCTATCTCGATATCTAATAATTCAAATTGCTTCAACATTCTGAGCCTTTCTCGTCTTGTTTACAAACTGCGACTTTGTGCCTTAGTACATTATCTCTTTTACGCAACAACTACTTTTTCCAAACTCATCCCAGCTTTTTTCCGTAGTATTCCACCTCAATGACAGTTCCGTCC
Organism: uncultured Lachnoclostridium sp.; assembly: GCA_946415315.1. Lineage (GTDB taxonomy): Bacteria > Bacillota > Clostridia > Lachnospirales > Lachnospiraceae > ISDg. Next base: position 18,224 of record CAMKRZ010000001.1, on the reverse strand, counting down.
GGGTACGTACAGGTTCCCGTGTACATCTTCTCGGTAAATCCCCACCGAAGATACATCTGCTTGTTGAGGACTTCGCATGGTTCGACGCCGAGGACCGCTCTTGCAAATCCCTTCTGTCGGAGATCTTCCAGCATAAATTGAAGCAGCCGCGAAAAATACCCCTTGCCCCGATATTCCTTGACCGTGCGAAACGCCGACAGATACGCAGTCCCTTCCTCGCGAAGTCCGGCGTCGTCCTCTCCCGGCGTATAATTTGGGACAGCATATGCCTCGCAGATAATCTTCCCGTCAAGAATCCCGTAATACGGGATCTCTCCGCCCGCAGAGATTTCTGCTATGATGTCCTTCTTCCATACCGCCCAGTTCGAGTCATCGGGATGCTCCTGCACCAAAGTGTCCCATTTTTCGATCACTTCCTCCATGGAAGCGATCTTGCACACATATTCACTCGGGGAATCAGCCTCCGCCGCCTTGAAAAAGCATTCCGGATCCGCGCTGTACAACTCCCGTTGAATCTTCTCTGCCTCCTCGGAAAATGAAATCGTATGCCAATAATCCTTGACCGAAATCTCAATCATCTTAATTGGTTTTACCGGTGTTCTGGAAAGCCATTCCCACTCGTCGACGAGTTCAAACGAGTCCGACGGCAGGACATATACATAACCTTTTCCGTTTGGATTTATTGACCCGTAGCGCAGGTAGCTTTTGATCCCGTCAGAATCAAAGGAAAGTTTTCCGTCTGGACAGTCCGGGTAGAATCGAAACGGCAGTGCGAAAGGAATGACTTCCTCCATTGTTGCCGCCGCATAAATCCCCATTTGAGCCTCTGCCTCACATTGTCCGTTCGCCTGCCGCGGCATCAAAACCTCAAACAAATACTGACTGCCGTGGTATACCACCTTCGGTTTTTCCTTCATGATCAAATCTCCGTTATGATTTCGTTATCGCATTCACAAGACTGATTGAGTATTCGCCAAATGTTTCCATGAGCGATTTTGCTTGCCTCTTCTTCTGTAAAATCCATCTGATTCAGAATATTACAATATGTTTCATAAACCTCTTCGGGCTCAACATATCTCACATCCGGATAATCCGTTGCAAAAATCAGTCTGTCAACGCCAAATCCCCGCAGGATTCGATTGGTCTGCTCAATTCCGTATAGTTTTACAAATTCCGGAAGCACAGAAGAAATATCCACATACCCGCAGCCGGAGATGGCATCCTGCCATTTCATTCCGCCCATATGCGCCGTAATTATGGTCAGGTCGGGAAATACCTGAATCATTTTATTGATTCTATCCGGCGCACAATTATCATGAAAGCCTACCCTGCAGGGATTGGAATGAATAGCTACAGGAACATTCAGTTCGGCAGCCTTTCGAAGTACGGGCACCATCTCCAGACTATCCGCATCGAGCTGCAAATTTGACGGATGCAATTTGAGTCCTTTTAATCCGTAATCCTCAACAGCATCCTGCAAGTCATAGGGCGAATTCTCCATGAAATAACTGCCCTCTTTTCTCACGTCCGCAAATGCCAGAAACTTATCCGGGTATTTCTTCTGCAACTCACCAAGCCATTTATTGGTATCATCTGCCTTAGGATAGTACATCCTTCCGTCGTTATTAGGAACAATTATAGCCTTTTCAACATTGTATTGTTCCATAATGCGGAGATATTCATCAGCATCCGCATGCGCCCAGGGACTTTCCGGCTCATTTTCTTTGTATAGTTTCAGTATTTCCGGCGGAATAATGTGTACATGTGCATCAATCTTTTTTATTGTTTTCCAATCCATATTATGACCTCTCAATTAGCCGTAACGCAATCTTTCATTAACACTCTTCGGATTACTGTTTACTCACTCAGTTTTCTTTTGCCGCTCTTCACGTTTTTTACGACGCTGTTCTCGGTTGTCGACTTCTGAAGCCAAATTCTCAACTACCGCATCAGTAAAGTCTTCATCCCATGTTTCTCCGGAAACCTTTGCATCGGACCACGGGCAAAGTTTTTCATAATCAGCATCAAGGACAACTGTATATGGCAATCCGCATTTATCATTTACCGACATGAACAAACGTCGACCTTCACGAATCAAATCTGTAGACCAATCATCGTCAGACTCATCAACATTTTCATAAATCTCTTTTGAAATCTCATATAAGGTACAATTTACCCCGTATCCTATTTGCGCAGTATACAATCCTCTTTCAGAATCAAAGCAGCATTTCCATTGGTTGCCTTTTTTTAATTCCATGCCCATTCTCCCCGGCTTCTTATCCATTTAGTCTTTGTTTTTCTGTAACGAGCTGTGATAACTTATCATTCCAACGCCTTCAAATCCGATTGCTCATATTTGTTATGACCCTTGATACTCTTTTTGTAGTTCCAGCATTTGATGGCATCACTCAGTGAGGCCCCTTTGTTATCGTTAAAGAAATCACGTATGTACGTATTATACTCGAACTGTTTATCAATTATCTTCGGCTTCCCCCTGGCGGCACTCTTCAGTTCTTTATAGGCTGCAATTGCGTCCGCGTACGTCTTTCCGGCATTTTCCTTCAGCCATTTCTGAAAAGCCACATTGAAGGAGAATCCATCGCCGATTTCTCGCTTGAAAAATGCACGATGAAGTTCCGAACAAACAAATCCCGACTCAATAATGCTGTCCTTGGTGATACCCGCAACCCTTTGCTTCGTGGTTCGTTTCCGGTTTGCCGGCATAATAGCACCGGTATCCAGAAAGCATGCTATGCGATCAGTCAACTCCTGCTTTCCGCCCGAAGTCGGCAACCCGTTTGCCCGGCAGAATTGTACCAGTTCTTCCTTGAGCCGGTAATAAGAAAGGAACTCCGCGGATTGCAATGATATTGTTATTCCGACCACGCCGTATGCTTGTTGCTTTTCTTTATGTTTCATCCGGATATTCCCAGAATCCTCCGGTATGAAAGTTTTCATTTCCCAAAGGTTTTGCGGTCAGTTTAAAAATCACGCATCCGTCCGGGCACACGACTGTTTTGGAGTATTTCCCGTCGCCGCCGACCTTGGTCAGATCACCGCCGCTTCTGACAGCTTCCATCAAGGGATACAGCATCATCATTGTCTTTGAACAAATTCCGTAGCCATCCTTATTAACCGGACATCCATAGGTGCATTTGTAGACATCACCGATTTCTTCACCGTTGCGGCAATACCGCTCCGTATGATCTCCATGCAGGAAGCCCGTTACTTTAACCGTAAATTCATATTCTTCGTCGTACCACTTTTTTATGTTCTTCTCCTTTTGTTATACTGAAAGTTGCCTAACCAACCGTCTTTACGATATAGTCAACACTTGTCGGCAAATGCATCATGTGATGCGATGTCATAGGTGTCAGGATCATACCTCCGACAGTCAATCTGCCCCAGAAGACAAGAAGCCATACCGAGCGAAAATCCGTTGTCACACCGCCTTCTTCCAGAATCCGCATGACCCATTCTTCCGGCACCATGGATTTAATCTGCTTCAGGGTCAACCCCGAAAGAATCCGCCGTGTGTTTTTACCGACAGTTATGATATAATTCCGGAGTTCGTCCACATTGATATTTTTACTCCAGGCAATCAATTCTTTCGGTTCCAGGGCATTGCCGGTGTCCGAGATGGAAGAGCCTATTCTCCGCTTCCACTCGTCATTAAATATCTGCTGACCGTTCTCCATCAAAATGTTGCTGACTATGTCTTCAATTCTGTAGATGTGCCAAAATTGCCAGCAGATCGGAACGGTTTTGCTGCCTGCATAATGCAGATCCGTATCCCATGTCTCTCGCGGAACCAACTCGTTCTGATGCCCCTGCATCATGTAATCCAACACAAAATCCGCAACTGTCTTTTCCGTTCGTTCTGAGATTTCTGCAGGGTGAACCATCGCATGCAACTCCAATGCGAGTTCAAGGATTCGCTCTAAATCGTCTCCTTCCAGTGCCTTTTTCAGTTCTTCATATTTGTTATTGATAGCCGAAAAAACAATTTCTTTATCCATTATTCACCCCTGCCTGTTCTTTTGTACAATCTTGCGCTCCAGAAGGACATATCGAGTTCATCAATATAAAAGTGAAAGATTGATGGTCTCATCCGGTGGTCAAATGGCTAACAGGTCATCCGCACATTTCGCTGCCATTACTCTGTCATATTTTTCTTTCACCAGGTGTTTCAGATCATCGCTTAATTCTTCGTAATCCCCGGTCAGTTTATTCTGCACGAAACGTACCGAATCTTCTTCGCTTAATCCCATGACTTTGCTCGGCAATGAGTAAAGCGATTTAGCAACGTCAAAATGTGATAATCCGTCCGCATCGACCAGGATCTGTTCTTCCTCTGTACTCCGGTACTCCTGTCTTCTTTTACTGTGGTTCAGAATACACTTTTTAACGAGCTGTGTTTTATCTTCCGGATAATTATTTTCCCTTAGTAACTGTTCCGCAATCTCTGCCCCGAATTCATTGTGCCTGCTCCTGTCCGAATTTATATCGGTCATGGAGATGTCATGCAAAAAGGCTGCTAATTCCAGTACTTCCCTGTCAACGTTTTTATCCTTCGAGAGCGCGACCACATATTTATGAACATATTGTATATGCTCCCGATATATGTTGTACTCATCCTTCGTACCCTTTGTATGTTCTTCAAACCGGGCACTGCGGTTCATTATTTCCTGCCGCATTTTCTCAACAATCTGACTCATTTTCCGCCCCCCTCATTGCAGAAAAATCTTTTTCCAAGCTAAAGATCTCCCGCACCGACAACCGTTTCCAAATACTCGGATGACGAGTGCCTGACTCTGCCGTAACCGACGGGAATATTGTCGATATATAAAAAATAGGTGGTAAACGGGATCCAGCCTTCCGGCAGATCTTTGCCTATGGAATTATTATCGGTTATTCGAAGCCACTCTTTATACTCGTCATAAGACAGGTTGTATGCCGGGTTCGTAAAACCGTTTTCCACAGCAGAAATTCCCTGCAGCATATCATATTCCGGTTTTCCCATATCCACCGATAATTGTTTTAACGCTATATTCATAGTCGTCTTTCCTTTTTCTTTTGTGCTCCAACATCCAGCGATGCGGTAATACTCCTTCGGCAATGAGCAATTCAACAACTCTAGCCTCCCGCTCAAACATCATCGCATTATACGGACTCTTTCCGACACTTCGGTTTTTTACAACGACAGTAACCGAAACATCAATTCATATCATACATCTTCATAGTTTCCCTGTTGCGATACTCATGCTTCTCGTAGTATGCGATCAGATCACCTTCATCATTGCGCAGGGCAACCATATAGACATCTTTGTTTTCTTTTTCGTTGAAAAAAGTGTATACCAGATTGTTATCCTTTGAAGCCTTAAACCAGTCTACCACTCTGTGTATCTTCTCTCTCGACTTCTCATTATGACAATCAAGCAAACATCTTCCGACCAGACTCTTGCCGCCCCATTTTTCATATCTGCTGATCGCAACCGGATTCATATATATGATTGTATGGTTAAGATCACAAATGACAATTGCAGCCCGATCTGCCTCCAATACGCTTTTGTAAATCTCTTGCATGATCTTTACTCTCCCAACTCAAAATTTTTCTTTCTCTCGTTAATTCAAAATGATATAACGAAATAACCCTAACCCTCAGCAGCTCATTATAATTGTAATACCTGCCTTAGTTCCCTCGGTAAATATGTTTTGTCCGTACATTCTGTATTTTTCGCTGTAAGGCCCTTCTCTCTGCCAGCCTTATAAATACTTACGCAGCAAGGGTGCTTCGCTTAGCGACGCCTCCGCAAAAGCATGATAAAACCTGTTCGCATCGTGATTGGTTGCCCTAATCAAATAATACTGATTGATGCCTTTGGCCTTACAGTCTTTCTCCAATTCGCCAAATAACCCTTGCGCTATTCCCTGATGGCGATACTCCGGCAACACATAAACCCAATCCACATATGCCATGCGGTATCCATCCTGCATACAACCATAGAAATGATATTCGATGCGTCCGACAACCCTTCCGTTTTCTATTGCCAAGACAGATGTCGTTTTCATATAGAATGGATCACTGACTCTTTCCAAAACACCCTCTTCGTCAACAATGTCCGTCGTCATCATCTCAGGCTCTTTTGTCATTGCAGTTTTCAGATACTCGATATACTGTTTTACGTTATCCGGACCCAATACTTGAAACTCCATGTTGCCCCCTCCAACTGCGCGTTAACCCGAAATATTATAATACTCCCGATTCGAGAATTTCAATCTTCGGAGCATCGCAGTCAATCTCCATCTGCGCTCCGACCGGAAGCACCGTCATGGGCGTTCTGTGAATGTAATCCACATTCTCCAGAATCACCAGATCCGGTCTTTGAACCTCCTTGTTGATCACCCGGAAAAGCGTTTCCCTGCTGTCATCATCAAGCGGCCCTGTAAGGATTGCTTTTGCCTTGTCAAATGCGCCTGCTGCAGCAAATGCGCGAAGTTCATGTAATCCTGCTAATTTGCTGTCGTATATATTGCAGTGCTCCAACGCAATTATCGAATCTTCCCACATATCGGCAGTCGGAAAAAACTTTGTTCCCATGATCTGCCAGAGCGGACCGCCGCATACCGGAATAATATGTCCTCTGATCTTTCCGGAGCCCTGCAATACTTTGTAACCGGTTCCGGGTTCCCACGGAATCCTGTCGTTCGGATCTTCTATGGCATCATTTTCCGAAAAGCGATCGACTTGGATTGTTCTCAGTCCTTTTTCGATCGTATACGTGGTCTTCCAGTCGATGGGCGTGTTCCATTCGGACGGCTTGATCTCACCGATCACTTCGTTCGAGAACAACGTGCGCCGGATCGCATTTTCCGTGTATTCATCAAGCTTTCCTGGCTGCGCGATCGGCGTCAGAACGGTCGGACCGTAATAGGAGCGGACTCCGGCATACGAAAAGACAGCCGTCCACGTCGCGATATCGGAGAAGCCCATAAATACCTTCGGATTATCGTGAATGACCTGCGGATCAATGTACGGAAGAACCCGGTAAGAATCGTCTCCGCCCTGATTGCAGATGATTCCCTTGATGGAGTCGTCCTTCAACGCCCACATCAGATCCTCAGCGCGCTTCTCCGGATGCTCGTAAAGGTAATCGCTACCCTTGAGCGCATTCGGCGTTTCAACCACTTCCACGTTGAAGATTTTCTCGAATCTTCTCTTCCCGAGCATGTACCTGGGAACCATGTCCTTGTCTCCGGCGCGCCCTCCCGATATAGAAATAAACGCTACTTTGTCGCCCGCATTCAGCCTCTTCGGTATGATGAGATTTTTCACTTTATGAGCCCCTCCACAAGTTTCATGACACAACCATACAACAATGGAATGTCTATGTATTCTTCCGTCATTTCCTGACCTCGTTTTTTGATGCTGACAATCTCAAAATCGGAACCGAAAAAAACCCGTAGTCTTTGTTCCGAAAATGACACGCCCGTGTTCCTTTTCGTGTAAAACTCCAGGTCATCAAGCTCCTCGGCTCCGTCTTCATCTGCCGAAAAACACAGTAGGACAAAGTATCCGTTCTCTTTCAGAATTGCCTTGAGAAGCTCTCTGTACTGCAGTCTTCTGTGCGGCGGCAGATGATGAAACATTCCGCTGTCGATCACGAGGTCGTACTTTCGGCCCTCAAAGTCAACCGTCAGAAAATTACTGCAGATAAACCTTGCGTTTTCAAGCCCTTCCGCCTTGTCCTTTGCATTACGGATTGCGACTTCGGAAGAGTCTACTGCAAGCACGTCGATTCCACTTTTTGCCAGATAGATTGCGTTTCTGCCTTCTCCGCATCCGAATTCGACGGCATCCTTAACGTTGTGCGTTTTCACGAATTCCGTTATCATCTTATCCGGCAGCGTATCTTTGTCTGGATTTCTACGGTCTTTTTCAGAGCGGCGAGACGCTTTTCATTAACGGCATAACCACGAACGATGTAGTCTCTCAACACATTGCCAGCCCATTGTCTGAATTCGATTCCCCGATGTGATTTGACCCGGTATCCGACAGAAATGATGACATCAAGACTATAAAGCTGAACCGGCCTGTCTGCATTTGCAATGTGCATTTTTTGCACATTGCTTTCTCTCTCTAGTTCACCTTCAGCGAAAATATTGTTAACATGACGAGTAATTACGGATCTGTCTACCGAGAACAGTTCTGTCATTTGCGCCTGCGTAAGCCATACTGTTTCATTTTCGATTGGCACAGCAAGCCGAATCTCCCTGTCTTTCGTTTCAAACAGTACAAGTTCATTGTTTTTCTCCATAATCGCTCCTTCCTTCTGATTTTCGCTTCCGGTAATTCTCTCAATATTATGCCCCAATTCGTCAGTTACCCTCTGACTCGTAATGCCGAAATATTTTCCTGCCGCTTTATTGATCTAATGACGATTTTAACCGCTCTGCACGGCTCTCTGCATCATCTATCCTGCTATCAAGCCGGTCCACTTCACTATCCAGATCATCAATCCTATCCTCAATTTCATCAAGCATGGAGTCTGCGTCTTCGAAACTCCCCGGAATCATTGTTCCGACAGGACAATGCGATAGATTTATATCACAGTTATCACCAACGATTAAATCCCCTTGACAGTGATCTAATTGAATATGAATCTCATTTCCCTCTGTTTGAAGGAATCCCTTAAGCATTTCCTCAAGAATCTTAACTCGTTTTTCCAATTCCAGATATTTTTCTTCCATGTTTTTCTGCCTCCCCCTACTTTTTAGTAAATAATCCCTCCACTTCATTTGCATCCATCTGCTTTTACTCTTCATTCTACAGTTCTTTCTTTAAAATTATTTAATCTTCAGTTCTGTACTCTTCATAAAAGCCTTTCTTCAGAAAAAGACTGATTGCAGGATTATCGATTGCAATATCATCATAAAGAACAGAGATACCATTTTCTTTGGCGGCAGCACAAAGAAGTTCTAACCCGTTTGCTCCATAGCCTTTTCCACGATACTTAGAAAAAACTATAACATCGGCAACATAACCATCATACTCCGGATCGAAATGATACGCTATTTCGCCCACAAATCCATTCTCATCTTTCAGATATCTGTAAAATCTCTGCCCTTCGTGTTTGACAATCCAGTAATCATACCACCCCTGCCATCTTTCTTTTGGAAATGGTATTGTTCCTCCCCAAGCATGATTATAGGACATTGTTTCCTCATCAGCCATAAGGCTCTCTCTAAACCACATATCTTCTAATGCGGGTACAACTAATTCAAGCATTAAATTCGTCTCTCTTTCTGTTGTTATTTACTCATAGCCGATCTCTTACCGGCATTTCATAAATCCACTGCACCCTATTTCTGACATTTCCATGAATCCCGTTTTCAAATCGCTTTGTTTGGTTCTTGAAAAGTATACGCGTAATGCCAAAAGCTAAAGAACTATCTAAAATGGAATTTGATTTATCACTCCCATTCAGATTTCAATAAACTATACATACAAGCATCTACAACACCTTTGTTACTCCAATCCGCTTGGCGAAGTGTTCCCTCGTACTTTAATCCGCATTTTTGCATTACTTTTCCTGAATTCGGATTGTTGGGATCATGCTGTGATTCAATTCGGTTTACACCGACCTCTTTAAAGAAAAAAGGGATAATCGCTTTAAATGCCTCTGTGGTAAATCCTTTATGCCACCATTTGCTGCCTATGCAATATCCTATATGAACAATATCCAGTTTTTCGTTTTTCCCCACAACACTAATAGAACCGATAGGCTCTCCGATCTCTTTTAAAACGATTGCCCACTGATAAAAACCCGGATCATCATACCCCCGGATCCATTCATCAAGAACCTGTTCCGCGTCACTGACATCTTTTGCTGTCGGCCAACGTAAAAACTCCGTAACTCTTGGATCACTTTCCCAGTTTTTAAACATAGCTTCTGCGTCGGATCTGGTAAACTGTCGAAGGATTAGTCTTTCGGTTTCTATCTCTTTTGTTCCCCGGTGTTCCATAATGTTTTACCTCCACAGGCTCCGCTTTGTCTTTCTCTACAGTTCATAATGCCGAAAGATAATAATCTCTACAAACCGGAATTTGTTAACATAATAACTTACGCAGGATTATCAATTCATCTTCTCTGCCGATTTGTGAAAATCCGAGTTTTTGAAAAAGCGAAAGTGACGGCACATTTGTTTCGTCAATGCTCACTTCAATCACATTGACATCATTGCTTTGCGCAAGAAATAATTGATTCAATGCCGCTTCAGCGATACCGTGACGACGGTATATTTCATCGATACATATACTGAGAAACATCGTTCCGTCTGCATATTCGCAATGAACGCCACCTGCCAGTACCCTGTTCCACATTATTTTATAATAAATAACTTTGTCTGTGTTTGTAACATAGTCAACATAGTCAAAGAAATTTTCGGATATGGAAATATATTTTGTAACAGACGGCGAAGCGTGTATTCGCATCAAATCCGTTATATCTTTATCTCCGGGAAGTAAAGGAATAAGTTCGATATTCATGATTGCTTTTCTCCTCAAATTTGAATTTACTTACAACATCTCACGTTGTGCTATCCACACTCAAAATGCCCCTCAATTTGCGTCGACAAATAAAACCTTTTCCGCCGGTGTCAAAATATCCGTAAATCCTTATGGCACCAGCCGCCGATCTGATCATGCTTTGCTTTCAATTGTTCTTATTACTTCGTATTCATTCAACAGGCATTCGAAGCCATCCTCATCTTCGTTGTTCTCTTTCAAGTACCGGATGTATTCGCCGGCTTTCCGATATACTTCATCGCAGAGTTCTTTGTAACTGACGGGCTGGTCTTTCCATTCGCAAGACGTCACCTGCAGCTGTTCTCGCTCGATATTCATAGTCCCGACTTTCTTCGGCGCATGAATTTCGCCAACAAAAACGGTTTCGCCTTCTCGTCGGAATTCGAGCCAGTCGTCAAAGAAATCCACGATACTTAACGCAATGTAGTCCTCCGTTTCCAGATACTTGCACACCCGGACCAGCCGTTCCATCCAATCGCACAGAGATTCCGTCGGCATGATGTCATCAAGCTCATCCGACCAGATTTTTCCAAACGAAAAATTACCTGCTCTGATCTGCAGAAAACCGTCCTGTCCTTTAAAATCGTCATACTCCGAAAGAACAATTTTATATCGTATCTCAAACATGCCATACTCCGTCCTGTAGCGCGCAATACCGAAATATTATTTCAGAGCCTTCTCTCTCCAAGCATACCGAATTTACCAGACAGACGCCATGACCAATGCGGGCAACCTGTTCAGCATACTCATTTTTTATGGTTTTATTCCATTCTTCGTAATTGAAATCCGTATAAACAGGCCAAAGGACAATATCTGCGTGAAGCCTCTTCAACCGAGCGACATTCAGATCATCCCAAAGATAGTATCTCTCAACTCAATTTTTCCGTTCCTGTTCTTCACGTCTTTTGCGTCGCTGTTCGCGATTTTGTTTTTCGGATTCAAAAACATTCACTGCCAGATCGGTCAATTCCGAATCCCACATCTCTCCTGTTTTTTGTATGTCAGCCCATGGACAGAAAGAGGCATAGTCTTCATCAAGTGCAATATCGTATGAACCGTTGTTGTCACTGACGCTTTTATACAAATGCCTGCCGGTATGGATCAGTTCATGGGCTTCTCTGCGATCTTTGCCTTTCGGCTTCAGTTTGTAAAATATTTCCTCGTTAATCTCATAAAGATCGTAGTAACCCTCCCAAAAGCTTTCAGCGGTATAAAGCTCCCTTTCACTGTCATAACAGGCCTTCCATCCCGGACCTGTCTTGAAATGAAGCATACCCTCTGAGTATTCTGCAGGAAGTCTGGCTTTTTTCTTTTCTTTAGAAGTTTTTGCCATACCTTGCTCTCTCCATCGCACGTTTTATTCAACGATAATCGCCCTACTAACCAAAATATCAATCCCGATAATAAACTTCTGTAACAGGACATCTTCTTGTATTTCCCGACGCAATGTCATGGATAATTACTGTCTCTGAATCTTCAATGAATATTGCTTCGTCATATAGCATTTTCCTTGCATATGCAATATCATTCTGTTCTTCTTCAGAAACGATATCCGCTATTTCGTGACGGTGTGCAATGTAATTCTCGCGCAGCTTTCTTGCCGGGTCAACAAATTCCGGCTTGTAATAGATCAAAGTCTTCAACGTGCAACTCCTTAAATCGTAATTCCGAAATACTACGATGTTCTTTCGAATTATTCTAACACATCCGTAAACAACCGTCTATAGCAAAAGGAGGACCTCAGTCCTCCTTCTGCGCGTTCCGAAAACATCAATTGTCTTCAATTCCTGTGCTCAATGACGATGACTTTATTCTGTGCTAATAGTAATAGACACATTTCCGTTTCCGAGCAGATTTTTCATCTCAGAAGCGGTCCTGTCCGTGATCTTTCCAAGCTTTGTGTATGCCCATGAGTTCGATCCGTAAAACACAACGATCTGATTTCCCGAATACAACACGATGTCTCCGGCTTCGGTGGTGATCTCCTTGTCCTGTCTCGGAAGTACGGTCCCGAGAGAGCCGACCTGTTCAAACCCGCCGTACATCGACATGGATATGGTAAGCGGTTTGTCGGCGACAAGCGCCTGAAGCGCCTTGACTGATTCGTTGTCCTCCCATTCGACGGAAACTTCAGTTTCCCCGATCCTGAGTTTTAAGGCTTTTCCTTCCATTGTTCTGCGATTGTCCTCCCACCAATGCTCCGTGCTTACCGATATCTCGGCAAAATCAATCGTCTGTCCGTGCCTCGGCGTAGCCAGATTAACCCCTTTGGTTTCCGCTGCGGAGGCAACGCGGATAATCGGATCATCCCAGGCGTGGTTGGCAAGGGAGAATGTTCCCCAATGCACCGGAATGAGCCATTTTGCGTGTGCATCAATAGCTGCCTGCACTGTCTGTTCCGGGAACATGTGCGTAGTCGCCCATGCGGTGTCATACTGTCCCGAATCCCCTAACATCAAGTCAACTTCACCGTATTTTTCGTAGACGCGGGAGAACACATCGTAGTATCCGCCGTCTCCGGTGTAGTATACCTTGTGGGCGCCGTCATTTACAAACAAACCGCCCCAGAGGGTGCTGTTTCCTTTAAGCGGATTCCGTCCCGTATAGTGCAGCGACGGTGTCAGCGCGTACGTAACGCTGTCCCATGTCACTTCCTCCCACCAGTTAAGCGCAGTAATCTTATCTTCGGATACACCCCAGCCTTTCAATATTACATCCACACCGAGCGGCACGACATACCGCTTCACCTTGGCATCGATGTCTTTGATCGTGCCGTACTCCAGATGGTCATAGTGATCATGGGAGACGAACAGTACATCTATTTCCGGGAGACTCTCCGCGGTCACCGGGCACTCTGAGAAACGCTTCGGTCCGACAAATGACACAGGCGAGGAACGGTTTCCAAGCACCGGATCGATCAGGATGTTGGTTGTCCCTAGCTGCAGTAAAACCGAGGAATGACCAATCCAGGTGATCACCAGTCCGCCCTCCTGCCCGTGCTCGGCATATGTCGGATTTACCGCCTTCAACTGTTCCTTGGGAACTTTACGATCACTCGTGGTGTCCTGCTTTCCGGTCATTACCGTAAAATCAATCTCATTATGAAATTTCTTGTCGTAGTACAACTCGCTCTTCTTCGCATATGCCTCCTGTTCCTTCTTTCCCGGCATCTTCCCGACCGAGGGCCAGAACGAAAGAAACAAAAGCCCGGCTATTGCAACCAAAAGGCACAGACCAACGATGCTTCCGAGAACGATCAGCAAGACCTTCACTCCCTTTCTCATTTTTCTCTTTTGCATTATCCTGTCCTCTTTTCCTACAGATTTTCTTCGAAAAATGCCTGGATCCGATCAAAAGGAATGATGTCCATCCGGTCATAAAGATCTGTATGGCTTGCTCCGGGGATGATAAGCAGTTCCTTGTTCGCTGCGTACTTACTGTCCTTTACCATGTCCGCGTACGCGTCTTTGGACATGTAGCAGGAGTGCGCTTTCTCCCCGTGAATCATCAATACGGCGCTGCGGATCTCCTTCGCGTACGTGAACAGGCGTGTGTTCATCAAGGATGTCCCTGCCGTCACGTTCCAACCGTTGTTGGAATTGAGGCTGCGCGCATGGTATCCCCGCGATGTCTTATAGTATGCATAGTAATCTTTCACAAAGTAAGGCGCATCCTCCGGAAGCGGATCCACGACGCCGCCCGCATGGGCATACCCGCCGTTTTTGTAATCTACCGTCCGCTGCTGATTAATTGCCATGCGCATCTGATATCTCGATTCCTCGTCGTCTGCGGAGTCGAAATACCCATTCCCGGCCACGCGGGACATATCATACATGGTGGAGGTAACGGTTGCCTTGATCCGCGTGTCCAGGCAGGCCGTCTGAAGCGCCATGCCGCCCCATCCGCAGATGCCGATGATCCCGATCCGCTCCGGGTCTACATCGTCCCGGTTCACAAGATAATCCACCGCGGCCTGAAAGTCTTCCACGTCGATATCCGGACTGTGCATGTCCCTCGGAAATCCGCCGGACTCGCCGGTAAAAGAAGGATCAAACGCGATTGCGAGAAATCCTCTCGAAGCCATCTCCTGCGCATACAGCCCGGAGGACTGTTCCTTGATCGCTCCAAACGGTCCGGAAACCGCGATTGCCGGAAACTTTCCTTCGCAACTCTTCGGTACATACATATCTGCGGCAAGTGTAATCCCAAAGTGATTGATAAATGTCACCTTACTGTGATTGACTTTGTCATTTTTCGGAAAAGTCTTATCCCATTCCTGTGTCAGTTTCAGTTCTTCTGTCTTCATCATCATGATTTCCTCCGTTTTTTGTTTTCGCCATGCCACTCAAATGCTTCGCATCCTCATGACATATTTCACGTATGTACCTGGCTCATTTTGAGTGCATTTTCCGTGGTACGGATCAGATAGTCCAGGCAATCGACCTTCCTCCCGCTCTCGTGCAGCTCATCCATCAGCCTGCACCGGTCTTTTCTCATCATGTGCAGGGCACCTTCCATGTTTCCGGCTTCACACATCCTTATGATGTCGTCAGATGTATTTTTGCAGCACCCCGCATCAGACAAATACTGCTTCAAGCGTTTCAGATCCATAGCATTCCTCGCTTCCTGCATCAATTCTTTTCTTTACAGTTCCTATCATAAACGCTTGAAAGATTCTTCGCTAATGGTTATAATGAATATCGTGATATTCCAATTATGCATATCACAGCGAATATGAAAGGAAAATGCTCATGGAAATCAGAACACTAAGATACTTCCTTGCTGCTGCAAGGGAAGAAAACATGACCCGCGCTGCGGAACTTCTGCATGTCACACAGCCCACGCTTTCCAAGCAATTAAAATCCCTTGAGGACGAACTGGGAAAGAAACTCTTTACCCGTCACAGCTTCAGTATCCGTCTTACGGACGAAGGCATCCTCTTAAGGAACCGTGCGGAAGACCTGATCAGCATGGCGGATAAGATAGAGCAGGAATTCGTATCCCTCGATGACATCACCGGCGGTGAACTTTATCTGGGTCTTGCGGAATCCTACCGGATCAAATACCTTGCGAGAGTAATAAAAGAATTTAAGTCACGTTATCCCAACCTGCATTATCACATCACAAGCGGCGACACAGAACAAATCGCAGACAAACTCGATAAAGGGCTGTTGGACTTTCTTGTCCTTGCAGAGTACCCGGACAGCCACAAATACGAATACATCGAATTCCCGGAAGGTGATACATGGGGTCTTGTTATACCCGCGGATGATCCGCTGGCAAGGAAAAAGACTATCCATGCAAAAGACCTGATCGGACTGCCTCTTTTCTGTTCTGAGCAGGCATGGAATAATGAGATAAAGGAGTGGGCCGGGTCTTCATTTTCCGAAATGAAGTTGGAAGGTTCCTTCCGTCTTTCCTACAACGGTTCCATCTTTGCCAAAGAAGGTCTCGGATACCTTCTGACCTTCGATCACCTGATTAATACTTCAGAGGGCAGCGGACTGGTATTCCGACCACTCGCTCCGAAAGCGGAGACAAAGCTTTATATCGCATGGAACCGCTACCAGACTTTTACACCCATAGCGGAAAAATTTCTCGAGCAATTATATGTATCGTTTACAAATAACCATTAACAATAAAAAGGTCGGCAAGATGTCTCTCGCCGGCATTTTCTCTTAATTTATGATGACACGATGACACTGATTATCCGTTCCGTATTACCGAAATCTTAAAAGATAGTCTCCTATCGCCTGGAATTCCGAAATATATCGTAACTATTTTTGCAAAGCCTCAACAATGCTGTCAACATTCAAAATGACGAAGCCATTCAATCTGGGGCACTGCTTTGCTAATGCCACAAATGATTCATACGTAAGTTCAGGCCTCTTTTGCAGACATAAAGCCATGGCACCGACGGCCTGCGGTATTGTCCAGCTTTCAGAAACAGCTTTTCCCCAGTGAATATAGCCGTCTGCTATATCATCCGAAGCTGCAGTGCAACGCGAGGAAGGTACATAACAGCAGTTTTCAAACCACTCCGTAAAACCCGGTCGCTCCTTGTTTCTCTCATAATTATCTAACTGCCACTGATTCAAGGAATATTTCTTTTCATTGCACTCAGCATACGGGTTGAAGTCAATCCCGCCGAAATTGCGCATGAACATTGTGGCATCAATAAGATAACACCCCATTCCGGAAAGGACTTGCGCGTAGTTGTTTCTCTCCTCCATATCCTCCCCGGTAAACCCGCCGGACCAGCTGACCAATCGGATAGGATCCCCCGTATTCTCCAGGTTATACTCGACGATCTTTTTCAGAGCCTTAAGAGCATACCTTGATATTTCCTTTCTGTCTCCGGAATCAGGAATCTGAAAATATTTGATCACTGCTTCCGGGGCGATCCCGCAAGATTTTCCGGCAAGAAGAGATGCACATGTCATACCGTGAAAATCCAATGAATCATGGTTCTCATTATCCGGTTCGACCTTAATTACCTCGAGCCTTGACTCAAACTCCTTATGATTCGGGTTCAACGGCTTATCAATTACGGCAACCTTAACCCCTTTTCCCGTCAGGCCATCGTGATTCAAGATTCTTCCTGACTTACCTTCTTCCATTACCTTCCCCGCTATCTCAGATAATCCCGGCGGAAAAATCGTCGCATCGTTAAACGTAAACCGCGAAAGATCACCTTCATTACTGATTGCAATTCTTTTAGTTCTTAAATCACGGTAGGAAAGCTGCCAGATACCTTTAATTCCAAACAGCTCGCCATCAGAAAGCAAATCCACGAAAGAAGGTTCCAGCACTTCAGGAATATCAAACATTTCAATAACTGATCTGGGCATAATCAGGAGCCTCCATCCAACTTGAATAATGATTAGTCGCGTTTAGTTTGTAATTTCCACAGATATCACATCTCATAAAAATGGCTTCATTTTATATGTTTCAATTGAGGCTCAGTCGCTACTATATTTATTTAACCGACATTACTCACAGGTCCAGTTACTCGACTGCAACATCGCAGGGATGAAGGCAAACCTTGCTGCCCTCGTCCATATCAGAATTATAATCACAACAGCAAGCATAGCGACAACGATTGTAGCCAGATAATCCGAATCAAACAATACTGCCGCGTCAAGGAAGTTATCCTTTCGGTATTCAATTCCATACGATCCCTGATATGTACTTGTCCAATCTCCTATGATACAACAAGGGACAATAAGTATTTGCAGAAGAGTCTCCAGAGTTCTAATGATTACCATTTTCTTATTCATGCGTAAGTTCCCTCCGCTAAAAAGATTAAAAGATAACAATCTCGACAAATTCGAATTTGGCAAGTGTAAGCTGTCTTACATAAGTCCCTTAAAATACTTGTGCAGTAATTCCTTTGTCACAGGTACACTATATCCTTCGAGTTCCCTGTAAATTAAATCTGTCAATTTAATGAGTTTTTCCCATAATTCCGCAGGGTTTCCACTGGTGATAAATGTGCTCCGGATTGCAGCTTTTTCAGCTTCCGGCAGCCTGTCAATTTCGCGATTCAGCTTACTCTCCAGCCGGTATCGATCTCCAAGTAGATCGATATACAGCTTTCTGACATATTCCAGCTCACCTATCACTCGGAAGTATT